>DAOTJE010000079.1:0-3118 GCA_035448545.1 Sedimentisphaerales bacterium | reverse complement strand
GGATTGGTTTTCGTAGTGTTCCATGGTCGGATCTCCTTACTGTTGGGGTTTCGCCGCCGCACTCGCGGTCGGCTCCGGCTTCGGCCGGGCGGCACTCGCCGCAGCTCCGGCTGCCGTGTTGTTGAACGCTTTCATGAAGCTCGAAAAATCGAGGGGGATGACTTCGGGGAGTCGGCCGGTGCGGTCACCGGCGTCGTAGTTGGGACTGGGCTTGGTGCGCATCACGCGCTGCCAGACCGGCTTGCCGTCCTCGCCGGTTTTCATGTCCAGGTCGCAGAACAGGATCAGGTCCACCAGACCGGTGACCAGCTTCCGCGCCTTTTCCGGCAGCGTCGGCACGATGCGGGTGTGTTTGCCGGTCCGGGTCTCGATGTCCCGCTCCTGGGAGTGGGAGATCAGGATCAGCCCATAGGGCAGGAAGGCGAGCTTGTTGATGACGCGCTGGAACTCGTTGTTGATCAGCGCGTAGCCCTTGCCGTAGCCCAGGTCGGATTCGTGCTCGATCTTGAATTTCTTGCAGACGTAGTCCGAGCACATCTTGTAGGCGTTATCCACCGTGTCGACGACGATGGTCTTGAACTCGTGCTTGCCCTCGGCGATTTCCGCGCAGGCCTGCAGAAGGTCGTCCCAGCAGGTGATCGGGGTCTGGAACACCTCCAGGGCGTTCAGGCCCGGCTCGGTCGCCAGGAACAGTGCGTCATCGGCCTTGGAGCACCAGGTGCTCTTGCCGATCTTGCTCGGGCCGTACACCAGGGCGGTGAGGTCCGAGAGCGTGTGTTTGGGTTTGCTTTTGGTCTTGGGAAGCATGGCTTCGTCTCCTTATGGTTGGGATTTCAAAACACCGGAGCGGCGTCTTCACCGGCTCCGTCCCGCAGCTCTTCGTGCGGGGCGATCCGTTGGAAATGGTTTTCGATGACGTTGGGGTTGCCGCCCGAGCGGCAGAGCTGGAAGTAGGCGCAGGGCCTTCCGTACTGGAAGCAGTAGCTGGTGTTGCGGTAGAAGGTGTCGCGCCGACGGGCGTCGAGCATGGCCTTGGAGAGTTCCCACAGCTCCGCCCGCAGTTCCTCGAACTGGTCGCGGGAGATGTAGAGCACCTCGCGGTGGAACATGCCCGGCTCGAGGTACTTCTCCTGGAGCCGCTGCTGGAAGGTGTCGTCGTCCTCCGGCAGCTTGCGCTTGGCGCTGCTCTTGCCGGTTTTCGACTTGGCGATCAGCTCCGCCCGGCGGGCCTCGAATTCGGCCTCGGTCTCACCCTTGCCCTGGCGCAGCTTGGCCTTGACCAGAACGTTGTAGATGATGCCGCTGACCGTGATGCCGAGGGTCTGCTCCAGGTACCAGGCGTAGAGGATGATCTGGAAATCGGTCCACAGCCGCTCCAGGTAGCTGGCGTCGATCTGTGAGGCGGTTTTGTGTTCCAGCAGGAAGTACTGGCCATCCTGACGGACGATGCCATCCACTTTTCCGGCGAGAATGAAACTGCGCGAGGTCGCCCCGGTCGCCGGGTTGACGATGGGACCTTCGAAGGTCTTTTCGAGCGCGACGACCTCGAACTCTTCGGCCGGGTAGTGTTCCGCATAGGCGCTCATCATGGCCCGGGCGAGATGCCAGTCGGCCTGTTGATGATCGTCCTGCGCCCGGTTCGGATAGGTCCGGTCGATGTGGTCGAGGACCTTGGCCAGATCCCGCTCGCCGTGCCAGCACTCCAGGCAGTCGTGAATGACCGAGCCGAAGGCCAGATTGGGGTCGCGCTCGAGCGGCACCAGCTCGTCGATGTAGCGCCACTTGCAGGCCATGCGGCAGTTGCGGAACAGCCGCCACATGGAATAGGTGGTGGTCATCAGCTCGCTCATACCGCCACCCCCGCTTCGGCGGCGGGCGCTGCGCGATGCTTGGAGGCACAGGCGCAACCCGACGGCTGGGATCGTTCGATCAGGACCGAGCGTTCGCCGTATTCCTTGGTGGCGAAGCCGGTGAAGATGCGGGCGAGGTCGCTGCCGACATCGGTGGAGGCGTCGATCACGCAGGTGCGGCGGGCCTTGTCCAAATTGAACCGGCTCTCCATCCGCACACGGGAACGGCCATGCAGGCTTTCGACGGCCAGCATCGCCAGCATGAAAGTGTCTTCCAGTTCCTGGGCCGGGACCGACTCGTCAAAACGGTACTTGTAGGTGTCGTGAGTCATGGTTGAACTCCTCTTTTGTTCAGGTTCTGATTTCCGAGGCCCCGGATAGCCGCACCATGCGGCACGGTGCTTACTTACCGGAGCCGGAGTCGATGCGTCGGAGATCACAGGTAGTCCGTCAGGCCAGCCTCGCTGAACGCGTCCCGCAGCTTGCTCAGCCGGTCGTAGAGGGTGGTTCTGGGAATGCCCATCTCCCGGGCGACTTCGGCCATGGTGCTGTCGTGCAGGCGCACGCACAGATCCCGGAGCTCTTCCGGCAGCGAGGCGATGGCCTGGCCGAGATCCATGCGGATCTCATGGGCGAGGCGCTCTCTTGTTTCGCGGGTGCCGCCCCCCAGAGAGCCTTCGCTATCCAGGAAGTCGATCCGCTCGGTGGTGTCGCCTTCACCGTTGTCGAGGGGTTCGTTGAGTGAGGTTTGGCAGAGCCGCCAGTCCCGGCATTGGGCGAACCGGGCCTCCAGAATGGTGGAGATGTGACGTTCGACGATCCGGGCCATGAAGGTGGTCTTCTTGGCCTTGGCGGGATTGAAATGCCGCATCCGCTGCAGCAGATCGATCATCAGTTCCTGTTCGAGGTCGGGTCTGTCGTCCTCGGTGAATCCGGCCTTGCCTACGAGTTGACGTGCTTTGTGCCGAATGAGGTCGGCGGCATACTTGTCGATGCCGTCGTAAGAATTCTGTGAAACCATCGGGGCCTCCTCGGAGCGAGGAGGAGGTCCGCGTGGGTGTCGGCACGGGCCAGATCACAGGACAAAGCTGTCGCGTGGGCGAAGGGGTCGCAGGTACGCCGCCAATTGCCGTATTCGGCTCGGCGACACCCACAACAGCCTCCGCCATGCGTCCAGCTTGTTGTCCAGTGTCTAAGGGTTCAGGTCGTTACGTGTTCAGGCTGCCCGTTCCTCGATGCGCATCAGAAACGGGAGACCGTGCTTGATC
>DAOTJE010000078.1:0-3569 GCA_035448545.1 Sedimentisphaerales bacterium | reverse complement strand
GGTTTCGGCATCAAGGATGTCACTATCGAGTACTCTCTGGATGCAAGCGAATGGACAGTGCTGGGCGACGCCCGGTTTGCCCAGGGCACGGCCAAGGCAACCTACGCGTGCAACACCGTGATCGACCTGGGTGGTATCGCCGCCCAGTACGTCCGGCTGGTCGTCAAGAGCGGTTACGGCGTCATGGGCCAGTACGGGCTGAGCGAGGTCCGGTTCATGTATATTCCGGCCCACGCCCGTCAGCCGCAGCCGGCGGATGGGGCGCCGGGCGTCGAACCGACGGCGACCCTGAGTTGGCGGGCCGGCCGCGAGGCGGCCTCGCACAACGTCTATCTCGGTACGGACCCGGCGAATCTCGCACTGACGGGGACGGTCGAGGCGGCGAGCTTCCAGCCGGATGACCTTGTCTTCGGAAACGTCTATTACTGGCGAGTCGATGAGGTCAACGAGGCCGCCAGCCCTGCGACGTGGGAAGGTGACCTGTGGAGCTTCACCACCGCCGAGTACGCGACAATCGACGACATTGAGAGCTACACCGACGACATCGACGCCGGCCAGACCGTCTTCCAGACCTGGATCGACGGCTGGACCAATAACACCGGTTCGACCACGGGCTACGCCGAGTCACCGTTTGCCGAGAAGGCCGTCGTCCACGGCGGTCGCCAGTCGATGCCGGTCCGTTACGATAACAGCAAGGCCCCGTTCTACTCCGAGATCTCGCGGACCTGGGACAGCCCCCAGGACTGGACCGGCCACGGGGCCAGCACGCTGCGGCTGTACTTCTACGGCGCCGAGGACAACGCCGCCGGGACGCTGTACCTGGCGGTCGAGGACAGCGCCGGGCACGTGGCGGTCGTTACGCATCCCGATCCGGAGGCCCTGAAGGTCGCCTCCTGGCAGGCGTGGACGGTTCCGTTCAGCCGGCTGGCCGGCGTGAACCTGGCGCGGGTCGAGACGATGTACATCGGGATCGGCAATCGCACCAGTCCGGCGGCCGGCGGCAGCGGCCTGATCTTCATCGACGACATCAGCTACGGAGCGCCTTGGGCCGAATGATCGCGAAGGAAACGGATCGGCAGGGGCCAGGCACGCCTCGCCCCTGCCGCCGCGGAGGAATTGGCTGTGAATGTCAGGTGTATCCGCTTTGTCATTCCGACCGGAGCGAAGTCGAATGGGGCAGTTGAGAAGCCTGGCATCGAACTCACAGATCGCGGTAAGACGAGTGCCCGGCTTGTCGCCGGAGCACAAGAGATCTCATTTCGGCGTTTTCTTGAAGGAGGATACCCATGTGCAACAGAGTGTGCTACGCGATCCTGCTTCTGCTCATACTGAGCTTCCTCTCCGGTGGTGCCGGAGCCGGCGATGCCACCCTCGTCGGCTGGTGGCCGTTTGACGGTGACACCCTGGACTACTCCGGATACGGAAACCACGGCACCATCGTCGGGAGTCCGACATTCGTCGCGGGCATCATCGGGACGGGAGCCCTGGATTTCGGTGGCGCAGACTCGGTCGAAATCCCGCACAGCGACAGTCTGTCCATCACCGATGCCATCACCATCGCCGCGTGGACGTACATGAGGTCGAATGCCAGCGGCGAAATGGCGATTGTCAGCAAGGGAAGCTGGGCGGCAAACAACCTGCCGTACGAACTGACTGAAGAGAATGGAGGCGTGATCTTCTGGCAGTTCTACGACAACGAAGGACGCGATACCTGTTCGCCCGCCTCGCCGGCGGCCGGCGAATGGCACCACATCGCCGCGACGTACGATAGTACCATCTTCAAATGCTATATCGACGGACAACTGGGAGAAGAGTGGGCCTATGCCGGAACGATGCCACAGAACAAGTTGCCGGTGACCATCGGACGGCGCAGCGGGGGCGGAACCTACTATAACGGGATGATCGACGATGTGGCGATCTTTCATCGGGCCCTGGAGCAGAACGAGATCGCCAAGCTCATGACAGGCATCAAAGCGCTGGAGCTGGCGGCCGATCCGATCCCCGAGGACGGGGCAGTGGATGTGCGCCGCGACGTGGTGCTCCAATGGACGGCGGGCAAGTTCGCGAGCACCCATGACGTCTACTTCAGCACGCAATTCGATGATGTCAACACGGCCGGACGGGCCAATCCGCGAGGCGCTCTGGTAAGCCAAAGCCAGGCCGTTGCCACATACGACCCCAAGGGCCTGCTGGATTTCCAGACCACGTACTACTGGCGTGTCGATGAGGTCAACGCCCCACCGGATTCGACCATCTTCCGAGGCCCGGTCTGGAGCTTCACAACAGAACCGTTTGCCTATCCGATAGAAAACGTCGTTGCCACAACGAATGCGATATCGACAGCCACCGAAAGCGTCGCGAACATCATCAACGCTTCGGGACTCAACGCGGCTGACCAGCACTCCACCCGGAGCACCGACATGTGGCTGGGCAAGCCTGCCGACGGCGATCCTGTATGGGTTCAGTTCGAGTTCGACCGCGTCTATAAGCTCTACGAGCTTTGGGTGTGGAACTACAATGTGGAATTCGAGCTGCTTCTCGGCTTCGGGATCAAGAACGTAACGGTCGAGTATTCGACAGATGCCGCGGATTGGGCCAGCCTGGGTGACGTCGAACTGTCTCAAGGCACCGCCAAGTCCGCGTACGTCCACAACACAACCGTTGATCTCGGCGGCGTAGCGGCCAAGTACGTCAGACTGACGGTCAACAGCGGATTCGGCGTGCTCTCGCAGTACGGGCTGAGCGAGGTTCGCTTCTTCCATATTCCGGCGTTTGCTCGTCAGCCGCAGCCGGCGGCCGGGGCGGTGGACGTCGAACCGTCGGCAACGCTGAGCTGGCGGGCCGGCCGCGAGGCGGTCTCGCACAATGTCTATCTCGGCACGGACCCGGCGAATCTGGCCTTGGCCGGGACGGTCGGTCAGGCGAGTTTCCAGCCGGACGACCTCGTCTTCGGAAACGTGTACTACTGGCAGGTTGACGAGGTCAACGCCGCCGCCACTCCCGACACGTGGCAAGGCGACCTGTGGAGCTTCACCACCGCCGAGTACGCGACAATCGACGACATTGAGAGCTACACCGACGACATCGACGCCGGCCAGACCGTCTTCCAGACCTGGATCGACGGCTGGACCAATAACACCGGTTCGACCACGGGCTACGCCGAGTCACCGTTTGCCGAGAAGGCCGTCGTCCACGGCGGTCGCCAGTCGATGCCGGTCCGTTACGATAACAGCAAGGCCCCGTTCTACTCCGAGATCTCGCGGACCTGGGACAGCCCCCAGGACTGGACCGGCCACGGGGCCAGCACGCTGCGGCTGTACTTCTACGGCGCCGAGGACAACGCCGCCGGGACGCTGTACCTGGCGGTCGAGGACAGCGCCGGGCACGTGGCGGTCGTTACGCATCCCGATCCGGAGGCCCTGAAGGTCGCCTCCTGGCAGGCGTGGACGGTTCCGTTCAGCCGGCTGGCCGGCGTGAACATGGCGCGGGTCGAGACGATGTACATCGGGATCGGCAATCGCACCAGTCCGACGGCCGGCGGCAGCGGCCTGATCTTCATCGACGACATC
>DAOTJE010000077.1:0-3647 GCA_035448545.1 Sedimentisphaerales bacterium | reverse complement strand
AGCATTATCCCGCTCCGGCAAGAACCGAAAAGATGTCCCTCGCCGGACGGTTACTGGCCTTACGTCAAGGAGTTGGAGGTCTATCGCTGTCCGTCCGACCGGCGCAAGAACAGTCCGGGACATCAGTATGCCTTTCGTACCTATTCGATTGCCGGCGGTATGAATGGGGTGGCGGCCGGCACGTGGGAGATCCGCCCCTGCATCAACTACACAGACATCAAGCAGCCGGCGACCAAGTACGTCTTCCTGGCCGAGTGCGATCCTCGCGGATACAACAACGGCTCCTGGGTGATGAATCCCAAGTCCAGACAGTGGGTCGATCCGTTCGGGGTCTGGCATCGGGACGACAGCAGCACGCTGGGCTATGCCGACGGCCACGTCGAGATGCAGCGATGGCACAGCCGGGCGCTGATGGAGTGGAACCTGCGATCCCTGCACGAGCCGTCCAGCTTCGCCTTCTACCGCACGCCGGTCGACGAGGAGGAATGGGCGGACTTCGAGGTCATGCTCAAGGGCTACGCCTACCGCTCGCTGCTCTAAGACGGGACGCTATCCCACGTGGTACGCGGCCAGCTCTCGAATGAGCGGCTCGCTTACAGAATCCAACGTGCGCAGACGAAGCATCGCTACCTTAATCGATGCGAACTGTTCAATCCGTTTGTGTCCGACGGATTGCCCCTCGCAGAGCGATTGCCACGTATCGGGCCCGGTCAGCCCTTCAATCCGGTACCTGCGGATGCGTTCGCCCCGGCGGATGTCCTCCATAATAATGACATGGTCGATGGTGGAGGGCCTGGGCAACCTCAATTCAACCGTAGAGCCGCTGCCCTCCGTACGCGCCAAGGGGGTGTCGAATCGCCTGCGAATCTCCCTGCCGAACTCGACGTACCGCTGGAAGTCGGCTTGCGGAACCAGTCCTTCCGGGTTCGGATTGGCATTGAGCAGCAGATTGCAGTTGCGTCCCACCGAGCGGTAATACATGTCCATCAACTGCTCGACCGAGTAGAGTTTGTGCTCGGCGTTTGGCGTCCAGAACCACTCGTGGTTGCGAACGGGGACGTCGCACTCGCCCGGCAGCCAGTAACGGCCGTTCGGATCGCCCGGGCCGTGATAGTCCTGGCGGTGAGGGACTGTGGCCCAGCAAGGATAGGCGGCAACGCCCTGCTCGTTGCCGATCCATCGGATCGAGGCGGCCGGCCCCTGAAAGACGATGGCATCCGGCTGGTACTTCTGATAGATCGGAACCAGGTCCGGTCCGCCCTTCTCCACCGGCAGGGCCCCACCATCGAACCAGATCTCGAACAGCTCGCCGTAGCGGCTCCACAGCTCCGTCAGCATCTGCTCGCAGATCTTCACATAGCGGGCCTGGGCAGGCGAGTCCCCGCCCTTGCCTCGGTTGACCAGGCCGGGATTGTCGACCTCCAGATACCCGTTGGCGGTGACCGAAGCGTACAGGCCAGGCTGGATGCCGTACTTGCGGCACGACTCCACGAAGTCGCGAACGACGTCGCCCTTGCCGCCCCGCCACGGAGACTGCTTGACACCGTAAGGGTAAAGGTCGCTCTGCCACTGAAGGAAACCGCTGCAATGCTTGGCCACGAAAACGGCATACTTGGCCCCCATGGCCCTGGCTGCTTCCATCCACTGGTCCGTATCCAGCCTGGACGGGTTATACAAATCGGGCGTCGGTTTGTCGCGCCAACTGCGCCAATCCCATCCCGGCGTGTAGATCGGCAGATCGAAATGGAAGAACATCCCGAGTTCCATGTCCTGCCAGCGGGCCTGCTGCGCACTTGGCTTCGGCAAGGCCGCCACATCACCCATGATGCCGGCGGCCCCCGGAGATCTCCGACCCAGAGCAACCGCCGAGGCAGCCGCAACATTCTGTAGAAACTGACGTCGATTCACTGTCGAGCCTCCTTTTCATCTGGTGGCACAGCACAACCACGGATGGAATCCAAGTAAACACGATTTTATCATAGGCCGCTTTCGGGTGACCCAGAAAGCCATTTTTCCTTGTTATATGCCGCTCCTTTTGATACAAATAAGAAGGTTCGGAGGTGTTTTCTTGTGCGCGGACCGTCCTGGCTCCGGCGTGGTGTTTTCGTCTGAGGAAGAGGAGCAGAATCGATCCGCAGCGACAGACCGGCCGGAGGTATGGAGCAATGCCCTGGATTCGACCCACAGCGAAGCCCGGAGCGTCAGCCGATGTCCGTGAAACATTCCGTATAAACGCCGGCCAGCTCACGCAATCCACATCTCTTGACAGGAGCATCCGCCTCATCGATTGCGACATGACACATACCGTGCCCGCTTGCAGACCGCAGATAGTTGTATTCCAGCGTTGTCTTGAAGAAGGAGGATAGCCATGTGCAAGAAATCGTTCGTGCGAGCATCTCGTGCAGCAGATTTCCGATCCGTCGCGCGACGCTCGGAGAGGCCCCGTTCAGTCAGCCCAGCATCCCGCGTCCTATGGCTTGTGGGGTTTGCCATCGGGTGGATGATGACCGGATTCGGCGGCATTGCTATCGGGCAGGTCGTCGGCGTGGACGATCCGTCGGACATGGCCGATTCGAGCGGCGACATCAAGCGGATTGAGGCATGGGTGGAGGACGGCAAACTGAATCTTACGATGACGGTGTACGGTGTCTTCGCGCCTTCCGTAGCACAGACCCCAGCCGGCATGACCAACCGGTATTATTACCATTGGATTCTCGACACGGACAACAACCCGGGCACCGGTTATTACAACGCTGAGTATGAGGGCAATGCGACCGGTGTGAAGACCCCCATTGGGGTGGATGTGGTGGTTCAATTCGGCTGGCGCGACGGCCACACCAACGGCGTGTACGCCTACGTTGCACTGACCGAAGAGGCCCTGATTGAGAACTACGAATACACAATTGACGGCGATACGATCCATGCGGTCATCTCCCTGGCGGATTTGGGATTGACTCCGGACGACATCATTGCGCTGTCCGCGTTTCAGGAAGGCGCGTCCAACGGATGGCAGATCGATTGGCTCGAGTCGGTTGTGATGCCGTTGACAGTCGTCAAGGCCACCAATCCCATCCCTCCAACGGGTAGCGGCGATATCCCGCGGGATGTGATCCTGGGCTGGAAACCGGGGGCGTCGGCGGCCAGGCACAACGTGTACTTTGGAACGGATTGGGCCGACGTCAACGATGCCACCGTGCCCACGGCCCAGGATCTGGACGTTAATTCCTTCGATCCCGGTCGCCTTGATTTCGGCCAAGCCTATTACTGGCGCGTGGATGAAGTGAATAGCGCACCGGACTTCACCGTATTCAAGGGAGACGTGTGGAACTTCACAACCGAACCCTTCGCCTATCCCAGCACGAATATCATCGTCACAACCAATGCCATCTCCGAGGCAACGCAAAGCGTGGAGAACATCATCAATGGCTCCGGGCTCGACGAGGCGGGCCGGCACTCGACCAAGAGCACCGATATGTGGCTTGGCAGCCCTGCCGGCGCCGATCCCATCTGGATTCAGTTCGAATTCGATCGCGTCTATAAGCTCCACGAGCTCTGGGTCTGGAACTACAATGTCGAGTTCGAACTGGTTCTGGGTTTCGGCATCAAGGATGTCACTATCGAGTACTCTCTGGATGCAAGCGAATGGA
>DAOTJE010000076.1:0-3975 GCA_035448545.1 Sedimentisphaerales bacterium | reverse complement strand
AGAGCCTATCCGAATAACCCTTGATCTGCCGATATACGTCTGAGGGCCATGGTGGCCCCCGAAGGAGATCAGGGATGAGCAGCAATCGATATCGAGTCTCCGATGCATTGTGGGAGCAGATCCGCCCCTTACTGCCCCAGCACGTGAACACCCATCGGTTCGGCGGCGGGCGGCCGCGGGCCGACGACCGGAAGTGCATGGACGGAATCTTCTTTGTCTTACGGACGGGCTGCCAATGGAATGCGTTGAACGCGACCGGCATCTGTCCGAGCAGTACCGCCCATGATCGCTACCAGGAATGGGTGGCGGCCGGAGTCTTCCAGAAACTCTGGGCCGCCGGCCTGCAGGAGTACGACGAATGCAAAGGAATCGACTGGTCCTGGCAGTCGATGGACGGAGCGGTGACCAAAGCTCCGCTGGGCGGGGAAAAAAGTCGGCCCCAACCCCACGGATCGGGCCAAAGACGGGGTCAAACGAAGCGTGCTGACCGAGGCCCGCGGCGTGCCGATCGGCCTGGCGATTGACGGGGCCAACCGCAACGACTTCAAGATGATGAGAGCGACGCTCGAAAGCATCCCCGTGAGACGACCGAAGCCCACCCGGAAGAAGCCGCAAGGTCTGTGCTTGGACAAAGGGTACGACTACGACGAAGCCAGGGAGTTGGCCCGGGAGTTCTGGTATACCGCACACATCCGAAGTCGCGGCGAAGAGGCCCAGGCGATCCAACGCGAGGCGGGCTTCAAAGCGCGGCGCTGGGTGGTGGAACGCACGCACAGTTGGATGAACCGCTTCCGGCGCATCCTCACGCGGTGGGAAAAGAAGGCCGCGAATTATCTCGGTCTGCTTCATCTGGTTTGTGCCGTCATCACGTATCGCTGCGCCGGGTTATTCGGATAGGCTCTAAGGTGGCACGGGGGAGCAGTGCGACGATCCGGTCGGGGATCATGGGGCGGCAACTGCGGCAGCCAAGCTGGTCTGCGCAATGCCGGCGGTTGCACTTGACCGTCGGGGGGTGGCTCAGGCAGGACAGCAGAGGCGTCTACGTAATCAACCTCGCCCAGAGGACGTGGCATCAGGAAGGCCCGGTCGGGTGGGCCGAGCGCGTGTGAAGCCCCCGCTACGGGCGACAGATTAGGAAAGGCCCCGCTCGAGCCGCACGACGTATTTCCCACTTCATGTCAAGCTCGCCCTGACCGGACTCCTGGCGCTCCTGTTCCCGAATGTACTTGCGAATTCTCTGCTTGTCCGAACCCACCGTGCTTACGCAGCAGCCGCGGCGCAGGAGTGCAAGCCCGTCATCGGTCGCTCCCGCCGCAAAGCCCGTTGGATTCACGCCGCACTGGCGCCCTGTCATAACCGCGTTGAAGACTGCGCAGACCACCATCCCTCTTGCCCCGCACGAGAAGATGGGAAATCCAGGCGATTTCCACTTGACCTGCGTTCTCCTGTCCCATATTCTCACATGTGATTACAGATGGAATTGCATGGGAGCGGCTTGTGAAGGGACTGCCGAAAATCTCGGACGCGGAGTGGTCGGTGACGACGGTGCTGTGGTCCAATGGCTGCCCGCCTGGAACCGCTGCCGCACCGGCTCGTGCACATGACTTGGCGCGCCGCCGTGCCGGTTTGCCTGATCCGGCTGGTTCAGCAGGTCTTTACGCGCCGGCTCGGCGGTCGCGGACGTCACGCCCTGTGGTTCCCGCCGCTGATCCGCAAAGCGTTGCCCTGGGCGCCTGCCAGCGGTCTGAGCGTGTACAACCTGCTGGCCGCAGGCCCGCCCAGCGTTGCGGCTTCAGTGTGGGGTGCACACCCTGTGCGCTCAGGTCCGTTGGGTCCTTCAGGTCTTGGGCGACGTAAGCAACCTGCAGGACCCGAGAGAGATGCGATCGTCGGTGTGCGGTCCACGCCCCATGTGCTGACATTATAGACCACGATTTCCGCACCACAGATGAAGCGCTGAACGGCTACACCAACAGGAAGCATCGTACGGCGGGGGAGATTGGAGCGGCAATGGTGACGACAGACAAGGCCGTCGCGGACGGCTTGCTGCTTGCCAGTGACAGTCCGGCCACGGCCGAGATGTTGGCCGCGGCACTTGGCACGTCGAACATGCGCCTGACGCGGTCCGTGAAGCCGGACGAATGCCTTGACTTGCTCGGTGCGCACGCCTGGCGTCTGTTAATCCTCGACGCGGCAGGCCGGACGGACGTCATGCTGGATGTGCTCTCGAAATCCAGACGCATCTACCCCGACGTTCCGGCTCTGGTCCTGGTCAGACGCGGGGACACGCATACGGCGGTCCAGGCAATGAAGGCCGGGGCGTCTGACTGCCTCGAAACACCGGTCGACCCACCCCTGCTGCGGACCGCCGTCGAATCCCTTTGCCGACAGACTCCTCTCCAGCCGGTGGGCCGTCGTGCGGCTCTGACGCACGCCGAACAGGTCGTGCTGGGCCACATCCTTGAGGGCCGCACGAATCAGGAGATTGCGAACCTGCTCTGTCGCTCGACTCGCACCATCGAGGTGCACCGTCGCCATATCATGACCAAGCTCGGCGCCGGAAACCTCGTCGAGTTGGTCAAACGCGCCATGCAGATAGAAACCACCCGCAATCACCACCCCGCCGACCGCTGATGCCGTGCGCTCATCGCTCGTCGCCCGTGTCTCGCGGCTCGCTGGAGCGTAGAAGCGTTGATGCGCAAACAGGTAGGAGCGTGCGTGGGGCGTGCACCGCACGCCAACTCCTTCGCAGCGCTCCGAGGCCTCCCTCTATCCCTTGTGCTCGGGCGGCGAGGGCCGCGTTCGTAGCTGGGCTCTGTAGATCCAGTTGAATAGAAAGAGGTCCCCCACAAATACGAGTGGGCCGGAAATGCACAGGTAGGTTGCCAGAGGAAAACGTCCCCACATCATGACCACGAGAAACCGAGCCGTCGATTGCCCTCAGGCCTGTAACGCCACCAGCAGAAAAAGGGTGATCAGGATGTGCGCGCTGATGAACAGCCCCAGAACGACCTTCATCAGCGTGCAGGTACTCGCCGCAGCTTGGGGGTCCATGGTGAGGATACGGTACAGGGGATAGAGAAGGATCGGGAAGTACAGCAGGTTGGCGACTGCCGTCACGACGTGTTGTATCTCGTCCCCCTTGAGCTTGATACCGAGGATACCGCCGCCGATGATCTGCACGAGAATGTGTGGCTGGCAAACGAGCAGTCGCAATGGCTCGAAACCTCTCCAGGCGGTCTGAGGCAGAAAGGCCGCCAGCGCCCCGAGCCCCAGGCTGCCGAGAAGATACGGGGCCAGCAGCCAGCGCCGCCGTCTCCGAGGCCGTCCCATCCGGGCCACCTCGCTGGGATTGTACCGGTGCAACCACCGTCCCAGGAAGAAAAGGGCGGTCTCTACCGCCAGCATCGCACCCGCCAACAGAATAGCGGCATTGCGCTCGGTTCGCTGGTCCTCATTGGCATCGCGCGGCATCGCCACGAGCCCGTTCACGATCCACAGCGCCGTCAACACCGCCGCGACGACAGCCAAACCCATCAGAATTCTTCCCTTCCATCGTCTCATCCCGGCACCTTTCCGATCTGCACTGCCGAATTGCCGCTTCCTCCGCCCCCTCGCCCCCCGCTGGCCACCACCACCATCTTCGACAATGCGGTCTGCTCCCTGCAACCACAGTCTCATCAAGCCGGCAGAACTGCCGCAATCACGGTAGGTACCGGCAGATGTCTCTGCGGTGCAGGCAGCGAACGAAAATGAGGCTGTCTTCGCAGAGGACAAGACCGATGCGGTAATCGCCGACTCGGATGCGATAGTACTGCTCGCCCCCCCTGAGTTTCTTGAGGTTCTCCACCTGCGACAGCGTGGGCGCCGATTCGGCTTGTGCAATGGCTCGGCGAACGCGCTTCTTGATCGTCGAATCGCGCGAATTCACATGGTAAGCGCAACACAGGTATAGAAGAGACATCGCGAGCGGCA
>DAOTJE010000075.1:0-4945 GCA_035448545.1 Sedimentisphaerales bacterium | reverse complement strand
CGGTCGGCTCGTGACTGTCACGACCTACCGTGTTGCACTTCGCATGTTAATGCGCCAGAACATGGTGTTTTATTGAACTATTCAAGGTTCAATAGTTAATCCAGTCTAACCAGCTTCCCTCCTCGCCCACACTCCTTACGCACGGTGACCGATCCATTTCGATGCCTCACCGACCAAGCCAGTGCGTAACTCTCGCCATCTGTCGAATACTCAAAATTGGGGAGCAACTCCATTTCGGGTGGTCTTTCTGGCATTGTTCCCTCATAGATCCTGTTCAAGATAGGCGTCTTCACGACTTCCAGGGAATCCGGATACCGGCCCTCTTTATCATAGTACTCCTGCAACGCTCCCGTGATCGCACTATTCAGAAGAGACATGTCGGAGTGGAATCTGATTTCCGGCCCGTACCGCGAGTAGAAGACCACAACGGCTCCGAGGTAAACTGCGACCACTACGGACAGGGCTCCCGCAACACAAAAGAACATAGCCTTCCTCGACACCTTTCGAACCTCCCTTCTGCTCTTCGTTGCATCGCCCCACAACGCGCTGAAAAAGCAACACCTTTCCTCACTCGCCTTGTGGACAAGGCAACGTCCTCGCAGGACTCGAACCGTCGCAGTACTTCTTACTGGCCCTTTTCTGGGACTTCCTACAGTGAGATCTGCAGCCACCCCAAAACGCATATGCCCTTCTTATCCCTACCTTATACGCCATTCTGTCATAGTAGTGATTTATGTTGCCATCTGCGTCATTCCACCACCAGTCATCGCCATAGTACAATCCGATTAGATACGTCGGGAGAGACCCTGTGACGTATCTGTTCATTCTGCAGGCTGCGACGCAATGCCTATACCACCCCTCAATCGCTGGACATTCGAGTGGTTGGTTATCGCTAACGTCGTCAGGGAGAACAAGATTCCCGATCCAGCCATGCTTAGTGCCCCGGTACCGGTAGAGCTCTATGCCCACGCTAGCGGCACCGTCAGATCCATCATCTCCGCTGGATCCACCACCACCGCTAAGCCCACCACCCCCGACGCCACCACAGCCACCACCACCGCCACTGCCGCCGCCGGACGCAGCCGCCCGCGCTTTGTCCCAGTAATTGGGATCACACACCTCGGGGTGCGTCGCAGCAAAGCTCGGGCAGCAGCAGTCATTGTAGTCGCCATATACATAGACGTCCTTGCAGTTGGGGTCATATAAGTTGGAGTCCAGACCGTGCGGATCTGTATTATTCCACGGGTTGTTACCGCAATACGCGTACAGGTTCAGTCCGTCTTCGTAGCCGATGGGGTCGGTCTGGAGGAAGCGGCCGATGGTCGGGTTGTAGTAGCGGGCGCGGTAGTAGTAGAGGCCGGTCTCGGCGTCGAATTCCCGACCTGTGAACATGAAGCGGTTGGGATGGTTCGGGTCGGAGGCGGCCACCTGGCCATAGACGTCGTACTCGTAGACCTGGACCGTGTCGCCGGCGGCATCGCTGAGCGCCACCACCGAGCCGAGGGCATCGAAGTGGTAGTAGTACGTCCCGCCGTAGCCGCCCGCCGCCTCGATCATGCAGAATGAGCCTGCCCTGAGCGAAGCCGAACGGGGCTCGTCGATGCACGGGCCGTGGATGTACTTGCGCAGCAGGACATCGTTGGCATCCCATTCGGCAGGCTCAGGGCAGGCGTACTCGGCGATGCACTGGTCGCCGTCATACAGATACTTCGTCACCACGCCATCGACGTCCTTGGCGATCCGCCGGCCGGAGGGGTCGTAGGTGTAGGTGATCTGCTGCCAGCCCACCTCCCCGCTGATCCGGTCCTGAAGCACTCCGTCCGGCAACGAGCCGCCATGTTGCAGCACCCGCCTGCTCGATAAGCTCATCATGCCTCGATCCAAGATCACGCCCCGCCCGCTATTCTCCAAATGATCATCGAAAGGCCTGACCCTGAATCTGTCCAAAAACTGTGCGTGTCCGTACTTGTTTCCCGATTTCATCCACGTGATCGCACCCGTCTCACTTGACCGCTCCAATCCGGCCGAATGGCCAGTAAACTCTCACAATTCTCCCGATGATAGCCTGCTCGGGTATCGCGCCGAATGCCCTGCTGTCGACACTGTGCAAACGATTGTCGCCGAGCACAAAGTAATGACCCGGCGGAACCCAGTATGGATCGTGGACGGCGAAGGCCAGATATGGGTTTCCCTGCTGACCGAAATGGACTATAGGCATGTCCTCCGGAGACATTGTCACGGGGCCCCGATAGACCGGGAATACTCGTACCTGCCCGTCCACTAATACCCGGTCATTGTCCACCTGCACAGTCTCCCCACCAACAGCTACGATACGCTTGACTGCATGGGCATTGGGGCCAATCTCCCCGCCGCCGGCTACGCTACACTGCCCAACATGACTATTGGGATCAATGAAGTGACCTTCGGGCAAGTTGAACAGTACAACATCGCCAACTTCGGGACGACGCAGATAGTAAGTGGCCTTGTTGACGATGGTTAAGTCATCTTCTGTCAGTGTGGGGTTCATGCTCGTGCCAAGAGGGTAATTCACAAGGAAGACAAACCTGCCATGCGCCTCAGGCAGCACGAGGTTAACATAGGAATCCACCAACACGACGAACGCCATCAGGCGAAACAGAGCTGCCCATCGCGTGCGCCGGTATATCTGGCTCAAGGCATACGTGTGCGCGCAAACGACCACGCTAAAGACCGTCTCAACTACAGCCGCATTGACCTCCACCCTCGACCAAGTGTAGAGACCGACGAAGATCACGCCGTACAAAATGGCGAAGCCCGGACGACGAAGATAGGCATGTCCCATTCCCGGCAGCATCAGCGACAGGAATACCGCCAGCCAGGGGTCTTTCGAGATAGTTCTCTGCACACCGAACGACGTCGAGTTGCAGCGTCTCGTCGCCTGGAAGGCGAGGAGGGCAGCCACTCCAGGCAAGACGACCGCCCGGCACGCGAGAGCCACAAGCACACCGATCAGGGGTACAGAAGTGGAGATCAGGCAGACGAGGAAAATCCCCCAGACAAGCAGAGCGGATCCGAGAAGCACAAATCCCCGAAGCCAATCGTGCGCATACAGATGCCCTGCCCCTGGCAGTAACCACGACAGACTGGCAGCAATCCAAGGCTCCCTCTCGCAAGACTTCCTACTGTCGGCACTGCCAGACATGCGATCTCCTTCGCCACCTCACAAGCGGGGTCTGAGACGCCCCAGGCCACGGGAACCGGTCATCGCTGTCCCAGCGACCGCAGAACCATCTCGCATAGAAGACGACAGCCACATAAACGAAACAACACCAGCAGGACAATGCCATGAGAAGCACCTTGAACATATCGCGTGAGTCGACTTTCCTCAAGGCGATCATATTGATGTTCTTGCTGAATCGATATCTGTGTCCCCCTCTGATACTGCCTGTCTGTAGTCGTGCCCGTTGCCGGACACAGAACGGAATCTGATCCGAGTTGAAGACTTGCTGCCGTCTTCGGGATCGGGCGGCGGCGCCACTTCCGCGATCCTGCGCCCGATCGATTGCCAATCAATGCCCATTCCATTGAGCCGGCGAACGCACACTCCGTGCCCGCCTGTTTGTCCTTCAGGCGTCTGTTTCTCCCCCTCTTGTGCGTCTGCCACATCCTTCAGTCAGGCCTCGATCATAGACAACTGGCCCACTTGGTGGGCTCAGATAGACAAGAGGACGCTCACGACTATATCTCACGGCGAGGGACGGAGTCCAGAAGAATCACTCGGCGGGACCGCAGGTCACCATATCGGCTCCGCCGGGTCTAATCCATGCTCACAGCCTCTAAGACTTGGCGCAAATCCCGACATGGGATGGCCCTCTTCGTTCAACTGCAACGGGCGAAGAAATCACTTTGGTTCTTGCTGACATGTTCCAGCATGATCCTCCTTGGCACAGACACACTCTCATGCTCCATCCAGCATAGCACCGGCTGCCCTTGGCAGCGCTGCATCGTCTTTCTCCACACAATCCACTGCCCTCGTCGAGTCACGCCTCCTCTGACACAGGCGAGATTCTGCTTCTGCCATCTGCTGCGTCTTGACCCACGGTGTGTCACGGAGAATAGGGACTATTTAGCGAAACCGCTTTCCACGTCGCGGTCTGCACAAAGGGCAGCGGCAGCCCGGGACCGGGCCGTTAAGAACATGGTCAAGATCCCTCTGGCCCTTGTATTCTGCCCAAGCCATCCGGTTGTAGTGTCCTTGCGTGGTTCCATCGCCCAAAGGTGTCGCCGGAAGAATCGCTCCAGGAACTGCCCTCGAACCCCGGATTAGGCGTCTGGCTATCGGGCCCACTAAGGGACCAAGCCCAATTCCCGGCCCCCCTGGACCAAAACCGCCGTCGGGAGGCACGGCGATAGGTGGCCACCCGCCCCCCACTGGGATATTGGGGCCTGGACGACCATAGACAGGATCATGCGGCGGCACAAAAACGTCAGGGGGGGCCGGGATTTCAGGGGCCCCAGGGCCAAACAACGGATCCGCCGGTTCCTCAATGGCCTCCTCCGCCATCGCAAGGACTGCTTCGCATATCGACGCATCGGTGACTATTTGTTCGCCACCCAAGGTTACGTGGCCGAGGGACTCAATAGAGAAAGCACCCAAACCTCTGTCAATAACAAAGACCGGGACACCGCCGATATCTCCGACATGGAGGAGTCCCTCGGGCGCGACGGCATAGTGATATGACACTCCGTCCGTGTTCCATTTATACGTGCCCCAAACCTCCGGATCGTCGTGCAGGTACATGACGCTGTCGCCGTCCACAACATACGCGTATGCCTGCTCTGCAAGGCCATACGGGTCCACGCTGTTCGTGGCGTTGTTGCCACAGTAGCCGAACATGTTCATGCCACCCTCGTAGCCGATGGGGTCGGTTTGGAGGAAGCGGCCGAGGGTCGGGTTGTAGTATCG
>DAOTJE010000074.1:0-5400 GCA_035448545.1 Sedimentisphaerales bacterium | reverse complement strand
CAAAGTCGATTGCGACCCCCGTGAAGGTGTACCTACAAACATCAAGTGCACCCACCCGACGCGAACGAGGAGACAGCGTTAGCGAAGCGACGGCCTCCGCCACTCGTTTTCACGCTTCCTTCAGTCTCCAATCGCCGCGAAAAGCCCTGCTGCGCAGCATGGCGTTGGCTTGGTCGTCATTGACGAATCGCTCGGCTTGGGGATCCCACTCCAGCCGACGGGCCCGCTTGACGGCAATCAGCGCGATCTGGCAGAGTATGTCGGACCGCACAGCGGTGTCGATGTCGCAGATTGCCCGTGTGCGGTTGCGGATGGCGTCCACGAAGTTGCGCGTGTGGTCGCGGCTGGCCGGAAGCTGGATCGGCATGGTGCCGCACTTGTTCTGCGGATCGCGGAGAACGTCGGGGTTGTAGAGGTTCAGTGCCCCGCGCGTAACGTGGGCCCAGCCGGACTCGCCGACGAAGCGGACACCATGTTCGTAGCCCTCCGTGCCGTCCTGGACGAACGTCACCGGCGCGGCCCCGGCGTACTCGAAACGCACCTTCCATCGCAGAATCGCATCGAAGGCCCCTTCTCTCGGGAAGACGCCTTCGCCTTCCACGAATCGCGGTCCGGTCCGGTCGGCGTCGTTTCCCCACTGGGCGATGTCCAAGTGGTGAATCCCCCAGCAGGAGATCATGCCGAGTGAGAAGTTCGTGATGTTCTCGTGGTTGTCGCGCTGAAGCTTGGCCTCATGGAAGGCCGTCATCGGAGCCGGCCCGACCCACCGGTCCCAGTCCACGTACGCCGGCACGGGTTGTTCGGGGAAGGGCGGACCTTCCTTGCCGCCGGGGACCGAAACCTGAACCTCTTTGACCTTGCCCAATCGTCCGTTCAGAGCCAGCTCGCACGCCCAGCGGAAATACAGGTCCGACCGCTGCTGCGTGCCGAACTGGAAGACAACCCCTGTCTTGTGCACAGCCGCACGCACGTAACGGGCCTCCTCGAACGACATCGCCATCGGCTTTTCGTGGTAGATGTGCTTGCCCTGGAGGATGGTGTCCTGCGCCGCGATACTGTGCCAGTGGACGGGCAGGGCCATCAATACGGCGTCGATCGAGCGGTCCGCGTTCAGCTCGCGGAAGTCGGAGAAGACCTTTACGTCGGGACGGCCGTACGCCTCCGCGATGATGCCTTGTGCGATTTCGATGTTCCGCTGGTTCACGTCGCAGATGGCGGTCACGCGGACGTCGTCATAGCCCAGGAAGTTGCGCATGTCAAACTGGCCCTGGGCACCGACACCGATAACCCCGAGAGTGATCTTGTTCGAGGGGACCTGCCCTGCCCTGAGCAGGTGAGCCGGAACGAAAGCCGGCGCGATCTTCGCCGCCAGCATGGCCTTGAGGAGACTGCGTCGGGTAGGATGAGCTGTCGTCGGTTTCATCGTGCAACCTCCAGATGGTGTGAATCAGCCCGGAACGACACTCGATTGTACGGCCATCCCCTGTCCACCGACAACAGAGAATCAACCCGCTGGCAGAGCGGCAGCCGGTCGGCTGTGCATCAGGCTGGCGGCAACTGCGCCCCGACAATGCCCACGGGTCTGCGGACGCCTCCGTGTCATAGCATGTAACTACAGTTTGCAAAAAGGGTTACATGCAGTTCCTCCGATGCACTTGAAACTCGCGTCCTGGATGGAGTACCTTATAGGGCCCTGATCGGTTTGTCTCTGAAGGTATGGATTGGTTCTGTGCCCTTGGGCTTCTGCCCCGGGTTTACGATAGAAATGGGGTAACACTGATGGTGGCGGACGGGTGTCGCAAACAGCGCGGCGTGCACGGGGTCTCGGTTCGGTCGGGCAACTGGGAAACTGTTCGACAGAAACTTCTTTGCCGACGCATCTGCGACCTTGGGCTGCGGATCGAGGGCTCGCCGGTTGAGCCATTCGTAGCCCAGTTGAAGCGAGAACTATCGGCCAAGGGGATCCGCTACCTGCCTGGTTTCTATCTGACCGATAGCTGGGGCTGCCCGGACAGGGTGCCGGTTGTCGGGATACCCTTCTACTTGGCCTGTGCGCTGCTCGGGCGCATTGAGCACGAGCAAACAGGGGAACTGGAAGACCGACGGATGATCATGCAACTGCTGCGACACGAAGCAGGCCATGCGATGAACTACGCCTTCCGGCTGTGGGAAGAGCCGGAGTGGAAGAGGACCTTCGGGGCCTTCTCCAAACCCTATCGGGAGGTCTTTCGCCCGAATCCGTGGAGCCGCAGATTCGTTCGACACCTTTGCAGTTGGCCCTATGGATATACCTACGCGCAGAAGCACCCGGACGACGATTTTGCCGAGACATTTGCCGTCTGGCTGACGCCTCGCTCCGGCTGGCGACGCAAGTATCGTTGCTGGCCTGCTATGGACAAGCTGATGTATGTGGATCGCCTGATGCGCCAAGTAGGCGGTCGGCAACCGAAGCGCAAAGGCGGGCGCCTCGTCAACCCGGTCTCACAGCTGACCATGTCCCTGGCCGAGCACTACGACCGTCGAGCCAGGCGGTACCGCAGGACGGCTTAAAGCTGCATGGGGACGCTGACGTCATACGGAGGGCCTTCCAGCGCCGCGTCAAGGATCATTTGAATCAACTGCGGGTAGCTGATGCCCGCTCTCTCGGCCGAGCGCGCCAGGCCGATGCCCTCCTCCAGCGAGGCGTTGCAGTTGACCTCCAGGACTCTCGGCTGGCCGGCTTCGTCCAGTCGAATATCCACCCGACCGTACCCCCAGGTGCCAACCGCCCGAAACGCACGCATCGCGATGTCGCTGAGTTGCTGGGCCAGCTCCGGTTCGACCTCTGCCGGACAGATGATAGAGGTCTTCTTGTACTCCACCGAAGTCTCAATCCATTTGGCCGCATAGGACATGATCGGTGGGATCTCCGGGGGCAACTCTGCATAGTTGACCTCGGCCAACGGTAACACTCGCGGACGCTTGCCTCCGACAATCCCCACGTTGAACTCGCGACCCGGCAGAAACTGCTGGACCAGCGCCGGCTGGTTGAACGTTTGCAGAACGTGACGCACCTGTCGGCGGAGGGCCTTCTTTGTATACACGACAGAATCCCGATCCAGGCCGATCCCGGCGTGTTCCTGGCTGGGCTGCACAATCAGAGGGAACTTCCATTTGCGCCCGTTCACGTCGCCGACCTTTTCCAGCAGCACCGTATAGGGCGGGATCGGAATCCCGGATCCGTGGAGAAGGCTGGCCGCCATATGCTTGTAGCGGCTCAACCCCAGGGCCAGGGCGGGCGAGCCGGTGAGAGGATAGCCCATCATCCGCACCATCGCGGCAAAGCGCATTTCGTACAGGGCGCCATGAACCACATCATCGTACTGATTGAATACGACGTCGGGGTCCAGACGGCGAAGTCGCCGTTGGAACGCAAAGAGATCATGGGCCAGCGGCAGGATGGTGACTCGATGGCCCAACGATCGCAGGACGCGGGCCATGTCGTGGATCATGTGTCGCAGGTCGCCGGTGCTGCCCCGGTCCTCCGGCGTGTCGGGTACGATTCCCGCCGCGGCGTTGTACACCAGTGCGACGTGGAGGCGCTTGCGCGATCGTTTGGACCGACTTGGCATCGCATCGTCCTCATGCCCACGGGATTGAACACACACTGTTGCTCCGTGGGGCGACACAGTGTGGTGCCGTTTTCGGCGGAGTCATTGTACGGGTATCGCGGCCTGGCGGCAAGACGGCGGATGGCGAGGTGGATCTCGTTGCCTCGCTTGCGGTTGAGCCGGGAGAAGGTAGACTGGCAGGTGGTTGGACTACCGGAGGCTGTTATGCTCGACGACCACAGGATAATCTGGATTCTGGAGTACGTCTTTGGGGCGACGTTGGTTGCCGCGCCCCTGACGAGTCGCGTCGTTCGCCTTCCCGCCTGGACTGACGCCCACACCTGGGCGACGCAGTTGTTTGTGGTCGGCCTCGGCGTGATTCTGATCTCCTGCGCCAGTTCGATGAGGCAACGATTGCTTCTGGCAAGGCGCATCGACAGGCTGACCAGACAGTTGGCGGCAGGCGGACCATCCTCTTCGCCGGCTCGGCCATAGAGCGCGGCCGGGACGAAGACGGAATGCGATGGTGGTGGGGCCCACCCGTGACGAGCCAGGAGAGCTACCGCTTCAGACACCGCACTGCTTTGCCGGCGTCGGTTGCACTGTCGAAGGCGATATAGAACACGGCTCGCTTGCCGACCGCTGTACCGGAGATGCCTCGGAGGTTGATTCCGGCCTCTGCAAGCGATTGGGTCAGGGCCAGGCTCAGACCGGGTCTATCAGGGGCTGCAACGCGGATCCCGTGTAGTGAGCTGCTTTTGTGAAATCCAAGCCCTTTGGCCACCTTGGTCTGCTTGGCACCTTTGATCGGTGCGGCGAACACGACCGCTTTGCCGGGCTGGTCCGGCGCGCGACGGGCAAGAAGGAACTCCAGATTTGCCCCGGCCTGGACCAGACCCTGGAGCTTCTCGGCCAGTCCGCCCGGCCGGTCATCGAGACCCGCCACCCAGATGTCAACACGACTGATGTCCAGTTTCATAGCCTGTCCTTTCGTAAGTGGCTGTTCACGGAATCACGCCGAAGGCCGGCACACGCCTATCGTCTGCGATACCTGCCCATCAACTGGCCTTCGGCAAGGATGTGTCCTTTCATGGCCTTGATCAGATCTGCCTTTCTCGTGCTGGCGGGCAGATCCAACATGGCATCCAGGGCATAGACCGTGAAGTAGTATCGGTGTGTACCGCTCGGGGGGCACGGCCCGCCGTAGCCGGGGCGCCCAAAATCCGAAATGCCCTGCCGGGAACCGTCGGGCAGTTCGGGCTGGGGAGGCACACCTTCTGTCAGATCGGCCACCGACGGGGGAATGTTCCACATGACCCAGTGGACCCACGTTCCCACCGGGGCGTCCGGATCGTCACAGATCAGGGCGATGCTCTTGGCTGCCTCCGGGACCTCCGCCCATTGGAGCGGTGGCGACAGATCGTCGCCGTCGCAGGTGTACTTCGCTGGGATCATACCGCCTTCCTGGAATGCGGGACTGCTGACGGAGATGGTCATGTTCCGGCTCCTTTCCTCGCGAACCTCCACGGGTTGTCTGTGCTTCTCGCAGCCACAGATTGTGACGGCCAGTGCCGTTATGGGCAGAAGAATTCTCAACATCGTCGGTCCTTCCAATTGCCGCACACTTGCTACGCTGCGGACAGGATACGAGTTCCCGTCCTCAACGGCAATCCCTGCGATGTCCTTGGGACCAACGCCGGACGAAGGTGAGCGTCCCCCGTGGGTGCACTTGATGTTTGTAGGTAGACCGGCACGGGGGGTTGCAGTCGACTTTGTCATTCCGACCGGAGCGCAGCGGAGTGGAGGAATC
>DAOTJE010000073.1:0-5443 GCA_035448545.1 Sedimentisphaerales bacterium | reverse complement strand
GAGCGTTGAAGTAACCGACCGTCGAGCCCGTGTTGTTGATCCAGCCGTCCAGCCAGGTGTCGAAGATCGTCGTGCCGGCGTCGAGATCGTCGTTGTACGTTTCGAACCCGTCGACCAAGGCGTACTCCTGCGTCGAGAAGCTCCAGATGTCGCCGGCCCAGGTGCTGATCGCCTCGGCCTGGTTGACCTCGACGACCTGCCAATAGTACGTCTGGCCGAATTCGAGGTCGCCAGGGGTGAGGTTCGGTGCAACAACGGCGTCGACCAGGGTCAGCGCGGCCGGATCGGTTCCGATGTACACCTCATGCGAGGCTGCCTCGCGACCCGGGCGCCAGCTCAGGGTCGCAGTCGGCTCGATGCCGGTGGCGCCGTTGTCCGGCTTCGGCTCGCGCGCCTGCGCGGGGATGAACAGGAACCGAACCTCGCTCAGGCCGTACTGGCCCATCGGCCCCCAACCGCTGGTGACCGTCAGGCGAACGTACTTGGCCGCCACACCCTGGAAATCGATGGTTGTGTTGGCCACATAGGTGGATTTGGCGGTTGCCTGCGCCAGCTCCATGTCGCCCAGGGCGGTCCAGTTGGTGCCGTTCTCGGAATACTCGACCGTTACACCTTTGATGCCGAAGCCCAGGAGCAGTTCGAACTGACTGTTGTAGTTCCAGACGAGCATCTGGTGGAGTTTGTACACCTTGTCGAATTCGTACTGAATCCAGAGGGTTTCCCCGGCCGGAGCGGTGGTAAGCCACATGTCGCCCGAGGCAATGCTGTGCTGGTCGTTGGCGTTGAGCCCCGAACCGTTGACGGTGTTCTCGGGTCGGGCGGCCGGGTCCACGGGGCCGTTGGTCGTAGCGATGACCCCCGTGATCGGATACGCCAGAGGTTCCGTCGTAAAGCTCCAGAGGTTGCCCTTGAAGATCGTGTTGCTCGGCGGGGCGTTAACCTCATCCACGCGCCAGTAGTAGGTCTGACCGATGGCCAGAAGCCCGGCCGGATCGTAGGAGGTTGCGGTCTGGCTCTGGCTGACGAGGACTCCCATCGGATTGGTACGACTGGCGTTGTTGACGTCTTCGGCCACCGTTCCGAAATACACATCATGCGAAGCGGCATACATGCCCGCTGTCCAGCTCAGCGCCACGTCGCGACGAACGTCCGTCTGGGCGTCGCCGGGAACCGGGTTGCCTGCCTTGGTGGTGAACAGATCGCTGCCGGTCATGATTGTCTGGATTTCCTCCTGCGTCAGACCCCGCATATAGATCCGCGCATCATCAATCAATCCTGTGAAGCTGCGGATCACACCCTCGGCTGTCCTGCCGATCAAGACGGGGTCGGCGTCTCGGTCGCCGGGTCCTGCAGCCCCTGAGCCACCGGTTCCGGCCGGCTCACCGTTGAGGAAATAGGCGTGCCCGCCGTTGATGATCATCGCGCAGACGTGGACCCATTCGTTTCTTGGCACGGTTGCGCTGCTGGTGGTGCCGACATAGGGCTGGCCGGTGCTGAAGTGCATCACGCCGGACGATGTGGTGTACAGGCTGTAGGAGCGGACAGAATTGCCCTTGGCGATGATCCCCTGGTAGCCTTGGCCAGGCGTTTCCCATACGGGCGTGTTGATCCAGGCCATGACGGTTACGTCGCCGTAGGCCCGCAGCGTTGTGTTGTCGGGCACTTCGACGTAGTCGTCCACACCGTCGAGCTGCAGGGCGGTACGGAAGTAGCCCGGCGCCCAGGATGCTCCACCCATGAGGGTGCCGTCGTTGCCGTAGCGGGATGAATCGGCCGCCGTGGTGCCAGTGCCTTCGTCAAACCACCACCACCCGACCAGGTCCGGATCGACGGCAGCGGGGGCGACCGTCGCCAGACTCAACACACACGCCAGGGCAAGCAGCAAATGCAGTCGTTTACACATCGCAGGTCCTCCTTCAAATCAACATACAGACAGTGACACGTCCATCCGACCCGACACCCGGGCAGTGAGCCGCCAACACGATTGGCACCTCTCGGCGGTGATCCGACTGCCGGAGGGTCGCACTACACGATATAACTATCGGCCCGACCACCTCCTTCCTGAAGGAAATCAAGCATAAGGAATTGCGTTGAGGCACTTTAGGGCTACAGGAAAGTCGCGTAGTAGAGAGGTTGCTTCCGAAATGTATCAGCCCTCGACCCATGACCCGAAGCCTCCGAAACCGACCCAAATCACCCTCCGCCCGCCTGCAACCCTACGCCCAAGGAGCGCCGGGCACGCCCTTGATCGTATTCGCTTATACCATGCCGGGCAGACGGATGCAACAGATCACAGCACAAAAAACCGGGTTTTGGCACCCGGTGGGGTCCTGACCGGACCTGCGTGGGGCAGGCCGAGGCGCGGAGGCCCTGCATATTATATTGTGTCCACTTGTGTCAGCCGACGGTTCGATTCGGCGTTTTCCGGTGGAGGTGGCGGCGGCTTCTTAGCGAGATGATCCGGGATTCTGTGGCATTTCGGACACAACGGCGTTGCCCGGCTGATCGAGACTCCAGACGCTGCTGACGCCGTCCTTTTCCTTCACGACGCAGACCCTCTGCGGGACGAATTTGCTCCCGTTCCAGACCCATCGCACAGTGACGTCGCCGTACATGACGTCGTCGTAGGACGATTGACGGATATTCCTGGCGTCGACAGCGCCGACGCGACGAGCCGGCTGCTGGTCCGCGAGGCTTTCGTTCACCGGGTCAGACTGCGTGCCGGGATCGCCTGGTCCGACATCCTGCTGAGGCTGGCTCGGGGGCTCCGGCAGGTCATTCACGTCGGCCCCGGAAGTGGACTCGTCAGGCGACCATGAAGGATTCTCCACGTCGGCGGGCAGGTAGCCCACTTCGGCGTTTCCGGACTGCGGGGGCTGGCTGCAGAACAGCAGCACCAGAAGCCCCGCCGTGACGATGAGGAATTCCACCCTTGTTGTTCGCGCCCACATTCTTCACATCCCCACTGATACCCCGTCATGCTCAGACCGGCGCCGCCTCTTCTCAAGACGGTCGCCAACCGCCATGACAGTGGCCGTTTCAGAAATCGGCCGAAACCACGCCTCACATAAAATATACTGGGAATTTCGCCAAGTCCAAACGACCCCAGCCCTCCCACAGAGACGCCAAGAGGCCCGGGAACTGCTTTTCCGACACAAAGGGGGAGGACATTTGTCCCACGACGTGGTGGGGAATCTCTGTGCAACGTCCGATAAGCGTTAGTCGCGTCTTGGCACAGAGCAGGCGAAGTAGTGGAGCGGGGGATTGGCCTTCTCGCCCAGCGTGTAATACCCCAGGCCATTGCCGTCGAAGCAGAGACCTTCACCTTGCAGCTCGCTCATCACCGGGATTCCGGTGTATTTGCCCTGGAAAGCCTTCCAGAGAGGCTCGCCGTCCGCACGCAGCCACATGGATGCGTTGTATGGACTTCTGACGATGATCCGCCGGCCGTCGGGTGAGACGTCGCCCGCCACCGCAAAACCCCAGGGCAGGACAGCAACTCTTGTCATGGGGTTTGGTCTCACAGAGGAGTGAGGGGCGGCCGCCCGGTACACTTTGCAGAACAGATCGCGCTTGGTGATGACGTAGATATCCTGTGTAAGAGGGTCCACCAGAAGTGTTTCGGCATCGCGGGGGCCATCGGGATAGGTCAATTCGATAGTCTGTGCCGGGCCGATGGGTATCTCGCCAAACGGCTGGATCGCACCGAGATCCGGCTCCGGAACCCTGTAAACCCTCACGGACGGGTACGCGGCCAGATTGTCGCCGATGTCGCCGATGTACAAATACTGCTCGTTCGGGTCCGGCCCCGGACCGACGGCGATGTCCTCCCAGTCTCTCGCAAGGGCTCCGACGATAGGGCAAATCCCCAGGAGGTTGCCGTGGGTGTCGATGGCGTATACACGGGGCGCATCTCCGGAATCGTTGTGCACCCAGAGCACGTCGGCGTTCTTCCGGCTGGCGGCGATGCCGGAGACCTCGCGGATCAGAGGACTTCGAACGATGCCGGTCTGTACGCCCGGTTCAAACTCACTCGACCACGCCAGCGAAGCGCACGAAGACCCGGCGAATGCACACAACAGCAACACAAAGTGAAGAAGGGGCAATCCTCGCATCGTGGTTCAGCCAAAAAGGTTCTTGCGTTGGCGCAGTTCGGCGAAAACCTGCTCGGGACTCGCCTCGATCATGTTTACAGCGGTTTTCACCGCCGACTCGCCCGCTCGCAGGAAGATGTTCGTCGCCCTTTCCCTCGCGATGGTGGACGGCACAGTCGGGTGGCCTTGTGCGGCATTGCGGATCGCTCTGCGCAACTGCTTCGCGACGACACGATTGCCTGGTTCGATGCTCAACGCGAACTCGTAGTTCTCCGCGGTGTAGTTGTGCCCGCAATAGACCAAGGTTTCGGCGGGCAGGGCGGCCAGCCGCATTAGAGACTCCCACAACACATGGGCGTCGCACTCCATCGGCCTGCCGCAGCCGCCGACAAACAGCGTATCGCCCGTGAAGACGATGCCGGGCCTTCCGTTCGGCGAGGGCGGCAGGTAGTAGCAGACAGACGTGCTCGTATGCCCTGGTGTGCCAATGACTTGAATGGTCCTGCCGTTCAGCGTTACCACGTCTCCATCTCGAACGAGCTGGTCGATGCCGGCGATCCTCCGTTCATCGGGACCGACGCCACGACAGGACGTTCGAGATTTGAGCTCGGCCAAACCTGTGGTGTGGTCGCCATGATGATGCGTCAGCAACGCCGTAGTCAGCGTCAGCTTCTGTTGGGCGATGGTACGGCCGACCATCGTGGCGTCGGTCGGATCGACCACGAAGGCCCGGCGGTCGGCGCATGCGTGGATGTAAACGTAGTTGTCGCCGCACGTTAGTGTGGTCGTCCGGTCTCCGGCCGTACTGGTGCACTCCGAATCCATCGCAACAGAGGGTATCGCGAGTCTCTCTGCGGGTCAAGGCTCGACACGCGTCTGACAAAGACGCTTCGAAATGGCAGATGTCGTCAAGTGGCAAAACGGTGGCGGATGAAGAGCCGACCCAAAGAATAAGGGCCGCAAGCCTCCGTGCTCACAGCCCGAACGATAATGAACGCCGAGGTTTGATTATGACATTCAGCGTCTGCAAGACATGCCAAGAGCCTGTTACCGAAAAGATGAGGCACAGTGGCACATACGCGACCCTGCAAACGCCACGTAGCATGAAAAAGGGAGACATGGGAGCATTGCTCTCTTCATCACCCCGTGCCTCCCTGCTGCCGAGTGCCTTGATTTCAGTCCATTGAAAACTGATCATTAGGGTTCAATTTGCACTTGCAGCGTGAGGCATTGTATGAGCTTTGATGTGCTCGCGTCAATTGTGGGAAGTACGTATTGTGTGTAATCATTTTCGATGAGGATGCTCTGTATGATGTCACGGCGCAACAGAGACGCCCGACTGGAGGTCG
>DAOTJE010000072.1:0-5701 GCA_035448545.1 Sedimentisphaerales bacterium | reverse complement strand
ACCACCTCTTCGCCGACCGGGTCGAGGTTGCCTTCCTCCCGGATCAGCATGGCGCAGCGCACCGCGTCGATGATGTGGTCGTTGCCCTTGGAATAGATGATCTTGCCGTCCCGCAGGGTGTAGGTGTGGGTGGTGAACTGGTCTTCCACCTCCAGGTCGTCCGAGGGGAAAATGACCTGCTTACGCTGCAGGGCTCCGTTGATGAGGCTGGTCATCAGCTCCTTGGTCCGCTTCTTGATTTCCTTGCCGTCCCGCACCGCCAGCCGGGTCATGCCGCCGAAGTCGTATCCCTTGAGCCTGCCTTCCAGCTCCAGCCCCTTGTACTTGTCCAGGGTGAGCAGCTCCTGAACCACGGCCAGACCGTTGCCGCCGTTGTCCACGCCGATACCCACCGGGGTGTAGTAACGCTCCAGCAGCGCGATGATCTGGGCGATGTGCGGATAGGAAACGTGTTCGAGATGCACGCGCAGGATCATCTTCAGCAGCGTCCTCTCGCCGATCTCCATCTCCTGGAATACGACAATCTCGGTGGGATCGTTGGTGTAGCCCAGGTCACCGCCGACCCAGAACTGTCCGCTGCGGGGTGTGAGGTTGAGCAGCATCTCCAGCCGGTCATGGGCAGCTTCCTCGGTGTCGCAGTCGCGCAGCTCGGAATCGGTGATGACGATCTTCTGGTACTCCAGCAGATCCTGCCGACAGAGGTTGAACTGTTCGACATTGAAGGCCCCATAGGAGGGCTTGCCGTGTTCACCGGCCACCTCGTGCTGCCAGCCGGAGCTGTCGCGGCCGCCGTAGAACTCCAGCAGTTCGGCCTCGCGATCCTCGGTCCACAGAGGGTTGAGCCAGGACGGCCAGCGGAACACATGGAACTGCTCCGACGAGGTGAGCCGGTAATAGGTGGTGTCGCGCAGGCCGTTGGGCGTGGAGTAGATGCGCAGCGTCCCCCCGGCCTTGAGGCACTGGCGCAGCGCCTTCCAGGCCCGTTCGGTCAGCCAGGCTCCTTCATCGACCCAGACGCGGCCCACGTGCAGGGACCGGAAGGCGTCGCCATAGGCCCCGGCCGGGCGGAAATAGAGCACCGAACCGTTGGTGAACTCCAGCCGGAAATAGGGTTTGCGGTGGATCTTGGGCTTGCCGTACTTGGTCAGGGCGATGCTGTTCATCAGATCCGGGTTGGTGTCGAGCTGGAACTCGATCTCCTCGATGATGGTATCGAGGTGCCCCTGGTGCGGAGCCGCGATGAGGCCCTGGCCGCCTCGGGTGGTGAAGGCGTAATGGAGCGCGTCGGTCGAGAGCACGATGGACTTGCCCACGTCCCGGCCGTCGAGGTGGATGATGTTCTTGGCCGGGCAGCGCAGGTCCTCCACCTGGTGCGGCCAGTAGTCGCGGCCTGAGCCATCCCGGTTGTAGAGGTAGGCTTGCCCCCACAACACGGGATCGCTCAGGGTCGCCGCGAGTTTGCGCTCCTTGTCGGTTACCGCCATCAGTGCATTCCCGTCCTCAAGGCGCTGCCGAGGATGGTGCCCACCAGTTCCGTCAGGATCTGCTGCACGGCCAGGGTGTTCTTCCGGTCGTGGACAGCCTCCTGAATGTCGATGATGGCCTGGTCCAACTCCGCCCAGGCCCGGTACTGCTGCTGGGCCGCTTCCAGACGGCCGAGGGCGTTCTCGATCCGTCCCGCCGCCAGCTCGGTGCCGATTTCGACCAGGGCCTCACCGGCCTGGCGGACGGCATCGCTGTTTTCCTGAAGGATCTCTTTCATTGGCCTGCCTCCTGGTTCGAGCCGTTGGCCCACTGGTCAAGGGCGTCCACGGCGGTCTGCAGGCGCAGGCCGACTCCGGTCAGGCGCTCGGCGTCCGGGTGGCCGACCTCGCGCAGCGCCTTGTTGGCCTCGGTCACGTACTCGGGCGTGTGGCGGTTGACGGTGGCCACCGCCGACTGGATCTGGGCCGGAGGCCGGTAGGTGGCGCAGCCGGTCATGATCCCGGCCAGGGCCAGCGGGATGGTCCATTCGATGGTCTTCTTCAACATGTTGATCTCCTTTGGGTTATGGGTTTGGGGTACATGCAGAAAGATCTCTGCAAACACTTGATTTCCAACGAAATAGAAGCGTCATTGGATGTGACGCGGGATGGTCCCGCATCCACGAAAACCGGAACCGGAGGCAGGCCATGACCTACGACAGAAACCGCCAGCAGGCACTCAAGGCGTACCGAGAAAAGCAGGAGAACATCGCCCGGCTGATCGAGGGCATTCGCGGCAAGCTCGAAGCGGACGCGAAGCAGCCGGACATCACCTGGGCGAGCGTCGGCTCCCTCGGCCACGTCGAGGAACTGCTGCGGGAGCTGGACGAGTTCCTGTCCTGAACACACCGGGCCACCGACAAAGGAGACATCGACATGACCGAATGCACCGTGCATCAAGCCGCCGAGGCTTTCATCGGCCACCTGCGGGAATCCGGAAAGAAAGAGCGGACCCTCTACACCTACCGGAAGGACCTCGACGTGGTTGAGTCCTTCTTCGGCGCGGATCGCCAGCTCGCCGAGATCCGGCTTCCCCAGGTCGGCAAGTTCTACAAGTCCGACCTGCTGCTCAAACTCCCCGACGGCAAGGAGCGGGCCGAACGCACCGTCGCCAAGACCGTCCGGGTGTTCCGCATGATGATGGTCTGGGCCAGGGAGTCGGGGCGCATCGAGGAGCTGCCGCTGCCCAAGAGCACACCCATGGGCCACAGCCGGGTGAAGGAGTCCAGCGATGAGCAACCGAACGGCTGACCTCGACCTGACGGGCGCGACAGAGGCGTTCTGTGCCCGCCTGTCGGCCGAAGGACGCTCCCCTGCGACCATAGCCGCATACCGCCGGGACCTCGCCCTGGTGGCCCGCGTGGCCGGGGAGCTGGCCCCGGGCATCGTCTGCCGGGAGGTTACGGCCGGGCTCCTCGACCAGGTGTTCTCCGCCGGGGCGGTCATCGAGAGTGAGCGAGGCCCACGCTCGGCGGCTTCGCTCCATCGGATGAAGGCTGCGGTGCGGGCCTTTTTCGCCTGGGCCGCCGAGGCGGGCGTGGTCGATGACAATCCGGCCCGGTCCATCCGCATGCATCGGCTGCCGAGAAAGCTGCCGGTCTTCCTGACTGCCGCCGAAAAGAAACGTCTGCTCAAGGAGCTCAAGGGACGGCCCGACTTCTCCGCGCTGCGCGACCGCGCCATGATCGAGGTGCTGCTGGGCACCGGGATCAGGCTTGGCGAGCTGGCCGCGCTCGACATGGATGACATCGACCTCGACGCCAAACATCTGCGGGTGCGGGCCAAGGGGAATGTGCCGCAGGTCAAGTTCATCAAGACCGACCTCCGCACATTGCTGCGCCGTTACCTGGCCGAGCGCCGTCGACACGGCCGCCCGGAAATGGAAGCCCTGTTCCTGTCGAACCGGGACGGCAGACTCTGCCAGCGGCAGATTGCCAACCGGCTCGCCCACTGGCTGCGGAAGGCCGGGATCGAAAAGGAACTGACGCCGCACGGGCTGCGGCATACCTTCGCCACCCACCTCTACGGCGCGACCAATGACCTGCTCGTGGTGCAGCGGGCCTTGGGGCATCGCGACGTGTCCACCACCCAGATCTATACCCACCTCGTGGACGGTCAGCTCGAGGAAGCCCTCGAACGCCTCTGATCCTTCCGGACCCGACGATGGGAGCGGCCTCGGCTGCTCCTGTTTTCGTTGGGCGAGACAGTGTCGAAGACAGTGAATGACAGTGCCCGCAGAAGAACACATCCGCCGATGATGAATGATCATGACGAAGGGTCTCTACATCCCGGGTGGGGCGGGAAATATCGATTGACCGGAATTTCTCCTTCGCTGTCTGTCGGCCGCACATCGCTATAACTGCTTGGCTTGTGCGCTCCGGGCGCGGAACACACATGGCAATATCTGCTTGGCATATGCGAGGGCCGTTGCCGAAGGAATGGCTGTTTGCGGGGCTTGGCCGGTTCTGCCTGGGGCTCGACATGCCCATATTTACTTGGGTTGTGTGAGAGAGCTCCGGCGTGAACATGCCAATATCTACTTGGCTTATGCGGCTCGGCTTATGCGCACACATGCCAAGCGGATATCGAGAGCTGCAGGAAGAAATCGAGGGGTGGAAATGATGATCGGCAGCCGGAGAATGCCGATTCCGAAAGTGCAAGGAACACGTCTTATCCGCAATTCCTGGTGAAGCTGTCTGCCGCAAGTCGCCGTGTGCCGGGGTCATCGGAAAAGCCCTCCATGGTGTTATCCGCAATTCTTTCCGCGTTTCTTGCGGCCGGAGGTTTTCGTGGCCGGGGCGTTGGCGGCCTCGGCCACCTTCTCAAGCAGCGCCGCCGCCCATTCCGCCGGAGAGGTCTGCGGGCCTTTCGGCTCCTCACCCTCGCGGGCAATCTTGGTGGTCTTGAGATCCTTCATGTGGCAGCGGATCATCCGGTCGAGCTTTTCGGCGGCGTCGGTGTTCCCCTCGATCTGGGCGCGGACCAGCTTCACCGAGTAGACGCCCACCAGCTCCACCTGCAGGAAGTCGCTGGACTTGTTGAACTCGAAGTCCTGGTTGAGGCGGTCGATGATCGCGTCGAACATGACCTTCTCTTCCGGCGTCAGGCAGCGGTCGGCGAAGATGCCGTGACGCAGCCGGTTCTGGTTGCCCTCGGGCGCACCAGGCCCGCGCCGGGGCGGTTCGGTCTTGCCCTCGTTGCGGTGCCAGCGGTCCAGCGTCTCTTTGTCCGGTTTGTTCAGTGCCACGTGGAAATCCTGCCGAATATTGTTTTCCCAAGCCGGGATGCGGGGCGGGAGGCCGATTTAGCCTCCAAACGCGCTCCCGCCGGTTCAGGGGTTACTTACCGGAAGCGGCGGCCAACTGTCGGTCCCGATCCTGTTTTCGTTCGGCGGCGATGATCTGGTTGACCCGGCGGGTGGTCACTCCGGCGAGGTTGGAGATCTCCTGGCTGCTGATCCCCTGCAGATGAAGGGCAAGCACCAGGTCGCGGCGTTCCTGGTAAAACCGGCTCGGTGCCGGAACCCAGAGAATCCCGGTGTAGTGCTTCTGGATCTGCTCGAAGAGTTCCTCGGGCAGGACATCCTTGGCGTTGGCGTAGCGTTTCTTTTTCTTCACGGCTCAATCCTCCACTTTCTTCATCCACGGCTGCGGCACGTCCGGGTTGTAGAACCGCAGCGTGCTGGGACGCCCGGACTTCGGCCCGTGGATAATTTCGATAGAACGCTCGGTGACCTCGCCAATCTCCTGATCGCCATCGACAAAGCAGACCAGGCCGTAGTCCTCGCCGCAGGGAAACCGGAAGCGGCCCTGGTTCTGATAGAGGCGTGCCTCGGACCAGCCCTTGGCCATGGCCTCCTCACGGATGGCGTCGACCTTGGCGACAGCCTGGGAAGTCACCGGCTGCTTACATTTCCAAGCTTGGTTCCCGGGATAAATCCAGTCCTTTCTGGGAACTTCGACGGGTTTCTCCTGGGGCTCGGGACGAAGCGCGGGTGGCCGGTAGTTCTTCGGGGAAAAGGACTGCAGGACCTCCTGGAGGCTTTCCTTGCCGAATTCCCGGATGGCCAGCTCCTGCAGGGCGTTGAATCGCTGCCGCAGCGTGTTCCAGGCATCCTCGGGGAGCTTTCCGGCCTTGTGCGCGGCTTGGGCGGTGACCATGCGGGAACGTAGCCAGGC
>DAOTJE010000071.1:0-5741 GCA_035448545.1 Sedimentisphaerales bacterium | reverse complement strand
GGATCTCCGAAAGCTCCCCGCACAGCGGCTCGATGCCGGTGGTGTTCAGCAGGCATTTGGTCCGCTCGGTGATGGTCTCGCTGTCGGTGCCGCTCTTGCGTTTCTCCTTGGCGATGCCGGTGATGCTGGTCAGCATGAAGGTGGTCAGATCCTCGGTCATCTGCTTGACCTCGATGTTGTCGAGGACGATGAGCGGGTTCTGCGAGCCATCGGTGTAGTTCGCCGCGTCGGTGGCCTTCTTGTGCTGGGGCTCGCCGTAAAGCAGCGTCGACGTGATCTTGCTGGCGGTGGTCTTGCCCGATCCGGCCGAGCCCTCGAAGCGGGTCATGGGCCGCGTCCCGGCGAAGTCGATCAGCAGGAAGCAGGAGAGCCAGGAAAGGATGAGAAAGCGATCCCCCTGCGGGCAGGTCATGTTGCCCACCAGCAGATCGACCAGGAGCCGGTCCGCCTCTTCGAGGTCGGCGTCGGGCAGGAATTTCAGCGGCTTCATCTTCCGCGAGCCGTCCAGGATGATGCCGTCCTCGTTGCCGCCGTTCTTCATGATCTGAATCTCGTCCGGGGTGATCTTGGCGATCTCGTGCTCCGGATTGTTCAGGTTGAAATAGACGGTGTAGGAGGCCACATCGGTGTGCAGCCAGGAAAAATGGTCGCGCACCTGGCCACGGATCATCGCCAGGCTGGGCAATACCTCGAAAAATGTCCGTCCGCCGTTGGAGGTCGGCACCATGCCCGTGTGCTTGTAGAGCATGGCCGCGTAATGGCGCTTTCGGCCCCGGTCTGGCGAATCCATCCAGTAGATGGCGTTGTCGAAATACATGAACGGCTCGCCCTGCAGGGTGTGAAAGAACTGGGCACCGTTGGCGGTGAACCAGTCGTAGGCGGCCTCGGCGGCCAGGGTGTAGTCGGGAGCGCCGTTCTCCAGTTCCGTGTCGATCAGCACCTCGTCGACCCGGGCGCGGCACGATCCGGGCATCGCGCCGGACATCCGCTTGGCCTTCTTCTTTTCGTTACGGAACTCGACCTTGCGGTCCTTCTGGATGGCGCGGATCTGCTCTTTCAGGGTGGCCATCGAAACGCCACCGCCGATGCGCTCCTGCACCAGCTTCAGCAGGCGGGCCTGTTCCAGCGGCGACTGCTCGGAAATCTCCCCCAGGATCGGTTCGAGCAGGCGGTTGCGTTCCTCCTCTTCAGCGCCCTCGGGCAGCGAGCGCACGCCGAACTCGATGGGCGTGCTGGCCTCGGCGAGCAGACGTTCGAAATCCTCCCGGGTATGCCCGGCGGCAATGTAATCGTTGACGTCGATCTTGGCGGTGGCGAGAAGCGCCTCGGCCGCCTTGATTTCCTCGACGGGCCGTCCCGCCAGCAGCTTGGCCAGCTCCTTCGGCCCCACGCTCGCCGTCAGGCCGAAGCGTTCGGTCAGCTCCTGCCGGGCCGAGATCTGTGTCTCCGACAAGGGCAGCGTCACCAGGCGGGTGTCGATCTTGTGTTCGGCCAGGGTGCGGGCGGTTTGCAGCGCCCCTTTGAGACCGGCCTGGGAGAGTTCGTTGTCCTGGCAGATGTAGACGGTTTCGACGCCGCGCAGCTTGGGGATCAGGCGCTCCCAATCGGCGGCCCGGATGCGGACGGTGACCGGAGATACGGTGGGCAGGCCCAGTTGCATCAGCGCCAGGCAATCGGTCACCCCCTCGGTGATGATCACCTTGCCGGGCCTGGCCAGCAGGCAGTCCTCGTTGAACAGCAGCGCGTTGTTGATGAAGTCGGCGACGTAAGGCCGCTGGTGTTCGTCGTGAACCGGCAGTTTCTTGTATTTCCCTTGCTCCCAGCCCACGTCCGGGGTCCACGGCGTCTTGCGGCCGATCATGAACACCACCCGGCCACGGCTCCAGTAGGGAAAGACGATGCGGCGCTCGAAAAATGGCGTCAGGCCGTCCTGGCTGGTGGGCCTGAAAGCGCCGGTGGCGGCGAGCTCTCGCTTGGAGAAGCCGTCTTCACCCCCGGTCAGTTGGGCGACCGCGCCGGACGCGTTGTCCGCGTAGCCGATCAGGAGATCGTCGATGGTCTCCTCGCTCAGGGCGTATTTGGATTTCAGCCAGTCGAGGACCTCCGGCGACTCCTTGAGCCTGGCGTGGTAAAGCCTGGCCAGCGCGGTCAGCGCGTCCTTGACCCGCAGTTCGAAGGCGCGGTCGGCCTCTGTCTGGGCCAGACGCTCCTGGCTGAGGCCATAGCGCGACAGCGGCGGCAAGCCCGCCTTCTTGGCGAGATAGTCCCGGGCCTGGCGGTGGCTGTCCGGCATCGGTCCGGATTGCCCGGCGGTGACCGAGCCTGTCTGAATGAACTCCACGAGCTGCAGCACATCGCCGCCGACTCCGCAGCCGAAGCAGTACCAGCCCTGCTTGTCGAGCATCACGTGCAGCGACAGACGCGACTGGCTCTGATGGTTGGGGCAGTCGCACATCAAGCGCTGGCCGGTCTCCTGGGTGATCCGTCCCGGCAGAAGTTCCCGGGCCACGTCACCGATGTCCATCTCGGTGACGAGCCGGTAATACTCCCTGACGTTATCCGTTCCGCCCATGCTCATTCGGCCTCCGCGACACGGGCGAAATCGGCATCCGCGTGCTGGGCGGCGTCCAGAAACAGGGGCAGGAAGGTCCGGCGGTCATCCACCTGGCATCGCTTGGCGCAGTTCTGGATGCCCCAGTGATCACCCAGAACAATGGCGGTACGCCGGGCGCGGGTCACCCCGGTGTAGAGCAGATTGCGGTGGTGCATGAAGGAATGCGCCTTGTGGACCACCACCACGGCGCAGGGGAACTCGGAACCCTGGGTTTTGTGGATGGTGAGCGCATAGGCGAGCTGCAGATCCTGCAGGTCGGGCGACCCTTTCTCCAGTTCCACCGGCATGCCGTCGAAGTCGATGACCAGGGTGCCGTTCGCGAGGACATCGACCACATAGCCGATGGCACCGTTCATCACGTTCAGGTCGTAGTTGTTCCGGGTCTGGATGACCTTGTCGTGCTTGAGAAACGGGGCGCGGCGGCCCATGGCGACCGGCGGCACCTCGGTGTTCCAGAGCTTGCGCTGGATGAGCCGCTGCAGTTCCTCGTTCAATTCCTTGGTGCCGAGCGGCCCCTTGTGGGTCGGCGTCAGCACCTGCACGTCCTTGATGATGTCGAAACCCAGGGCGTCGAGCCGCTCCTGAAACAGCTCCAGCAGGAACGAGCGTGCCGCCATCGGATCGGTGAACTGATCCACCAGATACCAATCCCGGCATCCGGCTACCGACGCCTCGCTGGTCTTGCGCACCTCGCCCTTGAGAACGGCGGTGCAGTTCTCCTTGAGGACGCCAGCCTGGCGCACGACCTTGTCGAGGATGACCGTGGGGATGGCGCGTGTCTGGATCAGATCGCGCAGGATGTTCCCTGGTCCCACCGGCGGAAGCTGGTTGTGGTCCCCGACCAGCAGCACCGTGGTCCGCGACAGATCGACCGCCTCGAACAGGTGCCAGGCCAACGGCACGTCCACCATCGAAAACTCGTCGACCACCAGGACATCGGCATCGATGGGATTCTCCTTGCTGCGCGAGAAACCCTTGCCGTCATAGCCGAGCAGACGGTGGATGGTGGTGCCGCTGCGACCGCTGACTTCCTCCAGGCGTTTGGCGGCCTTGCCGGTCGGCGCGGCGAGCACGACCTCCAGATCGCTCTCCTCGCAGATGGTGTTGATGACCGAAATGGTGTAGCTCTTGCCCGAACCGGCTCCACCCGAAATCAGGCTGATGCTGTGCTGGAGGGCCGAGCGCACCGCGTCGAGCTGCTTATCGTTCAGCGTTGATGCGCAGCGCCGAATCAGGGCATCGAGTTTCTTGACGGACTGGAAATGCGGGTTGGATGTTTCGGCCTGGCCGAACAACGAGGCCAGCTCCCGCTCCATGCGGACGATCTCCGGCAGAGCGACCACGAAACGTCCGCCGTGGGAATCGCAGGAAAGCGCCTGTTCTTCGATGAGCGCGTCGAGGGCGCTCTCGATACGGACCCGGCTGTCCAGGGCATCCATGACCAGCAGCAGATTGGCCTGGTCCACCAGATCCTCGTATTCGATCCAGCAGTGGCCATTGTCCAGGGCTTCACGGACGCAGAAATTCAACCCGGCCCGGATACGTGGGGTGTGGTCCTTGGGGGTGCCCAGCTTGCGGGCAATCTTGTCGACCTTCTTGAAGCCGAATCCCCGGATCTCCCGAATGAGGATGTACGGGTCTTCCTTCAGGATATCGAGGCAGTTGCCGCCGAGTCTTTCGACCAGAGTGGTGACCTGATGATGGGTCAGGCCGAATGCCGACAACCAGGCCATGACGGCGTTGACGCTGCGGTTCTTCAACCATTCGTCACGCAGCCGCCGGGCAGCATCCAAGGGCAGCCGAGCTTTGAGCGCGATGCGCTCGGGGTCATTCAGAAGGGTTTCTTCAAAGGCGTCGCCGAAACTCTCGACGATCAATCTGGCCTTGGCCGGACCAATGCCCTTGATCTCCGGATGGTTGGCCAGATAGTGGATCAGCCCCTCCGGATCGAGTTCGAGGTCGTGCTCCATCCCGTCGACCTTGAACTGACGGCCGTATTTGGGATGGGTGGCCCACGACCCGAGCAGGACCACAGGCTGATTTTCCCGGGCGAACAAATTGCCCGCGAACTGGACTTCCTCACCGGTCGGGGTGAGCAGTCGGCCTGCGGAGAACTTGGGTCCGGCATAGTAAACGCGCTCTATTCTTCCCCGGAGTCGCGCCGGGTTACTCTCATTTCTTTTTGGCATCTCGCGATCCTCCGGTGAAAACGTGTCAGGTACTCCTCGACAAAACGGCAGGCGGCCTGCCGGTCCGAGCAGAAGTAGACGGGGACACCGAAGTCGACGACGATGGAGGCGACCGTTCCGATCAGCGCATGCGGGTGGGCATCGCTGCGGTAGCGGCCATCGACCAGATCGCGAAAGTTGCATTCGACAACCACGCAGGCGGATTCGTAGGCTGAGAGCTTTTCCAACTCGCGGTGAAACCGCTTTCGCCCCCGGATGACGGTGGAGACGAAATCCGTCAGGGATTTGCGCTCCACCGCCACCCGTTCCTCAAGGCCGACCAGCGAGTAATCACCGGCGGGCAGCGCCTTGCGAACCGCCGAAACCTTGTCACTATCGAAGCTGTAGGGCTCCTGTTCGCGGGTGTCGACGACAACGGTGATCCGGTCCATCATCAGAACGGGATCATGTCGTCCATCGCCGCGCCGGGAGCCCCGGCATCGTCGGCCATGACAATGCGACGGTTGAAGTAGATGTTCTCGTTTTCACCGCGAGTGCGCTTGGTCACCTCCAGCTTGATGTTGAGAAGCTGCTCGAGGTGGCCCGGCAGGTCGGAGAGCTTCTGAAGCTGCAGCCCGCAGGTGTAGAGGTCCTGCTTGAGCCACTTGATGTTCTCGTTGCTGGCCATGACGTTGTTGCGCCAGAGCAGACGGCCCTTGTGGGTCGGCGCGAGAATGCGCAGGGTCCACTTGAGCATGGGATTGCCCGAGGTCTGGGCGCGGGTCAGTTCGACCCGGTCGACGTTGACCTGGTACTTGCCGTCGGGGACGGCCTCGAACTCACGTTCCTCGACTTCGGCGGTTTCAAAGGCGTCGTCGAACTGCGCCAGGTCGAGGTTGCTGCTGGATTGGTTTTCGTAGTGTTCCATGGTCGGATCTCCTTACTGTTGGGGTTTCGCC
>DAOTJE010000070.1:0-5899 GCA_035448545.1 Sedimentisphaerales bacterium | reverse complement strand
GCGGTGGGAAAAGAAGGCCGAGAACTATCTGGGGCTGCTTCATCTGGTCTGTGCCATCATTACGTACCGTTGTGCAGGGTTATTCGGATAGGCTCATAATAGCCGCGACAGAGGTTCAGACGAAAGGAGGTTCTGCCATCTACTACGCAGGGATTGATTACCACAAACGCTATTCGGTGATCAGCAGCCAGGACGAGAAGGGTCTGGCGGTTCAGGAGCAACGGGTGGACCATGCCTTCCCCGAGTTGTTTGCGAGGCTGTTCGGGGAGTATCGCGAGCCGGTGGCCGTGGTCTATGAATCCACGGTGAACTGGAGTTGGCTCTACGACATCCTCAGGCCGCCATAGTCGCAGAGCATCCGCGCGGCAATCGCACGGTCGAACGAATTCCTGCGCCGCCGAAGCGACGCGCCGCGTTCGACCTTCCGATGTCGACACACCACAGCGACGATCGCCTCAGCCGACAGCACCGTCCCCGGGCGACGAAACGCAATATCCTCCTGCCGAGACCCGGCGTCGAGCCGTCTGTGGTACAACAGGCGAACCTGGTCGCAGCCAATGTAGCTGCGATAGCTGCTCCAGCGGTGTTCACGGAGCATCGCGATCCGCTCGCGGACGGGCCGGGCGGACGCGGTGGGCGCCGAGGAACTCCGGAAGGGCAAACGGATTCGCTGGCAGGCTACGCGCCTGCGGTGATCGGGGTGAAGGTTTTCGTGGCCGGCGACCACCCCGTCGCATGGAACACTCCACAGGAGCGAAAAGCGCCTCGATGCGTGTTTTCGACGTAAAAAAGTGGTGTTTGGGGTGTTACAGGGGCTGGACAGGATTTGAGTCCCCAGCGTCTGCCATTCCGCCATTCGGCCGAAGCGCTGCGGTCTCGCCGGACCATATTGTTACGGCCCCCTTCGATTGGCTGAGCGACGGATTACAGGGAGCATAGACGTGGTCGAAGCAGGCCGCAGCACGTAGCCCCCTCCTCAAGACCCTGCCAAAATGGCACAGGATGTGACAAGGCGGTGGGGTTCCTCTGTGGCCTGGTGCGCGACATGGCTGGGCTGCCTCGTTCTAACACCCTATTTATAAACGAGTTACATTGTCAGCAACACATAGCCAGAGGTACTGGCACGTCTTTTGCACCCTCATCTGGCTGATTGATAGGTTTCTCACGCGCGGTTCGCCCGGCGGATCGCACTTGCTGAATAGCTTCGAACGCGATGCGGTACCAAGGAAAGGACGTTTACGATGGCTAAGATTATCGGAATAGACCTCGGTACGACCAACTCGGTTGTGGCGGTGATGGAGGGTTCCTCGCCGAAGGTTCTGGTGAACGCCTCCGGCTCGCGCCTGACCCCCTCGGTGGTGGGCTTTACCGACAAGGGTGAGCGTCTGGTCGGACAGATCGCCAAGCATCAGCAGGTCACCAATCCCGAGAATACGGTCTTCTCGATCAAGCGGTTTATGGGGCGCCGGCACAATGAGGTTGCCTCGGAAGAGAAGATCGTTCCTTATACGATCACGGGCGGGCCCAGCGAACTGGTGAAGGTCAAGGTCCGGGGCAAGGAGTACACGCCGCCGGAGATCTCGGCCATGATTCTCCAGGACCTCAAGAAGACGGCGGAAGACTACCTGGGCGAAAAAGTCGAGAAGGCGGTGATCACCGTCCCAGCGTACTTCAACGATTCCCAGCGTCAGGCGACCAAGGACGCCGGCAAGATCGCCGGTCTGGAGGTCGAGCGGATCATCAACGAGCCGACCGCCGCAGCCCTCGCTTACGGTCTGGAGAAGAAGAAGAACGAAAAGGTCGCCGTCTTCGACTTCGGCGGCGGCACCTTCGATATCTCGATTCTCGACATCGGCGACAACGTCTTCGAAGTCCTCAGCACCAACGGCGACACCCACCTCGGCGGCGACGACCTCGACGCGGTCCTGATCAACTACCTGGCCGACGAGTTCAAGAAGACCGAGGGGATCGACCTGCGTCAGGACCCCATGGCCCATCAGCGTCTGAAAGAGGCCGCCGAGAAGGCCAAGTGCGAGCTGAGCACGCAGGTCGAGTCGACGGTCAATCTGCCGTTCATCACCGCCGACGCCTCCGGGCCCAAGCACCTCCAGATCACCATCACGCGCAGCAAGTTCGAGTCGCTCTGTGAGCCGGTCTTCGAGCGGCTCAAGAAACCGTGCTTGAAGGCCATCGAGGACGCCAAGCTCCGGCCCAGTGAGATCGCCGAGGTGCTGCTGGTCGGCGGTTCGACCCGAATCCCCCGGGTCCAGGCGATTGCCAGAGAGATCTTCGGCCGGGAGCCGAACAAGAGCCTCAACCCGGACGAGGTTGTGGCGCTCGGTGCGGCCATCCAGGGCGCGGTCCTGGCGGGCGACGCGGGCGTGAAGGACATTCTCCTGCTCGATGTGACGCCGCTGTCCCTGGGCGTCGAGACGCTCGGCGGCGTGATGACCAAGCTGATCGAGCGCAACACGACGATCCCCACCAGCAAGAAAGAGATCTTCTCGACCGCGGCCGACAACCAGACGACGGTGGACATCCACGTCTTGCAGGGCGAGCGGGAGTTTGCGCGGGACAACCGGACGTTGGGCCGGTTCCAGCTGACGGACATCCCGCCGGCGCCGCGCGGCATCCCGCAGATCGAGGTGGCGTTCGACATCGACGCGAACGGCATTCTGAACGTCTCGGCCAAGGACCTCGGGACCGGCAAGCAGCAGTCGATCGTGATCAAGTCGAGCTCCGGCCTGAGCGAGGAGGAGATCAAGCGGATGACGCGCGAGGCCGAGTCGCACGCCGCGGAAGACAAGAGGCGCCGCGAGGTCGTGGACCTGAAGAACCAGGCGGACCAGTTGATCTACTCGACCGAGAAGACGCTCAAGGAGCACGGCGACAAAGTCTCCGCCGGGACCCGCGGCAAGATCGAGAGCGCCATCAACAACCTCAAGGACGTTGTCAAAGGCGACGACCCGTCCGCGATCAGGAAGGCCATCGAGAACCTCAGCGAAGCCAGCCAGGAACTCGGCAAGGTCCTCTACGAAGAAGCGGCTAAGAAGCAGGCGGCTGCCGCCGGGGCACACGCGTCGCACGCCAAGACCCCGCCCCAGGAAGGCGAGGTCAAACGCAAAGGCGGCGACGACGTCATCGACGCCGAGTTCGAAGCCAAGGACAACTGACACACGCGTAAGACAGCGCGTGCTGTCGGCGCGATGGCCGCGCGTCGCCTGAGCAGCTTGCCCGCGCAGCCGCGGGAATACTGGAACGGATGTATGCCAGCCTCAACCGGCGTGCCGGGATGGAAGAGGCCAATTGACTTCACGACGCCACTCGACGCCGGTGTCGAAGCGAAACAGCCGGCGTCGTTACACATATACCGAGCGGGCGAAGGCGGCCCCCCACCGCCTTCGCCCGAACGAATCACAGGATGGGCTCAAAGCCCATGCGGCTCCAGGCGCGCCCGGAGGGATTCATGCGAGACCCGAACAACGCCAAACCCCACCGCCCCCGCCACGACCTCACCCGCACATCAACCCTGATCCAGCCGCCATCCGCCTGCCTCCGAACCGGATAGCCGCAAAGATAGAGACCATGCGAGGGAGAATCCATGACACAGAACAAGACCCTTGACGTCGGATCGCCCATGCGGGACCGTGCTTTTTGCCCATCGCTTTTCGCTTGGTTTCCCGCTCGGTTGCCGCCATAATACTCTCAGGAAGTCGTGCCGGCCAAACCCGCGACGAGAAGAGATGGTGTGCAGTGCGTACACCCCACGTGGCTCTCATGCACATGAGCCGTGAGGTCCAATGAGAAAAAAGCAGAATCATTATATCCCACGCATGTTGTTGGCACGGTTTGCATCGAGACGGGACCGCAAGAAGGCTTGGGTGTGGCAGCTAAGACCCGGCAAGGAGCCGAAAGAAGTCAGTGTCCGTCGCGTTGGAGTCGCAACCTACTTCTATGGGAAGCCCGAGACAGGAGTTGAAGAGCAGTTCTGCGAGCAAGAGACGCGCACCGCGTCCATATTGGACGCCATTGAAGCTGGTGCGAATCCCGCCACCTATGACGTCGACTTGCGCCATTGGGTCCACACCTTAGCTTACCGGACGAGACACCTCCGTGATGCGTTTAGTGAGACGGTGGATGAACTGCTGAATGAGATGGCCAGTTCGGCCGATTCCGATAGTGCCCAGCGGGCGGGATGGGCCTATGTCGAGGCCAATTTGGATAGAATCCTGTTGGACGTGCTTTCCGGACTTCCGCAGAATCAGAGGGACAGCATTCTTGCCGCATTGAAGAGAACCCCTGACGGATGGCAGAGTCTGCGTACCTACGCGATGCAGTGTGCCTCTCAGGTTGATCTTGGCAAGACAACCAAGGAGTTCCTGCTCAAGGCAAGACAGTTTGTTGAGCTCGACAGAGCAACGCAAGAAGGGCAGGTGGGCGGATTATCACGAATACTGAATGCAGGACCGCAGGAGACACCGATCGTACTCGACTCATGGCATGCAATCAGGGCCCATTCGTCGCATTTCATACTGGGCGATTGCTGCGTCTCTTGCATCGACCAGTGTAGCAACGCTTACCCTCTTCCGGCGGCCCCCAAAGACTTCAAAGAGCTCTACCTCCCGGTGTCAAAGCATTGCATGGCTGTCGGCATTCGGGGGGCAAGCCAGCCAAGCCTGTCAATCCCGCAGATCAATCTGTCTGCGGCCAAAGTGTCCAGAGACATGTTGTTTGCCGCAAGTCTCGACCCGAGCGTTTTGGATCTGTCCAAGGTGATTGCGACCTCCTCGTCCTACTTGCGCGGGGACCCTCCGTGCAGGATTGTCCAGGACCTGTGGGAGGAAATGCGTCGAAATCCGGGAAACAGGAGGGACAACGGTAGAGCATAGCCCGGTGGAGGGGCAACGAGTCGCCCCTGCTACGCGACTGAACGGAGGGGTGGCTTGCACTGAATGGCTAAGGAGCAGGCGTAGGGTGTGCATTGCACACCGTCGAGCTGCCGAGTGAACGGGGCGTAATACAGGAGGGAAGGCCGCGCCGAATTACATCCATTACAACCCGGTCAAACACGGGCTGGCTCGGTGCCCGCACGATTGGCCCTATTCGAGAAGAGATGGTGTGCAATGCACACCCTGCGAGATTGGCAGAATCCAAATGTCGAAATCCGAAACAAGCGCCAAGACAAGGGGCGAATATCGAAGCACGGAATCCGAAATTTGAAACAAGCTCGAAGGACCGAAATCCCAATGTTCAAAACGGCTCTCGCCCAGCCGGTTTTGGATTTCGGACATTGGAACATTCTTGTTTGTTTCGGATTTCGATACTCGGATTTCGTGTTTAACGCGCCGGGGACAAGACAGAGCGTCGTTATTCTTGTCGCGACATGGCGATGGTGTGCGGTGCACACCCTGCGAATCTATTCACAGCCGTAAGGAGGTTTCTGCATTGGATATTCCACGGATCTTCAACATCAGCGAGAGCGCTCACCGCATTCATAATCCGTTCACGGCCGAAAAGCTCGCCACGCTCGGCGCCGCGCTACATCTGGAAAGGGGCACCCGCGTGCTCGACCTCGGCAGCGGCTCGGGGGAGATGCTGTGCACCTGGGCACGCGATTACGGCGTCGTCGGCACCGGCATCGACATGAGCCGGTTGTTCACCGAGCAGGCGAAACGCCGCGCTCAAGAACTCGGCGTCGCCCATCGAGTCAAATTCATCCATGGCGATGCCGCCGGCTACGTCTGCGACGAGAAGGTCGGTGTGGCCGCCTGTCTCGGCGCCACGTGGATCGGCGGCGGTGTCGCCGGCACGATCGAGCTTCTGGCGCGGAGCCTGCGCCCCGGCGGGATCATCCTCATCGGCGAGCCTTACTGGCGGCAGTTGCCGCCGACGGAAGATG
>DAOTJE010000069.1:0-7012 GCA_035448545.1 Sedimentisphaerales bacterium | reverse complement strand
AGCATTATCCCGCTCCGGCAAGAACCGAAAAGATGTCCCTCGCCGGACGGTTACCCTCTTTGGAGATGGGCTGGGCCGGGTTGTTGAGATTCTCGTCGTACTCGCTGAATAGCGCGATGAACAGCACGCCGCCTCGCTCGAACGTGTACCGCAGCGCCCCGTGTCGCGTGACGAGCCAGTCGAGCACGGTTCGCGTGGGTGAGTTGCCTCCGATGTCGTGGTTGCCCGCGACGTCGTAGCTGGGGAACTTCAGCCGCCTGGTGATGAGTTGCTCGTAGGTGTCCCTGGCGGCCTGGCTGGGCCATTCGCTGATGTCACCCAGCCCGAACACGAAGGCCGGCTTGGCGACGCTGCCGCCGACCGATTCGGGCCAGGCGCGGCCCGGCAAAGCGTTCATCGCGTCGATGGCCGGAATCAGGTGGTCGCCGTTGCCGTCGACCTGTACGTGCTGATCGGACCAGCCGAAGAACGTCAGCGCCTGTTCCTCGGCTGCGCCCGGCCAACTCCGGCAGGCAACCAGGGCGTCATGCTCGGCCCGGCTGATGGGAATCATGCAGCCGTGGCGCACCTTCGGCGGCAGGCTGTACTTGTCCCAATCGCTGAAGAAGGTGTATCCGGAGATCTGGTGCCAGGGCCCGTTCAGGTCCGCGGCCACCGACAGCCCGTACGAGACGCCCGGATACTGCTCGTAGTAGAGGTACCAGACCTTGCCGTCGGGCGACGGGATCAGCGTCGGGGCCTCGCGGAAATTCGGGCTGATCGGCGCGGACGGTTCGCTGTACGGACCGAGCAATGCCGGAGCGGAGCTGATGCGAATGGTCTTGCCGGTCGGCCAGTCGAGCGTGGGATAGCGCTCATCCTTGACGATGGCGTAGTAGCGATCGCGTTGCTTGCGGATGATGACGTCGATGGTCGCCATGTCCCAGTCGAAGAGGCGTCGCGGCGGATCGGAGAAGGTCCGCAGGTCCTTCGACGTGAGGTACAACGTACGCTGGCTGGCCCAGTAGCGTTCGGGGTCCTGGGGCGTGCCGTGCTGGTGCGGCGTGTGCCAGGTCAGCACGTACTGCGACGAATCGGTATCGTAGAACAGCTTCGGCGCGCCGATCCGCGGCAGCGCCTGCGCGTAATTCGGGGTGCGCGGCAGGTCGGGCGTCACATCGCTGTAGCGTTCCCAGCGGATCAGGTCGTCGGAGACCCAGAAATTGATGTCGGGCGCCGAGTCGTTGCGATTGCCCACGAGGTAGTACCGCCCATCGTGGCCCTTGCAGATGTCCGGATGGCCGCGATAGTCGTTGCAGACCCGCCGGCCGTCGTTCAAGGCGGTCCAGTGCAGGCCGTCCCGACTGACCGAGTAGTACAGTCGCCCGTAGTCCTGGTGCATCATGTGGGCGAACAGATACGTCGGATGGACGGGCTCGGTCCCCACCGCCTGTCCCGGCGGGTCCGGCTGCTGTGCACAAGCCGCGCCGACCCACAACAGAGCCATCGCGATCGCCATTCCCATCCGCGCGTGCTTCATCGATCTGCTCCGTCCTTTCAGCGAAAAGCTGTCTGTCGTGTCTGTCCTTTGGTCAGAATCCGGTCGGTTGCCACTGGGACAGCTGTGTCACGATCTGGAAGCGGTCCGGTTTGTTCAGGGTGGAATACACCTGCCTGGCCCAGCCGTAAGAGTCGGGCATCGAACCGATGACGACTACGTTTGTCGGGAACAGCAGGCCCGCCACCTGGGGCAGGTCGGTGATTCGCAGACAATTGAGCATTTCGATCGCCTCGCCTCGACCGTCGGGCCGGCTCGGCGCGTTCTGCGTCGCCGGCGGGTCTTTCAGGAGGACTGCAGCGAGGTCGCCATCGAGAAGGGCGGCGTACAACGCCACAGCGCACATCTCGCCTCGGGCGGCGATGGCGAATCTGCCGTTGCGACCGGCCGCCTCAATCTTTCGCAGGGCCTCCAGGCAGCGGAGCACATCGTACACGCGCATGGACGCGACGGTGCGGCCGGTCCAGGCGGCGGAGCGACGCACGTGCCACTGCAAGTCGGCCGGCCAGCCCGTCTCCCCAATGCCACGCGCCTCGAAGTAGGCGATGTTCCAGCCCTCGTTCAGGCCGCCGATGAAACCTTCCGAGGCCCAGCGGTCCTCGTCGGGGCTGCGCAGCACGAGCACCATCGGACTCGACGCCTCCGGCGCTTGCCGCCAGCGAACGTCGATCTTTAATCGGTAGTCTGGCTCCGACACGAAGCTGAACGTGTCCCGGCCGTGCGCGGCGCCGTCGGCCGCACGGAATTCGTATCGCATGTCCAGCGGAACAGCGTCCGCCGGGAACGCCCCGAACGTCTTTTCCCGCAGGAAGCTCAGCACCTTCTCGCGATGGGCCTCCAACTGCGGTCGCGTCGCAATCTGCGGCGGACTCGCGGTCTTGATGAAGGTCTCCTGGATCGTCGTGGTGCGATCGTCGGCGGGCGGGCCGTCGACGTAGACCTTCAGTTCCTCCGCCGAGAGCATGGCCGATTCCGATGTGTCGACGTCGCCGACCTCTTCGGGCCGGACGTCCTTGCCCATCAAGTGTTTGAGGAAAAAGGAGAAGATCCGCGTGCGAGACCTCTCGTGGTAGGAATGGCCGCCGGGCGTTTCGACCAGCACGAGGTTGTCCGGCCGGCCGTAGAGCTTGTAGATTTCGTGCAGGCGGCCGTGGACGTCGCGCACGGCCTCGATGGAGTTGAGCCCATCGCGATCGGCCGAGGCGATCAGCAGCGGCCGCGGCGCGATCAACGCCCCGATGTCGTGGAAGTCCTGCCGGTACGTATTGATCGGCATCATGCAGTCGCAGTGGCCGTCGATGGTGCGCTGATGGATATGCGAGTTGACGGTGCTGGTCCCGCAGACCGGCGCGACCACCTTGATGCGCGGGTCGGCGGCCGCGATGTACCAGCTTTGCGTGCCACCGCCGGAGATACCGGTCACGCCGAGCTTTTCGGGGTCGACCTCGGGCCGTTCGCAGAGCAGGTCGAGGCCGCGAATCGCGTTCCACAGCTCGACGCCGCCGGGACAGTAGCCGCGGCTGTACCAGTGGAACCAGCCACGGGCGTAGCAGCCCCAGTGCTCGCCGAGCACCTCGCCCCACTGGATCGTTTCGATGATCAGGCAGACGAAGCCCAACTGGGCCCACTTGCGCGGGTGCGGCTGATAGCTGACCTTCTGTGTGCGCGAGTGGCCACAGACGTACAGCACCGCCGGCACGGGTTCTTTGATGTTGTCGGGGATGTACAAATTGGCCGGCACGTAGAGCCCCGGCAGCGATTCGTAATAGAGCTTCTCAATTCGATAGCCGCTCTGGCGGATCGTTCCGACAACCTTGACGTTCAACGGCGGCCTCGGGCCCTCCAGCGGCACATCGACCAGGCCCATCATCTCGATGAACTGTTGGTATCGGGTCGGCCGGACACGCTCCCAGTCGTCCAGCGTCCGGATGCCCCCGAGCGATCGCTGCGTCAACTCGCTGGCGACGCGCATCAGGTGGGTGCGGATGTTGTTCGACTGATCCAGCGGCGGCTGCGTCTCGATCCCCAGTTCGTGACCCGATGCAATCGAGGCCGCCAGGTTCGAAACGGCCGAACACGCCAGGAGCATCCAACACGCACGCCACGTCCATCGTTGTTCCATCCTTCTGCCGTTCATCGCATGTCTCCACAGCCTATTCTGATCCGGGATTTCCTGCACCCCATCCGCACACTACACGACACCGCGTACGGATTGTCAAGGACAACAGCGCAAACACCGGGAATCGCACCTGGGAAAGGTGACATTGCAGCCTGCGGTTCGCCATTTCGCGACGGCATCGGCGTGCCGAGGGCGGAGACCGCCGGAGAGGCCCCATTTTTCCAGGTGGCTCTTGAGAGCCCCGGATCTGCCGGTATAATGGCCCCTCCGTGTAGCACGTATCAGGCAAAACGCTGGAATTGGCTATGGGAGACCCATTGAAATGGCAGATAAGCTCAAAGGCAATGCCGTGGTAGGACAGTCGGGCGGGCCGACAGGCGTGATCAACGCCTCGCTGGTCGGGGTGATCGAGGAGGTTCGCAAGCACCCCGAGATCGGGACCCTCTACGGGGCGGTGCACGCGGTGGCCGGCATGGTCAAGGATCATTTCATCGACCTGGGCAAGCTCGACGCGGCGACACTCAAGATCGTGGCGGCCTCACCCTCGTCGGCGCTGGGGTCCAGCCGGGACAAGCCCGACGCGGAGTATTGCCGCAAGATCATCGAAGTCTTCAAGAAACGCAACGTGCGGTATTTCTTCTACATCGGGGGCAACGACTCGGCCAACACCGCCCACATCCTCAACACCGTGGCCGACGAGACCCACTACGATATCCGCGCCTTCCATGTGCCCAAGACTGTGGACAACGACCTGCTCGTGACCGATCATTGCCCGGGCTACGGTACCGCCGCGAAGTTCGTCGCCCAGGCGCTGATAGGCGACGATCTGGACAACCGGGCCCTGCCCGGCGTCAAGATTGACGTCATCATGGGCCGTCACGCCGGCTTCCTGACCGCCGCCGCGGCGCTGGGCAAGCGACGCGAGGACGATGGGCCGCACTTGATCTACGTGCCCGAGCGCCCCGTCTCGATGGACAAGTTCCTGGCCGACGTGGACGCCGCCTACAAGAAGTACAATCGTTGCGTGATTGCGGTCAGCGAGGGCATGTGCGACCATGACCACAAGACCTGGGCCGAGAAGCTGGCCGAGAACGAAGAGCGCGACGCCCACGGCAACATCCAGCTTTCGGGTACCGGCGCGCTGGCCGACTTCCTGGCCGGGCAGATCAAGGGCAAGCTCAAGATCAAACGCGTCCGGGCTGACACATTCGGGTACCTCCAGAGGAGCTACGCCGGATTGCAGTCGAAAGTCGATGTGGACGAGGCCCGCAAGTGCGGCCGCCAGGCGGTCAAGTACGCGCTCAAGTACGACAGCGGCTCGGTGGCGATCAAACGCACCGGAGACGGCGATGCCTATGCGATAGAGCTGTTCCGCACCGAGCTGAAGAACGTCGCCGAGAAGACCAAGTCGATGCCGGACGCGTTCATCAACCCCGACGGCAACGGCGTGACCGACGCCTACGTCCGGTACGCAATGCCCCTCGTCGGCGGACTGCCCCAGACCGAGTACCTCGGCACCTATCCGAGGGTTTGAGTGACCCGGGACGTAATCTCAGGCCCCGGGCATGGGCGAGTGCCATGCCGGGGCCTCTTTCATGCGCAGCACACACCACGAGGCTGCCATGGCATTTCGGACCGATGACGTTTGGTGACAGGGGAAGACATGCCTCGCCCCTGCGATTGCGCAATGTGGAAAAGATAGCGTCAGGGTCTGGCTGGCGTTCCATGTCATCCGCTCAATTGCCGCCTGCCCCTGCGGCGGCGGTATCATCTGGACGCGCGGCACTGCCTTCGGCTCCGACACAACGCCACCGTAATGGCTTTCATTCGTGCCCTTCGCAGGATGGCCATCGCGCGCTTCCGCGTGAACTCGGCGGTCTGTGTCGCCGGGCGGTCTATGCCAAGTCAGGATACTTGGCGTAGGTGCAGGCCGCGCAAAGGTAACCCTCGCTTCCCGATGAATAGCCGCCTTCGCCGAGGTTGATTCTCTTGCCGCACTTGGAGCAATAGGTGGGCTTGAACTTGGGCGGGTTCTTGAGCTTCTCGAAGTTGTACTCGTTCGTGCCGTAGTAGACGTACATTTCCAGTTCATTCTCGAAGTCGGCACGGCACTTGGCACAGGTCTGCCAGTCGCCCGCATGACCTTCGCTGTGGTGGTAGCCGCACAGAGTGTAGCGGCGATGGTTCCGAGAGCAACTGTTGGTGGCGTAGCTGAACAGCACGTACTCATCCTCATCGTCGCAGATCCATTGGCCGCAGCATTCGGTCCTGGTCAGCTTTCCCGTCTTGCCACACAGCCCGCACCTTGGCTGACCATCGGCCATCTGGCGGGCCGCCTTCTTCAGATTCTTCAGCTTCCTGCTCATCGCGAGTCCCTTTCGAATGTGAGACGCCACGGAGAACCCAGACTAATCCTTCATTTGACCGCTGCGCATTGTCGGCGCCAAGGGTCAGAGAGATCGGCCTGCATGCAAATCAGACGCGTCGTCTCTGGTTCATATTGCCTCTCGCGAATCTGGCGAAATGGCGACCCAGACCCACGAACGCACGCAATCACCGACCTTTCTGACGTTTCAAGAGCTTCTTGACCTCGGGAATGCTACGACATTGACCTCCCATGTGAATGACGGCGTGACAATTGGGGCAGACCGGACATAGTTCATTGACGGGATCGATGATATACTCGCGCCCGATTTCAGACAGTGGCCGCAGGTGGTGGACGTGAATGTAACCATTGGCTTCCGGCCCGTAGGTCGACCCGAAATCGAATCCGCAGATCGAGCAACGAGTGCCGTGGGCGGCTACACATGCCCGCCGTGCCTGCGGGTCACGTTCGTAGCGATTGACCTTCACCTGACAAACGCTGCCTTCGGTATAGGTTGTTCCGTCGGCCACCTCGTCCGGAAGTCGAAATTCCTCGCGCGAGGGCAGTTCCTTCTCTGGAAGCATCTGTTCGGTGACAGTGAGCAATTTCCCTGACCTCGGCAACCGATCCGTTGCTTCGATGATCCGGTCCAGCAGCGCGGCAGATTCTGCGGTGAGTTCGCGCACCCCTCGTGTCGCCTGGTTGTCCAGTTCCGAATCCGAAATGAAGCACGGAGGTCGCGGACCGGCCTTCGATTCGAACCGGAGCTGCTTTGTCAGGGCCGGCGAAAGACGACGATGCAGATGGAGCAGGGTGCCCGTTTGTTCGGGATCGACGACCCACTCTCTCGCCTCGTACAGATTATCGTTGTCAAAGAGACGAACTGCCTCTGGTCGAGAGACAATTCGCTTTACAGCCATTCGCCCCCCAAGGTACCAGGGCAAACGCAAAGTCGATAGGGGGTAATCGTAAAGGATTGAATTGGCCGATG
>DAOTJE010000068.1:0-9765 GCA_035448545.1 Sedimentisphaerales bacterium | reverse complement strand
CGTGGCCATGGGGTCGGAGGTCCCATTGCTGGTTGCTATGACATTCGCGATCGGGCAGGCAAACGGCTCGGCTGTGAAGCTCCAGACCTCGCCTTTGAAGATCGTATTGTCGGGTGCGGCGTTGACCTCATCGACGCGCCAGTAGTATGTCGTCTCGAAGTCCAGCACGCCGGGCGGGTCGTAACTGGAGGCAGCCTGTCCCTGGCTGACGAGCACGCCCATCGGATTGCTGCGACTGGCATTGTTGACATCGGCGAAGGAGGTCCCGAAATACACATCGTGGGTCGCGGCGTACTCGCCCGCGTCCCAGCTCAGGACCACGTCGCGCGGAATATCCGTCGCTTCGTTGGCCGGCGCCGGATTGGACGCCAGTTCCAAGCCGGGACCGCGCCCCGTCATGGCCAGTTGTATCTCGTCGAGCGTCAGAGCGTGGTCATAAAGGCGGAAGTCATCGATCATGCCCTGATACCACCCCTCCGCGAGGCTGGGCTTGGTGCCGATGGTGAACTTGGTGACGCCTTCCATGGTGTTCGTCATGCCGGTTCCACTGTGCCAGAGTTCGCCGTTGATGTAGATCTGCTGATCGCCCGTGTCAGCGTTCTTGAGGAAGGTCCAGAAGGTCCAGGTGCCCTCATAGTCGGCGGCGTTGGCCGCCTTCTCAATCCGGTTGTAGCCAGGCCCACCGGTGTCGAAGTAGACGTTGCCGTTGCTCCAGGGCACGTGGGCGCTCATCCGCCGTGCTTCGTTGTTGGCCGGGTCGGAAAAAGCTCCAAAGATAAAGTTGGCCTGTGGCTGCAGGTCCGGATTGCCGTAGGCCCAGAACGACACGGTGGCCTGCCGCACGATCGTGGACCACGATTCGGGGGGCACATCCACATAAGACGCACCCTCGAAATTCAGGGCGCCCCCGTAGTGTCCGACGACCCAGAGCGGATTGGTGATGGTGCCGTGGTACCCCTTGCCGGAACTGTCCTTGGCGATCGTACCGGACCCATCGTCGAACTTCCACCAGCCCACCAGAGCGGCGTCGGACACGCTCGCCAGGGCCAGCCCCGCCAAGAGAACCAGGGGTATCAATGCTCGGACTTTTCTGTACATGGCAATCCTCCTTCAAGCAGAGCGAGTAAACCACACCATACCTGCGCGTCGGCTCCATGCCGCCGCGGCGTTTCCCCCCGAATTGTCCCTGCGTGCGAATCGATGGAAACTCGCGCCTTCACCTCTTTCCGACAGAGAACCCGCATCCTGAAGAATATGGGTGTAGCAAATCTGCGATGCGACGAGCTTCCGCACCCAACGCCCCGGCTCTGCTGTGCGGGCGGCAGAACACCATGCGTCAGGACCTCCAGCCGTGAAGGAACGCGCCGTGGCCTCAGGCCCAACCCGGCACGTTCCGATAATGTGTCCATCCGATCCCATATTCATAGCACACCAGGGCCGCGCAGACAAGCGGATTGTACGCTCTGCCCGCCTTTTCTATCGGCTTGACGACCGCCCGCCTTCACATCACGCTGCCCGATCCGCGTTCCCAGTCCCGTCGGCGGGGATTCCTCCTTGCGACCGGCCCGCCAACCCACTATGGTGGGAATATGTCGTTTCCATGATCGAACCAGGCCGAACCCGGGGGGATGGGTGGATCGCCGGGCTGTGTCCCTGTACCCATTCGCCCCTATTCGAGAACGTCCGATATGAAAAGACTCATTGTAGCCGCGAATCGCTTGCCAATCAGCATCTCCAAGCGAGAGGGGCAGTTTCACTTCCGCCCGATTCCCGGTGGCCTGGCCGTCGGCCTGTCGTGCCTGCCCGACTCGCTGGAGCGATTGTGGATGGGCTGGCCGGGGATTTCCGGCGAGCAACTGAGGCCTGAAGACAAGCAGTACCTCCGAGAATCACTGCACGGGCAGAGCGCCGCCCCCGTCTTCCTGTCACAGCGGCAGATCGATCAGTATTATCTGGGCTTCTGCAACAAGACGATCTGGCCGCTGTTCCATTACTTCCCGGTCCGCACCGTCTTCGAGCAGCAGTACTGGAAGTCGTACCAGCAGGTCAACCACCTGTTCTGTGAGGAGGTGCTGAAGGTCGCGCGTCCCGGCGATTTGGTCTGGGTGCACGACTTCCAGTTGATGCTCCTGCCGCAGTTGCTTCGCGAGAGAATGCCCGATCTGGAGATCGGATATTTCCATCACATCCCCTGGCCTTCCTCCGAGCTGTTCCGTCTGCTGCCCTGGCGAGAAGAGATTCTGGAGGGACTTCTCGGTGCCGACCTGGTCGGATTCCATACCTACGACTACGTGCGTCACTTCCTCAGCGGCGTCTGCCGCATTGCGGGCCTGGAGCACACACTCGGCGAGGTGAACGCCCGGAACCGGATCGTCAAGGTCGATGCTTTTCCGATGGGGATCGACTACGACCGATACGCTCGCGCAATCGACAGTCCCGAGGTCCGGAGCGAAACCGATCGCATCCGCGGCATGGTCGGCCGGCGTCGGATCGTCGTTTCGATCGACCGACTCGACTACACCAAGGGCATCGTGGAGCGTCTGGAGGCCTTCGACTGGTTCCTCACGACCTGCCCCGAATACAAGGGCCATGTCACGCTGATCATCGTCGCGGTTCCGTCCCGATCCGGCATCGAAGATTACAAGCAGCTCCGCGCCCGGCTGGAACAGCTCGTCGGACGGGTCAACGGCGAACACGGCTCGCTCGGCTACATGCCGGTCTGGTACCTGTACCAGTTCATGCCGTTCGAAAAACTGACCGCGCTCTACAACGCCGCCGACGTGGCGCTGATCACCCCGTTGCGGGACGGGATGAACCTGATCGCCAAAGAATTCGTAGCTACCCGAAACGGCGGCCCGGGCGTGCTGATTCTGAGCGAAATGGCCGGAGCCGCCAGCGAACTGGGGGAAGCCCTGACCGTCAACGCGCATGACAAGGCCGCCGTCGTTCGCGCGATCAAGAACGCCCTGGAGATGCCGGTCGCCGAGCAGTGCGAGCGCAATCGGGTCATGCAGAAACGTTTGAGGCGGTACGACATCCGTCGATGGAGCACGGATTTCGTACACGCGCTGCGCGAGATCAAGACGCGGCAGCAGGACATGGCGGTGCGCACACTCGGATCTTCGGCGCGGCAGACGTTGAAAATGGAATACGTAGCGTCCGATCGGAGACTTCTGCTGCTGGATTACGACGGGACCCTCGTGGGTTTCCAGGGTCGTCCGGGTCAGGCGGAGCCGGATGACGAGATCCTGGCGATCCTCGAACGGCTCGCACAGGACGAAAAGAACAGCGTTGTGATCATCAGCGGAAGGGATAAGCAGACGCTGGAAAACTGGCTCGGCGCGCTGCATGTTCACCTCGTCGCTGAGCACGGCGGCTGGCTTCGCCGCATCGGGCAGCCGTGGACGAGCTTTCAGCCGGTCAACGAACAATGGAAGCATACGATCCGGCCGATCATGGACCTTTATTCGGACCGAACGCCCGGAGCGTTGGTCGAAGAGAAAGACTTCTCTCTGGTCTGGCATTACCGCCGGGCCGATCCGACGTTGGCCTGTGTGCGAACGCACGAGCTGCGCGATGCCCTGGTCAACCTGACGGGAAACATGGATGTGGGCGTCATCGACGTCTTCAAGCTCGTCCGCGAACAGGTCGACTGCCGGCTCGTGCTGTGCTACAACGTCGCCAGCGACGACCCTGAAGGGCTCCAGATGTACAAGAAGGTCCTGCGCAAAGGCAACCAGATGCTGGAGAACAGCGACATTCTGCTCGTCGTGGGCAACAGCGAGAAGCTGGTCAACGCGATCCAGAGGCACTCGAAGGTCATCATTCAGAAGTCCCTCAAGGAAGGGTTCTGCCTGGCGGTCACCGAGGCGATGTGGAAAGGCACCCCCGTGGTCGCCTCCAACGTCGGCGGCATTCCCAGCCAGATCGAGGACGGCAGGAATGGCTATCTGCTCGAACCGCAAGACACGTCGGGGTTCGCCGATCGCATCGTGCGTCTGCTCCGGAATCCCGACGCGGCGTCTGAACTCGGCCGGCAGGCCCGCCAGACCGTACGCGAGAAATTCCTCATCACCCGCCTGCTCTCCGACTATCTCGACATGCTCAACGCCATCATGAACTGATGCGGCGCAGGGCATGGAGCCGCATCGGGGTTTCGAACGCATTTCGATCACCCGATGAACGTCATTGTCATGCCCAGCCGCACGCGGCTCTCCTCGGGCGAGAGTGTAATCCCGAATGCAAACACGAGCGCAACCAGACAAGAGAAGCCCCTCGCAAAACTTGTGACGACAATCCAGGACCGCTGGGCCCGGCGAAAGCGATCGCGGTGCACGCGGCCACGAAGGCCGGAAAACCGAAACCGATCCTCTTGCCGACGGTCATCAGCGAGCCGAACATGCCCCGTTCCAACTTGTGTGTTATCCCCTCTGGCATCACGCCTGACGTTTCCATGTTCAGCAGCCTTTCACGGCATGTCTCGTCGGATCGGTTCGGCGGGATCTCTCCCGTTCGAGGAAGGCTTTCCGTGCGTTTCTCGGTCACACCATTTCCGATCTTTCCCGCGGATCGGCACGGCAAGATATCTGCCGCACAAGAACTCCGCCGAATCCGCATCCGTCGGCATCGTAGTCGCGCCGGGGGGTGCACAGGTTCACGATTCCGCCGGACCACTCGGAAGACGAACCGGAGGGATTCGGGCCAGGCAAGAAGTTGCGGCATCGGCCGGATCAGGCCACCTGCTGACCCTGGGTGATGCGCTTGGTCAGTTCGCTCAGCAGCGCCTGCATGTTCGGGTCAGACTGCTGCGCCTCGGCGATCTTGTTGCACGCGTGCATCACCGTGGTGTGGTCCCGCCCGCCGAGGTGCCCGCCGATCTCTTCGAGACTGTGTCGCGTCAGGTTACGGGCCAGGTACATGCAGATCTGTCGCGGCACGGTGATGCTCTGGCTGCGCCGCTTGCTCTGCAGATCGGCCAGACGCACGTCGAAGTGTCGTGTCACCACGTCGATGATGTCGGTGATGCTGATGTGCCTGGTCGCCAGCTTGATCTGGCCCTCCAGTGCGGTCTGGGCCAGCGGCAGATCGACGGGCGCGCCCAGCGTCGTCGCCATCGCGTAGATCGTCGTCAGCGCGCCCTCCAGCTCGCGGATGTTTGCCTGAACCTGGCGCGCGATGTACTCAGCGATCTCGTCGTTGATCTCCAGGCCGCGCAGGTGGGCTTTCTTCTGCACGATGGCGATCCGCGTCTCGTAGCTGGGCGGATCGATCCGCGCCACCAGGCCCCAGTTGAACCGGCTGATCAGCCGGGCCTCGATCGAGGGAATCTCGTTGGGCGGGCTGTCCGCGCTGAGGATGATCTGCTTGCCGCTGTTGTACAGCGCGTTGAATGTGTGGAAGAACTCCTCCTGGCTCTGCTCCCGTTCGCGCAGGAACTGGATGTCGTCAATGACCAGCGCATCGACGGTACGAAACTGGCTGTGGAATCCCGCGATGTTGCCCTGCTCGATGGCGCGGATGAATCGGTTGACGAAATCCTCACAACTGAGCAACTGGATCACCGAGCCGGGCATCCGTCGGTACACCTCGTGGCAGACCGCGTGCAACAGATGGGTCTTGCCCAGTCCGGCGCTGCCGTAGAGAAACAGGGGATTGTACGTCTGGCCCAGCGACTGGCCGACCGCGACGCAACTGGCGTGGGCCAGGCGGTTGCTCGGTCCGACGACGAAATTCTCGAAGGTGTAATCGGGGTGCAGAGGCGGACCGCCCCGCTCGGGCCGCTCGGTCTCGTCGGATCGTTCGGCGGCTCCGACGACGAAGTCCACCGTCACCAGGTGCCCGGTGATCTGTTGCGCCGCTCGTGTGAAGCTCGACCGGCAATGCTCATTGAGATAGCGAACGTTCGATTCATCGGGACAGCCGATCGCGATAGAGCCGCCGTCGAAGTGCACCACCGTCAGATCATCAAACCACTTCCGCGCGTTGGCCGGGTCCAGCGCCCGGGCCCGCCCGACAATATCGGTGAAGATGTCCGCGACTTCATGCGCCGACAACGCCAGCCTCCTGTGCCATCCTGCCTGCGGAAGACGCCGTGCAGCCGACACGCTTCGAACGCCGCCCCGTACGGAACGTCTTACGAGTCACGCAAAACCTCAAAACCTTGGGCCACAGGATCCGGATTCGAGAAAAGGCCTTGCCCCCCTGAACGAACCCGGCCCTGCGATAAGTGGGACGCGAAACGAGTGTGTGACTGTAGCCCGCGACGCCGCCGTTGTCAAAGAAAAAACGGGGCGGGGCGATGCGAGGGGTGCGGCCGATAGGGCGATATGCCCGGCCCTCCTTCGGAATCGTCCCGCCGGTACCGGCGATTTGCCTGCCGCAGGCTTGCATTTTCCCCCAATGACGCTACCATCGGCGGGAAAAGTACCCAGATTCATGCGATAGGAAGACACTATGGGCCTGTTCTCCAAGACCGCCGACTTCTTGAAGGAGCGGCTGGGCAAGACCCGCACCATGATCGCCAGCTCGCTGTCGTCGGTGCTCAGCCTCGGCCGCAAGATCGACGACGACCTGCTCGACGAGCTCGAAGAGACGCTCATCCGCGACGACATCGGCGTCGGCACCACGGAGAAGCTCATCGCCGAACTGCGCGAAGCCTATCGGGCCCGCAAGATCTCCACCTCGGAGGAGGTGATTCCGTTCCTCAAGGAGCACATCAAGAGCTACTGGCCCCAGCAGGACCGCCAACTGCACCTGGCCACGAGCGGGCCGACCGTGATCCTGGTGGCCGGTGTCAACGGCACCGGCAAGACCACCAGCATCGCCAAGCTGGCATACATTCTCCGCCAGAGCGGCAAGAAAGTGATCGTCGCGGCCTGCGACACGTTCCGGGCGGCGGCGGTCGAGCAGTTGACCATCTGGGCCGAGCGGATCGGCGTGCAGATCGTCAAGCATCAGGCGGGCAGCGACCCGGGGGCCGTCGCCTTCGACGCCTGCGATGCGGCCGTCGCCCGCGGCGCCGACATCCTGATCCTCGACACCGCCGGACGGCTGCACACCAAGAAAGACCTCATGGGGCAGCTCACCAAGATTCGCGATATCGTCGCACGCAAGATCCCCGGCGCGCCGCACGAAGTCCTGCTCGTCCTCGACGGCACCACCGGACAGAACGCCATCTCCCAGGCGCAACTGTTTACCGAGGCGATCCAGGTCACCGGCATCTTCCTGGCCAAGCTCGACGGCACCGCCCGCGGCGGCATCGTCATCGCCATCAAGGACCAGCTCGACATCCCCGTCAAGTTCGTCGGCCTGGGCGAGAAGCCCACTGACATCGCCGAGTTCGACCCCCAGACCTTCGTCGAAGCCCTTTTCGCCTGACAACCGTAGTGCTGCCACCGAACCGGACAACCCCTATGTGACTGCACCGAGAGAGTGTATAATACACTTGGGTTTCATCTGCCCGTCTGCGACCGGGAATCGGTGAGGCGATCGCGGCAGAGTGCAGATAGACAAGACGTGAAAGGTGCCGGACATGGCCATTCCCAAACGCCAGTTCATCGTGGACGACAACGGCGAGAAGCAAGCGGTGATACTGGATATGGCGGAGTACCGCAAGCTGCTCGAGGAGGCGGAGGAACTGGAGACAATTCGCGCTTACGATGCCGCCAAGGCTGCGGGCGACGAAGCGGTTCCCTTCGAGCAGGCCGTCCGCGAGATCGAGCGGGACCGACCGTAATGTACACCATTGCCATTCTGCGACGTGCGCAGAAAGAACTCGCGGACTTGCCTCGTGACGCGTATGTTCGAACGCGCGACGCCATTCGAGCGCTTGCAGAGGAACCCAGACCACCTGGATCGAAGAAGCTCGCCGGTCGTACGGGATGGCGGGTCAGAGTAGGTTCCTATCGCGTGGTCTACGAAATCGACGATCACGATCGATTGATCACCATCGTGCATATCGGGCACCGGCGAGACATCTATCGGTAGCATTCGGAACCGTCGGCCGGACTTGGCTCGAGAATGGCAGACGGCGGCTGCTCAAGCGGTGTAACGAGGCAGGAGAAACACCATGAACTGTCTTCGGATGCAGTGCTCCCCGGGGTTCCTGCTTCTGTGCGTCCTGTCGCTTCTGGTCGTGGCGGGAGCCGCCGAAGCAAGGGATGAAGACGGCACGCACTTCCAACCGTTTGTGTGGCCGTCGCAGCCACCGGCGGACTGCCCGTTCGAACCGTCGAAGGACATCGTCGGCGTGGCGTTTCTGGGCGTGCACAGCGACTACCACGTCGCGGACACGTGGTATCCGAGTTGGGCCTCCGACGGCAATCTGTACTCACCGTGGACGGACGGCTCCGTCCCACGACTCGACGGCTCGCGTGAGAGCTCTAACAGCGGTCACAGTGGCCATCCCGCCAGCATGACCACAACGGGCCAGGCGGTACTGGAGGGGTACGACCCGCTGAACCTCAAGATCTACAGCCTGGGCCTGTGCACCGCCAGTTCCGCTCCGTATCAGGGCCGCTATCCCTGCGGCAGCCTTGTCTATAACGGCGTCTGGTACTACGGCACGTATTGTCTGGCTCCCGACGGCATCGTGCGGTACGGCGGTCAGGCCTTCAACTGGCCGTGGCTGGGGCCGTTCGTCGGCTTCCGCATTTCGACGGACTTGGGCAGGACCTGGACGGACACGCCGCACACGCCGGAAAAGCCCCTCTTCGGCGAGACGGGAATGTGGGGCTATCCCGTCAGGATCGGCTCGCCCCACTTCGTCGATTTCGGCAAGAACATGGAACACTCCCCCGACGGCAAGGCCTACCTCGTCGCCCACGGCGCCCCGGAGCCCGACCCCAAGCCGCGTTTCGGCAACCTCAGCTGGATCAGTGGCGACCAGATCTATCTGCTCCGCGTCACTCCCAGTGTCGAGAACATCAACGATGCGTCCAAGTACGAGTTCTTCGCAGGTCACGATGCGAGCGGCGCGCCGATCTGGACGAGCGATTTCAACAAGATCGAGCCGCTGATCGACTGGAACAACAACTGCGGCTGCGTCACCGTCACGTACAACGCCCCGCTCAAGAGATACCTGATGTGCGTCACCGACGGCTGGCCCACCTGCGCGAAGATGAACTCGTACATCCTGGAGGCCGAGGCGATCGCCGGTCCGTGGCGGCTGGTGACTTACATGAAGGACTTCGGCGAGCAGGGCTACTTCCTGAACCTTCCCACGAAGTTCATCAGCGCCGACGGCCGCACCGCGTGGCTGTGCTACTCGGGCAACTTCGCCAAGGACTGGCGCGGCGAGGTCATGCGGGAAATCCCTCCCGGCAGCCACTACGGCCTCGTCCTCCAGAAAATCCGCCTCCTCGACCCTACTACCGGCCAGGAGCATCCGCAGCAGCTACACCCTTGAGAACCTGGACCAAAGAGCCGGCGTTCGTCGTCTCCCCCTTGCCATCTCCGGCGATCAGGAGCAGAATGGTACATAACCTGATGGTGCGATTGTGACTCGATTAGACTACCCGTGACTCTCAGCGGAGGACGACACGTGACTCGCTTATGGACATGCCACTGGCAATTCCGGTACTGGCGCCCCGACATCAATCAAGAGGGCCGGCCGGTTCGTTCATCTGGCAGCAATAGCTTTCGCAAGAGGGGCGTATCAGTCGGAGACATCGTATATATCATCTCTCTCCACAAGGGGCAACTGTACCTTGGGCAGGGCAATCGCAAAGTCATGCTGTGAGGACCTTCAGGAGGTAGTCTTCGTCC
>DAOTJE010000067.1:0-10482 GCA_035448545.1 Sedimentisphaerales bacterium | reverse complement strand
GCCGCTCGCGATGTCTCTTCTATACCTGTGTTGCGCTTACCATGTGAATTCGCGGTCAAGACCTTTTTAACTAGGGACAGCCACCTATTTTATGGTTGACGGCAGCGTGGGGGGAGGGTAGCTTGGCGTCATGCCAAGGTTTGCACGGACAGTTGCGGCCGGGTGTGCCCATCACATTACGCAGCGGGGCAACAACCGGCAGGATGTGTTCTTCGTCGACGACGACCGGCGGGTGTATCTGGAACTTCTGGCCGAGCAGGCGGACCAGTACGGGCTGGCGATCGAGGGCTATTGCCTGATGAGCAACCACGTGCATCTGGTGGCGGTGCCGCAGAGCGAGGAGGCGCTGGCCCAGGCGGTGGGCCGCACGCACTTTCGCTACACGCAATACATCAACCGCTTCCACCGGCGCAGCGGGCACCTGTGGCAGGGGCGATTCTATTCCTGTGCGCTCGATGTGCGGCACTTCTGGACGGCGATGAAGTACATCGAACTGAATCCTGTGCGGGCGGGACTGTGCCGGAAACCCTGGCGGTACGCATGGTCGAGCGCCGCCGCCCACACCGGCGAGATCGGAAAGCAGGGACAGGTACAACCCGCTGCGCGGAATCCTTCGGCTTCGCTCAGGACTGGCTGCGCAGTCCCCGTTTTCCTCGACCTGGACGAATGGCGCAGGCAGATGTCGCCCGAGCAGTGGCGTGAGGAGTTGGCCGAGGGGCTCACGCGAGCCGACGTGGATTTGCTGCGCCTGCGGACCCATACGGGCCGGCCGCTGGGCAGCGATGCGTTCCTGAGCAAGCTGGAGACCGTGCTGGGTCGCCGCGTCCGGCCCCTGCCCATCGGCCGCCCGGCAAAGGTCATAATGAATGTGCACCACCGCGAGAAGAAACGCGCAAAATAAGTTGCTGTCTATAGTTACGCTGCGTGCGCAGTCCTCGCGAGGTTACGTCTGCTGCGGCGGTCAAGCTGCGGCCGCAGAGCTACGGAGCGTGCGCAACCCTTACTGACTATGGCAGCGGGATCGCGGCGATGAAGATCTGGTTGACGCCGGTGCCGTCTGGCCGGTTCACTTTCCGATTGAAGGCGATCCACTGGCCGTTGGGGGCCACGCACAGGGCGTCGGGCGCACTGCCGGGATACAGCGTCGCGTCCGTGATCCGCTCCGACTGGCCGAACTGCGCATCGCCCTCGATCACGTTCGTACGCCAGATCGAGTTGTCCGAGACGCAGTAGATGTAATCACCCGAAGGGTCCCACCACGGCTTGGTGGCACCCGCCGGCAGCGAGGTCGCCTGCACCGCATCGCCGCCCAGCGGGGAAATCAGGTGAATCTGCCCGCCCCGCGTGAACGCGATCCGCGAGCCGTCCAGACTGCAACGAATGATCCCGCCGCAGTCCGAGTCGCTCCACGTCAGCCTCCGCTGCACCGTGCCCAACGGCGGCATCGGAAACGTCGTCGCCGTGCCCTCCAACGGACCATCCGCTCCGGCCACCGTGATGTCCTCCGGGATATCGACGATGTACACCTCGTTGCGGACCGCGCCTGTGCTCGTCACCGTCTTGCCGATGAACGCCCGCGCGCGTTGCCAGGTCCCATCCTCCTTCTGATAGCCCTTCTCGCCAACCCACGAATCCTCCGACGCCTGGAAGATGTCGTCGCTGCCCGGAACGATCTCCGCCTGCGGCTTGACCTTCACCACCAGCACCGTGAACCCCACGCCGTCCTGATTGCCGAGAGCGTCGTCCACGTCGACCGGGATACCCAGCTTCGTCACGCCGATCGTACGCAGGTTCTTGCCCAGGCCCTCCATGATCCGGTCGTTGTACGTGAAGCCGATCCATTGCCCGTCTCCGCTGGGCTCGTGGCGATGCGTGCCGCCGCGAAGCGCGCCCGGCGTGAACGGCTCGGTTACGTCGCGGGCGTCGGCGATCACATAGTCCGAACTGCCCACGCTGCCGTCGGTCGGACTGACCATCGCGCCGAACCGGGCGGTGCCACCGTACTGCACGCCGTCGATGCCGCGAATGGCGATCACCATGTCGCCGGCCGGGAAGAAGCTCACCGCCGCCGTGCCCGGCCCGAAGCCGTTGGCCGGATCGGGATTGGGCGCCGTGTAGATCGTCACGATCTCCCGGCTGACGATGTTGACCTTCTCCAGCGTCAAGGTGTTTGCGATTCCGCCGGAGAAGGCCCGCGTGTCGTATGCGATCCAGCGGCAATCCGGCGACCAGTTGAGGTTGTTGTCCAACTGGTGGTTCCGATCCCCATCAAACGTCAGTTGCGCCTCCTGTGCAGCGGGCGCCACCGCAACGAAGACTTGGTTGACGCCGGTGCCGTCTGGCCGGTTCACTTTCCGATTGAAGGCGATCCATCGGCCGTTGGGGGCCACGCACAAGGCGTCGGGCGCGCTGCCGGGATACAGCGTCGCGTCCGTGATCCGCTCCGACTGGCCGAACTGCGCATCGCCCTCGATCACGTTCGTACGCCAGATCGAGTTGTCCGAGACGCAGTAGATGTAATCACCCGAAGGGTCCCACCACGGCTTGGTGGCACCCGCCGGCAGCGAGGTCGCCTGCACCGCATCGCCGCCCAGCGGGGAAATCAGGTGAATCTGCCCGCCCCGCGTGAACGCGATCCGCGAGCCGTCCAGACTGCAACGAATGATCCCGCCGCAGTCCGAGTCGCTCCACGTCAGCCTCCGCTGCACCGTGCCCAACGGCGGCATCGGAAACGTCGTCGCCGTGCCCTCCAACGGACCATCCGCTCCGGCCACCGTGATGTCCTCCGGGATATCGACGATGTACACCTCGTTGCGGACCGCGCCTGTGCTCGTCACCGTCTTGCCGATGAACGCCCGCGCGCGTTGCCAGGTCCCATCCTCCTTCTGATAGCCCTTCTCGCCAACCCACGAATCCTCCGACGCCTGGAAGATGTCGTCGCTGCCCGGAACGATCTCCGCCTGCGGCTTGACCTTCACCACCAGCACCGTGAACCCCACGCCGTCCTGATTGCCGAGAGCGTCGTCCACGTCGACCGGGATACCCAGCTTCGTCACGCCGATCGTACGCAGGTTCTTGCCCAGGCCCTCCATGATCCGGTCGTTGTACGTGAAGCCGATCCATTGCCCGTCTCCGCTGGGCTCGTGGCGATGCGTGCCGCCGCGAAGCGCGCCCGGCGTGAACGGCTCGGTTACGTCGCGGGCGTCGGCGATCACATAGTCCGAACTGCCCACGCTGCCGTCGGTCGGACTGACCATCGCGCCGAACCGGGCGGTGCCACCGTACTGCACGCCGTCGATGCCGCGAATGGCGATCACCATGTCGCCGGCCGGGAAGAAGCTCACCGCCGCCGTGCCCGGCCCGAAGCCGTTGGCCGGATCGGGATTGGGCGCCGTGTAGATCGTCACGATCTCCCGGCTGACGATGTTGACCTTCTCCAGCGTCAAGGTGTTTGCGATTCCGCCGGAGAAGGCCCGCGTGTCGTATGCGATCCAGCGGCAATCCGGCGACCAGTTGAGGTTGTTGTCCAACTGGTGGTTCCGATCCCCATCAAACGTCAGTTGCCTCTCCTCCCAATAGGAGAACGCGGTCGGTGCGACCAGCAGGACAAACAGGAAAACGACGAGACCAGTCAGGATGAGCCTTTTCATAATCCGCTCCTTAAGAAGTGATATGACCCCACACCTTGCACATGACCTCGCCCGGCTCGCTGCCGAGCCAAGTTGTATTATCGCATCGGAATCCCGCGTTTGTACACCATATTTTCGGGATTTTATCGGCCCTGCGGACTCTCCGGGATGTCCACTGCGTGCATGGGCCATCCTTCGCACAGGCCAGCCAACGCACACAGGCACATCCGCCGCAAAGATCTCCGTACGCGAAGACAAGGTCTATGCTGTGCCACCGGCCGCTGGGGCCAGAGAATTCAGCCGATCCACTTGCCTCGCGGCGTATAGTGGGTGTGCAGCAGCTTGTGCGCTCGATGCCCGCAGGGACCGTCGGTGAGGAACTCGCTGTACAGTCTCAGGACGGCGGGGTTCTCGTGGCTCTTGCGGGCCTTGCCTGCCTTTCCGTAGGCGGCGTCCTCCTGGTAGATGGCGCGGGCCCGGGCTTGCCGGATGGCGGGACTGGTGGGAATGGGCTGGCCGCCGCCCCCGAGACATCCGCCGGGACAGGCCATGAACTCGATGAAGTGGCACTCGCTGAACTTGCCGCCGGCCTTGATGTCCTCCATCACCTTCCTGGCGTTGGCGGTGCCGTGCGCAACGCCCACCTTGAGGGTCGCGCCCTTGATCCAGTTCCAGTCCGGGACGAGGTGCGCGATCAGCTCCGGCACCGGCCCGACCTCTTCGGGGATATGCAGTTCCACGTACCGGCAGCCCTCGAAGCCGCGAACGGGGATGATGTCGGCATGTTCGTAGAAGCTCTCCACCTTCTTGCCGCTGACGAATTCGATCACGGAACGCAGGGCCGCCTCCATGACGCCGCCGGTGACGCCGAAGATGACGCCGGAGCCGCTGGCGGTGCCGAACGGGTCGTCGAAATCGCTCTTGGGCATCTCAGGCAGATGAATTCCGGCCTCGCGGATCATCTGCGCCAGCTCGCGGGTGGTCAGGCCGTAGTCAACATCTTTGCAGCCGCTGTCGCACATCTCCGGCCGGTTACACTCGAACTTCTTGGCCGAGCACGGCATCAACGCGACGGAGACGATGTTCGCCGGGTCGAGATCGTTCATCCGGGCGTACCACGTCTTGATCAGCGAGCCGAACATCTGCTGGGGGCTCTTGCAGGTCGAGACGTGCGGCAGGTATTCCGGGTAGAAATGCTCGATGTACTTGACCCAGCCGGGGCTGCACGAGGTGAATTGCGGCAGCGGCCGGCTTGCATCGCCCTGGACGAGGTTCTTGTACAGGCGGACAATCAGCTCCGTGCCCTCCTCGATGATGGTCAGGTCGGCGGTAAAGTTCGTGTCGAAGACCTTGTCGAACCCGCAGCGGCGCAGGGCCGTGTTCATCTCCCACGTCATCGGGACGCCCGGCTCGATGCCGAACTCCTCGCCGATGGCGGCGCGGGGACTGGGGGCGGTCTGAATCACCACGTGCTTCGTGGGGTCGTCGATGGCGGCCCAGACCTCGTCGGTGGGGTCGTTGGCCCGCAGCGCGCCGGTGGGGCAGCGATTGATGCACTGGCCGCAATTGATGCAGACCACGTCGCCGAGCGGCTTGTCGAGATAGGTGGAGATCGTCGTCCGGTTGCCGCGTCCGACGGCCTCCAGCGCGCCCACCTCCTGCACATCGATACAGGTCCGCACGCAGCGCCGGCACAGCACGCACTTGTTCATGTCCCGCACGACGGAGTAGCTGGAGCGGTCCACCTTGTACAGCGGTTTCTCCGGATGCCCGAAGCGGAAGAAGTCCACGCCGTATTCCTTCGCCAGCGACTGGAGTTCGCAGTTGTTGTTGCGAAAGCAGCTATAGCATTCGCCGGAGTGCTCGGACAGAAGCAGGTCGATGATGTGGCGTCGCGCCTGGCGGACCTTGCGGGTGTGTGTGCGTATGACGATCGGCTGGGTGATGGGGTAGGCGCAACTCGCCTGGAGCGTGCGCTGTCCCTCGACCTCGACGACGCAGACGCGGCACACGCCGGCCACGCACAGATCGTCGTGATGGCAGAGGGTGGGAATGTGGATTCCGAGCTGCCGGGCCGCCTCCAGGATCGTCGTGCCCAGAGGAACCTTGATTCTGTGGTCATCGATGGTGACGGCGATCATCGAACCGATGGCGTCGCCGGCCTCGGGTGCTGGGACAACCTGGGGACGCTGGCTGGTCGGGGTGCGGCAGTCGCCCTCGGTACAGGGGTTCTTCTGGCTCATGCATATCTCCTATGCCTCGGCCGAAGCAGGCGTGCGGCCGAGGATCTCGTGACGGAAATGCTTGACGATGGAAAGGAACGCGTTGGGGCTCGATTGGCCGAGGCCACACTTGGAGGCGATCTGCATGGTCTGCCCGAGCGCACACAACTCGTGCAGGTACTTCGTGGAGCATTCGCCACGTTGCAGCATGCGAACGCCTTCGAGCAGGCGGACGTTGCCGATCCGGCAGGGCGTGCACTGGCCGCAGGATTCGTCGGCGAAGAATTCGAGGAAGTTCTCCGCCGCCTCCAGCATGTCCCGATCCGGGCCGAACACGATGACCGCCCCGCCTGTGGCCATGTCCTCGTAGCTGATGGCGCGAGAGAACTGCTCGGCCGGAACGCAGTAGCCCGAGGCGCCGCCGATGACGACCGCCTTGGCGTTCTCACCGCCGGCGGCCTTCAGCACCTCGCGAAGGGTCGTGCCCATGGGGAATTCGTACACCCCGGGACGCGTCACGTCGCCCGAGACGCTGAGCATCTTGGGACCCGTGGATTTCTCCGTGCCGATGGCTTTGAACCAGTCGGCGCCCTTGGCGCAGATGGCGGCCGCCCAGGCAAAGGTCTCGACGTTGTTGACGATGGTGGGCGCACCCTGAAAGCCTGTGTTCACCGGGAACGGGGGACGGTTGCGGGCCTCGCCGCGATGGCCCTCCAGACTCTCGATCAGCGCCGTCTCTTCGCCGCAGACGTAGGCGCCGCAGCCCATGTGGATGCGGACGTCGAAACAGAAGCCGTCTTTGCCTTGGATTCTCTGTCCCAGGAGATTCGCCTGCCGGCGTCTTGCCAGACAATTCTCCAACCCCTGGCGCAAGTACGTGTACTCGCCGCGCAGGTAGAGGATGCCCTCGGCGGCGCCGATGGCATAGGCAGCGATCGTCATCCCCTCAAAGACCAGATCGGGCCATTCGCTGAGGATCACGCGGTCCTTGAACGTGCCGGGCTCGCCCTCGTCGGCGTTGCAGACGACGTACTTGACGGCCCCTTGTGCGGCGGCGGCGAGATTCCACTTGACGCCGGTGGGGAAGCCCGCGCCGCCTCGCCCCTTCATCCCCGAGCTGCGGATCGCTCCGATCACGCCGGCGCGATCCATCTTCAGAGCGGCCGTCAGCCCCGCGTTCGTCTGGATCGAGGCCAGCGTCATGTCATTGCGGATCGTCATCGTGCGTGCACCTCCTCGGTCTGCTGTGATTGCGATCCAAAGACCTTCTCGCAGGCGCAGAGGATGTCATGCACCTTCTGGGGCGTGACATGCGTGAAGACCTGATCGTTGACGAGCATGGCCGGGCCCTGGTCGCACATCCCGATGCAGTTGGCCCACTCGAGGGTGAATCGGCCGTCCGGCGTCGTCTGTCCGAAATCGATGCCCAGATCATTCCGGAGTTGTCGGGCTACGGCGTCTTTGCCCGCCATGTCGCAACTGATCGTGCGGCACAGACGAATCACGAACCGACCGTGGTATTTCTCATGGAGGAAAGCGTAGAATGTCACGACCCCATACACCTCGACCGGATGAATCCCCAGGCGATCGGCTACCGTCTGCATCGCGAAGTCGCTGATCACATGGTGACGCGCCTGGATTGCCTGAAGGATCGGGATCAAGGCACTGCGGCGGTTGCCGTGCCGTTCCACCAGGGTCCCGATTTCGGCCAGGAGTCGATCCTGTTCCGTAGTGAGCATGAATACCGTCTCCTCTAAGGGTTCAAAAGGGCGTGGACCTTTGCGATGAGCGTCTCCGGCCTGACCGGCTTTTCGAGGAAATCACTGGCGGGAAGGACCTCCTTGTCCTGACCGTACCTCATGCCGGCGACCGTGGAGATGCCGGACAGCATGAGAATCGGCTTGTCGAACCCTTCCTTGCGAAGCTGCTGCGCCATGACGATCCCGTCGTCGGGCTCGGCCATCATCACGTCGAGAATCAGCAGATCGAACCGTCCGCCCCGAGCAAGTCGCATGCCCTCGGTCCGGTCCGAGGCCGACTCGGCGGAATGGCCGCAGCGCTCCAGGTGAATCTGGATGGCCTCTACGAAATCAGGGTCATCATCCACGATCAGCAAATGCGGCATATCCATTCTCCTTCACAACAGGGGGTAATTCGCGGCCACAATAGCACGATTTCCAAAATCGTGCTACACTAAAAACAAAAAAAATCGCATCCGTCCTCGCGATGCGTTGGCAGACCGCCCACATCGCGGGACTGGCCGACTTTCGAAGAGGTGCATACCGGGAATACTCCCCCGTCTCAACTAACGCGACGGGCTTCAGGCGGACCGCCGCCCGAAGACCGCATGGTTCTCGTGAACCCAGGCACTGACCAAATGGATGGCCGCTCGGCCACTGGCCCGGTCCAGACTCCGCCGGATCGTCTTGCCGTCCATCGCGATCAACTTGCCCTCGCTCGTGCCAGCCATCCGCAGCCTCCTGCAAAGGACTCCCAAGGGCGTGTGTGTCATCCGTGGCACCGCCTCTCCGAATCATCGGCTACCTCCCGCTCCTATCAGTACTTAAGATGCGTTTGCCCTGAAATATGCGATGGATTCCGGTGCGGACGGGTCTGTTAACTGTCTGTTCGAGACACGGTGCGCGCAGCCGAAACACCCGGGTACAGAGCCCGGGTGCCGGTGCTTATGAGCGACTGTGGTTATTCTGATTGTTGCTGCCGCGTCTGCTCCTTCGCCCGCTTCGCCGGTGTATCGCCACAGCACGGCGCGCAGCACAGCGAACTCTTAGGCGGCTCTGGTGTCTGCTCGGGACTGTCTTGCTCGGTCACCTCCTCAATCTTCAGATTGCAGCACGAGCTCTTCTTGCTCCCAAACAGCTTCGAGAAGATGCCTTTCTTCTTGTCGTCGGTCATGTCTTGATCTCCTTTAGATGAGGCTGAAAACGAAACCGGCCAGCACGGCCGCCAAAAACACAATTATCACAAACGCCGCCACAACACGCGCCTTGAAGATGCCCGCCAGCATGCTCATTTCCGGGATGCTCATCCCGGCGCCGCCAATAATCAAAGCGATCACAGCGCCAATGCCCATGCCTTTTCCAGTGAGGGCCACCGCGATGGGGAGCACCGTTTCGGCGCGGACGTATAGCGGCACGCCAATTATCGCCGCCACAGGGATGGCCAACGGATTCTGTGGCCCAGCCATGCGGACGACGATGTCCTCGGGGACATACCCGTATACGGCCGCTCCGATGGCAACACCAACGAGGAGGTACGGCAACACGCCTCGGAAATCGCCCCATGCGCCGATAAACGCGCGTCGGAGCTTCTTGGAGAACGTCGGCAGTATCTCCTTCTCTTCCGCTCCGCCGCTGATACGCACGTGCTTGACGTCCTTGGCCAACCCTATGCTTTCAAGTACCCTTCCGCTGACCATCGCCATCACGAAGGTGACCACGCCATAGGCCACCGCGGCCTTCCAGCCAAGCAACGCCAGCAGCATCGCCAGTATGATCGGATTCAACAGGGGCGAGGCCAGAACGAATGACATTGTGGCCCCGAAGGGCACCCCCGCGCGGAGCAGCCCGACCGTCATGGGGATCGTGGAGCAGGAGCAAAAGGGCGTCATCGCCCCAAGGCCCGCGCCGAGGAAGTTGCCCAACCAGCCTTTCCTGTGAAGCCACCTGCGAAGCGTCTCGTTCGAAACGTACTCCAACACCAGCCCGACGACAGTACTGATCCCCAGGAAAAGCACCGTCAGTTCGGCAAATATGATCGCAAAAAACTGGAGCGAAACCCACAACGAATTCATTGCCTGGTCATCCTTATCAGTGTCCTCACCATGCCTTGACTATCAAGGTATTGACTCAAAAAAAACTACTTCTTCTCAATGAGGCGTTCTACGCAGCAAAGACCCTGCCGCCAGACTTCCGCACCAGCCTTGAACGCCTCTTCACCTTTGGGCGTGATGGTGTAGACCTTGCGGGTGCGGCCTTTGACGACCTCCTTGCGGCAGGTCACGCAACCGCACTGCTGAAACTCTCGCAGGACCGGGTAGATCGTGCCCTCGGTCGGCACACAGAAATCATCCGTCATCCGGGCGACACGCCGAATGATCTCGTACCCGTGCGCAGGCCCGTCGCAAATCGCCTTGAGGATGAAGAACTTGCACAGGCTGGCATTGAGCATGCCGCCCCAGTAGGTCTTTGTTGTGAACGAAACAGCCATAGTGCTCTCCGTATGCATTGACCGTCAAGGTATCCAGTATAGCCATCCGCCGATCCCTGTCAAAGACAAAAACCCGCGGCGGAAGGCCTCGAGATGAGCTCGGCTACTTGAGTTCGAAATCGCTCATAGGTCCGGTGCAACCGGGTCTGTCAACGGGGCGAGGGCTGTTTACGAGAGAGTCCGAGAGTTCGGCCCGTTGCTCTCGGCGTGCGGGCGAGAACGTGTACGTTTGCCGCCGTGACGTGATCGATGCGGGTTGAAACAGAGAGCGCGGCCCTTGTGGGCGGGTGCGGCGTAACCCTTTGAGGACATAGAGATACGAAAACGCCCGGCCAGTCTCCTGATCGGGCGTTTCCGTTAACTTGGACTGGCGAAAAAGTTCGCCAGGTTGATTTTGGCTCCCC
>DAOTJE010000066.1:0-11157 GCA_035448545.1 Sedimentisphaerales bacterium | reverse complement strand
GCAGCCAGATTCCTCCACTCCGCTGCGCTCCGGTCGGAATGACAAAGTCGACTGCAATCCCCCGTAAAGGTCTACCTACAAACATCAAGTGCACCCGCTGTGTGGCAGCCACCCTGGTTCGGGTTATGGCGGGTCTGCGCGCCGAATGCGTCGAACAATGCGGACTTGGTACGTCGGGTTTGAGCCGAAAAAGACGCCGATTTTCGTCCCAAACACGCAACGGGCAAACGACAAAACGCGCGTGACATGCAAAATTTTTTTACTCCTTTTCCTGTATGGACTTACACGAATCACCTGTGTGAAAAACGCCGTTTTTTTCGTTCCAAACGTGCAACACCGTCCAAGGGTAGAGGGCCACATCGTTTTGCGGCCCGGAAAGAAACCCGACAGACGGAGGACGAAGAATGGCCGCGAAACGCAAACGGGCGAGACGGCGTTCGAAAGCCAGGGCAGGCGCGTGCGATCCATCGGAGCGGACCTGCTCGAATTGCCTGTTCGCCATTCCGCCATCGAAGGAGCAGTGGGTGGTGTGGATGATGACCCGCTGGCCGCCGCCGATGAGCTGTTTCAACCACCCGGACAGCCCGGGCGAGCGCCGCGACGTACGCGGGCCGGGCACCTGCCGGAACTGGCGGCCGCGCCGGCAGGTATCGTCGCGCCTGCCGCCGCCGGAGCCACCGAACGACGAGATTCGCTACATCCCGCTGACGCGCGGCAAATTCGCGATCGTCGATGCGGCAGACTACGAACGGATCAACCGCTATCGCTGGACCGCCTGTCTCTGTGCAGACGGCGGCTTCTATGCGCGTCGCTCCGTGCCCGGCGGGACCGTCCTGATGCACCGCGAGATCATGAACGCCCCCAAGGGGATGGTGGTCGACCACATCAACGGCAACCGTCTGGACAACCGCCAGGCCAACCTGCGCGTGTGCACCCAGCAACAGAACGAGTTCAACAAGCGCCCTCGCGGCGGACGCTCCCGGTTCAAGGGCGTCTACCCATGCCGGGACAAGTGGCAGGCGGCGATCAAGCATAACGGCAAGACGTACCATCTGGGCATCTTCGACGACGATGTCGAAGCCGCCAAGGCCCGCGACCGCAAGGCCTTCGAGCTCCAGGGCGAGTTCGCTTACCTGAACTTCCCCGACGAGATCGACAAACGACCGGAAATTCACGATGCGCAGGATCCGGCTTGGCGTGTATCACCAAATCCGAATGTCGAAACCCGAAACAAGCACGAAAGAAGAAAACAACAAACTCGAAACCGGGGCACGCGGACGTCGGGACTCGGGCCGGTGCGCCTTTGAAGCTCCACGAGTGTGAATGCCTTCTTCATGCGCGTGCAGGTCCCTTCATGTCACCGGGGCAACTGATAGAGGGGTGTTCGCCCATGGGCGTCGGGTTTCAGCAGTTCGCGCAGGATCTTTTGACCCTCGGCGCTGGTGGCGGCGACCCACTGGGCATCTTTGACCCGCTTGATGAGTCGGCCCCGGGCCCAGGCCTGAAGATCCGTCATATCCTGCGCGGTTGCCTTTGCCCCGGCGGAAGGGTCGGGACGTTCGAGAAAGCCGACGAAGAGTTCCGATTCGCTCGGTTCGAGCACGTAGCTGTACACGTGCGCGCGAAGGCCGGCGTGTCCCCCGTCGGGCAGAGGGCCGGACGGCGCGGGGATCGGGCCGGTCTTCTTGAAACTGTCCGTGAACAGCCGGCCGGTGTTGGCGTCGTAGAACCAGGCCCGGCGACTCTGTAGAACCGGCCCTTGGCGCGCCGGCCACAGGACCCGAATCAGCACGAAGCCCAGCAGCGCCACGCTCAGGCACGCCGCGACAACTACCGCACCGGCATGACGGTCGATCCACTGGCGCAGGCCCCAACCCTCCCGCGCCCCGCGCCACCGCTCCAGGCGATGGCGAAGCTCATATTGCAGCAGATCGGGAACCTTCCACGCCATGCGATCTTAGTCTCCGTTCTCGGCCGTGCGGACAGGAGAACCGAGCGCGTTGGGATCGGGCGCGCGATGGACCGTCAGCACGTCGATCATGTACTCGAGGTCGGGGTTCAGCGAACCGGCTTCCGAGTCGGCGATCCGACCCTGGATCAGCTTGCGCGTGCGGTCATCCTTCCAGTGAATCCCATCGCCGTGCCCGTCGGCGAACGACAGGTTGCACCCGTTGCGGTGCCGGTTGGTCAGGCCCTGCAATCCGAGCAACAGGGACCACGGGCGCCACAACCATCGATCGTCGTCGAGCACCAGCGGCCAGAAACAATCTGAGCCTCGGCCTTCCTTGTCGATGAAGACCATTTTCGAGCCGGGATGGGAGATCTGGTGCAAACGCTGGAAGGGTCTGACCCCGTCACGCTCGACTCCCCCCATCGTATTCGACAGGCCGTACGAATTGGTTTGCTTGCCGTCGTCGTCGGTCTTGCAGAGCAGAACGTCCTCCGATTGGAGATAGCGTTTGAGGTCGGCTGTCCAGGACTCCGGCGGGCAGAGCCGGTCGTCGTGGTCCGGGGCATACAGCAGCCACGCCAGCATCTGTTGGTGCTGGTTCGCCAGACAGTGCACCTGCTCGGCCTGGCGGCGCGCCTGGGTCAGGGCGGGCAGCGACAGCGACATCAGAACGCAGATGATCGAGACGACGACGAGCAGCTCCGCAAGGGTGAACCCTCTGCGATGGAGCTGGCCTGTCTCTTGCCTGTGGCAATCCGTCCGCATATCCAACCGACTCCGCTTGTCGGATACCAACACAGAGATCCGGACTGGGTCGTCCGGACTCGCGCCGCAACGCATCGCTATCGACCCAATCTTAAGCCTGCCGGCCGCTCTGTCAACACGCAAAATGGCCCGATCCAGGAGGTTTGCCATACCCTTGCCCAGCCTCTGGCGTATGGGTAGCATGCGGGCGTCGCAAGTTCGCGCAGACAAGCGATGGTTCGCCGCCGACGGGATAGCGTGTTTGGAAGGAGATGGCCATGCGTGTGAGATCGATACTGGGAATGGCGGTTCTTCTCGCGATCGCCAGCAGCGCTGCGCCGACGGAGATCGACGTCACGGTCGACGGGTCGGTGCGGTATCAGACGATCGAGGGGTTCGGGACGTGTTTGATTGCGTGGGTCGGTCGCTTTCGCGATCTCTACCGCACGGAGGAATTCCAGCGGATCTACGTCGAGGGCGTCGGGTGCAACATGCTGCGCGTCAACATGTGGGGTCCGACGTTCGAGAAGCCGACCGAGGACTGGATGCAGATCCGCGGCGAGGATTTCGACATGGGCGCCGACGGGGGCCGGCCGCAGATCTTCATCGACTTCGGACAGGCCATCCGCAAGCTCAATCCGGACGTCAAGATCATCGGCACGGTCTGGAGCCCGCCCGCGTGGATGAAGGTCAACCGGTCCATCACCGACACGAAGTCCGGCGCGATCCGCGCCGGCGGATACGGTGACATCGACAATCGCGTCGAGCCGAAATACTTCCGCCACTTCTGCAAGTGGATGGTCGAGTACGTCAAGCTGCACGAGGCGCATGGGGTGCCCTTCCACGCCGTCAGTCCGGGCAACGAGGTGCAGTTCACGCAGTCGTTCGAGAGCTGCGTGTGGGACGCCCAGGACTTCGTCACGATCGTCGCGATGCTGCGCGAGATGCTGAACGCCGAAGGCTACGGCCACGTGAAGATCTTCGGGCCCGAGACGATGACGAGCCACCTGTACGAAGGCGGGACCGGCTCGTACGTGAAGGCGATCCGGAACGATCCGCAGGCGCTGGCGGCGCTGGACGTGTTCGCGACGCACGGCTACGAGGACGGCGTCAAGGGCGAGATGTCGGCGACGTCGTCGCGGCGGTTCTGGGACCTGATCGCGCAGACGGGCAAACCGTTCTGGATCACTGAGGGCGGCACCGGCGATCACGACTGGCCCGCGCCCATACAAAAGGGGATCGGCAACGCACTGCACAACGCGCTGGTGGCGGGCCACTGCTCGGCGTTCGTCCCGTGGCAGATCACCGAAGGGCGCAAGAGCATTCACGCGCTGATGGTGATGAGCACGTACACGCCGAAGACGTACACCACGATGCACTACACGCGGTTCATCCGGCCCGGCGCCGTCCGCATCGACGCGACGCCCGGCTTCGGCGCCGTGCAGGTCGGCGCGTTCCTGCATGAGAAGAACCGCGAGCTGACCGTCGTCGCGCTCAACCCCACCGACCAGGCGCACACGCTGAACCTGGTTTTTCGTGGTCTCGGGCGATTCGGCTCGTTGAAGGTCCGCCGCACCAGCGCCGCCGAAGAATTCAAAGAGCTGCCCGACGCGCCCGTCCAGGACAACGCGGCCCGCTTCGACATGACCGCGCAGAGCATCGTCACGTTCTCCACTGCCCTGTAGGATGCCGCCGCGCGGCATACGCGGCGGTCACCGGCTCCAGCAAGGGCGAGGCACCCCTCGGCCACGCGTCGGACGTGCAGGCAACAGTCGCCGGGCTCGGCCGAATGTCATGGGAATCGACGAAATGGGCCAAAATCACTATATATTTCGGCATTTGCCGCGCTTTCTTGCTTGACAACCGCGTCAAAACGGCATATCTCTGCCCAAGCTTCCACGGTAGAGGCCGTGGATCGGCGTATGGAGTGTTCACTCTGTCTTTGTCCGTGTAAGGAGACCCTGTGTTATGGCAACAACAGCATCGGAAAAACCCATGAGCAAGACGGAAATCGTGTCCGGGATTGCCAGCGCAACCGGGCTGACGAAGAAGCAGGTCAGCGCCGTGTTCGCGGCCATGACCGATCAGATCAAGAAGAGTCTCGGTCGTCGCGGCCCTGGCGTGTACACCGTCCCCGGTCTGATGAAGCTCATGGTCGTGCGGAAGCCTGCCACCAAGGCGCGCAAGGGCATCAACCCCTTCACGGGCGAGGAGACCATGTTCAAGGCCAAGCCGGCGCGGAACGTCGTGAAGATTCGCCCGCTGAAGAGCCTCAAGGACATGGTCTGACCTCGAGAAGGGTCATGGCGGACCGCACAGGCCGCACCACATGACTTGTCCTCGCGACAGCGACAACCGGTAGAATCGGTGGCCGATGTGCAGGGTGGGTTCCTGTCCCACGCGAGCTTCTTTTCGAAGAGTTCGCTGCGCGTGGGTGGAGAACCCACCCTCTTTTATTGTCGTGCTTGCGGGCCTGGTGCTCCGGTACAATCCCGACACCGGCCAGGTGATGTGGAAAGCGGCTCCGGCAGGAGCCGGGTCAGGCCGGTTGCGGCACCTCGCCGTGTTTGAGCGGAGCAATCCTGTCGGCGGCGCCGATGACGATGAGCCGGTCCTGCTGGCGCAGTCGCTCGTTGGGACCCGGCGAGGTGAGGCGATCTTCGCCCCGGCGGACGCCGACCACCGTGACTCCGTAGCGCTGTCGGAATTGCAGCTCCGCGAGCGTCTTGCCCGCCCAATCGGGTCTGCCGTCCAGAGGAATCTCGGCGACCTCGAAGCGTTCGAGCCGGTTGACCGATTCAACGGTTTCCATCTGATTGATGAGCCCTTCCGCCTGCTTGAGCACACCCGGTGAACCCATCAGAACGATGCGGTCGCCCGGATAGACGCGGAAATCGGGTGCCGGCTCGTAGTGCGCATGTCCGGCCCGACTGACCGCCAGGACCGAGACGCCGGTCAGCGAGCGCAGTGGGATGTCCCGCAGGCTCTGCCCGGCGAAGGCCGAGCCCGATCGCAGGCGCACCTCCTGAAACGCCACCGGCCAGTCCACATTCTGCGGCAGAAGATGCATGGCGTCCGTCAGGGCGTCGGCCGCCTGCTCGGCGGCGTCGCTGAACGGCCGCAGGATCACGTGGGCACCCGCACGCTCATACAGGGTCGCCTCCGCCTGGTCGGCGGCGGTCAGGGCCACCTTGCCCTGATAGCCGCGCTGCCGGAGCACCGCCAGCAGGGCGAAGCTCACGTCCCGCGAGCGAACGGTGCTGACGACCCAGCGCGCGTTGCGCATCGGCAGTTGCTCGAACACCTCCGGGTCCGCCATATCCCCGTAGAGCACGCAGACCCCTCGCGCCCGCCACCGCTCCAAGGCCTGCGGATCGAAGTCGACGCCGATGATGTGCATGCGTCGCTCCAGGAGTCGCTCGGCCAGACCGCTGCCGTAGTTACCCAGTCCGACGAGGATCACATCGACGGCCGCGTCCATCGGGCCGGCCGGGCCGGCGGTGTCGCCGGTGGTTTCGCGATACGGATTCTTGCGCTCGAAGATTCTCAGCGCCGGCGAAAGGAACTGGTACAACGGCTGTGAGTACAGAATCATGTACGTGGAAGCGAAGATGGTGACCACGCCCACCAGCGTGATCAGGCCCATCGTCTCCAGCGGGATATGCCCCAGCGAAACGCCCAGCGCCCCGACGATCAGGGAGAACTCACTGATCTGGGCCACCGTCAGGCCGGCCAGGAAGCTGGTGCGACGCCGATAGCCCATCGCGCCCATGATGATCAAAACGATCAGGGGATTGCCGATGAGCACAAACAGCGACAAGCACAGGGAGGCCCCGAGCTGAGCCCCCACCGTCGACCAGTCCAGGCGGGCGCCGAGGTCGATGAAGAAGAACAGCAGCAGGAAGTCCCGCAGACTGACCAGCTTGGCGCTGATCGCATCGCGGAACTCGGTCGTCGCCAGCGAGATGCCCGCCAGAAACGCGCCGATCTCCTTGCTGAATCCCAGGCTTTCGCTGACCGCTCCGACCAGAACCGCCCAGGCGATCGCGAAGAGCACGAGCATCTCCTGCGACTGGGCGAGCTTTGCCAGCAGACGAGGCAAGACGTATCGCATCAGCAGGCCGATGCCGACCAGCAGCCCCGCCCCCTTGAGGGCCATGAGCAACGACATCGTCACGGGTGACCGGCCGCGGGCCAGTCCCGAACCGAACGTCGTCAGCGCCACCAGGGCCAGGATCGCCGCGATGTCCTGCACGATCAGGAAGCCCACGGCGATGCGCCCGTGTAACGCGTCGATCTCCTTCTTGTCCGACAGGAGCTTGACAATGATGATCGTGCTGGAGAACGTCAGCGCCACCGCCACGTAGACGGCGCCGACCACGGGCAGGCCCAGGGCCAGGGCGATACCGAATCCGATGATGGAGGTGAAGACGATCTGGCCCAGGCCGGTGGCCAGGGCGACCGCGCCGGTGGTGCGGATCAGGTTCAGGTCCAGCCGCAATCCGACGATGAACAGCAGCAAGGCGATGCCGATGTGCGCCAGCAGCTCGATCTGCTCGTAGTTGCGAATCACACCCAGGCACGCCGGACCCGCCAGAATCCCTGTCGCCAGGAACATGATGACCAGAGGCTGACGCAGACGCTGGCCGAGGATGCCAAGCACCGCCGCCAGACTCAGAATGATCGCGGTTTCGTAAAAGGTGTTGCCTTGCACCATCGAGAGCATCGTCCACCTGTCGATTCACGTTACCAGAGCACGACTGCGGCCCCTCCGGGACAGTCGCGTTCGGCGTCATCGTATCCGGGGGCGAACGCCCTGGGAAGGGTTTGTCCGGCCGGGCCCGGAACGGAAGTGGGCCGCCAGCGCGCATTTTCCCACTTTTTTTGAAGAAAAAGACCCCTTGTGCGGTCAATATAGGCAGCGACCCGGATCAGGGTCGGACGGGAACGTCAGGGGGGCCGGGAGTGGCCGTACAGTGGAAAGCCTTTGCGAACAGAACACCGCGGTGGCATGGGGCTCCTGCCGGAGCCCGCGCGAGGCGTTCGAGGTCGTCGTCAAGACGCACATGAAAGACGCCTATTTCATCGCGCTGGGTCTGGTGGGCAATCGCGAAGACGCGCTGGAACTCTCGCAGGAGGCGTTTTATCGGGCCTACAAGCACTTCGACCAGCTCAACAGTCAGGAGAAGTTCTTCCCATGGTTCTACCAGATTCTGAGGAACCTGTGTTTCAGTCACCTTCGCAGGCGAAGACTGCGGCGGACGGAGAGTCTCGACGAGATGGACGGCGAGCCGATGCCGAGCGGTCCGGCCGATGTCTTCGATCCCGAAATGGTGGCCGAGAGAAACGAATCCAAGGACCGCGTCTGGCGGGCCATCAGCCGGCTGGATGAAAAGCACCGCGAAGTCATCGTCCTGCGACATTTCCGCAACCTCTCCTACGACGAGATGGCCCGAGTGCTCTTCTGCAACCGGGGGACGGTGACCAGTCGTCTGTACTACGCACGCAAACGCTTGAAAGAGATATTGGAGGGCTCACCCGATCTGGATGCGGGTCCCGACGATCCGCGGGCCGAGCCCGGGAAAGGAGGTCAGACCGCATGACCTGCCAGGATTACAAAGACCTCATGATGGGCTATCTTGACAACGAACTCGACGAGGCGCAGAGACGGGCGTTCGAGGCGCATCTGGCCTGCTGTTCCGATTGCCGCAAAGAGATCGAGGAGTTCCGAAAGCTCAAACAGATCACTGACAACGTGACGTTGGTGGAGCCGGAAGACCGCCTCTGGCAGCAGTACTGGAGCGGGCTGTACAACCGCATCGAGCGCGGGATCGGATGGACGGTGTTCTCCGTGGCCGGTATCCTGCTGCTGATCTATGGCGGATTCACGGCCATCGAGAACGTCATCCAGGACCCCACCGTCAGCACCCTGCTGAAGGCAGGCCTGCTGGCCCTGCTGGCCGGGCTGGCCATCCTGTTCGTCTCCGTGGTCCGGGAACGAATCTATTTCTGGAGCAGGGATCGCTACAAAGAGGTAAGGAGATAACCCCATGCTTCTATCGACGACGGATACGATCGCGGGAAAGACCATCACCAGACACCTCGGTCTGGTGCGCGGCAACACAATTCGGGCCCGCCACCTCGGCAAGGATATCCTGGCGGGCCTGCGCAATCTCGTCGGCGGGGAGATCGCCGAGTACACCAAGCTGCTGGGCGAATCGCGCGAGCAGGCGATCGACCGGATGATCGAGGAGGCGCAGAAGCTGGGGGCCAACGCGATCGTGGGCGTTCGGTTCTCGACGTCCGAGGTGATGACGCACGCCGCCGAGATCCTGGCCTATGGTACGGCGGTGATCGCGGAGTAGACACGGGTCTATGACGTGGACACCTGTGCGTTCCGGAAAGGACGTGATATGGACTGGCTGAAAGACTTTCTGAGACCCGAGCTGATCTGGTTCACGGTGGGTCTGGTGCTGCTGGTGGCGGAATTCATCCTGCCCGGTCTGATCGTCGCCTTCTTCGCGGTCGGCGCCTGGATCGTCGCGGGGGTCTGCCTGGCGACGCCGATCTCGCTGAACGCCCAACTGACCCTGTTCATTGCCTCTTCGGTCGTGTTGCTCGTGGGGGCGCGGCGCTGGGTCAAGGGCATGTTCGGCGGGTTCGCCACCCACAAGCAGGATGCCGCCGTCAACCTGAACGAGTTCGTCGGGCAGCGCGCCGTCGTGACGGCCGCCATCGGGCCCAAGCTGACCGGCAAGGTGGAATTCCACGGGACGCAGTGGACCGCCGAGGCGGACGAGGCGATCGCCGCCGGTGCGGTCGTCGAGATCACGCAGAACGACAATCTGACGCTGAAGGTCAAGCCGCTGTAAGCGGCCTTCCGTCAGAGGTCGTTCGGACCGAACACGAAACCCCCTTTTGAGAGGAACCCAACCATGCTGGCGCAATCCACCTTCAGTCCCTGGACCGTCATCCTGATCGGCCTGCTGGTCTTTGCGGTCATCGTCTTCGTCAAGACGATCCGCATCGTGCCGCAGAAGCAGGCTTTCATCATCGAACGCCTCGGGAAGTACGCCGCGACGCTCGAGGCGGGCTTTCACGTCCTGATGCCCTTCGTGGACAAGGTGGCCTACCGCCACACGCTCAAGGAGCAGGCGATCGACGTGCCGTCGCAGTCCTGCATCACCAAGGACAACATCGCGGTCGAGGTCGACGGCATCCTCTACATGCAGGTCGTCGACCCACAGAAGGCGTCGTATGGGATCGACAATTATCGGTTCGCGTCCATCCAGTTGGCGCAGACGACCATGCGAAGCGTGATGGGTAAGCTCGACCTCGACAAGACATTCGAGGAGCGGGAGAACATCAACAGCGTGATCGTGGACGCGGTGGACAAGGCCTCTGAGCCGTGGGGGATCAAGGTCACACGGTACGAGGTGAAGAACATCCTGCCGCCCCAGAGCATCAAGGACGCGATGGAAAAGCAGATGCGCGCCGAGCGCGAAAAACGGGCGATCATCGCGGAATCCGAGGGCGAGCGTCAGGCCAAGATCAACCGCGCCGAGGGCGACCGGCAGGAGATGATCGCCCGGTCCGAGGGCGAGAAGCAGAAGCGCATCAACGAGGCGGAGGGCCGCGCCGTCGAAATTCAGCGCGTCGCCGAGGCGACCGCCGAGGGCATCAAGAAGATCGCGGCCGCCATCAACGAGAAAGGCGGCGCCGAAGCGGTCAACCTGCGGATCGCCGAGCAGTACCTTGACGAGTTCGGCAAGCTGGCCAAGACGAACAACACGATGATCATCCCGTCGGACCTAGCCAACATCGCCGGCGTGATCAAGACGGCCACATCGGTCCTCCAGCCGGCGGTCACCACGACGAGCTGAGCTGCAAACCCGAAAGAGGAGTGGCAGACACATGGATGAGAAGCCAATCGATCCCGGCCATTCGAGCACGCGAAACGTGCTGCGCGCCGTCGGGCCGCTGCTGGCGCTGCTCGGACTGGGACTGGCGACGGTGGGCATCGTGGACTTCTTTCGCGCCTTCGGTGGAGATGGACCGCCCCGCTATTTCTGGTGCGCGTTTCTCGGGCTGCCGCTGTTGGGCGTCGGTCTCATGCTGACGAAGCTCGGCTATCTGGGCAGGCTCATGCGGTATAGGGCCCACGAGGCGGCGCCGCCCGCCAGGGACACATTCAACTACATGGCCCAGGGGACACAGGAGGGGATCAAGACGGTGGCAGGCGCCATCGGGCAGGGGCTCAAGGAAGGTGGACTCGGTCCCGGCGGCACGGCAACAAAGATTCGCTGCCACAAGTGCAACGCGCTCCATGACGCCGGCGCCCGATTCTGCGACCAGTGCGGTCAAGCGATGGAGATGGCCAAACCCTGTCCGCAGTGCCACGAAATGAAGTAACCGTCCGGCGGAGTACATGGATCGATGGGTGGGGTGTCGGATTGTGTTTC
>DAOTJE010000065.1:0-12525 GCA_035448545.1 Sedimentisphaerales bacterium | reverse complement strand
TGAAGTCCTTTGCGCAGGCCGCTGACTTCAGCCGGACAGACTCCGTCCCCGTCGGGTGACCGACGAGGGTCCTGTCATATCGATCTTGTCGCCGGACTCCGCAAAGCCGGCGGATGCTACCGGTCCGATGCCACGGGCTCGACCGGCTGCGTCGAGAGTTCCTCGACCAATCGCTTCGCGGGCGCGTAGTTCGACCGCAGGCGCAGGCAGATCCGAGCCTCGTGCATCGCTTCTTCGGCGCGGCCGGCGCGGGCCAGCAGGCTCGCCAGCTCGTAATGCCAGCCCGCCTGGTGGTAGCTCTTTCGCAGGGCCAGGCGGTAGCGGTCGATCGCCGAATCGACATCGCCCCGCTCGACGTCGGCGCGGGCCAGCGAAACGTGCGTCGAGGCCGGGGCATCGGAATCGGTCGATCGTTCGGCAAGCAGGCCGATGGCCCTGGTCCTCGCCTGCTGCGCCAGTTCGCCATGGCGGTCCGATGCGCCGAGCAGATCGGCCACCTGGCTGAGCCTTCCGGCGTTGTCGCCGGCCAATGTGAGCGCCAGGTCGGGCCGGGCCAAATCGTTGATGCACAGTGCGGCGGCCCGGGCAAAGTACCCGCCGTCGAGCAGCGCAGCGCGGGCGAGTTTCTCGAACGCTTCTTCGGTCCTCGCCTCTTCGGCGTCGATCCGCGCGGCGGCGAAGCAGACGGCGGCGTTGCACGGCGCCAGCCGATAGCCCATGCGGATGTGCGCAGCACCGTTCGGGTCCGCCAGCGCGAACCGCTCGATCTGGCCGGCCAGACTGAGGAGCACTCCAAAGGTCGGGCACAGAGGCCGCGCGCGGTGCAGGTCTTCGACGATCCGGCGGGCCCACGGGAAGGCCTGTGCATCGAGCGCATCCGTGTTGGGGTCGGTGAACGGCGACAGCGACGACCACATGTACACGCCGAGCCGATGGCGATACTGGATGCTGTCGGGTTCGGCCTCCGTTGCGGCAATCGCATGGCGGAACAGATACTCGGCGGCCGCCGCGCTGGAGCGCCACTGAATCGTCTCCATCTGGCGGGCGGCGAGCTGCGCCTTGTTCCAGTGCCCTTCGGCCACGCGGGCGGCGTTGGCCCCAAGCAGGGCCCAGCCAAAGCCCCCTGCCGCAACCAGCAACAGGACCGCCGGGGCAAAGGCCATGGCCATCCGTCGACCAGATCGGTCTGCGGGCGTGCCAACGTCCGAGCGAAGATGCGTCAGTGCGATCAGCAGCGCGCAGCAGACCGCCGTGAGCATGGCGTTGGCGGGCAGGTGCTGGCCGAAGTCACTGAGACTGTGGACCAGGACCGCGATCAGGCCGAAGCCCAGACCGTACGCGGCCGACCGGATGGGAACGTGGGTCTCTCTCACGCAACGGGCGTAACCGACCCAGACCAGCAGACCGAACATCGCCAGGGCCAGCACGCCGACCGCGCCCGTCTCGGCGAGAGTCTGGACGTATTCGTTTTCGGCGTGCGTCGCCAGTGACATCGTGTCGCCCCAGTCAAACATGGGATAGACCACCTCGTAGGTCCCCAGACCGGCGCCGAAGGCGGGGAATTTCTTCCAGACCTCAATGCTCTGCTCGATCATCTGCCAGCGGCCGTGGTACTCGGTCAGGTCGTCCAGCGTGGCCATCCGGTCGTAGACCTGATCGAAGCCGATCCACAGCACGCAGACAAAAGCGCACAGGGCGATCAGCACGATGATCCAGCCGCGTCCCCGGAGCGACTGGCGGCTGCTGAGCACGATCGTCGTGACGGCGGCCGCCACGAGCATGCTCACCATTCCGCCGCGTGTCAGCGAGACGAACACCGCCGCAGCGCCGACAACGATCGCGACTCCCAGTAGCTTGACGAGGTTCGCTTCGGACGAGCGGAGGTATTCGAGCACATCGGACGGCGTGGCCCGGCGATCCGCAAACGCTTCGTACACCAGGACCAGCAGCAGGGCCAGGGTCGCTCCGATCGAGAGGTTCATGAACTGGCCGAAGTGGCTGTGGTTGATGAAAGTCCCCGAGCGGGCCCGATCGTACGCCGGAACGATCCAGTAGATCCTGCCGTTGCCGACGAGGTCCTGCGCCAGGGCCAGCAGGCCAACGATGCCCGCGACGATCGCGATCGAAAGGAGGAGCCGCTTAATGCGCATCGGATCGCGATAGACGTTGACCACGACGAAGAAGACCGCCGCGATCGCCAGAGCCAGACGCAGATCGTGCTTGGTCGCATGGGGATAGAACGTCAGCCGCATGCGCTGGAGCGCCTCGTCGGCGCCGGGCAGGTCGCCCAGCAATTGCGTCTTGAGGATCGCCGTCTCCGGCGAAATCGCGCGGACCACGGAGACAGGCAGAGGCATCAACTGCAAGACGGCGATCAGAAGGAACAGCGCGACCGGGACGTAGGCCCACGTCCAGACCAGAGGTTGTGGGGCGAGAAAGGCTCTCTGAACGAGGAAGGCCAGAACCAGTGCGGCCGCCAGGGTGATGACGACCTGCTCGCTCCAGGCGGCGACGACGCCGAACGCCAGCGGACCGAAAGCCAGCAGCGCCGTCAGCAGTATCTCGATCACCAGGTCCAAGCGCCGGGCCCGGCATCCACGAGCGCCGACCTGCTGAAGCATTTGTATGCCACTATGGTTCATCAGCCGGTCGCAGGGCTCCATCCCTGAGGGTCCCATCCATTGCCTCGTTCTGATCAATCGCGGGGTGAATCAGCGGGCACCACATCCGGCATCAGGCCGGCGCGGAGTCGCTCCAACTGCTCCTTCGTCTGTCTCTCGCCTCGGCTGCCGATCTCCACGATCGGGGTCTGTTTTCTGGCATGGCCGTTGCCGCCGCTGCGGTAGTTGTAGTCGTGGTATCCGTACGCGCTGGAATAACCGTACCGGTCGCTTCTGCGCGGCACATCGTTGACGACGACCCCCAGGATCTTCCCGCCCACGCCGGCGAGGCTGTCGCACGCCTGCAGGCTGACGCGACGCGTCGACTGCTGCGCCCGCAGCACGAGGATGGTGACATCGCACAACGCCGACAGGATCTGGGCATCGGCCACCGCGATTACCGGAGGCGAGTCGATCAGCACGCGATCGTACCGCTGGGCCAGGGCCTTGACGATCTCCGCGAAGCGATTGCTGTTGAGCAGTTCCGCGGGGTTGGGCACATCCGGTCCGCACGTCAGCACCTCCAGGTTCGCCAGGCCGAGGTGTTCAATGGCCTCGTCCAGGCCCATCTGACCGGCCAGGACGGCGCTGAGCCCTTTGGCGTATCGGTTCAGGCCGAAGATCTTGTGCAGCGTCGGCCGGCGGAAGTCCGTGTCGACGATCAGCGTACGCTGGCCGGCCTGGGCGATGGCGATGCCCAGATTGCTGACCACCATCGTCTTGCCCTCGCCCGGCGCCGGGGACGTCACCAGAATGGTTCGGGCCTCGTCTTTGGGCCGTCCGAAGAACAGAGCCGTGCGCACCGTGCGGAAGGCCTCGGCCTCGCGGGAGTCCGGACTGATGCGGACCTTCTGGCCGCGAATCGCCAGCGTCTGCTTGGGGGCCGTCAACGACGGAATCACACCCAGGACCGGCAGCCCGAGCAGACCCGAAATCTCCTGGGTCGAGCGCAGCCGCTGATCCTTCCATTCCCGCAGCAGACCCAGCCCCACACCTGCGAACAGTCCCAGGCACAGGGCCAGTCCCATCGTACGGGCCTTCTGCGGCTCGGAAGGCTCGGTCGCCGGCTCGGCGGTCTCGACGATCTGCACCGTCAGCGCCCCTACCTCCGGGTCCACGTTGAGCTTGCGAATCTTGTCATCCAGGATCTCGCAGAACCGCAGGGTCTGCTCGTAGTCCGACTGGAGAAGCGTGAACTGCGACAGTTGTCGGTTCAGGGCGATGGCGGCGGCGCGCTGCTCGTCCAGGTCTTTGGCCAATTCTTCCTGTCTCTGCACGGCGCCCAGGTACTGCTCTTCGGCGACCGCCAATTGCCGGGTGGCGAAACCGGCGTCCACCTCGGCGATCTGCGCTTGGATCCGCTCGATCTCGGCATCCAGGGCGAGAATCGCCGGCGCATCGGCCTTCAGCCGAAGAAGGCAGTCGGCCCGGTCGCGTTCGAGCTGGAGCAACTGGGCTCGCAGGGCTGCGGCTTCGTTTGCCCCGGCGATGTAGATCCCCTTGGCACGCTGGGCCTCAACGAACTGCCGCAGGCCGACCGGATCGTCCACCATCTTCCTGGCGGTTTCGTAAAACGCCTTGCACTCGATCGTCGCCAGCTGGGCCTCGTCCAGCGCTTGCTGGAACCGTTCGAGCCGACGCATGATGACGTTGCTCTCCTGGCTGGCGCCGTAGGCCAGACCCTCGTTGGCCTGGCTGAACTCGACCATCTTCTCGAGTTTCTCCTTGAGTTCCGCGTCGCGACTGGTCTTCTCTTCGCGGAGGATTTTGACCACCTCCGCCGCCGTGTTGCGACGGCGCTCGTTGTGTTGCGTGATGTAAGCGTCGACAACGGAATTGACGATGTGAGCCGCTTCGTCGGCATAGGGACTGGTGAGCGAGACGTTGATGATCTCGTCCTTCTTGCCCACCACCACCTCCAGCTCCCGGCGCAGTTCCGTCACCGGGTTGTCGACGTTCGCGAAGGTCTTCAGGCCCGCCATTCCCGGCAGGGCCAGCGCCGCCGCCAGCGTATCGGTCTGCTTGATCAGCTCCGCCTGGGTATAGAGATAGTTCGTCCAGCGGGTCACGAGGCCGGAGGCGTCCTTTTCCCAGACCTCCGGCCCGGCTTGTTCGACGTAGATTCTCGCCGTGCTGGTGTAACGAGGAGTGGCCCGCTGCAAATAGACGATTCCCGCCATCATCGCCGCGACCGTCGTCAGCAACACGGTCCACCGGCGCCGCCAGAGGATCTCGAACAGACTCTCCGAGAACCCTTCGACCATCTCGCCCACATGGGTCATCTCCATCGGCTCAGGCACGCCGGGTTCCGTTCGGTTGCCCATCATTGCCGCTCCGTCCTGCGCATGGGTCTTCGACCCCCTAATCCCACAGATCTCTGCCCTGAATGTAAACGCCCGTGTTGATCCGCACGAGGTTGTGGATCGTCGTGTTGGCCCGCGTTCTCGGCGTATGCTCGATGGCCACGACGTCGCCGGGGCGAATCGGCGTGGCCAGCGCATCGGTGAACTCGCCGTTCTGGATCAACTGGAACGGCACACGCGCGACCGAACCATCCTCCTTCAAACGGTAGATGGTCGCGTAGCGCGGTTCCGCAACCGCGTCGAAGCCGCCTGCGTAGGCGATGGCCTGCGTCAGGTTGTATTCGGCGTTGGGTGGATAGGGGAAGTTGCCCGGCTTGTTGACCAGCCCCAAAACACTGAACAGAGGCATCTGGGTCTGCTCCACGACCACGGTGTCTCCTTCCTCCAGAGCCACATCCTGAAAAGGGATGTTCGTGTTGACCACCGGCAGCAGGATGGGCTCGCTGTCGGCGGTCAGACCTTCCTGCCCGGTCTGATCTGAGCGCACGATGCGCACCAGCGCGGCGCCTGCCTCGGCAATGCCCCCTGCTTCGGTCAGCAGGCAGCTCAGCGCCATCTGGTCGGCCTGAAGCGTGTAGACACCCGGCTCTTCGACGGCGCCGGTAATGTATACCTTCGAGGTCTTGAACTCGCTGACGCGCACGAACACAGACGGCTCCAGGACGACGTAGCCGGCATACGCGGCGGTGACGGCTTCCTCAATCTGCGACAGGGACAAGCCCGCCACCCTCATCGCACCAATCGCCGGCAGGACAATCTCGCCGCTGTCTCGCACCCGGCAGAGGTACGGATGGTCGGCCTCGCTTCGCGCCTGTGCCGCCTGCACCTCCTTGGCCGTAACCGCTTGAAGCAGGGCCGGCATGATAAACTCGAGAACGTCACCCGGGACGACTCGATAGGGACCTGTCTTGAGCTTGGCCTTCTGGATGCGGTCCATATCGACCGTCGGCACCGTCGAGCGGGCCTGCTCGAAGGCCTCCAGTTCGTCCGCGGTGGGCATCCGAACCTGATCGGCGCATCCTGAGGACAGGCCGATCAGCAGGACAGCGAGGACAGTCCCTAAGCGCTCATGCCAGGCGCGCAACCGCCGGCACCAAGCACCCTGTGCGAGGTTCACTTGCTGACTCCCCTAACCAGTGTCCGCCCCCTCTTGTCTCGTGGGCGGATCCCAACATCACAGCGTTTCACCCGCTCCGCCTCTGTTCATCTGCGCAGGTGCGCCCCTTCAGGGATACTGCTGCCAGATGATATTCGTCCCTTCGGCTCCAGCCTCTTGGGGCCGGACCACCGCGGCTACCACCACCTCGGTCCAAACCAGATCGGCGGCCGAGGCACCCAGTACGGTGGTCCCGGCACCCAGTACGGTGGTCCCGGCACCCAGTACGGTGGCCCATACGGCGGCCACGGCGGCTTGCACGGGCTGCGCGGCCACCACCAGTCCGGGCAGTGGACCCAGCTATAGCCACCGCCGCCCAGCGCAACCATGTTCGCCACCGTGGCCTGCTGAAGCGCAATCGTCGTCGTAGGGCTTGCCACATGCGATCCCGGTGCCGCATCACCGGGTGTCACCAGCAAGACGAACAACAACAGCCCCGCCCCAAAGGTCAACAGCCTGGCAAACGCGGTTCTTCGCCTCGTCGCTCCTTTCGCGTCCATGGGTATCCTTTCCCACAAGACTGCTCTGCTGCTACAGGACCGATCTCTCCTCCACTTCCTTGAAAACGAGTTGACCGAATCTATGGAGAACCGGAAAGCCTGTCTATTAGGGAAAATACTTATTTGACAATGGGCAATCAGGACAAGATGCGAAACCACTGGCGAACCACGTGTCACCGAACCGGCTGTATCCGCTTTGTCCGATGCGTCGCGTTACCGATCGCTCCGGCGCGGCAGCGTCCTGAGCTCTTGACCGACCGCCAGGGCCTCCTCGTGACGGCCGGTGTGTTGATAGGCTTGCTCCAGGCACAGCAGCACCTGCTCGTTGTCTTCGTGCCTTTCTCTGGCCCTCTCCAGATACGGGATCGCCTCTGCGAACCTGCCCTGATTGACCAGAAGATGTCCCATCCAGCGCAACGCGAAGAAGGTCTCGTGAATCTCCAGTGAGCGCGCGAGCAGCGGCGGGACCTCATCGGCCCGCTTGAGGCGCAGCAGGTTCTTCGCCGCATCATTGAGGAAGATCGTGGTCCAGGGAACCATGTGATAGAGCGCGCGATACTCGTGAAAGGCTTCCAGGTAACGGCCCTGTCTTTCGTACTGCTGCGCCAGGTCATGATGAGCGAGGATGATGCTGTACTCCTCGTCGGTCAGAACACGCAGGGCCAGGGTCTCCACTTCGCCCTGCGGCTGAAACGACTGGAGGCTCCGGTTCGGTCCGGCCTCAGACTGAAAAGGCCAGCCTCCCTTGAGGTACCGAATGTTGAGGTCCGCACAGGCAAGGTCGAGATCGGTCATGCCCCAATCCTGTCTGTAGTGCGCGATCGGCTTGGCGACAGCGCGGTCCCACGGCAGATCGACGACCCTGGCGTCTCGGATCGTGTCGAAGAAAGCCTCGGCCATGAGAAAGCAGCCATCGACGTTCGGATGGAGATGATCCACCATGAGATGGTCCCCGATGATGCCCTCGGGCGAGGCGGCCTCAAAGCGGGATTTCATCGGAACGACCGCCCCGCCGTAACGGCTGGCGGTCTCGTGAATGATCTCGTTGAATTCCTCCGAGGCCCGAAATCGCAGCGCATCGAGGTCTTTGGCCTTCAGGTACAGGCGCTTTGCCTGCTCGTGGTCCCCCTCGCGGTCCAGGGCCTGTGCATCCCGAAACACCCGGTCGGCCGCCGGCGCTGAACCCGTCGCCACGGAGACAAAGGGCTGCTGGTCCCGTACGTTGCTGACCAGTTCGCTGATCACGATGGGAACCCCGGCGGCGAGCGCTTTGCGATAGATGCGATCGAGGTTCTCAGCGAATTGCTTTGTCCCCTGCCGGTAGAGCTGGCTGTCCAAAGGGATGGCCTTCACGCCCACCATTCGCTCCATGAGGGTCGCGCTCGGATCGTAGCCAGCGCCCTGTTTCCGCACGCCTCTGATCAAGCGGACGACATCTTGCACCAGCACGAACAGCTTCAGTCGACGCAACTTCAAATACACTCTGGCCACCGATGGGCTTTGTCCCAGAGACTCGCGGGACGCCACGCCCAGCGCACCGTAGAATTCATTGTGTCCCGAGTATATCAGAATCGCGTCCGGCTTCTGCGCGAGGATCTCGTCCAGGAAATCGAGTTGCGTGTAGGTGTTCGTGGCGGACATGGCGGTGTTGATGATCTCGATCTTCCGATCGGGAAATGCCTCCTGTAGCCGGACGTTCAGAATGCGTGAGAACATCAGGTTGTTGCCGTAGGGGAAACCGGCAGCAGTCGACCCACCCAGGACAAACAGACGCACCCCGTTCGCGGGCTTGTCCTTGAGGAAGGCATCCCACGACGGCTTCGGCACCTTCGCCAGATAAGGAAAGTACGGCCGCCCAATCTCGCGGTTGCAGGTCAGCAAACGCCCGCCTTCGACCGGGGCGGTAACGAAGAGCCGGGAATCCCCACCGTAACGGACCAGCCGCAGACACCCCTCCAGCAGCAGGAGCGACGCACCGGACAGGACCAGCGCGATGAAGGCGAATGCGATCTTCTTCTTCCGGCTCAGCACAATGCGGGGAGTCGACCGCTTGCGCCTGCTTCCCTTCGCTTTCCTGGACTTCATAGCCATCCGTTCCTTTTGACAGCCATTCACGTCCTCGGGATACGGCCGCACCTGACGCGATCCCTCCTTCGCGTTCATGCGCACCGTCTGCGTATCATGCCTTCCATGATACCACGGCAGGCGCACCAGCCTCAACCGGCCGGCGGCCGGTCCATTTCCATATTGACAGACAATGCCGGTCCACATAGGCTTGTGCCATGCAGACAGACGCGCGGACAACGGCTTTCGGGTGTGCCCATCCTGCCCGCCGGCGCCAGACCGGCCGAGAAAGCGCGTTCTTTCCGTAGGGCGACCGGCGTCGTGTGTTGGCAGTCCCTCGGCCCGGCGGGCAAATGCGGCAAGGAGGTGTGTCATGGCAATGCGGCAAAGGCATTTCTGCGTTGGGCTCTTGTGTGTGGCATCGCTGATGGCTTGTCCGGAGGCTTGGTGTGCACAGCCTCCGGCCGTTCCCGACCCCAGCATCATGTTGCCCCTGGTTCCCGCGGCGGCGCAGGCGGGCGCGCCGCCCTGCATCAAGCCGGGCACACGGCTGACCTACTTCGGGATGACCGCGAGCATTCCGGGCGAGTACGGCAAGCTCGTGCAGGACGACAACGGGAATTGGGTCGACAAGAACACCGGCAAACGCTACCGGGAAGAGCAGATCAGCGGCAGTGGCGCTGCGGCGTTCAACGTCGTGTACGTGGGCCACGTCGGCGGCGGTGTCGCCGAGCTGTCCACGAAGCTCTATACGCTCGACACCGCCACGAGGAAGTGCGGCTTTGCCGTCGGTGGGGGAATGGTCGGTCACGCCGGCTGCGCCGCCGACTATTGGATTCATCCCGATGTGCTCGCGCAGGTGGCGGAGGTCAACGCACAGGGAGTGCGCATCCTGCGAATGCCGTATACCGTGGACGGAAGAACCTACAGGGCGATCCGCTTTCAGAATGAAGACATCTCCGGCTACCGGGCGTACGTGTACGATCTCGAGACCGGGCTGATGATCTTTCAGGCATCGCGGACCCAGGGGCCGTCGGTGATCACTCCGCCGATCGGAGGTTCCGGCAGGGCCGGCCTCGGAGAGGGCAGCTCGCAGGTGGTCACCTTGTGGCTCGTCGAGCGCAGGGATATCGACGTGCCGTGGAAGAACGCGCCGCCGCCCCCGTGGATCGAGCGGTTCGGGCAGTTGTCGTACCGGGGCGTGCAGACGTCGGTGGTCGCGGCGGCCGGGACGAAGCTGGACCGGGCGATGACCGCAACGCTCACGCCGAAGGCCTCCGGTCCCGGCTGGGTGCGCTTCACCAACCGGTATCTCTTCGAGTCGCTGCCGGGCATGCCCCCCAACGAGGTGACACAGGATGGCGCCTCGGGCGCTGCGACCATCGGTGGCCTGTGGATCGCGCCGCAGGCTCTGGGCAATCTGCGGCCGGGCCAACTGATCGAGACCAATGAGAAGGTGGGCACCACCGTCAGTGTCAGCGCTGTGCGGCCGGGCGCCGTGACGATCAGCGAGGTCGGCCCGCTGCATCGCACGGACTGCACCTACGACACGAGAACAGGCGTCTTGTCGGCGATGACGATCGTGCAGCAGATCGGATTGGCAAACATCACGCACAGCGTTCAACTGGTCAGCCCACCGTAACCCCGGCAGAAACCGCAAGACAAGTGGCGGGCACGCAGGGGGCCCGCCGCCAGAGCAAATGGCCGGATTCGACTGTGTGCCCTTACCGGCTGGCCGAAACCGAACAGCCCACCCAAGAACCGCGGCGCTCCACGACGAAAGGCTTTGACACGCCCGGGGCACAAGCATTACGATCGTCGGCGATCGTTTCGTACAGACTCAGCCGGACTTGCGATACGGAGACCGCGGCGTGTTTCCGCTTTCCGATACAATCCCGCGACGGACTATTCCTCTGGTCACCTCCGGTCTGATTCTGGCGAACGCCCTCGTATTCTTCATCGAATTGTCTTTACCGCCCGAACTCTTGACGGAGCTGTTCCACATGCTTGGTATGGTACCGGCCCGCTTCACGGATCCGGCATGGGGACAGAAGGTCGGGTATTCGATCAACTGCTGCTGGCCGTTCTTGACCAGCATGTTCCTGCACGGCGGATGGCTCCACCTGATTTCGAACATGTGGACCCTGTGGATCTTCGGAGACAACGTGGAAGATCGCATGGGGCACACGCGTTTTCTGCTGTTCTACCTCTGCTGTGGCCTCGTCAGTTCGCTGGTGCATCTCCTGGCCCATCTCGATTCGACAGTCCCTGCTATCGGCGCCTCCGGCGCGATCGCCGGGGTGCTCGGCGCCTATTTCCTGCTTTTTCCGTTCTCCCGTGTGATTGTGCTCGTACCAGTGCTCTTCTGGCCGCTGTTTTTCGCTGTCCCCGCCCAGATCTACCTGGGCCTCTGGTTTCTCATGCAGTTCGTCAGCGGAACACTCTCGCTGGCGGCCCCGGAGGCAGGCAGCGGAATTGCCTGGTGGGCTCATATTGGGGGATTCACCGCGGGAATCGTGCTCTATCGCCTCTTCGTGATCCAGCGCAGACGCCGTCGTGCCCCGGCGGTTGACGAATACGGTATCAAGGGGGCATGGTTCAACTTCTGATGAAACGGAGTCCATGATGGGTGCGAACGATGCTTTCTGGTTGTTCTTCATGATTACGGCACTTCAACCGGTAATTCGGCAGAAACTCCTGGAATCGGCCCGACAACGGCTGATCCACAGCATCGAACAAGATCGCCATTCGCGCGTGATTCTTCTGATTCACCGTCAGGAGACCATGAGCCTCATCGGATTCCCCATATTCCGCTACATCGACATTCAAGACTCCGAAGAGGTGATGCGCGCAATCTATTTGACGGATCCGGACGTACCCATTGATTTAATCCTGCACACGCCCGGCGGGTTGGTCCTGGCATCAATGCAGATCGCGCGCGCCATCGCCGCCCACAAAGCTCGAACGACGGCATTTGTGCCGCACTACGCCATGTCCGGAGGCACCCTGATTGCCCTGGCGGCCGACGAAATTGTGATGAGCCCGCATGCCACGCTGGGACCGGTCGATCCTCAACTCGGCGAATATGCGGCCGCTTCCCTCCTGAAGGTGCTCCAGACCAAACCGCCCGAGGAAATCGACGACCGGACCATCATCCTGGCCGACCAGGCGGAAAAGGCGATCGCCCAGGTGAAAGCGAGTGTCCGCGAACTCCTGGGCCACAGAATGTCGCCGGAGAAGGCCGACGAGCTCAGCACCATCTTGTCAACTGGCAAGTGGACGCATGACTACCCGATCACATTCGAAGAAGCCCGGGATCTGGGCCTGCCTGTCAGCAACACGATGCCGGAGAAGATACTTCGACTGCTGCAGCTTTACCCACAACCAGTGCATCGACAGCGGACCGTCGAGTATCTGCCGCAGCCCCGACGCTCCAATCGCCAGCAACATTCCGACCGCTGAACAGCCTCGATGACTGTACCGGCCCATAGTCTGACCGGACGCGTCTGCACGCTCGGCACCAGGGCTGACATCTCGGGTGGTGGCCCTTCTTTTCGGACAGGATGACTCCCAGACCGGACAACTTCCCCATCGGGCGGGGCCGGTCGATTCCTGTGACCACGCCACCACCTCGGAAGATGGTTACCGTGCCAGTGGATTCGTAGGATGCCGGGGCTGCGGCAGTGCAGCCTGCATCACTGATCTCCGGAAGGGTCGCTCCGTCTGCCGGTCTTTCAACGCGCCCGGCAGGACTTGAACCTGCAACCTTCGGATTCGAAGTC
>DAOTJE010000064.1:0-13390 GCA_035448545.1 Sedimentisphaerales bacterium | reverse complement strand
CCGAACGAAGCTCAAGAGGCTCTATCCCTCACTCGATGAGTAACGGAGCACTAGTATCTTGAGTGGAACCGAACGGGACAGGCCTTGAGGCTGCCACACGCACGCACAAGGGCCGCAAGGGCGACGCATGCGTCGCCCCTACCACTTCGCCGCGCCGGGAACGACGGGCTTGATGCCGCATGGGCTCCAAGCCTATCCAACGGCCCTTCTCACCGTTCACACCGTTCTCACCCCGCGCCGCGGGCGTCATCGTTCGATGCGGGCGTTGCCTTCCCAGATGCTCCAGATCTGTTCCTCGTCGGCGGGCAGGGCGTAGTCGGTCAGGAGTGTGACGACCAAGGCGCCGGTGGCCCATCCGAACTGGACCCACTTTTCGGGCGGCCAGCCGCGAAGGATGGCGTAGAGCATGCCGCCGACGAAGGCGTCCCCGCCGCCGATGCGGTCGACGACGCCGATCTGTCGCGGCTCGATCGTGTGCCAGCGGCCGCTCTCGCTCAGCAGCGCGCCCCAGAGGTGCGTGTTGGCGTTGACGACCTCGCGCAGCGTGGTGGCGAAGACCTTCGCGTTCGGGTAGGTCTTGCCGGCCCGCTCGATCATGCCCTTGAAGCTGTCGATCTTGCCGCCCAGGCCCTCGCCGCCGGCCTCGGGTCCTTCGATACCCAGAGCGAGCTGGAAGTCCTCCTCGTTGCCGACGAGGATGTCGGCGACGGAAGCGATCTCGTGGAAGACGGCGCGCAACTGCTTCTCGCGGCCCTTCCAGAACGAGGCGCGATAGTTCAGGTCGAACGAGATGCGCGTGCCGTGCTTCTTGGCGGCCCGGGCGATCTCCAGGCAGAAGGTCCCGGTCTCGGGCGACAGGGCCGCGATCAGGCCGGAGAGATGCACGATCTGGACGCATTCGATCCCGAAGATGCGTTCGAGGTCGAAGTCCTTGACGTTCAGCGTCCGCCCGACCTCGCCAGCGCGGTCGTTGCAGACGCGCGGGCCGCGCGAGCCGGTCCCGCAGTCGGCCAGGTTGAACTGGTGGCGGTAGCCCCACGGGCCGCCCTGCTCGACCTCGGGACCCTCGACCTCCATGTGCCGGCTGGCCAGATCGTCCTTGATGAAACGGGCGATCGGGCTGCCCTTGACGAACGTCGTGAGGACCTTGACGGGCAGACCGAGGTACGACGAGACGCTGGCGACGTTGGTCTCGGCGCTGGTGGCCTGGAGGGTGAAGCGGCGGCTGCAATGGAACGGCTGGCCGTTGTCGGGCGTCAGGCGGGCCCCCATGCTGGTGGGCACGAGCAGGGCATAGCGACAGTCCTTCTTGAGTTCGATGCTCACGAGGGTCTCCTTTCGAGCTTATCCGTGACCTGTGATCCGTGGCTGCGGCCACGAGCGAGGCGTTGCGAGCGACAGCTCGGGAACGCATTGGGACCATGCCTACCAAATCCCGCGCAAAACCGCAACCCCCTACCGTCCCAACCCGGCAGCTATTGCGGGATTGGGAAACCTCACAGGTCACGAATCACCAGATACGAGATGCGCTTTGCGGTCTTGTCGCCGGGGGTGGGCGGCGCTATAATCGCAGGGTTTTATTGGACTGATCCGGGCGTGGGTGTCCGGCTTGACAGAGGATGCCATGGATGAGAGCTGCAACACGATCCGGCTGGGCGACTGCATCGAGGGGATGAACCGGCTGGCGGCCGGCAGCGTCGATCTGGTCTTCGCGGACCCGCCGTTCAACATCGGCTATCGCTATGACGTCTATGAGGACTCCGTCGAGCATCAGCAGTACATCGACTGGTGCGGCCGGTGGATCGCCGCGGTTCATCGCGTGCTCAAACGCGACGGCACATTCTGGCTGGCCATCGGCGACGACTACGCCGCCGAGCTGAAACTCGAAGGCCAGAAGGCCGGGTTCCACTGCCGCAGTTGGGTGATCTGGTACTATACCTTCGGCGTCAACTGCGCCCGCAAGTTCACACGGTCACACACCCACCTGTTCCATTTCATCAAGGACCGGGACCACTTCACGTTCCGCGAGGACGACCTCGACAATCGCGTGCCCTCGGCCCGCGAGCTGGTTTACAACGATCAGCGGGCCAACCCGAAGGGCCGGCTGCCCGACGACACGTGGATCCTCCGCCCCGCCTCCATAGTCGGCGAGATGGTCGCCGACGACGGCACGTGGACGCCCGCTGCTCTGCCGCCGCCGGCCGATGGGGAGCGGACCTATACGCTGCGCCCGCAGGACCTGGAGCACGCATTCGGCCCGACCGAGGACACGTGGTACTTCCCGCGCGTGGCCGGTACGTTTGTCGAGCGCGCGGGCTTCCACGGCTGCCAGATGCCCGAGCAACTGCTCGGACGCATCATCCGCACGTGCTCGAATCCGGGCGAGTTGGTGCTCGACCCCTTCTCGGGCAGCGCCACGACGCTGGCGGTGGCCAAGAAGCTGGGCCGGCGCTTCCTCGGCTTCGACATCTCGAAGGACTATGTGCAGTACGGGCTCGAACGATTGGCCGCGATCCGCGTGGGTGACCGGCTCGACGGCTCGCCGGAGCCGATGAAGAGCGCGCCGCGAACGGACCGTAGCAGGGCCAAGGGCGAATCGAAGCAAGCCCGGGCGACCAAGACCGGGCGCGACCGCGTGCGCGAAAGTGAACAGCGCTACGACCGAACGCAGCTCGAACTGACGCTGCAAGGCGTCGCGGAGGCCTTCGCGCGGACGCACGAGGGGTTCAGCGCGGACCGCGTTGTCGCGGACCCTGATCTGGACGAAGCGTTCGTGGGGGCGTGCACGAAGCTGGGCCTGGTCGGCGATGCGCGGACATGGAACACGCTGCTGTTCCGGCTGCGCAAGGCGGGCAAGCTGGCCCACCTCCCGACCATGCACGCGACGGACCTGTCGTGGGAGGACTGCGACGCGTACATTTTCGCCAGCGAGATTGCCTGGCAGAGCCTGCTGAACGACGAAGCGGCCGCAAGCCTCGACGAAATCCTGTGCGATCCGGCCCTGGCGAGCGAATTCGACCGACGCGCCGGGCGGTTCGCGCCGGGATATCGGTCGTGGGAGTACCGCTGGGCGGCGCTGAAGCTGCGCAAGGAGGCGAAGATCGCGCGGAGCCGAGCCAGCGTGCTGGAGACACTGCGGCCGATAGGACCGCGATTCGGCGAGGCCCGGCCGATCGACGATTTGCAGGCGGCGCGCCTGCCGGCCGAGCCCGGCCTGTACGTGCTCAGCCGGACCCGCACGAACAAGCTCTACGTCGGCGAGACGCTCGACCTGCGCCGCCGACTGACGCTGGAGCGCTGCCAAGTCGAGGCCTGGCGGGAAATCTCCGATTCGATCTCCGTACAGGCGCTGCCGATGGACTGCTCCACGGCCGGAAAGCTGGCGTGGCAGAGCTGCTTCGTCAAGAAGTACAAACCACTTCTGAACTGTTTCGAGCTTCGCTCCGCCTCGTGACCGGCTCCGCGCCTTCGAGGGCGGACCGCGCAAGAGGCGCCAAGGCCATGAGGTGAAGGATGGATCACGACGCCCGTTCGCCCCGGTGGATCACACGGCGCGATGCGATTCGAATGGCGGCTGCTTCGGGCATGGCCGCCGTCATCGGGGGGTGCGGAAGGCACAACGCCAGAATGGACGACGCGGGGGGCGATCCCTATGCCACGCCCGCCAAGCAACGCACCGCGTTCGTCTGGCCGGAGGGTAAGCGGGCGGCGCTGAGTCTGACGTTCGACGACGCGCGACTCAGCCAGGCGCAGGTGGGTCTGCCGCTGCTCGACCGCTACAGCGTCAAGGCGACGTTCTACGTGTCCCCCGCTCCGTTCCAGGCCCACCTGCCCGCGTGGAAGCAGGCGCTGGCCAACGGCCACGAGATCGGCAATCATTCGCTGCGTCACCCCTGCACGGGCAACTTCGCGTTCGCGCGGGACAAGGCTCTGGAGGACTACACGCTGGCGCAGATGGAGCGGGAGCTGAAGGAGGCGAACCGGGTCATAGAGTCGGCGGTGGGCGTGCGGCCGGCCACCTTCGCCTATCCGTGCGGCCAGACATTCGTCGGGCGCGGGGCGCACCTGCACAGCTACGTGCCGCTGGTGGCGCGGATGTTTGAAGCCGGACGCGGGTGGATGGACGAGGCGGCCAACGACCCGGCGTTCTGCGATCCGGCCCAACTGCTCGGCGTCGAGCTGGACGGGCGCGACTTCGCTGCCGCGAAGAAGCTCATCGACACCGCCGTCGAGAACGGCTCCTGGCTGGTCTTCGCCGGCCATGAGATCGGCGAAGGCGGCCGCCAGACCACGCGGATCGACACGCTCGAAGCGATCTGCCGATACGCCCGGGACCCGAACAACGGAATCTGGATCGGAACCATCCAGAAAATCGTCCGCTACGTGGTGGAGGCCCGGTAAGTCGGATCTCGTATCTCGTCGCTCGTATCCCGGCCGGGTGGCAGCCTCAAGCAAAGCTCGCCGATGGCGGACGACCGTCGGCACACGAGCAGCACGAGGGGCTACCTGGCCCCGACGCAATACCGCGGCGCCGGCCCGCAGGATGGGCTCGTCTGAAGCGGGCTGCCGGAACCGCATTCACGCGCGCTCATAGCGAGGCAATTGGACGGTAACGGAGGTGCCGGTCGACGGATCGGAGGTGATGGCGATCGTCCCCTGGTGTCGCCGCACGATCTGCCGGGCGATGGCCAGGCCGAGCCCGGCCCCGCCGCCTGCCTGCGATCGTGAGGGATCGACGCGATAGAGGCGGTCGAACACGTACGGCAGTTTCTCCGGCGGGATGGCGCCGCCCTCGTCGTGCACGCATACGGTTACCTGCGGCCCGGTGTCCTCTGTCAGCGTGATTTGAACGTCCCCGGTGCGCGGACCATGGCGCAGCGCGTTGTCGATCAGATTGCTGAAGAGCTGTCGCAGTTCCGTCTCGTTGCCTCGGACGGAGGAAGCCGGGCCGTCGGTCCACGTGACCGTCGCTCCCTGTCGCGCCGCCCGATCGCGGAAGGCCTCCGCCAGGGACTTCAACAGAACATCCAGACGGACTTCGGTCGGATCGGGCAGCTCATCTTGCGCATCCAGACGCGTCAAGGTCAGGAGCTGTCCGACCAGTTGTTCCATCCGATTGACATCCAGCAGCGCATCATCCACCCCCTCTTCGTATTCCGCCGCCGTGCGCGGCTGCATCCGCAGAGCCTGAAGGGTGCTCTTCATGATCGCCAGAGGCGTCCGCAGTTCGTGCGCCACGTCGGCAGTCAGCTGTTCCTGCTGTTGCAGGGTCTTGTTCAGACGCAGCAGCATGCTCTCCAGGGCGGACTTGAAGGGACGCAGTTCGGCGGGAACCTCGCCCATCACCTGCACCTCGTCGGCGAGACTGCGATGGGTGATCTGTTCCAGTCGCCGGCCCACCGCGGCGACCGGCCGCAAGCCCCAGGAGACGATCGTCCGCACCAGCAGAACGCCCAGCAGCGTGACCGAGCCGCCCAGCACCAGCAGAAGTCGGAGAAACTCTCCCACCTCGTGATACACGTGCGCGCTGGAGCGCGCCACGAGGATATTCATCACCTCCGGCCCGATGCGGTAGCGCATCCAGATCGCGCGGAACACGCCCAACCCCGCCCCCTCGTCGATGTTGAACAGACGCAACGATTCCGCCTCCGGCTGTTCCTCCTCCGGAAGATGGAGCAACTGCTGCATGAGCGGATCGTCGGGCTGGTCGCTGGAAAACAGGTCCTCGCCGCGGCCCTCCACCCAAACCCGATATCGCCCGTGACCTCTGGATGTGTCGCTTCCCGTGATCGCTCGCAATTCGGCTTCCTGGTGTTCTCTACTGTCTTCCTCGTCGAGTTCCGCTCGAATTCCCTGCGCCATGGCTCTCAGCGTGGTATCGATGTTCCTCAGCAGGGACTCCTTGAACTCGATGTACGCCGCCGTGGACAACACGGCGATGATGATCAGGGTCAGCAGAGACATCATCAGGGACAATTGCAGCCGGATCGACACGGGCTTCATGCAGGTCCCTCCCCGATCACGTACCCCTGGCCGCGAACGGTGCGAATCAAGGCGTACGGAGAGCCCGCTTCCAGTTTTCTGCGCAGGGCGGAGATGTACACCTCGATGACGTTGGAGAAGGTCTCTGCGTTGAAGTCGTACAGATGTTCGAGGATTTCCGTCTTGCTGACCACCTGACCGGCGCGAAGCGCCAGGTATTCGAGGAGTCGATACTCCATCGCGCGCAAGGGGATGCGCTGCCCACGGAGGGTGACGCAGCGGCCGGCCGTGTCGACCGACAGCTCGCCGATGTGGATCACCGGATCGGGTCGATCATAGGTCCGACGTACCAGCGCTTTGCACCGGGCCAGAAACTCCCCCATATCGAAGGGCTTGGTCAGGTAATCGTCGCTGCCGGCGTCGAGACCGCGGATGATGTCCTGTGTGGTGTCTCTGGCGGTCAGGATGAGCACGGGGACGCGGCGGCCCTCGCGGCGCAGGCGTCGGAGGATCTCCAGCCCATCGATCTTCGGCAGCATCAGATCGAGCACGATCAGATCGTACGATTCCGAGAGGCCCTGGTGCAGACCGTCTTCGCCGTCGGTGGCAATATCGACGGCGTACAACGTCGTCTCCCGGAGCACCTTGGCAATGTTGCGGGCGAGTCGAACCTCGTCTTCAACGATCAATACTCTCATCTTCGGCCCACCGATCTGGCGCGGCCCCCGCCGCGTTTCCGGATTTCCGCTTCGCTCTCCCACCGTTCGGACGGCACCATTGTACCGGCGCGGCAGGCGCGTGCAACCATCGTCCACGCGCCCGGCCGGTTGCCGCTGGGCTCACCAGGGGTTTGCAGGACGCACGAGGGAGCTTCCGGGATTGTATCCGCCGAGTCACCCCGCCGCACGAGGACTCTCGAAGAAGCTACTGCCTTCCCGACCCTCTTCCGTCGGTTCGAGGCGGGCATACCACTGTCTCGATATTCCCGGGCACACCATCCTTATCCGGGTTACTTTCAGCCGTGCGGCGGCGGCGTCCGCAACAAACGTGCGAAGAGGTATGGGGATGCGGTCCGTCGCCGCCTTCCGGCGCAGCCAGTGACGCAGGTGAAAGGAGACCGCATCGAAGGAGAAGCTGCAAAAGAAGGAAACGATCAGCGGACCGCGGCAGATGCGTCTCAGTTCGCACAGGCAACGCCGACGGACTTCCGGTTCGCGGAAGTGGTGAAACAACCGATTGCAGAGCACGGCGTCGAACGAGTGGTCCGCAAAGCGCGTGGCAAAGGCATCCTCGACACGAAACTCGGTCCCGTCACGTATGCCCCGCCTCTCCGCATACTGTCGACCCTGCTCGATCATATGGGGGGACGAGTCGGCCTCAACCACCCGAAACCCCATCTGCCTCAGCAGCGGGAGCAGGCGACTGGTGCCGCTGGGAATATCGAGCACGCGTGCCCCCGCCCCCACTCCGGCCAGGGCCGTGCGAATACACCGTTCTTCACGCCGGTGCATGGCCGTCCCATCCAGTGCCCTGACGTACTTCTGCGCTGCCGCTTTACCGGCGAAGCGATCCTTTGTTTCGATGGCCGAGTTCACTGCCCCGGAGGATACGGTCCGGATTCGAAGCGCATCTCCGGATTCGATCACGCAAGATCCCCTTCTCCATGACCCGACGTTTCCCACTATGACTTTCTGCATTTGACTCTCCATGAATTCGTACAGCGAGCCCTTGCCCCCCCTTCGCGAGGCAAACAGACAAGGCACAACGGTCAGCGAATCTCCCGCAATGCCCACCTCCTTGTAACCTCCGCGAGCTTAAGAGAACGTGAAGTCCTGAATCACAGAACTCGATCTGACCCATCTGTGCCTAGCCGGTAATCGCACGCGACGCGGCGTCCGGTCTGGTCCGTAGAAGAGGCCCGAGAGACGGCCCGGTGGTTTCTTCTCGGACTCGGCCGGGCATTTCATCTTCGCTTCAGGTTCGGTGAGTATTCTACGTCCCAGGACCTGGCTTGTGGAGGGACTGCTTTGTCGTCGAACAGTCCCGGAGCGGGCAAGCAAGATGGAAGGGCTGGGCAGCATATGAGAGACTCGGAACGGGTCCAGGCCACGGATACAGCGCTTTCGCAACGATACGGCGGCGATCGCGCGGCGCAGTACTTCACCAAACATCGGACGGGCTTTTTCCACAGGTTGACGACGTGGCGGGAGTTGGCGATCGCCCGCCGGGCGCTGGCGATGGCGGGCGATCCCGACGTCGTACTCGATCTTCCCTGCGGCGCGGGGCGATTCTGGCCTCTGCTGGCGGAAAAACCTGGACGCCGGATTCTCGCCGCGGATGCCAACCAAGACATGCTGCGGGTGGCCCGTCAGATGCAGCCTCAGGAGCTGGTCGAACGCGTGGAGTGTTTCCAGTGCTCCGCCTTCGAAACCGGACTGGACGACGGCTCGGTCGACTGCATCCTCTGCATGCGCCTGCTTCACCACATCCCCGAGCCCGCCCAGAGGCTGGCGATGCTGAGGGAATTCCACCGAGTGACCCGCGATACAGTCTGCATCTCCCTGTGGGTGGACGGCAACTACATGGCGACCCGGCGCAAGAGGCTGGAGGCCCGGCGACCACCGGGGGATCGCCACAGTCGGTACGTCACCAACCGGCGGACCATCGAGACCGAGTTCCGCCAGGCGGGATTCCAAATCCTCGGCCACTTCGATTTCCTGCGCTTCTACTCCATGTGGCGAGTCTACGCCCTGCGCAAGGGGCAGGAAATGAAGGGCGTCACGTAAAGAAAGCATTGACGCCGCGAACGACAACCATCAAGATGCGGCCACAAAGCGGGGCCTTCGGACTCGGCGTTCCGAAAACGGCGCCGGAAGGCAACCTGCGAAAGGCAACAGGACGCATCTTCCATGAAGAATTCTCGCTGTGACCAGGCCATCCACCTGGAGTTCTCGGACAAATACGATCGCGACCACGCGGAGCATTACTACCGCAAGCACCGAGCGGGTCTGGCCCGGCGACTGACGACGTGGCGGGAGTTGGCGCTGGCCCGTCGGGCGCTGGCGCTGGCGGGCGATCCTGACGTCGTGCTCGACCTTCCCTGCGGCGCCGGACGGTTCTGGCCTCTGCTGGCGGAAAAACCCGGGCGTCGGATTCTGGCCGCCGACGGCAGCGCGGACATGATTCAGGTGGCCCGACGGATGCAGCCCAAAGAGCTGGTCGATCGCGTGGAGTGCTTCCAGTGCTCCGCCTTCGAGACCGGGCTCGACGACGGCTCGGTGGACAGCATCTTCTGCATGCGGCTGCTCCATCACATCCTCGAACCGGCCCACCGCCTGGCGATGCTGCGGGAATTCCACCGGGTGACCCGCGAGACGGTCTGCATCTCCCTGTGGGTGGACGGTAACTACAGGGCCTACCGGCGAAAGAAGCTGGAGGCGACCCGATCGAAGGCCGAACTCCAGAACCGCGGCGTGGTGGAACGCGAGCGCATCGAAGCGGAGTTCCACCAGGCGGGGTTCCGCATCGTCGGCCACCTCGATTTCCTGAAGTTCTATTCCATGTGGCGCGTTTACGTCCTGCGCAAGGAGTGAGTCTTGAGCATCCAGTGCATCGTTTCCGAATCGGATCGCAGACTTCTGACGTACAACGGCCTCGACGATTTTGAATCGCTTTGGAACGCCGACGTGAACTGGTTCGAGGAACCCAATCGCCGCCGGAACGGCTGGAGCGGTGTCTCGCGCCACATCCTGAAACAGCCGGAGGGAGGCACGCTGGCGGTGTTCATCAAACGCCAGGAGAACCACAACTTCCGGACTCTGCTTCATCCCGTCCGGGGCCTTCCCACCGTCTACAGAGAGTATCGAAACATCTGCCGGATGAAAAAATGCGGAGTCCCCTGCCCGGACGTGGTCTTTTATGGGCATCGGAATACCGGCCGGCAGTGGCAGGCGATTCTCGTGACGCGGTCGCTGGAAGGGTATCAGCCGCTGGAGGACAGCCTGGCCGCAATCGAACAGGACGACCTCGATGCCCGCCGAGCGCTGCTCGCCTGCGTCGCCCATACGCTCCGCCGGATGCACAGCCATTACCTTCGGCACAGTTGCCTGCACGCCAAGCACATTTTCGTACGGGCGGAAAACGCCGGCGGCTCGAACGGCAAAGGGACACGCAGGTTCGATGCGGCGGTGATCGACCTGGAGAAGATGCGGACGTACTTTCCCCTGTCCCGACTGGTGATCCACGACCTCGACCAGTTGTATCGGCACTGGAAGCGCCGGGAAGGAGACTGGGAAACCCTCATCGACTGCTACGCGGCCCACCTCGCGTCCGGCCCCCTGGCCACGAAGATCCGCAACGCCTGGGACCGCCGTCTGCCAAGCCAAAAGGACGCCGGCCTTGCCGGGTGAGCAGGGGCCGGAGCGCATGAAAAAAGGACGCCTCGGATCATCCGCAGGATAAAACCTCGGTCCACCGCAAGCGCCCCCCAGGTACGGTCCTGGTCGTGTATCTCTCTACACTATACGTCCGATTCGCGCGGCATGGGGACGGACAAAGGGCTAAGCCCTGTGGGTAAATGGCTCGACGGACCACGCCTTTGGCTGCATCCGGCGTGGAACCCGTAAAGAACGAGCCTCGCCGGAACGGGGGCTCAGTGACGCGGCACGCCTCAGGACGGTTTTCGGTTTTCCTGGCAGAACTTGCCCATCAGCTCCATGGCCTTGCCGGTCTTGTCGAGGGAGCCGTCGAGGTGGGCGAAGGCGTCGACCAGTTCGAGCAGGGCCGGGTCGGGCTCGACGGTACCATACTTGTGGGCGGTGTTGACGATACCGGCGTCAAGGCCGTACTCCATCGCCTTGGCGACGTAGGCCCGGCAGACGCCGATCTTGCGGCCGGGCAGGTCGCGCACCGAGTTGCTCACGCCCAGCGAGAAATGCGCGCCCTTGAACTTCGGGTCGCTCTTGATTCTCTTGATGGTTTCGAACGTCCGGTAGGTGTAGCCCGGCACGCCCGGCTCCATCGGCATGTCGATCGCCAGCGGAAAGACGGTCGAGTCGAAGAAGATCTGCTCGGGCCGGAATCCGTACCGACCTACCGCCTCGTCGAAGATCCGATGCGCCAGGGCGCAGAGCTCATCGACCGAGTGTGACCCGCCGGGACCGGTGGGCCTGTCCTCGCTGACCAGCAGCGCGATCACGGAGAAATCGTACTGCCTCTTGAGAGGCAGGATGCGGTCCATCGTGTAGACCTTCACCGAGTTGATCAGCGGCGGTTTGACGGGCGAACAAGGATTCGCGCCCGCCGCATACCATTCCCTCAGGCCCGCTTCGAGCACGTCGTCGTTGCTGCTGTCGATGCAGATCGGCACGCCGTCGCCCCAGCGCCGCACGAGTCGGGTGTACTCGATCATCATCTTCACCGCCAGCGTCGGATCGTCCTCGCCGAAGGCGTCGAGATTGACTGCAATGTAGTCGGCGTGGTCGGCCGCCTGCGACTCGATCAGCGCCTTGACGTAGTCGAGCTCCGGGCCAGGCTTCGTGTAGGCGTCGGGCCCGAGGTCCTGCAACCGGCGCATGACTTGGCCGGTCTTGGGGATCGAGGCGTGAACGGCTTCGCCGATCGAGATCAATGCGTTCTTCATCGTGTGGTCCTTGCCGAACAGATAGTTGAGGATCGAGGAGGAGTGCTGGAGCGCTGGATTGCGGCGCGGGTTGATCGTCGTCCGCAGCCGCTGGCGTCCGCCCTTCTCGGAGGCGGCCGCTTCGTAGATGCGATTGCCGACGCACACCTGCCGGAGGTTGTTGCCGCAGTAGCCGTCCACGGTGGCGTCGCCGCACGGGGCATTGTCGATGCCCTTCTCGCAACCACCCATGGTGCAGACGCCGAAATTCTCCGGGAGAAAGCAATCGCCGCACTCCTCGCAGTCAAACAGCGTGTACTTGAACGCCTTCTCGCCGGCGTTGAACAGTTTGTAGACGAGGCCCTCGCCCTTGTCGGCGCCGAGGAAGCCCATCGTCCTGCGGAAGGCGTGAAAGCCCACCCCCTCGGGGTCGAGCAGCGCGCGGTGCGAGAAATCGAAGAACCGCTTGCCCGCCGTCGGTCGAAGCTGCGACAGCGTGCGGGCCCTGCCGTGGTCGTCGTAGAGATAGAACGCGTCCTGCGATTTCGGATTTCGGATTTCGGACTTGCAATTCCCTGCCGGGCGCGAATCCACAATCTGCGATCCGCAATCCGCACTCGAGCGCGGGGGCCAGCAGAGGTTGTCCTTGAACCGCTCCCAGTCGGAACCGATCTCGGCGGCGCGCTCGACGATGCGGGTAAACGTCGCGAAATCCTGCACGCCACCGATGTCCACGCCGGCGGCGCCCATCGCCTTGTACATGGCCACCTGCTGGGCGGCCCGTTCGATGTGGTCATCGAGCTTCTCGCTGTAGACCTTGGCGAGCAGCTCGTCGCTGACGAAGCAGCCGGTCAGCTTGATGTCGTGCATCAGACGCGGCGCGGGCGTCAGCGTGCTGAGCAGATAAACGTTGCCGATCACCGGGACGTCGATCTGCCGGTCCTTGAGATAGGTGAACAATTCGAGGCTCTTTCGCCAGTCCCAGCCGACCTGGGTGACCAGAAACGCGGCGCCGCAGCGGACCTTCTTCTCCATCTTGTAGTACTGCTGCATCTGCGTCGCTTCGGTGTACTTGAAAGGCGAGACCGCCGCGCCGGGGACGAACTGATGCACGCTCGCCAGGGCGTCGGGCTTGGCGCCAAGGTAGGCGTCGTGGTTCATCTTGCGGATCAGACGCAGCAGGCCGAGCGATTCGAGCTCGAAGACGCCCTTCGCGGCGACCGGCTTGTCGCCCGTCAGCGCCAGCACGCTGGTGACGCCGGCTTTGCGGAAGCCGACCAGCGAACTGACGATGGCGTCGGCGTTGGCGTCCTTGCAACTGATGTGCGGCACGATGTCGAGGCCGTCGAGCAGATGGTTCGCTTCGAGGACGTTGACGATGGCGGCCGGCTCGAGGTTGGCGACACCGCCGGGATTCTGGGGCAGCGTGATCGCGGCAAAATCAAAACCCTCCGGCAGGACCGCCCTGCCGGCCTTGGCCGCCTCCTGGTACGCCCGGCCGAACCGCTCGATGGGCGCGAAACTGAATCCCGGCCCGCCGACCAGTTCCGCCAGCACGAGCAGGCCCGACCGCTGCCGCAGTTTCCGTCCCAGACTGTTACGCTCCATCGTTGTCTCCATCGGGTCCATGCATCCGTTCGCGGATTCCCTGCGATCCGCGAACGCCGCAGGATATCAAATCCCGGCCTCGTTTGCTATCCGAATCGCCGTCAGCCGTGTGGCGGTGCACTGCCTGTTTGTAGGTAGGTTCCTGCGGAGGCCAGGAAAGGGGGCTGTCATCTCGAAGAG
>DAOTJE010000063.1:7616-13738 GCA_035448545.1 Sedimentisphaerales bacterium | reverse complement strand
ACCCATCTCCGCGTCACCCAGAGCAACATCTCGGACGCCCAGTTCCTCAAGGAGCTGGCGGAAAAGGCCCGCGACCGCGATGGCGACGGCGTGAGCGGCTATGTCTTCTACATCCAGGACGACGAACTCCATTTCCATCCCCGCGAGCTCGACCAGACGCCGCTTCTGACCCTCGAATATTTCACCGACACCAAGGGCCTGCTGCGCTCGTTCCGCCCCAGCACCCAATCCCAGGGAGCCAAGGGCGCGGGTGTCGAGACCAAGACGGTCGGCGTCGACCCGCGCAAGAAGGACGTGGTCGAGCACAAGGCCAACAACGCCACCACGCCCGAGCGGACGGCCCTGGGCAAGCAGACCTATCTGGTCGACGGCAACACCGGCGAAGGCAGCTTCAAGGAACAGGAGACGGGGCAGATCGTGCCCAGCTTCGACCGTTCCGAAGGCTTTCACGAAGAGCCGCGCCAGGAGCCCGCCCAGGACAGCGCCGAAGGCAAATTCCGCGAGGCCGAGCTGCGCCAGGTCGAGGCGGATGCGGCCACCATCGGCATTCCCCAGCTACGCGCCAAGAAGAACGTCGAGATCAAGGGCGTGGGACGGAAGTTTTCCGGCATCTACTACTGCCACTCGGTGCGCCACAGCATCAGCGGCGCTGGCTATCTCTGCGAACTCAAACTCAAGAAGAACGCCCTCGGCAAGGGCGCGGGCGACAAGTCCGCCGAGTCCCAGGGCAAACCCAACGACAAGGAGGCCCCGCCCACGCCGCAAAACGAGCCGCCAGCCATGGTGACCATCGACGCGGACTCCGGCGCGGTCACACAAGGAGGCGGCAATGGGTGATCTCAGCAAGAATTTCAACCGTTCGGAATTCGCCTGCAAGGGCAAGAACTGCTGCGGCCATTCGGCTGCGGTCCATCCCGACCTGGTCGACGCCCTGCAGACGCTGCGCGACCGCATCGGCAAACCGCTGTCCATCACCAGCGGCTTTCGCTGCAACAGGCACAACAAGGCGGTGGGCGGCGCGGAGCAGAGTTTCCACACGCTGGGCATGGCGGCCGACGTGAGCTGTCCCGCAGGCGTTTCGCCCGAGGAACTGGCGGTCATCGCCGAGGAGATTCCGCTCTTTTGCGAGGGCGGCATCGGCGTCTATGCCTCCTGGGTCCATCTCGACGTGCGCCAGTCGGGCAAGGCGAGGTGGCGGTCATGAGCGCCGAAACCAAGACCCTGTTTTCGGGCACCGCGCTGGGACTGTCCGGGCCTCTTCGGGTGGAGATCCTGCCCAATGGAATGACCGCGAGGCTGACCCAGCCGTTCCGTGTCCGCACCGGCGCTGGCCGCATCATCGAAGTGCCCGCCGGGTTCGAGACCGACTTCGCCTCGGTGCCGCGCCTGTTCTGGCGCGTGGTGCCGCCCTGGGGGAGATATTCCCCGGCGGCCGTCGTTCACGACTACCTCTACCACACCGGCAAGGTCTCGCGGCTTGCGGCCGACCGCGTCTTTCTCGAACTGATGGCGGCCCTGGGCGTGCCCCTGTGGAAACGCCAGCTCATGCATTGGGCGGTTCGCCTGGGCGGCTGGCTGGCCTGGGACGCCAGTCGAAAGCGGGAGACGGAGCATGCTTGAAACCCGCGACCGTCAATCCGAAGAGCGCTACCGCAACCGCTGGTACGGCAAGTACCGGGCCTTCGTGCGCGACAACAACGACCCCGAACGCCTCGGCCGGGTCCGCCTGGAAATCCCCGCCGTGCTCGGCAGCGGGCGGGAGAACTGGTCCGAATGGGCCGCTCCCTGTTTTCCCTACGGCGGCAACGACGACACCGGCATGTTCCTGGTCCCCGAGGAAGGAGCCTCGGTCTGGGCCGAGTTCGAGGGCGGCGTCGTCCAGTATCCGATCTGGACCGGGGTCTGGCTGGCCAAGAGCAATCCCGGCGAACAGCCCGAGGAATCCAAGCGCACCTGCGCGAATGCCTTCTGCCATGACTGCGAGGACAAGGTCGAGCATCAGGCCAACCGGCACGACGATCTCGAACACAAGAAGTACCACGGCCATCCGCCGTATTACTGCCCGCGCCTGAAGGTCCTGCTCAAGACCGAAACCGGCCACACCATCCTGGCCGATGACCGCGACGGCGACGAGCTGCTGCGGATCATCGACCGCGCCGGACAGATCCTCACCATGGAAGGGAAGGTGAAGCCGGAGATGCAGAGCGGCAACGCCCTGCGCCGAGGCACGAAGGACGCCGAGAAAGGCGACCAGCTCGACATCGCCTCGCAGATCGTCGGCTCCCGCGCCCGCATCCAGCTCACCGACCTCTGCCGCCAGCAGGTGATCCTCGAAGCCTGGCAGGACAAGGAGAAGGTCCACATCCTCTCGTGCGACAAGGGCCGCTCCCGCTGGCAGAAGATCCTCATCGATACCACCAAGGGCCGGGAGAAGGTTCACATCTGGGGACTCAACGGCACCCAGGAAATCCTCGTCGATTCCACCGCCGCCGCCGAACAGATCCGGCTCACCGACAAGGCCGGTCAGGTGGTGCGCATGAACGCCGCGCCCGGCCAGGAGAGCATCAGCGCCACCGACAAGTCCGGCAGCCTCGTGTTCATGGATGGGGTGGCCGGAAACATCATCATTCGCTCGACGAACACCGTCTTGATCAACACCTGAAGGAAGCATTGCATGGGAGAAAGAACAACAACGCCCTCCGGACTCTCGGCCAGCGAGGAATTGCTGGCCCGGACCTTCGATCATTGGCGGGAGGAATTCCGCAGCATCCTCGAAAGCCACCGCCGGGAAATCCAGGATCGCCTCGAGAAGATCGAGCGTGAAATCGAGAAGAAATCGGACAAGGAAAACGTCGAGGTGCTGGTCCGCTCGATCTATTCCGATCTGCACCGGCACGCCGAGGAGATCGACCGGCTGCATGCCCGGGTCGGCTCCAAGATGGGGACCGAGACCATGTGGAAGATCGTCGGCCTGGTGTTGACCATCGGCAGCACCATCGGCGGACTCATCGGCTTTCTGATCCATCTGTTGCTGAAGGTGAACCCATGAGCTCCCAGGCGCGACTCGGCGACATCAGCAGTCACGGCGGCGTCATCATCACCGGGGCGAGCCGGACGCTGGACAACGGCATGCCGGTGGCCCGCATGGGGGATCTGCACGTCTGTCCCATCCCTGGGCATGGCGTGACGCCCATCGTGACCGGCAGCTTCGACACCATCACCGAAGGATTGCCCAACGCCCGCATCGGCGACATCACCGCCTGCGGAGCCATCATCGTCACCGGCAGTCCCAACACCATCGACAACTGAGGGGGACGCGATGAACAATCTCGAACAGCCGCAGGAACCGCACTACTGGGATGTTTTCCCGAAACTGATCCGGGTCTCGCGATCCCCATTCGTCCAGCGCATTCCGCTCTCGATCCGTGGTCTACCCGAAGCGCCGGTGTTCGAATCGTCCAATCCCGACGTGGCCAGTGTCGATGAGGACGGCAATGTCGAGTGCGGCTTCGTTCCCGGGGCGGCCATGATCCTGGTCTGGGATTCTGCCGAGCGGCTCAGCCTGCGTCACGTCCAGGTCGAGGTCTATGGCGGCGGCGTCTCCGCACCGGTGGAGGTTCCTTCATGACCGCTACCGCGCCAGACTACAGCCACTGGGAGGTTCAGCCTCGCTCCATCCGCCTCTCCGCTGGCGAGTTCGAGCAACGGGTTCCGCTCTCCCTGCGCGGCGACGTGGACGCCCCGGTCTTTGCCTCCAGCAATCCGGAGGTCGCGGAGATCGGGCCGGACGGTGTCATTCGCTGCGGCTGGACCATCGGCAACGCCGTGCTCATGGTCTGGCGATCCTCGGTCCGGGACAGCCTCCGCCATATTCTGGTGGAGGTCCGCGATCCGTCCTGGTTCGCCGACCACCCGGACTTTGCCAGCGGAGCATCGGTCTTCCTCAGCGGCACGGTGGTCAACGCCCTCAACACCAGCGGCGTCGGCAACGCGCTGATCGAATTCCGCCGCTCGGAAACCGGCCCGGCGGCGTTCCAGACCTTTGCCAACGCCTATGGCGGGTTCGAGCTGTCCGTGCCCGAGGGGTTCTATTACGTGGAGGTCACCGCGCCGGGATACATCGCCTGGCATGGCTGGGTGAACGCCGACCCCAACACCTCCGGCGACATCCAGATCGTTCTCTCGCCCGAGCTCGACGGCCAGGTCGCCCGCATCGTGTTGCAGTGGGGCCTCAACCCCCGGGATCTCGATTCCCATCTCACCGGACCGACGCCATCGGGCGGTCGCTTCCATGTGTTCTATTCCCACACCATCGAAAACGAGGCGGCGGAATTGGACGTGGACGACACCAGTTCCTACGGGCCGGAGACCATCACCATCCATCGGCTCATCCCCGGCGTCTACCGCTACGCGGTCCACGACTACACCAACCGCAACGCCAATCCGAGCACCGGCCTGGCGCAGTCCGGAGCATCGGTGAAAGTGTTCCTGAGCGATGGCCGTGAGCAGACCTTCACCGTTCCCAACGCCCCGGGCACGGTCTGGACCGTGTTCGAAATCGACGGCGCGACCGGAACAGTGACGCCGGTCAACGCCATGAGCTATCAATCCCAACCCGCCAATGTCGGCATGTAATGGAGGTTGTCCATGATTTCCGAAGAACCCGCCGACTTGCAGGCCACCATCGAACAGACCGATTCCGGCGAACAGCAGTATGTGCTGCGGGCGCTCTGCGATCACCTGTCCGGCATCCGTGAAGAACTTTCCGGCATCCGCACGCTGCTGGAGGCCAGTCACTCCGCCTCTGAGGCGATGCGTGGCCAGGCCCAGGCCTATCTTGAGGCCCAGCAGGCCAGGACCCAGGAGTATCTGGACCAGGTACAGATCGAGCCGGAGCCCGATTTCTATCCCTTCGTCGAACTGCCTGCGGGCACCGAACCCCGGGATCTGCCGGACGGCAACCGGCTCTTCACCTTGCCCGACGGCATGATCCTGCGGACCACGGACGACCAGCGAATCTGCGTTATCGACGCTGGGGAACAGCAGGTCATCACCCCCGGACCCGGCACGGCCATCGAGGTCGCCCCGGGACGCCTTTACACCCTGGTCGAGTCCTATCTGCGTTCGACCCAGGAGGCAGCCGGTATCAGCGGACTGCCCGCCGGGATCGAGCCGACCGCCATGGGCGCGGAACGCTTCGCGGTGGTTCTGCCCGAGGGCATCCGTCTCGACGTCGATCACCGGGAGCGGTTCATCACCCTGATCAACCCGGCCGGACCTATCGACATCATCGGCATCGGCCGCATCGAGGGCATCGGCGAAACCATCGCTGTCCGTCTGCTCTCCGGCGGAGCCAAAGGATTCCAGTGCGGCCAGTCCGGCCACGGCGGGCTGATCGAGGCGGACGGAACCATCCATCTGGGACTCAAAAGCGGACTGGATCTGGTGGTTCGGTTCCAGGGAGAAGCCGTCGACGACGGCGCACCGGAAAATGGCTGCTCGGGACAGTGCGGCATCGACTGCGAGGAGCGTACCTGATGAGCTACGACTTTCTCGGCAAGGGGCTGCGCTATCCGTTCCGGTTTCAGTCGGTATCCGGCGGCACCCAGGTCTCGACCACCACCTCGCGTGAGCACGAGCATATCCGCGAAAGCATCCTGCAGATCCTCGGCACCCGGATCGGCGAACGGTTCATGAATCCGGAGTTCGGCTCCCGGCTGAAGGATCTGGTGTTCGAACAGAACGACGAGGTGCTCAAGGGCCTGCTGCGCCATTACGTGATCGACGCCATCAAGCGCTGGGAAAAGCGGGTGATCATCACGGAGGTACACTTCGACGACCGGCCGCTGAATATCGACGGCAACCTGCTGCTGGTGCATATCGCCTACCGGGTGATCCAGAGCCAGGTGGACGGCAACCTGGTCTATCCCTTCTACAGAGAAGACCCGAACAATCCCGCGCCCAGCTATCCCCAGCCGGAACCCGAGCCGGAACCGCCGCCGGTGCGCAGCGTGCGCCTGTCGCCGGACGTGCGCTCGCTGTTCAATCTGCTCTGGTTCGACGCGGCCGAGATGAGCCCCGATCCGGCGGATTCCTTCATCTGGCCAGCCGGGGAATACGAA
>DAOTJE010000063.1:0-7516 GCA_035448545.1 Sedimentisphaerales bacterium | reverse complement strand
AAGGAATCCCACTACCTCAACAACACCTCCGGGCAGCCCAATCCCGTCTGGCAACTGCGCGGCCCGCTCTGAGGCATCCCGCCTCCGACACATCCAGGTCCCTTCCGGTAAGTAACCGGCGTGGCGAGAGCATCAGGCGCTCTCGCATAACCGCCGAAAACCGGAGAGACCATGGGCCGCGCAAGCATCGGATACATCAACAAGGATTACGAATCGATCCGTCAGGAGCTGCTGGCGAAGATCCCGCAGCTCACCGACCGCTGGACCGATTTCAACCACTCCGATCTCGGCGTCGTCCTGCTCGATCTGTTCTGCGGCGTGGGCGACATGCTGGCCTACTACCTGGACGCCCAGGCGGCGGAGGCCTTTCTGCCCACGGCCCGCCAGCGCCAGAACGTCATCAACCTCTGCAAGCTCATCGGCTACCGGCTGGACTCGCCGGTGGCCTCCACCACCACGCTGCGTTTCCGGCTCTCCGCCCCGCTCGGCAAGGATCTGACCATTCCGGCGGGGACGGCCTGCCGCGCCTTGCTGAATGACGGCGAGGCGGATTTCGAGACGGTCGAGGACGGCCTGATCCCGCGAGGCGTGCTCTCTGTGGACATCCCGGCCCGTCAAGGCGTGCGCCGCACCGAGACCTTCACGTCGACGGGGCTGCCATTCCAGCGCATCCGCCTGACCGGCGACGTCATCGCCCAGGGCACCATCACCGTTACGGTGGGGGACGACGCCTGGAGCGAGGTCGATCATTTTCAGGACAGCATTGCCGACAGCCGTCATTTCATGGCCGACCTGGACGCCCTCGACATCTCCACCCTGATTTTCGGCGACGGGCAAAGCGGCGCTGTACCCGCTCAGGGAAGCGCCATCACCGTCAGCTATCTGCAGACCATCGGAGACCAGGGCAATCTCGGTCCGAACCGGATCACCCAACTGCTGAGCCCGGTCTACCTCGACGGCGGCCAGGTCTCCCTGACCGTCACCAACCCGGTGCCCGCCACCGGCGGCGCTTCGCGGGAAGCCCTCGAACACGCCCGCCGACAGGCACCGGCGGAGCTGCGCAGTCTCTGGAAGGCCGTCACCCTGGAGGATTACCAGGCGCTCGCCGAAGGTTACCCCGGCGTCGCCAAGGCCAAGGTGCTCGACACCAATGCCTGTCAGAACATCCGCTATTACAACGTCCAACTGGCCATCGCCCCCAACGGCGGCGGAATGCCCTCGGCGCTGCTCAAGCGGGACCTCGCGGAGTTTCTCGAACGCCGCAAGGTCATCACGGTCGAGATCAACCTGTTCGACCCGATCTACCGCCCCGTTTCCATCGACGCCGAGGTCTACATCTGGCCCGGTGAACCGCTGGAAAACGTGCGCAGCCGCATCGAAGCCGCGCTCTCCGATTTCTTTTCCTTCGACCAAGTCTCTTTCGGCCAGACCATTCACTTCTCCGACCTGGTGGCCCTGATCGACGGCGTGCGCGGCGTCAGCCACATGCATCTCTACGCGCCCCAGCAGGACATCGAGCTGCGCCACGGCGAAATCCCGGTTCTCGGCAGCGTCAACCTCGATCTGCGGAGGGCCGGTTGATGTCGGATTGGTTCAAGGACAATCTGCTCGGCCTGCTGCCGCCGCTTTACGAGCACAACGACGAGGCCGGTGACCTGCGCACCTTTCTGAGCCTTCCCGCCGGAACGCTCGACGAACTCAAGCAGGCCATCGACGACTTCCCGACCATCTTCGATGTGGATCATTGCGACGAGCGCTTCCTGCCGCTGCTGGCGAGGCTCGTCGGTCTCGAGGTGGACGGCACCTGTTCGCCGGACTGCCAGCGCCGCCGCGTGCGGGAGGCGGTCGAAATCTATCGCCGCAAGGGCACCATTCCGGCCATCGAACGCGACTTCGACGCGCTCGGTTGGCAGGGGGAACTGCAGGAGACCTTCCGCTCGGCTCTGCGTCTCAATGCCCGCTCCAGACTCAGCAACGCCAAGCTGCCCGGGCTGGTGTTCAGCCTCGGCGTGTTTCGCGTGCTGTGTCTCAACCAGACCGAGGGGCTGCGCGACGCCCTGGTGTTTCACCACCCGGCGGGCACGCGCTGTTTCTGGCTCCAGTTTCTGCTCGAATGGATCGAAGGCGGCGCGATGCTCGACTTCGGGCATGCCAACGCGGTGCGCCGGATCGTGCTGGCGTTTCTCGACGAAACCTTCGTCCTTGGACGTTCCTCGCTCGGTTCCTGCCGCCACCTGACCAACAAGCAGAGAGTCTGGGAGCTGCTGCAGCTCACCAGTACCACGGAGATGATCCCGGAGATCGACCGGGCCGCCGTGAAGGTCTCCCGTTTTCACGGCCGCCAGAACCGGATGCGCCTGAACCACAAGGCCCTCAACGACTGGCGGCTTCCGTACACCCGCGTCGGCGAGGATCGGGTTTCCTTCTGCACGCCCATCTACACCGGCCGCGATTTCGAAGGCGATGTGCTGGAAAGCGGCTTCGGGCTGGGCGAGAGCCATCTCAACCGCAAATCGCTGACCCATGGCGAGACCGAGCTGCGCTACTGCTTCCGGCAGAAGGATTTCTTCTTCGACACGCAGGCGGAACCGGTCGAACGGGCGGAAGCCAAGTACGACCTGCGCCTGCCCCTGGAATCCCGGCACCGCCTCTGCTTCCAGCTTGGCCGCGCCAGGCTCAACGCTGGTCTCGATCTCACCGCCAACCAGGGCGGCATCAGCAATCTGCTGCTCGCCTCCACCGCTGGCTGCGACGCGGACGTCACCCTGGCCGTCGACCGGATCGACCGATGGCGGCGGAGAGGGCCTGTGTTCCGGCTCAACGCGAACACCCTGAACACCCGGTATCTGAGCAATGCGAATCTGACCGGCGAACGGGCCTCGCTTGAAGTCTACGTGGACACGGGCTCTCTCCAGCGCCATCGGGTCGAGACCATGAAGCTGGGCGCGAGCCCGCTCAACACCACCGGCCTGCGCCTCTCCGTGGATCGGACCCGCCCGATGCGCGTCAGCCGCATGCGCCTCAACCAGGCCGGATTCCGCTGGTCGCGGCCTTCCTACCGCTGGCTGTTCCGTCAGCAGGATCTGCACGCACCGACGCAGGCCGGGTTCGAGGCCGCCACCAATAACTATCGCGCCACCCAGTGGCCCACCTGAAGGAGAACCCATGGCGATTCACCTCTATCTTGACGAAGCGCTGACCCAGCAGATTTCCGAGGGGGATTTCAGCCGCCCCGAGGCCGAGAGCTACAACGGCACCGACGGCGACATCAAGGATCGGCAGCTCTACGTCGCCAACGAGCAGACGAGCCTCGCCTCGGCCATCGACGCGGCGCAGACCTCCATCGCCCTGGCCGAACCGCGCTTTGCCGACGGCGAACTCATCATCATCGACGGCGAGCAGATGCTCATCGAAAGCGGCGGCGGCACCGCCAATCTCACCGTGCAGCGGGGCGTGGCCAACACCGCTCCGGCCGCGCACGACGCCGGAACGACCGTCTATTCCGGCTACGACTACACCGGGCTGGTGCTCGATCCCATCGACGAAACCGGCACCGACGAATCGGTCTGGTACCGCCTGGCTCTGACCCAGGCGGAACTCGACACCGCCACCCAGGGCGCACCGCTCAATCTCGGCGACAAGGCCTTTCAGCAGACGTTGTCCTTCTGGCGACGCTGCACCGTACTCCCGGGCACACCGGTGCAAAACAAACTCGACATCAAGCTGCGCCTGACCGGCACGGAAAACCCGATTCTCTAAGGAGGCCGCCATGGCATACCACAGCATTCAAGGACTCGCCCACGGTCGGCTCGACCTGCTCAATCAACTGCGGACCTTTCTGGTGACCACCACCGGCTGGACCCTGCATGACGACCAGTCGGCCGACCCGCAGCCGTATTTCGTCTTCAAGTCGCACGGGGAATCCGGGGCCGAGGACGTCTATCTGCAGTTCCGTATCAGCACCACCTCCGGGCGGATTCACGTCGCGGCATTCCAGTATTGGGACGCGGCCACCCACACCGGCGTCAACGAGGCTTCGCACACCAGTTACACCTACCTGCGGGTGGAGGACAGCGCCGACTTCATCTTCTGGCTGTTCGCCGACCTGGATCACGTCTTCGTGGTGACCAAGCTCGTCTCCACCTACTACGGCCATTACAGCGGCCTGCTGAAACGCTTCTGGTCCGGGGCCGTCGCGCTCACGCAGGCGGCGGTCACCGCCGGAAGCGGCGTGGTGCTTCAGGTCAACGACGCCACCGTGGTCACGCCCGGACAGGACTATGTGATCAAGGACGACGCGGGCATCGAACGCGTGCGGGTGAGCGCCATCGACACCGCCGTCACGCCGAACACCATCACCGTCGAAACCCTCGTTCGGGATTACGCCTCGGGAGCCAAGATCGGCGAGGACCCGCAGCCGGTCGTCAACAGCTACTACAACGCGCCGGGCACCTTCTACGCCGTGAACAAGTTCGACGGCTGGACCTCGGCGTCCGGGCAACAGGGCCGCTGCGGCGCGGCTCACGGCGGGCTCCAGGGCGAAACCGATCCGGAGATGCGCTACGGCACCACCATCCTCTTTCCCTGGCTCGCCTCGATGTCCGGCTCCGCCGCCTACCAGGAACTGCGCGGCGAACTCATCGAGATCTTCGCCGTGGGCGGCGGCAATGTCGCCTCGGAAGACACCATTCAAATCGGAACGGACAGCTACCGCGTGTTCAACCTGACCACCGGCGGCTGGTGCGCGGTGAAGGAGTAACGCCATGGCAACGCATAGCGGAAAGCTCAAAACCATCAGCACGATCACCGGCCAGCGTCGTCCGGAAACGCTTGTGTCCATGAACCGTGGCCAGGCGCTCAAGCTCAGCGGGAGGATTCGCCGTGGCCGTGCATAAGGGACAACTGGCATCCATTACCACCCGCCGAGGCATCCGGCGGCCGGAACTGCTCGCCATCGGCGCGGCGCAACCCGGAGCGCTCTTCGAGCTGTTTTCCGGGGCACCGGCCAGGCGCACGGTGATGGTCCGGGCCGACAGCGCAGTACGGGTCGCCCATCGGCTCGAACGTCGATCCGACCTCGCGCTTCGCGTGAACAACCGCCTGAACCGGAGCGCCGACCTGTGGCTCGTCGTCCATGGCCGTCTGGGCGTCGATGCCGACGCGGCGGTGCGGGTGACGCGCCCCTGGCTGCGGAGCATCGACACCAGCGTCCGGACGTCCGGCGCACACATCAGCCGATCCGACACCGTTCAGCGCATCGCGATCCCGGCCGGGCTGCTGGCCGACACGCGCCAGATCCTGTTCGCGGTGCTCATCGATCAAGACCACGAAATTCAGACCTAAAGGAGAACAGCAATGGCACTGGGACTCATCGTCAAAACCGGCCGGATACTGACGGCCAAACTCCTCCTCGGCCAGGCCGTGGACGGCATCACCCACTGCGCCATCGGCGACGGGGATGCCAGCTTCACCGACCCGCAGAATCCGCCCGCGCCGGACATCGGCCAGACCGGGCTCAGAAACGAACGCGCCCGCAAGCGCTACTACAAGCGGACCTTCCTCAAGGAGGACGCCGAAGGGGCGCTGCTGGTCAACGGCGTGCGCTACCTCGAAACCGGCGAGGAGACCAACACCATCGGTGTCTTCTTCCGCTTCGACGAGGCCGAGGCCAACGGCATCACCATCCGCGAATACGGCTTCTTCGGCGGCGACGTGCAGTACGTGCAAAGCGTCACCGGGGATCTCGCCATGGGCGGCGTGTTCCATCAGGACACCAACCCGACCGGCGAGGTGCTGCGCCCGGGCTACCTGTACGAGGTGAAGAACATTCCCGACTTCAACAAGATTTCCGACACCCGCGTGGAGCTGGTCGGGATCATCAAGATCTAACTGGAGGATTCAAACATGAGCATCTCACGCGAGACATTCGACCCGACCAAGAACTACAAGCGCATCCGCTACCATCAGGATCGCGACCTGCTGGATTCCGAACTCAACGAGCAGCAGGACATCATCAACCTGGAGCGGCGCAAGATCGCCGACATCCTGTTCAAGGAAGGCTCCATCATCATGGGCCTCGAGGTCAGCGCGGCCGCCAACGTCCTGACCCTGGCCCCGGGCGTGGTCTACATCGACGGCCATCTGGAACAGGTGAGCGGCGCGACCCTGACCTATGATCCGGCCACCACCAGCGGGGCCGATTACGTCTATGTGGAGCTGCTGAAGTACAACTACGGCTACACCCAGGACCCGGCCCTGATCAATCCGGCCACCGGCGAGCCCACCGCCGAGCGGGAAAAATGGGTTCTCTCTCTCAAGGCGACGGACACCAGCGGCCAGACGCTGCCCAACAACGTGGCCGAGCGCCGGGTGATCCCGATCTACAAGTTCGACCGCGAGAGCGGCGACGTCACGCCCACGGTGCAGGAGAAGTCCAACCTCTACCTGCGGGATCTGCTGGGCACGCTGCCGGGCAGCCGGATCACCGTCTCCTCGATCACCGAGGACCAGCTCTCATTCGCCGCCGCCGAGGGGCTCAACTCACTGATTCAGAACCTGGCCGAGCGCACCTTCGACCAGGCAGGAAGCTACCTGGTGCGGGGCTTCGACACCTTTATCGGCGGCGTCGACGACGACAGCGTGGAGGCGATCACCAACGCCGGACGCGCCTACATCCAGGGCTTCCGGCATCAGCGCGATCTGCCCACCTCGACCCTGGTGCCCAAATCCATCGCCACCAAGTCGGTGCGCGGCGAGCAGAAGACCTTCGACATCAACAAGCGCCGCTATCCGGTCAACTCCACGCCGCTCAAGGAGACGACCCAGGTGGAGGCCATCGTCGAGATTACCCGCAACGTCACTCGCGGCTCGGTGGGCGGCGGCGAAGACCTGCTCGATCCCAATCCCGTCGTGGACATCCTCGAGGTCAGCCAGGGGGCGACCATCTTCCAGGAGGGCGTGGACTGGCAGCAGTCGGGCAACCATGTCGACTGGCTCGGCTCCGGTAACGAACCGGCCATCGGCACCACCTACACGGTGCGCTGGACCTACACCAAGCAGATGGTCAAGGGCACCGACTACGTGGACAGCGGCTGGTTCGGACAGGCCAACCATCCGGCGGCCGGAAACTATTTCTATCTGGTGACCGCCTACAACGCCACCGGCGAGACGGCCTTCAACGCCGCTGCGGTCATTGCCCGGGCCACCGCCGCCGGGGAGATGAACAAGCTCTCCTGGCTGCCGGTCAGCGGCGCGACCGGCTATCGCGTCTACCGGGCCGCCACCAACGGCGCACGCACCGACTACAAGCGCCTGATGGAACTGGGCAGCGAGGCGCTCTCCTACGTCGACGACGGCGTCGAGGAGATCGGCACCGCTTCGCCTCCGGCCACCAACACGGCCGGACTCACCATGTCGCCGGTGCAGCTCGAGCTGGGCAACCTCAACGTGATCAACTTCGGGCGCGGCAGCCTCGGCGACCAGCCGGTGAACGGCTCCAACTGCAGCCTGGACTACG
>DAOTJE010000062.1:0-14084 GCA_035448545.1 Sedimentisphaerales bacterium | reverse complement strand
CGCCTCCGACCCGAACCATCCCAACCGCTTCCTGTTCACGGGCCGCGAGTTCGACAAGGAAACCGGCCTCTACTACTACCGCGCCCGCTACTACAACGCATCCATCGGCCGCTTCCTCCAAACGGACCCCGCTCGCGATGGCACAAACCTGTACGCCTATTGCAGAAACAATCCACCGACCCTGACAGATCCTTCCGGTACGATGACTGCTCCGTTCCCGGCTCCCTACGTGCCACTTCCCCCCGCCCCCAGTCCGCTCAGCAATCCAGTGTCAATGACTGTTTATGTCGGCTGGAGCTTGGACCAGTGGCCGTATAGTTGGCTCGGGACAAATTGGGCACGAGTCACCTTGACGGCTGAGCGTGGCCCCGATAATACCTTCTTTCAGGGATATCTTTCGTATTCGTTCGAAGCACCAAACAATGACCCAAATAATCCTCTTAGCGTTCAGGAGGGTGCCAGATGGGGATGGAGTATAACCGGAGGAACCGCAACCGTCAGTGGACCTGCTGTTGAGGGTGGCTGGCCTGTGTATCATCGACGTATGTCTGCCGTTGTACAGGTCAGTTGGACACAGGGCACTTTGGGCTTGGTCGGTGAGTATGTGCCACTCGCCGACTATTGGTGGCCCTACCGGTACTACATGAGCGTCTACATCTACATATGGGTAAACGAAGATGGTAGTGCCGGATACACGGTGTCTCCTTCGTCCAATGCCTGGGAGTGGTGGAACTTTAAAATTAACGGCAATTATGTACGTCCTGCCCGCGAGGGTGAGGAAGCTGGCCCGACCGTGAGCGGGCCGCGATAGTAAGGCGTCTGTCGTCGCCATATACCACTAGTGTTTGGCGCCATGAGGCATGGTAGCATAACAGCATCAGTGATTGTCCAGTGATGCTGAGAGACGTCGGCCGAAGCATGATCTGGACATGTGCGCCCTGTTGAACAACCTCAGCATGGAGATTACTATGAGAACAAGGATTATCGTGAGCACAGTGGTCGCATTTATCCTCGGTGGAAGTCCACTGGTTGTTCCTGGCGATATGCTGTCGCAACTCATCTGCGGAATCATGACGGCACTTCTTTGCTGTGTCCCTCTCTTGGTTCTCAGCAGATTCCGTTTCCTGAAGTCAGCCGCCAGCTCCACACAGACACTGGTCGCCGTTCTCATATGCATGGTAGCGCTATTAGCGACGATGACCGTCGCAATGCGCGGTAGGATTGCTTCTCTACAGGATAGGTTGAGTGATTACCGTGATTCTATGCCTATTGACCTAGATGGGGCGCATTAACGTGCGAAGTGCAACACGGTAGGTCGTGACAGTCACGAGGCAACCGGCAGTACGAGGGTTCAGGGGCAGGCCTTTCGATAATCATTAGCAGACGAACGGGCGGGTCATGATCTTGGATTGAGGCATGATGAGCTTATCGAGCAGGCGGGTGCTCCAACGTGGCGGCTCGTTGCTGGACGGGATGCTTCAGGACCGGATCAGCGGGGAGGTGGGCTGGGAGCAGATCACCTACACCTACGACCCCTCCGGCCGGCGGATCGCCAAGGACGTCGATGGCGTGGTGACGAAGTATCTGTATGACGGCGACCAGTGCATCGCCGAGTACGCCTGCCCTGAGCCTGCCGAATGGGACGGCAGCAACAACCTGCTGCGCAAGTACATCTACGGCCCATCCATCGACGAGCCCCGTTCGGCTTCGCTCAGGGCAGGCTCATTCTGCATGATCGAAGCGGCGGGCGGCTACGCCGGCACGTACTTCTACCACTACGACGCCCTCGGCTCGGTGGTGGCGCTCAGCGACGCCGACGGCGATACGGTCCAGGTCTACGAATACGACGTCTATGGCCAGGTCGCCGCCTCCGACCCGAACCATCCCAACCGCTTCATGTTCACCGGCCGTGAGTTCGACACCGAGACCGGCCTCTACTACTACCGCGCCCGCTACTACAACCCCACCATCGGCCGCTTCCTCCAGGCCGACCCCATCGGCTACGAAGACGGCATGAACTGGTATCGATATTGCCGGAACAACCCTGCGAGCATGATCGATCCTACTGGACTTGGAGGCACTCCCGTGAGAGTCTGTATAGTCATAGGCCTGCCATACGTAGACTTCCTACGAACGGAGGGAGAAGACGTGTCCGAGGAAGACGCGGCTGGGTATGAAGGTCTATATGTCTGGAGTGATGCCCTTCTGGAGTCGGTCGATGACTGGGAGATTATACGCCAAGTGTGGGACACTGAGTCTCTCTTGGAGGCGATCCAAGAAATCGATGCCGCATATGAATCATATGAGTTGTCTATCCAGGGTTCCGTGCCAGCAGGAGAGTCTAACTGGGGACAAGATTCCGACGCGGCGGATTCTGTACTAGCATTGACACCGGATAATCCCGTTGTTCAGATACTTCAGAAGGCCACAAAGGCAGTACAAATTGACTGGAGGAACTTCTTCCCTGAGAACACCAATCTTGATGCCATGGCGGCAGTCATAGAGTACTCTGGTACCACCGCTGCGAACACGTTTGTTGTTTCCACGAATCTGAACATCCTTACCAAGGACGGCGTTGAGGTGCTGATTAGTGATCTGGGCGAGGAACGTGGGGACGAATGGATGCATACCGCGGCGGGAGTGCCTGATGCTGACTACGATATATATGGAGCGGTATACACTTTTACTGTTGGGGCTGATGATGGTATCAGTTACACAAAGACCTGGGAATACCTCGTGGGCGATGACAAGAACAACGCTTTGCAGCCATATTGATATCTATGCTGATGTAATTGAGTTCTTCAAAAGAGAGCAAGAGCAGTATACGGCTCCCCTCCAAGCGACTCATGGAATTGGCTATGATTCCAGTCGTTTCCGAAGTCACTTGGAGGCCACATCCAAGATGGTCCCACAGTAGTTGGGACAGTGCGCGCAGTCTGATTGTGGTTGTACCTGTGACTGAGTCATGACGGATGAATTCACTTTGTCATTCCGACAGTAGCGAAGAGGAATGGGATGATCAGTAGTTCGAAGCAACACGAACAAGAAGCGTGTAACCGACTTCTTCATGACCAGATGTCTCCAATGCGTTCCGCTTTGCTCGAAATGACAGATAGAGACCCCATACCCGGTCTTCAGAGCTGCCGTACGGATCTGGCAGTCTTTGTTGGCCACCCGGGACAAAGGACAGTTACCATCGCCGATTCATACTGCATTACACAGCGGAAAGCATAATGAGATTGTATTTGGGAACGATCGTGTAAACGAGAATGGCGAAGATCTTGATTGGGAGGAGACACTATGGGAGCGAATTGGACAACTGAACGATGGACGTGCGCAATGGTGCTGACCCTTCTCATTCCGCGGTACGCAGTGGCTTATTCTGGAGGCGAGGGAACGCGTGTATCACCCTACGTGCTATCTTGCAGGAAAGACATCATCGAATTGGCTTCTCGTCCAGCAGACCGCGACAAGAGTTTCGTTTTGACCGCAGATGTTGACTTGGAGGGTGTGCTATTCGAACAGGCTATCGTGGCCCCAAACATTAGGTTCATACCCAGCTTCAATGAGTATGACGGCATGTATACCGGATGCTTCAATGGCAACGGCCACGTCATCGAGAATCTGTCGATTGTGGGGGACAGTATCCTCGGTTTCTTCGGCGGGATCGGATCGGGAGGTCGGGTCGTACACTTGGGGCTTAAAAATGCCCGGATCGAGGGCCCAAGTGCAGGGGCCGTCGGAATGCTGGCCGGTCTGAATATGGGCAGCATCATAGGATGCTACACGGAAGGGTTTGCCGCCGCCTATGATTTTGTGGGCGGACTCGTCGGTTATCAGTACGGGGGACGCATCATCGACTGCTTCAGTCGGGGACGTGTTGAAGGGATTAAGGAAGCGGTTGGAGGACTGGTTGGCGCCCAGGGGCGGGGACGAGTTGAGCGCTGCTATGCGGCATCTGTTGTTTTCTGTGAGGATCCCTCATGGTGTGGGGGATTGGTGGGCGACGCGCCGTCGACTCCCGTAAGAGGTTCAGGAAGCAGCGAGTTGGCAGGGGTCGTCTTGAACAGCTTCTGGGATGTCGAGGTCAGCGGTCTGTCGATGAGCAATGGCGGGTTTGGACTGACCACCGAGCAGATGCACGGCGTCTCGAACTATACTGAGGCGGGATGGGATTTCGCAGAGGAACAGGACAACGGTATCGTTGATATGTGGGCACATCCTGATGCCAACGACTATCCGGTTTTGAGTTCGTTTGTTGGCCTGGAACCAGTGTGGCTTCGCGGAGACGGCAGTGCCGCCCGTCCCTACGTAATCTCCAGTGCAAGGGAACTGGCAGCCATGAGCTATTACGGCGGGTACTTCGCCCTCGACACAGACATCGACCTGTCTGGAGTCCGGTGGTCGGCGCCTGTGCTCATGCAGTTGACCGGAGGCTTTGACGGGCGCGGGCACTGCATTTGTGGTTTCCACCAGGAAGGGTCCTGCGGGTTGTTTGGCACGATTGGGAGCGGTGCGACCGTGGCCAATCTGTGTCTGAAGGACAGCGAAGTAAGGACGGACGATGGAGTGGTGGGATGTCTGGCAGGGGAGAATCACGGGCTGATTGCCAACTGCTCGGTAACAGGGATCGTCACTGGTGGAGTTGTGACGGGTGGCCTTGTCGGTCGTAACGAGGGAACGATTTCTGAGTGCTCTGTCGCGGGCGTCGTCGAAGGGCACGAACAGGCTGGAGGGCTCGTCGGCGAAAACGCCGAGATGGTGATCAACAGTTTCAGTGAAGGAGCCGTTGCGGGCGACACTGATGTAGGCGGGCTTGCTGGGCTCAACAGCGAGTCGATTCGGTCTTGTTTTAGCACCGCGTCCGTCGTCGGGTATGCCAATCTAGGCGGGCTCTGCGGGAGCAACGGCGGAATCGTGACCGATTGCTACGCGCGAGGTGCGGTGGCGGGAGCGAATAACGTCGGAGGCCTGATCGGGCGCAATTCGCGGGATGTGCAGCGGTGCTACAGCACGGGCACCGTCCGTGGCCTGCGTGACGTGGGGGGACTGATCGGCCATAGGGATTCCGAGCCGGATAGTGTCGTCGCCAGCTTCTGGGATGTCGATGCCTCGCAGATGCCGGTCGGCGCCTCAGGCACCGGTCTCGCCACGGCGCAGATGCAGCATCTCGATACATTTCTGGACGCCGGCTGGGATTTCGTCGACGAAGCGGACAACGGAACCGAGGACCTCTGGCGGATCGGCCCCGACAACTATCCCGAACTGACCCTTTCCTTGATCTTGCCCCAGGGACCGCCCCAGCGAACGCGTTGAGAAAAATAGGGACAGTCAGTGCGCCACGGGGACGGTGGGCGCATTAACACGTGGAGCGGTTGGCGCATTAACATGCGAAGTGCAACACGGTAGGTTGTGACAGTGACGAGTTCATCGGTAGCCCGTTTTGCATTTCCGTCTCCTGGGGACTCTGTCCCCAGGCCCCTGGGATTTATCGCTTTGCGCCAGAGACAGGATAGAGGGTAAGGCGACGTGACCTATGGGGACAACGTCGCCCCTGCCCCTGGGCCGGGACGGCGCTCGAGTTGCTTCCCAGCAGCGCTCTATCCTCCGCCCCGACACACCCCCTGGTTACCGCAGATCGTGGTGCCGAGCTCGGAGGACGGGTTGCGTCGTGCGCTCGGCGAGGCGCACCGGCGGTATACGGCGTATTAACGTGCGCCCCCGGCGGTTGCAGAAACGCGGTTGCGACTCAGAACTGGTCGAGGAAGCGGAGGTCGTTCTCGAAGAGCCAGCGGATGTCGGTGATCTCGTACTTGCGCATGGCGAGCCGCTCGATGCCGAAGCCGAAGGCCCAGCCGGTGTACTTCTCGCTGTCGATGCCGACGGCGTCGAAGACGTTGGGATCGACCATGCCGCAACCGCCCATCTCGACCCAGTTCTCGTGGCCGGCCTTGTCGGTCAGCAGCAGATCGACCTCGGCGCTGGGCTCGGTGAACGGGAAGAAGCTCGGCCGGAACCGCCATTGTGTGCCGGGGCCGAAGAAGACGTGGATGAACTGCTCGATCGTGGTCTTCAGGTCCACCATGCTGACGCCCTCATCGACCACGAGGGCCTCCAACTGGTGGAACATGTACATGTGCGTGGCGTCGACGGTGTCGGGGCGGTAGACGCGGCCGGGGGCGACGACGCGGATCGGCGGCTTCCTGCTTTCCATCACACGGATCTGGATGGTCGAGGTCTGGCTGCGCAGCAGGACGTTGTCCTCGATGTAGAAATTGTCCAGCGGGTCGCGGGCGGGGTGTTCCGGCGGGATGTTGAGCGCCACAAAGTTGTGCCACTCGTCCTCGACCTCCGGGCCGTAGGCGACGCCGAACCCCATCCGCCCGAAGATGTCCAGCAGTTCGTTGATCGTCTGGGTAATCACGTGCGGCTTGCCTATGTGGACGGGCAGGCCGGGTAACGTGACGTCGATAAGCTTGCGCCTGGACTTCTGTGCCCGCTCCAGAGCGGCCTTCTTCGCCTCGAAGGCGGCCGTGACGTCCTTCTTAATCTGGTTGGCAAGCTGTCCGGCCCTGGGCTTGTCTTCCTTGGGCAGTTGGCCGATCCGGCTGAGCAGGTCGGTGACGGAGCCTTTGCGGCCCAGGTACTTGATGCGGTACTCCTCCAGGGCCTTGAGGTCCCCCACTGTCTCCAGGTCCGCCAGGGCCTGCCGACCGATCTGTTCGAACTGCTCCAGCATCACTGCACCTCGTGTAGCGGGACACGTGAAGCGTGAAACGAGCGGGGTGAAGCGCCAATCGCGTTTGCTACGCTCAACGCTTCACGAGATACGCTTCACGCTCGCTCGCCATCAGGCGAGCGCGGCTTTGACGGTCTCGGCGATCTTGTCGAAGCCTTCCGGATCGGCGATGGCGATCTCGCTGAGCATCTTGCGGTTCAGCTCGATGTTGGCCTTCTTGCACCCGTTGATGAACTGGCTGTAGCGCAGTCCCCTGGCGCGGCAGGCGGCGTTCAGACGCACGACCCACAGGCGCCGATACTCGCGCTTATTCCTCTTGCGATCCGTCCGGGCGTTGACCTCCGCCCGGGTAAGGGCTTCCTTAGCCAGACGATACAGATGGCCGGCCGACCCGCGGTGGCCGCGAACCGACTTGAGGATCCGTTTTCTGGCCTGGCGACATGCGGCGCCTTTTCGAACTCGAGGCATATCAGCTTTTCCTCACAATGAATCGTGTCGGGCTTGCTGCGGCAGCTGATGGATGCCGAGAAGCAAGCCGTGCCAAACAAACCCACCCTCTCGGGGCGTACGTTCCATTATTTCACGCCGAGCTTGATCTTCATGGTCTTGGCAATCTTGCCCTCCGTCACGGCCGGGCTGCTCAGCCGGCGACGACGCTTGGCGTTCTTGCTGCTCATCAGGTGACCGGTGCCGGCACGACGATGCTTTACCTTGCCCCGGGCCGTCACCTTCACTCGTTTGGTCAGCCCTTTATGGGTTTTCTGCTTAGGCATTGGCCCTTTACCTCACAACGATGGACCCTGTTCGCTGAATACGGGTAAAAGCGGGAGTATACCCTCCCCCCACGTCGATGGTCAACCCACAATGGTCAACTTTGTGAAAAATACGTGCCGGTGCCAGCTCGCCGGGGCGAAACCGCCTTCCCAGCCGGGCTCCTACTGCTTGGGAACCAGCAGGAGCGTCATGCGCTTGCCCGTCATCACGGAGGGCCGCTCCACTTTGGCCACATCCTCCATCGCCGCCGTTACACGGTCCAACACCTCGTAGCCGTGTTCTTTGTGGAGCATCTGCCGCCCGCGGAAAAAGACCGTGAACTGCACCTTGTGCCCCTTCTCCAGGAACTCCCGGGCGTGCTTGACCTTGATTTCCAGGTCGTGTGTGTCGGTCTCGGGTCGCAGGCGAATTTCCTTCAACGTCGCCACGTGATGCAGCGCCTTCTTGTGCGAATCCCTCATCCGCCGCTTCTGCGTGTATAACCACTTGCCGTAGTCCATGATCCGGCAGACGGGCGGATCGCTGGTCGGGGCCACCTCGACCAGGTCCAGGCCGACTTCCCGGGCCCTGGCCAGAGCATCCTCCTTGCGAACGACACCAACCTGATTGTCTTCCTCGTCAATGAGCCGAACGGTCTCGGCTTTGACCCCCCCGTTTACACGTAGGCCTTTTTTCACGTGTTAGGACCACCTTACCTTTCTCAAAAGAACAGCCAAAATACCCTTCCACCGCCGGTCCGGCAGCCCGCTCTGCGCCGGCAGTGGTCACATTAGAACTCTACGCCCAAATCCTTATCGGCGATTTTCCGCGTGACGGTTTCCAAAAACCGGCCGACCGGCATCGTCCGGGTGTCCTGACTGCCGCGGACCCGCACGCTGACGGTGTCGGATTCCGCCTCCTTGGGCCCGACCACGAGCATATACGGGACCTTCTCGCCATGGGTTTTCGCAATTTTGGCCCCGATCTTCTCGTCCGAAAGGTCGACGCCACAGCGGACACCCGCCTCGAACAGCCGCCGCTGCACCGCCCGCCCGTAGTCGCTGGTCTTCTCGCTGATCGGCAGGACCCGGGCCTGCTCGGGCGACAGCCAAACCGGCATCGCCCCGCCGTAATGCTCGATCAGGATTCCCATGAACCGTTCGAACGAGCCCAGCACCGCCCGGTGGATCATTACCGGAACCTTCTCTGTGTTGTCCTCGGCGGTGTAGACCAGTTCGAACCGCTGCGGCATCGAAAAATCAAGCTGAATCGTCCCCACCTGCCACGACCGCTTGAGGCAGTCGCGGATGTGGAAATCGATCTTCGGCCCGTAAAACGCACCATCCCCCTCGTTGATCTTGTACCGGATCTCTTTATGGGCCAGCGCTGCTTTGAGGGCATCGGTGGCCGTGTCCCAGATCTCGTCCGAGCCGATGTGGTTGATCGGTTTGGTGCTCAGCTCGATCGCGAAATCGCTGAATCCGAAGGTGCGGTAGGTTTCGAAGATCAGGTTGATAACCCCGATAATCTCGGCCTCAATCTGGTCGGGCATGCAGAAGATGTGGGCATCGTCCTGGGTGAATTGCCGCACGCGGAACAGCCCGTGCATGACCCCGCTGGCCTCGTGCCGATGCACCATCCCGAACTCGGCGATCCGCATCGGGAACTCGCGGTAGGAGTGCTTCGTGGTCCCGTAGACCAGGCAGCCGCCGGGGCAGTTCATCGGCTTGATCGCGTAGCCCACCCCGTCGATCTCGCTGAAGTACATGTTCTCCTTGTAGTGGTCCCAGTGCCCGCTGCGGCGCCAAAGCTCCTCGTTCAGAATGATCGGCGTCTTGATCTCCTTGTACCCGTACTTGCGGTTCAAGGCGGCAAGGAAGCCGACGATCTCGTTCCAGATGACCATGCCCTTGGGGTGCATGAACGCAAACCCCGGGCCCATCTCACTGAAGCTGAACAGATCCAGTTGCCGGCCCAGGACGCGATGGTCGCGCCGCTTGGCCTCTTCGAGCCGGTTGAGGTGCTCATCGAGGTCCTTCTTCGTCGGCCAAGTGGTGCCGTAGACGCGCTGGAGCATCTTCTGGGTGGCGTCGCCGTGCCAATAGGCGCCGGCCACAGACATGACCTTGAAGGCCCCGACCCTGCCCGTGCTGGGCACGTGCGGTCCCCGGCACAGATCCTGGAACCCGTCGCCGTGCGAGTAAAAGCTGATCACCTCGCTGTCCGCTCGCTGGATGTTATCGGTCTTGTACTTATCGCCCGCCAGCTTCGCCAGTGCCTCGCTCCGGCTCATCTCCGTGCGGACAAACGGCTGATCGGCCTTGGCGATCTCGGCCATTTCCGCCTCGATACGGGCAAAATCATCCGGGCGGATAGGCTCATCCAGGTCGATATCGTAGTAGAAACCATCCTCGACGGTCGGCCCGTAGACCAGCCGGGCCTGTGGCCATATCCGGCAAATGGCTTCGGCCATCACGTGTGCGCAACTGTGCCGCATGGCGTCGAGTCCCTCTGCATCCCTGGCGGTGAGAATCTGGACCCGGGCGCCGTCCTGCACAGGGCAGGTCAGGTCCACCAACCTGCCATCGATGCGACCGACCAGGGCCGCCTTGGCCAGGCCGGACCCGATCTGCTCGGCCACCTGCCTCAGGGTCGCCCCATCGGCGACCTCCAGCACGCTGCCGTCGGGAAGCGTTACTCTTGCCATACGTCCTTTCCGTGTCAGTACACGTCCGGCTTTCTGTCGCCGGGCCCATGCCGCCCCGACCCTAGCGGCGAACCCTGTGCTCTCGCGACATCCATCATGAGCGCACTGGAGCTGCCCCACACAGGCACACACTGCCACAGACCCATCCTGTGGGAGTCCGGCCGCACACCCGAATCGCGTATCTTGTTTATCTGCAATCAGGAATATACCGGGCAGGCCTGCATTGTCAAGCGCCATCCCCGCCTCCCGCCGGACCGTATCTCGCGTCTCGTAGCTCGTATCGCGCACCGGCCCCCGTTCGTAGTGACGCCGTCAGGCGTTACCGCTTGTAGTGATATGGTAAGACGCTACCTGTGGAGCATATGCCCATACGAGCGTATCACAAACCCCTTCTCGCCGCCATGTTAAGACGGGTAATCGCATCGGAACCTCCTCCCGGCGTCACCGGGGGCATACCCTCCCCAACGGGTGCACTTGATGTTTGTAGGTACACCTTCACGGGGGTCGCAATCGACTTTGTCATTCCGACCGAAGCGCAGCGGAGTGGAGGAATCTGGCTGCGAACGGGCCATTGCCTTATCCTCGGCCAGATTTCTCCGTGCGGGCTTCGCCCTTAGTCGAAATGACATCCGCCACGCTCTTCGAGATGACAGCCCCCTTTCCTGGCCTCCCCAGGAACCTACCTACAAACGTGCAGTGCACCCCTCCCCAACCACCCACGAGATACGCACTTGACTCCGACGCAGCATTGCTGTAGGCTGTAGCTGGATGTGCGAAGGGAAGCTATGCGTCGAGACGTTCCCACAATCCGGCCTGCTGCTCCAACGCCCTTGGGCGACGCCGAGTGGTTCGCGCAGACAGTTGGTGGGCCGAGGCCCACCCCACGGGGTGCGAATCGTCAATCATCAATCCGCAATCATCAATCCCAAGCGGGCTACGAAAATGGCCAGGTGGCCGCCTCCGACCCGAACCATCCCAACCGCTTCCTGTTCACGGGCCGCGAGTTCGACGCCGAGACCGGCCTCTACTACTACCGCGCCCGATACTACAACCCGACCCTCGGCCGCTTCCTCCAAACCGACCCCATCGGCTACGCCGACGGCATGAACTGGTATGCCTACTGTCGGAACAACGCGGTCACAAGTGTCGACCCATTTGGTACTAAAACTACCGATGACATAGAGAACTTCAGCTCATAGAAGAGAGGAATCTGGAGTCTAGCAACTGGACGAGTGCTGATCCTTCCGTACCTATTGGAACCTGCTGATCTGGAAAACTGTAAGGACTTCTCGGAGTATCTCGAATGGGCCGGGGAGTTAATCGACAACCTGCCGGGACCCGTCAGTGGTCTTATCGCTCAGTATCTGGATGTGGCGTCAAAGGTGGTCGATCGAATTGACGACCTTGCTGGGATGAATAGAGCAGGTTACCGTGTATTCATAGAGATCAAGGACTACAACATAGGTGGAGATCCCGAGGATAACAGCGTAACAGTATTGTTGGAGGTGTCCGATCCATATTGGGTTGAGGTCAAGGGTTTGGACGGTTGGCTAGAGGGGATGGGTTACATGAAGTGGACAGACGCTGTAGCTGCTGCGTCACGCGGCTGTTGGCTCTGGTATGAGTATGCCAACTGGATGTTGTTGGGGTTGCCACATCAGCCGTCGTACGGAGAGGTTTTCGGCCAAGCTTTTGAATATGGTGGCGGCGCACCCGAGTTGTCATGGTTTCTTGACTCCAGTGGCAAACCGAGGGCAATACGTGAATGACTGGCGCAGGCGAAACATACCAAGGCATCAGTTACTCGTAGCACTATATTTTGTTCCATGTCTCGCATGTCGGCGTTGACTGCATCGCCTGCTTTCGCACATGTGGTTTATGAGGAGCAGTTGGAGGTGAACGATGACGCGAATGAAAGCGTTCTGCGGTAGAGCGGGTTTCGTACTTCTGTCGCTGGTGCTGTTGGGGCAGTGCCTTTCGGCACAAGCTTTGATCCTGCCAGCGGATCCGAATAATGCGGCCCTCTTGTACTATCAGGCATTTCTGGCGTGTCCGGAACCTCCGGAACGGGAGTTGCCAAGGCCCATCCGCCCGCGACATGGTCTTGAAGGCACCTACGGCCGGCCGAGCAATCGGGAATGCGCTCTGAACCAACTCGAGAAGGGGGCGGAGCCGGACGATCTGGTTCGAGAGTACGTTCAGATGTGCAACAACGCGATCGAACTGACGGAGAAAGCGATCCGTTTGCCCCAGTGCGACTGGGGAACACTGTATTCCCAAGGGTTCTCATATCGCGCTCGACACCTGCCGGCGATGACGCTGTTGGTACGCGTCCTATGCGCCGATGCTCGGATACTCGCTGCCAATGGACTCAGGCGCAGGGCACTACAACGCTGCCTTTCTGCACATGCATTGGTTGATCATGTCGGTGATTGGACGGATGCCTCTTTCCTAACAGGAATGGACATAGATCGCCGTATTCACTCATGTATCCGCCAGATACTGGGATCAGCACCTCCGGATGTGGAGACTATCTTATGGCTGAAGAAGGAGATTGCGCCTCTGCGGAGTGACCCCTCTGTGGCGAAACGGCCCCTGGAGGGGGGATTCGAACTCCTGCTTCAGACTCTTCGCAACAGAGATGAGACAATGTCGCGTATCCGGAGCAGTATGGCAGAAGCTGGTATGGAAGAGATGGCCAAGGGGCTTACCGACGAAAAACTGGTGACGCGAGTGGAAGAATCGTATCGCGCAGCGATCGATTCCCTGGAGGCCGTTATGGCCAGTGATCTGCCCTACGAGAAAGCGTGTTCACAGATCCAGAGCCTCCTGGTCGATCTGGAAACCACGGTCAAGGATGATCCCGTTGCCCGGCACATTGATCGCGATATTGTGACAATGGCAGAGAGATCGCTTGCCCTCTACAGCGCTCGGATCAGCAGCTTGGCACGTTTCCTCGCTCTGCATGCGGCTCTACAGTTGTACCTGATCCATGCCGAGACTGGGGCACTGCCTGAGGAACTTCCGGCCGGCTTGCCTGAAGACCCGTTCGGCCGTTGCCCTTTCCGATACGAAAAGACCGAACAAGGCTTCATTCTTCGTCCCAACGTCGATAAGGTCTACGACCACCGCGTCGAGCAGTTTGACTTCACAATAGTGAATAAGGGGCAGATTCAGGGTCCGCCCTTTCGATAATCATTAACAGATCAACGCGCGGGTCGTGATCTTGGATTCAGGCATGATGAGCTTATCGAGCAGGCGGGTGCTGCAAGGTGGCGGTTCGCTGCTGGTCGCGGTGCTTCAGGACCGGATCAGCGGGGAGGTGGGCTGGGAGCAGATCACCTACACCTACGACCCCTCCGGCCGGCGGATCGCCAAGGACGTCGATGGCGTGGTGACGAAGTATCTGTATGACGGCGACCAGTGCATCGCCGAGTACGCCTGCCCTGAGCCTGCCGAATGGGATGCCAACGATGTCCTGCTGCGCAAGTACATCCACGGCCCGTGCATCGACGAGCCCCGTTCGGCTTCGCTCAGGGCAGGCTCATTCTGCATGATCGAAGCGGCGGGCGGCTACGCCGGCACGTACTACTACCATTTCGATGCCCTCGGCTCGGTGGTGGCGCTCAGCGACGCCGCCGGCGACACGGTCCAGGTCTACGAGTACGACGTCTATGGCCAGGTGGCCGCCTCCGACCCGAACCATCCCAACCGCTTCCTGTTCACGGGCCGCGAGTTCGACAAGGAAACCGGCCTCTACTACTACCGCGCCCGCTACTACAACGCATCCATCGGCCGCTTCCTCCAAACCGACCCCATCGGCTACGCCGACGGCATGAACATGTACCGCTACTGTGGCAACAACGCCACGAACAGCGTGGACCC
>DAOTJE010000061.1:0-14341 GCA_035448545.1 Sedimentisphaerales bacterium | reverse complement strand
CCACGGGGCCTGGAATCCCGATGCCCATCGGGGTCCCAGGCCCCGTCTCTATCGGGCCAGGGGATGGTGGCGGACTTGGCAGAGCGGAGGTCTGCCCTGGTTCTTCAGCCGGGCCCGTCTCTGGTCGATATGCCATCTGGTGTACCGGTGAGCCTGAAGACGCCCGGAAATGTCTTGCAGAGGAGCCGTCAAATGCGGTACAATCAGCAGAGATGAACCGGTTGTGAGGGTTCCTGTGTACACGCGACGGTTGCAGGTGTTGAATCCTGGGATGCTCTAACAATATCAGCCGCTGAGATGCGGCTCTGCGTTTGGGTCAGGATCGGAGGCCCTGATGAAGTGTGTCCAGTTGCGCACGTGGTCAGGGGGGGCCGGAGGTTCATTTCTTAGCATGCACCGCATGTGCTCCGTGCAGGGGCGGCAACGTCTGCCCTTGTGCGCATGGCCAGCCGTGCGGCAATTCAGCAGTTCCATCCGATTTGAGGGGTGTTTCCGGCAGGACGGCGGTGGTTGGAGTGCATTCGTTCCTGCGGAACGATGTGATGCGGTGGAGGAAAGCGGTCCGGCGTGTGGTCGGAGCGAACCCGTTATGACTCTGTTTGAAGGAGGATTGTTATGTTCAGAAAGTGCTTGTGGTTGATGGCTGCTGTTCTGGTCTCGCTGGTGTTTGCGGGATCGGCTCACGGGCAGTCGGTAAAGATCAACTTCCAGACGGCTGCTGCCGCTGTGCCGGAGGGGTATCTGCCTGACTCCGGACTGGCCTTCGGTGACCGGGGAAACGGCTGGAGCTACGGCTGGAGCCGGGACATCAGCGCCGATACCCGCGAACGCAACAGCGCCAACGCGCCCGATCAGCGATGGGATACGCTGATCCACCTCCAAAAGGGAGCCGACGCTGTCTGGGAAATCGCTATCGAGAATGGCGTGTACAACCTCTACATCGTTGCCGGAGATCCCAGCAACACCGATCAGACCAATACGTTCGATGTGGAGGGAGTGATTATCACCGATACCAACGGACAGGTGGGCAATTTCGACGAGTACACTCTGACCGTGACGGTGGCGGACGGTCGCCTGACTATCCAACCGGCCGAGGGGTCGGATAACTCCAAGATCTGCTTCATCGACATCATTCTGGCGATCGCGCCGGAGGCGGCCCGCTCGCCCTATCCGGGCAAGGAGGCCACCGATGTGCCGCGCGACGTTGTGATAAGCTGGGTGCCGGGCGCGGGGGTTTCCGCGCACGATGTCTACTTCGGGACGAATCTCGACGACGTGGTCGCCGCCAGCAGGGCCAACCCGATGGGAGTCCTGGTCAGCCAGGGACAGACCGCGACAGAATATGATCCGACCGGCCTGCTCGAATTCGAGACGACGTACTACTGGCGGATCGATGAGGTCCTGACCGGCGGGGGCATTTACAAGGGCGATGTCTGGAGCTTCACGACCGAACCGTATGCCTATGCGGTTCAGAACATCATAGCGACTGCTTCCAGTTCGCAGGCAGGTGCAGGAGCGGAGAACACGATCAACGGTTCCGGACTCAACGAGGCCGACGAGCACTCGACCGAGAGCAACGACATGTGGCTCACGGCGGCCGATGCCGCGCAGCCGGTCTGGATTCAGTACGAGTTCGACCGCGTGTATAGGATGTACCAGTTGCTGGTCTGGAACTACAACGTGCAGTTCGAGCCGGTGCTGGGCTTCGGCGCCAAGGACGTGACGGTGGAGTATTCCTCGAATGGTGAGGAATGGACAGCACTCGGCACGGTGGAGTTCGCCAAGGCCACGGCCGTGGAGAACTATGCTGCCAATACGACGGTGGACATGGCCGGTGTGCCGGCCAAGTACGTCCGGCTGACGATCAACGACAACTGGGGCATGCTGACGCAGATCGGTCTGAGCGAGGTACGGTTCCTGTATATCCCCGCGCACGCGAGAGAGCCACAGCCGGCCGACGGCGCCACGGGAGTCGAACCGGACACGGTCCTGCGCTGGCGTGCCGGGCGCGACGCAACGTCCCATGAGGTCTACTTCGGCACGAACCAGGAGGAGTTGCCGCTGGCCGGCAGTCCTCCCCAAGCTGCCTTTACGCCGAGCATGCTGGAATTCGGCATGACGTATTACTGGAAAGTGGACGAGGTGGCGGATGATGGCGTCTGGGCCGGCGAGGTCTGGAGCTTCTCGACGCAGGAGTATGCGTTGATCGATGGCTTCGAGGACTACACCGACGACCTCGAGGCCGGCGAGGCCATCTTCGACACCTGGGTCGACGGCTGGGTCAATAACACCCGTTCAACGGTCGGCTATCTGACGGCCCCGTTTGCCGAGCAAACGATCGTCCGCACGGGCCGGCAGTCGATGCCCTTGCAGTATGACAATAGCAAGTCGCCGTTCTACTCCGAGACCACGCGGACCTTCGACTCTGCGCAGAACTGGAGCGGCAGCAGTGCCAACACGCTGGTGCTTTACTTCCGGGGTGTACCCGGGCCGTTCCTGGAGCTGGCCGACGGCAAGATCATCATGGGTGCGGCCGGCACGGACATCTGGAACACCGCCGACGAGTTCCGTTTCGCGTACAAGCCGCTCAGCGGCAACGGCTCGATCGTGGCGCTCATCGAGAGCGTATCGCGTGCGGTCGACTGGACCAAGGCGGGCGTGATGATCCGTGAGACGCTGGAGGCGGGCTCGGCGTTCGCGGCGGTGTATGCGACGCCGGACTACGGGTGCCGCTATCAGGCCCGTCTGACGACCGGCGCGGCGGCGGTCAGTGACAGCGGTGTGGTCACCGCCGAGCAGACCGCTCTGCGTCCTCCGTACTGGGTGAAGATCGAGCGGGTGGGCAGCAGCTTCAACGGCTACTACTCGACCGATGGGGCCAACTGGACGGCGATGGCGTGGAACCCGCAGACGATCGCGATGGGTGCGAACGTGTACATCGGCCTGGCGGTGACCAGCCACAGTGCGGGTGTTCTGGCCAGCGCGGAGTTCTCCGGGGTGGCGACCACGGGCAACGTCAACGGTGGGTGGCTTGTGGAGACGATCGGCGCCGCGCAGCCTGCGGGCAATGGTGCCGGGCAACTCTACGTGACGCTGGAAGATGCGTCGGGCAAGACGGCGACGGTGAGCCATCCGGCCGGGGCGGGGGCGGTGTTCCTGGCCGGCTGGAACGAGTGGGCGATCCCGTACAGCGCTCTGGCCGGTGTGAACCTCAGCCGGATCGAAGCGATGACGATCGGGGTCGGCAACCGGACCAGTCCGGCGGCCGGCGGCACCGGCATCGTCTACATCGACGATATCGGTTACGGAAAGCCGGCGGTGGCTAGGTGATTTGATACGTCCGTCGGGTTACCGACACCGAGATGAAGTCCCTTATGCGGGGCTCGTGTCCACAGGATGCGAGCCCCGCTTTCGTTGAATCGGCGAACGGGCCGGCGTTGACAGGGGCATGGCGACGGACTATAGGATGGAACGACCCCCGAACGGGGAAAAGGGAACAACAGAAGGAGATGTCATGAGCAGGCTCAATACCGTCGCAATGCTGTCACCGGTCCTGGTGTTCTGCCTTTCTGAAGCGGCCTCCGGGCAGATGAAAGAGCGCTCGCAGATCGCGGAGGTCTACTTGTGGAAGCTGGAGGACCTCTACCCGTCGGACCAGGCCTGGGAGCAGGCGAAACAAGAACTGGCTGGCCGGTTAGATGCGATCGGGCAGTACCGTGGCCGGCTGAACGATGCGGCGCACCTGCGGGCCTGCCTGGAGCTGGACAGCGACATCTCCAAGGCTTTCGGCCGACTGTACAGCTACGCCTCGATGAAATCCGACCAGGACACGCGGGTGTCCAAGTACCTGGCGATGAAGCAGGCGGTCGAACAGATGATGACCGAATACGGCAGCCGGGCCTCGTATATCGAGCCGGAGATCGTCCAACTCGACGCCGCGACCATCGAGCGGTTCATCGCCGCCGAGCCCGGCTTGGCGGTCTACCGGATGTACCTGATGGACATCCTGCGCCGCAAGGCCCACAAGCTGTCCGAGAAGGAAGAGAAGATCCTCGCCGAGACTGCTTTGATGGCGGGCGGCCCTGGCTCGATCTACAGGATCTTCAGCGATGCGGAACTGCCCTATCCGGAGATCACGCTCAGCGACGGGACAAAGGTCCTGCTCAACAAGGCCGGCTATGCGCTCCATCGCAGTTCCGCCGTTCGCGCCGATCGCGAGGCGGTCTTCGCGGCCTTCTGGTCGGCGATTAGCAGGTTCAAACAGACCTTCGGTGTCCAGTTGTATTCCCATTTGCAGGGCCACGTGTTCACCATGCGGACGCGGAACTACGAGAGCTGTCTGCACCAGGCGCTCGATCGCCACAACATCCCGACCGAGGTCTACCACAGCCTCCTCGACAACGTCCGGGCCAACCTGGATACGTTCCACCGCTATCTGCGTCTCAAGAAGCGCATGCTGGGCGTCGAGACCCTGAAGTACTCCGATCTGTACGCTCCCGTCGTCAAGGACGTGGACCTGCGGTACAGCTTCGACGAGGCCAAGGCCCTGGTTCTCGATGCGGTCCGGCCGCTCGGGCCCGACTACGCCGGGGTTGTCGCGAAGGCTCTGAACGAGCGTTGGATCGATGTATATCCGACGCCGGGCAAGCGCTCCGGCGCCTACTCCAGCGGCAACGCCTACGACGTGCACCCCTACATCCTGTTGAATTACAACGGCCAGTTCGACGACGTCAGCACGCTGGCGCACGAGCTGGGCCACACGATGCACAGCTACTACAGCAACAAGAACCAGCCGTTTCCGCTCGCGGACTATTCGATCTTCGTGGCAGAAGTGGCTTCGACGTTCAACGAAGCGTTGCTGATCCACAAGATGCTCGGCGAGATCAAGGACGACGACGTACGGCTGTCGCTGCTGATGAACCATCTCGACGGCATCAAGGGGACGGTGTTCCGCCAGACGCAGTTCGCCGAGTTCGAGCTGCGCATGCACGAGCAGGTCGAACGGCACGAGCCGGTGACGGGGGATACGCTGACCGAGCTCTACGGCCGTATCCTGAAGGACTATTACGGCCACGAGAAGGGCGTCTGCCAGATCGACGATCTCTACGCCGTGGAGTGGGCCTACATTCCGCATTTCTACTACAACTTCTATGTGTACCAGTATTCCACGTCGTTTACTGCCGCAACGGCCTTGGCCGAGGAGTTGTTCAGCGGCGCCGAGGGGGTGGTGCAGCGCTATCTCGATTTCCTCTCGGCCGGCGGCTCCGATTATCCGGTCGAGATCCTGAAGAAAGCCGGCGTTGACATGACCACCTCCGGTCCTTTCGAGAAGACCATGCGCACCATGAACCGGACGATGGACGAGATTGAGGCCATCCTCGCCCGCCGGGGCAAGTGATCCGCCCGGTCGTCCGGCGAGCAGAAGGGCTGCGACCCATCGGACAATTCGATTCGGACGGCTCCCATGAGACGGGTCGGAAAGCAGGTCATCGGAGTGATCCTGATCGTGCTGGGGTTCCTCGCCCTGGTCACGCCGGCTACTCCCGGCTCGTGGCTGATCCTGGTCGGCCTGGAATTCCTGGGCTTGCGACTGCTGCTCAGTGATCGGCTGCTGACCTGGGCCGATACCCATCCCGGTACCCGCGCGGAGAGAATTATCCGCGTGCTTCTGCGGACCGAGCATCGCCTCTTTGGCTCCCGAAAGCCGCGAGTTGTGTCGCGGACAAAGCCCTAAACCCTTTCGTCGCGGCGGAGTTTGGCCTTGCCTTTTGCCCCCATCGCTGCGATATAGGAAGCATGGCCGTCGGCGGCCAGGCGATGGTTCCCGCCAAAAATGTTGTCGCCAATACAGATTGGCTGTGGGTTAGTGAGGGCAGAATGATGCGACGAACTGCGGGCAGATTGGTGTTGTGGACGATTGTGGGGACGACGCTCGTTGGATTAGCGGGCTGTAAGGAGGCACTGAAGTCGGGGGCGGAAGGAAAGAAGACCCTGCTGTGGAACGGTCGGGATTTCACCGGCTGGGTGCGCGTGCTGGCCGACCCGTCCGCCGACGCCAACGACGTCTGGTGGGTCCGTGGTGATGGGATCTACTGCAAGGGGCAGCCGAACGGCTACCTGCGTACGGCGAAGCGCTACAATGACTATCATCTGCACGTGGAATGGCGATGGCCCGAGACGCCGGGCAACAGCGGGGTGCTGCTCCACCTGAACGGGCCCGACAAGGTCTGGCCCGAGTGCATCGAAGCCCAGCTTAAGGCAGGCAATGCTGGCGACTTCGTGCTGATGAATGGGACCAGTCTGACCGTGGATGGGACCGACCGGAAAGATCCCTCCCGGCAGTTCGTGCTGATCGCCAAGAAGGCGGTTACCAGCGAAAAGCCGGCCGGACAGTGGAACAGCTACGACCTCCACTGCCAGGGAGGCTCCATCCGCTGCTACGTCAACGGTGTCCTCCAGAATGAGGGGATCGCCGCCTCGCCGGCGACCGGTTACATCGGTCTTCAGAGCGAAGGCAGCCCCATCGAGTTCCGCAACATCTACCTGCTGCCGCTCTGAGCCAGCCGGCGCCCACGCAGAGAAACGACTGGCGGGCCGGCCTCTGCAGGGCGGGCCGGCCGCGTGCGGGTGCACTTGATGTTTGTAGGTACACCTTCACGGGGGTTGCAATCGACTTTGTCATTCCGACCGGAGCGCAGCGCAGCGGAGGAATCTGCCTGCGAGGAGGCCATCGCCTTGTCCTCGGCCGGATTTCTCCGTGCGGGCTTCGCCCCATTCGACTTCGCTCGGAGCCTGCCCTGAACGCAGTTGAAGGGGCAAGCCCTTCGTCGAAATGACATTCGCCACGCTCTCCGCGATAACAGTCCCCCTTCCTGGCCTCCGCAGGAGCCCACCTACAAACACGCAGTGCACCCGCCGCATGCGAATGTTGCAGAATCTCCTTGTGCGCCGGGGGGTGATCTGGTATAAAGGACAATGGGTTGCCGGGCCGGTAGTCTGTGCCGTGCAGCCTCTTGACCGTGGGATTCTGTGAAGCGGACCGGGAAGGAGGTGTTGTAGCCCCCGGAAGGGGGCGGACGGGTTGCATCTTGTTCTGCCTGGGACCGGTGCATGCCTCCAGGCGCTACCGAAACAGCAGGTTGATTGTGAGGAGATTGTCACCATGAAAAGACTGTCATTGTGGATTCTGGCTGGAGCCCTGCTCGCCGGCGGGGCGGCACAGGCCCAGCAACTGTTCGACATCACCAATCCGGGAGACCCACTCGTCGGTGTTCCCAACGACAACAACTGGCCGGCCGCGGAGACTCCTCCCCGCGCGATCGACAATGTCATTTCTGGTGCCAAGTACCTGTGCTTCAAGACCTCCTTTGTCGATCTTAACGGCAACGTGGATCCGGCCACCGGCGGTGCCGGTTTCCGTGTGACGCCGTCGGGTCCCCGTGTGGTGGTCAAGGCCCTGAATTTTGCCAGTGCCAACGATGCGGTCGAGCGAGATCCGATTGCCTTCCGGTTCTCCGGCTCCAACGAAAGCATCGACGGCCCTTACACCCTGATTGCCGAGGGGACGATCGACGAGTTCAACCAGGCTACTGCCTATCCGCGAAACACGTGGATCTCGGCGCCCATCATGATCAAGAACAACAGGGCGTACAAGCACTACGAAGTCTTCTTCACGGAGGTCCGCAACCGGGCGGCGGCCAACAGCATGCAGATCGGTGAAGTGGAACTGCTGTCCGACGGCAGCCTGCCCGGCGCCGCCGGTGGGCCGATTCCTGCGGATGGCGCGATTGATATCCCTCGCGACGTGGTTCTTGCCTGGACGGCCGGGGAGATGGCCGCGACGCACGACGTGTACTTCGGCACGGTCTTCGCGGATGTGAATGATGCCAGCCGGAGCAACCCGATGGGTGTCCTGGTCAGTCGCGACCAGACCGAGGCGACATACGATCCCGCCGGTCTGCTCGAATTCGGCCAGACCTATTACTGGCGCGTGGATGAAGTCAATTCAGCGCCCGATTTCACGATTTTCAAGGGCGACGTCTGGAGCTTTACCGTTGAGCCGTTCGCCTACCCCATTACGAACATCATCGCGACCACCAATGCGATCTCCGACGAAGGCGCCGGCATTGAGAACACGGTCAACGGCTCCGGACTGAACGCGGCGGACGAGCATTCGACGGAAAGCGGCGATATGTGGCTCGGATTGCCTTCCGACGGCCCGATCTGGATCCAGTATGAGTTCGACCGCGTCTACAAGCTCCATCAGATGCTGGTCTGGAACTACAACGTGGAGTTCGAGATCATTCTCGGCTTCGGGCTCAAAGACGTGACGGTGGAGTATTCGACTGACGGCGTCGAGTGGACGGTCCTGGGCGATGTCGAGTTCGCCAAGGCGGCGGCCAAGAGCACGTACACGGCGAATACGACCGTTGACTTCGACGGCGTGCCCGCCAGATTCGTTCGGTTCACTGTCAACAGCGGCTGGGGCCCCATGGGCCAGTATGGTCTGAGCGAGGTTCGTTTCACGTATGTGCCCGCCCAAGCCCGCCAGCCGCAGCCGGAGGACGGCGCGACCGATGTGGCCGTGGATTCGTCGTTGAGCTGGCGAGCTGGTCGCGAGGCGGTTTCGCACGAGGTGTATTTCGGCACGGATCCCGACGCGCTGGCCTTGGCGACGACGACAGGTGCCGCCACCTACACCCCGGCACCGCTGAATCTGGCAACTGCCTACTACTGGCGGATCAACGAGGTCAACGAAGCCGATGCGGTTACCGTATGGGAGGGCGACGTCTGGAGTTTTACGACCGAGGAGTACATCGTTGTTGATGATTTTGAGAGCTATACCGACGACATCGACGCCGGCGAGGCCATCTTCGACACCTGGCTCGACGGCTGGGTGAATAACACCGGTTCGACGGTGGGCCATCTGAATGCTCCGTTTGCCGAGCAGGCGATCGTCAAGAGCGGCAAGCAGTCCATGCCGCTGTTCTACAACAATACCGGTGTGTCCGTCGCGGAAGCGGAGTATGCTCTATCGCAGGACTGGACGATCCATGGCATCAGGAGTCTGTCTATCCGTTTCTACGGCGATGCCGACAACACCGGCCAGTTGTATGCCAAGATCAACAACACCAAGGTCCCCTACAACGGCGATGCCGCAGATATCAAGAAACCGGCATGGCAGGCGTGGAATATCGATCTGTCGACCCTCAGCGGGCTCAGCAGAGTCACCAAGCTGACGCTCGGCGTTGAGGGGGCGGGGGCGTCGGGCGTTGTGTACTTCGACGACATCCGGCTTTACCCCAAGGCCCCTGAATACATTACACCGGTCGATCCGGGCGCAGCGAATCTGGTGGCATCGTATGCTCTGGACGGCGACGCCACAGACGGATCCGGTCGGGGCAACAACGGAACCGTCATTGGAAACGGGACATGGGTCCCGGGCATGATCGGCCAGGCCCTGCAATTCAACGGCACGTCCACGTATGTTGATTGCGGAAAGGGCGCGAGCCTGAACCTCACCGATGCCGTCACCGTCACCGCATGGATCAAAATGGATTTCACCGGCGCGGATCGCAAGATCGCGAGCAACCAGGACGGCATCACGGGTGGTTACAAGCTCGGCGTCTATACCAACAACCTGCTTGAGTTCGAAATCCGTACGTCCGCCAATGCAGGTACCTTGAACCGCAATGTGACGGGTGGTACGGCCCTGGAGATGGGCACTTGGTACTATGTGGCCGGGGTTTACTCCAAGGGGCAGTTCATTCGGACCTATGTCTATGGGAACCTGGACCGGGAACTGCCTACGACGGCTGTCCTCGGTACGTCGACCGGCTCGTTCAACTTGGGCCGCGGCGAATCCGCTACCACCTACTTCTGGCTGGGAGCGATCGATCAGGTAGCGGTCTATAACCGGGTGTTGTCGCAGGAGGAGATCCTGTGGGTTATGGGGCAGACGACGCCTGTGGCCAAGCCCTTCTGATGCGGGTCGGTCGATTGTGGGCAGCGCCCGGCTGGGCGCGGCCTTTGCAGCAGTGCAGTGTACGTGGCTCCGGAGGAGACCTCCTCCGGAGCCACGGCTTTCTGGGGGCTGCGGAACCCCTTCTGAGGTGTGTGGCGGCGTTTTTTTCCACGTTTTGTCATGGTTTGTCCGGCCTTCCCTTCCAAAATGCAGCCGTCCATGCTATCTCCACAAAGGTAAGCTCTTGTGGCAGGAGTTCGGAGTGCATCCGGGACGGAATGCAAACGGGACCGGCAAATGCCGATGATGGTGCTGTGGAATCGACATGAGCGAAGGCCTTCCGACCAACCGTCTGGGCGACATGTCGCGAGGACGCGAGTTCCTGAGGCTCTATCAGGCCAATGAGCGGAGGATCTTCGGGTTCATCCTGGCGCTGGTCCCGCAGTGGTCCGAGGCCGAAGACCTGCTTCAGGAGACCACGATGACCCTCTGGTCCAAGTTCGACACGTTTGAGCCCGGGACGGACTTCGCCGCCTGGGCGCTGTGCGTGGCACGATACCGGGTTATGAACCATCGCAGGAAGAAACGCCACCAGCATGTTCAGTTCAGCGATGAAGTCCTGGAGGCTCTCGACGAGCGGGTCCGAAGTGCCGCGTCGGGGCTGGATACGCTTCGCGATGCGCTGGGCAACTGCCTGCGGAAGCTGCCGGAACGCGACCGCGAGCTGATCCACCTGCGCTACGAATACGATGCAACAACCAGGTCGGTGGCCCAGCGTGTCGGCCGAAGCGTCGACGCCGTGTACAAGGCCCTGAACCGCATTCATGTCCAGTTGCTCTATTGTATCCGTCGCACGCTGGCTGCGGAGAGATCGGCATGATTGATCGGCCGACAGAACATTCCCAATTCTTCGAGCTGCTTGGCGCGCTGCGCGAGGGCGCCTTGACGAACGAGCAGTTTGCGCAGTTGGATCGTTTCCTTGCGGACGATCCGGCCGTCCGGCAGTTGTACGTCGAATACATGCTACTCTGCGCCGAGCTTCGTCACTATCATGGAATGAGCGAGACTGCCGACCTCGCCATCCTGCCAGGGGGGCCTGCTGACGTGCCGCCGTCCTCGTTGCAGGTGGCCGCAGCGACTGAGACGCAGGGGATTCCGACGATTCTCGATGAACTGCTCGAACGAGATCGGGCTGTTGCCGCCAGACGGGCGGCCGAGGAAGCCCGGCAGCGGGCCGACGCGCACAGGGAGGCGATACGAAGGGCCGCCGACGATGCGCTGGAACGGTTCAAGGAGCAGGAACGCCACCGGCGCGAAGAGTTGGCCTATCGCGAATACCTGGCCAGGAGACGGCAGTTGGCGGTCAGTGTGTTTGCCGTCGGGGTGCTCCTGGTTTCCGGGGTGCTCGTGTGGGTTTCCAGACTACCCGTTCGCACAACGTTCTCGCCTGTGCCGGCGACTCCGGCGGTTCCTCCCGTGGTGGCGACGATCACGCGGTCCAGCAATGCGGTGTGGGATCGGACGGACGTTTCGACCGCCCAGGGGACGGCTCTGAGGGCGTCTTCGCTGTTCCTGATGCAAGGGCTGATCCAAATGGTCTTTGAAGGAGGCTCCGAAGTGCTTGTCCAGGCGCCGGCCGTCCTGCGTCTGGAGAGTGCCGATCAGGTCTTTCTCCATTCGGGAGCGGTTTCCGTGTCGATCGGCGAGGACTCGACCGGCTTTATTGTGCGCACTCCCACCGGGACCGTGGTCGACTACGGTACGGAGTTCGGCGTCATCGTTCGTCAGACGGGCGAAACCGAGGCGCTGGTGTATCAGGGGAAAGTCGGCATCCGAAGTGGTTCGGACCCGGTCCGTTCGGTGGCTTCGACAATCCTGGTGGAGGGCCAGGCCGGCGCGGTGGACGCCGCCGGAAATGTGGTGTCCAGGAGGTATCTTCCCGGACAGATCGTTCGAGAGATGCCGCAGGAGCCTGCATTCGGCGTCCCTGGCAGACGTCTCGATCTGGCCGATGTCATCGGGGCAGGCAACGGCTTCGGTACCGGAGCCGCCACCTCGGCCATCAGCCCGGTGACGGGGCGATATGTGATGCCTGTCGAAAGCGACCGGCACGGGACGCACCAGTACGTGGTGGTGCCCTGGAACCGCTATGTGGACGGTGTTTTCGTGCCGGACGGGACCAGATCGCAGATCGTCAGTTCCGTCGGACACACATTTGCTGACTGTCCGATTACCAACAACATCTACTACCTTGATATCACCAACGTGGGCGATGCAGGGGTCGGCAGGCAGATGTTGAGCGGGCAGGCCTATGGATCGCCCGATCGACCCTGCATTCTCATGCACGCCAATCTCGGCATCACGTTCGATCTGGCCGAGATCGCCTCGTTGAACCCGGGACTGCGAATCGAGCGGTTTTGTTCGGCCTACGGGGTCTCCGAGTCGGCCACGAATCGGCCCTGCAACGCTGATTTCTGGGTTCTGGTTGACGGCCGGGTGCGCTTCAGCCGAACGGGCGTGAAGGTCAAAGGAATTGCCGGCCAGATCGATGTGGAATTGGCCGACACAGACCGGTTCCTCACGTTGATTACGACCGATGGCGGCGATGCCGATTTCCCTGCTGGCCTGCGGGCCACCGACAGCGATTGGTGCGTTTTCGTGGAACCGAATCTCGAACTGGCCCCGCCGGCGGTATCCGACTTGTGACGGTTCGCTCGATGTGCGACAGGACGGAGGAGGTGTATGCAAGACGATCATGGGCTGGATGTGGTCGGTTGTGTTCACCTCTCTACGGGAAGAGGTGAGCCGGAGGAGTCCATCGTAACGGGGGATTGTATCGATCTTGGGTAAAGGAGGTATGTATGTGGCGCAAACATGTAGAGTGGGTCTGTTTGGCGGCTGCGCTGGCTGCCTGTATCGGTCGGGCCGTAGCCGCTGGTCCGGAGCCGTTGGTCTATTATCCGTTCGACCAGTTGGACGGCGTCGTCCTCGATGCGTCCGGCAACGGTAACGACGGTACCCCCAACGGGGGTGTGCAGTTTGAGCCGGCAGGCTATGCCAAAGGGTGCTACTCCTTCAACGGCAGCGACAGCTACGTCCAGTTGACGCGGCCGGTTCAGGACAGTTTCACGCTGGCGGCCTGGATTAAGACCGATGTCACGGGCCTGGCTGGGACGCAGGCCTATCAGGGCAACGGTCTGTTCTGGTCCGACGTCGCCGGCGTGGCCAACGACTTTGTCGTTGCAGTCCTGGGCACGAAGCTGTCGTTCTTCAACGGGAATCCGGACACCTCCGTCAACTCAAACGGTGACATCGTCACAGGCGAATGGGTGCACATCGCGGCGGTTCGTGACACGACGGCCCGGACGATCAGCGTGTACATCGACGGTGCACTCGACAACCGGGTCAGTCACTCGAACACGGGGCCGTTGGACGCCCAGCCGAACCTGGCGATCGGCGCCAACACGCTTGATTCACGCTACTACAACGGACTGATGGATGAGGTGAAGATCTACGATGTGCCACTGACGGAAAGCGAGGTTCGAGTCGCCATGAAGGCCGGCTTCGAGATGGCGGCCGATCCCAGTCCGGCCGATGGGCAGGTGGACGTGCCGCGGGATGTGGTGCTGAGCTGGACGGCGGGGGAGTTTGCGGCCTCGCACGATGTGTACTTCGGGACGTCGTTCGCCGACGTCAATACCGCCGGGCGGGGCAATCCGCTGGGCGTGCTGGCCAGCCAGGACCAGAGCGGTACGACGTATGATCCCGCCGGGGTGCTGGCCTTCGGGCAGACCTATTACTGGCGTGTGGACGAGGTCAATGCGGCGCCGGACCACACGATCTTCAAGGGCGACGTCTGGAGCTTTACGGTCGAACCGCTGGCGTACCCGATCACGAACATCGTGGCCACGAGCAACGCGAGCAGCGAAGAAGGGGCCGGGCCGGAGAACACGATCAACGGCTCGGGCCTCAACGCCAACGATCAGCATTCGACGCTGTCGACGGACATGTGGGTAGGCGCGGCGGCTGGCGAGCCGGTCTGGATTCAGTACGAGTTTGACAAGGTCTATCTGCTGCATGAGCTGCGGGTGTGGAACTACAACGTGCAGTTCGAACTGATGCTGGGCTTCGGGTTCAAGGACACCACGATTGAGTACAGCGAGAACGGCGTCGACTGGACGACGTTCGCAGACGTGCGATTCGCCCAGGCCACGGCCAAGGGCACGTATACGGCCAACACGACGGTTGACCTGAGCGGCGTGGCCGCCAAGTTCGTCCGGCTGACCGCTCAGACGGGCTGGGGGCTGATGGGCCAGTTCGGTCTCAGCGAGGTGCGGTTCCTGTACATCCCGGTCCAGGCCCGCGAGCCGCAGCCGG
>DAOTJE010000060.1:0-15863 GCA_035448545.1 Sedimentisphaerales bacterium | reverse complement strand
GCGACGATCACACTCCATAACCATCGGCCAATTCAATCCTTTACGATTAACCCCTATCGACTTTGCGTTTGCCCTGTCCGCCTGCGGCGCCGAGACAGAGGCCAGGATGCCCTGGCCGATGGCTCGGCGGTGCGAGCGGTTGGCGGAGGCAGCCTGGGAAAAAGCTTGGAAATCGGTTTGGATTCCTGTTTGGCATTTCTATACTTTTGATATCGAAGGGCGCCCTGATCATTTCCTCTGTGAAACACCACCAATCACACGAATTCGCGGAGAAAGTGAAATGAACGGGATTGAAGGTGCTGGGAGTGCAGGTCTTTCGTGCCCGTTGTTGAACCGAACGACCGGCCGGACCTGGGAAATCAATCTGGCTGCGGAGAAAGAAACCAAGCCGGGCATGCGAGGGGCCATGACACTGTGCAGGGAATTCCTGGGCGAGGCTCTCGCCGAGACGGGCTTTGTGGACATTCACAGCAGCACGATCGATCAGTTGAAGTCTTTCGTGGAGCACGGTTCGGCCCCGCAGGATGAGGCCGCGTCCAATCTTGATCCGCGCTTGGCCGCCGAGATCGCAGGCCACTTTGGTGAGACCGGCCTCGGCCAGGTCAATGCCATCCTGAGACTGGTGGCCCGAGTGGACCCGGAACGTGTCGCGGCTCTGCTGAAGTAGCACAACTCATGCGGACACCCTTCGCAGATGTCTCCAACGACCCGTTGCGATCTACGGATCTCCTTCCAGGCGTCGCAGTCGGATAGGGCCGCTGATGGGCCGGAGGGCGACGCTGACCTGCCATTGGGACGGGGCGGCTTCGAGGGAGCGGGGAAACCCGTAGGGGATGCCGTCGGCCCGGCACAGGACCGGCGTGTCGAGGAATCGCTCGTCCGTAGTGTAGCGTCCGGTGACGGTGGCGAGGTACCAGTGCCAGGGGAACAGATGGCCTCGGATGCCCGGGTTGATCGCCGTGATGTCCACGTTGTGCGCGCCGCTCAGCACGTTCTCGGTGAGGTGGAGCGGGTCCCGCGTGAAGTAATGGTCGGCCCAGCAGCGGCTTGGATCGGCTTGCACCAGCCGGCCCAGAGCCTTCTCATCCCAGCCGCTGGGGACGTAGGCGTCGAGGAAGGTGATGTGAATCTCGGCGGCGGTCTGGCGTGCGAGGGTCTCGGCGGCGGCGTTGACGACCCACGCGCCGGCCGAGTGACCGATCAAATGCACGTGTCGCCAGTTCTTCGAGAGAGTCACGATCTTATTCCCGAGACATGGTCCGGCCACGTTGCGGCCTACCTTCGCAGCGTGCGACGGCCGTAGCGTCCTGGCCTGAACCCGCCAGTCATACCAGCCGCACTGCCACTGCCGCCGATCCACGCGTTTGGCGATAGCCGTTGCCATCCAGCTCGGCCAGACCTGCCGTTCATACCACCCATGCGTGACCACCATGAGATTGGGCTCGCCGCAGGTCGTGCTCTCTGAAGCAACGATGAATCCCGGTGTATTGGCGTCGGACGTGACAAGGTAGAGTATGGCACCGGAGATGGTGCTTGGGTCGTGCATCTGCGCGTGTGAACGGCCTGACAGCAGGACGACGGTGAGGGCCAAGCCCAGGACCAGACCCGGCGGGTGTCTGCGCTCACAGAGCATTGGTGACGATGTTGATGATTTCCTGGACCAGGTCGGCGTGGCGTTGCTCGTCGGCCGCCAGAGATGCGAAGGCGGTCTTGATCTTCTGCGAGCCCACGTGGGGGTCCGTGGCGATCTTTGTGTACAGATCGTGGGCCGACAGCTCGAACGACTTCATCGTCTCGAACTCACGGAGGATGTCGTCCTTGGCTCGCCTACTTGTCTTTGCCATATTCCCTGACCAGGGCCTGGAGGATCTTCTTGTGCTTCTTCGTATCGTCAATCAGCACGGTCAAACGCCGCTGGATATTGGCAAAGACGTCCTCTTCCAGTTCTTCGGGCCAGTGGCGCCGGTTCAAGTAGTCCTCGTAGACGCCCGAACTGATCTCGTCTTCCATATTCAACGCGGACGCCAACATGCCACCGATCGTCTCCCGCCCGGCAGCGTTCGATCCGTCACCGAACTTGTTGTCAGCGCTCGTACCCATGGCCGTCAGCATATGGTACCGGGCCAAAGCCTGTCAACGGTCCATCGGTGAGAAATCTGCGTGCCGGGTCAAGCGATGTCCGCGTCTGGTGGCTTGCCAATCGCGGCCCCATCGCATATCCTACCCCGCGGTGCGAGTCATCCGTGATTTCGTGCCGGTACATCATGAATCTTCGCAGAGACTGACTGAAGGAGGCCGTGCTATGGCGCGCGCGACGACAATTCCGGTTGTTGGCAGTATCTTGTGTTTGGCGGCGCAGGCTGCGTACGGACAAGACGCATGGAAGGTGACTTCGCCCGATGGGAACGTGGCGATGGAAGTCCGGCTGGCCGATCCTGGACGCGTGGCGGATTATCCCGCGGGCAAGGTGCGGCTGTACTATGAGGTCCAGTGCAAAGGCCGGACCATGCTGCCGCTGTCACCTCTCGGAATCACGCGAGCGGACCGGGCCTTCGTAGATGGTCTGGGGTTTGTTGAGGCCAAGCCTGTCATCTTCATCGATGAGACGTACACGATGCTGACCGGCAAGCGCAAGGTGTGCCGCGATCATGCCAAGGAGCAGACGCTTGTCTTTTTCGGTCCCGACAACGCGAAACTGGAGCTGGTCGTCCGGGCCTATGACGACGGCGTCGCCTTTCGATACCGGTTTCCCGAGAGCAGCGACGAAAAGCACGTCGTGATGAGCGAGGCGACCGGCTTCCGACTGCCTGAAGGTGGCAAGGTCTGGGCCCATCCGTACGACAAGGCCGGTCAGTACACGCCGGCCTATGAGACATACTGGGTCGATGGTGTCAAAGCAGGCACAGCTTCGTCGAACGAGGAAGGCTGGGCGTTTCCGCTGCTGTTCTGCACCCCGGAAGAAGACGGCTGGGCATTGCTCACGGAGGCGGCGGTGGACGGTTCCTACTGCGGTTCGCACCTGGGGCAGCCGACGGCCGATGGTGTGTATCGATTGCAGTTTCCGGCCGAGGGCGAAGGCAACGGCACCGGAGCGAGCGAACCGTCGTGGACGCTGCCCTGGGCGACTCCGTGGCGCGTGGTCATCGTGGGCGAGACGCCGGCTCCTATTGTGGAATCCACTCTGGTAAACAACCTGAATCCACCGTCGATCGTCAAGGACACCGCTTGGATCAAGCCGGGGCGGGCCTCGTGGAGCTGGCTGAGCGATCATGACAGTCCCCAGGATCACGACCGACTCCGGCCGTTCATCGACCTGGCGGCGGAGCTGGGATGGGAGTTCTCTCTGATCGACGCGAACTGGAACATCATGAAGAACGGGACGATTCATGACCTCATTGCCCACGCCAAGGGCAAAGGCGTCGGATTGCTGCTCTGGTATAATTCGGGCGGGCCGCACAACTACGTCACGGAGCAGCCGCGCGGCACGATGGACCTTCGCCAGGTCCGCCGATATGAGTTTCAGCGGCTGAGAAACTGGGGGATCAAGGGCGTCAAGGTCGATTTCTTCCAGAGCGACAAGCAGAACATCATCCAGTTGTACCACGACATCCTGAAGGATGCGGCCGATTTCCAGATCATGGTCAACTTCCACGGCTGCACGCTGCCCCGCGGATGGAGCCGGACGTATCCACATTTGATGAGCATGGAAGCGGTCCGTGGCGCCGAGTGTTACAGCTTCGACCGGTCCTTCACAAACTACGCGCCCATGCACAACACGGTGATGCCGTTCACGCGTAACGCCGTCGGGCCGATGGACTACACCCCCGTGATGTTCGAAGACAACGTGTACAAACACATCACGACCAATACCCACGAACTGGCTCTGTCGATCGTTTTCGAGAGCGGCTGGCTGCATTTTGCCGACCGGGTCAGCGCGTACCTTGAACTGGAACCGCTCCCCAAAGAATTCCTCCGCCTGGTTCCTGTCACGTGGGACGAGACCAAGTTTCTGGCCGGCCGGCCCGGTCAATTCGTGGTGCTGGCGCGGCGACATGGGGATAGCTGGTACATCGGCGGCATCAACGGCCGTAACACCGGGCGAACGGAGAAAGTGGCCTTGTCCTTTCTTGACGCTGACGAGCAGTACACGATCCTGCTGATCAGCGATGGCAAGACCCCGCGCAGCTTCAACATCACGGCGCCTCCCAAGGTCTCCAAGGATCAACTCGGCCCCCTGAGCAGCTTCCGGGGCCTGACTTCGCAGGACTTCATGGAGATCGATTTCCTGCCGTATGGCGGTTTCGCGGCGGTCTTGTCGCCGGCGAAGTAGGCTCCGATCCGCCCGACGGGAGTTGTGCTTTTCGGCTTCTGCGCGGAACGGCGCGGGGTCGCGTTCGCATTTTGATGAAAAGAAAACGCAAAATAACCTTTGCTTTCGGACAGGGAAAGGGATAATTGGACCACGGCCGGGTCCACTACGGCCGGGGTGTCGAATTCATCAGCTCTACACGTATTGGAAAGGCGGACAAGAGATGCTTAGGGACAAGACGCGACGGATCGGGTTGACGGTACTCTTGGCGACGGTAGGCGTAACGCTGTGTTCGTGCGACACGACGAAACAATGGATCAGGTCGGGGCCGGCGAAGACGGAGATGAGCCGCAGCACCAGGCCGTTCGGCACGACGCCCGACGGTCAGGCGGTTCGCCTCTACACGCTTCGCAACACGCAGGGCATGACGGCCGAGATCATGACCTACGGCGCCATCGTGGTCTCTCTGACGGCTCCCGACAAAGACGGGAACTTCGACGACGTCGTCCTGGGCTATGACAATCTGGCCGACTACATCAAGGTCAGCCCGTACTTCGGCGCCATCGTGGGGCGGTACGGCAACCGGATCGGCAAGGGCAAGTTCACGCTCGACGGCACAACCTACACGCTGGCGACGAATGACGGCGAGAACCATCTCCACGGCGGGCTCAAAGGCTTCGACAAGGTCGTCTGGGATGATGAGCCGGTCGATCGCTCCGATGCCGTCGGTGTCAAGCTCAGCTACTGGAGCAAGGACGGCGAAGAGGGCTATCCCGGCAATCTGAAGGTCAGCGTGACCTACCTGCTGACCAACCGGAACGAGCTGAGGATCGAGTACGAGGCCACGACCGACAAGGCGACGCCGGTCAATGTCACGCACCATGGCTATTTCAACCTGACCGGCGGGCGGCGTAACATCCTGGATCACGAGCTGATGCTCAACGCGGACCGGTTTACGCCCGTTGATGCGGGACTGATCCCGACGGGGGAACTGCGGCCGGTCGAGGGGACACCGATGGACTTCCGCAAGCGTACCGCCATCGGGGCGCGGATCGACAACGACTACGAGCAACTCAAGTTCGGCGGCGGTTACGACCACAACTGGGTTCTGAACAAGAAGGGCGATGGGATGACGCTCGCGGCCGAGGTCTATGAACCGACGAGCGGACGCCTGATGACGGTCCGGACGACCGAACCGGGCATCCAGTTCTACGCGGGCAATTTCCTGGACGGGACCATCACGGGGAAGAACGGAGTGGTCTATAAGCATCGGTTTGGTTTCTGCCTGGAGACCCAGCACTATCCGGATTCTCCGAACAAGCCGGACTTCCCGTCGACCATTCTCCGTCCGGGTCGTGTCTATAAGACCGCGACGGTGTACGCGTTCTCCACGCGGTAGCCGCGGGACAGTGATGCAGGGTGGCGTGAGAGAATCCCCGAACTCAAGACAAAGGAGAGAGCATGACGGCGTTACATACGGTGGACTGGCTTGTGATCGCGGCGTACTTTGCTGTTGTGTTCGGCATCGCGTGGTGGGCCTACCTCAAAGAAAGGCAGTCGCAGACAACGACAGAGTACTTCCTGGCGGGGCGTAATCTGGGCTGGTGGATCATCGGTGCGGCGGTCTTCTCGTCGAACATCGGGTCCGAGCATCTCGTCGGCCTGGCCGGCTCCGGCGCCACGGATGGCGTGGCCATGGCGCATTACGAACTCCATGCCTGGTGCCTGCTGGTCCTGGCGTGGATCATGGTGCCGTTCTATATGCGGTCGAAGGTCTTTACCATGCCGGAGTTCCTGGAACGACGGTTCTCGCCGGTCAACCGGACAGTGCTCTCGATCATCTCGCTGGTTGCCTACGTGCTGACAAAGCTGGCGGTCGGCATTTTCGCCGGCGGCGTGGTGTTTGCCGTGCTGATTCCCGACATCACGTTCATGGGGCTCGACAGCTTCTGGATCGGCTCGATTCTGGTGATTGTGCTGACCGGTCTCTACACAATTCTGGGCGGCATGCGTGCCGTCGCCTACACCTCGGCCATCCAGACGGTGATTCTGGTCATCGGTTCCGCCTGCGTGACGGTCTTCGGCCTCAAAGCGCTGGGGGGCTGGGGCGCGCTGCGCCAGTGGGCCGGCTCGGAGATGTTCAACCTGTGGAAGCCGCTCGTGCCGGATGGGGTGACGGGCACCTGGGCGCCCGTCAAGGAAGCGGGCCGCATGGCCTGGTACTTCAACGACAACTATCCCTGGATCGGCATGCTCTTCTGCGCGCCGATCGTCGGATTGTGGTACTGGTGCACCGATCAGTATATCGTCCAGCGTGTGCTTGGCGCCCAGAATGAGACGGACGCCCGCCGGGGCTCCATCTGCTCGGCTGCATTGAAGCTTCTGCCGGTCTTCATCTTCATCATCCCGGGCATGATCGCTTTTGCCTTGGCCAAGAGCGGACAGAACGCCGTCTTGCGGCAGACGATGCTCGACGCCAACGGCCACGTCATTCGCGACAACGCCCAGCAGGCGTTCCCTCTGCTTGTTGCCCAGGTCTTGCCGATCGGGATTCGCGGGATCGTCGTGGCCGGTCTGCTTGCCGCGCTGATGAGCTCGCTGGCCGGTGCGTTCAACGCCTCGGCGGCGCTATTCACCATCGACTTCTATTCGAAGTTGCGCCCGCAGGCGTCCCAGGAAAGAGTCGTCTGGGTCGGTCGTGTTGCGACCGCCGTCATGGTGCTCATCGGGTTGGCCTGGATCCCCGTGATCCGGGGTGGCAAGGGCCTGTATGACTACCTTCAGGGGATTCAGGCCTACCTAGCCCCGCCGATCTTTGTCGTCTTCTTCCTGGGGGTCTTCAGCAAGCGGTTGAACGCCAAAGGTTGCCTGTGGGCACTGATTGTTGGGTTTGTGCTCGGCCTGTTCCGGCTGGCCGTCGATACGCCGGTAAAGCTGTTCAAGGATAATCCGGCGACGCCCGACGTCAACGAGGCGTTTCAATATGCGCAAGGCTCGTTCTTCTGGATCGTCAACAACACGTACTTCCAGTACTACAGCCTGCTGATCTTCCTGGTGTGCATCGCGGTCATGGTCGTGGTCAGCCATCTGACGGAGGAGCCGGCGTACAGCAAGATCAGCGGCCTGACCTATGGGACTCTCACCGACGAGGACCGCAAGGCCTCGCGGGCATCGTGGAATTACGGAGATGTACTTGCTTCTGCGGCCGTTCTGGCGGCGATTCTGGCGGCGTATCTGTACTTCCGAGGTTGAGACGCTCTGCATTCGAGGGGTGAACGATGGCGTATGCGATAGGCTTGGACTACGGCACCAATTCCGTGCGATGTCTGATCGTCGATACATCGGACGGTCGGGAACTGGGGACGTGCGTGTATGAGTACGAGACGGGCGAGGCGGGCATTCTGCTGGATGCGGCCGATCACAATCTCGCCCGACAGAATCCTGCTGACTACCTCAAGGGGGCGGAAGTCGCCGTCGCTGGAGCGATTGCCGAAGCCCGTAAGGCGGATTCGAAGTTCGACCCGAAGAGCATCATCGCCATCGGCGTGGACACGACCGGCTCGACGCCGCTGCCCGTCGACAAGAACGGGACGCCGCTGGCAATGCTCGATGCGTTCAAGGATAACCCGAATGCTCACGCGTGGTTGTGGAAGGACCACACCGGATACGCCGAGGCCGCTGAGATCACCGAACTGGCCCGGAAGGAGCACCCGGAGTACCTGGCCAAGTGTGGCGGGACGTATTCCTCGGAGTGGTTCTTCAGCAAGATTCTTCACTGCCTGCGCGTTGCACCCAAGGTCTTCGATGCGGCGTATACCTGGGTCGAACACGCCGACTGGCTGCCGGCCGTGCTGACGGGGACGGATGCTCCGGGGAAGATCAGGCGATGCCGCTGTGCCGCCGGGCACAAGGCCATGTTCAGCGACGAGTGGGGCGGCTATCCCGACGAAGCGTTCCTCGCCAAACTTGACCCGAAATTGGGCAAGCTCCGCCGGACTCTGGGCGATAAGACGTATGCCGTTGATCGGATTGCCGGCAAGCTCACCGACGCGTGGGCCAGCAAGCTGGGGTTGAAGGCCGGCATCCCAGTAGCAATGGGTGCTTTCGACGCCCATCTGGGGGCCGTGGGCTCCGGCATCAAGGCCGGGGTGCTCGTCAAGATCATCGGCACCAGCACATGCGACATGGTGGTGGCTCCTTCGGGCGCCAAGCTGCCCGACATCCCGGGTATCTGCGGCATCGTGGATGGTTCCATCCTGCCGGGTTTCTACGGCCTCGAAGCAGGCCAGTCCGCCGTCGGGGACATCTTCAACTGGTTCGTCAACTACATCCAGCCCGGCGGCAAACAGGCCGGTTCGCATCAGGCGCTGACCGAAAAGGCGACCCGGCTCAAACCGGGCCAGTCCGGACTGCTGGCTCTCGATTGGAACAACGGCAACCGGACGATCCTTGTCGACCAGCGGCTGACCGGGCTGCTCGTGGGTCAGACCCTTCACACCCGGCCCGAGGAGATTTACCGCGCTCTGGTGGAGGCGACCGCGTTCGGCGCGCTGACCATTATCAACCGATTCGAGGAGTACGGCGTCGAGATCTCGGAAGTGGTCAACTGCGGTGGGATCTCCGAGAAGAACGCCATGCTCATGCAGATCTACGCGGACGTGACCGGCCGCGAGATGAAGATTTCGCGCTCGGCCCAGACCTGTGCGCTGGGCTCGGCCATTGCGGCAGCGGTTGTGGGCGGGGCATTCGGCGGTTTTGCCGAGGCCCAGGCGGCCATGTGCGGCATCAAGAGCACGACGTTCAAACCGATCCCGGAGAACCACGCGGTTTATCGCCGGCTCTATGGGCTTTACCGGCAGCTCCACGACGGCTTCGGCCTGCAGGGCCAGCCCCTGGCGATGGGCAACGTGATGAAGGAACTGCTGGAAATCAAAGAGAAGGCCAACACGTAGCGATGCACGAGAAGCTCAAACAGCAGGTCTGGCAAGCCAACCTCGATCTTCAGCGATACGGCTTGGTCGTGTTCACCTGGGGCAACGTCAGCGGGATCGACCGCGACGCCGGCATCGTCGCGATCAAGCCCAGCGGGGTCAGCTACGACGAGCTGGTGCCCGAGCAGATCGTCCTGCTCGACCTGCGGGGCAACGTTGTCGAAGGAGACCTGCGTCCCTCGTCCGATACGCCGACGCACCTGGAGTTGTATCGCAGTTTCCGGGGCGTCGGAGGGATCTGTCACACGCACTCGCCCCATGCAACCATGTGGGCTCAGGCCCGGCGGGACATCCCGTGTTTCGGGACGACGCACGCCGACCATTTCTATGGCGCCGTTCCAGTAACGGACACGATGAGCGCTGCTGAGATTCGGGACAACTACGAGGCCAACACGGGCCTGGTGATTGTCCGGCGTTTCCGGGACATCGACCCCATGCAGATGCCCGCCGTCCTGGTGGCCAATCATGGCCCCTTCACCTGGGGCAAGGATGCCGCCGAGGCGGTGAAGAATGCGGTGGTCCTGGAGGAGGTCGCAAAGATGGCCTCAGGGACGCTGGCGATCTATCCCAAACAGCAGCCCATTTCTCAGGACCTTCTCGACAAGCACTATCTGCGAAAGCACGGCAAGAACGCCTATTACGGGCAAGCGTAAAGGAGAGCCCCAATGGCCAGGGTCACGTTCGGAGTCATCGTAGGCAACCGAGGTTTCTTCCCAGACGTATTGGCAAAAGAGGGGCGCCGGGACATTCTGCGAGTTCTCAAAGAGAACGGCTATGACAGCGTCGCGTTGTCGATGACCGAGACGAAGTTCGGCGCGGTCGAGACGTTCGACGATGCGAAGAAATGTGCGGCCCTGTTTGCCTCCAAGGCCGATCGGATCGACGGGATCATCGTGACGCTGCCCAACTTTGGAGACGAGAGGGGGGTCGCCGAAGCGATCAAACGCAGCGGACTGAACGTGCCCATCCTGATCCAGGCGGAAGAGGAGGTCGCCGGGCAGATGGCAATGGGCCGACGCCGGGATTCTTTCTGCGGCAAGATCAGCGTGTGCAACAATCTCCGGCAGGCGGGGATCCCGTTCACGCTCACGACCTCGCACACGATGAAAGTCACGTCGGACCAGTTCCAACGCGACCTGGAAGAGTTTGCGGCGGTCTGTCGCGTGGTCAAGGGTCTCAAGAATATTCGCTTCGGCGCCATCGGCAGTCGGCCGGCGGCATTCAACACGGTTCGCTACAGCGAGAAGATTCTCGAATTCGCCGATATTGCCGTCGAGCCGGTCGATCTGTACGAGATTCTCGCCAAGGTCGATCGTCTGGCCGACAAAGCTCCCGCCGTCCGGGCCAAGCTCAACGCGATCCGCAAGTACACCAACGTGGAGACCATTCCCCCCGACAGCCTTCTGAAGATGGCCAAGTTCGGCGTCGTCATCGACGCCTGGGTCAAGGAGAAGGAGTTGGCCGGCACCGCCATCCAGTGCTGGACGGCGCTGGAGGAGTACTTCGGGATCGTGCCCTGCACGCTGATGAGCATGATGAGCGAATCGCTTCTGCCCAGCGCCTGCGAAGTGGATGTCACCGGACTGCTGGCGATGTACATTCTGCAACTGGCCGGTGGGACGCCCAGCGCGCTGCTGGACTGGAACAACAACTTCGAGGGCGATCCGAACAAGTGTGTGCTTTTCCATTGCAGCAATCTGCCCAAGTCGTTTTTCCAGACCGACCGGATGGATTTTCAGGAGATCATCGCCGGATCGGTGGGCAGGGACAACACCTACGGGACCATCGTCGGACGGATCAAACCCTCGCCGGCGACGTTTTGCCGCACCACCACCGACGACGTGGAGGGCCTGCTTCGCGCCTATGTCGGTCAGGGCACGTTCACGAACGACAAGCTCGACACCTTCGGCGGCTACGGTGTCATGAGAATCGACAATCTGCAAATGTTGCTGAACTATATCTGCCAGATGGGATTCGAGCACCACGTGGCGGTCAACCTCTGTGAGAGGGCCGGCGCCATCACCGAGGCCCTGGGCAACTACCTGGGCTGGGACGTTTATCGACACGTCTGAACTGCCCGGAGCGGCCGCTCGCCAGGATGGGACCTCGTACCGGATGACGCCTTTGCCGGGGTGAACGAAGCGGGGTGTCCAGGATCTGATGAAGACCAAACGAACCAGCGCACAGAAACCAGCCAAGCCGGGGACCGATAGGGCCCCCTCGGTTCTCCTGTTTATCGAGACCTCTCGCGAGTTCGGACGCGGTCTGCTCTACGGAATCGCGCGTTACTCGCGGCTGCACGGGCCGTGGCGCGTCTATCGGCGGTCCGCCGGGCTGGACTCCTCACTGCCCGAATGGCGAGACCTGAAGATCGATGGCGCGATCATGCGTGACGTGGGCATCGCGGAGAACCTCTCCGCGTGGGAATTTCCCGTTGTTTTTGCGCAGCACGACAAGGAAAGCTACGCGCCGTTCCCGTCGATTATCACCGACAGCGCTGCTATCGGTTTCATGGCGGCCGAGCATTTTCTCGATCGCGGCTTCCAGAACTTCGCGTATTGCGGGCTCGATGAGTTCACCTGGTCCCGCTTGCGCGCCCGCTATTTCAGCGAGCGGCTCCAGCATGCGGGGTTCCGTACGAACGTGTACCGCCAGCCCAGGGCCCGCGCCAAACGCCTTTGGAAGAGCGAGCAGCACTTGATCGCCGAGTGGCTGGAGTCGCTGCCCAAGCCGGTGGCGCTGATGTGCTGCAATGACGATCGCGCTCTGCAAGTGGTAGAGGCCTGCAAGCTGGCGGATCTCTATGTGCCCGATCAGGTGGCCGTGCTCGGGGTCGACAACGACATCCTGATTTGCGATCTGGCGGACCCGCCGATTTCGAGCATCGCGCTGGATACGGAGACGGCGGGCCACGAGGCGGCTCGTCTGCTCGACAGGCTCATGAAAGGGGAACCGATGGCCGGCCAGCAGATTCCCGTGCGTCCGACGCACATCGTGACGCGGATGTCGACGGATATGCTGGCCGTGACCGATCCGGAGGTGGCCGCCGCAGTGCGCTTCATCCGGCGCAACCCAAACCGCATGATCCAGGTCGATGATGTTGTCGAGGCTACCAACGTCTCCCGGCGCGTTCTCGAAAAGCGGTTCAAGGCCATTCTGCGGCGTTCCGTCTACCAGGAGATCCGGCGGGTCCGCGTCAACTACATCATTGGCCTGCTTGTAGGGACCGACATGAGCATCACCGAAATAGCCGTCAAGTCCGGTTTTGACGGTGTCGAGCACATCAGCCGCTACTTCCGCAAGGAGACGGGAACCAGTCTGCGGGAGTACCGCAAGAAACATGTCCCGCGGTAGGCACGCCGGTCACGGTCGTACCCTGCTCCCGACCACCTTCTCTATTGCCTCGTCGAGTACGGGCACCAGATCAGGCCATTCGAACCGTCTGAGCCGCTCTCGCAGCCCCTCGGTGCGATCGGCCAGCGAGCGGCCCTGTGTCACAAGTACAGCCAGGTCCGCCAGTCTCTCGGCCAAGGCCTCGGGGCTCCCGTCATAGAAGAACCTGTCGGTGTCCTCATTCTGGCCCAGCCCGAAGATCTCCGGGTAGGCCAGGCGGCTGGGGAGGAGAGGAAACGCACCGGCCAGTGTCGCCTCGACGGCACATAGACCGAAGAACTCATGTCGCGCCGTCGAGACATAGACGTCCGCCTCCAACAGGGCGGTCTCGTATTCCGCCCGGCTGTTCTGATAACCCCATCGATCGATGCGCTCGGCGAAGTCGTGGTGGGCCCGCGTGAAAACCTCGGGCGTTTCACGGAACTGCTCGCCGATGACGCTGAGGCGGAACGCGACGCCGCGCCGTCGCAGAATATCGAGCGCCCGAAAGAAGTCCTCCGGATTCTTGTCGTGCTCCCATCGGGCGGCCCAGAGGATGCGCAGCGGCCCGGCTTGTCTGGGGCCGCGCCGCGGCATCCTCGTGACGCCGGGCGGCTGGATGCATGCCTTGTTTCGGATGAGCTCCACCGCACCGGTGGGCCGATGGTCGGGCATACGCACCAGGAAGGCATTCAACGCGCCGAGGAACTCGTCCCGATGGAAGGCAGAATTGAACCATACCGCATCGGCGGCCAGCGCACTGGTCATGTTGGTCATCGCGAACTGGTAGTCGCGTTCCTTCTCGATTTGCACGGGATAGGTCAGTTGATTCTCATGGAAGTACATCAGGGCAGGAAGGTCGGCGATGTCGCGCTGGGCAAGCCCGCGAAACTCGGCCAGGTTCAGCATGTCGGAGCAGAACAGCAGGTCCCACGAGAGTCGATGAGGCCGGTGCGCGCGGACCTCCTCCGCGAACGTTACCGCGGCATGCCGCATCCGCCATTTCCACTTGTACGCTGGCAGCGTCAAGACGGTCCAGGCGTGTCGGCTGAGGGCCGACCAGCCGTCCAGGAAGGCTCTGTGACTGCCTCCGTAGTAGGGTTCCAGTGCCAGGATACGCATGTCATGCTCCGCGCTGCCGCTGGGGGGCAATTGCCAAGGAGTCTCGCCCTTGCCTGCGAGGGCGCAGCCGTGTCCAGTGTACGGCCTGCTCTTTGACCATGTCTGTGCCACGATGGATGTTGTCATCGGCCGGCGCTCCGGCGCCGACTCAGTCTACCGGGCCGAATCTGGAACGCAAGCAGGACCTTGGCCGGACCAGGGTACGCTGGAATTCCGTTGCCGAAGACGGTGCTATGTGGTATAAAAAGAATAGGTCGGCTGGTCTCTCGTGTGTGGGTCGGCAGGAGCATCGCAGGAGAGCCTTTCGCCGCCGGCTATGGAGGCAAACCTTATAGGTCCAGAGAATCGGAGACAAGGGTCCTGACGCAGCGAGTCTCGGTGCCCACATGCCAGGATGGGGTCGTTCTTCATCCCTCCGCGGGCGGTGGCGCTGGCTGGAAAGGGACGTGGTCTTGTCGTTCGGTCGAAACATCGTCAGGTGAGTGTTCTTGAAAGGAGGATAACGATGCGAAAGATTCCGGTGTACCTGGTCTTGATCGGATTGGTTCTGGGCGCATCCGGCCGGGCCGTGGCCGGCATCATCGTGGCCGAGGAATTGCTGGTCGATCTGCGAGCGGAGGATTTGCCGTATGGAACCGTGACGCAGACATGGGTCAATCATGGAACACTGGGCGACTTCGAGCCCCAGGGCGTTCCGGTCGTCGAGGATGTAGCCGGCCGCAAAGCGGTGACTTTTGACGGATCAAGCTACTTCGAGGGGCCTCTGTCGGTTCCCGGCATCCAGGGGGCGGGCACCCGCTCCATAGAAGTCTGGGTGTACAACGGCCCCGATTTCGTGGGCGAGGAGACGATGGTTTCCTGGAGCCATCGTGGCGGGCCGGCCGGAACGAACATGGCTTTCAACTATGGCAATCACGGGACATGGGGCGCCGTCGGCCATTGGGATGCTCCGGACATGCCCTGGTCGGGTGAGCACTCGCCTGCTCCGGCGGCCAACAACTGGTGGTATCTCGTGTATACCTACGATGGCACCACGGTCCGTCTCTACGTGAACGCCGAGGAGAATACCACAAGCAACGAGGCGCTTAATACGCATGGACCGAACATCATACGTGTTGCGGCTCAGGCAAACGATTCCGGTACCGGCGTCCACAGCGTTGTGAATTTCACGGGTTCCATCGCGGAGGTGCGCATTCATGACGGTGTCTTGAGTCCTGCGGCGATCGCCAACAACTTCAAGTCCAAACCCGGCGAACCGATAGCCGCCGGCCCGTATCCGGCCGATGGGCAGGTGGACGTGCCGCGGGATGTGGTGCTGAGCTGGACGGCAGGGGAGTTTGCGGCCTCGCACGATGTGTACTTCGGGACGTCGTTCGCCGACGTCAATACCGCCGGGCGGGGCAATCCGCTGGGCGTGCTGGCCAGCCAGGACCAGAGCGGTACGACGTATGATCCCGCCGGGGTGCTGGCCTTCGGGCAGACCTATTACTGGCGTGTGGACGAGGTCAATGCGGCGCCGGACCACACGATCTTCAAGGGCGACGTCTGGAGCTTTACGGTCGAACCGCTGGCGTACCCGATCACGAACATCGTGGCCACGAGCAACGCCAGTTCCGAATCCGATTCCGCTCCGGAAAAGACGGTCGACGGGTCGGGTCTCAACGCCGCCGGTCAGCACTCGGTGATGAATACCGACATGTGGGCTGGTACGACCGGTGGTGCCGAACCCGTGTGGATTCAGTTCGAGTTCGACAAGGTCTATAAGCTCCACGAGATGCAGGTCTGGAACTACAACGTGATCTTTGAGATGATGCTGGGCTTCGGGTTCAAGGACACCACGATCGAGTACAGCGAGAACGGTGTCGACTGGACGACGTTCGCAGATGTGCGATTCGCCCAGGCCACGGGCAAGACGACCTACACCGCTAACACCGTGGTCGACCTTGAAGGTGTGGCGGCCCAGTTCATCCGTCTGACCGCCAACAACGGTTACGGCATGACGGGGACGTTCGGCCTCAGCGAGGTGCGGTTCCTGTACATCCCGGTCCAGGCCCGCGAGCCGCAGCCGG
>DAOTJE010000059.1:0-16234 GCA_035448545.1 Sedimentisphaerales bacterium | reverse complement strand
TAAGCGATCCTGTTTATCCCTATCCACCGCGCCAGGTCTCGACTCTACCCTATTTCTGGCTGGCCCTTGTTCTTCTTGAGACTCTGCTGGCGTGTTATGAGTTCTTCGGTCCCTTTCCGCCAGTATTCCAGTTGCTCCTGAACGGTCTTTCCCTCCAATCGCTTCATCACCTGCTCGGCCCCTCGGCGCTTCATCTGAACGCAGTCAAAGGTCTTCGTCTTCATATCCGACAATCTCCAGCGGGGAATAGATGGCGATCTCGCCATAGCCGTGCAGCTTGTTCACCGCGTTATATTTGGGAATCTTCCGGAAATTTACGATGTGGCGAAAGTTCCAACTGACAATCATGGACGTCTCTGCCACCGTCGCCAAGGCAACGTGCAGCGCATCAGTGGCATATCGCTCAGAGACAATACGCGCACCGAGATACGCCTGCTGCAACCGCAGCGTCTCGTCGGTAACCGAGGCGACGCGTGCGATGGGCAGGAGGTCGTCAAACAGTCGACGGACTGCGTCGGGGGCCGCTGCGATCTCCTGCCTGACCACTTCGGATGTGACAAGTCCAAAGCTGCCCGCGACCACCGCGTCAACGAACGCCCTGCTCGGCTCGCTGAACTCGTCGTCAAACACGCCGCCAAACACGGACGTATCCGCGTATACCGAGATGGTCCTTTGCCCTGCCATACCACCTATGATAACGGTATGTCGGTCTTGCGACAAAAGGAAAACCAAGCCAGACGGTTGGCAAGCACGGAGGAAAAGCCCCTGCGCGGCGCCCCACCATTCCATCCGTGTCGCGCGCGGGACGCCCTCGCCACGTTAGAACTGGTCGAGGAAGCGGAGGTCGTTTTCGAAGAGCCAGCGGATGTCGGTGGGAATTCTGGGGACGCCTCACTAATTGGCGCTCGGTCATGACGTCCAGGTCAGGGCGGGCTTTCCCTCGACTTCGCTCAGAGCTTGCCCTGAGCATCGCCGAATGGGACGCGCTTTCCGGCGTGGGCGCGTTGACGGAGAGAGAGTGGGCAAAAGCCGGAGCACGAAATCCGAAGCTCCAAACAAGCGCGAATCACCGAAGGCTCTACGTTTCACGAGATACGAGCGACCAGCGACCAGCGACGCGCGACGCTTCACGCACAACGTCGCTGCAGGCCGCCCGCTTTCCGCTTTCTGGGCGATGCGCCGGCGGTATAATAAAGAGTGCATGCGGCAATGATGGCAGTCTGATCGCAGACGGTTTCGAGGAGCTTTGATATGTCGCCGTTGGAGAAGGTGCAAGCGGACGCTCTGAAGCTCAGCAGCAAGGAGCGGGCCTTTCTGGCCAAATGCCTCATTGAGAGCCTGGACCAGGGCGAGGAGCAGGAGTTCGAGCAGTTGTGGCTCGATGAGGCCGAGCGTCGTCTGGCCGCCTATCGCGAAGGGACCATTCCCGCGCGAGCGGCCAGCGAGGTCTTTGCAGAAGCCTACGAGAGAATCAAATGAAGACGCTGCGCCGACATCCGACCTACTGGATCGACAGAAGGACGTGAGGCGACCAGGCAACTTGGGTTGGTGCCGCGGCGCCCACCCTACGCGCGACGCTTCACGCCTGACCAGATACGAGCGACGAGTCACGAGTCACGGGTCACGGCGGCGTGCATTCGTTTGGAAAAAAGCGTGGAAGCACGATTTTGCGCTTGACAAAACGGCGCGGGGCAATATACTCACAGCCAACAATGATGCTCCTTCGTATTGTGCTCAAACGGTGCGGGGTTTGACAGGGTACGAAGCATGGATGCTGTGCGTGTGCTTAGAACAGGGACTGTTTTCCCCGCTCATTTCCAAGCGGCTGGCCCGTCCTGTGGAGGTAAGGCCGGGCCGGAACCCGTCCGACTCATGGGTTGCACAAGCCCATCCGTGGCGGCTGTCTCAGCGCTGCGCAAGCAAACCGGCTTTTCGATCCCGATGTCGCTGCAAGGTCCCGAGGGCGGTCCGCTCATCGGCGGTCCGGCGGCGACCGGTCGTGGAGACGACCGGCGGGAAGAACAGAGGTTTACAGACAGGTAGGTCCCGACCGTCGTGACGGTTCGGGTGGAGGAGACCACTCGCAAACAGGCGTGGAGGGTGTCTCTTGAGTGACCACGCCGCGAGAGAATTGTCTCGTGGCAGGAGGATGGACTCGGCGTGCGCCGACGCGGCGCGTCGCGCCGAGGACGGTTCGAGGGTCCGCCCTCGGCCGAGGGTGATGTTCATTGTTGCGCAACGCGGCCGGTGCGGATAACCGGGAGCCTGTGGCTCCGGAATATCCACAGCAGGACCGGGCGGTGTGCGCCGAATACGGAGTGTAGGGAACCGGTTAAGGAGAACGATGATGAAAAGACTCAGTGCCGCACTCATTGCTGTTGTGCTCGGTTCGGTGGCTGCCTCCGGCCAGACGACGACGGGCAGCTACTACATGAACACGAACGTGCAGACGAACCCGTCGCAGATCCAGAACACGCAGGCCATCGGCGGGGGCAACGCCGTTTCGTCATCGACTTCGGACGCGATCGCCTGGGCCGGCGGCGGCTCGGCCTATGCGGAAGGCGCCACGAGCGGGTCCAGTTCGGTTCTGGTGTTCAGTCCGACGACGAATTCGAACTACAAGTCGCGGACGCCTCCGCTGACGACGTATCCGCCGTACCTGCCGATGTGGAATCATGGAGGTTGGGGAACGATAAAAGCGTATTTTCCGAACGGTCCTACGAATCATGACAAGGTGTACGAACGCGTGTTCGACCCGACGAACGAAGACGACATGCGGGAGGTCCGCGGGATTTTGCGGTCGCTGCCGTACACCGGTCCGATCAAGTTTCTGGGCGGCCTGTGGAACGGCGTGCAGACGCTGTTCGGCGGTCCGGACCAGTATCATCACGGTCGCGGGTTCGACATCGCCAACGGGCTGGTTCGCGATCGGCGGCCGGAGGGCAAGCCCCTGCTGGTGTTCATCGACAGCTACATCGATCCGTTGCGGCTGGAGCAGGAGGGCTACGCCTACGTCGGACGAATCAGCCTCGAAGGCAGCCCGGACCGCAACTGGGACCAGGTTTACAACGCGGCGGTCGCCGAAGCGCTGCCGTGGGATGTGGACATCCTGCTGATTTCGGGCGGGATGAAGGGCGTCACCGTCGGCGCGACCACGAGCATCAGCGGCGGCGGCGGATACAGCCAGACGAACTACTCGCTCTCGCTGCTGGGCGGCAGGAGCAAGGGCGTCACGGAAGGCAAGGGCGAGGCGGTCATGAGCGTCACGGGCTATCGGTACTGCCCCGAGATGATCGAGCGACGGCGAATCCCGGTGTCGCTGTACGATCGGATCCGCGTTCGTCCGCAGACGGCGGCGGTGACCACGACCACCGCGGTTCCCGCGGGCACGGAAACCGTTCTGACGACCGTCTCGCCGGCACCGGAGTCGGCCCCGCTGGCGCGGGAAGAGGAGTACATCCCGGCCAGGGACACGGCGCCGGCCGCAGCGACCGGGGTCGATGTCAGTCAGGACCTGTACCGAATGGCGTTCCCGTAGCCCAGCGGCCGCGGGACGATGAACGTGTGTCTCCGGAGAAGTAGTGTGGACAGGAAGTCAAGGTTGAGAGGGTCCGGGGGGGGGAAAGGAGGTGACCGGCCCACGGCGGGCCAATGTGTCGGCAGTAAAACGGTGTTGTGATCGCGGACACGGTGTCGGCGATCCAAAAGGAGTGAACAACACAAAAGAGAAGGAGTCTAAGACATGTTGAGAGTAATTGCAGCTTCGATGGTGTTTGTTCTGTTGATCGGTTCTGGTGCCTTCGCCAGCCTGCTCCACGAGCAGTTGACGGGCATCGGCCTGACCAATGCGCTGGAGTTCGTCCAGGGCGAGCAGCAAGCCAGTTCGTTGCAGAATCTGATCGTCGACAATTCGCAGTGCGCCACGGGGATCTGCGGCAGCTTCGCCAATGAGAACTTCTTCGCCTCGATCGGCGAGGCCGCCAACGCGTGGGGCATGTGCGGGACGGTGGGTGTGCTTCAGGCTCTCGGGATCACCGGGACGCAGATGCAGGCGGTGGCCGAGGGCGTCGGCCCCAAGGTGCAGGACCAGACGCTGGGCGTTGAGGTCGGCCAGAGCATTTCCAAGATGAACGGCGCCGGCTATGGCGATGCGCTGCACACCGTGGTCGTCAATGAAGGGCAGAGCGCCAACAACGCGGCCGGCTACATGGACGAGAGCGCGACTGTCATGGGGATGCAGACCTCGACCCTGTACGGCGAGCCCGGTGCCGCCGGCATGGTGACCGGCACAATGACCGTGCAGACGGTCCAGACGCAGGCTTCCATGTAATCGAATGGCTCTTCTGAGAGAATCGGCAGAACCGTCTCTTCGAGGATTGGGCGGGGAGCCCTGAAGCGACCCTCGGGCCGTGACAGGGCACTGGGCCCCGGGGCTCCCCCTTGCTCTGCGACCCCGTGCCAGAGGGGCTGGCCAGGCTGGACCGTTGTGGAACAACCGCCCCAGCCACCTGGCGGACACGTGACAACGAAGTGACTGAGAAAAGGAGTTCACAACATGTTCAAAGGATTCGCAGTATCGCTAATGCTGCTGCTGTTCGTGGCGACGGCCATGACGAGCGCTGCGCTGTTCCAGAACCAGGGCGGAGTCCTGGCCGGAACGAACGGCGTGACCGTCGTGGGCGATGGTGCCGCGGGCAACATCAATGCACTGACCATGGACCTCTCGCAGTTGGGCACCGATGCGCTTACGCACACGACCGCGTTCCAGGGTACCACCGGCGCGCTGCTTCAGAGCGCCGGCGCCGTGGGGATGGTCGGGCTGTTTGACGTCGATCAGTGCGGCCTCGCACTGGCCGGCCAGACCCAGATCCCGGCGATCGGATTGCAGGATCAGAATCTCAACGCCCTGCTCAACCAGGACGTCACCAAGGTAGGCGGCCAGGGCTCGGCCCTGGGTCTCCAGACCTTCCTGGGTGTCCAGACGCAGTTGACCTTCACGCCCTGGGGCGGCAGTGCCAACGTGCAGGGGATCGGCGTGAGTCTGTACGATGCCGTCGGTGGCGGCCCCGGTGGCAGCACGCAGGTGGCTGGTGGCGCCAATTTCAGCGCCGGCCAGCTGTAGTCCCGTGGTACGACAGGCGGGCTTTCCTCGGCAGCCGGGCGGACGTGGAGGCGTCATGGACCCGGCTGTCGGAGAGCCCCCGGCAGGTGGTAGCTCGTGTCACAGCCGGTCCGCCGCCGGCGGCCAAGGGAATCGGCAATCGCTCTTTGACTGAGGGCCTATCGGACGGTTCTTCCGAGGACGCTGATGTGTGACTTCTTAGCTTCTGGGTTCGTTACGCGACAACCTCGTTCTTGTCCACAGGATGACCTTAAGAGCCCTCTGGTCAGGCTTGCCGCAGTAGACCGCATTGTGGTTCAGGCTCCTTTGGGACACGGCGTGCCTGCACCAGAGGGCTTCTTTCTTGCGAAACGGCGTCGGCCTCCGGCCCGGCCGGACGGCGACAGATTCCCTGGAGAAGCGGTGTGAAAACAACGTTCTATCGAGGAGGAGGGGAAGAGAAGGGAGGTTGGACCTCGGCCAAGTAAAGGGTGGTTTATCGTCGTGTGTACGACCGATCCGCGGGTGGCGGGCCGGTCCACAAAGGAGTGAACAACACGTAGCAGAAGGAGTCTGAATTATGTTCAAAGCAGTTGTATCTTCGATGATCGCAGTGGGCGTGATTGCCAGCGGTGCGTTTGCCGCTTCGTTGCACGAGCAGATTACCGGCATCGGGGCGACCAATGGGATTCAGTTGCAGCAGGGCGACCAGACGGCCCAGTCACTCCAGAACCTGGTGGTGGACAATCAGCAGGCCATCGTCGGCGCCGCCAGCGAGAGCTTTTTCGGTTCGATCGGCCAAGCGGTCAACGCCATCGGCAGTTGCGGTCTGATCGGAGCGACGCAGAGCCTGAGCATTCTGGGTAATCAGATGCAGAATATCGGGGAGTGCGTTACGGCCAAGACCCAGGGCGAGAGCCTGAACCTGACCGCGTTGCAGGGGCTCAGCCGGGCGAATGGCCAGGGCGCGGCCGATGCGCTGCACACGATTGTGCTCAACGGCAGCCAGAGCGGCATCAATGCCGGGGGCTCGCTGGATGAAGCGACGACCGTGATGGGCATGCAGACCTCGCAGATCTCGGGCCTGCCCGGTTCGGCCGGTGCGGTTCAGGCGGGGATGACGGTGACCGGCACGCAGGTGCAGGGTGCTCAGCCGCCGTTGGCCCAGTAGGCGATGCAGCAACCGCAGGATGGGCGTGCCGCCCATGCTGTAGCTGTCACGGGTCCGCCGCAGGCGGATGCCGCGAAGCCCTCTGGTCAGGCCTGCCGCACACACCTACGGTGATCAGGCTCTTCTCGACGCGGCGGGCCTGGATCAGAGGGCTTCTTCTCTGTTGCACACAGGCGAGGCATGCCTCGCCCGGGTGCAGATCCGGCACAGGGGGATTGCCCGTGCCGATGCAGGAGGGTGTGTTGGGAACGACCGGCGCGTGATCGGCCGTCCTGAAGGGATTGAACAACACACATAGAAAGGAATCTTACCATGAGTGCGAAGTGGATCGTATGTTCGGTCGTTCTGGTTCTGCTGGCCGGCCCCGCCTTCGGGATAACCATTCAGAACCAGGTGTTCAATGTCGGGTCCGCCAATACCATCGACCTGACGCAGGGGATCCAGAGCGCTGCGTCGGTCCAGAACCTGACGATCGATCTGTCGCAGATCGGCAGTGGTTCCGGCCTGACCATGGCCAACGTCAGTCTGCTGAGCGTTACCGGCCAGATGGGCGGGCTGTTCGGCACGTCGAGTCTGCTCGGGACCGGCCTGCTGGGGCTGCACCCGATCGTAGGGACCACCGGCCTGACGCTGCCGCTGGGAGCCCTCGGGTCACTCCAGATGGCACAGATGCGCGCCCAACTGCTCGGCCAGTTGCTCGCCAATTGAGCCCCCGCCGCGCGTACAAGACCAAGAGCGGGGCGGCCGGCACGCGCCGCCCCAATCTTTTTCTTTGCTTGCCACCGTCCGGCTTTTGCCGGTCGCGGCGCAGCGGCCGCCCCGGCGACCCGGACGGCCCGTCACCGACAGGGCATGTGCCGATAATATGGGCAAAATGGGAGAAATTTCTTGATTTCCCCCGCTCTTTGCAGTAGAATCGCCTTCCTTGAATGCTTTCTGCGCATGAGACGTGGTGCGGCACAGCTCGAGGAGGATGGCGATGAGATCACGAACGAGCACGCTGTTGGCTCTGGGGGCTTCCATGGTACTCGCGATCGGCGTTTGCCCTGGTCTGGCGGAGGCCGAGACGGTTGTCTCGTATGGTGGCCCGTTTGATCTGCCCATCCCCGCCGACCCCGGGGCCACCAAGGGGTGGATGGCGGACGCGATTATCGACGTTTCAGGTCATCACGTCATCCTGGACGTGGACGTAGCGGTGAGTGTCAGCCACACGCAGGTTTTCGACCTGCAGCTGCTGATCACCAGTCCGTCGGGCACGACCATCGTGCTGAACATGTACGACCCGTTCACCGACTACTTCGAGGGTGCCGACTACAGTAACACGGTATTTGACGACGAGGCGTCTATGTCGATCTCAGACGCTCAGCCGCCCTTCGAGGGCTCCTTCCGCCCGATTGACATCAAGGGACTTGCGGCCTTCGACGGCGAGGACGCCTTCGGGCAGTGGCGCTTGCGAATCTACGACGCCTGCTACATGGATACCGGGTCGCTGGAATTCTGCGAGCTGGTCATCACGACGCCCGAACCGGCGACGGTGCTGTTGCTGCTGCTGGGCGCCGGTGGTCTGACCCGGTATCGGGTTCGAGGGCACGGATTACGGCGCCTTGGCCTTGCGTCGGGCGGCGTCAGCGCGACAGGGATGCGTCCTTCTGACGGACGGTTTGTTCCTGTTTGAGTCGGAAGTCAGCGAGTTTCCGTCGCAGATCGGGGTCTTGGATGGCGAGGATCTGTACGGCGAGTATGGCGGCGTTTTTGGCTCCGGGCTTTCCGAGGGCCATGGTGGCGACGGGGACTCCGGGGGGCATCTGGACGGTGCTGAGCAGTGCGTCGATGCCGCCGAGTCCCGGCTCGGCGACCAGGGGCACTCCGATGACGGGCAGGAGGGTACGGCTGGCCAGTGCTCCGGCCAAGTGGGCGGCCATGCCCGCGGCCGCGACGATTACCCTGATTCCGCGGGCCTCAGCGCCCTCGGCAAACTCGGCGGCGGCCTGCGGCGTCCGATGTGCCGACAGGATCCGCACCGTCGGCTCGATCCCGAACTGACGCAGTTGCTCGACGCAGCTTTCCATCACGCTCAGATCGCTGTCGGAACCCATGACCACCGCGACGGGGGGCGTTTTTCCAGATACCATTTGTCTTCTCCACCAGGAAGAATATAGAATGGGGTTGAAGCAAGAGCAAAGAACAAGAATCAGAAAGCAAGAGGCTGGAGTCCCGATGGACCTTAGGCTGCCGTGCGGAATTCGGCCCTTTGATTCTTGCTCTTCTGACAGTTCCGCCTCCGGCGGATTGCACGGATCATAGCGGGCGAGGGTGGGGAAGGCAAGAAATTAGAGGATTGCCATGCCAACGCGAAAGCCAGTTGTCGCAGGTCAATTCTACCCGGGCGATCGCGACGAGTGTCTGGCGCAAGTCCGGGCATGTCTGGAAGGGGCGAATGAGTACTTGGCCGGGCCGGCCGGCTCTGCGGCGTCTGTGCCGGCGACCATCGTGGGCGCGCTCGTCCCGCACGCGGGCTGGACGTTCAGCGGGACCCTGGCGGCGCTGGCCTTTCGGGCGATACGGGATTCGGCTGTGTCGGTTGAGACTTTCGTGCTGTGCGGGACGGCCCACGGATATTACGGCGCCGAGCCGGCCGACGACGACAGCGACCTGTGGGAGTGCCCTTTGGGCGATGTCGCAGTGGATCGGGCGTTGCGTGAACGGCTGGTGGATCGGGGGGTCGTCCGGCTGGACCGGGCCGCCCATCGGCGTGAGCACAGCATCGAGGTGCAGGTCCCGTTCGTGGCGCACCTGTTCCCGCAGGCGAAGATTCTGCCGCTGACGGTGCCGCCGACTCGGGCGGCGCTGGCGCTGGGTGATGCGTTGGCGGAGGTGATGGCTGCCAGGCCCGGGTCGATCGTCTGTGTTGGCTCGACTGACCTGACGCACTACGGGCCGCGGTACGGGTTCACGCCTATGGGGGCCGGCGCGGACGGCCTGCGCTGGGCCAGCGAGGTGAACGACCGGGCCTTTATCGATCTGGCTGTAACGCTGGAGGCGGAGCGTCTGCTGGCCCGCGCGATCGAGAACGGCAACGCCTGCGGGCCGGGTGCCGCCGCCGCCGTGGTCGGCGCTGCCCGAGGGCTCGGCGTCCAGCGCGGCTGTCTCCTGGCACACACGACCAGCAACGAGGTAATGCTGCGTACGATGGGCGTGGCCAGCCGGGACAGCGTCGGATACGCGGCCATTGTATTCTGATAACTTCGGTAATTCCTGTTATAATCAGACTTCCTCCCTAAATTCTCACCGTTGGTAAGCAGCCTAACGTCCGATATTTATGATCTGCCTCCGGACCGCCGAACCCGATATTTTCATTGACAGGGGTCTCGGTGGCCGATATCAGAACGGGCGGGGGTGGTTGTTTGCGCAATGTAAGCCGAATCCGATTTGGTTGGAGAGAAGAAGGATGGAGCACAAGATTCTATTGAGAGAGAGCGAGATTCCCCGCCAGTGGTACAACCTGGCTGCGGACCTGCCGACCCCGTTGCTTCCGCCGCTCGGACCGGACGGCAAGCCGATCACCCCGGATATGCTGGCGCCGGTGTTCCCCATGAACCTGATCGAGCAGGAGGTCAGCACGCAGCGCTGGATTGATATCCCCGAGGCGATTCTTGACATCCTGTACCGGTGGCGTCCTGCGCCCCTGCGGCGGGCGGTCTACTTGGAAAAGCACCTCAAGACACCCGCACGGATCTACTACAAAGACGAGAGCACCAGCCCGCCGGGAAGCCACAAGCCCAACACCGCTGTCGCCCAGGCTTACTACAACAAGGTCGCCGGCATCACGCGTCTGACCACCGAGACCGGTGCCGGCCAATGGGGCAGCGCTCTGGCCTTCGCCTGCGCCCTGCTGGGCCTGGAATGCAAGGTGTACATGGTGCGGATCAGCTTCGACCAGAAGCCATTTCGCAAGCTGATGATGCAGGTCTGGGGCGCCAATTGCGTCGCCAGTCCGAGCACGGAGACCAACGCCGGCCGCAAGATCCTGGCCGAGATGCCGGACACCCCGGGCAGCCTGGGCATCGCCATCAGCGAGGCCATCGAGGCGGCGGTCACCGACCCGACCGGCAAGACCCGGTACTCCCTCGGCAGCGTGCTCAACCACGTCCTGCTCCACCAGACGATCATCGGCCTGGAGGCCAAGGCGCAGTTGAAGGCCGCAGGAGAGAAGCTGCCCAACGTGATCATCGGCTGTGCCGGTGGCGGCAGCAACTTCGCCGGGCTGGCCTTCCCCTTCACCGCCGACAAGATCAACGGCGCCAACATCGACATCATTCCGGTCGAACCGGCGGCCTGTCCGACGATGACCCGCGCGCCGTTTGCGTACGACCACGGCGACACCGCCTGTATGACGCCGCTGCTGGCCATGCACACGCTCGGCCACGCGTTCGTCCCGCCGCCCATTCACGCCGGCGGCCTGCGGTACCACGGCATGGCCCCGCTGGTCTGCCAGGCCATCGTGGAAGGCCTGTTCACGCCGAGGGCTTACCATCAAAGCAAGTGCTACGAAGCCGCCCTCACGTGGGCCCGTACGGAGGGCACGATCTGCGCGCCGGAGACCAGCCATGCGATTGCGGCGACCATCGACGAGGCCGTCAAGGCCCGGGAAGAGGGCAAGGAGAAGGTCATTCTCTTCAACTACAGCGGGCACGGCCTGATGGACCTGGCTGGCTACGACAAGTACATGTCCGGCCAGCTCAGCGACTACGAGCTGCCTGACGAGCTTCTGAAGAAGTATACGAAAGACCTCGAGAATCTGCCGAAAGCGCCGATCCGAAAGTCGGGTCGCTGGTGAGTGGGGGGGACAGTGGTACGCGGCAAGAGAGAATTCGGTGTTTGACATCCGATGGAATGGGAATGAGTAAGGTTAAGGAGAGATCGAAATGAGGCATGTACTGTTGTTGACGGCCGTCTTGTTCGTGGCGGCAACGGCAGGAGCCCAGGACTGGGAAGGGGATCTTCTGGGAGTCGAGGCGGGCCAGCTCCACGCCATGGTGGGCGCCACCTTTGACAGCGAGTATGTCTGGCGCGGGTTCAAGGTCTTCGGCAGCAAGAGCGCCACGCACGTGCTGGCCGACGTGGACCTGTTCGAGACCGGCTTTGGGATCGGCGTCGCCGGCCACTATGCCAACGGCAGTGGCTATGTGAACTGGACGAGATACGACTACACGCTGTATTACCAGAACGGCTTGTTCTCGTCGGAGCCTTATGCCACCAACTTCCGCGTCGGCTGGGTCCTGTACGACTATCCGGACATGGGCAGCCATTGGGCCGATCTGCAAGAGGGCCACGTCGTTCTCTCCTGGCCGAATCTGCTGCCCATCAAAGGTCTGTGTCCGTCCTATGTGGCGGCCAAGATGTGGCCTTCCGAAGGCGGCTCATGGGTGGGCGGCAACGCCTCGGGCTGGTTCCACATCTTCATGCTGGACTATGGTTTCATCGTTCCGGGGATCATCCCGCAGATTCCCGAGCACGTGATCAAGCTGCACGGGGAAGTCGTCTACAACGACGGTGTACATCCCTATGGACGCAACGGGGACCACGAAGTCTCCCACTTCGTGCTCGGCGCCTCCACCGACCTGGACCTGGGAAGTGGTCTGGTGTTCACGCCCTCTGTCTACTATCAGCGGGCGATGGACACCGGGATCGAGTGGTTCAACGATGGCGCGGACGAACTCTGGGCCAGTGCGAGCCTGAAGTACTCGTTCTGAGCAGCCCGTTCTCGTGAAGGCCACCAGGGCCGCCCCGCGTGGGCGGCCCTTTCTCTTGGATCTGTTTTTCGCGGCGGTCCCGGGTTCGTCGGCATCAGACGCTGTTGCCTGTCCCGGCACTGCCTTTTGGGCACACGACAAACAGATTTTCCGGCGGCCCTCGCGAGATTCTCTTGCATCCGGGCGGTCAATCTGGTAAGAGTAAGAACAGAGCATCGAGTGTGGATGCTCAAACGGGCACACGAACGTGTGCATGCTCTTGAATGCTGCCTTTCTGCGGACCGCATCCTCGTGCGGTTGCGCTTTCGCGGCGGAATCGAGAGGCCCTGAGGCGGTGGAACCTGCCTGTACCCAAGCCGCCAAGGGGAGACGACAGCCAAGTCGCTGTCTTCAGGGCGCTTCCGTTCTGCCCATGCCCTCCGCACCCTTTATGCCCGTTCGCATCTCGTGCCCTTGGAACCCGAAACGCCAAAATCCGAAATCCGGTCCGTGCGGTGATGTCGTGGGTGGGTTCTGCCCTTGGACTACCGGGGCCTTCCTGCGTGCCTTGAATCCTGAGATTGCCGCCGTCTCATCCGAAGGCCGCAGGTGGCCTGTGGACACGGCCGCCGGCAGATTGTTGTTGAATTGCGACGGTGGAATCTGTTATAACTACCGCTGAAGGGTGGTGCGATCTGGACGGGCAACGGGCCTTTGAAGCGCGAGGCCTTGGGTTGGCTGAGGAGTGGGTATGGCCGAGAACGTTGCTGCACATCACGGCGCTGCATCCACGGTATGATTCTCTGCCTGGCGCCGGTGCCGCGCGCTCTGACCGGGGCTGTTCCACCAACCGAATGAACACGCAGGCATCGAAGCGCTCCGCCTCCTCAGGACGAGGTCGAGCCCGTTGTTCCTGTACCGCGGCAGGAGCAGGCAGGCTCCCCGGCACGGTGTGGTCAGAGTGTGTTTTCGGTGTGTGGCCGAAGCACGGTCCGCGTGATTGTCTTTCGAAGGAGGATAGCTATGTGTAAGAGACGACTCTGCATCTTTCCTCTGCTCCTGGTGCTCAGTTTGACTTGGCCCGGCGAAGCGCAAAGCGATGATCCCACGCTCGCAGCCTGGTGGCGACTGGATGAGGGAGGCGGAACGAAGGCCACGGATTCCAGCGGCAAGGGCAACGACGGCACCCTCAACGCCGGCGCCGCCTGGACCGCAGGGGTAAGCAAAACCGGTGTCTATCTGGACGGCGTCGACGACTACATCGAGGTGCCCAACGTCCTGACCGAAGACGGTACCGTGGCGTTCTGGTTCAAGCCCGACTGGGACGGCTCCGACCCGGAGGACTATCGGATTTTCGATGCGAGCCTGGGAGGCATCTACTTCTTCATCTCCAAGGGCGCCAATCACACCGACATCACTCCGGACTACTTCGGTTTCTATCTCGAGGATGCCGCCGACACCGATTACCAGGCCATTGAGTTCGACCCCGACGGTGTTCTCTTTGCCGACACCTGGTTTCACATCGCGGTGACGTGGGAGTTTGGCGGCGGTCCCGCCGTTCTGTACCTGGATGGCAACGAGATGGCGCGGGCAGCCAGTCTGGGGGCGTTTCCAGCCCTGAATCCGAACCTGCGCTTTGGGTATGAGACGTTCACCTACATCCCGATCCGGCATGGTGCCATGGGTGTGATCGACGAGATCATGATCTACAATCGGGCGCTGGCCGCGGAAGAAATCCCTTCCTTGATGGTGACGGCGCCGCCGGAAATTGCCTCTGACCCGCGTCCGGCGGACGAAGCCACCGATGTTCCGCGCGACGTCGTCCTCGGCTGGGGGCCGGGCGCGTTTGCCGCGGCGCATGATGTGTACTTCGGCACGTCATTCGACGACGTCAACGCAGCGAGCCGAGCGAACCCGAGGGGCGTGCTCGTCAGCCAGGGTCAAACCGCCGCCAGTTACGACCCGCCGGGCGTGCTCGATTTCGCCACCACCTACTACTGGCGGATCGATGAGGTCAACGCTCCGCCGGACAGCACGATCTTCAAAGGAGCGGTTTGGAGCTTCACGGCCGAACCGCTGGCCTACCCCGTGGCAAACATCGTCGCCACCAGCAACGGGATCTTCGATGCGGACTTCGGGCCGGAGAACACCATTAACGGCTCAGGCCTGAACGCCGCCGGTCAACACTCCATCCAGGACACGGACATGTGGGCGGCCGCGCCCGGCGCCGAGCCTCTGTACATCCAGTACGAGTTCGACCGCGTTTACAAACTCCATCAGATGCTCGTCTGGAACTATAACTCCATGTTCGAGCTGGTCCTCGGCTTCGGCCTCAAGAGCGTGACCGTCGAGTACTCCGAGAACGGCGCGGACTGGACGGCTCTGGGCGATTTTGAGTTCGCGCGGGCCACGGCCAAGGCGACGTACACGGCCAACACCACCGTAGACTTCGGCGGGGTTCCGGCCCGGTTCGTCCGGCTGAACGTCAACAGCGGCTATGGCATGATGGGCCAGTTCGGGCTCAGCGAAGTCCGCTTCCTGTACATCCCGGCCCACGCCCGCGAGCCCCAGCCGGCCGACGGCGCCACCGACGTCGAGGTCGGAATGGGCCTGGCCTGGCGCAGTGGTCGCGAGGCGGTCCGGCACGACGTGTATGTGGGCATGGCCCCGGACGCCCTGAATCTGGCCGGCACGGTTGACTCGCCGGCGTTCGTGGCGGCGCTGGAGTTCGGCCGTACGTATTACTGGCGGGTGGACGAGGTCAACGAGGCCGATGCCACCCCGGTCTGGAGCGGCGATGTGTGGAGCTTCGCGACCCAGCAGTACGCGCTGATCGATGGGTTCGAGACCTACAACGACGACCTCGAAGCCGGGACCGCGATCTTTGACACGTGGCTGGACGGCTGGATCAACGCAACCGGCTCGATAGTCGGTTATTTCAATGCCCCGTTTGCCGAACAGACCATTATCCATGCCGGGCGCCAATCGATGCCCTTGCAGTACGACAACACGAAGTCGCCGTTCTACTCCGAGGCCTGGCGCGAGTTCGAGACCGCCCAGAACTGGACGGGCAACGGCGCCGATCGCCTGGTGCTCTATGTGCGAGGCAACGCGCCTGCCTTCGTGGAGCAGGCCGATGGCCAGATCATCATGAGCGCCATCGGTACGGACATCTGGGACACGTCGGACCAGTTCCGTTACGCCTACAAGAGCCTCAGCGGCAACGGCTCGATCACGGTCCGCGTCGACAGCCTGATCCGCAGCAATGAGTGGGCGAAGGCCGGCGTGATGATCCGCGAGACGCTGGAGCCCGGCTCCAAGCACGCCTTCATGGCGTTGACGCCGGAGCCGGCGCACGGGGGTTCATTCCAGCGTCGTCCGGTGGCCGGCCAGGCCAGCGCCAATACGGACGTGGCCAATATCTCGCTTCCGCACTGGGTGCGTCTGACGCGGACGGGCAATACCTTCACCGCCCATTACTCGGCGGACGGCGTGACCTGGACCGCGGTGGTGGTCAGCCCGGCGGTTGAGATCACGATGGCCAGCAACGTGTACATCGGTCTGGCGGTATGCAGCCATGACGCGGGCATCATGACGGCGGCCGAGTTCTCGAATGTTTCGATGACCGGCAACGTGACGGGTGCCTGGCAGACGGCGGAAATCGGCGTCGCCCAGCCTGTGGGCAATGCTACGGCCGAGCCGATGTACGTGCGGATCGAGGACAGCGCGGGCAAGAGCGCGACGGTGGTGAATGCGGATGCGTCGATCAACCAGCGTGCGACGTGGCAGGAATGGTCGATCCCGTACAGCGAGCTGTCGGGCGTGAACCTGGGCCGGGTCAAGAAGATGGTGATCGGTGTCGGCAGCAAGACCAGCCCGAAGGCCGGTGGGGCCGGCACGGTTTATGTCGACGATATCGGCTACGGCCGCCCGGCCGCTCCTTAGTGGTTCCGGAACTCCGGCCGTCTCAGCGCATGACAAGGGCCTGCCCCGCGTTGGCGGGGGCAGGCCCTTGTCCGTCTCGTTCGCCGCATGCCCACAGGGGCGGAGAACGCCTCGCCCCGGCCCGCCGTGCCGGATTATAGTTGAATTTCCCGCCCGGAATCTGGTATAAGTAGAAATGAAGGGTTCTGTAGTCCGGCATTCTATCTGGCCGTGAAAACACGAAGACGTGGGTCTGCCGAGGAGCGGATATGGCCGGGAATGTTACTTCACGCCGAAGCACATCCA
>DAOTJE010000058.1:0-17342 GCA_035448545.1 Sedimentisphaerales bacterium | reverse complement strand
CGGCCTTTACCGGCATTTGCGCAAGGGCTATTTCGACCGCATCGCAGCCATCGAATTCGCCCTGGCCCATGACGACGGGAAAAACCCTCAGGATATCCCGAAGGCGGACGTTGTGCTGGCCGGTGTCTCCCGAAGCGGCAAGACGCCGCTGAGCATGTATCTGGGCGTCCTGGGCTGGAAGGTCGCCAACGTTCCGGTGATTCTGGATATGCCGATGCCTTCCGAATTGTTCCGGATCGATCGCGGTCGTGTTTTCGGCCTGGATATTGACCAGAAGCGCCTGGTCTACCATCGGCGACATCGGCAGCAGCGCAGAGGTTTGACCGGTCCCGGCGCCTACACGGATCCGAAGATCCTTCTCGACGAGGTGGAAGCCGTCCGTGCCCTCTGTCGCAAGAATCGCTTCTCGATGATCGATGTGACCGACAAGCCCATTGAGACGACCGCCGACGAGATCATCGAGGCGGTGACCCGCCGCTTCGGCGACGAGTCCCACACCGGGTAGGTCCCGATCCGCCTCAGGCGGATCGGGGCTGGAACAACTCCGTGAACTTGGCGCCGATATCGGGGTGCTCGCACAGGGTCTGGCCGATGAGTACGGCGCAGACACCCGTGCGGACGAGCTTTTCGACGTCCTGACGCGTTCGGATACCGCTCTCGGCAACCACGGGGACATCGTCGTCAAGCATATCCTTTAGCCGGCTGGTCGTGTTGAGATCGACCGCCATCGTGGTCAGGTCGCGGTTGTTGATCCCGAGCACGCTGTAGGGCCGTGCCGGAAAGCCGATCAGGCTGCGCACGCTCAGCAGCGTGTCGGCCTGGTGGACCTCCACGAGTACGGTCAGCGTCAGTTCCGTCGCGGCGATCATCAGATCCATCAGCTCGCCTGTCGGCAGGGCATCTGCGATCAACAAGATCGCGTCGGCTCCGGCGGCACGCGATTCGTAGACCTGCCAGGGATCGACGATGAAATCCTTTCGCAGGACCGGCAGGGCGACCGCCTGCTTGACCTGCTCGACGTATTCGAGGCGGCCCTGGAAGTACTTCTCGTCGGTCAGGACGCTGACCGCATCGGCGCCGCAGCGTTCATATGTTTGGGCGATGGCCACCGGGTCGAAGTCCGCTCGGATCAGCCCCGCCGACGGCGACGCCTTCTTGACCTCGGCGATCACGTTGAGCCCGCGCCGGTTCGGCTTGGTGACCGCCTGGTAGAAATTGCGGCACTTCGGCAGACCGACAACCCGCTTCTGAAGCTGTTCGAGACTGACGTGCGCCTGTCTGTACCGCACTTCCCGGCGTTTGTCGGCAACGATCTGGTCCAACAGGTTGGCCAACGTACTCGCGTCCTGTGTGTCGATGGGTTGTGGGTGGCAGCGGCAAATGGAACCAGCGGGGCCTGCCGACGCCACCGCCTGGTACGAACTACTCGGAGGCCGGCACGCCGTGTTCGGCGATCTGCACGAAGCCCATCCGCAGCTCGTTCAACGTGTTTTTGAGCAGTTGCGATTCTTCCGCCGTCAGGTTGCCCTTGGTCTTGGCTTCCAGCGTTTCCAGCATGTCGATGTTGTATCGGGCCATCTCCAGGTCGGGCTCTCTCTCGTCCTGGCCCTTGACTCGCAGGACGCCCATCGCAAACAGCGCCTGGGTCGTCAGCATGTTTATCAGGCTGGCCATGTCACCCTCCGGCAACGGTCCGGGCGGCCGGCCAAAGCCTTTCTCGGCCGCGGCTTTCTGCTTGGCTTTCTCTTCCTTCTCCTTGGCGGCCAGGATCTCCTTCTCCTGTTGCGCCTGCCTCTTCCAGTCCTCGTCGATGATGAGCTTCTTCTCGGATTTCTGCTCGTCTGCCATCGTGGAAACCTCTTTCGCGTTCTTTCCGTTATCGTTTGCGGTATTTCTTCATGTCGCGATCGAGATCGCGTTTCTGGCCGCGTTCGGCGATGGTCGCCCGTTTGTCATACTGCCGTTTGCCCTGGGCCAGCGCCAGTTCGACCTTGGCCAGACCTCGGCTGCTGAAGTACAGCCGAAGGGGAACCAGCGTGAAGCCCCGCTGTTCGAGCTTGACCGAGATGCGGTGCAGCTCGGCCTTGTGCAGCAGTACCTTGCGTTTTCGCACGGGGTCATGACCGCCTTCGCGGGCCATCGCGTAGGGCGCGATCTTGGCTCCGACGAGCCAGCATTCGCCCTGCTCCAGGCGGGCGTAGGACCCGCTCAGGTCGGCGGCGGCGCCGCGCAGCGACTTGACTTCGCTGCCGCGTAACTGAAGGCCGGCCTCGAACTTCTCAACCAGCTCAAAATCGCGGTACGCCTTCTTGTTGACCGCCGCCGGATTGTCAAACCCTTTCTTGTCCTTCTTCACCATCCGGCCCATCATAGCGGTCCCCGCCCCCTTTGGCAACCCGCCGCGACGATCGCCGGGCGGACCTGGTCCGGGTCGGCCCGACCTGGCGCCCTTCGCCAAAGCGCCAGGCACGAGGCACGAAATCCGAAATCCGAAACAAATTCGAATGACACAAATCCGGATGTCCCAAACGTTCGGCCGCAGGCTGCTTTCGAATTTCGGGTTTTGGGCTTTCGTGCTTGTTTCGGACTTCGACATTCGAATTTCGGATTTGGCGCCGCCTCGGTGTAATCGACTGTCTGGAAACCGTTGATCCAGAGTTGAATCCGCTTCCCTTCACAGCGAATGACATAGTCGTTCCAGTCGCCGGCGCGAACCACCTCGGCGATCTTCGCGGGGTCCGGACAGGCCAGAACCTTGTTCCGGCGGGACTCATCGTACAGGCAACCCCAGTACTGCTGGCCCATGTCCGCCTGGTAGCCGCTGACCTCGTAGTGGTCGGGCACGCGCCGACTGCGGATCTGGATGCCGGCGTTGGCATTCTCCCCGAGCAACCGGCACTGCAGTCGCAGCTCGAAGTCATCGTATGAGGCGACCGTGCACAGGAAATCGTTGTGCGCAACGTTCGCACTCAGCGTCCCGCCGACGACGGCGCCGTCGTCGATGCGAAAGACCTCTCTCGAGCCTTCCCAGCCCGCGAAGGTGTCGCCGTCAAACAGCGAAATGAAGCCGGGTTCCTTCGACGTGTGTTTCAGGCCAGCACACCCGGCCAGCATGGCCGCCGACAGGAGGCACGTCGCGACAGATCGTACACAGTTCAACATGGTGTTCTCCTTCATCGATGTTCGCCCGCACGACAACGAAAAACCCACCGGGCCGTCATTCGTTCCTCAGGCTGGCGCATGCGTGGGATGCTCGTCCTACCTCCGGGCCCATTTTGCGGCCAAGTCGGCCAGCCAGTCATCGGGCAGGGGGCCGTAGGGGCGGAACTTCTCCAGGCCGCCTTGCTCTTCGCTGTAGAGCAGGGCGCGGTGGAAGCCCAGTTGGTTGGCAGCGGGTGAATCGATCAGGGTGCTCGAATCGGCAGCGCTCATCTGGAACAGGATGCGATGGTCGAACTCACGGAGGGTCTGGCGGTCGAAGGTGCGCTCCAGCGTGCCGAGAGTATCGGCCCAGGCGATCACGTGAAGACCCACGCCGGGACCGTCGCGCAGGAGGCCGGCAAACTGCACATCGGGACGCGGTGCCGCTTCCTCGGACCCCGTCGAGAACCCGAAGGCATCTTCGCTGCGGCGGAGCATACGGTATCGTTGCAGTCCATAGACCAGCAGGACCACGGTCGCCTCATTATTCCGATCGGCTTCGATTCGCCCGTTCACCTTCCGGCTCAGCTCGGCGATGACCGCGGGGACGTCATTCCAGGCGACGATCCGGCAGGGGTGGGGCAGCACGCGCGTCACGCGCGCGAAGGCGCCCGCCTGCGCCGAGTCAGGCGCACTGCCGTCGAGGATCACGAATTCAAGCGATTCGCGTGGCAGCTGGCTCGCCAGGCAGACACAGGCGCCCGTCATCAGGTTCATCGCCACTTCATCCCGCTGGCCGACCATCAGGATGTTGCCGCCGCTCTGGCGACGCAACACCACGGCGGTCGGCTCCTTGATGGTCACCGGAGAGCCCAGCCAGATCGTGGGGGCGGGCATGGGCGTATCCGCCTGTAGCGGAGTTGCCCCTGCGCAGGCGGCCAGTCGGCGGTTCTCGCGGATGTCGGCCGGAACGTTGCCTTCGAACACGATCATGGGCTCCCGCGGCTCGAATCCACGCCTCGCAATCCGGCTCAAATACGAATCGCGAACCGAATCAGGCAGCCACGCCACCTGGAAGGGGCTGTTGCCTGCGACGGCGCCGCCGGCATCGTTGTAAATCGCCTCGCCCGGTCGCGACAGCAGACGGGCGGCTGTGTTCTGGTCGTCGAGCACGAGTTGGGAATCCACTTCGGAGCATTGCAGTGCGATCCGCACCGCCATCTGGCCCATCGTGCTGCGGGCCAGGCCGAAAGCGCCGCCCAGCGTCTGCGAGCCAAGCACCACGTGGATGCCGAAGGCGCGGCCCTGGCGCACCAGCTGCTCCAGCAGGACGATGGCGTCCTGGGCGAGCTTGTCGTCCTCGGAGAAGAACACCTGGAACTCGTCCACGATGAGCACCGTGCGCGGCATGGTCTTTCCCGTGGCGCTGCGGTAAGCGGCGATGTCCTGCACGCCCGCATCGCGGAACAGACTGCCTCGATGGGCCATCTCGGCGTCGAGCCGCTGGAGGATGCTCAGTCCGAATTCGCGATCGCTTTCGATGGCGACGGCACGGGCATGCGGCAGACGGTTCGTGACGTAGGTCTTGAACTCGACGCCCTGCTTGAAGTCGATCAGGTACATCTCGACCTGGTCCGGGGCATACCACAGGGCGAGATTGGTTACCATGACGTGGAGCAAGGTGGATTTGCCGGAGCCGGTCTTGCCGGCGATCAGCGTATGCTGAGCGACGCCGTGGCCGACGCGGAACCGCTGCAATCGCGTGGCGCCGGTGCGGCCCAGCGGAACGCTCAGCTCGCGCGAGCTGTCGAGCGACCAGATCTGCTCGTCGGTCGGCGCGATGGTCTGGAAGGGCACCTCGACGCGGGCCAAGCTGGCGCCCGCCTTGCCGATGGCGTGCATGAGATTCGTCAACACGCTCTCGGAGGGGGGCCTATCCGGCGTCAGCGGGAACTGCTTCAGGACAGGGTCCCGCCAGACAAATCGGCCCTTGTCGAACACGAGGTGGATGCTGCCGGCGCTGATGTCCTCGAGGTCGATCCCGCCGGGCAGTTCCTGGCGGGCGTCGTAGGCGATCAGCGTGTGGACGCCGCAACGCGGGCCGCTGTGGACGATGCTGCTCAGACGCCGCGCGGATTCCTCGTTGAAGTTCACCGGAAAATCGGCGATCACGAGAAAGCGATAGGGCTCCGCCAGTTCGCCCGCCTGCTCGTTATACTGCTCGATCGTCTCGAATTCGTTGCGGAGGTATTTCTGGATCACGTTCTCCATATGTCCGGTCAGGTCCTCCAACTGCTGGCGGATCTGAGCGGGCTCGGTCCAGATGCGTCCGCCCACGAGCGATTCGAGGTAATCGCCCGCGTGCATGAAGCCGGCGAAGTTCTCGCCCAGGCCCACCGGGTCGAAGAGGGTGAACCGGACCCGGCCCGGCGGAAGGGACGTGAACAGCCGGGCCATCGTCGCCCGCAGTGTCTCGATCGCTTCCTGTCGTCCCTCTCGCTCCGACTGCAGAAGAATGGAGCACTGCCGAGGGAACTCCAGCAGGGCCGGAACAGCCACGGGGCTTGTCGTCGGCACCGCCGTGTCCGGTGCCTGACGGATACGGGCCTTGACGGAATCCGCCAGAGATTGAAGGTCCAGGCGAAGTGTGCCGAATCGCACGGCGGAGCCCGACGCATTCCATGATGCTACAGGCGTACCGAGCAGATGTTCCCAGTCTGCCACGAATGTTCGGTCGAATTCAGAGGCCCGGTCCAGCAAGGCCCGGATCCGGGCGAGTCCCTCATCCCAGCGTTTCTGGAGGCGTTGTCGGGACGTTTCGTATTGGGTGCGGCACTCCTCCATCTGACGGTCATACCGCTGTTGAATTTCGGCCAATCGCTGTCGGCACTCCTGGTCCAGCGCCGAGCGCTCCTGTTCATACTGCTCTTGCGCCTGACGCAGGGCGTCGTCGCGCTCCCGGCGGATCTGCTCGAAGGCTTCGATGCGGCGGTGCTCGATCTCCTGGAGCGACGTGTTGCGCTGGCGGGAGATGTTGGCTCGGGTGGTCTCGAATGTCTCACCGGCACGCTTCAGCTCGGCCTCTTTCTTTTCGACGGAGCGGCGGAGCTCGGTGTCGATTTCCTCCAGCGTGGATCGGTACCATTTCTCCAACGCTGTCCGAGCGCCGGCCTGTGCGTCCTGGAACGCTCCCCAGGTCTGACGAACCTGCGACCGGGCCTTCCGCCAGATCGTGCGTTCCGCGAAACCGGCGGCGATCAGGCCGGCTCCGGCCGCGATTGGATACGCGATCTGTGCGGAGGGAAGTCCCGGGACCTTCAGACCGTACAGAAGCGTCACCAGGACCAGAGCCACGCCCACCATTCCCGCCGCCAGCAGCGCAGGGCGTGTCCCGACGAAGATCTGAGCGGCCCAGAGATGTTTCAGCGTGGCCAGGTGTTGCTCGGCAAGGGCCAGTTGCGATGCGTAATCGCCCCCTGCCGACGAGGGCTTGCTCTCCATTGTCTCGATTTCGTGCTGCCGGTAGAGACGCACGAGCTGATTTGCCTGCTGTTCGAGGCTGTCGAGATGGTGACGGGCGCCGGCGACCGTTGATTCGGTCTCCTGGCGTCGCTGGGTGCTCTTGGCCACGGCGCCTTCGGCCACAAACTCGGCGACCAGGACCTGGTCCTGGTGTTCCTTCTCGGCTTTCTGTTCCAGTTCGACAGCGGTCTGGTTCACCTTCTTGCGCCGATGCTGGATATCGACCTTGATGTCGCTGAGTTTCCTTTCGTAGTCGGCACGGATCTCCTCGACGCGGTCGTCATAGTGGTCCTGAATCTCCTTGCCACGGGTGTTACGATACCGCTCGATGCGACCGCGTTCGGACTCCAATTGATCCCGGGCTTTGTTCCTGGCCACCTCGTAGTCCGACTCGATGCGCGACTCCAGCGGCTCCACCACTTCGGCCGACAGTTGGATCGCCTCGGCCAGCGCCTGACGCTGGAGGTCGGTATAGTTGTCGTCGGCCAGAGGGGCCGGGCCGCGCAGGTAGGCTTCGAGGTCAGCGTTCATAGGCCGGGTTCCGAACTGTCCCTACAATCGTGGCGCGCCGCTTCAAGGGCGCTGCCGATACGTTCCATCGCCAGAACGGCCGACCGAATGTTCGCCTCCAGCGGCGCCATAAACTGCTGCTCGAAGCGCCGGGCGTTCTCGTCGCGCCAGTTTTCTCTGGTCTGCTGCCAGTCGGCCAGCAGTTTCTTGCCGGCCTGAACCAGTTTGGCTCGGCTCTCGATGGCACTCATGCGAGGGTGATCCCCAGACTCCCGTATGTTATTGTGTCGCTGCCGGGGCATCATCGTTCGATGACGTCCACAGCACGCTGTCATCTGCATCGAAGACAGTCACGGTTGCGTTTGGAGGTTCTATCACCACGAGAGAACCTTCGGGCATGCTCAGCACTTTCCGGAGCGGAGGTTGCACCTGTAACAGGTCGGCGGCGCGCACGGCAACGTGTCCGCGCAACTCCGTCTCGTCGCCCAGGCCAAGGAACCATCCCGAGTCGCCGTCGGCGGTCCGGGTGCGAGCGAGGAAGAACACCGTTGGCGTCTGTTCAGCACAAGCGATCAGAACCCGATCTTCCGGCGCCGGGGCGCAAGGCTGGTCTGCAAACGACGCGTCCGGTATCGCGATTGCGGAAACCCACTCCGGCACCGCCGCCGGCCGCGCTTCTGCTCGCGTCTGCGGGGCGGGTATTCTGCTCCGAAGGCGCTTGGCGAACGCGCGCCGGTCGCGCCCGACCGGCGCAGGGGCGGGCCGCAGCACACTCTCCTGCGAGGTCTTCTCGGACGTCACCGGCGCTTCGGGCGGCGCCAGGGCCACATAGGCCTCCAGCGAATCAATCATCTTCTCCAGTCGGGCCATGGCATTGGGGATGTCCACATCGATCGCGCTGACCAGACCTTGAACGCCACTGCGATAATCCGACTGCAGCTTGTCGATCTGCTGAATCCACGACCGCGTCCGGGAGAGCTTGCTCTGGGCCTCGCGCAGCCGACGTTCGGCGATGGCCAGGGCCTTCCTTTCCTCGACGGCGGAGCTTGTGGTCCCGGAAAGCGCCCGATCCAGGACGTTTTTCTGCTTCAAAGCCAGTTTGGCCTGCGTCACGCGCTCGGCACACGCGCGAACCTGGTTCGACCAGTACCGCTGGCGATCCTCGTTCAGCCAGGCCCGTGTTCGCTGAACGTCGGTGCTGACTTCATCCAGGGCCACGGCCGCCGCGTCCGAAAACGTGGCCAGCGAGGCCTTCAGAGCCTTCAGCAGGACAACGGAATGGACTCTTGCGTACGGACTCATCGACGGCTCTTACCGCTGCTGGAGGTAATCCTCGATGTGACTGGCCTTCTTCATCAGGAACGACGCGTGCTGGGCGGAGGCTTCGAGAAAACGGCTCAAGGTCTTGACCGTCTGCTCGAACTCCTGGGTGAACCGTCGTTGTTCCTGATCCATCCAGCTTTTCTCCAATCCGTGCAGGCGGGTCTGCAATCCGCTTATCAGGGCTTCCAGATCGGAGTTGAAACGGTTCAAATCTCGTGCGAACCGCCGCAACTCGGCCGGGTCAACATTGGCTTTGGCCATGGTCGCCTCCGTGTCACGGGACCGTATGTCTCTTCGAAATCCAATCGTTCGTAGTGTGTACGACTCATAGCGTCATTATACCGCATCGGGGCGGCCCCTGCCACTGGTCGCTGGGTTTCGCGCCCCCGCGAACGGTTGGCAGCCGGACCTGGGGACGGCTATAATGAGCCGACATGAGCGATCCGCAAGATGGCATTGCAGAGGAGAAATGCATGGGGACATACCGGCCTGACATTCGACGCCGTGTTCGTGTAAGGCTGATGATTGCCGGTCTGGCGGCTGTGGCTGGGACCATCCTGGCGCTTGGCGTCCAGGCGAGGGCGGATCAGGCAGACTCCTGGCAGGCGGCTGTGCTGAAGGCGCAGGTTCAGGCGGCGTCGCTTGATCCGGGCCGCGAGGCGTTCACTGCGGCGGCCGAGGAGTTCTCCGTCCGGGCCGAGCGCGAGTTTCCGATCGAGTGGGACTGGTGTTTGCAGGATGCGGGGCCGGACTTCGGCCGATGGCTGTCGGTTGCCACCGCTTCCGCGACAGCGCGGAAAGCGGCGGACAAGGCGATCGCGGAACTTGGAGCCGACGGCAACGACCTTCGGCGTGACTTCGACCGTCTTGTGCATCAGTCCACGCCGGCTGAGTCGGGACGATGGCTTGCGTTATACCTCCGCGCCGCCGGATTGCGTCGTGAGATTCGCCTGCGGGCCCTGCATCAGCGGTATCCTCAGTGGGTCTTCACGAAGCACTGCATCCTGGGCGGCTCGCACTATGCCTACACCGAGGGGCAATCCGATGCCCAGCACGAGCGGCAATTCGAGCCGGGCGCGGCCCTCTGTCGGCTGGAGATCGAAGGCGGCCGGTGTACGGTGCGCACGCTTCTGGACGATCCCAACGGTGTCATCCGCGATCCAGACGTGTCCTGGGACGGGCGTCACGTGCTGTTCGCGTGGAAAAAATCCGACCGCCGGGACGATTACCACCTCTACGAGATGGAGCTCGCGACAGGTTCGATCCGGCAGTTGACCGGCGGACTGGGTTTCGCGGATTACGAGGGGGTCTATCTGCCCAACGACGACATCGTCTTCAACTCGACTCGCTGCGTCCAAACGGTGGATTGCTGGTGGACGGAGGTGAGCAATCTGTACACCTGCGATCGCGACGGCCGGTATCTGCGCCGTCTGGCTTTCGATCAGGTCCACGACAACTTCCCGACGGTGATGCCCGACGGCCGGGTGATTTATACCCGCTGGGAATACAGTGATCGCGGCCAGCTCTTCGTCCAGGGCCTGTTTCAGATGAACCCGGACGGCACCGGCCAGACCGAGTTTTATGGCAACAACTCCTGGTTCCCGACCTCGCTGCTGCATGCTCGCGGCATCCCCGGCACGCAGAAGGTGGTCGCGACTTTCTCGGGCCACCACACGCTCCAGGTGGGCAAGCTGGGGATCGTGGACCCGGCGCGAGGCCGGCAGGAGAACAGCGGGGCCCAGTTGATCGCCCCCGTCCGCGAGACGCCGGCCGACCGCATTGATTACTATGGGCAGGACGGCGAGCTGTTCCAGTATCCCTATCCGCTGGGCGAGTCGGAGTTCGTGGTTGCCTGCGCGCCGCTCGGCTGGTCACGCAGTCCGACGCGATTCAAGCTGTACTGGATCGCGGCCGACGGGCGCCGGGAGTTGTTGGTCGCCGATCCGGAGATCTCCTGCAATCAGGCGGTGCCCCTGGCGGCGCGACCTCGCCCGCTGGTTCGTCCCAGTCTGGTCGACTACAGCAAGACGACCGGCACGTGCTATCTTCAGGACATCTACGCGGGCCCGGGGTTGGAGGGTGTTGCGAGAGGGACGATCAAGCGGCTTCGAGTGGTCGCGTTGGACTATCGCGCGGCCGGCATGGGCTGGAACTACAACGCCGGTCCGGCCGGAGATGCGCTGGTCTGCACGCCGCCGGCCATGAGCGTGGGTGTTCGGGAGACCGCCGAGGCCGCCGTGCGTGCCGGTCTGCACCACATCCAGTTCGTCGTCCGCCCGGAGGCCGATGCTGCCGCCATCGATACCTACCTCAAATCCCTCGAGCCGCTTCCAGACCCGCGTGCCGAAGACCAGGACCTTATTGCCCGGGCCCAGAGAGGGAAGCTCGTCTTCGAGAAGGCCGGCTGCCGGGAATGTCACCCTGCGCCTCTTTACACGTCGCTGGCGTCCTATGACGTAGGAACCGGAATCGGCTGCCGGGCCGGCCAAGCCTTTGACACGCCCACACTGGTCGAACTGTGGCGTACGGCGCCCTATCTTCACGACGGCCGGGCCACCACGCTCGAAGAAGTGCTGACTACGTTCAATCCCGAGGACCGCCACGGCAAGACCTCGAATCTGACGGAGACGGAAATCGACGACCTGACGGCGTTCCTGCTGTCGCTGTGACTGCAAGTGACCCTCGACTCCACCTATGATGGCAGAGTAAAGATCAAATACCAAAATGCAAAATGGAGGAAGTCATCCGCCAAAGGCGGATTCCGCTGTTTTGCTTCTTGCTTCTTGCTTTTTGCCCAACGGGACGATTACTCCGCACCTGCCTGGGACAGGGGGGAGGAATGTCGTTGTTCGAGGAGGTCCTGCATGTCGGGATTGGGCCGGCCCTTCGTGGAGATGGTGGGCGTGAGGACAAAGAGCAGTTCTGTGGCCTGCTCCTCGAAATCGCGTCCGGAGAACAGCAGGTTGAGCAATGGGATGTCCTTCAGGACGGGCACGCCGCGGACCACGTCGCGCTTTACCGTCTTGCGCAGGCCTCCGATGACAAGGCTCTCCCCGGGCCGAAGACGGTTGTCCTTGCTGGTGATGGTCCGTTCGGTCACGGCCTGGGACTGCGTGACGCCTTCCGGGGCGAGATAGGAGGCAATTTGGACACGAGTCGTCAGGCTGATGGACCCGTCGGGGAACACGTGCGGCGTGATCTGGAGCGAGTCGACGACCTCATAGTATTTCGTCTGGGTGCTGAGGATGACGTCATCGCCGTATCCTCCGGACTGGACGGTGATCTGCTCGAGGGGCACGCGTTGTTTCGACAAGACCTTTGCCGTCTGGCCATTCAGGACCTCCAGAGTCGGCTGCATCAGGACCTTCAGATAGCCGCGTGACACCAGAATATCGACCAGCGCCCGGACTCGATGTCCCTCGTCGGGCCGGTCAACGCCGACTTTGAGACCGTACTTGCCCCGGGCCGGTTCCCGCAGAGAGGCCCCGGGAAAGGCGGGCAGCACCCCTCCGGCCCCGTCGTCCTTGCCCCCGAGCGCGATTCCCTCGCCGAAGAGGTTCTCGATCAACAGAGTGGTCTGGCGGTCCATGGTCATACTGGCGTTCCGTTCCGAGACCATGCAGTCGACTCGTACCCGCAGCGGCGGAATATCAATTTCATTGAGCATCTCCAGAACCGCGTCGAGGTCCTGTTCGGTAGGCGAACGCACGATCAGTTGATTGGTCGCGGGGTTGGTGGTTACGGTATAGTTCTGGACCGTTGTGGACTGGCCCTTCGGATCGAACAGTTGCGAGGCGAATTGCGCGTGAATGATGTTCTTCATCTGATCGGCCGTATGGTAGCGACAGGGGTAGACGAGTTTCCACTCTTCGGCGCCGCCGACGGTCTGCCGGATCTTTACAGGAGGCTGTGCATCCGTTGCCGGCCAGGGCGCGTTGGCGTCCGAGACGATCTCCACCTTGCCCACCTCGTCCAGGATCTTTTCCGTCTCCATGCCGGTGGCTCGTTCATCCGGCGCATCGTGGCAACCGGCCATAAGAGTTGATACGAGGACAACCAGCAGGGCGTGCGCTACACATCTTCTGCGGGCCCGTGTGCGGGAATCCGCGCGCCGAGCGCGCTCGGCGCAGCCGTGACCCTTCCTTCCGGACCTGATGACGGTGTTGTACACGAGTGCCGCGATACTCCCTGACGGTTTTCTCTGCCCTCCGTGCCCGAAGCCGATCGTCGACTGCGGACTTCGGAGTGCGACCGGCACATTGAGGCGAATCCCCTTTGCGCCGATCTGCAATCCGAGACGGGCTTGGGCCTGCCACTGTTCCCATCGGTCATTGTACCGCCCAATCTTGACTTTGTCAGTTCAAATCCCGTGCACCTCTCCGGCGGTGGGTGTTCGCGTGGGGTTTCACGGAGTTGGCAAGGAGCAGTCGGGCGGGTACAATGGGAGCGAGTTCGGGTGTCGCCGCCGGGATGGCGACGACACGGGATGACGGGTCGGACGCAGAAGAAGGGGTAGTCATTGTAGCGGGAGGATTGCCATGGATATGCAGAGACAACCATCGGGATGTGCCTGTTGTGGATGGAGTCGGCGTCGGTTCCTGGCGGCCGGCTGTGGGGCCTGCCTCGGTGCGGCGGGCGCCCTGACGATCCCTCGCGTCGCGCGAGCCGCCCAGGGCAGCGGCAAGATGCGGATTCGCATCGTCTACGCGCTGCACGCGCCGGTGCAGCCGGGGCCCGACTGGCCCAACGTCGGGTTCGATTTCAACCCCGTAATGCAGCGGATCACGTCCACGCTGACGAGGCAATGTCCCGATTTCCAGTTCGTCACGTCCATGGCGAACGGTCCGGAGCAGGCCCAGAAGACCCTCGACGAAGACAAAGGCGCGATCGACGGCTATATCGTCTGCCAGTTGAACTGCTGGAACCGCGTCGTGCAGACGATGGCGACGTCGGGAAAGCCCACACTGTACGTGGACTTTCAGTACGCCGGCAGCGGCGGCTTCCTGGTTTACACCGCGGCGTTTCTGCGGAACGCCACGCCCAATGTGGGCTTCGTGGCATCGTCACGCATGGAAGACCTGATCGAAGCGGTCAAGTGCTTCGGCATCGTCGGCAAGGGGGGCTCGCCCTCCGAGTTTGTCGCCGCTACGGCGCGTGTGCGCACCTCGCGCATGCCGAAAGCGGGCGACCTGGCCTGCAAGGGCGATTCGTTCAAGACGCTCTCGCCCGGCGAGTGCATTGCGGCGATGAAGTCCTCGAAAATCCTGGCCGTGCGCGACCAGGAGTCAGGCCCGGCCGATCCGGTCTCGGGCATTCCCCTGGAGCGGGTCTCCTTCGCGGAGGTCAACGAGGCCTGGAAGGCGGCCGACAAGGACGAGTCCCGCGAGATCGCCGACCGCTGGCAGAAGAACGCCAGCGAGGTGATCGACGTATCGCGCGAAACGCTGGAGACCTCGGCAGCGATGTACCTGGGCATGAAGTCAGTGCTGAAGAAGCACGGCGCCAACGCCATCACGATCAACTGTCTGGGCGGTTTCTACGGCGGGCACATCCACGCCTATCCATGCCTGGGCTTCCATGAGCTGAACAATGAGGGCCTGATCGGCGCCTGCGAATGCGATGTGCGTTCGACCGCGACCATGGTCATGCTGACCGCTCTGACGCAGGGCCGGCCGGGCTACATCTCCGACCCGGTCATCGACACCGCCAAGCGGCAGATCATCTATGCCCACTGTGTCGCTTCGAACAGGGTGTTCGGCCCCAAGGGCCCGACCAATCCTTTTGCGATCATGACGCACTCGGAGGACCGCCAGGGCGCCTCGGTGCGGTCGATCCTGCCTTTGGGTTATATGACTACCACGGTCGAGATGGAGCAGGGACGCAAGGAGATTCTCCTCCACCAGGGTAAGGCGGTGGACAACGACCCGGATGACCGGGCATGCCGGACCAAGCTGGCCGTCGAGCCGGTCGGGGACATCGAGAAGCTGTTCACCCAATGGGACCAGTGGGGCTGGCACCGAGTCACCTGCTACGGCGACCTGAAAGAGCCGATCTTCGCGCTGGCCGAGGCGATGGGCTACAAGGTGATCGAAGAGGCGTGAGATTGCCGCCGCCTGCGGCCTACAGCTCGGCCGACGTCAGTCCTTCCTGGATGGCGTACTTGGTGAGCTGGGCGATGTTGTCGATATTCAGCTTCGACATCAGGCGGAGGCGGTGTCCCTCCACGGTCTTGGGACTGATGTGCAGCCGCAACGCGATCTGCTTGGTGGTGTTGCCCTCGGCCATGAGTTGCAGCACTTCTCTCTCACGCTGGGACAGGAGGGAAAAGGCGGACGGTTCGGCTTCCGCCGGCTGACGCACGTAGCTGTCGACGACGATGTCGGTGATCGCCGGGCTCAGGTAGATCCGCCCGGAAATGACGGTCTGCAGCGCCGTAGTCAATTCCTCCAGGGCGCAGTCCTTCAGCAGGTACCCCGAAGCGCCTGCTTTGAGCATGGCCATCACGAACTTCTTGCCCGCGTGCATGGACAGGGCGAGCACTTTGATGTTCGGATTCTCACGCAGGATCTGTTGCGTGGCATCGATCCCGTTGAGATCGGGCATGCCGACGTCCATGACAATGACATCCGGTGACAGCTCTCGGGCCAGATCGAGTGTGGCGTGGCCGTTCTGGGCCTGGGCGATGACTTCGACATCGCGTTCCTGCTGGAGGAGCTTGGTCAGTCCGTGACGCACGATCGTGTGGTCGTCGGCAACGATGATTCGAATGCTCATCCTCACACGCTCCTAATGAGAGCCGCCGTTTTCCAGAGGCGCCCACAGCACGACCTTCGTTCCCTTCTCATGATCGGATTGAATATACATGCCACCGCCCATGTGTGTCAACCGCTCGCGGATGCTGAAGAGTCCAAAGCCGGCGGTTCGGTGCGGCGAATGGTCCTGGAGTCGGGACGTATCGAAACCGATCCCATTGTCCTCTACCGCGATTCGAATGTCGTCGTCGACCCGTTCGACCGTGACGTGCACGCGGCTGGCCCGGGCGTGTTTGGCGGCATTGACCAGGAGTTCGCGCACGGAGCGATAGAGCAAGGTTTTCATCTGATCGGTCAGCGGCTTGGGGTCTTGCGAGTCCTCTACGGTGCATTCGATCTGGCGCTCCTGGCTGAACCGTTGCGTCAATTCCTCCAGCGCTGATTCGAGACCGAGTGTGTACAGTTCCGGCGGGCTGATCTCAAATGTCAGCGTCCGTGTCTGTTGGATCGCTTCGTTGACCTGCTCGCGGATGTGATTCACGGTCTGCGTGAGATTGGGCGGCAGTTCGGCCCGGCGCAACTCTCCCATTTCGATCTTGATGAAGGCCAGAATCTGACCCACGGAGTCGTGCAGTTCCGTGGCAATGGATCGTCGTTCCTGGTCCTCGACGCTGAGCAATTGCGTCGTCAAGGCCCGAAGTTGCTTCTGGTTCGCCAGGATTCTTGCTTCTGCCTTCTTGGCATCCGTGATGTCGAGCGCCACGCCCATGATGCCGGCGATCTCGTCTCGTTGGCCGCGCAGAGGCGAGCATCGCACTTCGAAGGTCCGCCCGGAGACAAACTCCACCTCGCAGGCGACATCGTGACCCTCCAGTACGCGTCGCATCTGTCGGAGGAAGTCCGGGAAGTCGCGGTACCGCTCGAAGATGTTGGTCCCGATCCGCACGTCATGCTTCTGCTTCATCGTCGCCAGGCCTTTTCCCTCCAGGACCGTCATTCCGCCTTGTGTGTCCGTGGCGAACAGAATGACCGGGGCGTTGGAAACCACGGTTCGCAGGTAGGCCTCCTTCTCGATCAGGGCCTTGTACACGGCATAGAAGGAAAGGAGTTTCAGAAGATGCCCCAGCGCATTTGTCCATTCATAGGGGTCCGTGTACCGCGTGAACATCAGTTCCGCAAACATCGTCAGAACGATGGAACAACCGAACCACCTCCACACCCTGGCGTCGAAAGCCTTGCGCTGTTTGAACAGAATGATGGCGGAAGCCAGGAGGATGCCGATGATGACGAACTCGCTGACCTCCTTGAAAGGTGTCAGACGATTCTGCAGGTCGTCAAAGCAGACCGGAAAGACCTTCCAGGAGAAGATCGAAGCCAGAAGAAGGCACGAAATCATCCCATAGAACAGAAAGGTCCACGTGATTCGGAGCCGGCGCCGCAGGAACAGCGGGGCGACGAGAAACGACAGGCTCTCCAGGTACCGGGCGGCGATCCACAATTGCGTCGGCAGATCGGCTCCTCGTCCCGCAAAGACGCCCATTCCTTTATACGACAGGGTATGGACCAGATCGAATGCTCCGACGAACAGGTACGCAATGCCGAGAAACAGCATGTAGCCGTTCTGCACGAACCGTCGGCTGTTCCAGAAAATGAGAAAGATGGCGAAGGCCACCGCGACAGTGGCGATCTCCACGATGCTGTGAAACAGCAGGTAGTGACGCCTGCTCAGAAGGTAAAGGCTGCTCAGGATGACGATCGAGCAGACCGAGCCCAGGAGTCTCCTGCCGGCGGGTGCGTGATGGTCTTTCTGGTCCATGACAGTCGCACACAAAAAAAGCAAGTGTAAGTGCGTCTTTCCTGTCGCTGAATAAGGAATTTCCCTATTCTGCCTTCCGGGCGCGCCGACGTTTCGCGAGGCGTCCGGAGCCGGATACCACCCGTTCCCCCGCAGAGCAACGCGGCTCTTGCGTGTTTTGCTCATGCCGGGCGCCGAATCCGAGATCCGAATGTCGAAATCCGCGATCTGCAATCTGCTGGTCCTGCCTGTCCCTGCCGAAAAAAAATTTTGCAAATTCCACACCAATTTCTTGCGTT
>DAOTJE010000057.1:0-17512 GCA_035448545.1 Sedimentisphaerales bacterium | reverse complement strand
AACACAATCCGACACCCCACCCATCGATCCATGTACTCCGCCGGACGGTTACCAAAGAGGCGCTGAGCTACCTTCGCCAGACGCTGGCGAACGTGCCCAAGGGCAGGCCTGTTATCGTCGCGACGCATCTGTGCTTGGACGCGATCACCAACCGCGACGAGTTTGTCGGCGCCTTCGGCGACGCCAACATCCTGTGCGTCCTCGGCGGCCACTACCACAAGGCCAACGTGCGCGAACATCGGGGCATCCACTTCGTGCAGTTGCCCAGTCCCGCCCCGAATGGCACGACCGAAGTCACGGTCTTCCGCATCACGCCGGACCGCCTCGTCGCGATCCCGTTCGACTATACGAAGAACGCTTGGGTCACCGACAAGGACAAAATGCTCGACAAACCCATCCGCGGCCCGATCGGGGCAGAGACACAACCATGAGCTGAACAATTGTTTCTGCGAACCAAGCTGACGATATGCCGCGCCACGTTTGCCGGTGTGTTTCGCCCCATGGTATACTGGCACCTTAGCGCATCAGGGTCTGCCCGGCCAAAGGCTTGAAGTCTGCCTTTGACCATGCCACCCGTCTGGTGACCATCGCATAGACAATCCGGTCGTTCCTGGCGTACACGTGCACGACTCGATCACGAATGATATTGGCGTAGACGGCCAGCGAATCGAAATCCAGCACTGGCGACCCACCGACATCCCATGGGCCAAATTCCCTTGCCTCTTCGCCATTCAACTGCCATGCGGGCATCCCATACCGTTCTTTAAACTCTGTCAGCGTCGCAGGGCATTTCTTTCGAAGAAACCGCTGAATCGCAGGCGTCTTTGGCTTCTTACGCACGTGAGGCAATTCCGGCCGCCACCCCGGCTCCAGTGACATGACAATCCCGGCCGACTTGGCGCGCCGATATGTGTCCTTGAGCCCGGCCCTGATACCTGGCCCCAGAATGACGTTATAGATGGACATAAGACCATCACAGATGATCCGCCCTTTCCAGGGCAGCAAGACCGCGTTGACGAAGACGGGTATGGGGCACGGCAACATGTCCACAAACTCCTCCGTCAGGCCCACAACGCCATAGGCCCGAAGGGGCTCTTCCTCTGTCAGAAATACAGTGTATTCGGCGAGATCCCGCTCGATGACGAAGTTGGCGCGCACGAAATGCCGCCAGAGAGGCACATGGGACAGATCGGTTTCGCGAAAGCCACCCGGGTTCTCTTCGACAAAGGCGTCGAGTAAGGCCGTGTTGTCCAGGAGACGATTGCGGGCCTCCGCTTTGGCCTCCCACTTGGCGGCTCGAAAGCTGGCAAAGTCAGTGATTCCGCTGACGCCGCCGAGACGCCCGGCCGCGAAACCGATCAGATGCTGGTAGAGCGACAGGAACAACGAGGACTCTTCAACAGGCAACAGCATGACTATTCCTCGAACGCAGACCACTCAATTCCTTGTTTGGTAGACGCGGCGGATTTCTTCGGCGATGCGGTCGAGGCCACGGGCGACGGTGGCGTCGTTCTGGGCGTAGCTGATGCGAAGGCACTCCTTCGCATGGGACCAGGGCCCGGCCAGGCCGGGGAAGAAGTAGTGCCCCGACACCACGATCACGTTGCGGGCCTTGAGCCGCTCGTAAAGCTGGTGACAGGAGATGGGCAGGCCCGGCAGCCACAGCCACAGGAAGAACGCCCCTTCCGGCCGATGCAGGCGGTAGTCGATCCCGTCGAGACCGCGGGCAAGCTGCTCGATGGCCCGGCGGGCCTTGCGTTCGTAGAACGGCGCGATCACCTCGCGGCCGAGCCGAAGGATCTCGCCCGAGCGGACCAGATCCGTGACGATCGCCGTGCCCAGGCCGCCCGGCGCCAGGCTCATCACGGAGTTAACCCGTGCGACGGTCTCGACGATCTCCTCGGACGCCAGGATGATGCCCGTCCGCACGCCGGGCAGGCCCAGCTTCGAAAGGCTCATCAGCACAATCGTGTTGTCGTTCCACACCGGCTCGGCCTCGGCAAAGACGATGTGCGGAAAGGGCAGCCCGTACGCGTTGTCGACGATCAGCGGAACATCTTTGGCGCGGGCCAGCTCATCGAGCCGGGCCAGCTCGTCGTTGGTCAGCACGTTGCCGCTCGGGTTCGTCGGACGCGAAACGCAGATCGCCCCGACGTCATCGGCGACGTCAAGCCGGTCGAAGTCCACGTGGTATTTGAAGAAGTGCTCGTCGAGCATCTCGATCCGGGGCCGGATCGCGGCAAATGCGTCCGGTGTCAGCACCACGTCGCAATAGCCGATGTATTCGGGCGTCAGAGGGAACAGGATCTTCTTCCTCGTCCCGTCGTCGCCCTCGCCCGCGAAGAGGTTGAACAGGATGAACGACGCCAACTGACTGCCATTGGTCAGCGCGACGTTGCGCGGACCGATCCGCCAGCCGAACTGGGAGCGCAGCAGGCCGACCAGCGCGGCGATGAATTCGCGGTCGCCTTCCGGCGGACCATACTCGCCGACCGCCCGCTCGAACCGGGCGCCGTCCTGGAGCAGCGCCGTCGTGCTGTGGCGAAAGCAGGCTTCAACCTCAGGGATGTGCGCGGGATTGCCCCCGCCCAGCATGAAGACCTCGCCCTGCGGCGAGAGCGCCGCGCCAAGATCGTCCATGAGCTGCCCGATGCCCGACCGGACCGCCATCCGCTGACCGAGCTTCGACAATCGCATCATGCCTCCACCGCCACCGGCACTTGCGGCATCAGAAAGTACAGCCATTTCTGCCGGACGGGACACCCAAGGATGTCACCGGCCGCCCGGCCGTAGAGGTCCAACTGGCCGCGATACGCCTCCGCACGCCGAGCGATCTGCGCGCCCGAAACGCGGTCGCTCTTGAAGTCGATCACAACCAGGCCCCCAGGCGTCTGCACCAACATGTCGATGATCCCCTGCACGATCACGATCTCGCCGGCGTCGGCCGATCGGACCGCGCCGTCCGGCTCGCCGACGCGCAGACCCCACGTGAAGGGCCACTCACGATGGACGGTATTGTCCCGGTCCAGCACCAGCGCGCCAAGGTCGCTCTCGAAAAAGGCCAGGATCGCCTCGACGTCAACCCGGTCGGCGATGTCGGGCACGAGGGCCCGTTCTTCGACGAGCCGCTCGCGCGTCCGTTCGATGGCCTGCCGCGTCACCGGCGTCGTCAGGTCGAGGCTGGAGATCACCAGGTGCGTTGCCGTGCCGACCTGCCGGGCGGCATCGGGCCGTGTCGCGGCTGCATCGGATGCAACCAGCGCCAGTGGCCGGCGGTCCAGCGCCCGCGAATAATCCAGCCGTACAAACTCATCATCGTGGTGCGTCAGCTCGGAGACCGACCGTTTGGCCGGCTCGCGTACGGCGGCAGCAAACGGGTACCGCCAATCCAGACAATCCTTCAACTCCGCCAGCAACTGCCGGCTTGCCGCATCCGGTCGGGCCTTCGCCTTCGGTGTCACCCTGCCGCCCTTCTTGCGGTTGCGAAGCTGCCGCACACGCTGGGTGAGCTGTTGCATCTCGTCGCCGCACCAGACGTGCAGCTCGAACAGGGCCGCGTCGTCCATCGGCGGCGTCAGGTGTGTCTCGAAGGCCTCGTGCAAGGCCCGCCGATCGGCCAGGCCGTACAGCAGCCACTCCAGAGAACTCCTGGCGTGCTTGAGCAGCCACGCCGGAACGGTCGATTCGCCCAGCAGCAGGCCCTGCATAAGGACCTTGCCGCAATCGGTCCGTTTCTGCGAAGCGCTCAGAATCAGGCGGTCCTTCGCCCGCGTCATCGCGACATAGAGAATCCGCATCTCTTCGGCCAGGGTCACGGCGCGCCTTTGGGCGGCGATCACCTGATGCGCCAGCGACGACAGCTTCGTGTTCGACCGCACATCGATGATCCGCAGACCCAGCGTGTGCTCGGCGTCGGCAACGAGGTCGGCCTGGGCATCGCGCTGATTGAACTGGCTGTCCAGCTCCGCCAGGAAGACGATGGGGAACTCCAGTCCTTTGCTCTTATGAACGCTGAGGATGCGAACGGCGTTGCCAACACCGGCCGACTCGGCGGGCGTCCAGTCCTGCCCGGCCTCCTGGAGCTTTTCGAGGAACGCGACGAACCGCGTCAGCGACGGCACACCCGCGCTGCTGGCGAACCCTTCGAACTGGATCGCCCGATCGTGCAGTTCGAGGAGGTTGGCTTTGCGGGCCTGCCCATTCGGCAGGGCGCAAACAAACGCGACGTATTGCGTCTCGCGATAGATGCACCAGAGCAGGTCGGCGAGCTGACCGCGACGGGCGAGACGGCGCCATCGTTCGAGCGTCGCGAACGCCTCGCGCAGCTTTGTCGCCAGTTTCGCGTCGGTACCGCTGTCACAATACCGGATCGCCGCGGCATGGAAATCCACGCTCGGTGAGGAATCGCGTGCGGCGATGCGGACCGTCGCCAGCTCGCTGTCGGTGAAGCCAAAGAGCGGACTGCGCAGCACGGTGGCCAGCTCGATGTCCCGCTGCGGATTGTCGAGCACCTTGAGCAGGCAGAGCACGTCGGCGATTTCGGTCGTCTCGAAGTAGCCGGCGGTGGCGTCGCAAATGACGGGAATGCCCGCCAGACGCAGGATTTCGACATAATCATTGGCCTTCCCCGCCAGTGAGCGCATCAGGACGACAATGTCACGGTACTCCACGTTGCGGAGGCCGCCGGCATCCTTGTCGAATATCTGCATCGCAGGCCGGCCCGGCTCGGCGCCGACAATCTGCTGAATCCGCTGCGCGATCAGGGCGGCCTGCCGCTGTCGCGGACGCACGACCTCGGTGCTGCCCGCGTCGCTCTCGTCGTGGGTGTCGGCGTCGTCGGCTTTCTCATCGAGCAGATGCAGTTCCACCAGCGGGGTCGGTGGCCCGGACGGGGCTTGGGCCTCCGCATCGGGTCCGGGGCGCAGCCGGGCGGCCTCGTCGTAATTCATGTGCGCCAGCGCTTCCGTCATGATCCGTCCGAAGACGTGATTGACGAAATCGAGGATACCCTTGGCCGAGCGGAAGTTGTAGTTGAGGTCGACGCGCAGTCCGTCCGCCGCATTCGCCGATGGTGACGACGCCTCCAGCCTCCGCAGGAAGATCGTCGGCTCGGCCCCGCGAAAGGCATAGATGCTCTGCTTGACGTCGCCGACGACGAAGATGTTGTCGCCCGAGCTGAGCGCGTCGAGAATCCCCTGTTGCAGCGGGTTGATGTCCTGGTACTCATCGACGAAGATATACTTGTAGCGGTCGCGCAGTCCCAGCGCCGTCTCGGAGGGCGCGGCGCCTTCGCCGGAATCGGCCGGACGCGTCAACAGCCGCAGCGCGTAATGCTCCAGGTCGGCGAAATCCAGTCCGTTCAGCGCCTTTTTCCGCCGGGCGTACAGCGAATCGAACGTCCGGACCAGATCGATCAGAACGCGGCTCTGCGCGTTGGCGGATCGGCCCACCGCGTCCATGTAATCGGGGTTGACAATCGCCAGATCGCTCAGCAACGCGAAATCGTCCATCGCCTTCGTGCGCAGTTCGTCCTTGATCAGCTTGCCGAGCGTCTCGGGAAAACCCTTCAGTGGGGGAGCCTTCGGCTTGGTGAAGTTGCGAATCGCCTCGGCGCAGGCATCCCAGTCGCCGGCCGCCAGCCGCTCGCGACAGGCCGCGATCGGCGCGATCACGTCGGCTTCGAGCGCAGCACCCCACTTGCCGCCGGGCTGTTCGCGCTCGTAGAGGCGACTGGCCGCCCGCAGGCGCGACAGGATGGCGTCGAGTTCGTCGGCGATGATCCGCTTCTGCGCCTGCCCCAGTTCGCACGATTCGGGATCGGTCGCCTCCGCCAGCAGGCAGGCCCGTTCACACCAGGCGTCGCGCGACGCGACGGAGTCGAGAAACTCGTGCAGCCGGATCACGCTCGCCAGGAAGCCGCGACTGTCACGGACATCGCGTCGGCGCAGCAGTCCCTCCAGCGAGGCCACCAGGTGCTCCTGCCGCCACGCCCATTCGATGGTCTCGTCGAGCACCTCGGCCTTGAGCAGCATGGCCTCGTCGGCGTCGATCACGCGAAACGCCGGATCGAGCCCGACCTCGTGGAAATTCTCGGCGATCAGCCGCTTGCAGAAGGCGTGGATCGTGCTGATGTCGGCGCCCTGGAGCAGCACGAGCTGGCGCCCCAGCCGCCGGTCGTGCGTCTGCTCGTATACCTCCTTGAGCCGCTGGCCGATCCGCGCCCGCATCTGCTCGGCAGCCGCATCGGTGAAGGTCAGCACGAGCATGTTCAGCACGTTCGGGCACCGTGCCGCATCGGAGACGAGATTGACGCAACGACCCGACAGGACCGCCGTCTTGCCCGTGCCCGCCGACGCCGTGACCAGCACGTTGGCGTCCAGCGCGGCGATGGCCCGCTCCTGCTGCTCCGTCCACTGGATCTTCTTCGCGGCCGTCATGATGCCACGGTCCCTCCCACCACATCGAGCTTGCCCTTGGGGTCAAGAAAACGGTAGTCGTTGATCTGCCAGTCGAAGCGGCACAGCGTCTTGTAGTCACACGACGAGCAAGCGGATTCGGTCCCGTAACGATACGGATGGACTTCGATCTGTCCGGAAGCGATCTCCTGTCCCAATGCGATCATCCGGTTGCGCGCGACGTCCAGAAGGACAGCGAAATGGGCTGGCTTCAGCACGCTCCTGCGGTTGTAATCCCCGTAAGGCTCGTCTTCCCTGGTCACATAGAAATTGTGGTACGCGCTGCTGTGCGAGGCCTCCCGGTCCAGCTGGCGCCAAAACGCCCCATTGAAGGGACCGTCGGTCTTGCGATGAAAGGCACCGGTCGTGTCGGCGCGTTTCGACAAGGTCGTGCTGTCCGGCGGGACACTGATGGGCATGTACAGCGCACCGGCCACCTCATCGGCCAGGCCACGGCCGGCGTCTCGGACGGTCAGGAGGTAGATCGCCAGCTGCATATCCAGGCCATGGTAGAGTCTCCACCAGTGGAACCTCGCGCCGGAGACGGACGTCTTGTAGTCGAAGACCAGTGCGACGCGCCGACCGTCGATCTGGGCGACATCGAGCCGGTCGATCTTGCCGCGCAGCGACAGGATGCGTCCGTCGGGCAAGGGCAGCTCCAGCGCCGGTAGAGCCGCTTGGGCCTGGTGGAAATCGCCGAAGGCAACCTCGGAAAGCACGGGCCGGAACGCGCCGGCACGCGCCATGCGGGCGATGTCGAGCACGCATTCGCCCAGCACCTCGGCGGCGTTGGCGACGATGAACGCGTTGTGGTCGTTGCGCGCCCGGAACTTCGAGAGGAACGGATCATGCGAGGCAAACGCCTCGACCTGTTCGCGCAGCATCTCGCGGAGCCGGTCGTCGGCAACGGTGGCGAAGTCTTGCCTTTCGGCAGCCAGACGCTTGTGCAGGGCATCAAGCACGGCGTGGTAGAAGTTGCCCAGGTCGAGCGGTTCGAGTTTGAACTCGCGTCGGGTCCGCAGTTCGAGGCTGTAGCGGGCGAAGTGCTGATAGGGACAGGCCGCAAAGACTGCCAGCCGCGTCGCCGAGGCCCTCAACTCCTTCGCGAAGAGACGCTCGGCCACCGTGCGGTCCAGCGTGGCCTTGTTCTCGTAGCCAAGAGCCGCAAGGACGCAAGCCGCCGTGTGGCGATGGTCCGGGTCCTTACTCATCGCCGCCAGCAGACCTTCGAGCCGCCCGTCCGTCCGCTCCTGTTGCGCGAAGACATCGCGGCCCAGCCGGGTGCACAGCCACTCGGCTAATTCGGTCTCCGTGTGGATGTCCGCCGCGTTCACGCCATCGCCAACCGACAAGGGCGAATCATTATTCGCCCCTACCGGAGCCAGATCGTCGAACAGGTCCGCCAGATCGTCCACGAACTGCGACCGCACCACGGGGCTGCCCTTCTCATCGACGCCCGGGTAACTGATGTACAGCAGTTCCGACGGACGCGTGAAGGCGATGTAAGCCAGATACTGCCGCTCGGCCAGCGTCTGCGTCGTGGTCGGCGCCAGATGAAAGCCCGCGGCCTCGGCCATGTCACGATCGGCGTCGGTCAGCACACCCGTCGAAGGCAGCGGGATCGGAAACTGCTTCTGCGTGGCGCCCAGCAGGAACGCCGCCCGCAGGTTGGGATGGCGGCTCCGTTCGATCGAACCGACGAGCACCTGGTCCAGACTCGGAGGAATGAAGGCCAGCGTCATCTGCGAGAACGCCAGACTCACAATCGCCAGGTAATCTTCGACGCTCATCCCGTCGTCGCCGAACACCTCGACCAACTCGTCGAAGACGTCCACGAACCGCTCGAAGAATTGCCGGTGCTCGTCGGCGGTCGCCAGATCGCCTGCCTGGTGCGACTCGTCGATCCAGGAGGCCACCGCTTGGCGGACCTTCAGCCCTTCGAGAAACGCGAAGACCGCCCGCGTGAAGTCCGCCGCCCGCACGGACGAATCCTCATTCGCTCCGGCCAGTGCAGCGCGGAGATCGAGCAGCGGCCCGATCGCCTTCGTGCGAATTTTGTGGATCGCGGCCTCGTCGAAGCTCGCGTCGTCGGGCCCCTGAAACCGCCACGGATCGCTCTTGAGCCAGTCACGTCCATCGACGCCGAACGCCAGGCAGTAGTTCTCCAGCACATCGACCTGCGCCGCCGGGGCCGGCACAAGGTCGCTCTTGAGGTACGCAAAGACGTCGGCGTGGGCGAAGCCCCCGGTAATCGCCTGAAGCGCGGCAGTGACCAGCTCGACGACGGGATGGCGGTCGAGCGGCTTGCGCTGATCGATGAAGTAGGGAATTCCGTGGTCGTCAAAGGCCGCCCGGATGTAATGCTCGTAGCGGCCCAGGTCCGACGCCACCACCGCGATGTCACGATATCGAAGGCCCCGGTCCCGAACCAGCGTGCGAATCTGTCCGGCGACGAATTGCGTCTCGGCCCGCAGGTCGGGAGCCGACACCAGCCGGATGTGCCCGCCCGCGCTGGCCCGTCCGGCGCCCGGACGAAAGAGGTTCTTCTCGACGTGCGCCAGCGGCGGACAGCCGTCGAATCGCCTGGCCTCTTCGAGTACGACCGGCTTACCGAGTTCGATCTTGAAGGCCTTGAGCTGTTCGACAAGCTCATGGTATGTCCGCTCGGTCGCCTCGAACAGCCCGTCCGACTCGGCCGCCGGCAATCCGAGACGGGCCGGATCCAGACAAAGGGCGATCTCCGTCTGCTCGACCACGCGGAGCAGCTCGACGAGAAGGGCCATCTCCGCGCCGGTGAAACTGGCGAAGCCGTCGACCCAGAGCCGCGCGCCCTTGAGGAAGTCGGCTTGGGCAACCCGCGCGCAGGCCTGACGAACCTGGGCGTCGGGATCGACGAACCGCCCGCGAATCGATTCGCTGTATCTGGCGAACACCAGAGCAAGATCGGCGAACTTCATCGCCGACAGACGCGAGGCCTTCTCCTGCGGCACGGTGGCCTTGAGAACCTCGAAGTCTTCCGGCGTCTTGTTGTAGCGGTGCAGCTCGCGGATCGTCTCGGCGATCCGGCGGGCGAAGCCAGGCAGCAACGCCGAGGATCGGAAGACCTGCAACTGCTCGCGATGATCGCGGAGAATCTTGTGGACGATCATCTGCCGGCCGATCGGCGAGATACTGGCGGCCGCGTTCCGTCCGGCCAGGAAGAACTGCAGCCGATTAAACGACAGAACACGCAGTCGATGGTAGCCGGCCACACCGCTCGACAGGATCGCCCGCTCGGCCTCGTACGTCGCCTGCTCGGGCACCAGGAAGATCAGCGATGGAGCCGGCCCTGACGGAGATCGCGATAGCGCCTCGACGATCGCCTCGACGCAATGCGTCGTCTTGCCCGTGCCGCTTCTGCCCAACACAAATCGAACCGCCATAGAATCCGTCCGTGAATAACGCCCACCCGGAGTGTCCCTTGTATCAGAATCCGAGCGGCTTTTCAACGGACCATCTGACGCGATTGCCCGTTTTGACCCGCCGTCAGGGTCTGGTTCGTAGTGACGCCGTGAGGCGTTACCTTCGCCCGGACAAGGATGCCCTTGCAGGCACACCACAGACAGCTTCCTCCCACGCGCGCCGACAAACGCGTAATCACGTCCACAAGAGATCCCCCATGCGTTCGACCGGCGCTCGCGATGCTCCATGCGAACGGACACTGACTGCGGAGCGCGACGGCCGCCAAGGGCACGGCACGCATTTCATAGTTGCGGTTCACGAAGTTCCGTCCAGACGCCGTGCCCCGGGCCATCATCCCGACCGACACGCCAGAGATAACCGCACGTGGGCCTTATTGTCTATCGTGGGGCCTACGTATTCTTGCCAGGCCCGAGAAAGGCCTCGTCCGCTGGCTGGAAGAAAATACGTATTCTTACGGATTGACGCTCCAACAACGCCGGGGATAGCGTACGGACAGAGTGCGGCAAGCAGCCCTCTGCAAAGAGCGATGGCCACCCGGACAGCACTCGTTGCTCTTCACGCCACAAGTGGAAGACATCGAGACGTTGCGACGCAATCGGAGTCCGTGCGAAGCGCACATCCGAACGTGCACGCGCACGGTCAGGGAATCCTGCAAGGAAAGGATACGCCAATGAAAACCCTCACAAACCAATGGATTGTCGTCATGGCGGTGTGGTCCCTGTTAATGCTCCTGCCCTCATCGCCAGGTCTCGCCTGCGAGTGTATCACCTCGGGCGAGACCAAGCTCGCGCGGATGCAATTCCCTGGCGAAATGCACTGCTATGTCTTCTGGGGCGAGACTGGCCAAGGAACCGTGATCCAGATCGCAGACGACGATAATACTTCCTGGCCTCCGAGAATCCAGCTCTACGACCCCAAAGGCGTTCGCGTCGCCGAAGGCGTGGATGGTTCGCACCCGTACATGTACAGCGCGATCGAGAATTACCGACTGGAGATGGAAGGAGTCTACACGATTGTGGTCTCGTATGGCGGTGGCACCAATGAATATGGACTGTCCCTGGCATTGACCGGTGGGAGCATGACATCTCCAAGAGATGCGGATGGCGCGGACGTTTCTCCCAGCGCAGCGCGAAGCGGAACCATAGCTCCTCTCGGGGATACGGACATCTACGTCTTTCGTGGTCATATGGGCCAAGGGATTGTGATCGAGATGGCAGACGATGATTTTGTGTGGCCTCCAAGGGTGCAGCTCTATGACCCCAATGGCGTCCGAGTCGCGGAAGCCGTAGACGGTTCGTACCCGTACACCTACACCGCCATAGAGAACTACCAACTGAAGGCGACGGGGATCTACACGGTCGTTGCCTCCTATGACGGGGGTGTTGGTGCGTACGGGCTGTCCGTGTCGGTGATGCCGCCGAAGGAGCCTCGGGGTCTGTATCCCTGTGGGCCGCAGCCTGCTGATGGACAGGTGCTTGACTACGGCGATCCGAATACCGCCTTCTCTGACGTCGTCGTCGAGAACCTGGTGCTGCCTGGCGGGACTGTGGTCACACGACACAGCAGCCCCTATCTCCTGAGTTGGTGGTCGGTTCTCGGGGCCACGGGTTACGACGTCTACTTCTCCGGCGGTCCGTGCCTGCCGCTGGAGAAGATCGCTGAGAACGTCGCCGATCCCTGGCTGCCCATGCCGGAGGTCGAAGACGAGCAGGTCTGCTCGTGGAGGGTGGTTGCGCACACGCCCGCCGGCGACATTCAGGGACCCACGTGGTGGTTCATGGCGCGCTGCCTGCCCCCGCCGCCGAACGGCTGCACCTTGACGGTCGAAGTCGTCGGCCAGGGATCCATTGAGGGTGCGGCGGAGGGAATCAATGAGTACCCCTGCGGCGAAATCGTGTCGATCAAAGCCAAGCCCGACGCTGGCTACGAGTTCGTTCGATGGGAAGGCAACGCGACCGATGGAATAGAAGACCCGACCGAGCCGGAGATAACGGTGATTGTGGACGACGACGACACCCTGACTGCGGTCTTCGAGCAAATCCTCTATGAAGCCACGATGGACGAGGATCCCGACTGGACGCTGGAGGGTCAGTGGGAGTATGGGACGCCGATGGGCCAGCGGTGCGGGGCCTGGGGCAACAACGATCCGACCAGTGGCTGTACGGGACCGAATGTGATCGCCGTCAATCTGAATGGCTGCTATGACCAAACGATTGGAGGCCCCTACTACGCCACGACGCGTGCCATCGATGTGAGCCGATACGAAGACGTCCGGTTGCGGTTCTGCCGGTGGCTCAACTGCGATATCCCCGAGTACGTCAGGTGCACAGTGGAGGTCTCCACGGACAACGCCAACTGGAATGTGGTCTGGACACAGGCAGAACGCGAAGAGATTACCGATACCGAGTGGACACTTTGTGAGTATCCCCTCTCGCAGGCGGATTCCCAACCGACCGTGTACTTGCGATGGGGCTACCACGTCCTCAAGGAGCGGGCCTACGCCTATACCGGCTGGAACCTCGACGATGTCCAGCTCATCGGACGCCGGCAATAGAACGTCAGAACGGGATGCGACAATCGGCGAAACGGAGAGCCGCTGAGGAATGTATCGCTCCGGCGGCGCTTCGGCTCAGGCGACGCGGATGAGGTCGAGGTCGGCGGCGGCCGGCAGCAGGGTCAGCCGCTGGACATCGGCCAGCCGGCGCGAATACGAGCGGTCCCCGTCGCCGACGGTTTCGCGAACGGCCTCGTCGGCCGCTTCGTCCCGCAGCCGGCGAAGGACCGCGCCGGCCACCCACAGGAACGGATTGTAGAAGTACACCACCTGTACGACATTCTGGATGAGGTTTACCCACAGATCGTGGCGTTTGACGTGGGCCAGCTCATGGAACAGCACATCGCGGAGGTGTCGCGAGCCCAGAGACGGCACGAGGTCGCGCGGCACCACAATCACCGGGCGGAGCAGTCCGCAGACCGCCGGCCGGGTGCCTTCGGCGGAAATCCGCAGATCCACCTTGCTGCGGATGCCCATGCGCTTGCGGCAGTAGAGAAGGATGTCGGTCATCAGAAAATTGGCATCGGGCGAACGATCCACGCTGCGGCACGCCGCACACGCACGGCGAACCACCACCACGCTCATCACGACGACGCCACCGAGCCACAGCAGCAGGAGTCCCCCTTGCCAGGTGATCGAGAGGGGCGGCTTCCCTGTCCCCGCCGTGGTGGTCTGGGACTGTCCGGTGAGAGGCCGGGACAGGGAAGCACGCGCGTGTTCCGCTGCCTGGTGTGTGGTCGGGTCTGCGAAGGCAGCGTTGCCAGATGGCAAAAAGTGGGAAGGAAGACTCAGAGGCAGAAAAGGACTCAATGCCAGGAATATCAGCACCGCCGTGACCAACCCGCATCGCAGGGAGGCACGGGCTTTCTCTCGCAGCAGAAACTCGGCCAGCAACGCCCCGCCGATCAGCAGCGCCGAGATCAGCAACATCGGCAAAGCGAACGCCACAAAGGCCTCGCCCATCGTATTCAGTTGTCCAAGCGTCCATTCCATATCGTTTTCCTCACCACGTAAGACGCCCGAATCCAAAATCTATTACAGCCAAAAACAGATTCTCGTGGAGCATCCTGACAAAAGGACGGTGGAAACGGCCCTGCGCGGGGTTACAGCGAAGGTTTGACGAGGGAAGATTTTTTTCCGCTGTGCCGCGCGCCCGTTGCCGCCACGTTACCGCATTGTTACGGCCGTGTTACGGTTCTTCAGGCGACCGGCGACAACGCGAATGGCCGTCCGCTGATCCACCGGGTAGACATCGCAAAGCTGGGTTGAAATGACGCTGGCTATCTGAGGCGGTTCGTGGTCAAATAGCGGCGTTGTGACAACAAGACACGACGTTTGACGTCGGCCGCGATGGACGACAGGGCGAAATGTTAGACCGACAGATCGTTGACGTGCTGGGCATGTTTCTGATGGGGCCGCGTGAGGTGCTGGTCATCGTCATCGTCACGGCGGTAGTAGTGTGGCTGCGCGTCCGCCGGCGGCCGTAGGTTTCACTCCTTCTCCCAATCCCTGTGAGTGCGATGCCGCTTGATGCGGCTGCGATGTTTCTTGTCTTCGAGGCGGCGCTGTCTGGCGCCGGCGGGGACTTTCGTCTCTTTGCGAACCGGTTGAGGCACCAGCGCATCAGCCAGTAGCCGAACGAATCGCTCGATCGCTGCCTGGCGGTTGGCCTGCTGCGTGCGGAACCGTTGCGAGACGACCCGGAGGATACCGTGCCTGTCGATCCGCGTCGCCAGCTCGCTGCGGACCCGCCGCTTCTGCTCCCCGGACAAGCTTGGCGAGCCGGCCACGTCGAACAGCAAGGTCATCCGCGTGTTGAGCTTGTTGACATTCTGACCGCCCGGACCGCCGCTGCGCGAGGCCTTGAACAGAAGCTCGCTCTCGCTGATCTGCACGCCGCCGACGATGTCGAGCATGATGGGATCCCCTTCGCCACAGAGCCACAGTTTCAATCCTTGCAACGGCCCGCATCGTAGGGCGCGGCGCAAAAATTGGGAAGTTTTTTTTGCGTCCGATATGCGTTGCCAATCCAGGAACAAAGCATGTTATCGGGTTTAAAGCGGGCAGGAGAATGAGCCTGGGACGAGTGACGGCATGACCCCGGATGCCGTCCGGGACCTGTGGGAGTCGGCGGAAGATCGCGACGGTGCGAAGGCGGTTTTCTCCTTTGAGCGCGCCGCGAAAGCGCGCCGGGACCGCCGCTCAGAAACCCTCAAGCTCTGGCGATTCGGATGCCGATGGAGACATGCAGACAGCCGTAATCGGGTGGAATCGAAGGCCCACAACCTTCTTTGACAACCGCAAGAGGTCTCCCAGACAACTATCCTTCAGGAGTGGAGTTCGCGCCCCTGCGCGCCGCAGCAGGCAGGTATTTCAAACACACCCATGACGATGTACGGGAATACTCTAGCGCTCGCCCGGCAGGGGCCCTTTTTGTCGTGTGGCCTATCAACGCTCTGGGGGACCTCTTCATTCCATCTATCTGTCATTTTCGCGTACGCTCCTGCGTATGTCGCCCCTGTCGCGTCGATCCGGCTGTCGGCCTGTCCGCATTCTCCGGCAACCGCCCGGCGAATGAACCCCCGCCACCCACGCGTCGTACAAATTCGATGTCCCCACCCTGCGCTGTTCGCAGGGCGGCTCAATCCCGCTGTGGCGCTGACCCGCGGGGAAAAACGTTGGTTCTGATGAAGGAGACGACCATGAAGACTATTGTGCCGATGTGTGCCATGTTGGCGGTCGCGGGCCTGCTCTTGAGCGGCTGCTCGACCACGCCGAAATCAGCGGAGGACAAGGTCGCGCTGGACAGCAAGGTTCAGGCCGCCGTGACCAGCGCCAAACAGGCGGACCCCGATCTGGCGAAATTCTTCGACACCGCCGTAGGCTACGCGGTCTTTCCGACCGTGGGCAAGGGCGCCATTGGCGTCGGGGGCGCGTATGGCAAGGGCCAGTTGTATGAGAAAGGTCAGATGGTCGGCTATTGCACGCTGACGCAGGCCAGCATCGGCCTGGCCCTGGGCGGGCAGGCCTACACGGAGATCATCTTCTTCGAGACCCAGAAGGCGCTGGACCGTTTCAAGACGGGCAACTTCGCCTTTGCCGCCCAGGCGTCGGCGGTGGCGCTGAAGTCGGGTGCGGCCGCCAATGCCAAGTACGAGGACGGCGTCGCGGTCTTCACGATGGCAGAAGCCGGCCTGATGTACGAGGCCTCCATCGGCGGACAGAAGTTCAGCTACGAGCCGAAATAGCAGCATCCACACAAACGACGCTTCCTGGATCGCGACGGGATCCAGGAAGCGTTTGCGGTTTCGCGGTGCTGTCTGTTCGCAGACGTGAAGGAGACTACCATGCAGAGCCCGCCAACAAGAACAAGCACCATCGTGTTTCTTGCGACAGCCCTCGTTGCGTCTGTATGGGTGGCGATGGCACCCGACTCCGACAAGGCAGCGGCCCAGCCGAACGGCCGAACCGAGATCGACGAACTGCGACGCGGCAGGAACTTCATCGAGACGAAGGTCTACAGCGAGCAGGAGGATCGCGAGCTTCTGAAACGGTTCGAGGGGCTGCGCGTCGCGGACGTCTCCGACGGCATGGACAAGGTGGGCTTGGCGGATGTGGGCCTGATGTCTCCCGAGATTCACGCCGCATGGAAGGACACAACGCAGTACAAGCATCGCTTCATCGGGATCGCCGTGACGGCACGCTACGTGCCCACCAACGATCCGCCGGCCCCCGCGATGGAGACGGAGGCCTTCGACAAGTGGGTGGGCAAGACCTACAGCGAGGTGACGCCCGAGCCGTTCGTCCCGCTGATCCGCGAAGGGACGGCTCTGGTGATCGACGACGCCGAGACCCGCGACGTCGGAAGCATCGGTTCGAACAACATCATGGGCTGGAAGTTGAGGGGCTGCGTGGGCGTGGTCACCGACGCGACCGCCCGCGACACGGACGAGGTCGCCACCGAGGCGATCCCGCTGTACTTCCGCCATCCCGGCCGGGGCATCCGCCCCGGACGCAATGAAATCGAATCGGTCAACCGGCCCATCGAGTGCGGCGGCGTGCTGGTCCGGCCGGGCGACGTCATCGTCGCCGACGGCGATGGCGTCATCTGCGTGCCGCGCGAAAAGGCAAAAGAAGTCGCCGACTACGCCCGCGCTATCATGGACGGCGACAAGGCCGGCCGCCGCAACCTCTACAGACAGCTCGGCCTGCCGGATGACCCCTCCGTCCGTTGACGCCCCTTGCGCCGCTACGGCTCGCCGCCGGCAAGAACACTCGCACGTCAAACCATCATTGCCGGTGCAGGTTGAGCACCTTCGGATGCACGAGCTTGCGGTAGTCGGCCATATCCAGACGGACCGCCTTGGTGTGGCTGCCGGCGCGGAAGACGATGTGGTCGTCCTTCTCCAACGCCTTGTCCATGACGGTATCCAGGTTGAAGAGATTGCCGAACGGCGGCTCGGCCCCCACCTCGCAGTCGGGGAACAGACGGGCAATGTCCTCCTCATCGGCCAGTTCCGCCGAGCGGGCGTGAAGCTGCCCTTTGAGAGTCTCCAGATCGATCTTGGCGTCGGCAGGCAGGACGCACATCAAGAACCGGCCATCGGCCTTGACGATCACCGGCTTGGCGACGAACCGTCCCGGTTCGTGCTCGATCTGGGCCAGCCGCTGGGCGCTGAACACCGGCCGATGCTCCAATACCTTGTACGGCACCCTCGCCTCGTCGAGAAACTCAAAAATCCCCATCGGACACCTCCCTGCATCGTTCCTGTTGCTGGTCGGCCGGAGACCCCAAGTGCCCCCACCCGACGGAGACACCGACTCCCCAGGCACACGTCTTGGATCTCTACGGACACCGGTCGGCCCCGGTTTGCACAAAACCATGCCGGTCAATGCCGGATAAGTTTGAAGCCCTTGTGGTCCATTCGATGCCGACTGACGGCCCTCGCGAACGCGGTTGCCGCGCGAATTGAACAGTGACGGCCGCCCCGCCACGCAATCCCAAACCCCGCCGGAACCGGCCGGGGGACACACTTGACGC
>DAOTJE010000056.1:0-19959 GCA_035448545.1 Sedimentisphaerales bacterium | reverse complement strand
TGCCCGACTGGTCCTGGCTGAGCAGCACGCCCAGTGGATTGCTCCGGCTGGCCGCGTTCACATCGTCGAACGACGCACCGAAGTATACATCGTGCGTGACCGCGGACTCGCCGGCCGCCCAACTCAGCACGACGTCCCGCGGCACATCCGTCGCCTCATCCACCGGGACCGGTTTGCCGGCTTTACTCAGGCCGCCGGGATTCATCACTGCCGTGATCTCTCGCTCCGACAGTGCCTGGTTGTAGATGCGAACCTCATCGAGCATCCCGTTCAGGGGCTCTCCGTCCGGACTGCTCAGCCGGATCATGGTCCCGACACCTAGAGTTCCGCTGGGCGTCAGGACGCCGACCTCCACACCGTTCAGATAAAGACGCTGAGCCGTCCCGTCCCACGTGCCCGCAATGTGTTGCCACTGACCTTCCACCAGAGCGCCGCTGACGTACAGGTGTGAGAACACGCCGCCCGTGGTGACATAGAAGTGCAGTCGGCCATCCGCCTCCTTGCGAATCACGGCGATCTCGGGACCCACGGTGACATATCGCTCAACCCGATTGGCGACGAAGGCCTCGTGCCACACCCAGGCGCATAGCGTGATGGCGTTTCCGCTGCTGGAAAACTCGCGGTCTCTGCCGTAGCCGGCGCCGTGGAAATGCACGGCGCTGCCGGCGAACCCTTCTTCCCACGTGGCGCTCACCAGTTCGATGCTGCGGCCGTTACCCGAAGAATCGGCGGCTGTCGTACCGACACCCTCATCGAATCTCCACCAGCCGATGAGACGTTCGTCGAGCTGGGCCGTCGCGCACCAGGCCGGGCCCAGGACCAGAAGACAGGTGAGCACGAACAACGATCGTTGGAACATGACACGTCCTCCTTCACATCGAGTGAACTCTGTCAGACGCGGAACTCCGCACATCTCCCGCGCTCCGGGCGAACGCCGACCAGAGACTCTTGCGATTCTCACATACCACGTTACCCGGCGACGGCAGGTTCGTCAACTCCGTTTCTTGCTGGTGCGTCGGGGGGGGTGTCCGTGCAGGTTTCAGGGCGCCGGCATTCCTGAGTCATGGAAGCGTCCGGAGGCAGGGGTGGCCACGCCGCTTGCCGCCGGCGAATCCGCTGCGTACAATACCGGGAGAAGCGTGGAGGCGCTACGAACCGAAATCGGACGACGAGCGATGGGCGCGAAAGATGGCGGCAAGTGCAGCGACGGTCTCGGCGGCGCGCCGGGGACAGAGAGTTTCGCCGTGTCGCGACCGGATGGGCGCCAGGACGCCAAGCCGAGGCGATGGCACGAGCGAACATCGGTGACGTTGTGCGTCGCGGCGGGTCTGGTCCTGGTGGCCTTCGGGTTCGTCCACGTCATCACCGGCGTCGTCTCGCCGCTGGGCCTGCCGCTCGATTTTGCGTGGAAGCAATCGTTCGGTTATCGCGAGACGTTCGTCGACGCCAGGACGATCCAGGCTCTTCCTTACCTGGCGGCGAAGACTCGGTATCCGCTCAGCTGTGAGGCGCTTCAGCGAAGGGGGTACCTGCCTTCGGGCCGGGAATTCGAGGCCCACTGGGTGGGCCGGCGGCGTGAGAACATGCGCCGATGGCAGGCGCAGTTCGCCGGCTCGCTGGACCGGCCGCCGCGCCCGTGGCAGGACCGGCTCCGAAGTGAGCCTCTCGTGGTTCCCGCGGCTGCCGAGGACGCCGGCGAGTACAACCGCAGGGGAATCGTCCTCGCCTGGGATGGTCGCTACGAAGAGGCTATCGCCCAGTTCTCGCGCGCGATCCAACGAAACCCCGTGTTCGTCGACGCCTGCTACAACCGGGCGCTGGTCTATGTCGCGATCGGCAATTTGGGGCCGGCAGTGTCCGATTTCGGCCGGGTGATCGAGATCGTGCCGCAAGGCGTCGAAGGCTATGAGAGTCGCGGCCGTCTGCACCTGGAGATGGGTCGGTACGACGAGGCGATCTCGGACTTCGAGCGGGTGATCGAGTTGGATTCTCGGCACGCCGAAGCACACTTCCTGCGGGCTTTGGCCTGCTACGCGAAGGGCCAATACGACAAGGCGTGGGAGAGTGTCGAGCGGTTACAGAGGCTCGGCTGCGCGGTCCCGGCAGGATTCGTGACGGCATTGCACGACGCCTCGGGTCCCGGCGGCCTGCGCCGAAAGGGTCCCGTTCGTCGCTGAGGGTTGTCGATTCAGCCGTTGGGCAGGACCTGCTTGATCGGCGTGGCGTGGATGCGGCGAAGCTTGCGTTCGGCGATGGCGTTCTTGACCCAGGCGACAATGCCGGGCCCGTAGTGGAGGTCTTCGAGACTGCCGAGGTGGTCGGGGTCGAACGGGCCGGCGGCGCCGGTGATCCGCCCGAACGAGTCGCTGCGCACCGCGTAGACCTTGCCGTTGTCGTGTTGCCAGAAGTCCTTCATAGTACACCCCCGTAAACCATAGAAAACGAACGCGATCCGGGCAAGGCCCCGGTGTTTCGTGTCGTGTGCGGAGTGTGCGTCGGGTGGCCGGCTGCGATGGTGCGATCGAAGAAGGGCGGCCGACGGGACCGCAAGGGCTATGAGGCCATGGCCGTACGCATGTGATGCATTGCGCGCCGCTCGATCTCCCCTTCGGCCCAGACGATCAGCTCGGTGTGATACTCGTAGTCATCCGGTTCACGCAGATTGTCCCAGGCCAACGGGCCGGCGACACCGGCGATACGGCCGAATGCGTCATGCTTCAGCGCGTAGAGTTTCCCCGTGCGGTGCAGCCAGAAGCTGTTCATAGCCACCTCCCCTCAAACTATAGCAGACAAACCTGCCAAAGCCAAATCGGGAGGTGAAAAGCGTCTGCCGGAGCAAGGGCTCCCGGTGTCGCGCATGTCGTGCGACGCGAGACTGCCTGGAACGTGGCAAACGAACGGTCGCGCGAACGGCAAATAAGGTGCGCTCGGCGATCAGGGCAGGTCCGGACCGCTGATGCAACCCGAAGCCAGCATCAGCAGAATGATCGCGGTCCCCACCGCCAGAACCGTGATCATAATCAACAGCTCCGTCCGACTGATCATCGCACAGCCCCCCCTAAACCATAGCAAACCCGCCGGCCATGCCCAAGGGCGCGCGCCATCGCGGCAGCGCCCGATCCACGACCTGCATCGGGATCGCCCTGGGATGGACAGCCGGGCGTGGGGCTAATCGGTGGAGAGCTGGACGGCGGTGGGGCCGGCACTGTGGATGGTGATCGCGACGCCGGCGATGTCGATGTGACGTTGGTCCGCAGGGAGGTAGAGATTATACGCCCAGCCCCGATTGCCTTGGGTCGCGACGACCGCAAGCGAGAGCGTGCGGTCGTTGGGCATGCCAGCGTACAGCAGGGCACTGCGGCCCAGGAAGCCGCGTTTGAGCTGAACGGACTCGCCGATCTTCAATTGATAGTGTTGTGCTTCCGCCATTTCCAACTCCTTCCACATCGAGACTGGGGTGGCCGCAACACTGCCTTGGCCCGTCCGCACCTCTCAGGGGCTCGTGCTACATGCTTTCCGGGCACGCCGGAAGGGACGACGCCCGGCCTCATGAACACAGACGCACGAACGCCGAGAGAATTGGTGCGAAAACGAGGATGTCCGCCCGTGAACGAATGACAGACCGTTCCCGATCCCGATACACGTCGGGATGGAAACACCTTGCGATGCGGAATCTGGATGGCGCCGTACGGGTTGCGGCGCGGGCGTGACAGCCCGCACGCCGGGAGTCGTATGAGTGGAGGTTACATCCCGATACGGTCGTGGATGGCCTCGTAGATCCGCTGCGCCTTCTCCACCGGACTGACGTCGATGCTCACCTTCGTGGTGTCCTTGGTGATCGACAGCAGGCGGACCTGGACCTTCTTGTCTTGTGCATCGCGCGCGATGACTTCGGCCTGGAGCTCGTCTTTGGTACGCTGGACGACCTTCAGCTCGAGGTCGCTCATCGCCTTCTCCGTGGCCGCATAGACGGTGTTGAGATCGCGCGGCTCCTCGACGGTCAGTTTGCCCATCTGATAGGTCGCTCGGCTCTGGGTGGCGGGGTCGATGATGGTGGTCTTGCAGCCCAGCCCCAGCAGGGCGGTCGAGATCAGCAGGGCGGTCAGACGAATGCGTGCTGTCATGGTCTTTCTCCTTCCTTGAATTTCGTTGCTTCCTTGCGGCGCCGCGGCCGCACCACGCCCGAAAACAGGCATATGCCGGTAGGATTCTACGCCGGGTGCGATGGAGCGTTCGCCGAATCGCTCCCACCGGCGGCGATTTGCGCCACGGCCTGTGGGGGGCTGTCCGGCCCTCGTCGCGCGAGAAATGGGCGCCGCTGCTATTGAAACCGGGTGTGGTGCCTCCGTATCATGGAGTACGCCGCGCAAGGACCTGACATGTCAGGGCAAACGCAAGATCGCCAATCGGGGTGCTCGCCGGCAGGGCGCACGCGCGTCTCTGTACGCGAGAACAAGAAACCAGGGAAGGAGATGACGCCATGTGGTACCGTGTGCTTGTGAGTGCAGGGATCATCGTCGTCGTCACAGGACTGTTCGGATGCAGCACGGTCCGCAAATCGGCTACAGGCGAAGCATCGGCCCAGGCCGTGTCGCTGGCCGAGGTTCCACCGGCTGCGCGGGCCACGATCGAGAGACTGACCGCCGGCGGACAGATCCGGGAACTGGAGAAGGCGGAAGAAGACGGCAGGACCGTCTACGACGTCGAGGCGACGGTGGGGGGCCGGGATGTGGAGTATGACGTCGCCGCCGACGGGACGGTGCTGTCGAGCGAGCAGAGCGTGCCATACGCCACGGTTCCCCCGGCGGTACGCGCCGCCTCCGAGAAGTACTTCGGCTCTGCCGACGGTCTCGGTGCCTCCGTCGAAGTCGAGGGGGACAAGACGTTCTACGAGGTCTCGGGCCGCAAGGGCGGCCAGCCGATGACGCTGAAGCTTACCGTGGCCGGCGAGATCGTCGAAGAAGAGAACGAATAGGAGACGCGTTTGGCACGCGGCCTTTCGTTTCGTAGGCTTTGGATTGGGTTTGCTTAGAGGATTTGGTGTCAGTTCGCTCGGGCGCCCCATGCAGAAAGCGGGCAAGGCCCATGGCTACCGCTACAGACCTGATCGCACGTCTTTGCCACCGACGCCACGAAATCGAAGGGCAATTGGGCTACTTCGGCCTGGGGCCCTGGTGGTCGTCCGTCTTCACCAGGGCCGAGCAGGACCGCATCGAGGCGGCCTTCCATCATCCCGGTGTGCCGACCGGCGGCAGGCCCCTGACGAGAGGTCGGGGCCCGTGCTACTTCCCCAGCGCCGCCATCCTGCTGAGCGTGGTGGCCGGCTGCCTGCGAAACGAGGCACAGGACCGACACCTGGCGTGCAGAGTCCTCGCCAAGGCGGAAGAAAGGGCGCAGGCCGAAGAGGACATCATCGGCCTGTATTTGGTCTATCAGGAGATCATCCGCCTGCACAGCAAGTGGCGGGACCACAGCTTCGACGCCCTGGACCTGATCTATGGGGCCTGTCACAAGCAGATCACCCTGTCGGTCGCGGCCGCCAAGGCCTTCCACGAATTGCATCCGCGCGAGCCGCTGCCCAACCACGTGGGCTACCTGACGCTCGCGGTCCTGCTGGAGCAGGAGGGCTCGTACAGCAAGGCCATCGAAATCTGCAAGCAGGCGCGCGACGAGGGCTGGGGCGGGAACTGGACCTGGAAGATCGGGTGTCTGGCCCGGATGCGCGACGAGCAGGACCCCCGCGTCAAGTTCGCCTCCCGCTCCGGCCTCGGGCCCGTGTGACGCTTGCGTTGCCGCACACCTTCAGGCGGGAAGCCTGTCGGCGCCTGTGTCCTCTGCGGCAGTTCCACTCCCGCTCCGGGAGAGGTATCGGCGGCCCTATCGCGGGGACTTGGGCCGTCCCAGGACGGCCTTCAATCGGTCGGGGTAGTCCGTGATGATGCCGTCGATCCCCAGGTCCTCCATGCGCTGCATGTCGTTGATGTCGTTGACGACCCACACGTGCACGTCCATGTTGCGTCCATGGGCGGCTCTGACGAACGACTGAGTGAGCACATGCCGGTCGCCGTGATACTCAGGAATCTGGAGGGCCTCTGCAGGCGGTCGATAGAACCTCCCCAGGTGCGCCCAATTCAGGCCATAGAACATCCTGATTTCGTTCTCTGCCGCGGCGGTGGCAACCTCCGGACAGAGCCGGCGGAACTCGTTCATCGTCTGGGCGTCGAACGCCGCGATCAAGACCTGCTCGGCCATCCCATAGTCGCGCAGCATCCGGCACAGAGTAGCGACGATGGCGCGCTGTTTGATCTCGATGTTCATCCTCGCCTTGGGAAACGCGGCCAAGACCTCCACCAGGGCGGGAATGCGAAGCCCCTGACCCCGGAAGGGGTAGCTTGCGCCATCGTCCGGCGTCCAGGTGTGGCCCGCATCCAGGTCTTGGATCTCTGCCAGCGTCAGTTCCTCGACGCGGCCCGTGCCGTTCGTCGTGCGGTCCACCGTCTCGTCGTGGATGACGACCAGCTCGCCGTCCTTCGTGCTCTGCACGTCCATCTCCAGGACGTCCACGCCAAGCTCCACGGCGTGCTCAAAGGCATAAAGCGTGTTCTCAGGCCAGAGACCCGCGCCGCCTCGGTGGGCGATCACCAGAAGCCTGTCGTCCCCGAAGAAGGGATGGTCGGGAATGGGCCTTGCCCGGAAGGACAACACAATCCAGAGGGCGATCAGAAGGGCGATGGACCCGAGCAACATCTTGACGTGTTTCTTTCGCATGGGATCCTACTGCTTCCTACCGCGCGACTCACGACGCCGTTCCGCAAGGCCTGCCGGTGTCATATGGTTCCGGCTGTCCTGCGCCAGGTAGTGACTGTAATTCATCGGCCGATGTTGCACAAGCCGCTTCATCTCATCGATGCAGAACAACCGCTCACTACGGGCGCGCAAACCGGAGCCGCCTGCACCTGTGTGTGACGCCGCCGCCGGTTTTGTGGAGCCCCGGCAAAGCCGTCTATCGGTGTGTGGCAGCCTCAAACGCGCAGCGTTTGGGGATGGTGGCTTCAGCGGCTCCGCGCAGGGAAGGGGCGTTACCCGCGAATCTGCACGCACATATTCCCCGCATTGGCGGCGGAAATTGTTGACATTCATCGCGGCTGCCGGCTACCATGACCACCAAGCGTTCGGGAAGCCTGGTTGTGCAGGAGCTACCATGAAGGATTTGGGTGGATTGCTCGTCGCGGCCCCGGTGGTGGTGTTTGTGCTGGTGCGATTCCTTTGGCCGGGGCGGCAATGGCGCGCCGCCGGCCTGACGCTGGGGCTTATCATCATTCCGGCGTGCGCATCTGTCGGGGGGATCAGTTGGCGCGTCTGGCCGCGTCTCGGCTCGGCCGTGGAGGGGGTCGAGCACGTGCACCGGCAGGTGGTTCCCGGCAGCAGGACAGCGGCGAGTCTTGTCTGGGGCGCTGTGTACGGTCTGGCGGGATACGGCGTGGATCGGCTCGTGCGCAGGCGGTCCCGAGGCTCGCAGGTCCTCCGGTCCGTTCTTGTCGTGTCCAAGGAGGAGGTGTTGGCAAAGGACATCGGTCTGGTCCGTGCAGCGGTCAAGGGCAGGAGCGCTGAGCTGCGGGAGCTGTTCTGCGGCCTGGACCGCCAGGAGCATTCCGAGAAGGAGCTGGCGCGCCGCGCCGGGCGCGTCACGCCTTTGACGAATCTTGTGCTCACCATTCACGGATACGACCAGGACGCCGGACCGCTATGGCGCTACTATGGCACAGACAAGCACCCCGAGGTCCGTCAGTGGGCCTGGCATCTTCTGGAGGAGATGCCCTACGCCATCGCGTTTCTGGAGCCGCAAAGCGCTCTTCTCCTGGGTCTGCTGTGCCTGGGAGGTCTGATCGAATCGGACTACGGCGGCTACATTCCCGACTTCAAGACCGACCGCGAGGAGGGCAACCGGTTCGTGGCCCTGGTGCGCGACACGACGGCCCGCTTCATGTCGCATCACCCCGAATTGCCGCAGGGCGTGTACCTCGCCGTTCAGATGAAGGTCACCTCGATCCTCGACCAGTTCGACGAGATGCGGAGACATCTGTTCGGTTAGCCGGCATCCCCCCGCACGCCCGCTTCCGCCGCGACAAGGACTCGCCGAATCACCCACGCTACCTGCGATTCGCACGGACCGGTGATGAGGACCGTGCAGTTGCATTTGTAGGGTGTGCACCGCACACCGCGGCCTCTGGCAATCGCAAGACAGACGCGCATAGGGAAGCTGGCTGAAGACTCGCCTATGCAATTGCGTTTGAATCCTGTAATCAGCCGTGATCGCTGCGTCTGCCTCCGCAGGTGTTCTCAGTCGGTCCGGCTGCGGAAGCCGAAGGCGTAGAGGTCGGCGTCGCGCAGGGCGAAGCGCAGGCGGACGGGCCGGCCGGCCAGGGCGCCGACGTCGCTGCCCGACTGCCACTTCACCGTGTGCTCGATGGCGTCGCCGTAGATCTCGGGGCACTGGGTCAGGCCGTACCCGGTTGCGGACCGGCCGTTCAGGTGCTCGATCTGCACCCGCAGGCCGCCGGCGGCGGAGGTCGAAACGTTGACGACCAACTCATCGCCTTCGAACAGGATGGGTTTGGTCACGACCTCGCCGCCCGCCAGCGACGCGTGCGCGGAGACGAAACCGTCGATCCGGCACGTGTAACGCCGCGTCCGGACCGCCTTGCCCTCGAAGTAGTAGCTTTCGTCCGTGTAGAGCGACAGCTCCCGGCCGCCGCCGGGCAGGGGCGACTCGGTCTCCACGAGACCCCACCAGATGTAGTTGCTGCGGTTATGCCACTTGTCGGGGTTCAGGCCGGGCCGGATGAACGCCTCCGCCCAGCGATCGAACGTGCGACCGTCCCGGCTGCTCATGAACAGCCCCTCCGTCAGCGAGCCGCGATCCGGAAGGAATCGCGTCGGGAATCCGATCAGCAGATGCGGGGCGCGGTAGTAGGGCATCACCGCGTTCGTGTACAGGTGCTCCTCCGGGGCGCCCGGGAACTGGAGCCACTCGGGCTCGGTCCAGCGGACGAAGTCGGCGGACGTCGAGACCTTGATGTCGCGCCGCCCCTCGCGGAAGTCGCGGAAGTAGCAGTGGTACTCCTGCCGGACCGCGTCCCAGAAGGCGAGGTTCTGCGAGTCGAACGCGCCCTGCGTCAGGATCGGCTTGTCCGAGACCAACTGCCAGCGCAGCCCATCGGCGGACTGGAACGCCAGGAGCGCTCTGCTGCCGTCCTCGGGCTGGCCGACCGCCTTGTACAGCGCCTCGGGCCGGCACTGAGGGTTGGTGTCCTTGAACGGCACGAAGTTGTGCGTCCCGGCGCCCGCCCAGACGATGTTGTTCTGCCGGGAGCCTTCGAACTCGACCAGATCGAGCACGGGTCGCTCCCACTGGATGCCGTCCTGGCTCTCCGCGTAGCAGACGACCGCCGGATGCGTCGGCTGTCCGGTGCTCATATTGTGATTCCAGCCGCGATAGTACATGCGGTAGATCGGCCCATCCTGGAAGATCGTGTGGTATCCGCACGAGTTGCCCTCCCACGGCTGGTCGTGCACCAGCGAGATCTCCTGCGGCGCCGGCTCGTGCAGGCGCAGCTCCACCGCGCCCTCCATCTGCTCGATCAGATACCGATCGACGAGCAGCTCCCATCGGTCGCCGATCCGAATCGGCTCCTGCTCCGCGCCACGAACCACACTCGGCGCGCTCGCGACCACCAGAACAACCGCAAGACGGCTCAAAATCAGTCGCATCATATGAGTCTCCTCTCCAAGAAGGACGAACTCAACGATTCGAGAACGGGCTACGGCTGGGCGGCCTGGCCCTCGGCGAACAGGCGGATCTTGATGCTGCGAAACTCGATGGCGCCACCGTAGTCCTGCAAGGCGATGTGCCCTTTGAGCGTGCGGCCCCAGTTGCCGTGTCCGTAGGCGGTCTCGAAGAACTTGCTGGTCTTGACGTGCGCCTGCCATCGCGGGCTGTCGACCTCGTATTCGAGCAGCTTCTCGCCGTTGAGCCAGTGTTCCACGTGCTTGCCGCGTGCGACGATCCGCGTCTGATTCCACTGGCCGAGCGGCCGCGTCGCATCGCGGGCCGGGGCGAATACCGCATAGCACGCTCCGGCCGACGCCAGCGTGTTCAGCCCGTCCAGGTGCGTGGTGTTGTCGAGGATCTGGTATTCGGGCCCGGACTGCCAGACCTCGGCCTCCTGCTCGGTGGCGCGGTAGATCACGCCGCTGTTGTTGCCTTTGGTCATCTTCCATTCCAGCGACAGCTCGAAGTCGCCGTATTGCTCGACCGTGACGATATCGCCGCTGGACTTGCCTTCCTCCCGGCGTGCCAGCAGCGAACCGTTCTCCACTCGCCAACTGGCGGGCATCGTGGTCGACTTGTACCCGCGCCAGCCCGCCGTGCTCTTGCCGTCGAAGAGCAGACGCCAGCCGGCGTCCCGTTCCTTATCGCTCAGCGTGTTGGGCTGCGCACATGCCGCCGGCACGCTCCACGACAGCGCTACGAGAATCCCGATCAGACATCGCGTCACGCTTCGTACAGTCCGAACATTGCGGTCCATAGGTCCTCCTTTTCGCCGAGTCAAAGAAGTGTGCCTTTCGCTGCCGCGAGTATACCCCGCCGGAACCGCCCGTACAAGATCGCCGCCGCAGGGTGCTGCAAATATAGAACTTCCATCTGTTTACTGGGGAACGTTTTCTTGCGCGCCGGCATGTAGATTCACTTTGAGACAGACGGAATATACGGTAGGATACTCTTGGGGTTGGTCGACAGTCGCAGACTGTGGTTCGCGGCCCATTGTCCTTTTTTCGAGGAGATGACCGATGAGGAAGACGCTTCTTGGAGTCGTGGCGCTGTGCGGGTTTCTTGGGATCGGCCTTGCCGGGATGGCGATGGCCAACAGTGCGGTCGGAGGCGACGTTCCGGCGATCATGGTCTCGCCGAGCACCATCGTTCTGGCCAAGGTCAATACCATCTCGGTCCACACGAATATTCCCGCCGGTTCCGTCGTGGCGGGATCGCTGGACCTCAATGGCGCCGCTCCGACCGATGTGTACGTCGACAACCTTGGACACATTGCGGCCAAGTTCGCGGTGGCCGATCTGGATCTTGAGCCTGGACAGGCGACTCTTACGCTCAGCGGCGATCTCGAAGAGGACGGCAGCTTCAGTGCGAGCGATGTGGTGACTGTGAAATAGCCGGCACACCGCCGTGCCCGTCACTTCACGCGGACGAGGCACAAGTCCCAATTGCCGTTCGTTTCCGAACAGAACAGCACCGACGATCCATCCGGGGAGAAGGATGGATGCGGATGGACCGTGGCGCCCTGAGGGTGATGTCCCTGCGTCAGGAGTCTGGCCTGGCCCGTCCGGGCGTCTACGAGAAAGAGCTGGCCGTCGAAGGTGTCGCCCACCGCCCACACGCCTGTCGGGTCGGCCCCCACGTGCCAGTACTTCTTCTGATTCAGGACGTGCAGCGACCGATCGCCAAGAGCGACGTACGCAATGCCGTGCGGCTTGCGGAGCATCTCCTCGTTCTTCGGCCAGATGGTGAACAGCGCCTTGTCCGCTCCCCACCACACCTCGTGTGTGACCCACTCATCGTACGTCTCGCGGTAGAAGGGGCCATTCTCGGAACCGTCGGCGCGCACCACCCACATCCGCTGCTCAGAGTCGCCGCCCGTTTCCCAGCAATACATGATCAGGCCGGAAATCGTCGGATGAGCCTGGCAGTGGCCCACGCGAAAATCCACCTCCCGGATCGTTCGGAACTCGCCGCGTTGGGTGTCCAGGGCCAGCAGGGCCCACGAGTCGCCACGCTGGACGCCGAGGTACATGACCTTGCCGTTGCTGTCCACAGTGGGGGTCCCGCTGAGCTCGGTGCCCTGCGGCAGGTCGGCCACCTTGCGGCGGCAGGGGAGGTCCGGCGCGCCCGGGCCCCGTCGCAGCACCGCATCGATGTCCAGGTCCCAGATTTCCCGCCCCGATGTGTAGAACATCCGGTTGCTGGTGCGGCTCAGGCATGCGTTGCCCGGCCCGCTGTCGTCGGTCAGTTGCGTGATGACCCCCGTCGCCGTCGAGACGGCGAAGTACTGCCTGGAGCCGGTGCGGTCCGACACAAAGACGATGTGTTCTCGATCCGCCGTCCAGTTTGGATGGGTCTGGTAGATCTTGTCGTCCTTAGCGGGCGAGGTCGTCAGCAGGGTGACCTCCGCGCCCGTCACCGAGTCGACGTAGGTCGCTTTCTCGGCAGGGAATCGCGTGCCCACGCCGCCTCGCGCTGCTTGATCCCCGCAGGCCCATGCGCTCCACGCCAATGTCAGAAACACCGACACACATGTTGTGCGAAAGCCGTCCGCCATAATCCCAAGCTCCCAAGTTCGCCCATGCCGCCGCGAAGGCCGGCGTGATCCCCCGTCGTGCCCGGCTGATTCTCACCTTGCCCTGTGCCCGCAGTATACCCGCCAACCCGGCGGACAGCAAACGGACGATTCCCCGATACGCCGGTCCCGGCGGCAGCGCCCGCCGTCTGGTGTCGCTGGCTCTCAAGCTCCCCCGCAGACCCCGCCCGCTCGCGGCCGCTCCCGTCGAGCCCCCAAACGCCCCGCGACCCGCCCTCGGCCTCGCCGCGGCTTGTGCAGTGCCCCCTCCGCCGCCGAAAGTACCCGGGAAAATGTACCTGACCCCTTCAATTGCCCTCAATCGGCCCTGCAAGTGCCTGTGCTTGCAAAGTCCGTTCGAGGTCTTCCACGCCAAACCGCCGCGACAGCCATTGAGCAGAATCCTCCTGTTGGCTATACTCCATCTGTCGTGACGGAGGATAGAGTGCTGCTGGGAAGCAACCCGAGCGCTGTCCCGGCCCAAGGAAAGAGGCGGTGTTGTCGCGCGACAACACCGTCTTATCCTCTGAGCATGTTCTTGGTCCAAAAGCGATAAATCCCAGGGGTCTGGGGACAGCGTCCCCAGAAACAAAAACCCCAAAGTGGCTACCGGTCGGCTCGTGACTGTCACGACCTACCGTGTTGCACTTCGCATGTTAGTGGGCCCTCATTTTGTCCCCTATGACTCATAGCGTCCTAATTCCTTCTCCAACTCGTGCAACTCCTCCCTTGTCATCCATTCCACACGGTCGATATTCGGGTCAGACGTCAAGACCCTATGCACCTCTGCACGTACACCGCTCAGCGATTCACCACAACGGGATGATTCGGGAGAGGTTCTTCTGAGCAATCGCCTCCACAACGGGACATGATTGATGCAATGTACTGCGCAGTGAGCGGAATGCTCAGACAACCGTGTGGCGGCCATGACGCCGAGATTTATCGTCGACCCGCCGACTTGACACCGGGTAAACACACAGAATGAACCACACCTGATCCGTCCACACGCAATCCCAACCGAGTTGAGCTGCTGCATCATGCGGCGCAACAGGGTGTGTTCCATGCCCGCCTGCGCGACCGATTCATCAACCCGAATCTCGAAAGAGGCAAAGCTCTCTGCAATCACGTCCAACTCTCCACGGGGTTATCTGGGGACGTCTATGAGCAAGCCGTTGTCAAGACGGTTGTGGGATTTTTTCGCGGGAGGTCCAAACATCTATTCGGCGTCACCCTTTCGGGACGCCAGCAGTCTACGTACGGGCCGGCTCCAGTCACCTTAACGAGGTCGCGAAGCCTCAGTCCCCACGAGCGGAGTCCGGCCGGTTCATCCCACGGATCGTCACGCAAGTCCTGCTTTCGGATCTCCCCTGATCCTTTCGTTTTCTGAACCGCTTTTATCTGATCGAGTTTTCCAGCCCGTTCTCACGCGGCCTCGCGCCAAGCCCGGAGGATCTCGTAGGGCGGCCCCGCGAAGAAGATGCCGGACATCAGGACGTTGGTATCGAGAACGATCTTCATCGCCGCTTCCGCACGGCCGAGACCGCCGAAGCGACGCCGGAACGGGTCAGGCCCGCTGCCTTCGCCTGCGTTCGGGCCTTCTTGACGAGGCGCCCGAAGTCGCCCACGGATGGCGGGCGGACCATCTTGAGGATCACGACGTCGTCCTCGCCGAGAACGATGAACTGCGACCCCGCGTCGAGCCCGAGCCGGCGGCGAACATCCTCCGGAATGACAACCTGACCCTTTGACGACATCCTGGTGGTGGATACCGATCCCATGAGACACTCCTTTCTGCATGTCTTACCAGTAAGATTATACCAGGAGGCCGGCCCGATGTCAAACCAGTTCCGTCGTGGTGTTTTCCGTGGTGTCTGTGCAGATTGGGGAATTCCGGGGACGCCTTACTCATATCGGGGTGGAATTGAGTACGGTGTGCCCGATGTGTCCTGCAGGAATCGGTCGACGAAGGGGTTGGGGCGCAGGACCTGGATGCCGGCGAAGGCGGAGACGGCCAGGCACGGGGCGGAGTCAGGGGGTAGGGGGGATCAGCTTCTCCAACTGCTCGATCAGTTCGGAGATGCGTGTGGTGGCGACGCGCCAGAGTTTCTCCTGGCGGACCTCGCCGTACTCGTGAGCGAGGAAGTGCCGCTGGCCGATGATCCCGCGCCAGGGGACTTCCGGATGGTCTCGCCGGAAATCGTCCGACACGCCACGTGCGGCCTCGCCGATGATCTCCAGCTTGCGTTCCACCGCCGCCTGGAGCACTTCGTCCTGCGCGTACTCGTGAAACGTCCTGCCCGCGACGAGACGAACTGGCGGACCTTGCGGGCCGCTTCGAGCATGTCCCAGAGCAACGAGGCATCATCGGCGTCACGCGGCACGATAGATCACCTCCCGTGTGTCGAGGATGGTGCGCCGGCGGAAGGGATTTCGCAGACCCTCCTGTTCGACCAGATCGACGTCCCGTCCGAACAGGGCGATCAGTTCATCGCGCATCTCGACCAGATGGAACAGGTCCCATTCGGCCGCTGGCTCGAAACTCACCAGCACATCCACGTCGCTATGGGGGCCGAAGTCGGCGCGCAAGACGGACCCGAACAGAGAGAACTCCCTGATCTTCCAGCGGCGGCAGAACTGCTCGATCCTGTCCATCGGAATGTCGATGTTCCGGCTGACCGTGGGCTCACCTCAATAGCGCTGCAGATAGCGTACGGCTTCTCTCCCATTCAACAAGATATCCGCTGCACGTGCAAGTCCATTGTAGAGGGCAGGGGCGGAAAGGCAACGGAAAGAGACGATCTCATCGCTCGTCGCTCGTGACGCATCGGCGCGAGGCGGGTTCGCCGGATTCACGCTTCCACGCATTAACGCATCTACCTGTTGGATTGTAGACCGCATAGGTCGGATATACCGCCAGGGCCGGCGGCCCAAATCTGAAAATGTCGAAATACGAAACAAATCCAAAGCACGAGGAGGGAATTCCCCAAACGGTTCCGGCGTAGGCCGGGTTTTGGGCTTGCTGCGGGGCTTTCCGGAGCTGTACGAGGGGCGAGATTCGAGCGACGAGATACGGCGTTTGGGGCTTGTTTCGGGCTTCGGGTCTCGGTTTTCGTGCTTGCAGCGGCCCTTCTGGGGGTTTGCCGGCTTTCCGCGAGCGACCAGCGACGGGCGACGAGGTACGGCATTTTGGGCTTCGGGTTTGGGCCATTCGCCTTTGTCTCGTGTTTCGGTTTTCGGATTTCGTGCTTACGCCGTGCCTTGCAGGCCCGGCTGGGAGGGTGGAACAAAAATTATGAAAAAAACGTAAAAAGGGGGTTGACGGGGTGTCGATAGGGCAATAGAATTACGCTTCTCAGATGTGGCTGAGGCGATGAAAGTCGCCCATTGCTAAGGGGTAAACGAGAACGTTGAAGAGAGTGATCCAAACTCGAAGATTCTTGCTTTAACTGCCGGGGACAAGTTGTCTCGCGAGGTGGAAACCGCTGGCAGTGAAAAGCAGCGGTTTTTTTTGTTGCTCTTTCGAAACTGCAGACTAACAATAACCGGCATTCTAAGTCAATTGAGGCTATAGGGTGTTGTGAGCTTTGACGCAGAACACCTTGACGAAGGGCTCGTAGCTCAGTTGGTTAGAGCGCACCCCTGATAAGGGTGAGGTCGGAAGTTCGACTCTTCCCGGGCCCACTTGCTTCGTGGCTCGTCGTTCGGGGTTTGTATCTCGCAGGATGCTTGGCCGAGATACGAGCGACGAAGAGGCCCGGGGACGTAGCTCAATTGGGAGAGCGCTAGCTTTGCAAGCTAGAGGTTGCCGGTTCGATCCCGGTCGTCTCCATTGCCCGTGAGGGGGCAGAGGGGCCGGGTAGAAAAAAGTTGCAAGAGCAGCAAGATTGTTGTTGCAGTGCTGAAAAGCGGCGTTAAAATTGCCGTTTTTTATAGCCGCCGCAGGGCGGCGTTCTTTGACAAGTCCATAGGCGGATATGTGGGAAAGAGAAATCCCACCGAGTCATCTCCACTGCTATCAGTGGAGGGCTTGGACATTTTGAGCGCTCATTTGTAGGCGATACCAGTCAATCGCGGTCAATCCGAGATTGATATGGTCAAGTTACTAAGGGTGTATGGGGGATGTCTAGGCGTCGAGAGGCGAAGAAGGACGTGGCAGGCTGCGATAAGCCCGGGGCAAGTGCCGAGCAACTGTTAATCCCGGGATCTCCGAATGGGGCAACCCGTTGGGACTGGGCAACCAGATCCCATCACCTGCGGCTGAATGCATAGGCCGTATGGAGCGAACGCAGGGAACTGAAACATCTCAGTACCTGTAGGAAAAGAAATCAACCGAGACTCCGTCAGTAGCGGCGAGCGAAAGCGGATCAGCCCAAACCAGGGGGCTTGCTCCCTGGGGTTGCGGGCGCCAACATCAGCAGAAGGACGGTTAGCTGAATGGTCTGGAAAGTCCGACCACAGAAGGTGATAGTCCTGTAAGCGAAAGCCCGAATTCTGTGTTGGCGTACCAGAGTAGCACGGAGCTCGTGGAACTCTGTGTGAAGCTGGGGGGCCCACCCTCCAAGGCTAAGTACTCCTCGACGACCGATAGTGGAAAGTAGCGCGAGCGAACGATGAAAAGGACCCCTATTAGGGGAGTTAAAAGAACCTGAAACCATACACCTACAAGCGGTGGGAGCCCTATGGCGTTCCTTCGGGGACGCAACGGGTGACCGCGTGCCTTTTGCATAATGAGCCGGCGAGTTACCGTTTGCGGCAAGGCTAAGCATCTCCGGTGCGGAGCCGTAGCGAAAGCGAGTCTTAACAGGGCGAATCAGTCGCAGGTGGTAGACGCGAAGCCAGGTGATCTACTCATGGCCAGGTTGAAAGGGATGTAAAAATCCCTGGAGGACCGAACTCACTAACGTTGAAAAGTTAGGGGATGAGCTGTGAGGAGGAGTAAAAGTCTAATCAAACCTGGAGATATCTCGTTCTCTCCGAAATAGCTTTTGGGCTAGCCTTGAGCCACTCCTTTGCGGGGGTAGAGCTACTGAATGGGGATAAGGGGCCACCAGCCTACTTACCCCAACCAAACTCCGAATACCGCAAAGACTATCTCAGGAGTCAGACGGCGAGCGATAACGTCCGTCGTCGAGAGGGAAACAACCCAGATCGCCAGCTAAGGTCCCGAAGTTCGGCTAAGTTCATAAGGAAGTCGGATTGCTGTGACAGCCAGGATGTTGGCTTAGAAGCAGCCACCATTTAAAAAGTGCGTAATAGCTTACTGGTCGAGCAGTTTGGCGCCGATAATGAACGGGAATAAGCCGAACACCGAAGCTGCGGATGTGTTGGCCGATGCGTCGGTCTTCACGTGGTAGGAGAGCGTAGCAGTCAGCATCGAAGCGGTACGGTGACGAGCCGTGGAGCGGCTGCTAGTGATTATGCCGGCATGAGTAACGATAAAACAGGTGAGAATCCTGTTCGCCGAAAGCCTAAGGTTTCCTGGGGAAGGGACATCCGCCCAGGGTTAGTCGGCCCCTTAGTTGAGGCTGAAAGGCGTAGACGATGGGCAGCAGGTTAATATTCCTGCACCATGTCACTGGACGAAAGCCGTGACGCATCTTCCAAGAGTATCCCGTGAGTAGTCGTGCGGGTCCCGCAAGGGCGAGGTCAAATTACGATACCGAAGTACTTGGCGAAGATGCCGAGAAACAGCGGCTGTAGGTTGAAGGTGGCGTGACCGTACTAAAACTGACACAGGTAGGCGAGGAGAATATCCTCAGGCGCTCGAGAGAACGGTCCTTAAGGAACTAGGCAAATTGACCCCGTAAGTTCGCGATAAGGGGACCCTCCAGACGCGTTTAATTCATTAGACGTGGGCTGAGGGCGCAGAAAAGTGGCTCTAGCGACTGTTTATCAAAAACACAGTTCTCTGCTAACTCGAAAAGAGGATGTATAGAGAATGACGCCTGCTCGGTGCCGGAAGGTTAAGTGGAAGGGTCAGCTCCTTCGGGGGCGAAGCTCCTAAATGAAGCCCCGGTAAACGGCGGCCGTAACTATGACGGTCCTAAGGTAGCGAAGTTCCTTGTCGGGTAAGTTCCGACGTGCATGAACGGCGTAACGACTGGAGCACTGTCTCAAGGACCGACTCGGTGAAATTGTAGTTGTGGTGAAGATACCACATACCCGCGGCAAGACGGGAAGACCCCGTGAACCTTTACTGTATCCTGGTATTGATGCCTGGCATGGCTTGCGTAGGATAGGTGGGAGGCGTTGAAGTTCGGATCTCGGTCCGGACGGAGCCAACCTTGAAATACCACCCTTGGCATGTTAGTCACCTAACCGTGACCCGTGAATCCGGGCATGGGACAGTGCTAGGTGGGCAGTTTGACTGGGGCGGTCTCCTCCAAAAAGGTAACGGAGGAGTTCAAAGGTACACTCAGCGTGGTTGGCAATCACGTTTAGAGCGCAAGGGTACAAGTGTGCTTAACTGCGAGACGGATTGGTCGAGCAGATGCGAAAGCAGGACCTAGTGATCCGGCGATCCCGTGTGGAAGGGTCGTCGCTCAACAGATAAAAGGTACTCCGGGGATAACAGGCTGATCTCCACCGAGCGTTCATAGCGGCGTGGAGGTTTGGCACATCGATGTCGGCTCATCACATCCTGGGGCTGAAGGCGGTCCCAAGGGTTGGGCTGTTCGCCCATTAAAGTGGTACGCGAGCTGGGTTCAGACCGGCGTGAGCCAGGTCGGTCCCTATCTGCCGTGGGCGCAGGAATCTTGAGGGGATATTTCCTTAGTACGAGAGGATTAGGAAGTACTGACCTCTGGTGTACCGGTTGTGCCGCTAGGTGCAGCGCCGGGTAGCTATGTCGGGAAAGGATAACCGCTGAAGGCATCTAAGCGGGAAGCCCACCCCAAGACGAGGATTCCATTCCAGCTGCGGCTGGAGGAGAGCCCTGGAAGACCACCAGGTTAATAGGCCGGATGTGTAAGACGCGAAATCGTCTCAGCTAACCGGTACTAACGCTCGATCACTTGACCATATCAATCTTTGGTTGACGGATTGATGGTGCGCTACAATGCCGCTCAGATCCATATCCGCCCTGGACTTTTCGAAAAGTGAATACTGTCGAAGAGCAAAGGCAACAGTGGAAAGGCTTCGGCCCTGCTGGACAGTTCGTGTCGTTCCGGCTCCGCTGTGCCCTTTTTCCTTCTGACTATATCAGGCCCTCGCCTGGTATAACGAATTTCCTGGTGACGATACTGACGGGGAAACGCCTGATCCCATGCCGAACTCAGAAGCTAAGCCCGTCCAGGCCGATGGTAGTGCGTAAGCGTGAGAGTAGGTCATCGCCAGGAATTATAAGGCCGGTTCGTGAACCACGAGCCGGCCTTTCCTTTTGCGCCGGGCCGCCGCGAATTCGTCCTTGACCGGTGCAGACAAGCGCGGTTCGTGGTATCATGCGCGCCCGTTCATTCAGATATGGAAGGGATCATGAGCGAACGGCTGTTCAAAGACCGTAACCGTCCGGCGGAGTACATGGATCGATGGGTGGGGTGTCGGATTGTGTTTC
>DAOTJE010000055.1:0-20577 GCA_035448545.1 Sedimentisphaerales bacterium | reverse complement strand
GAGAGACCACCGAGAAAGTGGGCATCAAAGTCAAACGCCTGCGAGCCGGTTGGGATGAAGACTACCTCCTGAAGGTCCTCACGGCATGACTTTGCGATTGCCCTGCGCATGGCGGCTCTCGGCGCTTGTAATTCCGGTGTGGGCTCCTATAATATATGGTTCTGCCCGTTTCGCCGCAGGCGGGCCAAGAGCCCGTGCCCGCCGCAAACGGGCATGACGGGCACCGCAACGAGAACACCTGGAGAGTGAAAGATATGGCAAAACTGGCGAAACTCGACGACATCGTGTCGCTGTGCAAGAGACGGGGCTTCATCTTTCAGTCCAGCGAAATCTACGGCGGGCTGGCCAGTTGCTATGACTACGGGCCCTTGGGCGTCGAGCTGAAGAACAACGTCAAGCGGGCCTGGTGGAAGCACGTCGTTCAGATGCGCGACGACGTCGTGGGCCTCGACTGCAGCATTCTGATGCACCCGCTGGTGTGGAAGGCCTCCGGCCACGCCGACAAGTTCGCCGACCTGATCAGCGAGTGCAAGAAGTGCAATACGCGCACGCGTGTCGACCATCTGAAGGACAAAGACGGCGGGCGACCCGACGAGCACACGGAGCACATCTCGATCGACACCGCCGCCGCGCAGGAGCATGACCTGAGCCGCAAGGTCTGCCCGAACTGCGGCGCCGTCGGCCAGTTCACCGCGCCGATGCCGTTCAAACTGATGTTCGAGACACAGATGGGCGCCAACGCGGAGGATTCGATGACGATGTACCTGCGGCCGGAAACCGCCCAGGGCATTTTTGCCAACTTCCGCAACGTGCTGGACTCCACGCGCGTCAAGGTGCCCTTCGGAATCGCCCAGATCGGCAAGAGCTTCCGCAACGAAGTGACCACCAAGGCGTTCATCTTCCGCACCCGCGAATTCGAGCAGGCCGAGATCGAGTTCTTCTGCGAGCCGGGCACGGACGAGGAATGGTACGAGAAGTGGAAGGCCGCTCGCTTCGCATGGTACACCGACCATGGGATCAAGAAGGAGAATCTGCGCTTCCGCGACCACGACCCCGATGAACTGGCCCACTACGCCAAGGCCTGTGTCGACATCGAGTACCGGTTCCCCTTCGGCTCGGGCGACTGGCAGGAGCTCGAAGGCATCGCCAACCGCACCGATTACGACCTGCGCCAGCACCAGCGCGGCATGCGCAGCACCGCGAGCTGGTTTGAGAACGGCCGCGACCTGACGAAGGTCAAGCTGGCCGACGAAGCCGAGGACTACCAAAAGGGTCCGCTGTCGTTCTTTGACGACCAGAAGCAGCAACGATACATCCCCTACGTGATCGAGCCCAGCGCGGGCATGGACCGCAGCACGCTGGCCTTCCTGGTTGACGCCTACGATGAAGAAGAGGTCAACGGCGAGACCCGCAATCTGTTGCGCTTCCATCCGAGCCTGGCGCCGACCAAGGCCGCGGTCTTCCCGCTGGTCAAGAAGGACGGCATGCCCGAGATCGCCCACAACATCGCCAAGGACCTGAAGCGGTATTTCACCTGCTTCTATGACGAGAAAGGCGCCGTCGGCCGCCGCTACCGCCGCCAGGATGAGGCGGGCACGCCCTTCTGCATCACCGTCGACGGCCAGACGCTGGAGGACCAGACCGTCACCGTCCGCGAGCGCGACTCAATGGCCCAGATCCGCGTCGCCACCGACCAGCTCCGCACCTACCTCCGCGACAGACTGGACCTCTAACGGATTCCCACATGGCCATCCTGTCAGTGGTGTTCCATCCTCAGGCGCCAGCTTGGGGATGGTGAGTCGGTTGTTGGGTATGGCGTGGGCGAACGCCCCAAGCGTGAAATCATCCCCATCCGCTGACCAGCGGAATAAGCACGGAACCTGTTGTGCAAGGCCTCCAATAGACACCGGACAGGAATTGGCCTTCACACTACACTATCGAGTACCGACCTCAGGAATGCCCTGAAAAATTCGATACCGATGAACCGTGCGCCGCTTCTGGCCAAACGCAAGTACCTCGGCTGGGCGTCCGCATGGCTCAGGTTTTCGTTGATATAGCGCTCAATGACCCCATATAGCTCGCGAAATCCATGTATCAGGTTGGCGTTCTCCAACTGCGCCACAATGACATCTTCAATCTTGTCTTCCTTTACACGGAAGAAGACAACACAAGGTAGGCGAACATCCCTGTCAAGTCCCAACCGATCCAGAAATTCGCCATTGAATCGCTCAACTGTTCGTCTTCTGCCGGCATGAAGGTAGAACAGACTGAGATTCGTGCCGGACAACCTGTCAAGCTCGGCGAAGACACCTTGGTCTCTCAGGATGCGACGGAGTTCTTCGTCGCGAAAATCGTAGAAGACAAACGCGAACGCCCGCGCCCGTTCCTCATGTAGGTGCTCCTGGCAGATCTGTTCAAATCGCACCAGGAAAGACTGAAGGCAATGGTCTATACCGTGGCCTGCTCCTTGTTCATATATCGGGATCATTCTACTCTCCTATCGGGGATCGCCAAACCAATCAGTTGCTACCATTCTATGCACGTCTGAGTCTGGGCAGGCCGCCTTTGGCTTCGCCGAGCTTGCGAAGGGTGAGCAGGCGGTGAGAGATGCACGCGGCTTCGACCTGTTGGCCTGTTCTCTGCGCGTAGTCCTCGGCAAAGGCCGAGAGACATTCCGGATCGCTGACAAGCCGGTCGCATGGTGCGTTGTACTCGACGTACATCTCTCGCAGAATTTCATCATTGAGTTCAGGGCAGTCGATTCTCTCGGTATCGCGGCGAACCATAGCTCTTCCTCTCAACAGCAGGCATTGAACGGATTTCACCAAACGTCTCAAAGAAGAATCGCCTCCCTGCTACGCGCGCTATCGGCAAAGACACTGCGTTCAATTAGCACAAAACCATCGAGGCAGAAGAAAACCACCAGGTTCGGAAATTGCCGGGCAGAAGCATGTCTGAGCGTGGTAGATTATCTGACCCTCAGCCTCGGAAGTTGCCGTTTCTGCGTGCAGCGAGCAAATCGAGAAGAATGAAACCGGAGGACGTCAACGACGTATAGGTTTGTGGACAGGCAATCGACAAACGCGAAAGGGTACGGATGAAACGACTGCATCTTTCCAGGACGGACAAGAAGATTTTTGGGGTTTGCGGCGGGATCGGCGAGACCTACGACATCGACCCGACCCTGGTCCGGCTGATCGTCGTATTCCTCTGCTTCGCCACCGCCATCGTCCCGGTCGGCCTGACCTACCTCATTGCCTGGGCGATCATGCCCAAGGACACGTGACGCCACGCCGGCGTCCCAGGCAAGGGCGAATAATGACTCGCCCCTACGGGGATACAGGCGTCATTTCTTCGTGCTCGCTGCTGACCACCAGGTCCCGCTCGTCGATCAGGTTGAGGTAGTAGACCGTGACGCCTTCGGGCAAGGTGGCGGAGGCCTTGGCTGCGTCGGCATCGAGCGTCGCTTCGACGGTCTGCCAGTTGCGGTCCTGCCACTTGCCGCTGTCGGTCGTGTAGTTCAGCTCCGCTTTGACGATGGGGACTCGGCTGCTGAACGTCACCCATACGTCGCGACCGTGCCGGCCGGTGCTGGTGACCTGAGCCAGAGGCGCACCACCTTTGAGGATGGCGTCGGCCATCGCGCGAATCTCCTCGGGATTCTCGCCGGCGCCGCCGTGTCCGTGCGGCATTCGAACACGCAGGCACAGCGTCCTTGCCGATTGCGGCCGGCGATACGATTTCTGGAGCGAATCCATCGGATAGGCGAAGTCGTTCGTGCCGGTGACCCACAGCATCGGCATCCGCACATCGCCCAGGTATTGCGACGGGTCCCATTGTTTGAGCCAGAGCTTGGCCTTCTCGGGGCCCAGGCTCTCGAAGATGCTCAACCAGACCGAGTTGTCGCCCAGAAAGCCGCAACCATAGACCGGCGCGGCGAACTTGAACCGGCTGTCCACACCCGCAACGATGCAGGTCAGGTACCCGCCCCACGAGATCCCCGTGACGCCCGTCCGCTCGGGGTCCACCTCGGGCGTCGAGCGGATCAGCGAGTGGGCCAGGATCACATCGGCGACCGCGTGGTACGTCCACTGGTCCTCGATGGGCCAGTCGAGCTGATCGAACCCGCCCCAGCCGGGCGGGCCGCCCCGCTCGTGACGCGGATGGTCCCGGTATCCGCCGCTGCTGATGCAGCCGCAGGTGTCCATCGCAATCGCGGCGTAGCCTCGCTCAACCCACAGGCGAACCCACGGAATGAACGCCGAACCCCCGCCCCCGTGCACCAGCACCATCGCCGGAACCTTCTCACCCTCTTGGACCTCCGGCAGCCCATAGTACGCAAACACCCGCGTCGGCTGCCCCTTCCAGGGAAGCCCTTCGTAGAAGATCGCCTTGACCCCCTCGGCGCTGCGATTGGGATCGGCCCACACCCGCGGCGCCACCGACAGCGCATCCATGTCCCACCGCACGGCCCCAGTTGACGCGGTCCCAGAGGCGACCACCAGCGAAGCGATAAAGATCAATCTCCAGTATGTCACGATATTTTCCCTTTCTTCCGTCTTAAGGCCCTTGCAGATGCTTCCGCCGCTTGCTCGTAGATCGACTTCGTCCAAGACCTGGGGAGATTTGTAACACCTGCTTCGCAGAGGGCTTTGAAAACTTTGGGCTTTACATGGGTGTCAAACATGATGTGACACGTAGGACACAGCATGAGCAGATTGGGCCCATTCTTTCTGCCTTCTGCAACGATATGCGCCTTTTGCCGCATCGCAACGGCGTGTCCACACAGTTCGCAGGTACCTTCAGACTTGCTTTGCACGTTTCGTTCTCCCCGTCGCATGCTGATGTGAAGTCAAGGTGGATGTACACCGAATCGCGGCGCGGTTGAGTGGTTCGACAAGAGCGAGGAACAGGTCAGGTTCGGGCATTCTTGAAGATCTCCGTGACTTTGTTCTGGACCTGCTCCTCGGTCCAGTCCGGGTGCTGTTGACGCAGCCAGGAGGCCTTGAGCCGGCGGGCCGACCAGTACAGACTCATCGACAGCGTGAGCTTCTGCTCGGGTGTCATCTTCCTGAAGATTTCGATCTGGATTTCCCGCGCGTTCATGCACATTTCCGGATTCGTCATGACAGCCGATTATACCGATGGACAATCACTATGCCAACCATCCCAACGTCATGATTCACAGAGCCGTGTGGCAGCGTCGGGTGGCAGCCTCAAACGCCTTGGCGTTTGGGGACGGCGAACTGGCGGTCGTCGAACGTCAGACGGCGGGTTCCTGCTGGGTCAGGCAGTGGAGCGTGCCGAGGCCCCAGACCAGATCGACCGCGTGGATGCCCACGACCGGCCGGTCGGCGAACAGCTCGGCGAGAATGCCCAGGGCTGTACGGTCGTTCGGATCGTTGAACGTGGGCACCAGGACCGCACTGTTGGCGATGTAGAAATTCGCGTAGCTGGCAGGCAGTCGCTGGCCGTCCAGATACAGCGGCTCGGGCATCGGCAGGCGCACGATCTCGATGCGCGAGCCGTCCGCCAGCCGGTACCCCTCGAGCCGCTCGCGGTTCTCTTCGAGGATCCGATGGTTCTCGTCGGCCGCGTTCGGCTCCTGACACAGCACCACCGTCCCCGGCGAGACGAACCGACATAGATCGTCCACGTGGCCGTGCGTGTCGTCGCCCACGATTCCGCGCGCCAGCCAGAGCACGTGACCGGCGCCGAGATAGTCGCGGCAGACCTGCTCGATGTCGCTGCGGCCGAGCTTCGGGTTGCGAACCTGCACCCTGTCGTCGAGCAGACACTCCTCGGTAGTCAGCAGCGTGCCGCAGCCGTTGATGTCGATCGCCCCGCCTTCGAGCACGACGTCTTCGCCCTGGTGCTGAACGTGGAAAACCCTGCGACCCATCGCCTTCGCCACCCGCTCGGCGATCCGGCAATCGAGGTCCCAATCGGGATACTTGGCCCAGGCGTTGAAGCCAAACCGCACCACCGCCACCTCCCGCGGCGGCTCATTGCGGCGAACGAAGATCGGGCCGAAGTCGCGCGTCCAGCCGCGATTGGTCGGGAAGCGGAAGAATTCGATGCGAGAGAGGTCCACGCCCACCCGCGCCAGAATGCGGCGGACCTGCTTTTCGTGCTGCTCGGAGTTGACGAGGATGCGAACGATCTCGCCCGGAGCGATCTTGCGGACGATCTCGCCATAGACCCAGTGGATCGGCGCGATCTTGCCCGGCCAGTCAGTGCGATTGTGCGGCCAGCCGAGCCAGGTCGCTTCATGCTTCTCCCATTCCGCGGGCATGGCGAACCCGCTTGCGGCCGGCGTGTCGTGGTCCTGCGTCTTCATGCCTCGTCGGTGAACCTCTCGGTGATGCGGCCGTAAGCGTCGATCCGGCGGTCCCGCAGGAACGGCCAGTTCCGCCGCACATCCTCGATCCGCGTCCGGTCCACTTCCGCGATCAACACCTCCTCGGCCGCCGGACCCGCTTCGGCGACGACCACACCGAACGGATCGCAGAGAAACGTGCCGCCCCAGAACTCGATGCCGGCCGCATCCGCACCCGACTTCTCCAGTCCGATACGATTGACCGCAGCGACGTAAACGCCGTTGGCGATGGCGTGGGCTCGCTGGATCGTGCGCCAAGCGTCCTGCTGCGATGCACCGAACGTGGCCTTCTCGTGCGGGTGCCAGCCGATGGCGGTCGGGTAGAAGAGGATCTCGGCGCCCTGCAAGGCGGTGAGCCTGGCGGCTTCCGGGTACCACTGGTCCCAGCAGATCAGCGTCCCGATGCGACCGACGGGCGTGTCGAAGGCCTTGAACCCGAGGTCGCCCGGCGTGAAGTAGAACTTCTCGTAGTAGCCCGGATCGTCGGGGATGTGCATCTTGCGATAGAGTCCTGCAATCTGCCCCTGGACACCGATCACGACCACACTGTTGTGGTAGAGCCCCGCCGCACGACGCTCGAACAGAGACGCGATGACCGTGACCTGCCGCGACCTGGCGATCTTGCCCAGCACCTCAGTAGACGGCCCGGGGACCGGTTCGGCCAGGTCGAACAGGGCCACGTCCTCCCGCTGGCAGAAATACTGCGACCGGAACAGCTCGGGCAGACAGATAACCTTGGCGCCGTCGCGTGCCGCCCGCTCGACCAGCCCGGCGGCCCGCGCCAGGTTGTCGTCCGGATCGGGCGTCATCGCCATCTGGATCAGACCTACGGCGGATTTGTCCTGTTCTTGCATGGTGGCCCATGGTACCAGCCGGCCGGGGATGATTCAACCGCGGAACTCGCAAGTGGGCCCTTTCCGAAAACGGGGAACCGATGTATAGTCTGCTGCACGACAAAGCCGAACAACAGGGCCGGCGGATCGGTCGGCACGAACGAACGGCGAGAGGAGAAACAAATGAGCGGTAGCCCCAGCGTGTACGTCAACGAGTTGAAACATCATGTCGGCCAGGAGGTCACCCTGCACGGTTGGGTGTACAACAGCCGGGCCAGCGGCAAGATTCAGTTCGTGATCCTGCGGGACGGGACCGGCCTGTGCCAGTGTACCGTCGAGAAGGCCAACGTGCCGGAAGAGCTGTTCGAGCAGATCAAACACCTGGGCCAGGAGTCGTCGCTGAGCCTCACCGGAACGGTCCGCGCCGACGAACGCAGCGTCGGCGGCTATGAACTTGCGGTGACTGACGCCCGGATCATCGCACCGGCCCAAGGCTATCCCATCACGCCCAAGGCCCACGGTGTCGACTTCCTGATGCGTCACCGTCATCTGCACTTTCGTTCGCAACGCCCGTGGTGCCTGGGCAAGGTCCGCCATACCGTGGTCGATGCGATCCGGCGGTTCTTCAACGACCACGGTTTCACCCTCGTGGACACGCCTATCTTCACCACGGTCGTCGGCGAGGACCAGACCTCGCTGTTCGAGGTGGACTACTTCGGCAGCCCCCTGCACCTGACGCAGACGGGCCAGCTCTATCTCGAATCGGCCGCAATGAGTTTCGGACGCGTCTACTGCTTCGGGCCTACCTTCCGCGCCGAGAAGAGCAAGACCCGCCGGCACCTGACCGAATTCTGGATGGTCGAGCCGGAAGTCGCCTTCATCGACCTTCCCGGATTGCTGGAACTGGCAGAGAACTTCGTTTCTTACATCGTCCGCCGCGTGCTGGAGGACAACCGCAGCGAGCTCCAGACGCTCGGAGCCGACATCCCGATGCTGGAGCAGATCAAGCCGCCCTTCTATCGGTTGACATACAGCGAAGCCGTCGAAATCCTCAAAGGCCCCAGGACGGCGGAGTTCATGGCGCAGGACCTGCACGACCTTCAGAGCGAGAAGGCCCGGATAGAAACACGCATCGCGGAACTGGAGCAGCAGCAAGGCGGACAGATCAAACAGTGGCAGAAGGACAAGATCGCCGCCGAACTGATCGACCTGCGAAGCGAGCTGGCCGAGACGGAGACGAAGATCGAGAACAATCCCAAGCATGCTCGACTGGCCGCCGAGTTCGCCTGGGGCAAGGACCTGGGCGGCTCCGACGAGACGATCATCTCGCGGATGCATGACAAGCCCGTCTTCGTGACGCACTATCCGCGGGAGGCCAAGGCGTTTTACATGAAGACTGACCGCGCCGATGATCGGGTCGTGGAGAATTTCGACATGCTCGCTCCGGCGGGCTTCGGCGAGATCATTGGCGGCTCGGTGCGCGAAGACGACTACGACCGTCTGCTGGCGCGGATTCACGAGCAGGGGCTCAACCCCGAGACCTACAGTTGGTACCTCGACCTGCGCAGGTACGGCTCGGTCCCCCACGGCGGCTTCGGCCTCGGCGTCGAACGCACCCTGGCCTGGATCGCGGGCGAACGGCACATCCGCCAGTGCATCCCCTTCCCCCGCATGATGGACAAAGTCTACATCTGAGACTCGTTCGCAGTGACCCGCCGAGGCGGGTTGTCATCGCAACGGTTCCGATGTGCCCTCGCGGGCGCACCACAGACACACTTTCTCCGGGCCGTTGGCGCAGATTTGTGGTAAGATGGCGCCGGCATCGGATCGGTGGATGCCGGAAGTATGCTGTTGATGGAGGTCGAAGATGTGGAATGGGAGCATACCCACGGGCCGGATCGGCAATCTGACGATCAGCCGGCTCATCATCGGCGAAAACCAGTTCAGCGGCTGGTCGCACAGCCGGGACCTGAAGTACCTGCGCGACCTGTTCAAAGCCTACGCCACGGAGGAGAAGATACTCCAGACCCTGCGCCTGGCCGAAGAGTCCGGCATCAACACGATCATCGGCAGCGGCTCGGGCTACATGAAGAAGCACTGGCAGGAACGCGGCGGAAAGATGCAGTGGATCGCCCAGGTCCATCCGAAGGTCAACGACCTGACCACCAACATCAAGCAGGCCCTCGACAGCGGCGCCGTCGGCGCCTACGTCCAGGGTGGCGTCGGCGACAGCTTCGTCAAGGGCGGACGCATCGATCTGCTCGGCGAGGCGGTCGCGTTCATCAAGTCGCAGGGCGCCATCGCCGGCATTGGAGGTCACTCCATCGAAGTGCCGATCGCGGTCGAGAAGGCGGGCATCCAGCCCGACTTCTACATGAAGACGCTGCACCACGGCAACTACTGGTCCGCGACGCCCAAGGAGCAGAGGGTCGAGTTCAATGTCGATAGCGGCGGCGCGCAGGACCACGACAACATCTGGTCGATCACCCCCGAGAAGACCATCGACTTCATGCGGAATGTCACGAGACCGTGGATCGCATTCAAGGTGCTGGCCGCCGGCGCGATTCACCCGAGCGACGGCTTCAAGTACGCCTTCGACAACGGCGCCGACTTCATCTGCGTCGGCATGTTCGACTTCCAGATCCGCGAGAACGCCATCATCGCCAGGGACGCCATCGCCCACGCCGCCACCCGCCCCCGCCCCTGGCGCGCCTGACTGTTCGTGCGTTCGCAGCGTCGGTACTATCGCGCGGGGTGTGCCTCGCACGCAGAACCACGCAGGAAGAAGACCGCCGATCGTGGGCGAGACACGCCAAGTAGCTGAATTCGCTTTGTTTGTGGGGTGGGGTGCGGTATGCTCTGGCCCGATGTGGGGATCAGGATAGGGTCTTTATGGAAATCAAGGTTGAGAGTTTGCTCGAAGGTGCCAGACGGGCGCGGGGGACGGTGGTGATCGTGGACGTGTTCAGAGCCTTCACCACAGCGGCGGTCGCGTTCTCACGTGGCGCGACCAAGATCATCATGGTGGCGGAGCCGCCCGAGGCGCTGGCGCTCAAGGCGCAAGGTATAGGCGATCTGTGCGTGGGCGAGGTCAATGGCGTCAAGCCCGAGGAATTCGACTTCGGCAACTCCCCTTTCGAGATGGCCGGCGCGGACCTCGAAGGCAAGGTCATCATTCAATCGACACGCGCGGGCACCACAGGCGTCACAGCTGCGACGGGAGCCTCGGCCGTCTACGCGGCGTCCTTCGTCGTCGCCAAGGCCACTGCCCGCGCGATTCTGCGGGATCGACCTGCGCTGGTGACGATCGTCGCGATGGGCTGGAATGCACGGATGCGGACCGACGAGGACGAGCTGTGCGCGTTGTACCTGCGGAACCTGCTGGAGGGCCGCGAACCGAACCCGGACGCCCTGCGGCAGCTCGTGAAGGCCAGCGGCCAGGTCGGCAAATTCTACGACCCCGCCCAGCCGCACTTCCACCCCCAAGACTGCGAGATGGCGCTCGACGTCAACCGGTACGACTTCGCCATTCGCGTCACCCGCGAGGACAACCTGCTGGTCGCGAGGCCGCACGCATGACCCCGTGGACGATCCAGAAGCTGCTGACGTGGATCACCGAGTACCTGACGAAGAACGAAGTCGATGCGCCGCGACTCAGCGCCGAGATGCTGCTGAGCCACGTGCTGGGGCTCAAGCGCATCGAACTGTACACACAGTTTGACCGAGTGGTCGCGAAGGACGCGCTCGACCAGTTGCACGATCTGGTCAAGCGGGCGGGCCTTCATGAGCCTGTGGCCTATCTGATCGGTCGAACGGAATTCTATTCGCTCGAGATGGAGGTCTCCGCCGACTGCCTGATCCCGCGACCCGAGACGGAACTGCTTGTGCAGCGGGCGATCGAGTTCCTGCGTACGCGGGAGGGCGAGCAGCACGTCTGCGATCTGTGCACCGGCTGCGGCTGCATCGCCATCGCCATCGCCAGGAACCACGCGAATGCCCGCGTGGTGGCGACAGACATCTCGGACAAGGCGCTGGCGGTGGCCGCCCGCAACGTGGAGAAGCACGGCCTCCAGGAGCGAGTGGAGCTGCTGTGCGGCGATCTGTTCGACCCCCTCGTGCCGCATCTGGACGTGACGCAGTGGGACCTGATCGTGTGCAACCCACCTTACGTCAGCGCCGCCGAATACGAAGCCCTCGACAAGAACGTGAAGGACTACGAGCCCCAGACCGCCCTCCTGGCCGGCGAGGATGGCCTGGATGTCTACCGTCGCATCGTCGAGAAGATCGACCGGTTCCTCAAGCCGGATGGCGCGCTGTTGTTGGAGATCGGCTACGCCCAAGGCCCCGCCGTTCGAGAGTTGCTCGATCGAACCGCCCTGTTCTCCAGCATCACCGTCGAAAAAGACAATCAGAACAACGACCGCATCGTCATCGCCCGGCGGGCCACCCGAGCGCAAGACAATCCGCCTGCCGGCGAGTCAGTATGAGATCACGGTGTGGATGGGGTGGGGAGCAAGTCGCTGGCGGCCCTGGAGTTCGGTCAGCTCGATCAGGCAGGTGATGCCGACGATGTGGCCCTGGACCTTCTCGATGAGATCGCAGGCCGCCTTCATCGTTCCGCCGGTGGCGAGCAGATCGTCAACCATCAGCACTTTGGCGCCGGCGGGGACGGCGTCGCGATGGATCTCCAGCGTATCCGTGCCATACTCAAGATCATAGGTGATGCGCTCGGTCTCGAAGGGCAGCTTGCCCTTCTTGCGGATCGGAACGAAGCCGGCATTGAGCCGGGCCGCCACGGCGGTACCGAAGATGAACCCCCGAGCCTCGACCGCCGCCACATGGGCGATCCCCGCACTCTTGTACGGCGCGCACATGGCGTCAACCGCAGCGCGCAGCGCGTGCGGATTGGCCAGCAACGGCGTGATGTCACGAAACAGGATTCCCGGCTTGGGCCAGTCCGGGATGTCACGGATGTACCGCGCCAATTCCATGCGTTCCTCGCCATCCAAAGAACAGATTCCGTTCGGCCCGCCGACCCGATTCGTCGCGGTCACGATCGCGCGGCCGCAACGTCCGACGGCGCCATGACCCGATGGTACATCCCTTGCGGCGAGGAGTAAACCCCAATCCGGCTGGATCTCATTCGGCTTCCATGCATTCGTAGAGCCGGATCAGGGCATCGCGTCGAATCTGCCGAATCCGCTCGCGCGTCAGGCCCATCTTCTTGCCGATCTCTTTCAGAGTCAGGGGCCGTCGTCCGCCCAGACCATAATGGAGCCGCAGCACGTCGGCCTCGCGCGGATCGATCTGGTCGAGCAGTCGCATGGCCTTGGCCTTTTCCTCGTGCTCCACGAGCGGGTCCTCAGGCCGGCCGGCATGTTCGTCTTCGAGCGTCGATTCCAGAGCATGATTCTCGTCCTGATCGTCACCGCTCAGACTGTCACCGGCCGCACCCAGCACCTCAACGATGCGGTGGATCACTTTGGCCTTGCGCAGCGGAAGGTGCATCAGACTGGCCATCTCCTCGACGGTCAGCTTGCGTCCCATGCGGCTCTCCGCCTCCGAAGCCGTGTGACGCCACTGGTTGATCAGAGTGACCATGTACGTTGGGACATGCACCGGCTGGATGTTCTCCAACAGGGCGCGTTTGATGCTCTGCTTGATCCACCACGCGGCGTATGTGCTGAACCGCGTGCCTCGCTCCGGATCGAAGTAATCCACCGCCTTGATCAGGCCCAGATTGCCCTCTTCGATCAGATCCCCCAAGCTCATGCCACGACCGGCATACTTCTTGGCGATGTTCACCACCAGCCTCAGGTTGCTGCGAACCAGCATTTCACGAGCCCAGGGATCGTTGTCTTGCATGACCTTCGTGCCGAGTTCGTACTCCTCTTCCCAGGTCAACAGCGATGCCTCGTCTATCTCTTTGAGATAGTCCTTCAATGTCACATCAAATACGATAGCACACCCTCCCGCCCGACTGAGAGTCTCTCGACCCCAGCCATCAAAGGCCAATTCGGTTAGGACCCATCCTCCATCCTGTGTATTGTGCCGTCTCCGACCGGCATCGTACGGACTCCCACAACAGCCCGGTGGTCCGACTGCACCGTCAGTATCGGCTTGGCCGACCGGCGGGTTTAGCGAATGGCCGACGCAACTTCGTGCCTGTTCCCCGCAACAGGCGCCGGGTGTTGGAATTTGCAGTACTGGGCCCTATAAAGGCTGTCCCAAGAGAGATAGCCGCAACAAATTCGGACGTTATCGACGGAGGGACGGTTTGGAAAATGCCCTGTCGGGCAGAGGATGAGGGCAGAAAGGGCCTGCCCCGTCGTATCGGGACAGGCCCTGTGTGATGCCTCTGAAGCAGCGGGTGTGCTGCTGTTTTCGGAACGCTACGGCGCTGCGGGTCGGCCGTACCCGACGTCATCGATATAGACGGTGCCGGTTCCGCCGGTCTTCGGACTGGTCTTGCTTCCGACGCCGATCACCATCCTCTCGACGCGGCCCAGGTTCACGCCGCTCAGATCGCTGTACGGAATTCTCCATTCCTGCCACGTCGCACGCTGCGTGATGGCGGTGTCGGCATTCACAACCGTCGCGCTCTTGCCGGCGCTGTCTTCGACCCGCACGTACATCGGCTCGGCCGAGTTGGATGCGCTGCCTTGCACATACAGCACGAGCGTGTCGGCGCCGTTGCGCGTCCAATCTTGCGAGGTCTCGAACTCGCGCTCCGCCTCGGAGTAAAACGGCGAAACGCTGTTGTCATACTGAAGCGGCATCGACTGAACACCGCTGTGCACGATGGTCCGCTCGGCAAACGGGGCTTCGAGATAGCCGACGGTTGAGCGGCTGCCGTTGACCCAGCCGTCCAGCCAGGTGTCGAAGATCGTTGTGCCGGCGTCGATGTCGTCGTCGTACGTTTCAAATCCGTCCACCAACGCGTATTCCTGCGTCGAGAAACTCCAGACGTCACCGGGCCACGCCGGGGTGGCATCGGCTTCGTTGACCTCCACAACTTGCCAATAGTAGGTGCGGCCAAACTCCAGATCATCGGGAGTGTAATTCGCGGCGACGACGGTATCGGCCAGCGGAAGATCGCCCGGATCGGTTCCGAGATAGACTTCGTGAACGACGGCTTCTCGGCCCGCTCTCCAGCTCAGGCTGATCGACGGATCGACGTCCGTCGCCCCGTCGGCCGGGTGCGGCTCGCGGGCCTGCGCCGGAATGTACAGGAAACGAACCTCACTGAGGCCGTACTGCCCCAGCACACCCCAGCCGCTGTTGATGGTCAGACGCACGTACCGGGCGGCAACCCCACCCAGATCGACAACCGTATTGGCTGTGTACGTGGTCGATGCCGTGCCTCTGGCGAACTGAACCTCGCCCAGCGTGGTCCAGTCGGCCTCGTTCTCCGAGTACGCCACGGTGACATACTTGACGCCGAAACCAAGCACCATCTCGAACTGGACGTTGTAATTCCAGACCAGCATTTGGTGGAGCTTGTAAACACGGTCGAATTCAAACTGGATGTAGAGAGGTTCATCCGCCGGCGGACTGGCCAGCCACATATCGGCGCTGTTGAGCGACGACTGATCGTCGGCATTGATGCCCGATCCATCAACGGTCTTCTGCGGTGTCGCCACCGCGTCGGAGATGCCGTTGCTCGTGGCGACGACGTCCTCAATCGGGTAAGCGAAGGGCTCGGCGGTGAAACTCCACACGGTGCCTGGGAACACCGTGCGATCGGGAGCGCCGTTCACCTCGTCCACACGCCAGTAATACGTCCGGCCGAAATCCAGGCGGTCGATCTCCACGCGGGTGACATCACGGGCCAGCCCCTCGGCGATCCGCGCCGTGGGGGCCCCCGCCTCGACGTCCTGCGAGGACGAGCCGAAATAGACCGTGTGCGTGGCCGCGTATTCGCCGGAAGACCACGACAGATCGGTGGTAACAGGCACGTCGTCTGACCCGTCGGTCGGCATCGGATTCCAGGCCTGCTTCTGCGTGAAGAACTTGTCGCCGGCCTGGCCCAGAGCGAAGATGTCGGCGGCGCTGAGGGGCTTGTCCCAGATGGCTACCGCCGACACGTTGATCGGAGCGTCATCGCGGTCCTGGTTGTTGCCGGCGCAGAACAGCAGGATTGCCTCGGCCAGACTGAACCGGCCGTCGATGCCTTGCTGGTTGCCCTTGAAGATTTCCACGCCGTCGACATAGACGTCATGCCGGACACCGTTTTCGACCACCACGACCAGGCGATACCAGGTATCGGCCTGAGTGGTGTAACCGTATGCGCTCGAGTAGCCCACGGCACCGATACCGATCGCGCCGGCCGAATTGATCGTCCAATCGGCATCGTCGACATTGGTCGGATTCGTCTGAAACAGGTCGTTGTAGCCGTTGGGCGGATCGGACCGACTGCTGGCCGGGTAGCTGAAGTCAATGAGCAGCGTCCATTGGTTCACCTTGGCGCCCCCGCCGTTGGGACCGATGCCATGTGTGCAGATATAGTAGCTGCCCTCGCCAATCTGAATCGCGCCGTCGGCAGGGTTTATGCCTGCCACCTTCCGGACCGAGCCGACGAGTTCCAGGGGCAGTCCGATCGTCGCCCGATTGGGGTCCGGCGGGTTGAATTCCCACGCGCCTTTCGGTTCGGGCACCGCCGCTTGGACCCGCCATGCCAGAACGGCCATCAACAACAGTACGAGCCTTCTCATGCCTTTCTCCATCTCAACAGATCCAACCGGTTGTCCTGCTTCACACACGTCGCACGTGACCAGTGCGGTCTCATATATGGCCTGCGAGTTAGCCGTGTGTATGTGACTTGTTGGTTTTGTGTCGGCCTTTGCCCCCTCTACTGCTCCGCCTTGGTCTCCACCGGCACCGTGACCACGTCTGTCACCCTTGTCCCTTTGTGCCGCAAACCTACTCCGATACCCTGCGGCCGCTGGAGTCGTGGTGGCAGCGAGGGCCTGTCCCGATGCCCTTCGGGACAGGCCGTCTCGCGGCGCTCTCAAGCTCGGCTATACCTTGTCGCCCCGACGGGCAAACGTTACGGAGCGACGGACCGTCCGTAGCCGATGTCGTCGATATAGACGGTGCCGGTTCCGCCGGCCTTCGGGCTGGTCTTGCTGCCCACACCGATCACCATCTTCTCGACGCGGCCCAGATTCACGCCCGACAGCGCGCTGTACGGAATCAACCATTCCTGCCACGTCGCACGCACGGTGACGGCCCCATCGGCATTCACGACCGTTGCGCTCTTGCCGGCACTGTCCTCGATCCGGACGTACATCGTATCGGCGGCATTGCCCTTCGGCTGCGCGACGCCGATCTCCGCCGTCTGCCAGGCGCCCGTCACGTTGCCGGTCGTCGACAGGTTCGAGAACTCCGCCGCCGTGACGATCGCCCCGTCGTGGCTGCACACCGCCAGGCCGATATACACGTTGGCGGCCATTTCGATCGTCAGCGCCGGGCTGACCACGATGTCCGTCCAGGTGACGCCGTCCGCCGACTGCTGGGCGGTAAAGACGTTGCCTGTGCGGGTCAACTTCACCCAGTGCGGAAGCGGGATGTTGGCCACGTCCGTATTGGCGCTGGCCTGGCCGGCCACCGGACGACGCTGGAACGAAAGGCCATGCGACGGTTCCGGCGTCAGAGCCACGAACGCGTGCTTGGAGCCGGGCTCCAGCGTCTCGCGGATCATCACGCCCGCCTTGGCCCACTCGTTGCTGCGGACCAGACTGTCGACGCGGACCGTGATCGAGCCGTTGCCGCTGAGGCTCTTGTAGGCGTAACGGAACTGGTCCGTGTTGTTCCAGATGTCCGTGCCGACCGCGCTCATGATGATCTGGCCGCCGGCGGTCTCCACGAAATCAGGAGCGTTGCCGCGCACGTACAGCACCAGCGTATCGGCGCCGTTGCCCGTCCAGTTCTGGACGGTCTGGAACTCGCGCTCGGCCTCGGAGTAGAACGGTGATTTCGTGTTGTCATACGCCAGAGGCATCGACTGCTTGCCGCTATGGATGATGGTCTTCTCGGCAAACGGAGCGTTGAAGTAACCGACTGTCGAGCCCGTGTTGTTGATCCAGCCGTCCAGCCAGGTGTCGAAGATCGTCGTCTTGGCGTCGAGATCGTCGTTGTACGTCTCGAACCCGTCGATCCACGCATATTCCCGGGTGGAGAAGCTCCAGACGCTACCCGCCCAGGCGGGGACCGCGTCGGCCTCGTTGACCTCCACGATCTGCCAATAATAGGTGTTTCCGAACACGAGATTCCCCGGCGCAAAGGCGGCCTCGTCAGCTGTGCCGACCAGCGTGAGCGACTGTGGGTCCGTTCCCAGATAAACCTCATGAGAAACGGCGTTTCGACCGGCGCGCCAGCTCAGGATCGTGTCCGGATCGACCTCCACCGCCCCGTCGGCCGGTCGGGGTTCCCTCGCTTGGGCCGGGATGTACAGAAAGCGGACTTCGCTCAGACCGAACTGCCCCAGCATGCCCCATCCGCTGTTGACATTCAGGCGGACGTACCGGGCGGGAACGCCGCCGAAATCGACGGTCGTATTGGCCTTGTAGGTGCTGGTCGCCGTACCCCTGGCAACCTCTACGTCGCCGAGGGTCATCCAGTCAGTCCCGTTCTCGGAGTACTCGACGGTAACGTTCTTGAGCCCGAACCCGAGGATCGGCTCGAACTGGACGTTGTAGTTCCAGACGAGCATCTCGTGGAGTTTGTACACGCCGTCGAATTCGTACTGGATGTAGAGAGTACTCCCATCGGCAGGCGGATCCGCCAGCCACATGTCGGCGGCCTTGATCGAGGCTTCGCCCTTGTCGTTTATGCCGGAGCCGTCCACCGTCCGTTGTGGCGTGGAGATCTCATCCGACGTTCCGTTGCTGGTGGCGATGATATTCGCAATCGGATAGCCGACCGGTTCGGTGGTGAAGCTCCAGATCATGCCTTTGTGAATTGTGAAGTCGGGAGCCCCGTTGACCTCATCGACACGCCAGTAATAGGTCTGGCCATACGCAAGCCGGCCGGGCGGATCGTAACTGGTCGTCGTCTGAGCCTGGCTGGCCAGCACACCCCGCGGATCGGCCCGCGAAGCATCGTTGACGTCGTCGAACACCATGCCGAAATAGACATCGTGGCTGACGGCAAACGCGCCCTGCGTCCAGGACAGCATTGTGTCGATCGGCACATCCACGGCGCCGTTGGCCGGAATCGGGTCGCGGCTGAGTTCCTTTGCGATGGCGCGCTTGTCCGAGAGAATCAGGTGTCCGAATCCTTGACTCTGGTCATGCGCTTCCCGGCCGGTCCAGGTAATCTGGAGTTCCCGATCCGTCGCTTCGGTATCGTCGATGCAGGGGTGGAAACTGATGGTGTTTCCTACGGTAAAGTCCAGAGCGGCGATCCGAGCGTGTTCGATCGCGACTTCGCAAATGTATCCATCCGCGGTTCGGGATGAGGCACACTGCATGTAGTCGATCGCGCTCTGACCGGCGCTGTCCATGTTGCACCAGTTCCATGTCTGGTTGTTGGCGTTGAAGCCATACTGGTAATGCTGGGTGTGGTCTGACGCGGAAGTCCCCCACTCGGTCGTGCCGAAGAAGATCTCCGCGCAGTCGGCGTTCCAGATATCGCCGTTGGTCTTGCTCATGGACAGCCTGTCGTCTTTGGCCACCAGGGCGACGTAGATGTACGTGTCATCCCAGAGCAGGTAGAACTGTCCGCTGCAGTCCGCCGGACCGGTCCAACTGCTCTGTCCCGTGTAGATCTGGGCGGACGCGTCGAGCACGGCCGGCGTCATCGCCGCCAGATTCCAGTCACTCAGATCTCCGTCGATGGCCTCCGGCGTGCCCCAGAGACACTCGATCACCAGCGGCTCTCCCGTCACAGGATGCACCGCCGGTGGGGCTCCAACCGCCACGCTCACACTCAGCAGAACCCATACGCCCGCGTAACACCATTTCTTCGCTGACATCTGTATTCCTCCTTCAAAGAAGCGTTTGCTTGCATGAATCGATCACACAGACGCAATCTAAGCGAATGTTTTGTTGATGGGGTTGCGGTCGGAACGAGGGCCTGTCCCGATACCCGTCGGGACAGGCCCCCTTGTGATACCTCCAACTACAGCAGATACTCTGCCATTCTTGAAACGCTACTGAGCCGGTCGGCCGAAGCCGATATCGTCGACATAAACCGTGCCGGCCCCACCGGCCTTCGGGCTGGTCTTGCTGCCGACACCGATCACCATCTTCTTGACCCGGCCCAGGTTCACGCCCGACAGCTCGCTGTACGGGATCGACCATTCCTGCCACGTCGCACGCTGGTTGATCGACGCATCCGCATTCACCACCGTCGCGCTCTTGCCCGCGCTGTCCTCGATCCGCACGTACATCGGCTCGGCCGTAGCATTGCCCACAGGCTGGGCGACGCCGATTTCCGCCGTCTGCCAGGCACCCGTCACGTTGCCGGTCATCGAAACATTCGAGAACTCGGCCGCCGTCATGATGCCCGCGTCATGGCTGCATACCGCCAGACCGATGTACACGTTGCTGGCCATCGTGATCTCAACCGCCGGGCTGACCACCACCGCGGTCCAGGTCACGCCGTCCGCCGAGTAATGGGCGGTGAAGGTATTGCCCGTCCGCGTCAGACGCACCCAGTGCGGAAGCGAGATATTGGCCACGTCCGTATTGGCGCTGGCCTGGCCGGCCACCGGACGACGCTGGAATGAACCCCCGTGCGCCGGCTCCGGCGTCAACGCCATGAAGGCGTGCTTGGAGCCGGGCTCCAGCGTCTCGCGGATCATCACGCCGGCCTTCGCCCACTCATTGCTGCGGATCAGGCTGTCGACGCGGACCGTGATCGAGCCGTTGCCGCTGAGGTTCTTGTAGGCGTAACGGAACTGGTCCGACGTGTCCCAGATGTCGGTACCGATGGCGCTCATAATCACGCTGCCATCCGCGGCTTCCTTGAAGGCCGGCGGGTTGCCACGCACATAGAGCACCAGCCGATCGGCGCCGTTGCCCGTCCAGTCCTGCGCGGTCTCGAACTCGCGCTCGGCTTCCGAGTAGAACGGCGACTTCGTGTTGTCATACGCCAGCGGCATCGATTGCGTGCCGGTGCGGACGACCACCTTTTCCGCGAACGGCGCCTGGAAATAGCCGACCGTCGAGCCGGTGTTGTTGATCCAGCCGTCCAGCCAGGTGTCGAAGATGGTCGTGCCGGCTTCGAGGTCGTCGTTGTACGTCTCGAACCCGTCGATCAGGGCATATTCCTGGGTCGAGAAACTCCAGAGGTCGCCGGCCCAGGCGGTTGTGGCGTCGGCCTCGTTAACCTCTACCACCTGCCAGAAATAGGTGCTGC
>DAOTJE010000054.1:0-20699 GCA_035448545.1 Sedimentisphaerales bacterium | reverse complement strand
AGAGGCGGAAAACCCGCCGGAGCACATCGAGTTCTTCCTTTCTCAGCGGCATGGCGGTCACCTCCAGAAAAACAACGCATGATACCGCCGCGCCTGGGGTCGGTCAAGCCCGGCCTATGCACTTTCGCACGCGAAAGTGCACAACTGCATAAGACACCTTCTTCTTCCCCGGCATTGTCCGCATCGGCATCAACGGCCGGACGAAGATTGACTCGCTCGACGGCTACACAGATTGCAGATTGCGGATTCGCGCGCGAATCCGAAATCCGAAATCCGGGGATTCCGCCATTTTGATATTTGCCTTTTGATTTTTGCCTTTCAGCGGGGATTGCCTCGTGCTTGGCGCTTTGGCGAAGGGCGCCAGGTCGGGCCGATCCGCCACCGCCGATGCCATCATCGTTCATGTGTCCAGGAAGACGATGTCTTCCGGGATGGCAACGACGTCGCGGTGGCCCGGGCCGAGCAGGGCCTTGATCTCGGTGCTGTGTTTGCCGGCCAGGGTCTTGAGCTGTGCGCTGCCGAGGCTGGTGACTGCCTTGGCGGCGCCGTTGAGCAGGACGACGTCGCCGGCCTGGAAGTCGCCCTCGACGGCGACGACGCCGGAGGGCAGCAGGCTCTTGTGATTCCGCAGTGCCTTCATCGCGCCGTCGTCGATGCGGACCGTTCCGGCCGGACGGCTGTTGATGATCCACCGCGCGCGATTGCTGAGCTTGCGTTTGGGCAGGAAGATTGTGCCGATCTCTTCGCCCGCCACGATCCGGCCGATCACGTCTCTGGCGCGACCGTTGGCCAGGACCATGCGACAGCCTGCCTGCGAGGCAATCCGAGCGGCCTCGATCTTGGTCTTCATCCCCCCCGTGGCGTGCCGGCTTCCTGAACCGCCGGCGTTGCGGACGATCTCTTCGGTGATCTCGAAGACCGCGGAGATCGGCTTGGCGTCGGGGTGCTCGTTCGGGTTCTTGTCGTAGAGGGCATCGATGTCGGTCAGCATGATCAGCAGGTCCGCGTCGATCTTGCTGGCGACCAGAGCGCTGAGCCTGTCATTGTCGCCGAACGCAGTGCCGATCTCGGCGGTACTGATGCTGTCGTTCTCATTGAGAACGGGCACGACATTCAGACGCAGCAGCGTCTCGATCGCATTGCGCAGATTCAGGTACGTCTTGCGGTTGCTCAGCACCTCGGCCGTCAGCAGGACCTGCGCGACGGTGACACCGTGCCGGAGGAAGGCCTTGCGGTATTCCTGCATCAGCAGCGGCTGGCCGATGGCGGCGCACGCCTGACGCATCTTCATGTCCTTGGGTCGGGTGGAAAGCGCCAGCTGCCCGGCCCCCATACCGATAGCGCCCGAGGTGACGATAACCACCTGCCGACCGGTCTGGAGCAGCGACGTGACCTGCGAGGCGACCCGCCGGAAGTACCCCGGATCGATCCCGGTATCTCTGGTCAGCGTGTGCGTCCCGATCTTGATGACAATCCGTTTTGCCTTGCTGAAATCTCTCATATCTTTCCCGTAAGACGTGCTTGGCGCACCATCCGTCCTGAGAATTCCGTCGTCAGTATACGTCTGCCCGAACGCTCCTTCAAGCCGAATGAATCTCGCCAAACCGGCAGGGCCTCACCTGCCAGATGCAGTCCTCGCGCGTTCCGTCCGAAACCCGGCCGGTATTTCTGTTGCCTCCCGGACGGTTCCACCCTAAGATGACTGCGTGGGGCGCCCGTTGCGACGCGGGGGATCGTACACGAGGTGGTCTTCCGACATCACCGGACAAATGGCGAATCATCGTGAAGTACAGGCTCGTCATATTCGACTTCGATGGCACGCTGGCCGACACGTTCGGCTGGTTCGCCCACGCGATCAACCGGATCGCCGACAAGTACCATTTCAAGAAGGTCGATCCAAGCGAGCACGACACGATCCGGGGTTTCGACGCCCGCGCCGTGCTGAAGTATCTCGGCGTGCCGTTCTGGAAGATTCCCTTGATTGCCGGCCATATGAGAATGCTGATGTCGCAGGACATCCAGGGCATATCCCTGTTCGAGGGGATCGAGAGCCTGCTGCGACGACTTTCACACATGGGGGCGACGCTGGCAGTGGTGAGCTCGAACTCCTTCGAGAATATTCGTCACGTTCTCGGGGCGGAGGTCGCGGCCTTGATCGACTACTACGAATGCGGCGTGTCCGCGTTCGGCAAGGAAGCGAAGCTGCGAAAAGTCCTCCGGCAGAGCGGCATTCCGCGCCGCGAGGCGATCTACATCGGCGACGAAATCCGCGACAGCGAAGCGGCCCGAGAGGTGGGCATCGCCTTCGGCGGCGCCACCTGGGGCTACACGACCCCCGAGGCGCTGCGGGCTCACGCCCCCGGCGACGTGCTTGCCCGCATCGACGACATCCTCGACCGGGTTATGGGCTGACCCTTGGAGGCGAGGCATGCGAACAGGCTTTCCGCGCGGAAAACGTGCGCCCGATCCGGGTCGGATGGTATGATGTCGGCATGCACGACATCCTGAAAAGCCACATTCTTCAACTCCTGCAAAAAGACGGGACGCCGCGAAACCTCGCCCACCTGGCCGAGGAACTGGGCGTCGCCGGCTCACTCCATAGGGCCTTCCACGAGGCGGTCGAGTCGCTCAGCGCCGAGGGCCGCGTGGTCCTGGGTCCACGCAACGTGATCGGCCTTCCGTCGCTGTCCAGCGAGGTCACCGGCATCTTCCGGGCCCATCCGCGCGGCTACGGCTTCGTCAGCCCACAGCAGCTCACCGGCGAGGGCGATGTGTTCATCCCCGCCAAGTCGACCGGCAGCGCCATGACGGGCGACCGTGTCGTCGTGCAGGTCACGCGCGGTCCCAAGAAGGACCCGGATCGTCTTACGGGCAAGATCGTCAAGGTGCTTGATCGCGCCCACACGACGGTGGTCGGGACGCTTCGCCAGGAGCAGGACCGCTGGCTGGTCCGGCCGGACGGGGGCGATTTCCTCCGCCCGATCGAGATCGATCGCGTCGATACCCGAACGGTCCGGCAGGGGGACAAGGTGGCCGTGACGATTCGCACGTATCCGACGGCTTCGCAGGCGGCCACCGGCACGGTCCGGGAAGTGCTCGGGCGTCCCGGCCGATTCGATGCGGAGATCGCCGCGATCATTCGCCGCCACGGCCTGCGCGAGGAGTTCGAGCCCGGTGCGCTGGTCGAGGCCAGCAACGCGCGAGAGAACTTCCGGCCCCAGGACCTGGGCGGGCGCAAGGACCTCACGAAGGCCCTGGTTGTCACGATTGATCCGCCGGATGCGAAGGATTTCGACGACGCGGTCAGTCTGACCCGCACTGAGCAGGGCGGATGGCTTCTCGGCGTCCACATTGCCGACGTGGGCCATTTCGTCCCGGCCGGCTCAGCCCTCGACCGCTGCGCGCGGCAGCGTGGCAACAGCGTCTATCTTCCCGGCCGGACACTGCCCATGTTGCCCGAGATGCTCAGCAACGAGATTTGCTCGCTCCAGCCGGGCCAGCGACGTTATACCAAGAGCGTCTTCCTGACCTACAACAAAGACGGGCAGATCCAGGCGGTTCGCTTCGCCAATACGATGATTGAGTCCAAGGCCCGCCTGAGCTATCAGCAGGCCGATGCGGCGCTCAACGGCAATGCGGACGGCCTTGCCCAAGATGTGGTAAGTCTCTTGCATGAGATGGACGCGCTGGCCCGCGCCATCGAGAAGCGGCGCCGGCGGGCGGGCATGCTGCAACTGAATATGCCCGAGACGGAAGTCGTGACCGACGAGTCCGGCCGGGTCGTTGCCGTCTGCCCCGCCGACACGAGCTACCCGCACACGATCATCGAGATGTTCATGGTCGAAGCCAATGTCGCAGTCGCGAACCTGCTCGATCGCCACTGCATCCCGTTCATGCGGCGCATTCATCCTGAGCCCGACAGCAAGGTCCTGCGCCGGCTGAGCCAGACGCTCCGGCTGCTGGGTGTCACGCTGTCGCGCCAGCCTCAGCGAGTGGACTTGCAGGGTTTGCTCGATCAGGTGCGCGGCACCCGGATGCTCTTGCCTGTTCACTTGCTGGTCCTGCGCAGCTTGGCGAAGGCGACCTACGCACCGACGAGCGTGGGCCACTATGCCCTGGCCGCGTCGAAGTACTGCCATTTCACCAGCCCCATCCGCCGCTATGCCGACCTGATCGTCCACCGGGCGCTTCAGGCCTACCTGACCGGGCAGTTGGAACAGGCTCGGCGACAGTACACGTTCCCGGAACTGATGGCGATCGGTGAGCACCTCTCGCAAACCGAGCAGACCGCCGAAGAGGCGGAACAGGAACTCAAGAGGATCCTCATACTCCACCTGCTGCGACACAAGGTCGGAAGTATTCTGGACGGTGTCGTGGTAAGCCTGACTGCGTTCGGCGCCGTGGTGTACCTGCCGGATTATGGCGTGGAAGGCCTGATTCCCCGCGAGGCGCTGGGCCCGGATCGCTGGCAATTCGACGAGCAGAGCCAGTGCCTGGTGGGTCGTCACACGGGCGCGATCCTGCGTCTGGCCCAGTCGCTCCGGGTGCGGATTGTTGCTGTCGCCCCAGCCGGGGGGCAGCTCGACCTGACGCCTGCCGTCGAGCTGATCCGAAACGTTTCTCCCACCCAAGAACCACGTCAGAAACGCCCATGCAGGTCCGGCCCGAACCGCCGGCGCAAAAGACGCAAGCCACATGCCTGATCTGTTCGCTTGCCAAGGCGACACACCTTTGTCCAGGTTGACATTGAGTACTTAGAATAAGAATATCTGAATGTCTGCGGCATCGGTTCTCAAGAATGTATGCGTATAACAGCTTTGCAGTAAATAGGTTGTATACGTTTTGTGTTGAAAGAAGCCAATTTTTGCGTCTCCAATGCAGTGTGGTAGAATTGGCGTAGATGATGATCGTATTAGTTTGACTTATTGAATATATCTGCGTAACTGAGAAACAACGGCCGGCCGGATCGGATACAATCATGCAACGCGGAATCTCTGTTTGTTGCAGAGGGCGTACGGGCGGTGTGTTGCCCCGTGAAATCGCTGGGTCACTTGGAGAGTTGATGATCGCCAATCCAAAGAATCAGGGTCTTTACGACAAGCAGTTCGAGCACGATGCGTGTGGCATCGGGGCGGTGGTGGATATCAGCGGCCGGCCTGACCACGCCATTCTCGAATACGGCCAGGAGGTGCTCAAGAACCTGCGTCATCGTGGTGCCGCCGGGGCCGACAACGTGACCGGCGACGGGGCCGGCATCCTCCTGCAAATCCCTCACGAGCTGCTCGTCACGGAATGCCAGAAGAGCGGCACAGTGCTGCCGGAACCCGGACGTTACGGCGTTGGCATGGTATTCACCACCAAGGACGCTCTGGTGAGAGCGAAATGGGAGGGGCTTCTGGCGCAGGCGATCCACCACTACGGTTTGCAGGTGATCGGCTGGCGCGACGTGCCGACCCGGCCGGATTGCTTAGGTCCGATCGCTCTGGCGGCTGAGCCTGCGATCCGGCAGGTCTTCATCGACGGCTGCGGCCTGGCCGACGCGGAGCTCGAACGGCGTCTCTATCTGGCCCGCAAGCGCGCCGAGCGCCTTGTCCGCGAGGACGCCGGTTCGGAGGCGGAAGATTTCTACGTCGTCAGCATGTCCTGCCGGACCATCTGCTACAAAGGCATGTTCATGGACTGGCAGTTGTTCGCTTACTATCCCGATCTGGAGGACCAGCGAACCACCACGTCGCTGTGCATCGTCCACCAGCGCTATAGCACGAACACGTTTCCCAACTGGCGTCTGGCCCAGCCGTTCCGCTGCATCGCCCACAATGGCGAGATCAATACGCTCAGCGGCAACCGCAACTCGATGCGGGGCCGCGAGCCCAAAATGGTCAGCAAGACCCTTGGCGACGATCTGACGGACTTGTTCCCGATCATCGATCCGGCGGGCAGCGACTCGGCGGCCTTCGACAACGCCCTGGAGCTTCTGGTGCAGTCCGGCCGGAGCATGCCCCACGCGTTGATGATGATGATCCCGGAGGCGTTTGGGGCCAAGTATCACATCAGCACCGACAAGCGAGCGTTCTACGAGTATCACGCCGCGATCATGGAGCCGTGGGATGGCCCGGCGGCGATGGTCTTTACCGACGGCCGCATCATCGGGGGGACCCTGGACCGCAACGGCCTGCGACCGTGCCGCTACCTGGTTACCAAAGATGGTTTGGTGATCATCAGCAGCGAGGCGGGTGTGGTGGAGTTTCCGCCGGAGAACGTCAGCGCCAAAGGCCGTCTGCGTCCCGGCCACCTGTTCCTGATCGACACCACGGAAGGACGCATCATTTCGGACAACGAGATCAAGAGCAAGATTGCCCGCCAGAGTCCATACCGGCGCTGGCTGGAAGAGAACCGGATCGAACTGCGGGGCCTGTTCGATGCGCCGGACCTCGTGGAGACCGACCCGGTCGAGACGATCCGCCGGATGCGGGCTTTCGGCTACACCGGGGAAGAAAAACGCGTGATCCTGGCCCCGATGGCGATCAACGGCCAGGAGCCGGTCGGGTCGATGGGCAACGACACGCCGCTGGCCGTGTTGAGCGATCGCCCGAAGCTGCTGTTCAATTACTTCCGCCAACTGTTCGCCCAGGTGACGAATCCGCCGATCGACCCGCTTCGCGAAGGGCTGGTCATGAGCCTGATGCTGTTCACCGGCAAGAAGCGGAACGTTCTGGAGGAATCGCCGCTGCACTGCCGGCAACTGAAGCTGCCGCACCCGATCCTGACCAGCGCGGACGTGGCGCGGCTTCGGTCGGTCAAGCGCAGCGATTTCCAGGTCGCAACGATCCCGATGCTGTTCGATGTGAACCGACGGACACCGGGCAAGGCATTGCGCAGAGGCCTGGACGCGCTGGTCAAGGCAGCCCAGACGGCGGTCACGAATGGGGCATCCCTGGTGATCCTCAGCGACAGAGGCGTCTCTCCCACGCAGGCGGCGATCCCCTCCCTGCTGGCTGTTTCGGCGGTACACCATCATCTGCTGCGCGAAGGGCTTCGCAACGAATGCGGCCTGATCGTCGAGAGCGCCGAGCCACGCGAGGTGATGCATTTCTGCCTGCTGGTCGGCTACGGCGCCAACGCCGTCAATCCCTACCTGGCCTTCGAGGTGCTCCAGGAGATGAACCAGAGCGGCGATCTGGGCGCGGAGATGGAACCGGCGACGGTTTCGGATCACTACATCGCCGCGATCAAAAAAGGCATCCTCAAGACGATGAGCAAGATGGGCATCTCGACGTTGCGCAGCTACATGTACGCGCAGTTGTTCGAGGCCATCGGTCTCAAGAAGAGCTTCGTGGACGAGTACTTCGCGGGTACGGCCTCGCGCATCCAGGGGATCGGCCTCGACGAAATCGCCCGAGAGACGTTGAATCGGCATGCGTACGCGTACGAAAACGACGACTACAGTTATCCCGAGATCGACATGGGCGGCGACTACGCCTACCGCTATCAGGGTGAGCGACACCTGTGGAACCCGACCACGGTCGCGAAACTCCAGGAGGCGGTTCGCAACGACGATGCGCGGGCGTATGCCGCGTTCGCGGAGGCGGTGAACGCCCAGTCCGAGCGGCTTTGCACGCTGCGGGGTCTGTTTGAGTTCCAGGGGGGCAAGCCGATCCCGATCGACAAGGTTGAGCCGGCCAGCGAAATTGTCAAGCGTTTCTGCACCGGTGCGATGAGCCACGGATCGATCAGCAAGGAGGCGCACGAGTGCATGGCGCTGGCCATGAATCGTCTCGGGGGCATGAGCAACACGGGCGAAGGGGGGGAAGACCCTGCCCGGTATGTCGCGGAGCCCAATGGCGACTCGAAGAACAGCGCCATCAAGCAGGTCGCCAGCGCGCGATTCGGCGTGACGATCAATTACCTCGCGCACGCCCGCGAATTGCAGATCAAGATCGCCCAGGGCGCCAAACCGGGCGAGGGCGGCCAGTTGCCCGGGCACAAGGTGTCGCAGGAGATTGCGACGCTGCGGTATGCGACGCCCGGCGTGACGCTGATCTCGCCTCCGCCGCACCACGACATCTATTCGATCGAGGACCTGGCCCAGTTGATCTACGACCTCAAGTGCGCCTGTCCCGGCTGCAAGGTGTCGGTCAAGCTGGTCTCCGAGGTCGGCGTCGGGACCATTGCGGCCGGTGTCGTCAAGGGCAACGCCGACGAAGTGCTCATCAGCGGCCACGACGGCGGCACCGGCGCCAGTCCGCTGTCGTCGATCATGCACGCCGGCTGTCCCTGGGAGCTGGGCCTGGCCGAGACGCAGCAGACGCTGGTTCTGAACAACCTGCGGGGCCGCACGCGTCTGCAAACCGATGGGCAGATCCGGACCGGTCGCGACGTGGTCGTCGCCGCCATGCTCGGGGCCGAGCAGTTCGGGTTCGGCACCGCCGCCCTGGTGACGCTGGGTTGCACCCTGCTGCGGAAATGTCACGAGGGCGCCTGCATCTATGGAATCGCCACGCAGGACCCGGAACTGCGGAAGCGCTTCGCCGGCAAGCCCGAGTATCTGATGCGCTACCTGACCTTCGTGGCCGAAGAGGTCCGGCAGATTATGGCCCAGCTCGGGTTCGAGAAACTCGCAGACCTGGTTGGACGCGTGGATTTGCTCAGGACGAGCAAGGCGATTCACCACTGGAAGGCCAAGGGCCTTGATCTGTCGGCGATCTTCCACCGGGTGGGCACCTCGGACGGCCGACCCGTGCGGTTCTGCGAGCGTCAGCTCGACAAACAACAGGACCACATGGATTGGAAGATCATCGAGCTGGCCCGCGACGCCATTGAGGAGAAGAAGCCGGTGACGCTGAACCTGCCGATCCGAAACACCGACCGCACCATCGGTGCTATCCTGAGCAACCGGATCGTGCTCAAGCACGGTCCCGCGGGGCTGCCCGACGACACGTTGAATGTGATCCTGCGGGGTTCCGCCGGCCAGAGCTTCGGTGCCTTTCTCATCGGTGGCGTGACGCTGACGCTGATCGGCGAATCGAACGACTATCTGGGCAAGGGCCTCTCCGGCGGGCGCATCGTGGTCAAGACGCCGCCGGGGGCCACGTTCCTGCCCCATGAGAACATCATCGTCGGCAACACGCTGCTCTACGGGGCCACCAGCGGCGAGGTGTTCATCAACGGTGTCGCCGGCGAGCGGTTCGCGGTACGAAACAGCGGCGCGGTGGCCGTCGTGGAGGGTGTGGGCGATCATGGCTGTGAATACATGACCGGCGGCTGTGTCGTCGTGCTCGGCGGGACCGGGTGCAACTTCGCAGCCGGCATGAGCGGCGGCGTCGCCTACGTCCTCGACGAACGCCAGCTTTTCGATACGCTGTGCAACCTGGACATGGTGGACCTGGAGACGGTCTGGCACGACGAGGACAAACGCGTTCTCAAGAACCTGATCGAGCGTCACCGGATGTTTACCGACAGCGTGCGAGCGAAATACATCCTCGACAACTGGTCGGGAATGATCGGACGATTTGTGAAAGTGATGCCCATCGATTATCGCAAGGCTCTGGAACGAATGAAGGCCGAAGAGCGACGCAATACCGAGACCACGCCGGCGACGGAGGAGGTGTTCCATGGGTGAGCCGGGTGGTTTCCGGAAATACGCACGCGTGGAGGTGGGGCATCGCCCGGTGGGCGAGCGGGTGCGCGACTTCCACGAGATCGATCTGCCTCTGACGCCGGAGGCGGTCCGCCAGCAGGCCGCCCGCTGCATGAACTGCGGGATCCCGTTCTGCCAGGGGGCCGGCTGTCCGGTGGTCAACAGTATCCCGGATTTCAACGATCTGGTCTATCAGGGACGCTGGAAACAGGCATGCAGTCTGCTGCACCGCACGAACAGCTTTCCGGAGATCACGGGGCGGGTCTGTCCGGCTCCGTGTGAGAATTCGTGTACGCTGAACGTGAACGATCGTCCCGTTCTGATCAAGCACATCGAATACCAGATTGTGGAGAAGGGGTTCCAGGAAGGTTGGATTGTGCCGCAGCCGCCCAAGGTGCGCACCGGCAAGCGTGTGGGGATCATCGGCTCGGGTCCGGCCGGTCTGGCGGCGGCGCAGAGGCTGGCGCGGGCGGGTCACAGCGTCATGGTGATTGAGAAGGACGAGCGTCCCGGCGGGCTGCTGCGCTACGGCATCCCGGACTTCAAGTTGGCCAAGACGGTCATTGATCGCCGTCTGGACCAGATGCGAGCCGAGGGCGTGGAGTTTCAGTGCGGCGTGACGGCCGGCGAGGATATCTCCATACGGTATCTTCGCAAGCGCTTCGATGCCATCTGTCTGGCCATGGGGGCCGGACAGCCCCGCGATCTGTCGGTTCCGGGCCGCGGGTTCGATAATGTCCTCTATGCCATGGAGTATCTCACGACGCAGAACAAGATCTGCAGCGGCGAATCGCTGGAAGGCTGCAATCTGGTTTCCGCCAAGGACAAGGTCGTCGTTGTGATCGGCGGGGGCGATACCGGCAGCGACTGTGTCGGCACCGCCCGGCGCCAGGGAGCCAAGAAGATCTATCAGTTGGAGATTCTGCCCAAGCCGCCGGAGCAACGCCCGCCCGACACCCCTTGGCCGATGTGGCCTCGGATGATGCGTACCTCCAGTTCCCAGGAGGAAGGCTGTGAGCGGCGCTGGTCGGTGATGACCACGAGACTCACCGGCGCCGACGTCCACGTCAGCCACTTGCATGGCTGTGAAGTGGAATGGGTCAAGGGCCGCAGGGGCTGGGAGACCAAGGAGGTGCCCAACACGGAATTCACCCTTCCGGCCGATCTGGTCCTGCTGGCGATGGGCTTTGTCCACGTCACCCACGCCGGACTGGTGGAGGACCTCGGTTTGCAGCTTGACGAAAGGGGCAACGTTGTGGTAAACAATCACCAGACCAGCGAGCCGTGGGTCTTCGCGGCCGGGGATACGGTTCGGGGAGCCTCGCTCGTGGTCCATGCCATCCGCAGTGGGCAAGATGCCGCGGCGGCCGTGGATCGGTGGCTGCGACAGGAGCACCGGGGGCAGTAGCCCACTTCCCCGCTCGTGGAACCGATTACGAGGACAGTGCAGGTCGATGCCAAAGCGCAAGGACATCCATAAGATTCTGATCATCGGTTCGGGGCCGATCATCATCGGTCAGGCCTGCGAGTTCGACTATTCCGGCGCTCAGGCCTGCAAGGTTCTCCGGCGAGAGGGATTCCAGGTGGTTCTGGTCAACAGTAACCCTGCCACGATCATGACCGACCCGGAGTTGGCGGACCGTACCTACATCGAGCCGATCACCCCGGAGATCGTCGAGATGGTCATTCGCCGCGAGAGGCCCGACAGCCTGCTGCCGACGCTGGGCGGGCAGACCGGCCTGAACACCGCCGTGGTGCTGGCCGAAAGCGGCGTGCTGAAGAAGTACGGCGTCAAACTGCTCGGCGCCAATCTCCGCTCGATCAAGAAGGCCGAAGAACGTGACCGGTTCAAGAAGACCATTCAGGACATCGGGCTGCACGTCCCCCGCAGCGGCTACGTCCACAACTGGGAAGAGGCCAAACGCGTTGTCGAGGAGATCGGCTTCCCGGCTATCATCCGTCCGTCCTACACCCTCGGCGGTACCGGTGGCAACGTGGCCTACAACATGGAGGAATACGAGAAGCACATTGCCTGGGGTCTGACGCTGAGTCCCAAGGGCCAGGTTCTTGTCGAGGAGTCGGTGGCCGGGTGGAAGGAATACGAACTGGAGGTCATGCGGGACCGCCGGGACAATGTGGTTATCGTCTGCTCCATCGAGAACCTCGATCCCATGGGCATCCACACCGGCGACAGCATCACCGTCGCGCCGGCGCAGACGCTGACCGACAAAGAATACCAGATCATGCGCGAGGCGTCGCTGAAGATCATCCGGGCCATCGGCGTCGAGACGGGCGGTTCGAACATTCAGTTCGCAGTCAATCCCGCCAATGGCAAGCTCTACGTCATCGAGATGAACCCGCGCGTCTCGCGCAGCTCGGCGCTGGCCTCGAAAGCGACGGGTTTTCCCATCGCCAAGATCGCTTCGCTGCTGGCGGTGGGCTACACGCTGGATGAGATCCCCAACGACATCACGAAGAAGACGCCGGCGTGCTTCGAGCCGACAATCGACTACTGCGTGGTCAAATGGCCGCGGTTCACGTTTGAGAAGTTCCCGCAGACCTCGCCGGAGCTGACAGTGCAGATGAAATCCGTCGGCGAGGCGATGGCCATCGGCCGGACGTTCAAAGAGGCTTTCCAGAAAGCAATCCGTTCGCTCGAGATCGACCGGCATGCTCTGGCGGCCCGGCACATTGACGGGACGATTCCGCAGAACCAGTTGAAGGACAAGCTGCGTAGCCACTGCTGGGACAAGCTGTGGTATGTTGCCGAGGCGTTGCGGCGAAAGATGCCGGTGGACGAGCTGTTCGCCCTGACCAAGATCGACCCGTGGTTTCTGAACAACATTAAAGACATCGTGGCGCTGGAGAGCAAGCTGCTGGCCTGCCAAGGCACGCTGCCCGACGCCCGCCTGGTGGCGCAGGCCAAGCAGTATGGTTTCAGCGACCGCTACCTTGCGTCGATCGCGAACGTCAAGGAGCCGGAGTTCCGAAAGCATCGCCAGTCGCTGGGCATCAACGCCGTCTACAAGCGGGTGGACACCTGCGGCGCGGAGTTCGAGGCGAGCACGCCCTATCTCTATTCGACGTTCGAGACCGAATGCGAGGCGGAGCCGACCGACCGGCGCAAGATTATCATCCTCGGCGGCGGCCCCAACCGGATCGGCCAGGGCATCGAATTCGACTACTGCTGCTGTCACGCGGCCTTCGCGTTGCGCGAGATCGGCATCGAGTCGATCATGGTCAACTGCAATCCCGAGACGGTCAGCACCGACTACGACACGTCCGACCGGCTGTACTTCGAGCCGCTGACGTTCGAGGATGTGATGAACATCGTCGAGAAGGAGAAGCCCGACGGGGTCATCGTCCAGTTCGGCGGCCAGACGCCGCTGAAGCTGGCGGTTCCGCTGGAGAAGGCCGGCGTCAAGATCATCGGCACCTCGCCCGACAGCATCGACCGCGCCGAGAATCGCGAACGGTTCAATCGCCTGGTCGAAAACCTCGGCTTGCGGCAGCCCGAGAGCGGCACCGCCACGACCTACGACGAGACGCTGAAAGTGGCGGCCCGACTGGGCTATCCGCTGCTGATCCGGCCGTCGTTTGTGCTCGGCGGCCGCGCGATGCATATCGTCTATGACGAGGACGGTCTCAAGGCCTGCGTTGCAGAGGCCATCGAGGCCTCGGGCGAGCATCCCATCCTGATCGACAAGTTTCTCGACGACGCGACGGAGCTGGACGTCGACGCCATCAGCGACGGGCGCCGCGTCGTCATCGGCGGCATCATGGAGCACATCGAGGAGGCCGGTGTGCACTCGGGCGACAGCGCCTGCTCGATTCCGTCGGTCAATATCAAAAAGCATGTGCTCGACGAGATCGCGCGACAGACCAGGTTGCTGGCCCTCGAACTGAACGTCAAGGGCCTGATCAACATCCAGTTCGCGATCAAGAACGACGAAGTGTACATCCTCGAAGTGAACCCGAGGGCCTCGCGGACGGTCCCGTTCGTCAGCAAGGCGATCGGCGTGCCGCTGGCCAAGCTGGCGGCCAAGATCATGGCCGGGATGTCCCTCGACGACCTCGGATTCACCGAGGAAGTCCATCCGAAGCACTATGCGGTCAAGGAGGCGGTCTTCCCGTTCCTGAAGTTCCCCGGCACCGATGCGTTGCTCGGGCCCGAGATGCTCTCGACGGGCGAGGTGATGGGCCTGTCGGACGATTTCGGCACCGCCTATGCCAAGAGCCAGATCGCCGCCGGCAACAGCCTGCCGGTGACGGGCCGCGTGCTGTTCAGCATCCGTGACGCCGATAAGGCCCGGTCCGTGTCTGTGGCGCGCCGGCTCCACGAAATGGGTTTCAAGATCGTCGCGACCAAGGGCACCTGCATCGAGTTTATCAAGAACAACATCCCTTCGGAATTCGCGCTGAAGATGACCGAAGGGCGGCCGAATATCGTCGACGCGATCATCAACCGCCAGATCGACCTGATCGTCAACACGACGGTGGGCAAGCAGTCCATCACGGATTCGTTCGCCATCCGCCGCAACGCCGTGGATCGGCAGATTCCCTACGTGACCACGATCCGCGGGGCCGAGGCCGTCGTCAAGGCGATCGAGTCGCTCCGTGCCAGACAGATCCGCGTCAAGCCGATTCAGCTCTACAACCGACGAACCGGAAAAACTCGAATATCGAAATCCGAAATCCGAAACAAGCTCGAATGACGAGAATCCAGAAACCAAAGCAGCCCCGGCGACGAACGTCAGCGTTTCTGACATCAGGTTTTCGGTCATTTGTGCTTGTTTCGGATTTCGATATTCGGATTTCGGGTTTCGTCATCAGATTGGGGAAAGCAGCGTGAAAGCGGTTTTGCTCTTAGAGGACGGAACGGTGTTCGAGGGCCGCGCGTTCGGCGCGCGGGGCGCCCGGTGCGGCGAGGTCGTGTTCAATACGTCCATGACGGGCTACCAGGAGATTCTCACCGATCCCTCGTACCATGAGCAGATCATCACCATGACCTACCCGCTCATCGGCAACTACGGGACCAACGCCGACGATTGGGAGTCGCGCAAGGTTTTTGCCAGCGGATTCGTCGTGAAGGAAAACTGCCCTTATCCGAGCAACTGGCGCAGCAGCGACACGCTCGACGCTTATCTCAGGAAGAACGACGTCGTGGGCATTGAGGGGATCGACACACGCAAGCTCGTGCGGCACATCCGCACGGAAGGCGCCATGCGCGGGATCATCTCGTCGAGCGAGATGGGCATCCAGAAGCTGACGGCGATGGTGCAGGAATACCCCGGCCTGGTCGGCCGCGACATCGTCAAGAACGTCACGGTGGCCGAGCCGTACGAGTGGAAAGAAGGCGTCCTCGATGTCCTGACCAACACCCGGGAGGTGCCGGCGCCGAAGTACAAGGTTGTGGCGATCGACTACGGCATGAAGCGCAACATCCTCCGCCTGCTGGTTTCCCACGGCTGCGGGGTCCTCGCGGTGCCGGCCCAGACGACCGCCGACGAGATCCTCGCGCACAAGCCCGATGGCGTCTTCTTGGGCAACGGACCGGGCGATCCGGCGGCGGTCACGTACGCCGTCGAGACGGTCAAGGGCCTGTTGGGCCGGGTCCCGATCTTCGGCATCTGCCTGGGCCACCAGATCCTTGGGCTGGCTCTGGGCGGGACCACCTATAAGCTCAAATTCGGCCATCGCGGCGCCAACCATCCCGTCAAGAACCTGCGCACCGGCAAGATCGAGATCACCAGTCAGAACCATGGGTTCTGCGTGGACCTCGATTCGTTCAAGGGCAAGGACGTCGAGCTGACGCACCTGAACCTCAACGATCACACCTGCGAGGGCATCCGCAGCGACAAGCTCCGGGCCTTCGCGGTCCAGTACCACCCCGAAGCGTCCCCCGGCCCCCACGACGCCCGTTACCTGTTCGATGATTTCGTCCGGCTGATGGAAGCAGGATGACGCGGTATCGGCGAAGACTCCGTGCGGCTCCTTGCAGAGTGACAGCCGGGCAGAGGCGATAAGGATGGGCAAGGTCCGATAGGAACAGACGCTCTAATTCTGCTTCGAGTATCTCAGGTAGAGATACAGCAAGGACAGGAGCGTGACAACGACGATGAGTTCAAGAGGTCCCATACAATAAAGTATGGCATACGACGCGTCAGAAGCAAGCCCGGCCGATATCATCATTTGCAGGGGCCGTTTGTCGTGACGCCGCAAGGCGCTTTGTATGCCCTTACGGGCACGCTACAAACGAGACCCTGCGAACGGATGTCACTCGGTCGGGATGTTCAGCTCATCGAGCGTGCGACGCACCCATGCCAGTGACTTCTCGATCATGGGGCCACCTTGTCCTTCGCACTCCATGCTCAGCACGCCCTGGTACCCGTGATCGCGCAGCATCTTGAGGCACTTGCGGATATTGTCGGCGTTGACGCCGTCGCCGATGGCGCATTGGCTGACCGCAATGCCCGTCTGGTTGCCGCGTACGGCGGCGGCCAGCGATTCCGAGACATCCTTGATGTGGACGTGGCGGACCCGGCCGAGGAACCGTTTCAGGAACGCGACGGGGTCCTGCCCGGCGATGAACGTATTGCCCGTGTCCATGTTCATACCCAGATACGGGCTGTCGCAGAACGCCAGCATGCGCGCCATCATGTCGGGTTTGGTGGTGAAGTAGCCGTGCGGCTCGATGTTGACTGTGATCCGGTGCGCCTCGGCCACCTCGATGATCTGCTCGTAGCTGCGCTTCATCAGGTCCATCGCCTCGGCGTCGCTGAGTCCCTCGGGCGGCGCCATCCCATCGGTGGTGTCCACGCAGGGACAGCCGATCAGGTGGGCCCACTGGATGGATTTCATCACGTACGGGACGCCGCGCAGGGGGCCCTCCTTGCCTGAAAGCGGAAAGGCGGCGTCGACCTGCGAGAACTGCACGCCGTGCGCATCCATCTTCTTCTTGAGCAGCAGGGGATCTTCGTACAGCGCCACGTGCGGCTGATAGCCCAGCCCGTGAATCCAACTGACCCCGTCGATCAGGCCGCACTCGATGCAGTGAACGCCGTTCGCCTGCGCCCACGCCAGGCACTTCTCGAAGCTGAAATACGCGCTGTTGAATGCATCCGTGTGAAATCCGATCTTCATTGCCGTCCGTCCCTTCGTTACCCCCTGTGTTCCCCAAACATGTTGCCCCATCCGCCTCGCAGCCGTCAGCCTACCACAGACTGCCCCCGGCCGCAATAACCAGATCGCGTGGACGCGATGCAGGAGATTTGATGGTGTCTGGAGGCACGGAGCGGCCGAGACCGGAGCCAATCCGCCGGGTGCACGGAGAGGAAATCTGCTTTTCCTGCTCAACCGGCCTGGTTTTTCCGCCGATAACGTGCCAGAGACCATGGGTGGATGGGTCCATAGCGAGAGCTGTCTCCCGTAGCGACAAGGCTGTCCGGATGGAGGAGGCTGCCTCGAACAGGAAGGCCGGTTCCCGGCGGAAGGATCGCCGTGGGCACCTCTGTGATGAAAGGGGTTATTCCCGGACGGAACGAAAGACGCGTGGAAGCGGCACTTGTGCCCCAGCCGCCTCAGGCGATGCGGCGCAGGCGGAACGTCCGAGGATGTGTGATGAACAGACCGTTGATCAGCACGTGTATTGTGGCGCAAAACAACGCGGCGTATCTGCGCCGCGCGATCGCCAGCGTAGAGCGATTTGCCGACGAGATTGTCGTTGTGGACGGCGGCAGCGCCGACGGCACTGAAGCGCTCGTGCGCTCCGTCCCCAAGTGTGTCTATCTGCATCGTCCGTTCGACGGCAATTTCGCCGCCCAGAAGAATTTCGCCTTCGAGCACGCCTGCGGCACGTGGATCCTCGAATTGGACCAGGATGAGGTGGTCTGCGAGGAGTTCGGGCAGGCAATTCGCCCGTTGCTGGAGCGGACGGGCGAGATTGGCTTCGCCTTGCGGCGGTGGTGGATCTGCGCGATCGATCCGTTGCGTTACGTCAGCACGCACCTGTTCGAGACGACGTGGATTCCGCGCCTGTTCCGCAACGATCCCCGGTTGCGCTACGTCTTTCCTCTGTCCGGGGCCAACAGCGGCCTGATCCACCACGAATTCAGTCCCGCTCTTCAGTCCCGTTTCGTCCGGATTGACGCTTGGCGCCTCCTGCATTTCCATTATATGATCCACAACCGGGCCCGCCGCGAGGCACGGTTTGCCTGGTTCAGTCGGGTCGATCCCTATTGCATCGAGATGAACGCTCGCTGCTACTTGTACGAAGACTTCTCGCATCGCGTCCTGCCGTGTCCCGCCCGGTGGCGGGATACCGCATCGGTGAGGGAACGCGGCCCCACTCCTGGGGAGGATGACATGGATATGTTGCTACGCGAGACCGATCCGTCTCTCGAAGGAGTAGCCCGATGCAAATGCCATCCGTGAGTCGCTACGGTAGTCTGGTCAAAGACCGGTTCAAGACAACCGTGTATCTGCCGGTCAGGCACCGTGCCGGTCTGGAGGTCGCCCGGTGCTATCGAACGCTGCTTCGCTATGTTTCCAACATCTGCTTCGTTGCGGTCACCGGGAGCTGTGGCAAGACCACGACGACGGATTTGACCACCGCGATCCTGGCCCGCGAAGGACGCACCCGAACGGGGAACCACCAGAACGAGATTGGGTATATCGCCGGCCTGATTCGGAGGCTTTCGCCAAAGGATCGTTTCTGTGTCGCTGAGGTGAGCGGACATATGAAGGGGGCGATGGAACGGTCGGCCCGATTGCTGCGGCCCCACATCGGCGTGGTCACCAACGTTGGGCAGGATCATTACTCGAGTTTCCGCAGCCTGGAGGCCACGGCGGCGGAGAAAGGAAAACTCGTCGAGATCCTGCCGCCCGACGGCGCGGCCGTGCTCAATGCGGATGATCCCAACGTTTATGCGATGCGCACGCGAACGCGGGCCCGCGTGTTCACGTACGGGCAGTCGGCCGAGGCGATGGTCCGCGCCGAGAACGTTACGTGTGCCTGGCCCGAACGGTTGTCATTCGACGTCTGTTACGAAGGGACGCGATGTCACGTGCAGACGCGACTGCTCGGTACGCACTGGGTCCACACGGTGCTGGCGGCTCTGTCGGCCGCGTTGGCGGCGGGCGTTTCCCTGCCACGGGCGGTCGAAGCGGTGGAGACCTTCGAGACGACCCTGGGCCGGATGAGTCTGCACGAGCCGCCGGGGGGCGTGACCTTCGTCAGTGATGCGTGGAAAGCGCCGCTCTGGACCGTTCCGGCCTCGCTGGAGTTCCTGCGGACCGCCCGGGCCCAGCGCAAGATCGTGGTGATCGGAACCGTCTCGGACACGCCCAAGGGATTCGAGCAACGGTACAAAGCGATTGCGAAGCAGGCGCTCGACGTGGCAGAGAAGGTCTTGTTCGTAGGCGATCATGCCTACTCTGCCTTGAAGGTCAAGGCGCATCCGGACGATGACCGCATCATGGCTTTTGGGATGCTGTATCAGCTCGAGTGCTATCTGCGCAGCTACCTCCGCAGCGGCGATCTGGTCCTGCTCAAAGGGACCACCCGGACCGACCACCTGCACCGAATTGTCATGGCACGGACCGATGAGATTGCCTGCTGGCGCGAGAAGTGCGGGCGGCCGTGCTTCTGTGCCGCGTGCGATCTGCGGCAGAGTCGTTTCGTTCCTACCGAGGAACAGCCGAGTCCGTATTGAAGGAGCCTGCCGGAGCACGTTCCCCCGGCAGGCCCTGCAGGCAGGTACTCCTACTGAGTCTGTCGCCGGAAGGTACGGACCACCTTGGTTCCCGTGATCTTCTGGCTGCCCATGCCGGTGGTCATCTCACCGCTGAGTTTGCCGTCCTGGATCTTGCCTTGGAAGTCCATCTCGAAATCCCGGTCGCCGAACGTCATGGCGATCTTGAAGCTGACCTTGTCGCCGTCGAACGTGACCTTCTTGACGGGCGTGGCGTTGTAGCGGGCGGTCATATCGGGATAGACCACCAGCCGCTGTTTGCGGGTGCCTCGCTCGCTCGTCGCGTCGAGGTTCCAGGTCCCGATCAGGGCGGCGCCAAGGCGTTTGCCCGTGGCCGGGATCTCTCCTCGCTGGCTCTTGAGGGTGCCGGAGAGTTGGTCCTGCTGAAGCTGTCCTTCGAAGGTTGCCTCCCAAGGCCGGTCCGGGTCTTCGTTCTTGAGCGCCATGGTCAGGGTATTTCGCTCGAGCTCGACGCGACTGACCTTCATCTCGCCGCGTTCGCTTTTCCATTGCGCGGTCAGTTGACCCTCGTTGTCGGCCTTGATCTCCAGCGTGACCGGAATCTCGCGGTCTTGCATCTTGAGGGTCAGCTCCCAGGTGCCAGCCGCTCGCGGCGTACGGGGGGCGCGCCGGCCTTCGAGGGCATAGTCGCCCCGGCCGCCGGAGACCGTTCCGGTAAGCTTGCCATCTTCGATTCTGCCCTTGAAGGTCGAGGTCATGGTCTCGCCGTCGCGGCCCGGCATCTGGCGGGTGAAGCTGAGCTGGCCATCCTCGAACTTGACGTCCTTGAGATCGCTGACGCCCATGAAGCCGATCCACTGACCGGTCTGGTTGCCGTCCTGGTCGCGAGAGAACGACAGGATCGACTCCATCGTCCGGCCGTTGAACTCGCTCTTGACGAGCCAGTCGCCATAAAGGCCGCCTCGGCCTCCGCCGGCCGGCTGGGCCCAGACTTGGGTGGACAGGACGAGAACGACGCCGAGCACGACCACCCTGAGAAGTCTCTGATCTCTCATGCGATAAGCCTCCAAAAGAGAAGTTGTTGGGAAACCTGCATCCGCCCCGGATACCGGCACGCACCACACCGTTGCCCGCCGCGGCACGTCCACCTGCGCCGTCAGGGTAGAACAACCTGCCCGGCTGCGGTCCTGCGGGTAAGACGCCGTCGAAACCGGAACGATTTCAACATTCTGCCGGTTTTCCCGCCTGCCCGGAGCCTCTGGCGCTCCGACCGGCACCCCTGAAGGTGGGGGGTGGGTGCACTGCACGTTTGTAGGTGGAAAGACAGGGCCCTTCTTGTAGGATCAAAG
>DAOTJE010000053.1:0-21900 GCA_035448545.1 Sedimentisphaerales bacterium | reverse complement strand
AGGCCGGCGGAACCGGCACCGTCTATATCGACGACATCGGCTACGGCCACCCGGCGGCTGAGTAGTTCCGCCGGCGCAGAAGGATCTATACAGGGGGCCTGGGTTCCCACGATCCGGGCCCCTTGTCATTGGCGGCCGTTCCGGCCACATCCGATTCGCATCTGGTCACTACTCCGGGCCGATCCGGTAGAGTCCGGCCCCATGCGACGGGATTGACGCGCCGAATTCATCCGAGAACGCGCCAAGGTCTTTCCTGCCCCACAGGTCCCGAACGAGGCAGCAGCCCTGCAAACCAACCATATCGAAGGGCACGTTCACGGACGCAGCCTCGTTGGCGTCACGGGTGTTAAACAAAGCCACATATTTGTCGTTGGAATCCGGAATATCGGCCGCCCAGGCAATGAGTCCGTCGCGGCGGTACAACTGGCGATTGTTCGTACTGTTCTGATTGACCGCCAGGACTTCATCGTTCGTCAGCAGTGACAGGGTGAACTCGTCGTTGCTGGGCAGGTCTCCTCCAAACATCAACGGAGAGCGGAAGATGGACCAGAGCGTCATCAGCGTGATCTGCTCGTCTCGGGTCAGACGGGTCCGGCGGTCATCGCCGCGTTCACCCCGAATGCTGATGCGCCCGAGAGGGAGCATGTCGGCATCCGGCCAGTGGCCGGGTCCGCTGTGCGGGGCCCAGTTGCGGCAGCGTTCGAACATCTCCAGAATGTCCACCCAGCGATCCCAGAAGTCATCGCTGATGCGCCAGAGATTGGCGTGCGTCTTGACGTGCTCGGCGGCCTCCAGCGGGGTCGCCCCGGGCGAGGTACTCAGGACCATCGGCCGGCCGCAACCGTCAATGGCTCTGCGGATCAGTTCAATCTCGGCTCGATGATACGGCCGCGACAGATCGTCGATCTTGACGTAGTCCACATCCCACGAGGCGTAGAGCTGGAAGATCGAATCGTAATACTCCTGCGCGCCGGGTCGGTCGGCGACGATCGTGTACATATCGCGCAGCCATGGGCACTGCTGCTCGGTGCTGTAGACGTCGGCCGCCCGCGCGCTGCTGCCGAGGATCGGTGTGTTCTTCCGGACCGCCTCAACCGGGATGCCTCGCATGACGTGGATGCCGAATTTGAGTCCCCTACTATGGATGTAGTCGGCCAGAGGTTTGAAGCCCTTGCCGCCAGCCGCCGAGGGGAAGCGGTTCGCCGCCGGCAGGAACCGGCCGTATTCGTCCATCACGTAGCGAGGATCGGTCTGGTTGTACCCGTGCGCCTTCGTGTTCTCAACGAACCAGCGGATGTCCACCACGACGTATTGCCAGCCGTGCGACCTGAGGTGCTCGGCCATGTAGTCGGCGTTGGCCTTCACTTCCGCTTCCCTCACCGTCGGTCCGTAGCAGTCCCAACTGTTCCAGCCCATCGGAGGCGTCGGGGCCCAGGACCAGAAGCCGGGCGACGATGCCGAGGCCGCCTGATTTTTCAGCATCGCTCCCAACACAAAAAGGTGGAACACAGCCACGCACATTGTGAACGTCTTGCCGCTTGTCACGCGACTCATAATCAGTCTCCCATCTTCTTTGGACAGATTCCGTGATCATCCACTCCGGCTGCGCCGTCGTCGCCGCTGTTTCTGCTTGCGAATCTTCGCGGCCTTCAGAGCCGCCGGGCTCTTGACGGGCGGTTCCGATCCCGCAGCGCAGGCGGATTGGAACCGCCGTTCCTCGATCAGCTCGCACAGCCGCTTGCGCGCGCGGTATCGATTCAGAGGCTGCGACCGCTCTCTCTGCATCTTCACTTCCAGACCACTGGGGACATGCCGGAGGACCACGCAACTGGATGTCTTGTTGACCTTCTGCCCGCCGGGACCCGAGGAGCGGATGAATTTCTCTTCGAAGTCCTCTTCACGCAGCCCGAGCGCCGCCATACGGGCCTCCAACTCCGCCTGTTTTCTGTCCGTCACGCCGAAGTTCATTCTGGCATCACACCGTCAACCAACAATACCCTTCCAGTGGACGACCTCTGCCTGCCTACTTGGCAGAGGAGAACCGCACCTTCACACCCGCCTCGCAGATCATGAAGATGTGAAGGTAGTTCAGCATGAACGTGCGTCCCTTGGCATCCTCCAGTTCCAGGTACTGAACGAACGGCCCCTTCACCTCGTTGACGTCTTCGAAGGTCCGCTTACCCTTGACCGTAACGTTTCGGCAGGCGCATACTCCCTTGCGCATGTGATAGTAGACATCATAGCGTTTCCTGAGGTCGAAGTTGTTCAGGGGTAAGGTGCTCTTCGGGGCGGTGACCTTCTTCGCCTTGGCCATACCGTGCCTCCCTTCTGCCTGCTGGCGCAAGAGGCAATCCTGACACCACGCATGCGGCATCCAACTGCCATGCCATGATTGTACGTCCTGCACCGAGCCGTATCAACGGCCATCGCATCCGGAGTCCGGCTCTGCCAGGCTCATAGTGTCTGTAGCTTCGCGTTGGGCAACGTCTATCGGGCGGTCGCGGTAATCTCGATTTCGGTCGTTGCCTCGGCAAGACCAGGCGCTCGCGCCGTCAGACGCACTCGGCCCGGCTGGCGTGCGGCCTGCAAGAAAGCTAAACCCCGTCCTTGACGGGCTTTGTGGGTGTTGTCCTTGGGATCGTCGAGGCTGTTCAGGTCGCCATTCTCGATGCCGATGATCCGGCCGGGACCATCCACGTCAAACGTAACCTCATGGTCGGCATCGGGAACACACACGCCGTGGTCGTCGGTAATCCGGAATTCGATGTGGCAGATATCCTTGCCGTCCGCCGACAGGCGGGTCGTGTCGGACAACAGGACAATTCTCGCCGCCGGCCCGGCTGTCGTGAGCGAAAACTCGCAGACCTCGTGGCCGCTGTTTCGTCCCACCGCCCGCAGAACGCCCGGACGGAACGGGACCTCCCACGCCAATACGCCGTTGCGCGCCTCGGACAAACGCCGGGTGCCGAACGCTTCCCCGTTGAGAATCAGCGAGACCTCCTCGCAATTCGTGAAGCAATTGACGCCCACACGAGCATCCGGCGGCCAGTTCCAGTGCTCGGCTCCAGCCATATCCGGCCCTCGCCGGCCCGGACGGCCGGAAACGCAGAGGTACACCATCGGCTCTTCGCTCCACAGGCTTTGACGGAACCACGCGACGGGCTTCTTGAACCCACACAGATCGAGCAGGCCGGCGCCGTTGGCGCGATTGGGCCAGCGGCCGGCCTCACCCAGATAGTCGATCCCGGTCCAGAGGAACTGGCCCGCCACGTAGTCGTTGTCCCGCACCGCTACCCAGGCGTCATAGCTGTCGCCGTTTTCGCTGCCGAAAATGAACCGGCTCGGGTAGGTCTTGTGGTCGGCCTCGTAGTGCCGCTCCTGATAGTTGTATCCGACCACATCGAGCAGTTGTGGCAAGCCGACGGCGTTGGACATGTCGATGCTCGCCAGAGCCGCCGTCACCGGCCGCGTGCGGTCCCATTTCTTGACCGCCTCGATGAGTGGCTTGGCATACGTGACAAGATTCTCGGCAGGCGGATGCTCCGGCCGGTAGTTGTTGCCCAGCACCGGATGGGAGAACGGGTCGTTCGGATAGTCGATCTCGTTGCCGATGCTCCACATGATGACGCACGGATGGTTGCGGTCCCGGCGAACGAGGTCTTCCATGTCACGGACCGACCACTCGGCAAAGACCTCGCCGTAGCCGAACTTGCCGGGCTGGCCCGCGTTCCAGCCTGTGACCCACTTGTTCTTGGGCGGTGTGAACTCATCAAACGCCTCGTCCTTGACGAGCAGGCCGAGCCGGTCGCACATGTCCAGCAGCTCCGGGGCCGGCGGGTTGTGGCTGGTGCGAATCGCGTTGGCGCCGAGCTCCTTCATCAGCCGCAGCCGCCGTTCAAGCACTTTGTCCGGCACCGCCGCACCGAGACAACCGGCATCGTGATGCAGACAGACGCCCTTGAGCTTCACCGCCCTGTCGTTCAGAAAGAAGCCATTGTCGGGATCGAACGCGATCGTGCGAATCCCGAAGGGCGTGGACACCTCCTGCACGATTTCGTCGCCCGCCCTCAATACACTGCGAAGCGTGTACATGTGGGGCGACTCGACCGACCACCGTTGGGGATTGGGAATCTTGATCTGCGGAACGAAGACCTGCTCGGCATGGGGGTCGAGGCTCCCGGACTGGCTGAGACCGGCGACCATCTTCCCATCCGGGGCAACAACGCTCGATTCGAGCGACAAGGTCACGATCTGGTCACGGTCGTTCCTGACAACCGTCTCGACACGAATTGTGGCGGAGTCTTCGCTCACTTCGGGCGTGGTAACGTAGACGCCCCATTGTCCGATGTGGAGCCTGTCGATGATGTGCAGACGAACGTGTCGATAGATGCCCGAGCCGGTATACCAGCGCGAGTCCGCGAACTTCGTATGGTCCACGCGGACGGCGATCACGTTCTGGTCCTCTGTGAACTTCAGGTGACGCGTCAGGTCGTACTGAAAGCTGGAATAGCCGTAGGGCCGCCGACCGACGAAGTACCCGTTGATCCAGACCTCGGAGTTGTGATAGACGCCGTCGAATTCGATGACCACGAGCTTGTCGCGGCTGGCCGCATCGAGCTTGAAATGTTTGCGATACCATCCGATCCCGCCGGGGGCATAGCCGCTACCGCTGGCATACTCGGCGCCAAACGGTCCCTCCACACTCCAGTCGTGAGGAACGTTCACCGTTCGCCAGCCGGAATCATCGAACGCCGGCATCATCGCGGTCGCGAAATCCCCCTTGCTGAAACGCCAGTCAAAGTCGAAATCCATCGCACCCAGCGGCATCGCCTGTATGAGAGGGATGATGGCTGCCATGCAGATCCAGACAACTTGTCGCGATTGATTCATGTGAATGCCACTCCCACCCTGCACACTGTGTTATCGTTTGTCGAAGTAGCTCAGGTCCCACTGGTCGAGCCACGTGAGCGTGAACGTTCCGTCCGGCTGGATCACGAGCGGCAGCCAGACGTAGCGGGAATCGTGCAGCCGCCTGGGGGTCCAGCGGTCGGCCATGAGAATATAGCAGCCCGGCTTGCCCGCCACCGGAAACACGCACGTGCTCTGCGTCTGGAAGGTGGTGTCGGCGTCGGGTCCGACACACGGATTGCCCTTCGATTCCCAGGGACCGAGGATGTGGTCGGCGACGGCGTAATCGGCCGCATTGGGCTTCCAGCCGGTACATCCCGACGTGATCAGGTAGTGCCGGCCCTGGAACTTGAACGGCGCGGGCGCCTCGCGGTACTTGCCGATCAGGACGCGCGCCCAGGTCCAGCCTTGCACGATCGGGCTCTCGGGCGCCGTAAAGTCGCCGTTTAGCCGAACGATGTACATCGTCGCGTTGTGCTCGGAGGCATAGAACGCATAAGCCTTGCCGTCGTCATCCACAAAGAGGTTCATGTCGCGGTAGGTCCCGCCGAATTCCTTCTGCCGGTCGGGATCGTCGTCCTTGTAGCCGAAATCGTACTGGATGGGCCGCATGTGATGGACGAAGGCGAATGGACCCTGCGGCCTGTCGCTTTGGGCGACACCTGCCCTGGCGAAGTGGTACCCCCACTGCTCAAGGTGCATCCACATGACGTACTTGCCCGTCTTCGGATTGAAGACGACCTTGGGCCGCTCGATAAACGTTCGGTCGCGGATGTCAGAAGACAGCGATTCCTGCGGAAAGGCCACGCCCTCGTGCTTCCAGCGGTACAGATCGGTTGAGCTGTAGCAGGAGACGCCGGTCTGGCGGCTGGGCGTGCGGTCTTCGCCGTACCAGTAGTACGTGCCGTCCCGCACCAGCACCGCCCCCCCGTGGGCCTGGATCGGTTTGCCGTCCGTGTCGAGCCAGACCTCACCGGGAACGAACCGGCCGTCTTCACCTTGTGCCCAGGCGGGGCCTTCAAAAACAAGGGACCACAACGCAACGTATGTCACGACAGCCATTGCGCGAACTGCTTTCATATCTCCACCTCAGGTCATGCCACTGCAATACGGAAATGGTTTTATCTCCAGGCATGGTATCCGTGTGTCTTCGCCACCGGCTTTCGGCGCCACCACGTGGCCAGGATCGAGCCGGAGACGTTCATCCACGGTCCGAAGATGGCCGGCGCCAGCGCCGCCTTGGCGCTGACGAGCGTCTTGAGTGCCAGGCCGGAAGCCATCCCGCCGTTCTGGAGGCCCACCTCGATGGACACCGTCCGGCACGCGATCTCGTTGAGTCGAAACAGTCGAGCGCCCCAGTAGCCCAGTACATAGCCGATGCCGTTGTGCAGCATGGCCGCGAGAATGATGTACGGGGCGATTCTCATCAGATCATCGCGCGATTGGGCCGTGATGATGCCGATGATCAGACAGATGCCGGCCATAGAGACAACCGGCAGGACCTTGTCCATCCAGTTCTCGGGCCCGTTTAACCAGACGCCGATCACCAGCTTGGCCAGCGCCACGATGCCGATCAGCAGCAGACCCACCACCAGCCCGTCCTTCCCGAGGCTGCCGTTGCCTATTGTGATGACGGCTTTCGGAGCATACGCCGCGATGAGTGTCGAGGCACCAACGCTGCCGGCAGCGACGAGACCCAACATCCATCCTCGATCGAATACCTTTCGCCGGCCATACAGCATGTGGTTGGCCAGCAGACCGGCCACGATGGGAACGACGATCATGTTGATGATCGTGAACATCATCCCGAAAAACGGGACCGGGACCATCTTGCCCGCCAGCAGTTCCATCATCAGCGGCGTCATGACGGGCGAGGCCAGCGTCGAGCAGGCCGTCATGGTCACCGACAGGGCCACGTCGCCACCGGCCAGGTACGTCATCACGTTGGAGGCGACGCCGCCGGGGCAGGCCCCGATCAGAACCACACCGGCCGCCACCTCCGGCTCAAAGCGAAAGCCTTTGGCCAGCATGAAACCGACCAGGGGCATGATGGAGAACTGAAGAACGAAACCGACAAAAACCGGCCATGGCATCTTGACGACGCGGGCGAAGTCCGCCACGCTCAAGGTCGTGCCCATGCCGAACATGATGATCTGAATCAGCGGAACGATCAGAATGGCCAGGTCGAACCCGGGCCAGGTCATGAAGGCCGCAGGGTACACCATCGAGGCGGTCACGAAGGCGAAGACCCATATCGTGAAAGCGAAGCTCTTGAATACCGGATGGCCCATGCAGTACAACGCCAGCGATGCGAACATCACGATCAGCGCGGGTCCGGCGATGGCCCGATGCCCCATCGCAAATGCGGCTACTGCAACCAGCAGACCGATCGCCGACACGGTCCAACAGTGTCTCAACATCGAGCGTTCCATTCGCGGTGTTCTCCCCTGACTGTAGACTCTGAACGCGTGGCCGCCTCAAACGCAGCTTGGGGATGGCCCATTATTGCGAACCATCCTCAAGTCCTATGGACTTGAGGCTGCCACCCGTCTGCAAGTCATATCTCTAACTCCACAGGCGATCGTTCGAGCGATCCTGGTTCCACTCCTCGGTGGGCGCGAACAGCTCCTGGCCGCGTTCGAGGTGCTCTTGGATCACTTCGAGGTTCAACTCGATGCCCAGTCCGGGCCCCTCGGGGACACGGGCGAAACCGCCGGTGTGGAACGGCTTGTCGAACCCCGTGACCAGGTCTTCCCACCAGTCGACATCGACGGAGTGGTGCTCCAAGGCTATGAAGTTCTCTGTCGCCGCGGCACAGTGCAGATTGGCCATGAAGCACACCGGCGTTCCGGCGAAATGCATGGCCATCGCGATGCCGCTCTGCTCGGCGTAGTCGCCGATCTTCTTCGTTTCCAGGATTCCACCGGCGGTCGCCAGGTCGGGATGCACCATGTCGACGGCGCGCTCGTCGATCAGTTTCTTGAAACCGCCGTCGAGGGTGTAGATGTCCTCGCCCGTCAGCAAGGGCACGTCGATGGCATTCTTGATTTCCTTGAGCATGTCGGTGTATTCCCACGGGACCATGTCTTCGAGCCAGGCGAGCGCATAGGGCTGGAGGGCCCTGCCCAGCTTGATGCAACTGTTGACGCCCATGTGGCCGAAGTGGTCCGATGCCACCGGGATCTCCCAACCGACCACTTCACGAACCTCGGCAAACCGTTCGGCCATCAAGGCGGCCCCTTTATCGGACAGTTGGATGGCGGTGAAGGGGTGCTTGCCGCGCCAGTTGGTCTCCTTGGTCGGGTAGCTCAGCGCGCCGGGGACGTTGCGGATGGTTTGGATGCCGCAATCGTACTTGAGAAATGTGAATCCCTGCTCGATCCGTTTCTTCAGGCCGCTCACCTGACCGTCGGGCGTGTCGGCATACAGACGGATCCGGTCGCGGTATCGACCGCCCAGCATCTGATACACCGGGACGCCGTACGCCTTGCCCGCCAAGTCCCACAGGGCCATCTCCACGCCGGAGACACCGCCGCCCTGCCGGGCATGGCCGCCGAACTGCCTGATCTTCTTGAACAGTCTTTCGACGTTGCAGGGGTTTTCTCGCAGCAAGCGGCTTTTGAGCATCAGCGCGTACTTCTCGCTCGCTCCGTCACGGACTTCGCCATAGCCACAGATGCCCTGATTGGTGTCGATGCGGATCAACGGGCAGCGCATCGGCGCCCGGGTCACCACCGCGACCCGCAGGTCGGTGATCCGCAGCTCCGATGGGCTGGAATTCCGCTGGATATTCTGTGTGGCGCAGGCGATCTGCTCTTCGAGGGGGGCGTCGATCATCCCCGCCAGGGTCAGACCGGCAAAGCCCGCTCCGACGGTCTTCAGCAGGGAACGTCTCGAAGTCGCCATCTCGTGTTGTCGCTCGTTCTTCATGAGTCCTCTTCTTATCTTAACAAAGGCTTCGATCGTGTGGGTCCTACCAGTTTCGCGTCTTGGGATCGAGCATCTCCTCGATCACCTGCTTGGGCACCGGCAGTTCGTTGATATTTTTTTTGAGCCAGTCGCGGAAGTCCTCACGGATTTCGGGCGTCCACCGGCTGTCGATCTGTCCGGGCGTATACTTGCCCTCTTTCAGGCGCTGATGTCCAAACATGTCGCGCAACGTGATGGCTTCCGATTCGGTGACCACCTTCTCAGCCAGATGAGCGGGAATGAAGACGATCCCCTCGCGTTTGGCCAGCACGACGTCGCCGGGGCAGGCGACCGCCCGCCCGATCCGGATGGGAACGTTGATCGCGCTGAGCATCACCTCTTTCAGGTAGCTGGGGTCGGCGCCCTTGTGCCAGGCATTGAAGCCTTCGATCTCTTCGAGGCCTTCGAGGTCGCGGACGCCGGCGTCGAAGATGACGCCGTTGCCGCTTCGGGCGTAGATCGCATTGCCCAGGTTGTCGCCGATCAGCGTGCCGTCGAGAACCTTGCCGAACCCGTCGGCGACGTACACATCGCCCTTCTGGAGCATGTCGATAGGCCAGGAATTAGAGTTGCCCAGCCGCCCTTCGGCGTGTCCCTGGTCCATGATCGCCTTGTTGAAGTCGGGCTGCATGGGCATGTACTGCGCGGTCAGCACGCGACCGACAATCGCCTCGTCGGGACGCATGACCTGCCAGCCCAGCGCCGTCTCGTAGCAGTTGTGATAGCCGGCACCGCTGACGATACTCCAGGCCATTGTGATCGGAACATTTCGCATTCGCTTGAGCAGATCGTCGGATACCCACGGCCGACCGTCGGCCATGCGCGGCCCGGTCCATTTCGGCGTGCATTGCAGCACACGAACGGGACAGGAAACCACCGGCGGCTCAATGCCCCCGTCGGCGGCCTGAATGCGAAGGTTGCGCCAGCGCACCTCGTAGGGACCGGCCTCATTGCCGATGCCGTGCACCTGAAGACCGATAATGCCACGGGCGGTCATGCTGTCCCGCAGATCCACACAGGGGACGTCGTTGACCCACGTCCGAATCCGGTCGCCCTGGCACTCGATGCGGTACTTGTTCCACTGGCCGTCCTTGAACGCCTTGCTCGCGACGGGATCGCTCGTCGTGCTGGCCAGCATGAACGCCCGACGCGCCTCGTCGTAGATGCTGCCCGACGAACCTGCCTTCTCGGTGGCGATCTCCACCTGATAGCCATAGACGCGGTCGGCCGGAATCACAACCGACTGGGGCGTTCCGTCCCGGCCGGCAAACACGAACGCCATCTCCGTCGGCGCGATCTGACTGCGGACCTGCACACCGGAATTGAGCCGAGGGTCCAGCTTGACCTCGAACTCCAGAACGAAGTCGCCATACTGGCGATCCGTGCAGAGAAATGTGTTCGGACTGCCCTTGACCGTCGTGCCGACGATCTCGTCACCCTCAACGTGGTACCTGGCGGTGCCGCTGTGGACGGACCATCCGTTCAGTGTCTTCCCGTCGAACAGATCAACCCATTGGTCTCGATCCTGGCTCCGCGCAGGACCTGCCGCCACGGCAGCAAGCAACAGCACGATCACCGCTCCAAACACCCATCTGTGATTCATACGGCACTCCTTTCCCTGTTGATGTCACGCAATACCGATTCTTGGGCAAATGCCTCCAGGCGTTCGATCGCGTGTCTTTGCACGTCATCGATAGCCCTCCCGCGTCAGGCGAATCACCGCGTCGGCATTGTCCCGGTCGATGATCGCCGCTCCCGCGTCGATATCCGACGGCTGAATCTGGTAGCGGCAGTAAAGCGCGAGCTGCACGACGGGATAGAACCCCTGAATGTACGGCTGTTGGTCCACCGTACAGCGGATGACGCCGGCCTTGACCAGCCGCAGGGTCGTATCGGAAAGGTCAAACCCGGCCGACCAGTAATCCTGGCCTGCAAAGTGCTTCTCCAGGGCCAGACCTGCCGCCTCGGTGTCGGATTGACCGGTCCCCAGAACGATGCGAATGTCGCTGTGCTCGCGCAGCGCTTGGGCGATGCGCTCGGCACCTCTGGTGGAATCGTTGCCCGTGACGAGCACGGTCCATCGGACCCCCTTGTCCTTGAGCACATCCTGCAAGCCCCGGAGTCGGTCTTCGAGCGCCGAAACCCCCTCATCGTGCATGGTCATCAAGACGTGCGCATTTGCGGGAATCTCCGGCAGCAGTTCCGAAGCAAGCGACCGCCCCGCTTCGTACAGCCGCTGGTTGACACTGGCCAGCCGGGCGTTGGGCGAGGCGTGGTCATCCACATTGAACGCGACCACCGGCACGCCCTGATCGATGGCCTCCTGCACCACGCCGTCGAACGCCCCGGGGTCGATGAGATTCAGCGCGATGCCGTCGTAGCCTTCCTTGACCGCCCGGCGCACCATCTCCACCTGAGCCGGGATATCGACGCCCTCCGTGCCGAGAAAGTCCGCCTCCACGCGCATCACCTGGGCGGCGTCGCGCACGCCCTTCTTCACCGGCCCGAAGAACTTCGCGTTGACCGTGCAGGTGATAAACGCAAACCGCAGCGGTCCGTCCTCCGGCAGGCGGCTCGACCGGCCCATGCCGCAGCCGGCGACCATCATCGTGACCATCGACACGGCAAGAAGTCGCATGACATTACCTCCAAGGAACCGATCGGTCCGCTATCGGAAGACCACGTACAGGACGATCATCGTCAGCGCCAACAGCGCGCTGAGGATTTTGTAGTTGCCCGGGCCGGGCCAGCCTTTCTCATGCAGGGGCTCCCAGGGAGACTTCCAGACCAGAGCCATCTTCGTTGCCGCCGGCTCATCCGGGAAGGCGAGCGAAAGGACGATCATCACCACCCCGCAGAGGCACGCCAGAAAGAAACTGATCACCATGAAATTCAGGAACCCAAAACTGGGGTGAGTCTCTTTGAACGCCGCCAACGTCTTGGTGAAGTCCAGAAGGAAGACGACGAAACCCACCGCCGAGCCGGTGATCAACGTGATGAAGGAAGCCTTCGAAGAGGCCTTCTTCCAGAACACGCCGGCGACGAATACCACGGTGATCGGCGGCGCCAGGTAACTGATCGCCGCATTGATGCCCTGAAAAACCGTGGGGAAGCGACCGCATAGAGGCGACCAGACCACCGCCAGGACCATCGCGACAAACGTCACGATCCGGCCGATCATCACAAGCCGGTCCTCGGATGTGCCGGGCGACCAGCGTTTGTACAGATCATAGGAGAACAATGTGGCTGCCGAATTCAGAGCGCCGGAGACCGTGCTCATCAGCGCCGCCATCAGGGCGGCCGCAACGACACCCCGCAAGCCGACCGGCAGTAACGTGCCGATCATGTGCGAGTACGTCAACGCGGCGTCGGGCTGACCTTCTTCGTTCAGCGGCAGAGCCGGGATCGCACCCTTTTGGACCAAGGCCAGACAGACCAGGCCCGGCAGCACGAAGATGAAAACAGGCAGAATCTTGATGAATCCGGCAAACAACGGCCCGATCCGCGCGTGGTTCTCATCCTTGGCGCCGAGGACGCGCTGCACGATGGTCTGGTCGGTGCACCAGTACCAGATCCCGATGATCGGATAGCCCAGGAACACCGAATACCACGGCAGTCCCGAGGCGTCGCCTGCCGGACGCAAGACGGTGAGCTTCACCGGGTCCACCTGCTCGGCCAACCCGCCCCAGCCGCCGACCTTGACCAGACTGATCCCGGTCAGGATGACCGCCCCGGCCAGCAGGATGATCGTCTGGACCGACTCGGTGAGCACGACCGCCATCAGGCCGCCGACCATCGTATACAAGCCGGTGATAACCGCGATCAGGACGATGCTCCACATCTTCGGGATCCCGAAGAGCCCCTCCAGGACGGTCGCTCCGGCGTACAAGGAGAAGCCAATGTGAATGAAAACCGCCGAGATGATCGACAGGACCGCCAGCCAGTCCCGACTGGCCCGGCTGTACCGCTTCTCCAGGAAGTCGGGCAGCGTCGCCACACCCGAGCGGATGTAGAACGGCGCGAAGAACAACGCCAGCGCAATCAGCGTGAACGGCGCCATCCACTCGAAGTTGCCATAAGCCAGGCCGTTCGTATACCCTTCTTCCGCGAGACTGACCAGATGCACGGTCGAGATGTTGGTCGCGAACAACGCCAGGCCGATGACGGGCCAGCGCAGCGTTTTGCCTGCGAGAAAGTACTCGTCCGCCTTGTCGCGGGCCCTGCGGCGCAGGCCCGCCCAGCATCCCAGCGCGAGGATCCCCACGATGTAGGCCACGATAATCGTGGTGTCGGGCCAACCGATCTGCACGGAGCTCTCCTTACGGAAGAATCCCTTCACATAGCGCCACGGCATGGGCGAATGATTATTTGCCCCTACGGGTTATCGTCCGTCCCAGCTGGCGGTCTGACCGCGGGCCAAGGCCAACTCCGTGGTGACCTGCCCACAGCGAAGCCGGCAGGGTCTGCCCGCGAGGGAACGAATGGTCGACGAGACGAGCCTGCCATCTTTCCATTCGATGTCCACCTCAAAGCCGCCGCGGGCGCGGAGCCCGCTGACCGAGCCGCTCGACCAGGCTTCGGGCAGCGCCGGCAGCAACTCGATCCGATCCGTGTGGCTTTGCAGTAGCATCTCCGCGATGCCGGCGGTGGCGCCGAAGTTGCCGTCGATCTGGAACGGCGGATGCGCGTCAAACAGATTGGGGTACACTCCGCCACCGTCCTGGTAGTCGGTGCCCTTGAACGCAACCGGCGTCAGGAGATTGCGCAGCAGGGTGTACGCATGGTCGCCGTCGAGCAGACGGGCCCAGAAGTTGATCTTCCAGGCGCGGCTCCATCCGGTTCCGCCGTCGCCGCGAGCACCCAGCGAGACCGCCGCGGCTCGGGCCAGATCGGGCGTGGTGCGCGGCGCGATCTGGCGTCCCGGATGCAGGCCGAACAGGTGCGAGACATGCCGATGCTGGTCCTTGGGGTCATCGCGATCGGTCATCCACTCCTGCAACTGGCCCCACTTGCCGATCTGCGGACCAAGCAACTTGCCTCGCAATTCAGACAGATGGTCACGAAACGCGCGGTCGATCCCCAATTCGTCGGCTGCCTCGATCGTGTTGGTGAACAGGTCCCAGACCAGCATCTGATCGTAGGTGACACCCTGCTCTTCCGGCCCATGCTCGGGCGACCAGCCGTCAGGGGTCACCAGCCGGCCGTCGGGCAGCGCGACCAGACGATCTATCCAGAAGTGACAGACCTCCTCGAGGATCGGATACGCCCTGTCGCGAAGATAAGTCTTGTCCTGCCCGAAGGCGTAATGCTCCCAGAGATGCTGGCAATACCACGCGCTGCCCGGCGGGTTCCACCGCCAGCTCGAACCGCCGTAGATGTTGTTCTCGGTCTGGACCGTCCAGCCCCGTTCGCACTTGTAGTACTCCTGCGTCGCCCGCTTGCGGACCCGCCGCTGGTTGTCAATGTAATCGATGAAAGGCACGTGACACTCCGCCAAGTTGGTCGGTTCGGCGAGCCAGTAGTTCATCTGGACGTTGATGTTCGAGTGGTAGTCGGACCTCCACGGCGGGTTGTTGCTGTGGTTCCACAGCCCCTGGAGATTGGCGGGCAGACCGCCGGGCCGAGACGAGCTGATGAGAAGATAGCGACCGTACTGAAAGAACAGCTCCTCGAGGTCTGGATCGCTTCTCTTCTCGCGGTGATACGCAAGGATCCGCTGGTCTGTGGTCAGAGCCAAAGTCTCGTTTGAAGAAGCGCCCAGGTCCAGTTCCACGCGGTTGAACAGGGCCTGGTAGTCCGCGATGTGAGCCTTTCGCAGCTCGTCAACCGACTTGCGGGCCGCGCTTTCGACAGCCTGCACAAGACGTTCGTGAGGATGCGGCCCACGCCAACCTCGATCCGAGCGGTTGACGTAGTTGGTGCCGGCGGCCAGCAGGATCGTCAGGCCGTCGGCCTTGGAGAATCTCAGCGTTCCATCCTTGGCCTGTACATCCGCCCCGTCGCAGAGCAGGCGCACCTGCGCCTCGTATTCCAGGCCGTTGTTCAACTTGCCGGCGACCATCAGCCTGTCGCCAAAGGCACGGACGGGGGCGTCGTGGGCGTCACTCAGCAGGAGAGTTCCGCTGTAGCTGCCCGGGCGGCTCGCCGTGAATCGCAGGACCATCACACCGTCGGGATGGCTGCAGAATGCCTCCCGCTCATAGACCACTTCGCCCCTGCGATAACGGACACGGTGAGTTGCGGTGGTCAGGTCCAATTCCCGCCGATATTCAAGCGCGGCCGCGTCGTCTGCCGACAGGTCGAGCGTCAGCCCGCCGAAGTTCTGGTACGCGCCGGTGTCCTTCTCGTCGCCGGTCCACAGGCTCTGCTCATTGAATTGGATACGGACGGTGTCCACACCGCCGAAAAGCATCGCGCCGAGCGAGCCGTTGCCAATGGGCAGGGCCTCAGTCATCCAATCGGTTGCCGGCTTGTCGTAGCGCAACACAAGATCGGCGCCCGAGGCAGACGAACCAAGCGTCAGACAGGCGGCAAGAATCGAGAGGAACGTATGCAGGGGATACATGCTCATCGTAATCTCCATCGTTGGGTCCCCCTATGGCTGGCCGCCCACAAAGCCGGCCAGTGCATAGACCAAGCCCGCCTGCCAGTTGATCGCAATCTCGTTGGTGCGATAGTCCTCCTGGTCGTCGTGCCAGCCGGTGGCGGAGTGTCCGCCTCCAACAAGGTAGCCGGGCCAAGGCGGTTCGATGCCGTCGGCCCCGCAGCGGCGGTCGTGCGGATGCATGGGCGGATCGATTCCCAGCCCCGTGACATAGGAGCGGTTGTAGTAGTTGCGGCCGAACAGGTGCGCGATGGCATCCGATGCGGCGTTCAAGTACTCGGGCTTCGGCGAGAGCCTGTACGCCACCTGAAGGTTCAGCACCTGCCGGGCGGCGGTTCCGTTGCAGCCCCAGTAGTAGCGCCGCATCGCACGGCCGTAGACATCCTCATTCGCCTGGGCGACCAGCCGGTCGGCGGTCGCGAGCACATCATCGCGCACACTCGCCAGTAGCTCGGCGTTTCTCCCCTCGCGTTTCGACAGGACGTAGGTGAACATCGCGAGATTCCGCACGTTGCCCCAGTCCCAATCCTCATCAATCTTGCCGGCCGGAGCAGGTCCCCTTCCGCGTGCAGGCGGCGCTGCGGCTCGCTCTTCGAAATCCTGGAGGCACCGGGCATCGCCGGTGGTCTCCCACATCTCGGCGGCCGCCCAAAGCCGGTCGTCGGAATCGCTGGTCTGGTATCCGCCCGTTCGGAAGTCACCCTGCTGAAATCGCTTCTCTTCGGGATTGGCCTGGAGAAAAGCATAGCTGGTCCGAGCGGCGTCGAGGCACTTCTGTGCGTAGGCGGCGTCGTAGGGCTGGAAGTAGCGGGCGGCCATGGCCATCATCGCGACAAAATCGGCGGTCGCGGCTGAACTCCACTCGGTGAAGTAGCGCCTGGCATCGTCTTTCTCGGGCATGATGAAACCCGAGAAGTTCGTCCTTGTCAGTTTGTGCGAAACCCTGCCCGAACCGTCCGGGTACGGCATCTTCAAGAGCCAGTCGGTCTCCCACTTGAGCTCCTTGAGAAAGTCCGGATAGCCCGGCGCGGTATCGGGAAGACCGAGTGAGATACCCTTGAGCTTGTCCTGGAAATGGTCCCACGCCAGGAACAGACAGCCGACGGTGATCCCGGCGTTGACGGTGTACTTGCCGTAGTCGCCCGCATCATGCCAGCCCCCGGTGCCGTCTCTCCTGGCGCCCTCCCGTCCCAGGTAGTCCTCGTAGCCGTCGTCCAGATGACAGGCGGCGTGGGTGTAGCGAACCCCGTTGTGCGTGCCCTCGACGGCGCAGCCGCATCTCCAGAGATAAAACCCTCGCATGGCCGTGACATAAGCCAAATCGTAGACCTTCTGGCCGATCTCGAAATCGACTGAGCGCCCCACGCCGGGGACGTCAAGGTAGAACTTGCCGTCGCTGCGCAGCTCCGAGAAGTCAGCGATCCAGACGTCCTGGCCCACATCTTCCTGGTGTCGAGGTCCGGCGGTTCGGCCCGAGTACACCACCGCGCCGTCGGAGGCACGCTTCACAGCGAAATCGGAGCACGAGGCGACAATCGACGCCTTCTTCGCCAACCCGGAAAGAAAGCCAAGCGAATTGAGACGGATGTCGGAATTTGCCGCCGGAACCCCACTCGTAATCGACAGGGCAATCACGGCAACAAGAGACAAATGCCTCTGCATACTCATACCTCCTTCAATCCGCGTGCGAGTCCTGGAAGGTGGATTCCGCACACCGGGACGAGTCCGAAGCACCGTCCCCGACACGTCAACGTCCCCAGCCTCGCGTCGGTCGGCCCCTCAGGACCGCTTCGGCCCGGCCGTTGATGTCGTCCGAGATGTTCAGGTCACGAATCTTCTGTGCCAGATCGCGGGCGGCTTCTCGATCCCGGCGAAGCATGTTGCCCGCCAATTCCACCGCCGCCAGGGCCGCCTCGGCCTTGAAATCGCCTTCCTTGGCGAGAGCCAGGAGGCGTTCGGCGACCTTGGGACTCGGTAGAGCCCCCATCGCAGCAACAACCTGCCGCCTTTCTTCGTCCCGGCGGGCATGGTCGAACGCACGGAAGCAGAGACTTACACGGTCGTCGAGTGGAGCCGAGTCGCTGGTCACGATCAAACGCAGCGCTCCCCGCATCGCCAGGACGTAGTGCGTCAGCGACGTTTCGGAGTTCGATGCAATCATCATCAGAACGTCGGCCGCGGCAAAATCAGGCCAGTTGCCGAGCGTGCGGATGCCCGCTTCGCGCAGCGTCTCATCGGACGCCTGCGCAGCCTGTGTGACCACCTCCAGTGCCGCCGGACCGCCTGCTGCGTCGAGGGACATCAGCAGGGTGACTTTGACGTCGCCGCCGGCGTTCTTGACCCGTTCGATAACCGCCTCGGCCGCAGCGGTCTTGGCGGGGGCCTTGGCCAGCACCGCGCGCAGGGCCGCGCCGGCGCTGCTGCGAGCACCCTGGCCGCTCGTCTTGGCAACGAGATCGGCCAACGTCCCGGCATCAACCATATCCGCGACGTCCACCATCGCCCTGAAGGCCGCCGAGTTGACCTCCTCATTCCCGTCCGTCGCGTACGCTGTCAAGGCTTCCACGACTCCAGGAGCCCGGCGTTTGCCCAGCAGACCGATGGCTACGCTGCGCTTGTTCACGTCGCCCGAAGCCGCACTGGCACTGATGACCTCATCGACCCGTGGACCGACCATCAACACCAGCCCTTCGCGGGCCGCACGCTGAACTGCGCCCGAACCATTCACGGCGATGTCCAGCAGCGCCTCAGCCGACTCGTCGCAACCGATCTCCGTCAGCGTTTCGATTGCCGCCAGACGCACCGCTTCAAAGTCGCTGTGCAGAACCTTCTTGACCGGACCGACGGACGACAAGTCTCCGCGGTCGGCAATCACGCCCAGGACCTGAACCTGGTAGTGAGGAGCCAGTTCCGGCAGCACGCGTGCAAGCGCCCGCATGGGGGCGGTCGTCGGCGTCTGGCGCGCCACCTGCACGGCGACGCGTCCGACCCTCGGATCACCATCTCGAATGATATTGACAATCTCTCCGGCCGCCTTGTCGGGATCGCACGCCATCAGGCCGTTGATCGCCGCCACGCGGATGCTGAACGGGTTGGGGCTGTTGGGGTCGCGAGTCAGCTTCGTCGCCCAGTTGTAGACAGCGACATAGAGCTTGCCGGCATTGACCAGGTCATTGTGCGCGGTCCTCTCCTGTGCGATGTCGATCAAGGCCTGGGCAGCCTTCATCGAGACCGGCCCCAGGGGTTTGTTGAGCACGCCGAACAGGGCCTTGGCGCTCGCGGCCCCACCGATATTCGCCAGAGCGGACGCGGCAGCGGAGGCCACATTGGGGTCCGGATCGCCCAGGGACTCGGCGATCCGCTCGATCGCCTCTTCCGCACGGCGCTGCCCCAGCGAGTTGAGCAGGCCGATCTTCCACACGGCCTGGTCCGCCGAGGCCAGCTTCTCCAGCAGGGCCTCGGTCGCACTGGGATCAGGGTTCTTCTCCAAAGCGCGCCGGGCATAATCGCGGAGGTGCTGGTCATCGGCCGACATCAGCTTGACAAGGGCCGGGACCGACTCGCCCTTGCCGATCCGTTCGAGTTGCAGCACCAACCAGTGACGCACGACGTCGAGCACGTCGGCACGATCAAGAGTTGCCGCGATCACCTTAGCCAACACTTCCCGCTCCGTCTCGGCACCGGGACGGGCGGCATAGGAACCCATGTCCTGCAGCATGATCTGGTAGCTGTAGCGGCTGGGCACATTCTCCGCTGACATCAGCGGTATCAGGTAGTCGACGGCCTTCTGGTAGGCCTGGGCCAACTGGGCGGCGTCCCGCGCCGGGGCCTCGGCCTTGCCGCACAACTGCTGGACCAGGTCGGCTCCATCTTGCGCCGGCGCGCTGGCGGCTAATGCCAGAAGAACCGCGAGGATGATTCCACGATTCGTGATGCTTGAGAGCTTGTTCCTCATCGTCAATTTCCTTTCGATCGACGTCGATATCTCCAGGCCAAACAGGGGAATGATTCTTTGCCGCTACAGCACGTATGGTGCGCGCCGTGGCCGGTCGTACCAGCGTTCGGCGGCCGGATCGTCGAGAATTCTCTCCTCAACCGGGTCCCAGTGGATCGGCCTTCCCAGACGTTCGGCGATGCCGCTGAGATGGCAGATCGTCGCGGTTCGGTGGCCGATCTCGGCGGGACAGATCGTCGTTCTGCGCGTCCGGATGCACTCGATCCAGTTGCCCTCGTGGTCGTTCGAGTCGTACAGATGAATCTCGCTGGGCAGCAGCGGAGCCTGGGCCAGTTCCACCGGCCTGGTGTCGAGGCGCCCGCCGCGACTGACCATCACCTCGCCTTCCGTGCCAATGAACTGGATCATGTGGCCGCCTCGGATGGGGTGATCGCGCAGGACCCTCGTGCCGTCGGCATAGTAGTGCGTCTGGTATTGGTGGCCGGGCCAGCCCTTCGGGACGAACTTGACCGGGCCCGAATCGTCCATGCCCAGCGCCCACTGGATGATATCGAAGTGGTGAGCGCCCCAGTCGCCGTTCTTGCGGGAGCCGTACTCCCAGAATCGTCGCCATCCGCCGCCGTAATCGCCCTTGACCCGCTCCGCATTGTACGGGAACCAGGGAGTCGGGCCGAGCCACCGGTCGTAGTCGAATCCCTCGGGGATCGGCTGGGCCGGAAGCGTCGTCGGAGGAGCAAACGAGCCAAGGCTCGCGTAGATGGTATGCACCTTGCCGATCCAGCCGTTGCGCACGATCTCCGACGCCTTGCGGAAAGCCCATTCGGAGCGCTGCTGCGAGCCGACCTGGAAAACCGTTCCGTACTGCTTGCAGGCGTCGCTCATCAGCCGCCCTTCGCGGATCGTCAGCGTCATGGGCTTCTGGCAGTACACGTCCTTGCCGGCCTTGATGGCGGCCAGAGAGCACATCGCATGCCAGTGGTCGGGGGTTACCACAAAGACCGCGTCAATGTCCGGCCGGGCGCACAGCTTCTCGTACTCCAGATAGGCATCGCAGCCCTTATAGGCGCCATCGGTGGCTCGATCGGCGTAGACTCGTTCGACCTGGCTCTTGGCACTCTCCCGTCGGCGCCGGTCCACATCGCAGACCGCCAGCACCTGCACGTCGTTGCGTCCGAGCATCCCCTGCAGGTGTCCACTCATCATCAGGCCCATGCCGATCATGCCCATCGTGATGCGGTTGCTGGGCGCGGTGGCGCCGAAAACCGTCGAGGGCACGACGTGGGGAAACGCCACGGCCGCACCGAGGGTCACCACTCCTTTAAACATGAAGTCGCGACGACTCAGAGAAAGCTTCTTTTTCATCGATTCCGTCTCCTGTCTGCACTTGTCCACAGCCATTCTGTTGCTGCACACATCATCGCGGGCGTGGGTTCCCACGGCCAACACAGGTGCACTATAAAAGATATCCGATTCAATTGCCATTGATCGGTCCAGACAAAATCCAGTGCCGCCTGCACCGCACCCAGACGTGAGGATCAAAGCGGCCGCGAGCGGCCAGAGCGAGCCCGGCGACCGAATCCCTGCATCGAAGGCAACCGTCCCTCATAGCCGGAGAATCTGCATCGGCTCGGTAAACAACAAGATAGTCACATCTTACGACGCCCAGACGGGTGAACCTCACTATGCCAGACAGCAATCCGAGTGCGTGAAGGGCATCCAAGAATCACCTGTGGCCAAGTAGGAGAAGGTCCGCGAGGATCGCTGGCTGTGGGCGTCATCCGACCGTTGAACTTGGACCGAAACCGTCCTCCGAGACGCACTGCCGTGGTCCATTCTCATCCTCGGTTGGTTATAGGACTGCCGCTGACATCATCGTGGCAAATCCAGAGGAACCCAGTCCGCCCTCTCCAGACACAACACTCTTTGCCATCTTGATTTTGGGATGGTAAAATAGGAAGCTATGTCCCTGGGGTGAATGAACCTTGAAATAGACAACAACGCGTCTCTTCCTGCGGGGCATCTCAGAGGCCCGATAGAACGCTGGACGGACTGACTGAGAACGTACCGGCGGACGCCGGATCGGTTGTTGTGCCGGTGTACCTGCCGATTCGCAACGCGCAGGAGAGCAATGGCCTGGCGACAATAGGCTGACCGTGCTCGGGCGACCCTGCATCTCCTGCCAGGGAGGTGGAAAAACACGGAAAAAGCGTTACGAACGGCGTTTTCCCTGGCACTAATCTGAGCCAGTCATATGTCCGACATTGAGAATCAGAAACGGATTCGTAGTCAATTGTCTTGGTTCAGAGAGGAGTTCGACATGAACGGTCTGAGTCAATCGCGCGTAAGAGGCCTCGTGGCCCTGGCGGCCCTGTGCCTCGTGGCTTCGGCGGCCTATGGCGCCCCGACGAGCCTGAGCAACGGCGTTCCGGTCACCGGCATCTCCGGTGCAGCCGGAAGCGAGCAG
>DAOTJE010000052.1:0-22982 GCA_035448545.1 Sedimentisphaerales bacterium | reverse complement strand
ATGCCGTCCTTCCAGCGGTAGGGCGAGGCGAAGCAGCCGCCGGGCCAGCGGATGATCGGCGGCCGGATCCCCGCGACGGCCTTCAGCAGGTCGGGCCGGAAGCCACCCGCCGTCTGCCATGATTGCGGCATCATGCTCACCTGATCGATCCAGACCCTGCCGCCGTCGGGCACGATGACCTGAAACGTCGCGTTGGCGTCAGAGACCTTCGGATGCAATTCGAACTTCAGCTCTCGCCGGTTGCTTCCCGGCGCGTCGAGTTTCTGCTCGGCGATGATTGAATTGCCACTGTTGACAAGCCGCACGGCTAATCCGGACGCTCGACCATGAGCCCAGAGCGAGCCGGCGTAGACTTCGTCCTTGCGGATGTTGAAGTGGTCCTGCTTTAGAGTCGTCTCGCCCGCGGAAGCGTCAATCTGGACGCAGTAGTGGCTGTTGAGCGGGTCGTCAGACTCGATGCTCGCTTTGCCGCCGCCGCCGATACTCCAGTGCTTGGCGCCGAAGGTCTCATCGCCAACGGAAGGCAGACCCTCATACAGCGTCTTGCCGTCGAGCGTGGTGACTTTGAAGTTGCGGAACCTTGCCTGCGTGGACCACGTGCTGACGCCCACCCGGCCGGACAGGTGGGGCGAGCGTTCATCGGTATAGTCGAGCACCTGCGTGCCGTCGAGCCAAACCTGGAAGCGGTTGCCCTCGCAGCGGACGCGGATCGTGTACCATCTGCCCGTCTCGATCTTGCCTTCGACGGCCCGGCCGACGGTGCGGCGGCCGCCGCCGCTGCCTTTCTCCAACTGGTGACGCAGGTTGCCCCAGCCGCCGAGGTTGTACCAGTAGTACGCCCGGTCACCGGCGACGCGGAACAGGATGAGAAAGCCTTCGGCTCCGCCGGTCTTCATGGCTTCGAGCGTGTACTCGTAGTCGGTCCAGGCCCGGTCGCCGAAGACCAGCCGCAGGTCCGTGCCCGAGCCCGCCTGGATGAGCTGGCCGTTTTCGACCGACCAGCGGCCCGCCGTGTTCTCCTCGAAACTGCGGTTCCACACCAGCTCGCCCCACAGCCCGCCGTTGGCCGAGTGGTAGATGTGCTCGAAGAAGTGCCCGTAGACCTTCTCGTCGATCCGGTTCAGCACCCGCCCCGGATCGATCGTATACGAGACCTCTTGGACGCCGTTGCCTTGGCCGAACGTGCCTGCGCCGAGTGCCGCCAGTATCACGCAGCCCAGAACGCCGCGTCCGATCAGATTCCTGCCTCGTCCACCCATGTCTTTCACCTTTCCTTGACTCCCAAAACCGGTCCGACCCCGATGCAGGTCGAGGTTCGCCACCCAGCCTATGCCAATCACCTGTCTCGGGCAACACCCTTCTGCGTTTGCATTCCACCACATCGCGAACGCTCAGCCGGACCATCGGTTCGTTGCGGTCCGACCATTGTGTTGGTGTGTCCCTGAGGCGAAGGAAGCGGTCGTGTGACGGCTTTGGATCGCGGGTTCATTCGAGGAGGGTGGCGATGGCGGCGTCGATGAAGTCGAGGAGGGTTTGTTTGATGGTTCCGGCCTGGTCCTGTTGGCGTTTCTCGTCGAGTTGCTGGAGGTACTGCCGGGCGCGGCGGATGGCTTGGAATTCTCCGGCGTCGAGCCAGAACCCGCCGCAGCGCGTGCAGGACTCCACCGTCACGCGGGTCTCCGGAAAGAAAAACGCATGGAGTGGCTTGTCGCACTTGGGACAACGTGCGGCGGTGCGCACCGCGTGGCGGGGGACCTGCACCGGTTCGCCGGCCTGCGTCAAGGCCGTCTCCAACTCATCACCGTCGAACCAGATACCGGTGCAGTTGGGGCACACGTCCACCGTCAGCTTTCGCCCCTTCACCGGCCTCGGACGTAGCGATGTCGTCTTGCACTTCGGGCAGATCATGCCGTGTCCCTCACCAACTGCCGGTGGCGCCGCCACCGCCGGAGAAGCCGCCGCCAAAACCGCCGATCCCGCCGGGACGCGAGTGACTTTCCCCTACGGTCTTGGCGGCTTGCCGAACGAGCCAGATCAGGGCCAGCAGCAGCACGAGGATCAGGCCGATCACGACCCAGCCCCAGCCGCGCTTGCCGTGCTGGAACAGACTGATCGCCACGGGAATCATCGCCACGACGGCGCCGCCCAACAGCCACGGCAGCCAGCCGGGAAGCACCCGAACCCCGCCGAACTCGCTCATCAATGCCTTTGTGCCGCGCACAATCCCCTCCGCGTAGTCATCCTTGCGGAAACTGGGCAGGATCTTATGAGCGATGATCTGCATGGCAACGAGATCCTTGGCCCTGCCGTACCCGGCGCCAAGCTCGATGCGAACCTTGCGGTCTCTTCCGGCCACCAGCAGGAGCACGCCGTCGTTACGGGGCATGTTGCCGATCCCGTAGGCATCGAACAATGCACGGGCGAAGTGCAGAATGTCCCGGTTGGGTGTGCCGGGATAGTCCGCGATCGAACCGATCGTAACCACGATGATCTCCACGCCGCCTCGCTCTTCCGTCCGGCGGAGCCACCGTTCCAGTTGCTGCTCCTGGCCGTCCGAGAGCAGACCCGCCAGGTCCGTGACATACCCGTCGTCGGGATCGGGAAACGGCGCATAGCTCCTCGCCGCTCGCCCGGCGCAGAGGCTGCCACCCGTCACGGCCAGCACCGCCAGACAGAGTGCCATGCTACCTGCGATAGACGATCTCATTGGATATCTCATCGACGTCGTTCCGTTGGCAGGGGAAATGCTGGGCGAGCTTCTCGCCGATTCGGCGCACGCCGGCGGCGATCCCATCGCCGAACGCGTTCCGGCCGAACGCCTCCTGCATCTCCCGCCGCACATCGTCCCAGAAGCCTTGCCCGACCCTCGCGTGGATGCCCTCGTCCCCATAGATGAGAAACTCGCGATTGGTCAGGATCAGCAGGATCAGGACGCAGTTGCGGCCCTCGGTCCGGTCGAGGCCGAGTTCTCGGAAGATCCGCCGGGCCTTTCGCTTCAGATCGCCCCAGCAATGGCGCGCCAGCACGACCTTCAGCTCTGCGCTGGTCCTGCGTTCCGCCTCGGCAACGGCGGCATGGACGCCCGCCGCCTCCGCGGCGGTGAGGAAGCTCTTGGGACTGGTCGGTCGCGCCATCGGCATCTCCGGGTTTCGTTGGTCCCTCGGGCAGTCGGCAGGATTATCTTTCGCCGGCAGCCGCCTTTACAGAGAGACGCACGAGCGAAACGAATGATCGAAACGAAGCCGGATTCATTCAGTTCGCCGGCTTGATTGTAGCATTCTGGGCGGCAGGGGACCAGCCCCAGCCCAATCCGATCTGCATGCCGCTCGGAGTTTCGACCTGTTGGCTCAGTGCGACTGGTGGTAGAATCACCAGCGTGTCCGGCGGCGGTGTGCTGCCGTGACAGTTGATTCAAACCCGAAGCAAGAAATCCGAAACACGAAACCCGAAACGAATTCGAAGGCGCCAAACCGCTGATTCGAAACAGTCTTCGGCACAGCGCCCGCGTTTGATTCATTTGAGTTTCCGAATTTCGGGCTTGTTTCGTGTCTCAAGTTTTGTGGGTTTTGGTGGAGGAATGACATGAGCAAGCTGCTCACGTGTTCGATGCTGTTGCTCTGTATCAGCGGCGTGGCCGCCGGAGCGGTCTATCCGCAGCGCGAGTGGGCGACGAAGGCGCCCGGTGACGTCGGACTCGATGCGGACAAACTGCGGTCGTTCAGCGACTATACGGGCGGCTTCGGCTGCGTCGTCCGGCACGGGTACATGGTCTATACCTGGGGCGATGCGTCGCGGCGGATGGATGTGGCGTCGGCCGCCAAGCCGCTCTACACGCACTTTCTGCTCAAGGCCGTCGAGGCCGGCAGGATTCCCAGCGTCGATCAGCCGGTGAGCGAATGGGAGCCGAGGCTCAAGGGGATCAACCCAGGCCTGGATCGCAAAGATGCGCGGATCACGTGGCGTCACATGGCCAACCAGGTTTCGTGTTACGGCCTGCTCGAGGAGCCCGGCACGGCGTACGCCTATAACGACTGGCAGATGGCGCTGCTGTTCGATACGCTGTTCATCAAGGTCTACGGCGCGACGCACGAGACGGTCGACGAAGAAGTACTGCACGCGCAATTGACCGACCTGATCGGCTGCCAGGATGAGCCGAGCTTCATGGCCTTCGGGGCGGAGGACCGGCCGGGCCGGGCCGCGATCTCGCCCCGCGATTTTGCCCGGTTCGGACTGCTGTACCTGCGAGGGGGCAGGTGGAACGATCAGCAACTTCTGCGTCCCGATCTGGTGAAGATGGCGGTGACGAGCCCCGTGCCCAATTCGATCCCGAGGGCCGGCGACAAGGCGGCGGAGATGATCCCGGGCCAGCGGTCTATCGGCTCGCGGCAGATACCTGACAACCAGACCGACCATATGGGCAGCTATAGCTGGCTGTGGTGGATCAACGGAATCGACCGGGAGGGCCGGCGGCACTGGCCCGATGCGCCGATCGACGTGTACGGCTGCTTCGGCCACGGCGGCAAACGCGCCATGGTCGTCATGCCGAGCCTCGATCTGATCGTCAGTTGGAACGACACCCGCATCGACGGCCGCGACATGGAGAACCAGGCCCTCAAACGCGTCACTGCTGCCGCGAATGGCACCGTGGAGCCTTGACGCTACGGTTTGGCACTGGGTTGGGCCTGCGGGTCGAGCAGCAGCGGTCCCGGCGGGGTCTTCCAGACACGGCACAGCGGTTTGTCCGCGCGCTTCCAGCCTGCTTCGTGCCATTGCGAGTCAGTTTTGTACAGAACCTGCCCTGTCCCGCTGTTGCTGTACTCATAGAGATCGACCACGCAGGCATTCTTGTTTGCGGTCTCGTTCGGCGGCATCGCGAAGAACAACGGCTGGGCTGATTGCTCGGGACGTTCGGTGGTCAGACGCGCGGCCGGTCTGTTCTGCACATAGACCGCGATCAGGTCATTACCCGCGCGGTCCGGCTCTACGGCGAAGAAGGGAACCGACGCTGCGCCTTCCATGCCCAATCGGTATTCGCCGCCTTGCACGTGATATACCGGCACGGGCAGAACCAGTCGCGGATCGTCGAGGTTCAGGCGGTACATGATCTGGTTGTAGTCGTAACGGGGTGTGGCGGCCTCTTCCGAGCCGGAGAATGTGAAGGAATACGTGCCCTCGAAGTAGATCGTCCGCCCGCTATCCTGGTCGAAGAGCGGGTGGTGCTTGGGGTTGTAGAAGGAATACTTGTTGTGCGTCACGATCTTACGCGCATAGGCCCAGGGGCCTACGGGCGTGTCGGCCTCGGCGTACCAGACTTCGCCCAGGGCAGATGGGTCGCCGAAGTGCTGGACAAAGATGCCGATCCATCGCTTGCGATGCGCGTTGTAGTACACCGTCCCGTTGTGCGGCGCGACAGCCTTGCCGGACTCGATGTCGTAGACCCGCAGGTCCTGGGCTTCGACCTCCAGGGCCTCGATGACGGCGGTCCTGGTCCGATCCATCGATGCCAGCAACTTGCCGAAGGCGATCCAGCGGGCGGCCGTTCCGCCGGTGCCTTCGGGTGCCAGGGCGGTCAGCACCTCGTAGCGGTTGGCGTCGATCACATCCTCCCACTGAGCCCGTACGCGCAAACGTGCGCCCATCGGCGAGGGCGATGTAAAATAGTAATAGGGCCGGCCTTGCACTTCGACGGAAAAGGCGTGTCCCGTATTGCGATAAGGCAGGAACTCCAGGCCCGGCCGCACCAGCGGTTCGAAGATGTCGGTATCGTCGTTATAGACCATCAACCCGCGTTCGAGCACCTTGTCCAGTCCGCTCAAGCGGGCGAACTTCGCGATCATCCGCTCGTTGGCCTGCGGATCTGGCACCGTGAGCAGCCCGTCGAGCCAGACCAGCCCGGGCTCTTTCAAGGGGGCCATCTTCCGGCTGAAACCGCTCTCGTCCACGAAGTAGTCCAGATCGACACCGACCGCCGGATCGAGTCCCCCGCGTCCAGGCAGGTCCGACACAGCGCCGCTCATGGCGAAGTTGCCCAGCGGGTAGGAGGGCCGGCCGGTGTCGCCCCACATCCAGAAGACCCGGCCGTGATAGAGGCACGTGAGCACCGAGTCCTGCCCGACGACTTGGCCGTTGAGAACGGGGTTCTTCAACGGAATAGGCCGGCCGGTCAGGATGCTGTCGCGATAGATGCCCTGACCCGTTACGCGGTAGAGTCGCTCGGCGATGTTGATGCGGTCGATCTGGATCGTTGCGGTCGTGCCGGGTGTGGTCTTGAGCCGCACGCCGTGGTATCCGAAGCCATCCTTCGGGAATGTGTAGCCGTGGCTCTGCACGAAGAAGAAGACCTCCTGATCCATCAGGCCCGGCTCACAGAATGCGACGACCCCGTTGCTGTCGGTGCAGTAGCGGATGCCGTTGGTAGTCTTCAGTTCTACCAGCGGCACGCCGCGACCCGTCTGGCGGTCCACGACCTGTATTGCGAAGTACGGGCAGGGCGTGCTTCGATCGGCTGCCGCCTGCAAAACGCTGCCTGTGAGGACGAGGATCAAGGCAGGAAAGACCGCATGGTCGTGTGCTGTGGCTGTCGTGGTCTTTGGTATCATCTGTACCTCGCGATCAGTTGGGTCGGCCCAGCAGGATTCTCAGCGAGTCGCGGGCCGGCGCCGAATTCGGGTCGAATCGCAGGGCGGTTTGGAACTCGTCGATTGCCTCGGTCCGCTGCCCCTGTCGGGCGAGCAGCGTCCCCAGAGTGCAGTGCAGGACGGCGCTGTCGGGCGAGAAGACCAGTCCTTGCCGGCAGACCTCCGTCGCCTCGGCGTGTTTGCCTTCCGCAGCAAGAATCTTCGCGAGGTTGTTGTAGGCGGGCACGCAATCGGGCTCCCATCGTATCGCTTCGGCGTAGTGCTTCCCGGCCTTGTCGTTCTTGCCTCTGTTGTGCCACTGCTCACCCAGGTAGTAATGGGTCCGCCCGGAGGTCGGCTGGAGTCGAAGGGCCTGCTCGTACAGCGCGATGGCCTCGTCCGTGTTGCCCAGGGCCGCCAGGACGGTCGCGAGGCTCTGATGGGCCAGCCACGAGTGTGGCAGGTGGTCGCGCACCCAGCCGAACTGCTCAGCCGCAGCGCGCGGGTCCCTCATGTACTCGGCGAGGAACTGGCCGTACTTCCAGTGCGCAAGCCAGTCCTCGGGGTCATTCTCAACGACCAGACGATGCTGTTCGGCGGCCTGCTGGATTGCCGACGGCGTCACCGCGGCCCGCAGCGCCGCCAGATCCCGTTCCATGCGCTCGATCTGCTCGGCGTGATAGAGGCGGTTGCTGAAAGGGGGCCGCTTGAGAAAGTCGTTGAGAATCTTGCCGGCGATGACATAGCGATCCACATCGCTGTAGGCCAGATGCAATGCACATTCCTGTTCGCCCAGCGGCTCTCGTCCGTCCGCCTTCATTTTCCGGATGCGGTCCGGCAGGGCCGGCTCGACCTGCTCCAGGATCGAGCGGGCCAGCAAATACGTGCCGCGGAAGTTCATATGTACGTGCTCGTAAAACAGCTCTTCGCCCGGGACCCGGTGGGGGCTGTTTTCCTCAAAGACCTTGGCGGCATCGACCAGGAATACGCCGTCGGAATAGCTCGCTGCCGTGTCGCGGATGGCCTTGTCGATTCCGTTGTCGGCGCGGAATCGCAGCGTGTCCATCTCCCTGGCCTTGACGTATCTCTCGGCGGCCTTCTCGTACTCACCCTGACGCCAGTAGCATCGGCCCAGGCGGAATTGCAGGTCGGCGTAGGTGTCGTCGATTTCCGCTGCCGCCAGATACGCCTGGATCGCCTCGATGAGGCGGCCGGCTTCCTCGTGGGCAACGGCTTCCTGATAAGCTTTGTCCCACCGCGCGGTGTCGGCGGCGCCCAGATTGCGTCGGTGCAGCGAGCCGAAGGGCGGATTGTCTTTGAGGTTGCTGCCGACGGTGCACAGAACCACCTTGGCGCCGCTGTCCCGACCGACCTGGACGATGTCCCGCAGGTTGGCGCGGAAGTGGGCGTAGACCGCCTGCAAGCCCGGATCGTCGGCCCGCACCTGCTTGTCCACGAACATCTCCAGACCGCGCCACATCGCAGGTGTTCCTTGCCGTGCTCCCATCGCGGCCAGCAGGTTGCTCGCCAACTGGCCCAGCCTTGTGCCCTTGACCGCGATCGCGGCTCGGATGATCGATAGGTTCCCGGCCAGCGGCGCGAACACGCTGCCGGCCCCGTAGGGGCCTGTCACTTCGTTGTTGCCCAAGTAGACGACGAAGAGGTCTGGGTCGTAGCGGGCGCAGTCGCGGGCGATCGGCAGGACGACGTGAGAGTTGATCGCGGCCATGGCAGTGGTGATGACCTCGAAACGCACGCCGGGATGGCGATCCGCCAGCATCACGCGGAGCATCCGTCCGAAACTGAAGGCCGGCTCGGGAACCCCCATCGCCGCCGAGGCGCCGAGCACGAAGATTCGGCAGGTATTGTCCGGCTTGGTCTTGGGGAAGATGTACGGACTGGCCTCGCGGGCCAGGTGCCGCGGAAAGAACCGCCACGCGAACCGGCTGTTGTCGCACGCATAGGTCTTGCCGTCTATCCGGGTCTCGATGATGGCACTGGGATCGTGTCCGTAACCGATCAGCCGCAGACCCACTTCCGCTGCCGCCAGCAACAGAGCGGGCACGCCGAGGGCCGCGATGAGCCGGAACGCCCACAGACGCCCGCCCCTCGGCCCGGGGGCGGCAGGGCCCGCGCTTGCCCTCGACGCCGGCTTTCGGGATTCAGCACGTCCAGGTCCCTTGCCGGCGCCGGTGGATGACCTTCTGTTATGTTGGCTCGTCACTTGCCGGGTCCCTTTCTGACATTTCGATGCCTGTGCACGAACCCATTTCACTATATCGGATGCCACGGTCCGTCGCCTGCCTTTTCTTGGGGCGGTGCGTGGCTCGGCAGATTTCATGGCGAGCTTCGTTAGGGCGTGGAGAGTCGTGTGTGGCAGCCTCAAGCCCGAAGAGCTTGGGGATGGTTTCGTGCAGACGCGAGTTTCTGCCTTCGCTTCGGCGGTCAAATCGGGCATCCCCAAGGCTGCGCCTTGAGGCTGCCACGTGCCGATCCGCCTCTGGCGGAATGATTCGTTCCTGCGGCTGACACCGACGCCGGTCTTGTCATTTCGACCGGAGCCTGCCGAAGGCGGGCGCAGCGGAGAAATCCGGCCGCAGACCGGAGGCGCGCACCATCTGTGGCCAGACCCCTCGGCTGCGCTTCGTTCCGCTCGGGGTGACAATGGCGTCGCAGGTTTGCCTGCCCTGGATGGCGTGCTCTTGTGAGTCAGGTCATCAGGCACAGGGAGGTCCCTTGGGCACCTCGCCGCAAAATGGGTAACCGCACTGAGGAAGCAGGTTGATGGCAGAGGGCCTCGACGGTACCATCAGACCAAGATATGTGGTGTGGAGACCAAGGATGACTCTTTTGAAGGGGCGATCGCCATGGAAAAGCTCTATGAGCACGCGGAGACCGGATGCTGCCCGCGATTCGATCCGGGACCCTGGGACGACAAGGAAGTGGTGCTCGCGATGGAGAAGCTGTTCTTCTTTTACACGACCTGCCCGAAGTGCGCCAAGGCCTACGGCAAGAACTACGTCGTGCTCCTGGCCAAAGTGTAGGGGTTCGGCCGACGCGTGAGGTTTTCGCCGCAGACGTCAGCGGGTGATGCGGAAGTCGTCGTACTGAGGGTGGCAGGGAACCTGCACGATCTTGGCCTCACGGATGTACCCGGAGAAGGAGTCCTGAACCTCTGCGAGGCAGCGGTCCACTTCGTCGGGTGGGCCTTGGGCGAGCATCTCCACCGTCCCGTCGGGCAGATTCCGCACGAAGCCGGTAATGTCGTACCGTCCGGCGATCCGGTGGGTGGTGTAGCGGAAGCCCACGCCCTGAACCTGCCCTCTGAATATGACGTGCTTGGCGATTCGGTCCATTCGCCTTTGCCCGTTTGCGGTTGACGAATCTTTCGAAGCCGGTATCCTATGCCCGATATTTCCCGTACGTCGCCATTGTAGCGGTTGTTTCGTCTGTCTTCAAGGACCGGCCGCGTCGCGGGAAGACGACCGACCGATTTCAGGGAGTGAAGCCTCAACTGATGGAACGCCGCGAGACATCGGGCCGGGACAGCCGCACTCGTGTCCCCGGGCAGTCCAGGATCAGGGCGGCCTGGACGACGGCGTTGGCATGCGCTGCACGAGCGCTTGGGTCGCAGCGCCTGCCTGCGGTTCTGGTGGTCGCGGCGGTCGCGTTCTCGCTGCCGGCGGTCGGCAGGGGACTGCTCAACGACGACTACATGCAGCGTGCGATACTCGTAGGGCCATCGCCGTACGTAGATCGTCTGGCCGAGAGAGGGCTTGCGCCTGACGGTTCGGGTTCTCTGTGGCCGATTCTCTCCGATCTCTTTGTTGCGGTAGCCCCGGGGCAGAACCTTGAGGCACTGAGGGCGTACGGCGCTTTGCCCTGGTGGACGTATGAAGGTTACCGGGTTGCTTTCTGGCGGCCGGTGGCGGCACTGACCCATTGGTTGGATTACCGGCTCTTCCCCGACCGGCCGGCCCTGATGCACCTGCACAGCATCCTCTGGTTTGCGTCGGTCGTGTGGCTGGTTGCGACGCTTTACCGCAGGTTCATCGACGCCGCGCCGGTGGCCGGATTGACGGCTGTGCTGTTTGTGCTGGAGGACAGCAGCTTCTTTCCCACGATGTGGATTGCCAACCGCAACCTGTTGATCTGCCTGTTCTTCGGCTTGCTGGCGATCCTCTCCCACCAGCGCCAGCGGCAGGACGGGTGGCGACCCGGTGCGCTGCTGTCGCCTCTGTGCGTTTTGCTGTCGGTGCTGTCGGCCGAGGCGGGCATCGCGACGATGGCTTACCTCTTCGCATATGAGGTTGCGTTGCGGTCCGACCGCTGGCGGAATCGATTGGCTGCCTTGCTTCCGGCGGCGGGCGTCATCGTTCTGTGGCGTCTGGTCTACAACCTGCTGGGCTACGGCGCTTCCGGCGGGGGCTTTTACTTCGACCCGGTCCGCGAGCCGCTCGGGTATGCTCTGGCGTTCCTCCAGCGGGCTCCCTTCCTGCTGGCAGGGCAGTGGACCACGATCCCGCCGGAACTGTACAGCTTTCTGCCGCCGGCGAGCCGGACGTTGCTCTGGCTTTTCCTGTGCGTGCTGACGGTCGTGATCCCGCTGGTTCTCTGGCGTTTCGTGAGGTCGCATCGGCGCGCCCGGTTCTGGCTGCTTGGAATGGTCCTCGCGGCGGTGCCGTTCTGCGCGACAATTCCGATGAGCCGATCCCTTCTGTTCGTCGCGCTCGGAGCGTTCGGCCTGATCTCTGAGTTCATCGCTGGCTGGCTCGCGGACGCCTGGGACGATTCCGGTAGCTTCCTGCGAGTCCAGGGCGTCTACGCCGGGCCGCGGTGGCTGCGGGCCTCGGCCTGCAGCCTCTTTGTTATGTTTGTGTTGGTCCACCTCCCGTTTGCGGCGGTCGCCCGACTTATGGCGCCACGCGTAACCGGCCAGATGGAGCTGCGAGTGGCCAGGACGATGGATCTGGGCACGATGGCGGGCCTCGGCGGGCAGGACTTGGTCATCGTCAACGCTCCAAATCCCACGTCGTTTCTCTACGAGCCGTTTCTTCGGGCCTGCAACGGGCAGACCCTGCCCAGAGGCCTCCGCATCCTGGCTCCCGGCTTCGGGGCTGTTGAAGTGGCCCGCCCGACGGTCAGCGTGCTGACCGTCCGGTCTGTCTCCCGGAGCCTCTTCGACTGCCAGCAGGAAGGTGAGCGGCTGGATTTCGTGTTCTTCTATCGCGTTCTGAGCGATGTTCGCGGCCCCGGGCATCCGCTGAAGGCCGGCGATCGGGTATGCCTGGAACGTATGACCGCCGAGGTCCGGGCCGTCGACGAACGAGGCGTTCCGGTGGAAGTGGCCTTCGCATTCGATGTTCCGCTCGAAGACCCGTCGCTGAAATGGCTCTGGTGGGACTGGGACAAACACCGATACGATGCGTTCATCCCGCCGCCGGTGGGGGGCAGCGTGACACTGGTCGGACCCTTTTGAAAGGAGTTCAGAGCAAAGATCAAACCGAAAAATGCAAATATGAGGAAGTCATCCGCCGAGGGCGGATTCCTCCATTTTGATTCTTGCCTCTTGATTCTTGCTGTTTCTTTCGCGGATTCCGCTCGCCCCTTCACGCTTCACGTCCGCCAGAGGTGGATTTGGCATTTCCGCCGGACCCAGTGTCGTTTATAATGCCCCCCGCTGAAAGGGTGGAATGGTCGAAGTATGGGTAGAACCAAGAGAGATATCGCACGAAATGAGCAGATCTATCAGCTCAGCACGCTGGTGGCGGGGGAGTTCTCGCTTCAGGAAGTGCTCGACCGCCTGGCGGAGGCAGCGGTGAAGATCGTGGGCGCCAAGGCCTGTTCGATCCGCCTGTTGGACGAGGAGACCAATGACCTGAAGATGCGCAGCACCTACGGGCTCAGCGAGGAGTACCGCAACAAGGGCCCCGTGACCAAGGATGATGAGGTGATTCGGGCCGCCTTTGCCGGCGAAGCGATCGTCATTGACGATATGCGGGATGACAGCCGCATCCAGTACAAGGAAGCAACCCTCAAAGAGGGGCTGGTCAGCCAGTTGACCGTCGCCATGCAGTTTCGAAACCATCCGATCGGTGTGCTGCGCCTGTATAGCCCCCGACCTCGGGGGTTCAAGGAGGCGGACACGGCTGTCGCCCGGGCGGTGGCGTCGCAGTGTGCGGTGGCCATCACCAACGCCAAGCTGTACGCCGAGGCGATTGCCGGACAGCGGATCGCCGAGCAGATGCGTCTGGCCGGCCTGATTCAGCGCCGCATGATCCCCGAGAAACCCCCGCGGATCACGGGACTGGACATTGCAGCTACCTATATTCCCTGTTTTGATGTCGGTGGGGATTTCTACGATTTCCTGCCTATCAGCGACGGCCGGGTTGTCATCACCATCGCCGACGTCATCGGCAAGGGCGTCCCGGCGGCGATTATGATGAGCTGGTTCCGCGGCGCGGTCCAGGCCTACACCGAGGGGTTCCGCGAGATCCTCAAGGACATGGGCCCGGTGGCCGGCGATCTGAACAGCGGTCTGAAGGCGGCTATCCGCACCAAGAACGCGATCGAGAATTTCAACAAGATGGCCTGCATCGAATGCCGCGAAGGGGAGTTCATCACGCTGTTCTATGCGACCATCGATGCCCGCGAGAAGACGATGACGTATTGCAGTTGCGGGCACGAGCCGACGGCGCTGATTCGAAACGGGCAGGTCGAAGACCTTGCCAAGGGGGGGCTGGTCCTGGGGGTGGACCCGCAGGCGAAATACGAGATCGAGACGGTGCAGCTCGAGGACGGCGACTGCCTGCTGTTCTACACGGACGGGCTGGTCGACGCCATGGATTTCAACGGCGTGGTGTGGGGTCGCGACCGGATGATCGAAGCGGCTAAGCTGTTCGCCGATTGCCCGGCCGACCACGTGGTCCGCAACGTTCTGGCGTACCGTCGCCGATTTGCCGGCTTGGCCCGGCAGATCGACGACACAAGTCTGATCGCGGTCAAGGTGGGCCCACCGCGGCGGACGGGAGGGTGCCGCGATTGCGAGCCGGCGACGGTCGGTCTGAAGTGTGAAGCGTGAAGCATGGTCATCCGCCTTCGGCAAGAGCACGGGCTGAAATTCGAAGCACGAATCTCGAAATCCGAAACAAATTCGAATGACGCAAATGCGAATGTTCCAAACTCCCGGCCGAAGGCCGCTTTCAGATTTGAGGCTTTGGGCCTTCGAGCTTGTTTCGGGTTTCTATATTCGGATTTCGTGCTTGCGGCCCGCGTCGCGAGTCGGGAAAGGGCTCCAGAGGGCAGGACAGGAGTGATGGCTCTGTTTGTCGTGACAATCGACGGTCCGGCCGCCAGCGGCAAGAGCACGGTCGCCCGACGACTGGCCTCGCGGATCGGCGCGACGTTCCTCGACACCGGCGCGATGTACCGTGCTGTGACCTTCGCCGCGATGCAGGACGGGGTTGATCTGAAGGATGAGTCCCAACTGGTCGGGGTCATCGACAGGCATGCGTTCCAGTTCGAACCGGGCGAGGACACCATGCGCGTCTTCGTCGATGGGCAGGATGTTACAGACCGGATCCGTAGCCCCGAGCTGACCGCCAACGTCCGCTGCATCGCCTCGTCGCCTCCGATGCGAGCCAGGCTGGTCGAGATGCAGAGGCAGTTCGCCCGACGCTGCGGTCGCGTGGTCACCGAAGGACGCGATCAGGGAACGGTGGCGTTTCCCGACGCCGACGTCAAGTTCTATCTCGTCGCCGATGTGCGCCAGCGGGCCCGGCGGCGCCAGCTCGACTGGGCCGCCCAAGGCATCGAAGCGGACCTGGACGAGTTGTGCCGCGCGATCGAGTCGCGGGACCGCAGCGACGCAAGCAGGGCAGTCGGCCCGCTCCAGCCGGCACCCGATGCCATCCGCGTGGACACGACCCGCTTGACCGTCGAGGAAGTGGTGCAGTGCCTGCTGGGCCCCATTCGTGAGAGGCAAGATCCGGCCGCCAGCGGCAAGAGCACGGGCTGAAATTCGAAGCACGAATCTCGAAATCCGAAACAAATTCGAATGACGCAAATGCGAATGTTCCAAACTCCCGGCCGAAGGCCGCTTTCGGATTTGAGGGTTTGGGCTTTCGTGCTTGTTTCGGGTTTCGATATTCGGATTTCGTGCTTGCGGCTCGCGTCGCGAGTCGGGAAAGGACTCCAGAGGGCAGGGATGCTGAAAGAAACGATCAAAGTCAAGTGGTATTTCGTGGCGCGGCGCATCTGCCAGGCGTTCGTGCTGGTGTTCTTCCGGTACCGCGTGTACGGGCGCGACCACGTGCCCGAAACCGGGCCGTTCATCATGGCAGGCAATCACCAGAGTTTCCTCGATCCGGTCTTTATGGGCATCGGGACCCGGCGCCGCCTGCTGTTCATGGCCCGCGACACGCTGTTTCGCTCGCGCTGGTTCGGGAAGCTGATCCGTTCAACCAACGCGATTCCGCTGTCGCGGGACAAAGCCGACATCGGCGCGATCAAGCTGGTGCTGGCCAGGCTCCAGGATGGTCATGGCGTGTGTCTGTATCCGGAAGGCACGCGGACGCACGACGGGCGGATCAGCCCGTTCAAACCGGGCTTCGGCTTGCTGTGCCGCCGGTCGCAGGCGCCGGTCGTCCCGGCCCTGATCGACGGCGCCTTCGAGTGCTGGCCGCGCCATCGCAAGCTCTTCCGGCCGGGCTCGATCGTTGTCTGGTTCGGAAAGCCCCTGCCGCCCGAGCAGATCCGCAGCATGAGCAACGAGGAACTTGCCGACCGGCTCACCCGGACCCTCCGCCGAATGCAGCACGACTGCCGCCGCAGGCAGGGCAAGCCACCCTACGACTACAACGACGAACCCTCCTCGTCCGATTTCCCCAGGGCGTTGGGTAGTCCCCCAGCCTGCTGATCCTTCGAAGTCCGGCCTTGAGAACGTCCACAGGCACCCCGGCGCGTCGAGACCGAGCGAAGCAGAAACCACGAAATCCGAACATCGACCGTCAAAGCAAAGACTGCGAGCGAGCGGGAAAGGGCTTGCCATGAGCCGATCCCGGCGGATATTCTGGCGCGGTCGTTTATGAATGGAAGGGTAACAGTCAATTACGGGAAGGTGTCATGGGTCATCCTGGTTTGTCGAAACTCGATGAGTTGTGCGTTAATACGATCCGCCTGCTGGCGGTCGACGGGGTTCAGAAGGCCAATTCGGGCCATCCGGGCATGCCGATGGGCATGGCGCCGGCGGCCTACGTGCTCTGGACGCGTCATCTGAAGTACAGTCCGGCCAATCCGCTCTGGCACAACCGCGACCGCTTCATTCTCTCCGGCGGGCACGGCAGCATGCTGCTTTACTCGTTGCTGTACCTGACGGGCTATGACATGAGCCTGGACGATCTGAAGAACTTCCGGCAGTGGGGCAGCAAGACGCCGGGACACCCCGAGTACGACCCGTCGCTGGGCATCGAAGCGACCACCGGCCCGCTCGGACAGGGCATCGCCAATGGCGTGGGTATGGCTATCGCCCAGAAGTACCTCGCGAACTACTTCAACCGCGAGGGTTTCCCGATCGTGGACTACAAGGTCTATGTCTTTGCCGGTGACGGCGACCTTCAGGAGGGTGTCTCCGGCGAGGCCAGCTCACTGGCCGGACACCTCGGGCTGAGCAATCTCATCGTGGTTTACGACGACAACCACATCTCCATCGATGGGCCCACTGAGCTGTCGTTCACCGAGGACCGGGCCAAACGCTACGAGGCCTACGGCTGGTACGTGCAGAAGGTTGGCGGCGACGGCAACGACATGAAGAAATTCGAGAAGGCCCTGATCAACGCCAAGAGCGAGGTCGAGCGGCCTTCGATCATCGCGCTGCGTACACACATCGCCTACGGCGCGCCGAACATGCAGGACACCGCCGAGGCGCACGGGTCGCCGCTGGGCGACGCGGAGGTCCGCCTGGTCAAGGAGGAGTTTGGCTGGGATCCCGACAAGACGTTCCATGTGCCGGACGAAGTCCTGGCACATATGCGACAGGCGGTCGAACGAGGCAAGGAGGCCGAGAGCGAGTGGATCGCCTTGTTTGAGTCCTATGCGAAGAAGCACCCGGACTTGGCAAAGGCCTTCCGCGACGCCGCCGACGGTAAGTTGCCGGTGAAGATCGATTCGCTGCTGCCGAAGTTCGCGGTGGACAAGCCGCTGGCGACGCGCCAGGCGTCAGGCCAGGTGCTCAGTGCCCTGATGCCGCAAATGCCGCTGGTGCTGGGCGGGTCGGCGGACCTGACGCCCTCGAACAACACGCGGTTCAAGGATGCGCAGGACTTCCAGAAGGATGCGCCCGGCGGCCGCTACATTCGCTACGGAGTCCGCGAGCACGCGATGGGCGCGATCCTCAACGGGATCAACCTCTCCGGCCTGCTGCGGGCCTACGGCGGCACGTTCATGGTCTTCAGCGACTACATGCGCGGCGCCGTCCGCGTGGCGGCCCTGTCGAAGTATCCGACGATCTTTGTCTGGACGCACGACAGCATCGGGATCGGTGAGGACGGACCGACGCACCAGCCGGTGGAGCACTTCGCGGCGCTGCGGGCGATTCCCAACCTGCTGGTGTTCCGGCCGGCCGACGCCAACGAGACCGCCTACGCGTGGAAGTACGCCCTCGAGCACCGCGACGGTCCGGTCGCCCTGCTCCTGACCCGCCAGGGCGTTCCTGTGATCGACCAGAGCAAGTACGCCTCGGCCGCCAACGTCAGCCGCGGCGCCTACATCCTCACCAGCCGAGGCAAGCCCGATGTGATCCTGCTCGCCACCGGCTCGGAGGTCGCCGTCGCGCTGGAGGCGGCCAGGATGCTCGAGTCTGACGGCTTCTCCCCGCAGGTCGTCAGCATGCCGTGCTGGAAGCTCTTCGACAAGCAGGACGACAAATACAAGAACTCGGTGATCCCACGCGACGTCAAGGTCCGCGTGGCCGTCGAGGCGGGCGTCGAGATGGGCTGGCGCAAGTGGCTGGGTGACGACGGCGTCTTCATCGGTATGACGGGTTTTGGCGCCTCGGCACCGGGCAAGGTCTGCTTCAAGGAGTTCGGCATCACGGCCGAGAACGTGGCGAATGCCGCCCGAGACCTCGCCAAGAAGCTCAAGGCCGAGGAAAGCTGACCTGGCGAGTACGGGGACCGAAATTCGAACAAAATCAAAAATCAAAAGGCAAAGATCAAGGTTGTGGAATCGCCTCCGGCGATACCTCTTGTATTCTGATTTGTAGTTTTGACTCTTGATCTTTGGTTTTTGATTTTGTCATGGATCTGTCGCGGGACAAGGTGGTTTCGCAGATGATCTCCCGGCTGGCGGCGTCCGAGAGGGGGGCCGTCAAAGTCGAGGGGACATGGGGATCGTTTGCGCGCCTGCTGACCGCTCATGTCGCCAGGACGGTTGGACGCCTGGTTCTGTATATCTGTCCTCACATCGACGACGCCGACCGGGCGGTGGACGACCTGCGGACGTTCGAGGCCGGACGGGTGGAACTGCTGCCCGCCTGGGAAGGCGAGGAAGAGCTAGCCGATGCGACGGACGAGACCCGCGCCGAGCGGCTCAGACTCGTTTCACTCGTTTCGTCGCTCGTCGCTCGTCGCGCGTCGCGCGAGGGGCACGAATCGGTCACGAGCGAAGCCTGTTCCGAGCCCAGTCGAGGAAAGCGACCAGTGACGAGCGACGTAGTGATCGTCGCGCCGGTGCAGGCGCTGTGCCAGCCGGTAGCCCCGCCAGCGGCCCTTGCCGCCGGCTCGCTGCACCTTGCGACCAACGCGACCGTCGATCCGGAGAAGGTGGTCGAATGGCTGGTCAACAACAGCTTCGAGCGGGTCGATGCGGTGGACCTGCCGGGGCAGTTCGCCCGGCGCGGCGGCATTATCGACATCTACGCCCCCCTGATCTCACGGATTGCAGAGGGCGGATTGCAGAGGGCGGATTCACGCCAAAGTGGCAAATCTGCAATCCTTAATCCACCATCCGCCATCGGTTCGCAGGCCATTCGCATCGAGTTCTTCGGCGACACGGTCGAGAGCATCCGACGGATCGATCTGGACACGCAGCGTTCCACCCACGAGATCGCCGGCCTGAGCATTGTCGGCGCCGCGTGCGGTGCGGCGTCCGATCAGCGGGAGCTGTTCACCAACACACTGCCGGAGGATGCGATCGTCGTCTTGGAAGAGCCGCTGGATGTCGAGGAAGTCGCGAAGGTCTTTCTGGCTCGCGTCGAGGATTCCGGCCGCCTCTACAGTTGGACGGACATTCATCAGTCCGTGTCGCGACTGGCGCAGTTGCACGTCTGCCGGTTTGCGAGCGGCGCGCCCGATGAATCGTTCAAGCTGGGCGTCAAGAGCATCCAGCAGTTCGAACGCAAGGCGACCTCGCTCTGGGCCGGACACAAGGCGGCGCTCGAAGAGCTGATCCAGAGGTCCAAGGAAGGCAACCGCGTTCTGCTCTATTGCGAGAGTCCCGCTGAGGTGCAGCGTGTCAGCGAGATCATCAAAGAGATCGATGGGCAAGTCCCCCGCAACTTCCGGCTTCCGCTGGGCTACGTCCACCAGGGCTTCTTCATCGAATCGCTCAACACGATCGTCGTCAGCCATCACGAATTGTTCGGGCAGTATGCGCTGCGGCGCCGGCAGCGGCCCGTCCGCGCGACGGCGCCTGTCGATACGCTGGCCGATTTGCAGCCGGGCGACATCGTGGTCCACGCGTCCTACGGGATCGGCAAGTACCTCGGGACCGAGACCATCGATGAGAAGGCCGGCAAGGCGGAGTACCTGACGATCGAGTACGCCGACAAGGTCAAGATCCAGGTGGCGGTCGCGAACATCGCGCTGGTGCAGAAGTACATCGGCACCAGCCCCAGGCGTCCGACGCTCAGCAAGATCGGCTCCAAGCGGTGGCAGAAGCAGAAGGAGAAGGTCGCGCAGTCCGTTCGCGATCTGGCCGCGGAGTTGCTCGACATCCAGGCGAAGCGTCAAGCCATGGGCGGCATCGCCTACGGTGCCGATTCGAGCTGGCAGATGGAGTTCGAGGAGTCGTTCCCGTACCAGGAGACGCCGGACCAGATCACCGCCGCCGGAGAGATCAAGGCGGACATGCAGGAGCCGGTGGCGATGGACCGGCTGCTGTGCGGCGACGTCGGCTACGGCAAGACCGAACTGGCGATGCGGGCCGCCTTCAAGGCGGTCGAGGCGGGCAAGCAGGTAGCGGTGCTCGTGCCGACGACGGTGCTCTCGGTCCAGCATGCGCGGACGTTTGCCGAGCGATTCGCCGATTTTCCGGTGACCATCGAAGTGCTCAACCGCTTCAAGACGCCCAAGCAAGCCAGGGACATCGTCGCCCGCGCCCGCGCGGGCCTGGTGGATATTCTCATCGGCACGCACCGGCTGCTCAGCGGCGATGTCGGCTTCAAAGACCTGGGCCTGCTGATCATCGACGAGGAGCAGCGTTTCGGCGTCGAGCACAAGGAACGTCTCAAGCGGATGCGGGTCAACGTGGACATCCTGACCATGACTGCCACGCCGATCCCGCGCACCCTGCACATGGCGCTGCTGGGCCTGCGCGACATCAGCTCGCTGACGACGGCGCCGCTGGACCGGCGCAGCATCGTCACGCAGGTGGTCGCCTACAACCCCGAGCTGATCCGCAGGGCGATCTACCGCGAATTGAACCGCCAGGGCCAGGTTTTTTTCCTGCACAACCGCGTGCAGTCGATCCAGGCCAAGGCGATGGAGATTCAGAAGCTGGCCCCGGAGGCACGGATCGGCATCGCGCACGGGCAGATGAGCAAGCGTGAGCTGGAAGATGCGATGGTCCACTTCGTGCTGGGTCGGACCGACGTATTGGTCTGTACGACGATTATTGAGTCGGGCCTGGACATTCCTAACGCCAACACGATCTTCATCAACGACGCCGACCGGTTCGGCCTGGCGGAGATGCACCAGCTTCGCGGCCGGGTGGGGCGATACAAACACCGTGCCTACGCGTACATGCTGCTGCCGAACAGCCGGCCCATCGCGCCGATCGCGGCCAAGCGGCTCAAAGCCATCGAGGAATACTCGCACCTCGGCGCGGGCTTTCGCATCGCGCTGCGCGACCTGGAGATTCGCGGCGCCGGCAACATCTTGGGCCCCGAGCAGTCGGGTCACATCCAGATGGTCGGCTACCAGATGTACTGCGACATGCTGGCGCAGGCCGTCCGCGAACTGAAGAACGAAAAGACCGAGCCTCTGCCGACCGCCAACATCGACTTGGGTTTCTCCGCGGTCATCCCGAAGAACTACATCCCCATCGACCGCCATCGCATGGACGTCTACCGCAAGATCGCCGTGGCGCGGACGCCGGCCGACCTGGCGCAGATCGAAGCGGAACTGACCGACGTCTATGGCCCGATCCCCGGCGAGACGAAGGGCCTGCTCGATCTGGCCGAGCTGCGCATCGCGGCGGCCCGGTGGGACATCCGCAGCATTGTCGCCTCCCAGCCCAACCCGCTCAAAGCGGGTGACCTGATCTTCTCCTTCCGGAGCGATCCAGGCAACAGGGCCGCGTCGCTGTTCGCCAACGTCAAAGGCACCGTCCGCATCGCCGACCCCAAAACCGTCTACCTCCGCCTGCCCCCCGGCTACTTCGAGCCCCAAACCCTGGTCACCATCCTGGCCAAAATCCTTACGGAGAATCAGGCATGAACAAGGCAGCCAGCGAGGAACGTCAAAGCCGATGAAGTGGCGCAACTGAAATGGGCCGACGGCGAGAATGCGGCGGGCAAGTTGGCGAATGTGCCAGGCTCTTCTGAGGGAACCCGCTGAACCATGACCTTGTCATCCCTCGACTACACTTCGTTTCGCTCGGGGCGACAAGGACAAGAGCAGTGGCAAAGGCGGGTACGGTGGGTTCTCAATCGACGCGTTTTACGTGCAGGCAAGAAGTTCCAAACCCTCGGGGCGAAAACGCGTATAATGGGGCGACGTTGGTTTGGAAAGCTGCTTTCGCTTTTGCTTGCCAGGAGAAGACCGATGTGCAGAGTCATTTCCCGATTCATCGTGTTGGCTGCTATTCTCGTGCTGATGGCTGTTCCGGCGTGGGGGGCGGAGGAGATCAAGACGCTGGCGATCGGGGCCAGGGCGCCCGACTTTGCTCTGCCCGGCGTCGACGGCAAGGTCCACAAGCTCTCCGATTACGACCAGGCCAAGGTGCTCGTGATCGTATTCACGTGCAATCATTGCCCGACGGCGCAGGCGTACGAGGGGCGGATCAAGAAGCTGGCGGCCGACTACAAGGACAAGGGCGTGGCGCTGGTGGCGATCTCGCCGAACGACCCGGAGGCGGTCCGGCTCGATGAGCTGGGCTATACCGACGTGGGCGATTCGCTCGAAGATATGAAGATCCGTGCCAAGGCCGCCCAGTTCAACTTCCCCTATCTCTATGACGGACTGGACCAGAAGGTCTCGAAGGCGTATGGCCCGGTGACCACGCCGCACGTGTTCGTCTTCGACAGCGGGCGGAAGCTGCGGTTCGCCGGGCGCGTCGACAACAACGAGAGGGATCCGAACAAGGCCACGTCGCACGACACGCGGGACGCGATCGAAGCGGTGCTGACGGGCAGGCCCGTCGCCGTCGAGACAACCAAGACCATGGGCTGCTCGATCAAGTGGGCGTCGAAGCGGGATTCCGTCAGGCAGGCGTTCGAGACCTGGGCCAAGGAGCCGGTGGGCATCGAGGAGATCGATCTCGAAGGCGTCAGGAAGCTCGTCAAGAACGACTCCGACAAGCTGCGCGTTATCAACATCTGGTCGACCGCGTGCGGCCCCTGCATGGTCGAGTTCCCCGAGTTCGTGACGATGAATCGCATGTACCGTGGTCGCGAATTCGAGATGGTGGCGGTGAACGTCGATCCGGCCAGCCGCAACGACAAGGTGCTCGCCTTCCTGAAGGACAAGCAGGCGTCCTTCAAGAACTACCACTTCACCAGCGACGACATCTATCCGTTCATCGAGGCGGTGGACAAAGACTGGCTCGGAGCGATTCCCTACACGCTGCTGGTCAGGCCCGGTGGCCAGATCATCTATCGCCACATGGGCCTGATCGACCCGCTCGAAGTCAAACGTGCCGTCGTCGAGTATCTCGGCCGCACTTACAGATAGCGCCGGATTCCGACGGAGCATTCCGTCCGATGTGCCGCTGTTTCCCCGCGGCTGGCAAGGCTGTCTCTACTCTTTTTGGGATAAGGACTTGCGGAGATTCTCCCAGTCGGCCAGACAGTCTGCCATGCCCGGCACCTCGCTGGCAGGGCAATCGCAAAGTCATGCTGTGAGGACCTTCAGGAGGTAGTCTTCGTCC
>DAOTJE010000051.1:0-22998 GCA_035448545.1 Sedimentisphaerales bacterium | reverse complement strand
CGTTCGCAGCCAGATTCCTCCACTCCGCTGCGCTCCGGTCGGAATGACAAAGTCGGCTGCAATCCCCCATAAAGGTCTACCTACAAACATCAAGTGCACCCCCGGAATCCGCGGGATCAAAGACCGGGGTTGCGAAGGTGCAGCCCAACTGCTATGCTGACAGTTCGACCGAGGTCGGCAGTGGGCGACCGGTTTTCATGCTGTGTGCAGATGGAAGGAAAGGGGTATTCGATGAGACACGTTCCGCGATCGAGGCTGCTGAGAGTGGGGATGCTGGTGATCCTGCTGACGACGTCGGCGTTGTGGGCCCAGACCCGCCAGGAGATTCAATTCCCGGACATCATGGGGTACAGGACGTTGAAGTGCGATTTGCATATGCACACCGTCTTCTCCGATGGTGCGGTCTGGCCTACGGTTCGAGTCGAGGAGGCATGGCGAGAGGGTCTGGATGCGATCTCGATCACGGACCATATCGAGTATCAGCCCCACAAGAACGACATTCCGACGAACCACAATCGGCCTTACGAAATCGCGCTGCCTCGCGCCAAGTCTCTCGGAATCCTGCTCGTTCGCGGTACGGAGATCACACGAGACACACCCCCCGGGCATTTCAATGCGATCTTCCTGGAGGATATCGCCCCGCTCGATACGAAGGACCTGCTGGATTGCATGGCGGCCGCCGACAAGCAAGGGGCGTTCATCTGGTGGAATCATCCGGATTGGATTCCGGACAAGAAAGGCTGGTTCGACATCCATACGACGCTCTATGAGAAGAAATACATGCGCGGGATCGAGGTCGTTAACGGCGACGACTACTACCCCGACGTGCACCGATGGGCGCTCGAAAAGAACCTGACGTTCATGGGGAACACCGACATCCATGCACCCTCGACGCTGGAAAGCACAACGCCGGACAGGCATCGCTCGATGACGCTGGTGTTCGCACGGGACAAGACGCTGGCGGCGCTGAAGGAGGCCCTCGTGGCCGGACGCACCACGGTCTGGTATCAGAACCAATTGATCGGCAGGCCGGAGTATCTCCGGGCGATCTTCCACGCCGCGACAGCCATCACGGATATCGAGTACAGCGAGGACGGCAACCTGCGTTTTGCGCTGCGGAACGACGCGGATGTTCCTCTCGAGATGGAGCGGAGCGGGAAGTTCGGGCCGAAGTCCGTGACCGTCCCGCCCCACGCGGTCCGTTTGATACAGGCGAAGGTGCCTGCCTCTGAGACGGCGTATCCGTTTGAATACGTGGTCAACAACTTCGTGGCGGCTCCAGGTCAGGGCCTGGCGGTCTGCCTGGAGATCCCGCCGCAGATCACCATCGAGATCGATGTGGAAACGCAGGCGGCCAACTGAGCCCGACCCGTCGCGTGGAGAAGGCCACGTTGACTGAGATTGGTGTTTGCCGAAGCGATTCCGGGTCTATTTCTCGTCGCGGTTCATCGCCTCGATGAAGGCATTGGCCTCGGCGATGGATGCCTCCATCTCCCGGATGAGTCCGGCGACGTTTGTTTCGACGGAAACCAGCTCGTTCTGGAGCGACGCCAGCGCCTGCGCATTGAGGTTGTGCTTGAGAAACAGGACCTGGTCGCGGAATGCCGTAAGGACCGGGTCGATCTTCATCTCGGCGCTGCGCATAGCCGCCACCACGCGTGCATAACGCAGCCGCGTCTGACGGAGTTTGTCCTCGCTCAGACGCCGCAGGTCGGGGCTGGAGTACTGGTCGAGTTCGGATTCCCATTCCTTGAACAAGGCCTCGCCGACACTCTCGACATCGTTGATTCGCTTCGTGACGGCCTGCGCCTTGGATTCGCTGCGATCCAACTCGCCCTTGAGCTTGTTGTACATCTTCTCGAGGTCACCGCCCTGAAAATTGGTCACGGCGGTGAATTGTTCGAGAGCGGACTGGAACTGCTGTTTGGCCTCTTCCTGTGCGTCCCGCGCCTCCTGAACGCGATCGATCAGCATATCTCGTTTGGCGTAGCCGAGCTTCTCCATCGTGTTGTAGTAGACTCCACCGCAGCCGCACAGCATCACCAGCGTGACAGCCAGAGTACCCAGGGTCAGCGATCTCATGTCCATTCCTTTCACAAAAAGCACCAGGCCGGTACACGATGGATATTGTAGGGTGCGTCCGCGCGCAGGCAATGAGAAAAGAGACAGACATGACGAGACGAGGACGATGGTGCAAGAAGCGACGGGCCGGACCACCAGGATCAAGCCCCGTCCCGTGCGAGACGGGGCTTGATTGGTGGAGGCAGGTGATAGAGAGCTGCTACCGTAAGAGGAGCGATAGCGGGTATGGTGTGGCTTGTTGCTTTCGACCTGACCTGGGTTCACCTGGGTTAAAGTTAGAGGCTGTGAGAGCCTTTCTGGGTCCGATGGGAGCAGGACGACCGGAGAGCCGACCTCGACGTTGTGCGGCAATGCCACTTCTGTCGAAACCGCATCCCGAGAAGTCGATTCTCTGTGTTCTGACGCCTGCCATTTTTTGCCACCTCCTTATTCCAACCAGCAGCGTGTTTTCCGTTGTGTTCACCCATAAGTGCCGCATCGGGCACTGTGCGTAACGCGATTTTGGTAAATCCGATGTAATTTTTTCGGACCCAATGGAAGCTGTTATGAAATAAAGACTTGCGACATGATGGTGAGGAACAGATTCCTCTGGCATCGCAAAGTGGGCATGCGCGAGGGCGCCGCTGTCCGCTTGCGACGGTTGACAGAAGGGGCTCGGCGCGCTAGTCTCTGGCGTGTCGGGACACTTGTGCAGTTGCGAACACGGTGCGGCGTGGCGCGATCCGGGGGGATGGGATTGACGGAGGCACGCATGCGCAAGGCGTTCATTACCGGGATCACGGGCCAGGATGGGTCCTACCTGGTGGAATTCCTGTTGGCCAAAGGGTATGAAATCTGGGGTCTGATTCGCCGAAGCTCCTCGTTCAACACCGGGCGGATCGACCACCTGTACCAGGACCCGCACGAGCAGCCTCGGCTGCGGCTGGTGTACGGCGACATGACCGACGGGAGCAACCTGGCCGCGCTGATTGGAGAGATCAAGCCGGACGAAGTGTACAACCTCGCGGCGCAGAGCCACGTTCGCGTCAGCTTCGACCAACCGATTTACAGCGTGAACGTCGTCGGTTTGGGCACGTTGCGGCTTCTGGAGGCCATCCGATCGTGTGGTCTGCCCGTGCGGTTCTACCAGGCCTCCAGCAGCGAGATGTACGGCCGGGTGGTCGAGACACCGCAAACGGAGAAGACGCCGTTCTATCCGCGAAGTCCATATGCCTGCGCCAAGGTGTACGGCTTCTGGCAGACCGTCAACTACCGTGAGGCCTACGGTCTGTTCGCCTGCAACGGGATCCTTTTCAACCATGAATCGCCTCGGCGAGGCGAGACGTTCGTGACCCGCAAGATCACGCGTGCCGCCACACGCATCAAATGCGGTCTGCAGCAGAAGCTCTATCTGGGGAATCTCGACGCCAAACGGGACTGGGGCTTCGCCGGCGATTATGTCAAAGCGATGTGGTTGATGCTTCAGCAGGACCAGCCGGATGACTACGTTATCGCCACGGGACACACACATTCCGTCCGGGAGTTCCTGGATGAGGTTTTCGGCTATCTCGATCTCGACTGGCATCCCTACGTGCAGATTGACCCGCGGTACTTCCGGCCCAGCGAAGTCGATCTGTTGCAGGGCGATGCCAGCAAGGCCAGGAAGCGGCTGAACTGGGAGCCCCGCGTCGGCCTGCGCGAGCTGGCCCGCATGATGGTTGATGCCGATATGGAACTGGCCCGACGCGAACAGGCTATGGGAAGGTGCGTCAACGACGGCAGGGAGTCTTTGCAGGCATGAGCGATTACTTTGCACAGCGACGTGTGGTCGTCACCGGCGGCGCCGGTTTTCTCGGCAGGTACGTGACGGAAGGGCTCCAGCGGCGTGGTTGCCGGCGGATCGAGGTTCCGCGGATCGAGCAATACGATCTCGTCCGCCAGGAAGACATCGTTCGGATGTACGAAACGATGCGTCCCGACGTCGTGATCCATCTGGCGGCCGTGGTGGGTGGAATTGGAGCCAACCGGGACCGGCCCGGCGAGTTCTTCTACCGGAACCTGATGATGGGGGTACAGCTCATGGAGCAGGCCCGCCTGCATGGCATAGAGAAATTCGTCGCCATCGGGACCGTCTGCGCCTATCCGAAATTCGCCCCGGTGCCGTTCAGGGAGGAGGACCTGTGGTCGGGCTATCCGGAGGAGACCAACGCGCCGTACGGCTTGGCGAAGAAGATGCTGCTGGTGCAGTCACAGGCGTATCGGCAGCAGTATGGCTTCCACTCGATCTTCCTGTTGCCGGTGAATCTGTATGGGCCGGGAGACAACTTCGATCCGGCTAGCAGCCACGTCGTTCCCGCGTTGATCAAGAAGTGCGTCGATGCCATCGAAGCCGGCGCCGATCAAATCACCTGCTGGGGAACGGGCACGGCCTCGCGGGAGTTCCTCTACGCCGCCGACGCGGCCGAGGGCATTCTCCTGGCGACCGAGCATTACGACGGGCCGGAGCCGGTCAATATTGGCGCCGGATCCGAGATCACGATCAAGGACCTTGCCGCCAGGATCGCCGAGCTGACGGGCTTCCAGGGCGAGATTCGTTGGGACCCATCCAAACCGGACGGCCAGCCCAGGCGGTGTCTGGATATAACCAGGGCCAGGGAGTACTTCGGCTTCGAGGCCAGGACACCACTGGACATTGGTCTCAAGGAGACGATCACCTGGTACCGCACCAAGCGTCAGCGAGACCGACTGGAACGCTGCTGACACCGGGGGCAGTGTTTTCCCCGATTTTTCCGCCAGAGCCTTGACAGCGCCGCTCGCAAGACGCTATAGTGCCACTGCTTAAGATGCGAAGCGCCTGTAGCTCAATTGGATAGAGCGTCGGTCTACGGAACCGAAGGTCAGAGGTTCGAGTCCTCTCAGGCGCAGTGCTGACACCGGTATCCCAGGGGGTGAAGATGTCCAAGGATGGATCACGTATTCCGCATCTTGCTTGGTGGACCCTCGTCGTGGGCTCGCTGTGCGCGCGGCTTGGGAACGCCATGCCCACCAACGTCATTCTGTTCATCGGGGATGGCATGGGCTATGGCCAGGTTGCGGCCGCAGGCCTTTACGCCAACGGGGCATCGGGCATGCTTTCGTTCGAGACCTTTCCCCGTCAGGCTCAGGTCACCACATTCTCGGCCGACTCATCAATAACCGATTCGGCGGCGGCAGCGACCGCGATGGCAACCGGCCACAAGGTCAACAATGGGGTGATCAGCGTCGCCCGCCCAGGCGATGGGCGTGAACTACAGACCGTTCTCGAACAGGCCGCCACCGCGGGCAAGGCCACGGGCCTGGTCACGACCACATACATCAGCCATGCGACGCCGGCGGCGTTCGGGGCACATGAGACATCCAGGGCGAACTACAACCAGATCGCGCAAGACTATTTGAGACAGACCCGTCCGAACGTCCTTTTCGGGGGCGCTCTGTATCTGTCCGAGTCGGACGCAGCCGCAGCAGGTTACAGTGTTGTGAAAGATGCGGCACAGCTCCAGGCGTTGGACACCGAGAATGCCGACTTCGTCTCGGGTCAGTTTGCCGTCGGCCACATGACGTACGAATCTGACCGAGGCCCGGCCTCGAGGGAGCCGCATCTGTCAGAGATGACCGCGGTTGCCCTGAGCATTTTGGACAACGATCCGCACGGGTTCTTCCTCATGGTTGAAGGCGGGCGAATCGATCATGCCGCCCATGCCCATGATCTCGAAAAGACTATCGGTGAGACGCTGGAGTTCTCGCGAGCCGTTCGGACGGCGGTGGATTGGGCAAGCCGTGCAATGCAATTGGACACGCTGATTCTCGTAACGGCTGACCACGAGACGGGCGGGCTGATGGTCTTGGCCGACAGGGGAATCGGCCGGTATCCGGAGGTGGTCTGGACGGACACAGGACATACCGGTGCGAACGTTCCGATCTATGCATGGGGCACCAACAGCGAGTGGGTCGCTGGTGTAATGGACAACACCAGCATCTATCATATCATGACGGCCGGGCCTCGCGTAATCCCTGTCTCAGGGACGCTGACGCTGGTCTCCATCGGACTGGTGTCAGTGGCGTGGCTGCGCGCCCGACGTGTGCTCTGACATCCCCTCATCTCGTCCCACGTATGTCCCGCGTCCACGCACCGAATCCTTCAGGGATGCTGCATTGAGACAAGAGCAGCCAACCGAGTCCTTCCTGACCAACAAAAAGGGAGACGGAAGGATGGTAAAGCACTTCTCTTCATCACCCTTGTCTCCCCCCTGCGAAGTGCCTCGATTTCAGTCCATTGAAAACTGCTCAAAAAGAGTCGGTTTGCACCCGCAGATTACGGACTATTGTCGAGTGACACCGTCTCGTTGTCAATTGTGGCAACTACGTATTTCCACCCGTCCGGAGTGAATGTCATGCGGGGGACGGGGACGAATGCACGGGAACCGCAAAAAAAGGGCTGCGGGGAGACAGCCCCACAACCCCAAAGATGAAACGGCTCTCAGAGCCTCTGTTGCCGACGATCCATAACCTGTCAGGGCCAGAGGGCGCGTTCCCACAACGCCGAGCGGCGTATCGGGAACACGCTGCACAACCCATTGCGGACTGGCAGCATCCGCCCGACCCTCACTCCGCCTTTGAGTACAAGCCTGGAGGCGACGGGTCACAGGTCTCCGAATCCATGAAGGGCACCATAGCTGGAGGGGCGGTTGTGCGGTCAATTGTGGTAAACACGTAATTCTTTGGCGGGGGATCAGGCTGTCTGGTTTCTGCTCCCCGGGCAAAATCTCAAAACCGCCATTTATCTGCTTGCAGGGGGCTGGCAGGACGAGTACACTGAAACATGTGATGGTTTGGAGAGGTGGCCGAGCGGCTTAAGGCGACGGTTTGCTAAACCGTTGTAGGGGGTAAACCCCTACCCCGGGTTCGAATCCCGGCCTCTCCGGTCTCCCATGGCCCCCGCAAAGGGGCCATGGGCCCACGTCCTGGTGGACCGACGCATCCTGACAAGGCCGTCCTGGGCCGATTCGTCTCTTCTGGTGTGGTATCCTGCGTCCGTCGGCTGTCGGGGCACATTCTCCCTCCTCCATTCAGACCCGAGTATCGAGCCAGGGCGGACGCGACCACCCGTTCCGGGCAGGGATCGGGACTCGGCTCATATTCGGGGGACTGGATGATCTCAAACGCAGCGGCAATCTCCTGGACCTGGAGGTTTGTGGTCTTCCTAACCCCTCCATCGAAGAGATTGCCGTTTCTTGTTGAGTCCATTTTCGTCCCCATGTACAAGATCAGCCCAGAGAGTCAGTCAACTTGAGTTACAGGAATGTTCGGCGGATGCGCGCAGCGCACGGTGCGATCTCTAATCTGGAATCTGGGAGGCTGTCATGGGTACGGGAAGATGTCCTCTGCATTGCGGGGCGTACCATTCGGTTTCGCGGCGGGATTTTCTCAAAGGTTCAACGGTCCTGCTGGCGGGTTCGTCGGTGCTGGCCGGCTGTTTATCGCCGGGCTCGAAGAAGACGGTGATGGAACCGATCCGCCAATGCGGGCCGGCCTCCAGGTACGTGCCGGCGATCCGGGCGGCGTTCGTCCGGCGCAAGGAGGATTATGGCATGCTCTGGCCCGGCGCCGTCTATGACGGCGAGGCAGCGCGTCGGATGTACACGGACGAACTGGTCAAGACCGCTGCGAATCTCCGCGCCAGGCTCGAACTGCGGCCCGAGCCGATCTACAGCCTCGAAGAGGGGCAAGCCTGGATCGCCGAGGCCGAGGCCGCCAAAGTTGATGGCCTGATGCTTGTGATGATGGACCGACAGCAGCATGCCTGGCCGACGGCCCAGAAGGTCGCCGCCGGTCCCGTCCCTTCGATCATCTTCTCTCCGCTGGGAACGTCGTTTACCACGAACACCGTCAGCGTGGCCGACAAGCCGGGCTGTGTGGTCTACGCGACGAACGATTTCAGCCAGCCCGCCTACGGCATGAAGATGCTCTGCGCCAGGGCGAAGATGGCGCAGACCCGCTGCGTGGTCATCAAGGGCGATCGGCGTTTCGATGCGCCGCTGGCCGATACCGGCATCTTGTTGCGTCACATCCCGGCCTCCTCCTTCATCGAAGAGTACCGTCGCACGCCGGACAGCGAAGCGATCCTGGCCATGGCCGATGAGTACATGCGCCGAGCCCGCCGCCGGATCGATGCGACGCGGCAGGATGTGGTCAATGGGCTCAAGAGCTACTGCGTCGCAGGCCGGATTCTCGAACGAGAGGGCGCCGACGCCATCACGATGGACTGCCTTGGGGCCCTTGGCAACATCGAGGTCAGCCTGCCCTGCATCGCCTGGTCGAGGATGAACGATGATCGTATTCCCGCCGCCTGCGAGGCCGACCTCGGCGCGGTGGCGTCGCATGTGATGGTTCAGTACCTGTTCGACCGCCCGGGATTCCAGCAGGACCCGGTGGCCGATACGATGGACGACACGGTGATCGGCGCGCACTGCTCATGCCCGACCCGGCTGAACGGCTTCGATCAGCGACCGGAGCCGTTCGATATCAGGCATCATCATGGCAACCGTGATGCGGTCCCGCGAACGCTCTGGCGCAAAGGGCAGCGTGTCACGAGCATCGATCTGCTGCCCGGCAGCCAGGACAAGCCCTCGACCGTGCTGGTCTCGGTCGGCACCGTGACGGACAACATGGAGGTGCCTCCCAGCGGTGGCTGCGTCGTCTCGGTCAAGGTCAAGTTCGACGGCAGCCATCCGGTGCTCAGCTTCCCCGGCTTCCATCAGGTCTTCTTCTACGGTGACTATGGCCGGCAGGTGAAAGATTTCTGTCAGCTATGCGGTTTTGCCGCCCAGCTTGTCTGAGTGGTCTACGGAAGGGATGGTACGGTATGAAGTACCGCCGGTTGGGCAAGACAGGGCTGAGGGTATCAGTCGTCGGGCTGGGGACTTGGCAGCTTGGCGGCACGTGGGGCAAGACCTTCGAGCAGGCGGAGGTCGACGCGATGGTGGATAAAGCCGCCGAGATGGGCATCAACCTGATCGACACCGCCGAGTGCTACGGCGACCACCTCTCCGAGAGGCTCGTCGGGCAGGCGATCAAGGGCCGGCGTGACCGGTGGATCGTGGCGACGAAGTTCGGCCACCGGTTCAAGCGGCGGTTCGAGCGGGACGATGTCTATGAGCCGGCGCTGGTTCGAGAGCAACTGGAAGCCTCGTTGAAGGCGCTACAGACAGACTATGTGGACCTGTACCAGTTTCACAGCGGGACCGATGCGATGTTCGACACGCCGGGATTGTGGGAGATGCTGCGAAAGCAGGTTGAATCGGGCGTCGTGAGACACCTCGGTATATCGATCAGCAGCAGCTACCAGGGGACACATCAGGTGGACCGTGCCTCCGATGCGGGGGCGGGCGCGATCCAGATCGTCTACAATCGACTTCAACGGAAGGCGGAAGGGCAGTTTCTGGATGCGGCGATGGCGCAGGGGCTCGGCGTGCTCGCTCGTGTTCCGCTGGCCAGCGGCTTTCTCAGCGGCAAGTACGGCAAGGACGCCCGATTCGACCGGACGGACGTCCGGGCCGTCTGGCAGAGTGATGAGCAGCGGCGCCGGATGGCTGAGGAGGTGGACGAGATTCGCAAGGAGGTTCCCGAGGGTGTTCCCATGGCGCAGTGGGCCTTGGCATGGTGCCTGCAACATCCGGCGGTTACGTGTGTCATACCGGGCTGCAAGACGGTCGAACAGGTGGCCTCCAATGCCGCTGCCGCTGATCTCCGCGAGGTCTCAGACCGCCATCCACAGGCGGTTGAGTAGAAACCGTGCCAGTGGCGGCGGCGCAGACACACAGCGGGAACCGGGCCTGCCATCGGAACAAACAGAAACCGAGCAGAGCGAGGTGGAACTCGTATCTGCTCGGATCGACTTTGGGAAGGAGATAGCGAAGACGCGGTGAGGTCAGCGTCTCGCCGCCCGTTGGGCTTTTCGCATGCGCCGGCGTTCGCGCTCGGAGGGCTTCTCGTAATACGCGTTGCGTTTCATGTCACGAATCAAGCCTTCCTTCTCGCAGAGCTTCTTGAAACGCCTGATCATCTGCTGCACCGACTCGCCTGTACGCACCTTGACTTTCAACACTCAGCGGACTCCTTAAAAACGGTTATCCAGCCACAGATCCACACTTACAGGAGCCTATACTCCCGATGGCGACGTAACCCATAAACGCCACAGGCTAATCGCTCGGGTATGTATTTGCAAGGCAAAAATCCGGAGCCGGACCGTTTTTTCGGCACATTATGGGCCCGCCGTGGACCTGCGCGGACACGCCGCGGACGTAGTATCCGCCTCTGAGGGCCTCTGCCGGGCTTGAAAAAACGCCCCGGACGTGGTATTGTGCGACTATTCTTGGGAGGTATGCCTATCCTTGGAAAAGTTGCGCCAGACGCTGAGAGTCAGGAAAGAACGTGCTATTCTGGTGGCTGCCAACCTGGCCAGGTCGAACGGATCGGATGACCTGGCCGAACTGACCGCCCTGGCTGAAAGTGCCGGAGCGGTCGTTGCGGATCGCTTTCAGCAGCGAATCCGTACGATCAACCCCGCCACCTACATCGGCAAGGGCAAGGCCCTTCAGCTTGCCCAGCGGGTCCGACGGTTCAAGGCTGATGTGATTATCTTCGACAACGACCTGTCGCCGGCCCAGATCCGCGAGCTGGAGAAGATCACCGAGACCAAGGTGCTGGACCGCAGCGAGCTGATTCTTGACATCTTCGCCACGCGGGCCAGGACCAAACAGGCGAAGCTCCAGGTGGAACTGGCCCAGTTGGAGTACACGTACCCGAGGCTGACGCAGATGTGGTCGCACCTCGATACGGTCGCGGGCGCCGGGGGTGCGACGGCGGCCGGCGCCGTCGGCGGCATTGGTACGCGCGGTCCCGGCGAGCAGCAGTTGGAGATCGACCGCCGTCTGGTCAGCAAGCGGATCAGCGAACTGAAGAGGGAACTGGAGGAGATCGACAATCGCAGGCTGCGCGAAATCGAAGGTCGGCATGGCCTCTTCAAAATCTGCCTGGTCGGGTACACCAACGCGGGCAAGAGCACGCTGCTCAACGCGCTGACCGATGCGGGCGCGTTCGTCGAGGATCGTCTGTTCGCGACGCTGGACACGCGCACGCGGAAGTGGTCGCCCGCCAAGGGAGTGGAAGTCCTGCTCAGCGACACGGTGGGCTTCGTCCGGAAGCTGCCGCATCAACTCGTGGCCTCGTTCAAGGCGACGCTGGAGGAGGCGGTCAACGCCGACTTGCTCCTTCATGTGATCGACGTATCCAACGAGGACGTCTTGGGGCAGATGGAATCGGTCCACGCGGTGCTGGACGAGATCGGCTGCGCCGACAAACCTACGCTGCCGGTGCTCAACAAGATCGATGCCATCAAAGATATCGGCTCGCTGGAGACGCTCGAGACCGTCTATCCGGATGCCGTGTCGATTTCCGCGCGGGGCGGACGAGGACTCGATGCGCTGGCGCGCAAGGTCATGGAGTTTTACCGCGGCGGAGATGTCGTGCTGCGCGTCCGCAGCCGGCCGGCCGACGGCAAGATCCATAGCTTTCTCCGCAGGCACGGACAGATCCTCGATGAACAGTACGGCGAGGACTCCGTGATCATCGAAGTCCGCATGGGGCGAAACCAGTTGCCTGAACTCCAGCGTCTCAGACCTGATGGTCTCGACATCGTCAAACGCTGAGATTGCAGCCCTCCGTTTTTGCCCGCGTTGTTTCCACTTGACGGCGTCGTCTGCGGAAGGTATGACTGTCTGCGTGCGAACGACCGATTGGGAAAGGACCATGCGATGCGGAATCACACGGGATTGTTCATACTGGTCGTGGTGCTCGCCTTCGTGGCTATGCTGTGGATCATCGCTCACCGGCAGGTTTGCCATGGCTGGCCTGATATCCGTCAGCTAACACAGTTGCGTTCGATAGAAGCGGCGCTGGAGCTTTTCTCGAACGAGTCCCAGGGTTTTCCGCCTTCGGATGCGAATGACCCGACCGGTGCGCCCTACTGCGGAGCGATGAAGCTGGCCGAGGCGGTGATGGGCAAAGACCTGATCGGTTTCCATTCCAGGTCGGTCTTTCGGGCCGATGGTCTTGACCCTGACGGCGCGGCACGACTCTATCCCGGGAACCCGGATACGGACAACCTGATGGCTCGGAAGGGGCCTTATCTTCAGCGTGAGAATGCCAATGCCTATCGGCTGGTCGATGTCTATGGGAAGGGCAACACAGGGCCGTTCGACGAGGGTCTTCTCGTTCTCTGTGATACCCGTATACAGAAGCGTCCGAGCGGCAAGAAGACCGGGATGCCCATTCTCTACTATCGAGCTCGGCCCGAAGGAACGGCCCACGATGTGAATGATCCCGACAATCCGGCCAATATCTACGACTATCGGGACAATCATATGCTCGTCGGCCTGGGCGTGCCGGGCGAGCCGAATGCTGTGCATCCGCTGTCCGATCCCAGGCGGTTCTACCGGAACACCAGGAGCGACAAGAGCCCCGGGCAGAGCCGACCCTGCCGGCCGGATTCCTTCATCCTCCTCAGCGCCGGGTACGATGGGCTGTATGGTACTGCCGACGACGTCTGCAATTTCACGTGGAAGTATCGCGAGTGACACACAGCTCTCCGACTGATACGGAGAATCTCCGTGTTCGCTATTCTGCTGTGAGCGCGCTGGAATTGACAGACGCGGCGTTCGGGGTTCTAATGCATCGCGAATGAATCGGTCACCATCCTGATGAAGGGGGCTTTGCGATGCCAGAGGGAGGATTCAGAAACGTCTCGATCATCGGCGACGGCGGCATGGGAACTGTCTTGGCCATGCTCCTGTGCGAGAAGGCCATTGCGGTGCGGATGTGGGGCTATGATGCCGTGCAGCTTGCCGAGATCGAGCGTCAGCGCGAGAACACCCGGTTCCTGCCGGGCTACAGGCTTCCGGCCTCGCTTGTCTTCGAGTCGAAGGACGATCGTGCGATGGCCGGTTCCGACTTGATCATCTCGGCCGTTCCGTGTCAGTACATGCGCGGTGTCTGGACCCGGCTGAAGGCCCATGTCCCTTCCGGTGTGCCGATCGTCTCGGTGGCTAAAGGAATCGAGAACGGCACGTTGCTGCGCCCCACACAGATTCTCGCGGACGTACTGGGCGGGGAGGTGCCCACCGCGGTTCTGAGCGGTCCGACCATCGCCGACGAGCTGGCGCGGAAGTTGCCTGCCACTGCGTGCGCGGCTTCCGCGGACAAGACGCTCGCCGTCCGCATTCAGCAGACGTTCACCTGTCCGTGGCTTCGCGTGTACACAAATCCGGACGTTGTCGGTGTCGAACTGGCCGGCGCGATGAAAAATGTGATTGCCATCGCGGCGGGGATTATCGATGGCGTTCGCGCCGGCGACAACGCCAAGGCGGCCCTGCTGGCGCGCGGGCTGGCGGAGATCAGCCGGCTGGGACTGGCCATGGGCGCCACGGAGCAGACGTTCGCCGGTCTGACGGGCTTGGGCGATCTGGTGACCACGTGCATTTCGCCCTCCGGCCGCAACCGTTCCTTTGGCGAGCGAATCGGCCGGGGGCAGACCCTGGCCCAGGCCCAGGGCGCCACCGACTCCGTGGTGGAAGGCATCGCGACGTGCAAGTCGGTCGCATCCTTGGCGTCCCTGTATAACGTGGAAATGCCCATTACCAAGGCGGTCTTCGAGGTTCTCTTCGAGAACAAACCGGTGCGGTCCGCCATCGAGGACCTCATGACACGGCGTCTCAAAGCGGAATGACGCCGTTCCGCCCGTCCTGTGACGGGTCCGATACACTTTGAGGTGATTCATCGTTCGCCACCGGTTGTCGAAAGGCACGTCTGTTCCGGTGGTCCTGTCTCCGTTATGCCCCAAGCGGATTGGCGCACGGTGCCTGTCCGCGCTGCTGCAGGCACGCAGGTGTTATCGGAAGTCCGCCGACGGCCGGAAGATCGCCAGACCGCCCCCTGGCCCAATCTCCTGTGCCGCCTTTTTGTCCGCCCGTGTTCGGTTGATATATTTTAAGTGGCGCGGCACGGATGGTCGAAATAGCACTGCCGAAAGAACGAGTCCCAGGACCAACGTTGCGCCTGAGAAAGGGAAAGAGGGGGTTTATGAAAGGCCAGTCTGAAACGCATGCCGGCAGTCGGGATAAGACCAGGCACCATCAACCCATATTGAGGTAGGCCACACTGGTATGTTTGGACTCACGAAAAAACGCTCGCATCTTATTGGGGTCGACTTGGGCGATGATTGCCTCAAGCTCGCACAACTGACGAACGGGACCGAGGAAGCGGTCCTGCTGGCCGGTCAGTACGTCAATCGCCCGGCAGAGATTGTTGCGGGGACGGCCCGCTGGCAGCGGTGGGCCATCGAGGTCATGCGCGAGGCGACCGCGAACGGACATTTCAAGGGCAAGGAAGTGGTGGCGGCCCTCCCGGCCCACGAGGTCTTCGTGGATCACCTTCGTTGGCCCAAGAAGTTCGACGGCAAGATCGAAGATGCGATCTTCGCCAAGATCAAGCAGAAGCTGCCGTTCGAACCGATTCAGAAGAACACCCTGATCAAGTACATTCCCACCGAGCAGGACAATATCATGGTGTTGGCGACGGAGCGGACCGTGATCGATCGGCACCTGGCCATCTATGAGCGGGCCGGTCTGGTCCTCCACTCCATCGGTGTCTGGCCGGTGGCCTTGGCGACATGTTACGCCCATTTCTTCGGTCGACGCAAGACCGATCTGGATGCCATCGTCATGTTGCTGGACATTCAGCCCGACTGTACGAACATGGTGATCAGCCGGCACAAGAATCCCCTGTATGCCTGTTCGATTCCGATCGGAGCCAAGGTGCTCAAGGATGAGCCGATGGTCGGCCGGTTGGTGATGGAACTGACCGCCGGTCGCCGGCAGTTCCTGGCAACCTACAAGAATGTGCAGATCGAGCGTCTGATCTTCCTGTCGGGGCTGGCGGTGGAACCGGATGTCTATCGCACGATTGCCCGGCAACTGGAGGTCCAGGCGCAGATGGGCGACTGCATGGCGGCGACTACCGTAAGCGACCCCGAGCGATTCGGCTTGGACCGTCGAAGCGACAAGGTCAGTTGGGCCCTGGCGTTTGGCCTGAGTCTGTCCTGAACGGGGTTTGACAACCATTGAGGACTCCGCAGACGGAGGTGGATAGAAACAATGCCGAACATAAACTTCGTACCGGATGATTATGTGCAGAGCAGCGAGTCACGCAGGGCAAACCTGATGTGCCTCGTTCTGTTTTCTGTGGTGATGGCGGCCCTCGGCGGCTCTTTTGTCGCGATCAAAATCCGGCAGCGGGTCTGCGGCACCGAGGAAGCGCTGGTGAATGCCAAGATGGCGCGCATGCAGGAATCGATCAAGAAGTTCGAAGAACTGCAGACCAAACGCAAGGAGATGATGAAGACGGCGCTGACGACGGCTGAACTGATTGAGCCGGTGCCGCGAAGCGTCCTTCTGGCTTCCTTGACGAATACCCTGCCGGTTGGTGTCTGCCTGGTCAAGCTCGACGTGCGTCAGGCGGAGCCGGCGAAGGAGAACCCTCGCGGCAGCAAGTCCTCCCCGAACAAATATGAGGCGGCACAGGCCAAGAAGGGGGACGAAGCCACCACCGCCAGACTCTCGGCCGAACAGAAACTGACCACGCACATGGATATCGAAGGCATGGCGCCCAGCGATATCCAGGTGGCCGAGTACATTCGACGCCTGGGCAACTCCGTTCTCTTGGAGAATGTGGCTCTGGTGGAATCGGCGGAGAAGATGGTGGAAGGCACATCGTTCCGGCACTTCAAGCTCAAGGCCATGCTCGCCCAGGAAGTGCATTTGACCAAGGAGGATGTGGACGAGATTCGGGCCCGAGCCGAACACTCCGTGTATCAATTCTAATTGGGATGGGGTTCATGAACCCGAAGGGCCGGGCGTCTCCCCTCCCTCGGGGGCAGGAGTAAGACTATGACCAGCGGCTTCAGAAAGGCCATCTTTTTCGTGCTGTTGCTCGGTGTGGCGGCAGCAGGCTATCAGTTCATGATCAAGCCGGCCAATCAGCATCTGGCCGTGGCGCGGCAGCGCGTCGACGGCAAGCGAGCCAAACTTGCCGAGTTCGAGGAAGCCACCGCCAAGGCGGAGGACCTCAACAAGCAGTTGGGCCAATTGGAAGAGGCGATTCGTTTCTTCGAGAGCAAGCTGCCTCCGACCAGCGAAATCCACAAAGTTCTTGAGCAGGTCACGGTGATCGCGCAGAAGCAGGGGCTGCAGCCCAAGACCATCCGCACCCTGGTTCGCAAGGACAACAACGGATATGTGGAGCAGCCTCTGACCATGAAGCTGGTGGGCAACTTCAATGCGTTCTACTCGTTCCTGTTGGAGATTGAGAAGCTGCCGCGCATCATGAAGCTTCGGGAGCTCAATCTACAGAAGAATCAGGACGGGGACGGTGAAATCAGCGCCGAATTCATTCTGAGCATTTTCTTTCAGAACAAGACGGCGTGACGCGGGTGTGCGTTCGAGGACGTGCACGCGCCGGTGCAGTCGAGATCGGGGATTGATGGAGTTGGACTATGTTGTCTTTTCTGCGTGAACAGAGCCCCGGAGAGATGCCGGGAAACGAGTCCGGCGGTTCGGGTCAGCGCGAGGCGAACGCTCCGGGCAAGGCGGAGCCCCAGGACTATCTGACCGTTGCGGCCAACAGCAAGAACCTTCGCAGGAGCACCATCGTCGTGGGGGTTCTGGTCGCCGTCGGCTTGGCGTGCCTGGGATACATGATTCGCAAGAGCCAGCCGCAATCGGCTTCGGCGCAGCCCGGCAAAGACGAGGAGACCAAAATCGAAGCGGCCATCAGCCGGTTGACGGGGGTCAGCACGGAGATGGTCAGCCGGATGGACGAGATCGTCAGCAAGTTCTATGAGTTCTCCGACGTTTTTCAGATCGGTGTGACCGAGCTCGCGAAGAACCCCTTCGAGGTCGAGCAACTCATGGGGGTGGTCAAGAACGAGGCGATTCCGGTGCAGGACGATCGGGCGAAAGCCGCACTGATTCGCCGCGAGATGATCAAGAAGAAGGCCCAGGGTCTGGCATTGCTCAGCGTGATGCGCTCCGACGAGGGGAACGCCTGCATGATCAACGACCGGATTCTCCGGCAGGGCGATCGTATCGAGGGGTTTGTCATCACCGAGATTGCCGCCAGTTCTGTAGAGCTGACCTGGAGTGGCGGCGACACCGACCCTGACGTGGGAACTGAAGACCTGACCATCCAATTGAACCTGGCGCAATGATGTTACGCTTTCTATCCAATTCCAAAGCAAGCGCTCCGCCGGCGCCGCGCTCGAAACCGGAAGCGCGTCCCGCCGCCGCGACAGTCTTCTCCGACGACGACGCGGAGGTGCGCGGTCTCAGCGACCTCTACTCTCCCGAGCCGACCAGTCAGACGCACGTGCGCGATGCCGCCGATGTCCTGCTGGAGATGGGCAAGATCACGGATGAGCAGTACGGCCGTGTGCGCCGGGAGTTGATGAACCGCCCCGGTGTGGATGCCGCCACGTGGCTGCTCAAGGAGGGCCTGGTCAAGACCGACGACGTGCTCCACGCCAAGGCGAAGCTGGGAGGACTGGAGTTTCGCCATATTCTTCCCGAAGAGGTGGAGAAGGAAGCCTTTCAGAAGCTTGACCTCGCCTTCATTCAGCGAAGCAGCGTCGTGCCGGTGGCGGTCGAGCAGGACACCCTGCTCGTGGCCACCAGTGAGCCAGCGAACGTCTTTGCCATCGAAGACGTCAAGCGCCAGACCGGAATGAACGTCCGGGTTGTGGTGTGCAGCGCCGACGACATCTCCGTCATTTGTGAGTCGTTCAAGGTGAAGGAGGAAGCCGACACCAACCTGGATGACATCATCAACGATATGACGGAGGTCGAGGTGGTTCAGGATCAGCAGGAGGATTCGGAAGACCTCGAGTCGATGGCCGGACAATCGCCCGTCATCAAATTCGTCAACTACCTCATCAGCAACGCCATCCGTGAAGGCGCCAGCGACATTCATATCGAGCCCAAAGAGACCAAGACCCGGATTCGCTATCGCATTGACGGCGTGCTGTTCGAGGCGATGCAGGCGCCCATCAAGATGCACCCGGCCATTGTCTCGCGCATCAAGATCATGGCCAATCTCGACATTTCCGAACGCCGTGTCCCCCAGGATGGCAAGGTGTCGGCCATCGTCGGGGGGCGGGCCATCGACTTGCGTGTCTCCACGCTGCCGACGAATCGCGGGGAGAAGACGGTGATTCGTATCCTCGACAGTCAGTCGATCGTCCGGGGTCTCGAACACGTCGGCATGGAGCCGGAGGTTCGTGAGGCATTTGCTCAACAGGTGGCCATGCCTCATGGAATCCTGTTGGTGACCGGTCCGACCGGATCCGGCAAGAGCACCACGCTGTATTCGGCCCTGTGCCAGATGGACGGCGAGCGATTGAACATCTCCACGGTGGAAGATCCGGTCGAGTACGAACTGGATTTCTGCAACCAGGTTCATGTCAATGAGCGGGCGGGACTGACGTTCGCGTCGGCCCTGCGAAGTCTGCTGCGCCAGGACCCCGACGTCATCATGATCGGTGAGATTCGCGACAACGAGACGGCGCGCATTGCCGTGCAGGCGGCATTGACGGGGCACCTGGTGCTCTCCACCCTGCACACGAACGATGCGGCCAGCAGTGTCACGCGATTGGTCAACATCGGGATCGACGCCTACCTGATCGCAGCGTCGCTGAATGCGGCTGTCGCGCAGCGTCTGGTGCGCAGAATCTGCCCCAAGTGCAAGGAAACCTACAAGATCCCGGACCGCTGGCGTCGATACGTCGAACGGGCCGGCGCCAACCCGAACGAACTCGTCCACGGGGCCGGCTGTGAAGCCTGCCGAGGGTCCGGCTACTCCGGGCGCGTCGGCATCTTCGAGATGCTGGTCGTCGACGACAAGTTCCGCGACATCATCAATCAGGACTCTTCTGTCGCGAACATGCGCCGTGCGTTCCACGAGAGTGGGCAGCCCTCGCTGTTCGAGGATGGGATGCAGAAGGTCAAGAAGGGCCTGACCACCGTCGAGGAAGTGCTGCGCGTCACCGAGGTGTACGGACAGAGCGAAGAAGAAGTGTTTGTGGAGAATCTGCACTAACCGTTTCGAGCCTCAATACAGGATGTGGGTATGATCGATATCAAGAATATCCTCGCGCTGGCCATTGAGAACCGGGCCAGCGACGTTCACATCAATGTGGGGATGCCCCCGGTACTGCGACGGGACACGGAACTGATCGACATGGAGGCGCCGCCCGTCACCGATCAGGATGCGCGAGCCATGGTGCTGGCGATGGTGGGCCCCGAGAAGATGAAGAAGTTCGAGGAACTGCGGGATTTGGATTTCTCGACGGAAATCACCGGTGGCCATCGCTTTCGTGTCAACGCCCATTTCCAGCGGGACACGGTCGCCATCAGCTTCCGCGTGATTCCCAATCAGGTGCACAACATCGACGACCTGCATCTGCCGCCTATCGTCAAGGAACTGACAGACCTGCCGCGAGGACTGGTTCTGGTGACCGGTCATACGGGCTCGGGCAAGAGCACCACCTTGGCCGCCATGATCGGGTTGATCAACTCGAGGTACAGCAAGCGCATCATCACGCTGGAGGATCCTGTCGAGTACCTGCTCGAAAACGACCGGTGCATGATCGAGCAGCGAGAGATCGGATCGGACTGCCCGAATTTCGCCTCCGGGCTTCGACACGCCCTGCGTCAGGACCCGGACATCATCATGGTCGGCGAAATGCGCGACCTCGAGACAACGAGTTTCACGATCACGGCGGCGGAGACCGGCCACCTGGTTTTTAGCACGCTGCACACGATCAATGCGCCTCAGAGCATCGAGCGTATCGTCGATATCTATCCGGCCGCCCAACAGAACCAGATTCGGACCATGCTGGCCAACACGTTGCAGGCGGTCGTCTCCCAGACCCTGTTCCGTCGGATCGACGAGCCGGGCATGGTGCCCTGCACCGAGATTCTGCTGTGCACCTCCGCCACGCGAAATTGCATTCGGGAAAACCGCATCTACGAGATTCCGAATATCATCGAAACGTCGCGGCGGCTGGGCATGCAGACGATGGACTACAGCATTGCCGAGATGTTCTTCAAAGGATTCATCGACCGCGATGAGGCCATCGTCCGTTCGAGCAATCCGGGGAAGATGGAGAAACTCCTGGTCACGGCGGGAAAGATGGATAACGCTCCACAGTTGGTCAAGGCCGCCGCAGATAAGTGAGTGAGGCTGACATGGCGCTACAAACCGTCCCAGAGAACGAGAACTATACAGCCACATCCGAGGACTGGCAAAGCACGGGATCCCAGGTCGCCGCGAGTAGCCGACACAGCTACAGCCAGGCGGAAGGTCCTGCCGCCGGGGGCTCGCTTCTCGACAAGATGAAGGCGTTCCGGATCGAATTCGGACCCAGCCGCAAGGACATCCTGCATTTTACCAGCCAGTTGGCCGTCATGGTCCGGGCCGGAATCAGCCTCCAGGATGCGTTGCAGGGAATCTGCGAGCAGTCGGACAACGTCAGATTCCAGAGTATCCTTCGCGATTTGAAGTTGCGCATCGAGGAGGGCAACAGCTTTTCCCAGGCCCTGGCCGAGCACCCCCAGGTGTTTACCAATCTGTACGTGAACATGGTGGCGGCGGCGGAGGCCTCCGGCTCGCTGAGCGATATGCTTCAGAAGCTTGCCGAGTACCTGGACCAGGAAGCCGAGACGCGCTCCCAAGTCAAGAGCGCGATGGTGTATCCGATTATCATCGCGGTCATGGCTGTGAGCGTCACCGCCTTCCTGCTGTGTTTCGTCCTGCCTCGCTTCACTGCCATCTTCGCAGGGAAGGAACACCTTCTGCCTGCGCCGACGCTCGCGTTGATGGCGACCAGCCACTTCTTGCGGACCTGGTGGTACGCGATCATCCCCGCGATCGGCGCGGCCTTCTGGGGCCTGCATTACTTTGTCAACACCACGACCGGCCGCCTCTGGTGGGACAAGGCCAAGCTGGTGCTGCCGCTGATTCGCACGTTGTGCCGCAGTCTCTACATCACCCGGAGTCTTCACACGATGGGAGTACTGACGAGAGCCGGCGTGCCGATTCTCAACACGTTGTCCATCACCGCCCACATCTCCGGCAATGTGCTCTACAAGGACATGTGGCTGGGGGTATATGAGGAGGTGCGGCAGGGCAAGAAGATCGCCGCCAGTCTGGCGCGGTACACGTTGATGCCCAGCAGTGTTGTACAGATGATTCGAAGTGGTGAGGACTCCGGTAACATGGCGGAGGTCCTGCGGGACATAGCGGGTTTCTATGCCCGCGAGCTGAAAGCCGTGATCAAGGCGGTGACATCCATGATCGAGCCGATCATGATCTGCCTGATGGGTGTGCTGGTGGGATTCATCGCCATGAGCATCATCCTTCCAATCTTCAAGATGTCAAGCTTGGTTTCCGGCAAGTAGACGGCTCCGGCGCGTGAGGGGGGTGTGATATGAAGGACTCCAGAGGGTCAAAGGGGTTCTCGTTCGTCGAGATTCTGATCGCGATCATCCTGGTGGGGCTGTCCATCACGGCGCTGGTCATGGCCAGCAATTCCTTCACGCAGGCCAACGCCACCGGAGCCGACATCTCCACCGCGGAGTTTCTTATCGAGCAGATTCGCGAACGGACGACGCTGCTGCCGCTGGTTGATGGCGATCCGGCGGTACCCTGGATCGACCTGGGGCCGGAATCGGGCGAAACGACGGTCGCCAGCTACAACGAGGTGGACGACTTTGACGGCTTCAACAGCACGGCGCTGGGTGCACCCATCGACGCCGCGGGAAACCTACTGAACGAACTGTCGGCTTTCAGTCAGCGCGTCACCGTGGAGAAGGTCAGCAAAACGGATTTTGATACAGTCAGGGCGGACACTGACACCAGCACGCCGTTCGCACGGGTTACGGTTCGGGTATTCCTGAACGGACGGGAAATCAGTTCGGCCAGTTGGATCCGTGCCCGATACTGATCGGGCCGGAAGTTGGTTCTGGACGCCCATCTGCGCCGGGGGGACGATGATATGCAACGCAAGCAGGATCTTCACAGAAGTGCCGCCGGCTTCACGATCGCGGAGTGCCTGATCAGCCTGGCCATCTGTGCCATACTGATGACGGCGGTCGCCGTAGCCTTCAATGCCTCGCTCATCAACTTCCGCGAAAACGAGGAGAAGTTCCAGTCGATCAACAACGCCCGCCAGGCGCTGTCGCGAATGACCACTCAGATTCGCACGGCCTCTTGCGTCTCGACTACCACGCCAAGCCACCAGTGTGTCTTCTTGGACGGGGCAGACCCGAGTCAACTCGTCACCTTCGAGTATCGCGACGCTGCCGACCCTAATAGCCCGAACACATTGGTGTTGATCCAGGACGGCACTGCCTACAAGCTCTGCGATAACGTTACGGGTGCCTCCTTCAGCAAGACAGCAAGCGATGACGACCCCAACGACGCCAAGAGCGTCCTGATTTCGCTGTCGGTGAAGTGCGGCGCGTCCGAGCGGACCCTGTCGGCGGCGGCGGTCGTTCGAAGGGCTTTGTAAGCCAGTCCGAGAAGGTCTCTCGGACCCGTCATCTGAGGCCGAAGGGCGGCAGTCTAAACTACAATTCTGAGAACTTCTGCAAAATCCCTTGATTTTTCTTTCGGGCGATCCTACCATATGCACGTTGCCAATTGAGGGCGGTTAGCTCAGATGGCTAGAGCGCCTGCTCGACACGCAGGAGGTCGTTGGTTCAAGTCCAATACCGCCCATTTCCCTAACCC
>DAOTJE010000050.1:0-26197 GCA_035448545.1 Sedimentisphaerales bacterium | reverse complement strand
CGAACGGGCCATTGCCTTATCCTCGGCCAGATTTCTCCGTGCGGGCTTCGCCCTTCGTCGAAATGACATCCGCCACGCTCTTCGAGATGACAGCCCCCTTTCCTGGCCTCCCCAGGAACCTACCTACAAACACGCAGTGCACCCGGATTCCGGCGATTTTGCATCTTGACCACTCTGCGGAATCCCATTATCGTCATCCGTGCGATTCGCACCCTGAGGCGGCAGTCGGTCACTGGACGGGACGGGAAGGGCTGTCGGCCACAAGGTCCATTGGGAGGCGGTGGCATCATGGACGAGACCAACGCGCTGTTCGTCACTATCGACAGGGTCATCCGGCTGTCTCGACTCAAAGAGCTCGAATTCATCATGAGCAGTGACCAGACGGAACGGGTCCGTGAGATTCGTGCGGCTCTGCGACGCCTGGAGCCTGGGGCGTATCTCATCGGAACCGGGCCATCCACCGTCGGCATCATTGCCCTGGATGACCGCGAGATCGTGCTGGGCCGGCCCCCGACCGTTCTCGAACCTCCGTCCGAATCGGCGCCCGACTACTGGGCGACCGACACACTGTATTTCGTTCCCCGGGAAGTCTCGCGCAGACACGCCAGGATAACGATGCGGGACGCGAACGGCGGCTCCTGCCACATCCTGCTCGACCTGCACAGCACATGCGGAACGTTTGTCAATGACCGGCAGGTGGACCCCGACGGCTCCGGGATCATCTTGAAGCACGGCGACGTCATCAGCCTTGGCCCTTCGCGCACCAGCACGTACGTCTATTACGAGGCGACGGCGCCCGCAGACAGCAACCCATCGTAAACCGCTCACGCACGCTCGTTCGTCTTTTGGCGCCACCGACGCTGCACGACGTCCGCGTCGCCGATGTGCTCTTCGTGGGTCCGCAGCTCGAACTCCTTGAGGATGTCTGCCACCCGGACATCGGGGGACAGACTTTCAATGATCGTCCATTCCTCCTCATGAAACGTGCGAATGGAAACCTTGCGGCCGTACTTGGCCTGGATCTCGGCAAACCGCCGGCAGAACGGCCAGGAGTGCAGAAACGCCTTCTCCAGATTCACCGGCGCGCAAACCCAGTCGGCATACTGCCCTGTGCCCGCGATAGTCTGACCGTCGATGTCACAGATCTTCGTCGTACCCTTCCACGTGCTGGACACGACACAATACTTGTTCTCCCATGCCTTCGTGTTGACCATCGAGCCACCGCCAAACGCCGAGGGCCAGAACACCAGCTCGGCGCCTGCCTCCCGCAACTTTCGCCATCCGTCAGACCATTCGATGTCGAAACAGATCTGCGCCCCGAGCACCCCGATATCGGTCTTGAACACGGGCGGCTGGGCCGCGCCCGGAGCGATGCCGCTGTCCATCTCGCCCACCGTCGGGTGCATCTTCTGGTATTGCCCCACGTACTGCCCGTTGCGATCGATGAAAACCGCTGCGTTGTAATACCGACCGTCCGCGACCGTGTGAATCGGGCAGACCACGTGGCACCGGTGCTTCTCGGCGAACTGGGCGAACGGACCCGAAAACGGCCCGATCGGCTCTTCCGAGGATTCCGCCAGAGACGGCTCCGGGCCGGTCAGATTCGCGAAGGGGAACACCTCGGGCAAGCAGACGATGTCCGGCTCGAACGGCACCACTTCTTCCATCCGGGCCAGCACCTTCCCTGTCATTTCCTTCGGGTCCTCCGCCTGAAGCCTGTTGAGCGAGAGGCTCGCGATCCAGACCTCTCGGGGCAGGCGGTGCGCCTTGGGCGTGCCTCCCATGGGCCCCGAGGCAGCCCGGACGTAGGTACCCGCCCATCCCACGCCCAGACCGACCGATGCTGTCTCGATGAAATGCCGCCGTGTCAATCCACCTGTATCCCCGCTCATTGCCGCTGTCCTTTCCATTCTATCCGCGTATTGAGCCGTCAGATCAGCATTCTCAATTGCTCGGGCCGCCGATGGAGACCAAGTGGGAAAACGTTCGCAGGATCAATCGGCCGTCGGCCACGGCCGGCGTTGCATGGCTCTTCTCGCCCAACGGATTGACCCCCAGCAGCTTGTACTCCGGCCCGGCCGCGAGCACGACGACCTCTCCATCGACCGTCAGGGCATACAGGTTCCCGTTGACGCATATGGGCGAGCCGAAGAACCGCCCGGCGGGCCTTTCGCTCCACACCACCCGCCCCGTCTCGCTCATCAGACACGACACGACGCCGCTGTCGTGGAACGCGAACAGCATCCCTCTATAGGGTACGGATGTGGGAACATAGGGCACCACCCGACTGTCCAGACTGTACACTTCGGCGGCCCGGTACGATGAACCCTCGCGAGTCGGCCGAACCGCCGCCAGTCGCAGACCCCGCCCGCCTTCTCCGCACGTTCCGATCACCAGGTCGCCTGCAACGACGGGCGAACCCACCACGCGGGCCGGCAACGCGGAATCAACTTGCCACACCACATCCCCCGTCTCCATATCCACGCCCGTGATGCCGTGGGCGTTGCCCGCGAAGACGAGTTGCAACCGGCCCTCCGAATCCTCATACGTGCAAGGCGTCGAGTACGACGCGTTGACGACTCCGGGCTCTTCACGGCGCCATTTCACCTCGCCCGTGCGCCGGTCGATGGCCAACCACTGGCTCGTCACACCGTCATTGTTCCTTTCCTGCTCGTGGGACACGATCACATACGGACCGCACACGATGGGCGAGCTGCCCTGACCATGGCGGGTGTGAACTCCTGCCAGCGGCACGGTCCATACGTGCCCGCCCTCGTGTGTAAAAGCCAGCAGTACCGTCTGCCGGTCATCGGGCCAGAGGACATAGACATGCTCGCCATCCACCGCCGGCGTCGGCCCGGCGTAGCTGTTCAGGCTGTTCAGCGGGTATTTCCTGAGGTCCTGCTCGGCCCGCCACCGTTGTGCACCATCGGCGCTATCGATGCAAAGCAGCATGCCTCGTCCTGCCTTCTGGTCTGCGCACGTGACGAACAGCTTGCCGTCCCAGGCCACCGGAGACGAGTGCCCCGTGCCGGGCAGCTCGATCCTCCAGTTGTAGTCCTGCTCGGACCACTTCGTCGGGACGGTCCGGGCGTCGCTGACCCCCTGGCCGTTTGGACCGCGAAAGCGAGGCCAGTTGTCGGCCGTCGCAATCGAGGTGAGCAAGACCCCACACAGCGTCACGAGCCACGCCGGCCTCCGCTGCTTTATCCAGATACCGTCTTTCACCATTGGCCACCCCGTGCCGCGTCCTCAGGTTTCCTCCGCTGTGGTGGTTCAGGCTGCCATGGTACCATCCTACATCGCAGGTTCAAGGACGATCCTCAGACGACAGAAGAATGCTCTTTCCGGCGGGTGCAGATGAGAGACTCCGGGATGCCGACATCTTCTCAAGGGTCAGAGGCGCCGGACCAGTCCGACGACGACCCCTTCGATACGGCAGTTGTTCGTGTAGATCGGCTGATAGTCGGCGTTGGCCGCCTGGAGGCGAACGCAGTGACTCTCCTTGTAGAAACGTTTCAGCGTCGCCTCGCCGTCATCAACCAGAGCCACGACGAGGTCGCCGTTGTCTGCCACATTCGTGCGTCGGCAGATCACGTAGTCGCCGGGCTGGATGTTCTCGTCGATCATGCTGTCGCCGGAGACCTCCAGAGCGAACAGATCTTCCCCGAGCCCGAAGCAGGATTCCAGCGAGATCGATTCGGTGTTCTCGATGGCCTCGCGCGGCAGCCCGGCCGCAATCCGGCCCACCAGAGGGATCCCCGACGTCCGTTCGGCGTTTTCGCCCGGCTGGTATCCGCCGAGGCGGTCAAGCAGAGCGTACCCGCTGGAAGTCAACTTCAAAGAGCGTGCCCTGCCCGGCGAGGTCGCGAGCAGTCCCTTTTTTTGCAGTTCTCCGAGGTGCTCGAACACGGTGCTTCGGCTGATGCGCATCCGCGACGCCAGCTCGGCGATCGTCGGGGAATAGCGTTGACTGTCGCAGAAAGAGCCGATGAGTCGGAGCACTTCGACCTGTCGGGGTGTCAGCCCGTCGACGGGTTCTACGTATCGCATCTGCATCCTTGCGTTCCTCCCGGCCCGCACGCGTCCCACGGGCCGCCTGCATCGTTCCATCGGTGGGCCGGCAGCACCGCACCCCCGACACCACACCCATGATCTCCGCCAGACACGAAAGCACCCTGGTCAGCGCTCCGGCGGACGGATCGGGAAACGCCATGTCTGGCGGGGGCCAGGTCGAGAAATACTCGCCCCCCGTCCCGAACTTGCACACCGGGTCGTTCCTGCCGTTCCTGTATGCGTCCATCCTTGAATCCTCACAAACACGTTCTTCCGTTCCATTTCCTTCTTTGTTATGCTCTATCGACCATACCGCCCGGAAAACCCAAACAAAAACCGAACAGTACCCGCACAAACCCAAACTTTCTTCTTCACCCCTGCAGGCTTCGCTTCCGCCCGCAGAATATGGGACGGAGACGGCAGAATCTGGGAGAACCGTGTGGCGAAATCCGGCGCCAGAGTCTGCTGGACCGCACCACAAGGCAGCTCCCCGGCGCACAAGGGCCGTCGCTCGTGACTCGTCGCTCGAGGCCCGCCGGCGGGCCCGGCGAGCGCAGATGCATGGACGCGTAAAGCGTCGTCAGCCGCAGGGGCCGGGTTGGGTGCACTTGATGTTTGTAGGTACACCTTCACGGGGGTCGCAATCGACTTTGTCATTCCGACCGAAGCGCAGCGGAGTGGAGGAATCTGGCTGCGAACGGGCCATTGCCTTATCCTCGGCCAGATTTCTCCGTGCGGGCTTCGCCCTTAGTCGAAATGACATCCGCCACGCTCTTCGAGATGACAGCCCCCTTTCCTGGCCTCCCCAGGAACCTACCTACAAACGTGCAGTGCACCCGGCCGGGTTCTTCGGGGTTTTTGGGGATTTTGGGGTTGACAGGGATGGAGGGCGGTGCGAGAATGTTAATAGAGTGGTGGCGCCCGAGCATTGCGGAGTAAGTGGTGCGGGATGAACTCCTGGTTGTGAGAAGGAGTGCGAAGGCGACGGGCGCGACAAAGCGAAACGAGCGAGAGCGGGCGTTTACACTGATCGAACTGCTGGTGGTCATTGCGGTGATCGCGCTGCTGATGGCCATTCTGATCCCGGCGTTGCACCGGGCCCGGCGGCAGGCGCGCACGGTGGTGTGCCAGTCCAACCTGCGGCAGTGGGCCATGACCCTGGCCGCCTACACTCAGAGCTACGAGGGGCGTCTTCCCTTCCTCTCAGGTCGCGGCCCTCTGTGGCTGTTGCGCGGTACGTTCATCGGCGCCATGGACCCCGATGCAGACCACGCGGCGCTCCACGGCTTCCACACGAGAGGCATTGCCCTGTGCCCGATGGCGAGCCGGCCCCTGCCCCTGGATCCCAATCGTGGCGGTGGCAGCTTCACGACAACGGCAAGTGGCCCCGGAGTATCGTGGCACATAACAGGAAGATCCGGCACCTCCACCAACGCCTGGGAGATTCTCGCCCCGGAGCCCCGATTCCTGGGCAGTTACGGATACAACGGCACCCTGTTCATGGGGTTCCGCATTGAAGTGCCGATACCCTACTTGAACACTTTCACGCTGCGAGAACACGCGAGTATTCCCGTGCTGCTCGATGCGACCGGGCCAGTGGGCTACATAGACAGGGCCTATTCCATCGGTGCCCGCGCCCGGGGAGACGGGAGAACCCTGGGCCCGGGCCTGGGCCCGTTCCTCATGGACCGCCACGGCAGAGCGACTAACGGGATGTTCCTCGACTGGTCCGTCCGCAGCGTCGGCCTCAAGGAACTCTTTACCCTCAAGTGGGCTTCTGACTTCAACCGGGCCAACCCGTGGACGAAAGCGGGAGGCGTCCAACCCGACGACTGGCCGAAATGGTTGCGTGACTGCAAGGACTATTGAGATGAACACGCCACCGATTGTCATTCCGACCGGAGGGTCGCTGCAAGCGACCCGCAGCGGAGGAATCTGGCTGCGAACGGAGCGCACGTCGGGGCTATGGCCAGACCTTTCGACTTCCCCATTCGACTCGGCTCAGGGCTCAGGGCTGCGTTTCGCTCAAGGTGACAAACGGAGGCGTGGCTACGCCTTCACCTTGATCGAACTGCTGGTGGTCATCGCGGTGATCGCGCTGCTGATGGCGCTGTTGGTCCCGGCCCTCCGCGCCGCCCGCGAGCAGGCGCGACGCGCCGTCTGCCTGAGCAACCTCCGCCAGCTCACGCTCGCCTGGCTGACCTACGCGCAGGAGAACGCGGGCAAACTCGTTCTCGGCCTCTCGCGTGGTGAAGGCACTACAGGACCCAACCGTCGCCCAATGGGACACTGGCTTGGCCTAGCGTTTGGCAGGGCGCAGGACCGTTCGGCCCTCATCGCGGACCCATCCAAGGGCGCTCTGTGGCCCTACCTCCACAACGTCGATATCTATCGCTGTCCTGCTGCCCCGCCACGCCATTGGGCCACGTACGAAATCGTCTCGGGGGCAAACGCCACGGACCTGAACGGAATCGGTATGGACCCCTACACATATCTGAGCCTCGTTCGCTCGGGACAGCGGCCGAGTAATCGCGTCGGTCAGACAGTCTTGCGCCTGATCTACCTATCCGACATCATGAGCCCTGGAGCGGGGGAGCGTCTCGTTTTTGTCGATCTGGGCCAGCTTGTGAACGGCTGGTTCTTCGTCCCCTATTTCGAACCGAAGTGGCACTCTAACTGCGCGCCGCCCATCCATCATGGTGCCGGCGCTACCCTTTCGTTTGCGGATGGCCACACCGAGCGATGGAAGTGGAAAGGTGCGGAGACGCTGAAGATGCCTCGCAGAGAATGGGAGATGTCTAATGGCTTGTTCAGGGAATCACTGACGAGTGATCACTCCCCAGAGACGGCGGATGGTCTCCAGGACCTACAGGAGTTTCAGAAAGCGACATGGGGGCGTCTCGGATACGAGGGTGATGAGACCCCCTAACACCCGACACGAACGCAACACCAGCAGACCACGGAAGAAGACATCTGGCCGCTGACAACCTGCCCGCGGTGATTCATCTTCCGGACGATCTCGCGACGAGAGGGCCGAGAGACGCATCCGGTGTCACTGTTCGCCCGATGGCAGCAAGTTGTGGTCCTCGCCGCCGATCAGATGGGGCAGACCTTCCTCCAGTTCCATCTGTTCGGTCAGCTCACGGCCCAACTCGGTCAGGAAACGGCTGGGCTTCATCATGACCAGATTCCCGCCGCGATTGCGGTAGACCTCAGGAACGATCAGGTACAGCTCGTCCCGCGCCCGTGTAACCGCCACGTGGAAGACCCGCCGCTCTTCCTCCAGCTCCTCCTGGCGGTTCATCGCCATATCCGATGGAAACCGCCCGTCCGCCAGCCAGGGAATGAACACGATGGGCCATTCGAGCCCCTTGGCCTGGTGCACGGTGCTGAGGATCACGAACTCCTGCTCGTCCGGTCCGGCCACCACGTTCTCGCCCGAGAACTCCCCCGCCAGCGCCACATCCGCCAGAAACGCCTCGACGCTCTTGTACTGCGATGCGAAATTCGCCAGCCCGTTGATATCCTCTTTCCGCAGCGAGGCGCCGTCATAGTGCGAGACGAGGTAATCCTCGTAGGAGCGTTTAAACACCAGGTCGATGATCTCCGCCGGCGAGTCGATCTCTCTGGCCTCCTTGATCAGCGCCGCGAAATCCTCGTAGAACGGCCGCGCGCTGGCCGGCAGAAGGCTGGCCGTCTCGACGGTGAAGACTTCCTTGATCGGATCGGCCGAGTCACTGATATGCCGCCAGACCCGGCGCGACAGGGCGCTGCCCACACGCGGCAGCATCTTGAGCAGCCGCAGCCAGGCCAGTTCGTCCGTGGGGTTCTGCATGACGCGCAGGTAGCAGAGGATGTCCTTCATGTGGGCCTGCTCGAAGAAGCGCAGGCCGCCACGGACGTGGAACGGGATGTTGCGCCGCTGAAACTCGAGCTGGATCTCCAGCGAATGCCAATGGCTGCGATACAGCACGGCAATGTCGTTCAGGGTGCGCCCCTCGTCGAGCAGATGCAGCACATACTCGGCGATGAACCGGGACTGGGTGTAGTGGTCGCGACATGGCACGATGGCGGGCTTGAGACCGGACGAGCGGATCGCCCGCAGGTTCTTCGGCAGGCGACGCACGTTGTGGGCGATGCTCGCGTTGGCCAGCGTCAGAATCTCCGGCACCGAGCGGTAGTTCGTTTCGAGCTTGTACTCCCTCGCGTCGGGATAGCGTTCCATGAAGGTGATGATGTTGTCGAAGTTGGCCCCGCGGAAGCTGTAGATCGACTGCGAATCGTCTCCGACCACCGTCAGATTGCGGTGTCGGGAGGCCAGCAGGTCGATGATCGCACCCTGGATCCTGTTGGTGTCCTGGTACTCATCGACGAGAATGTGCAGGAACTGGCCGGCAAGCTGGTCGCGCACATCCTCGTGCTCCGCCATGAGCCGCAGCCAGGCGCTGAGCAAGTCGTCGAAGTCCAGCAGTTGCCGCTGACGCTTCTTCTCCGTGTACAGCGTGAGCACCTTCTCGATGCCGGAAATCTCCTCGACGAACATGGGATAGCGCTTGCTGAGCACCTCGTCCAGCGGTTCAAGCGTGTTTTGCAGGAACGACGAGATCGCCGCCAATACCGCTTTTTGCGGAAAGCGGCGTTGACGGATGTCGATGCCGGCCTCTTCCACGCAGGAGGCCAGCAGATCGCGGGCGTCCTCGCGGTCGAGGATCGTGAAGTCCGCCGAAATTCCCAGCCGCTGGCCGTGAATGCGCAGGATGCGATTGGCGATGTGGTGGAAGGTGCCGCCCCAGATCTCGCGGGTCTTCTGCTTGACGAGCACCTCAACCCGGCTGAGCATCTCGCGGGCCGCCCGGTTCGTGAAGGTCACCAAGAGGATACGCGATGGGTCGATTCCATGGTGGACCAGCCAGGCCAGCCGGTAGGTCAGGGCGCGGGTCTTGCCGCTGCCGGCGCCGGCCACTACGAGCATGGGCCCGCCTGGCGCAGTGGCCACCGCCAACTGCTCGCGGTTCAGATCGGCGGAGAAATCGATATTCCCGGCCGCCGTTCGGGACTGCAATGTGAACTTCCTGGCCATCCTGCTCCGACTGCCTTGTCCGTACCACGTGCCCCCATGCCTATCTTACCCGGACCCAATCCCACCTTACCACAAAACGGCCGGACTGTCATTTCCCATTGGCCGGCATGCAGAACGGGGGTGAAGAATCGGCGTACGGTGCGATCGCACAAGGCACGATCCCGGAAGGCGGGTCAGACAAATGTCCGGGCCGGGCCGCTGCACAGCCGATCGATGTCGCGTGCGACAATCTCAGCAACAAGCTGCTCCAACTGGAGGGCATCCTGTGCCGACGGCTCGACGGCACGCGGCGGCCGTGGAGCCGCCACCGACGGTGGCTGAACCGCACCCGAATCGATGTGAGAACTGCCCGGCGCTCTTCGTTTTCGGGCAGTCATTCGGCGCTGCTCCGCCAAGATCTTCTCCCCCAGGTCAAGTGTGGGAATATGCTTGGCGGTCTCTTCGCTTCCGCTCGATGCGTCCGACTCCGTCGGTGCCGCCATTCGCGGCTGGGGGCGCGTCCAGGGCTGTATCCGCGGCCGTGCCGCCAGGCCCGAGACCGGTTCTCCGGCGGGACTGCCGTTGCCGCTGTCGTCTCCGAACGGCGGAATCACATCCATCGCTCGAAGCACTCTTTCCATGTTGCTTCTCATCTTCTTGCCGGTTTCACTCACGTTTCAAACAACCTCCTCGCAGGAGCCACGGCAGCGGAACCGCCGCTGCCGATCCAGTCTGTCGTCTTGTCCCACACCCTCCCGCCTGCACCTGCGTTGCCGCTACCCTGGAGAGACCGGCCCCAGGGAATACTGGGTGAACCGGCTCAGGTCCAGTGCCCGGATCAGCGAGTTCACCTCCTCGACGGTGACCGCCTTGGTAGCCGCCACATCTTCTTCCACAGAGCGATACTGCCCCAAGTACATCCAGTTAAAACCCAGATCGACCAGACGCCCCATCGGCAGCTCGTTCTTGATGACCAGTGCGCTAAGCACCTTGTTCCGAGCTTTGGTCAGCTCCTCTTCCGAAATCCCGTCCCGCAGCAGGGCGTGGAAGATGCCGTTGACGATTTCCATGACCCGCGAGGCGCTGGCACTGCTGCATCGCAGGTAGCTGTAAAAGATGCCGGTTCCGTCGAGCGGCCCGAAGTGCATGGAAGCCGCCTCGGCGATCGCCTTGTCGACGAGATCCCAGTAAAAGCGGGAGCCGAAGTCGTCGCCGACGATCAGTGAGAGCAAAGACGCCGCGAACCGCCTCGGGTCCTGGGCCGAGACACCGGCATGAACGAGACAGATATGCTCGCGATTGAGGTTCGGCCTGCCCAGCCGTGCGGTCGCCCGGGTGCCCTCAAAATCGGTCAGCAGGCGATCCACAGGCTGCGGCTGCCAGCCTTCACACCGTCTCTCCACCGTCGCACAGAACCGGTCCCAGTCGAAGTTCCCGCTACAGGCCACGATGATGTTGTTGGGGACGTAACGTCTTGCGAAGTACTGCCGCATCTGCCCGGCCGTCATGCCGTCGATGCTGGCCGCCGACCCCAGCACGCTGTTGCCGCACGGGTGCGTCCCGTAGTGCAGGGTCCGGCATCGGTCGACCACGTCGAACGTCGGCGTGTCCTCGTACATCGCGATCTCTTCTTTGATCACCTTCTTTTCCATCTCGAAGTCGTCGTCGCGCAGCGCCGGACGCATCAGTTCCGCCCACAACCCGGTGATGTCCTCCAGGTACTCCGGCAGCACGGATGCATAGTACACCGTGTTCTCTTCGCTGGTGAACGCGTTGAACTGGGCGCCGCGACGGTCGAAGGCCTCGTTGACCTCCAGCGCGCTGAGCGAGTCGGTGCCCTTGAACAGCATGTGTTCCAGGAAGTGGGACACCCCGTTGATCTCGGGCGCTTCATCGCGCGACCCCGTCCGAACAAAAAACCCGACCGCCGCCGACCGGGCCGACGGATTGACCTCGCCGATCAGCACCAGACCATTCGACAGTTTCTTCCGCTCAAATCGCATAGGCTTACTCGACGCGAACCTCCCGCGGGCCGATGGTCACGATGGTGAAGTCGTTGAAGGGTTTGCGTCTCAGGCACTTCAGAATCGAATCGACTGAGGTTTCCTCGATTCGTTTCTTGATCTCATCAAGGCTTCGGACGCGGCCGAGCATGTAGTAGTCGCTGCCGATGGCGCTGGCGCGGCTCCCGGACGACTCACTCTGCATAATCAGCGCGCTCTTGAGTCCGACCTTGGCGCGCTCCAGTTCCTCCTCGCCGATGCCGTCGGCCAGCCGCCGGAACTCGGCGATTACAACCTCGAGGGTCTCCTGCGCCTTGTCGGGCGTCGTGCCGGCATAGCACATGATGCCGGCAGCCTCCTTGAGGCTGTGGTACCGCGCTCCGATGGCGTAGCACAGACCGCGTTTCTCGCGGACCTCGGTAAACAGTCTGGCGCTCATCCCGCCCGACAGGACCGACGTCGCCACGCGAATGTTGTAGTAGTCCTTGTCGGTGAACGGCACGGCGTCCGTCATGACACCAATGTGGACCTGCGAGCCCTCGTTCGGAATGTGCGTATACTTGCCCGCCCGGGCGCCGATCGGAACCGCCGCCACGTCGAGACGCTCGCAGCCGCCGAAAAGACGCTCCATTTGTTCGCAGACGGCATCGAAAACATACTTGCCCGCCACCGCGAAGATTGACTGGCCGACGTCGAATCGCGTCCTGACAATCTCTCGCGTCTGTTCAGCACCCAGATGCTCCAGGTCTTCGATCTCCCCCACGGTGCTGCGTCCCAGCGGCACCGGGTAGAACCGCTTTCGCAGCTCCAGCATCACCTTCTGTCGAGGCTCGTCGTCGAGCGCCAGGACTTCCTCGATGGCCAGTTGCCTGGCCGGCATGAACTCCTCGTCGCGAAGATGAGATCGGCAAATGGCATCGGCGTACAACTCCAGCGCCGCCCTCAAGTTGCTCGATTCCAGGGCGGCACCGATGGACAGATGGGAGCTGCCGATCGAGTCGGAGCGCTGCAACCCCAGCCCGTCCAGCGCGTCCCCCAACTGCCGGTTATCCCTGTCGCCGGCTCCCCGGAAGATCCAGTCGGAAATGACGTTCGCCGCGCCGCAGGCGCCGTCGGGCATCATGGCGGCTCCGGCCGGCAGCATGAACTCAAACGCGACCGACTCGACACCACCCATGGGCTCACCCAGCAGCACCATGCCGTTGTCCAATACGTACTGGTCCGTCTTCTGCTCCATGCACAATCCCTGAGCGTTCCAAAAAGAACGCGGATTCTACCACCCGGTCCTCCAGCCTTCAACGCCATCCGACGGCATGATCGGACCGCTTCCTCCGATATCCCACATCGACTCGAAGCACCCCCGACAACGGCCCTCCGGGCTAGGCGGCAGCAGGTTCCTCTTCGTATTCGTCGAAACGTACGCTGATCTTCTTGCTGACGCCCTGCATCTGCATCGTGATGCCGAACAGCACATCGGCGATGCTCATCGTTCGCTTGGTATGCGTGATAACGATGAACTGGCTTTCCTTCTGAAATTCACGGAGCAGCAACGTGAAACGCTCGGTATTGGCCTCGTCGAGCGCCGCATCGACCTCGTCCAGGAAGCAGAACGGCGACGGCTTGCTGCGGAACACGGAGAACAGCAGCGCCAGAGCGGTCATGGATTTCTCTCCACCGCTCAGCAGAGAAATGCTGCGGGTCTCCTTTCCCGGAGGCTTGGCGATCACTTCGATTCCGGCCTCGAGCACGTCGTCGGCGTCCTCCAGCACGATGTCGGCCTTGCCGCCGCCGAAGAGCTTGCGGAAGATCTGCTGGAAGTTCATGCGAATCTGCTCGAAGGTCTCGATGAACTTCTCCCGGCTCTGTTTGTTGAGCCGGTTGATCAACTGCTGCAACTGCGACTTGCTCTCGTTGAGGTCCTGCACCTGGTTCGCCAGGAAGCTGTGGCGCTCTTCCAGGGTGGTCTGTTCCTCGATGGCGTCGAGATTCACGTTACCGAGCCGCTCAATCTTGCCCCGCAACTCGTTGATCTCCCCCTTGACCTGTTCCCAGTTCACGTCATCGGTCGTCCGCTGGGCAAACACGTCGGCCAGTTCAATCTGCAGCTCTTCGCGAACGCGGTCCACAAGGTCCTGCTGGCGGACCTCCAACTGACCGATCTGGACCCGAATCTCGCCGATAAGGCGTTCCACCTCTTCCTTGTGCGCCCGCGCGGTTCGGGCGATTTCTTCCTTGCGTTTCTGCTCGGCCGCGAGGCTCGCCAGTTCCTCCTGCAATTGCCGGTTGCCCCGCTGCTGCGTTTCCTTCTCCACGAAGAGCTCCGAGACAGCAGATTCACATGCGAGGATGTCACGCTGTGCCTCGGCAATCTGCGTAGCGCACAACTGTACATCCCGCTCCGCAGCCGCGAACGTCTTGCGGTTGGTCTCGATTTGACTCTCGAGACTCTCAATGATCTGCTTGAGCCCTTTCTGCTGCTCCACGGCCTGTCCCAACTGGACCTTCAGCTCCGTCAGTTCCTGCAGGCGGCTCTGCTGTTGCTGGCGCAGCTCGTCGTACATGGTTTCGAGCTCACGGATATGAGCGGCCCGCTGCGCGTTGACGGCTTCCAGTTCCGTCAGGCGCTGCTTCGAATCGTATTCCCTCTGTACCGACTGGGCGATCTCCTGCTCCAGCGATCCCAGTTCGCTGGCGATCAGCGGTTCTTCCTCCTGCAGCCGCTTGATGTCCTGCTCGAAATGCGCCAGCTTCGAATTCACCTGGGTCTTCTCGGTGTTGGCTTCGTAAATGGCGGTGCGCAGGTCCTTGCACAGTTTCTCCAGATGGGCCTTGGTCTGCGTATTCCTCTGGATGTAGCCCTCCAACTGGGCGATTTCGGCATTGATGTGATCGATGGTCTCTTCGAGTTGGTCGATGCGACTGCGCCGCGAAATCAATCCCGACGCCTTGCCCAACGGTCCAAGGCGAAGCAGGCCGTCGGCACGGAGGCATTCTCCGGTCGGCGTTACGAAGGAATAGCCGGCGCGCAGGTGGCCGGAAAGCTCGGTCGCAACCGTCAGCGATTCCACCAGGAGCGTCCTGCCCAGCAGCTTCCACGCCAGCGGCGCGTAGCGGCTCTCGTAGGACACGAACTCGACGAGCCGCCCCCGGACCCCGGGGTACCGGGACAGATCGACATCATCCACAAACGGCTCTACCCGGTCGAGGCAACAGAAATGCACCCGACCCGCCAGCGTCGAGACCATGTCCTGGTCCGCCAACAGCTTCGCGGTGTCCTTGACCAGCAGCACGTCCGTCATCCCCTCCAGCGCCGCCTCCACCGCGGCGGCATGCTCCACATGCGTCTTGATCTTGTCGGCCAGAATCCCGTCGATGTAGTCGATCTTGCGGCTCTCATCGGCCTGGCTCTGGAGAATGCCCTTGACGGCCTGCCCCAACCCCTCGTGACGCCTCTCCATGTCGGCCAGCACCGCCAGCTCGCTGCTCAGCGCACTGCGGGCCTCCTTATTGCCCGCCAGCCGCCTGCTCTGCTCGACGATCTGTGTTTCCGCTTCTTCGATCCTGTGGCGCTTCGATTCCAGGTTCTCTTCGAGTTCCGCCAGCACCCGGGTAATGTCAGCCAGACGCGCGTTATGCTGCGCTTTGTCGGTCAGGAGTCGTTCCAATTCGGCTTTGGCCGTCAGGGCCCGCCCGGCCAGCCGGTTCCGCTGGTTCGACAGGTTGTCGCGGTAACTGCACAGGCTCTGAATCTCGTTGTGAAGCTGAGCAGTCCGACGCACGATGTCGATGATCCCGGACTTCTCATCGTCGAGTTCCGCTTCCAGCGACGCCAGTTGTGCGTCGGCCTCCTCCGCAATCGCCTGAATCTGATGAATTGCTGCGGTGCGCTGCCGGACGGTGTCGTCGCAACCGGCCACCTCTTCCCGATGACGGGCCAAGTCGCGGTGGACCACCTCCGCCTGTCCACGGAGCCGCTCGATCTCGCTGCCGGCCGTCGCTTTTCGCTTGGCCAACTCCTCGATCCGCGAACGCAGAAAATCGATCCGCTGGAGCTTCTGGTCAATCTGGCTCTGGAGGGCGACGAGCGTATTGCCCGTCTCGCTGAGCCGGTGCTCGGTTTCGATGACGGCGTTGCCCAGCCGGCTCACTTCGGCTTCGGCGCCGGCCTCCTCCGACGCCACGGCGGAGAACCGCTCACTCGCCTCGTGCAGGGCGCGGTTCCGTTCGTCGAGCTGTTCCTTGTTGCGGCCGTACTCGACCAGGGAGTAGTTGACCTGCAATTCCTTGAGACGCGACGTGTACTCCAGGTAGCTGCGCGCCTTGCCCGCCTGGAGCTTGACGCTGCGCAGTCTCTTGGTCACCTCTTCGAGGATGTCGGCCAGGCGCAGCAGATTCTGCTCCGTGCGCTCGAGCTTGCGCAGGGCCTCCTTCTTGTGGGCCTTGTACTTGCTGATGCCGGCGGCCTCTTCAAAAACGATTCGCCGGTCGGCCTTGGAGGCCCCCACCAGTTGCTCAATCTGCCCCTGTTCGATGATGGAATAGCCGCGGTTGCCGACCCCGGTGTCCATGAACAGCTCACGGACGTCCTTCAGCCGGCAAACCTTATTGTTGATGCGATATTCGCTCTCGCCGCTGCGATAGATGCGTCTGGACACCTGGACCTGCTCGGTGTCGATGGGCAACCGCCCGCTGGCGGCCCCATCCGGGTTGGAGATCACCAGGACGACTTCCGCCGAGGCAGAGGCCTTGCGGCTGCCACTGCCGCTGAAGATCACGTCGGCCATCTGGTCGCTGCGCAGGCTCTTGAGCTTCTGTTCACCCAGAACCCATTTGACCGCATCGACCACGTTACTCTTGCCGCACCCGTTAGGTCCGACAATACCGATGATGGAAGCATCAAAATTAAACTCAGTGCGATCGGCAAAGCTCTTGAACCCATCCAGTATGATCTTCTCAAGTCGCATAGTCCATCCGGTTCCGACTGTTTTCCGCGAAGACACCCACCCCGAGTCCGGGCGATTATCGGACAACACGCTGGTGTTATCGGCCTGACGCGGGCTATTCCTTGACTATTCGGCCGATTTTTGGGAGGGGACCGGCCCAAAACTCCGCGCTGACGGCACCCCTGGCAGTCAATTGCTCCAGGACCGCCGCAACGTCTGTGTACGAGACCCCCAGGCCGGAAACGTCCCCGGCCTTCCCGCCGGACCGCTCGGCCCCAAGAGCCCGCACAATCTCACTGACCGAGAACGTGGTCCGGACCGGTCCAATCACCCCGGGCCCCCCAGGATTCTTCCGCGTCAGCAACACGTGATCCTGGCCGGCCCGGGAGTTGACGGTCACGGTCTGGTCCGCCGCTTCCACAAAGATGTCGTCGTGACAGGTCAGCGGCGCACCGAAAAGGACGACGCGCGGCTCACCACTGCGGGAGACGAAAATCGCTTTGCGGTCGGTCTGAACGACGTGTTCGAGGTAGAAACTGCGTCCGACCAGCTCCCTGCTCACGGCAGCGTCTTCCATCCGCCGCAAGGCGTCGTACGCGGCCAGAACCAGTCGTACCTCTTTGTCACGCAACAGCCGCCGGGCCAGCGAGATCGCATCGTCTTGCCGGGCGGAAACCACCATGACATCCAGCGCCTCCATGCGGTACGGCGATGCCTCGTCGAGGGCAATGGCTCGTAATGCCTCAATCGCCGTATCATCCCGCAGGTTCAGCGCACATCGAGCCGCCCGCAATCGCACCTCCTCATTCGCAGCCGTCAACAACGACCGCAGCTTGGGCAGACTCTCGCGACCGATGGCCTCCAGTGCGATCTCACAGTTTTCGCCGTCCACAGACTCTGAGAGCCCCTTGACCAGCGCGTCGATCCGCGCGGCCCGCAACTGCGGCGAATCCTCCAGAAAGGTGGCGTTCACCATGGAGACGAAACGCATCTTCCGCCTGCGGTACTCTGCTGGAATGACGAACTCCACGTCGCGAGGCGATACAGCACGTGCGGTGTCCACCCCATACCGCTCGTTGAGTCGATTCCGGATGGCACTGGCCCTGGCAAAATCGTCTCGACGCAGACGCAGGTTTCCCACGTAGTCATACTGAGCGGTCCCGCCGCCGAGGACGTAGCCGGTGGTCAGATCCGGCTCGGCCACTGCGATCGTATTGATGAATACGGGCCCCTCCACTACCGCCAGCGTTCTGGCCGACGGCCCGAACGTTCCGGCCAGTTTCAGGTCTGCCCTGTACAGCCAGCCTCCGCGGAGCGAGGTCGTATCGGAGCCGGGCACCGGAGTGACCCTGACATCAAACCGCTCCCCTCGGGACGCCGCGGCCGGAACGACTCCTTCCAGACGCACAACCGCCGTGGTCTTGCTGTTGATCAGGTTGTCGGGAGCCACCGATCCCCCCGGCACCTGCGCCAGGATATACTGCTTCAGGTAGGAACGAACAGCAGGCGGGCAAGACGCGGAACCCGTTCCGGAAAGGCCTGCGACCAGCCCGTATCCTTCCACCGCCAGCGGCTGGGGGATGGCAACCTCGGCCAGCGAACCGACGGTCACACCCAGTTCCTTGCCGATCGCGGAATCCCCTGCGGCGCCCGACCTGCCCTTCGGCCCGCAGCCCGTCAGCATCATCGGCACAAGCAAGAGCCCCACACCGAATGCGATACGTCCCTGAGAAGTCTTCATATCGGCAGAGTTTCCCATTGTAAGATGCGAAATCGACGCAACATGCACGAGGCTGATACTATGGTCAAGGCAGATGGCCGTCAAGCGTATTCGCTGATCTCGCACCCCGTGACGGGGCGCTTCGGCAGCAGTCTGCCTGGGAATACCGATTTTTCGTGTCGCCCGTTTGTGTGATGTATTCGTGTGATATAATAGATTCTTGGGCATAGCCATTGGTGGGGCCACCGATGGGCCCCCGACATGAAGGATGGGACCCGGTGATGAAACAGGGAGTGGTCGCAACGGGGTTCGCGGCGGTGATCGCCGGCCTGCTGGGCGCCGCAGTCGTCCACGCACAGCCTTCCCTCTCGCCCGTTTGCGGGACGCGCACGATCCAGGATCGGGCAACCTTCGAATTCTACGCCAATCGCGAGAATTTCCCCGGGGCGATGCAGGTTCTGGAGGTCAAGTTCCTCATCGCGGACGTTGATACGCCCTGCCCCCAATTGTACTTTCAGAACAGCAAGACCTACGCCTTCCATTACGATTTTGCGGTCGAATGTCTCGGCTGGACCTTTGACCTGGGGACCTTTAACAGCCAGACCTACTTCAGCGAGCACCGCAAGAACCTGGCCGGAAGCATCATCGCGCACGACCACTACGAGCCCGATGACACCACGCAGGGCATCTACACCATGGAGTTCTGGCCCACCGACCCGGTGACGTTCAAGTTCGTGGAACTGGCCTTCGATCTGATCCGCCGCAATATGCCTTTCGCGAGCGATAAGCTCTTCTACCACCCCCCAGGAGAGACCCAGCGGGCGCTGTACCGGGGCGAGAAGGACCTGTACGAAGCGTCCTCCGTCGCCGTGATCCAGACGGAAGAGCTGTTCGCCAGCGTCAGTTACACCGCCCTGACAACCGGGCAGGCCTACGGACGGTTGCGAATCGTCGATGGTCCCGAGACGGTGTCGGTCCGCGACATTGTAGTCTATCGTACAATCCCCAATACGCTCCCCCATGTGGCGGGCATCATAACCGAGGTCCCCCAGACGCCCCTGTCGCACGTCAACGTGAAGGCCAAGCAGAACAACACGCCCAACGCCTACATCCGTGGCGCGACCACCCGGGCGGACATCATAGCATTGGCGAACCGGTGCGTGCACTTTGTGGCGGACTCGGACGGATACACCCTTCGAGAAGCCTCCCTGGAAGAAGTCGAAGCGTTTCTGGAATCGGTCCGGCCGACCGAGTCCCGGGCGCCTCCGCGAGACCTCAGCGTCACACAGATCACCCCGCTGGCCCGGATCGGCTTCGCCGATTCCGACAGCTTCGGCGCCAAGGCCGCCAACGTGGCCCAATTGGGCAAGTTTCTTCCGCGGGGCATGGTTCCCGACGGGTTCGCGGTCCCCTTTTACTTCTACGACGAATTCATGAAGCGCAATGGGTTCTATGAGAAAGCGACCGCCATGATGGAGGATCCGGACTTTCAGCACGATCCGGAAGTCCGCGTCACCCGGCTCGCGTCGTTCCGGCGGAGGCTCCTCGAAGGCGAAATACCACCGTGGATGCTTGATGCCCTGTCCGCCATGCAGCAATCCTTCGAGCCGGGGACGTCGCTGCGCTGCCGCTCCAGCACGAACAACGAAGACCTGCCCGATTTCAACGGCGCCGGGCTTTACGAATCGTTCACGCACCATCGGAACGAAGGCCATGTCGCCAAGACCGTCAGACAGGTCTGGGCCAGTCTCTGGACGTACCGGGCGTTCGAGGAGCGTGATTTCTACCGCATCGATCATCTGCAGGCCGCCATGGGCGTGCTTGTCCATCCCAACTACGAGAACGAGCAGGCCAACGGGGTCGCCGTGACCAAGAACATCTACGACGATTATTGGCGAGGCTACTACGTCAACGTCCAGGTGGGCGAAGACCTGGTCACGAACCCGCCGGCCAATTCCATTCCGGACGAATTCCTCGTCGCGGATCTGGCGGGATTCGAGCGTTATGAGATTCAATATGTGCGGCGCTCCAACCTCGTCCCGGACGGCGGTCCCATCTTGACAAAAGAACAAATCTTCGAGTTGGCGGATGTGATGCGGCTGATCAACATCCACTTTCGCGCCCTCTACAAGGCCCATCCGGCGGACACGCATTTCGCAATGGACATCGAGTTCAAGATCACCGCCGACGGCCGCCTCAACATCAAACAGGCCCGCCCCTGGATCGATTGAGAGCTGTCCGGGCAGTGCCCCGAAAGCCGGGAATCAGGGGCGGCAACGCGCGCCGGCGTGTGCGTCGCGATCCTCGCCGCACGCGCCCGGGTTTTTGGCAGTCGCGGGCTGATTTTCTGCTTGTTCCGCCGCCGTCGATGCAGTCTAATGTCTGCTTCCGACGTGTGGGAGAAAGGCAACCACGGACAGAGATTTGAGGTGACGAAAGATGGCAGATCTGAAAGCGTTGGCCGAAGCAATCATCAAGGGCGACCAGGGGACCGCCGTACGCGTAACCAAAGCTGCACTGAGCGAGGGTATGGCCCCCAAGAGCATCCTCGACGAAGGGTTGATCGCCGGCATGGATGTCATCGGAGGTCGCTTCAAACGGAACGAAGTCTATATCCCCGAGGTGCTGATCGCCGCCAGGGCGATGAAAATGGCCATGGAGGTGCTCGAACCGGAGTTAACCAAGGCCGGTGTGGAACCGATCGGCAAGCTGGTCATCGGCACCGTCCAGGGCGATCTGCACGATATCGGGAAGAACCTGGTGGCCATGATGCTCAAGGGCGCCGGGTTTGAAGTGATCGATCTGGGCGTGGACGTCGCCCCTGCGAAGTTTGTGGAGGAGGCCAAGGCCAAGAACGTCCAGCTTGTGGGCATGAGCGCCCTGCTGACGACAACGATGCCGGGGATGGAGAAGACGATCAAGGCGTTGAAAGAAGCGGGCGTCAAGGCCAAGGTCATGGTGGGCGGCGCGCCGGTTACGCAGAGCTTCGCCGAGAAAATCGGCGCCCAGGGCTATGCCCCGGATGCCGCCTCGGCGGTCGACACCGCCAAGCGACTGGTTGCCTGAAACGCGGCCAGAGCCCGCCGGCGCGGACCGGACAGGACGCGACCGTATGACCCGTTTTCGAAGGACAGCGCGATTCGCGCTGTCCTTTTCTTTTTGGCCCCCGTGCCGTAGAATAGACACTTGGCTAAACGGAACAAAAGGGATTGATCGTGCGAACCATCAAGGACCCCAACCTGGCCCAGTTGCTGATGCAGCTGCGTTACACGCCGCAGGATAAGCAGCGGAGCGAGCTTGAAGCGGCGGAGAAGCTTTATGCGCTGATCGACGACACGCGGCAGTATCCCTTCGATTTTGTCTGCTTCCATATCACAGGCTTCCACCCTCAAGGCGATGTCGACCACCGGCTGATCGAGGGCAAGGACCTGCGGCAGGACCTCGAGCTGTTCATTGCCCGGCTCAGCAGCAAGCTCGTCACAGCCGTGAACGAGCAGGGCGAAAAGGTCTACAGCGCCGAGGAGTTGGCCCAGCGATTCAACGTTTCGACGAAGACCATTTCTCGCTGGCGCCGACGCGGCCTGCTGGCCAGGAAGTTCGTCTTCCCCGACGGCGGCCATCGTTTCGGTTTTCTTGAATCGACCGTCGAACGGTTCGTCCGCAACCACCCCACCCTCGTCGCTCAAGCCGGCCGTTTCCGCAGGCTGACCACGAACGAGCGACAACAGGTTGTCCGTCAGGCCCGCAGCCTCGCGGCCAAAACCTCGTTGTCGCGCCACCAGATCATCCAGGAGATTTGCCGCAAGCTGGGCATCGCTCACGAGACCGCTCGTTACACGCTCCAGGAATACGAAAGACAGCATCCCGACCACCCGGTCTTCCGGCGGCCGTCGGGCCGAATGAAACCCACCGATGCGGCCGAGCTGTATCGCCTCCACAAGCAAGGGATCGGTGTCCGGCAACTCATGGCCCGGTTCGACCGCAGCCGCGCGAGCATCTACCGGATCGTCAATCAGCGCAGGGCCATGACCCTGCTGGCCCGCAAGATCGATTTCGTGCCCAGCGAGGAGTTCCTGCGAGACGATGCCCGCCAGCGCATCCTCGGCGCGCCCCTGAGAATAGACAAACCGGAGCCGGGAACGCGGGTCGAACCGTTTGAAATGGTGGGCGAAAGTCTCCTTCCGGAGTACCTGCAAATCCTCACGACCACCCCCGTGCTCAGTCGGGACGAAGAAATCGATCTGTTTCGCCGCTACAATTTCCTCAAATATCTCGTGGCGACCGAACGGCACCAGATTCGACTGGCCAGTGTCTCGGCCACACTGCTCACCCGGCTCGAGGGCTACCTCGAACAGGCGGAGAACATCCGTCGCGTGCTGATCGAAGCCAATCTCCGTCTGGTCGTCAGTATCGCCAGCAAGCACACCGGGGACGGGGCCAACTTTTCCGAACTGGTCAGCAAGGGCAATTTCGCCCTGATCCAGGCCGTCGAGGAGTATGACTACACCAAGGGCTTTCGCTTCGGCCGTCGGGCCTCCCTCCACATCGCCAAGGAGTACGCCAAGGTCTCCGGCAGAAGCACCGAGCTGACCCGCCGGCGTGCCGAGTCGCTGGCCACGATCCGGCGCGGCCTGCAGGAGACTGCGGCCGATGTGCTGGCCATCGAGCGGGCCCGACAGAGTCTGGCCGAGGTAATCCGCGAGGAACTGGACGAACGCGAGCAGTACGTCATTCTGCACCACTTCGGACTGGTCGGCACGTCGGTGCGAAAGACCACCAAGACGCTCAAGCAGATCGGCGATGAGCTTGGCCTGACGAAAGAACGCATCCGGCAGATCGAATTGACGGCATTGCAGAAGCTGCGACAGTGCCTGAGCAAGAAGCAGTTCGAACTACTGACGGGTTGACGTGTCCACCGGCGCGCCGCTCTGGCCCAGGTAGCGACCCTCGGGACACAATGCCGCGCTTTTGCGTTGATTTTCCCCGGCTTGGACCCTATTCTACCCCGACGTGAGTCAATCGTCTGGACCCAGCCAGTCCCGGAACACCGGACAAGGAGAGAACTGTGGAGACCATCGGTTTCATCGGCAGCGGCAACATGGCCGAGGCCCTCATCAACGGCGTCTTGAAGGCGGGCGTGTACCGGCCCGGCAAGGTGTACGTCAGTGACATTCGCCCGGAGAGAATCGAGTACCTCCGAGAACACTACGGCGTCCGTACCACCGACGACAACGCGGAACTGGCCTCGAAGGTCGACGTTCTCGTGCTGAGCGTCAAGCCTCAGAACATGAAGGCCGCACTGGAGAGCATCAAGGCCAGTGTCAACGAGGACACGCTGGTCATTTCGATCGCCGCCGGCATCACCACTTCTCTGATCTCGTCGATCCTCGGCGATCTGGCCATCGTTCGAGTCATGCCGAACATGCCCGCGTGGGTCGATGAGGCGGCCAGCGCCCTCTACGCCAATGCGAAAGCCCGCACCAAAGTGGAGAAGGCCCGGCTCATCCTCTTGAGTGTGGGCAAGGTCATCGTCGTCGAGCGCGAGGACCTGCTCGATCCGGTCACCGCGGTCAGCGGTTCCGGCCCGGCCTACTTCTTCCTGCTGATGCACGAGATGATCAAGGCGGGCGTCGAACTGGGCCTGCCCGAGGAGGATGCACAGAGCCTGGTGCTCCAGACCGCCAAGGGCGCTGCACTTCTGGCGGAGAAGGCGGCCGGCGAGGGCAACACCCCTGCCGTGCTCAGCGCCCGCGTCGCCACGCCCAATGGGACCACCGAAGCGGCGTTCAAGGTGTTTTACGCAGGCGGCTTCAGCGAGATGGTCTCGAAGGCATTGCAGCGCGCCTCGGAACGAAGCCGGGAGCTCTCGGCCGGGTGATGGCCCTTGTGATGAATGCCCCCGAAGCGAACCACCCGAACCAGTGACAATCCGTGTCAAGGAGTTGGCAGCACAATGACCACGAGTCGTATTCCTTCCGCATCTCCCATAGACCTGCCGCCATTCATAAACGAACCAACTTTCCCCGGGGTAAACGATCCGAGAGTACGTCAGGCGTTTCCTCGTGCCCTCACCCAAGTCCGTAAGCAGCTCGGCAGGACCTATCCGCTGTATATCGACGGGCGCGACATCACCACAGAACTCACGCTGGACTCCGTCAACCCGGCCGATCCGGACGAGGTTGTCGGCAAAGTGTGCCAGGCCGGCGTGCGCGAGGCCGAGATGGCGCTGGATGCCGCCGGGCGGGCCCTGCCGACCTGGCGAGACGTCGATCCGTCGCAGCGTGCCATGTACCTTATCAAAGCCGCCGCGCTGGCTCGAAGCAGGATATTCGAGTACTCCGCCTGGCAGGTCCTCGAAGAGGGCAAGCAGTGGGCACAGGCCTACAACGACGTGGCCGAGGGGATCGATTTTCTCGAATACTACGCCCGTGAAATGGTCCGGCTCGGCGCGCCCCAGGACATGGGCAGCTACGCGGGTGAATCGAACTTCTGCTTCTACCAGCCCAAGGGTGTCGCCGTGGTCATCGCGCCGTGGAACTTCCCGTTCGCGATCGGCTGTGGGATGTGTGCGGCTGCCCTCGTCACCGGCAACCCGGTGGTCTTCAAGCCGTCCAGCCAGTCCTCTGTCGTCGGACATCACCTCGTGGAGATCTTCCGCGAGGTCGGACTGCCCGCGGGGGTATTCAATTACGTGCCCGGCCCGGGCTCGCAGATCGGCGACCTCCTGGTGGACAGTCCCAAGGTCGCCGTAATCGCCTTCACCGGCTCGATGGCGGTCGGCCTACGGATCATCGAACGCGCCGGGCGGACACCGGAGAACCAGACCTCCGTCAAGAAAGTCATCTGCGAGATGGGAGGTAAGAACGCCATCATCCTCGACGAGGAGTTTGACGAGGAGGCGGCCATTCGCGACGTGCTGTACTCCGCCTTCGGCTACCAGGGCCAGAAGTGTTCGGCCTGTTCGAGGCTGATCGTGGTCGACAAGGCCTACGACCGTTTCGTGCCGAGACTCGTCTCAGCGGCCAGGAAGCTCAAGATCGGACCGGCGGAAGACCCGGATAACTACATGGGTCCGGTGATCGACGCCAAGGCACAGCGCACCGTCATGCAGTACATCGATCTGGCCGCCAGGGAAGGCACAGTGCTCTACCGCAGCGAGGTTCCTGCCAAAGGCTATTACGTCCCGCTGATGATCGTCGAAGGGATTACGCCGCAGAAGCGACTGGGACAGGAGGAGGTCTTCGGTCCGGTGCTCTCGATCATGCGAGCAAAGGATTTCGAGGAGGCACTCCAATGGGCGAATTCAACCCGGTTTGCGCTGACGGGGGCCGTCTTCAGCAAGAACCAAGACCACCTCGACGCCGCGGTGCGCCAGTTCCGCGTCGGCAACCTGTACCTGAACCGCGCCAGCGTCGGCGCACTGGTGAAGGTGCAGCCCTTTGGGGGCTTCAAAATGTCCGGTGCCGGAACCAAGGCCGGAGGCCCGGACTATCTGCTACACTTCATGGACCCGCGTTGCGTAACAGAACCCTGAGCGCATCCGGACCCGAAGCACGGAGAAAACAGGCCCTCCGGGTGGATCACGCCATCGTACGAACGGCGGCGCGAGGGGCGGTCTATTCCACGATGATCGCCTCGACCGGGCATTCGTCCGCCGCCTGTTGCACGGCGTCCTCGTGCTCGGCCGGGACCACGTCGACAATGACCGTGGCCATGTCATCCCCCATTTGGAACACCTCCGGGCAGGTGTCGCAGCAGAGTCCACACGCCGTGCACGTATCCTCAATTCGTACCTTCATGGCCAACTCCTTTTCTCCGGCGTCCTATCCTCACGACCCATTCGGGGCCAACACCTCTGCTCCGACCAATACGGCATCGCCAATTGCTTGTCAACCCTCTGACCATCGGTTTTTGGGACTGCCCGGATCAGACAAGACGCTTGTCCGAACCGTCCTTTGGCGATACGATGACGTAGTATCCTGTATGGCGGCTTCCGACGCAGCCGAATCGATCGTCACTTCATCACTGGGAGAGTCGATATGAAGACCAGGGCGTTCACCTTGATCGAGCTGCTGGTGGTCATTGCCATCATCGCGGTGCTGATGTCTATCCTGATGCCGTCCCTCAAACGTGCTCGCGAACAGGCGAGAAGCCTGACCTGCCGCAGCAACGTGCGGACCCTCGCGCTGGCATGGCTGATGTACAAAGACGAAAACGACGGGAAGCTGGTGTCGGGCATGACGCCCATCGCCCCGCTGTCTGCGTCGAATCCCGCTGCCTGGGTGGTCATTCCGCCGGGAGGAGCAAGCTCCTCCATCGAGGACAAGAAGGAATACATCCAGCAGGGCCTGTTATGGCCTTAGTAACCGTCCGGCGGAGTACATGGATCGATGGGTGGGGTGTCGGATTGTGTTTC
>DAOTJE010000049.1:0-26858 GCA_035448545.1 Sedimentisphaerales bacterium | reverse complement strand
AAACTCCCGGCCGAAGGCCGCTTTTGGATTTGAGGGTTTGCGCTTTCGTGCTTGTTTCGGATTTTGGGTTTCGGATTTCGGATTCGCGGGCGAATCCGCAATCTGCAATCCGCGATCTGCAATCTGCTGGTCCTGCCTGTCCCTGCCGAAAAAAACTTTTGCAAATTCCACACAAATCTCTTGCGTTTATCTCAAGTGCCGATAACCTATTGGTCGATAGTATCTACAGGTGGCTCCTTGCACTCCGTTGCGGACGCGCGGGCGCGTGCGGCGAAACGGTCCGACCGCCCTTGCAAGCCGCACGTCGCACGCGGGACAGGGCCACCCCGAGAGGCCTCTGGAAAACGCTGGTTCCGCCGAAGGCGGACGGGCGCCCCGGTTCTGCGCCGGGTCGCCCCCAAACGAGGAAGCGACGCGGAGATTCGTCGCGCTGCGCGAGAGGAACGCGCGAAGAATGAAAGGGAGAAAAGGAATGGACACAACCCAACAAACACGCCCGGCGGCGACACCCGCCGAGCGCACCCTGCCCGGCCGCCTGGCGCGCCCGACCGTGCGCCGGCTCTTCGAGACGTGGGCGGAAGACATGGCGCGGCTCGCGGAGGCGGCGGCTCGCGGGCAGATCTCCGAAGGGGAGTTCTTCGCCCTGCACACGCAGTGCGTCGAGCGCCTGGCCTACTACGCCGCCGACGGCGAGCTGGCGCGCGACGTGGCGCGCCTGACGAGCCTGCTGGCGGCCGTCGAGCACCCCTCCGGCGGCGCGCCGAAGCCGCCGGAACAAGATATTTCCGCTCCGGAATCGGATTCTGGCACGGAAGTTGCAACTTCGAATTCGAAACGAATGCGAAAGATCAGGAAGTAAATCGAAAGCGAAATCCCGAGTTCGAAAGGGAATGGAAACTACTCTTTTTTCGAACTCGGTGGTCCGCCTGCGGCGGACTCGCACTTCGGAGAAAAACATGAATCTTTCGATTTCGCTTCGAACCCGCTCGTCGCTATGATACGGCGCAGACAGGAACGGTTCTTTCACGAGGTCGAAGATGGAATCCAAACCGAGTGCTCTGCGATCCGCCATCGTGTTCTGCCTGATCGGGTTGGCCGTATGTCCCATCGGGACGCAGGCGGGTGGCTCGACGCAGAACGTTGCCCTGCGTGACGGAACGGTGGTCAAGCGGGTTCTGGATCAGCGCAGCGGCGGGGCGAACCTGCTCCAGCCGGACGCGTGGCGGCCCTGGGGCGAAGGTTTCCAGCGGAATGGCGATATCTTCGTCTGCGACAACGGCGCCGATTCGCAGGTTCAGCGGGGCGCTTCGCAGACAGTGATGCTCGATCAGGCCCGGCCCGAGCCGCTCGTCGCAACCGCCTGGAGCAAGGCCGAAGGCGTGGGCGGCAGCCGGGACAGCGACTACTCCCTGTATCTCGACCTGACCTACCAGGACGGCACGCCTCTGTGGGGACAGGTGGCCCCCTTCCGCACAGGCTCGCACGACTGGCAGATGGCCCAGGTAACCATCTTCCCGGACAAGCCCGTCCGGGCGGTGGCGTTCCACATGCTCCTGCGGGGACACACAGGCAGAGCGATGTTCCGCGATCCGGAGCTGCGGGTGGTCCGAGCGCCGGCCGGGACGTGCCTGTTCGACGGCGTTGGCGTGACGCTCGACCAGTCCCCCAGGGAGGGCTTCCAGGTTCGAGACGTGGCGGCGGGTTCGGACTTCGTCGCCATCGATGCGGCGGCACTCGACCTGAAGCTCGAATGCGAAACCACGCAGGCCGAAGGCGCGACATTCTTCGACGTCACCCTTGGCGACACGAGCGGCAACGACCGGGCCGTGACGCTCGTCTATGCGGTCCGCGCTGACGCTATCCGCTGGTTTGCGAATCCACGTCAGACGATCGAGGTCGAGTCGGGGCGCGAGTATCTCGATGCCGGTCGTTTCTCCGTCGGGTCGAACGGCCGGCTTTCCCGCTATCCATTCGCCGCTGTCGCCAACACCGAAGAGGCTGTTGCGCTCGGCATCGACATGAGCCGTCCGGCGTTCTTTCGAGCCGGCTACAACAGCGACAGCAAAGAGCTGTTTCTGGCCTGCGACGTCGGCCTGACGCCGGAAAAGCCTTCGGCACAGGTGCGATTCTGCAAATTCCGTTTCGATCCCACGTGGGAATTCCGAGGAGCCCTGGATCGCTACTACGCACTGTTCCCCGATGCGTTTGAGCGTCGCATCGCCGAGCAGGGACTCTGGATGCCCTTTGCCAGGATCAGCGAGGTGAAGGGCTGGCAGGACTTCGGCTTTCGATTCAAGGAAGGCACCGACGAGACCGCATGGGACGATGCGAATGGGATCCTCACGTTCCGGTACACCGAGCCAATGACATGGTGGATGCGAATGCCCAAGGAGATGGCCCGCACGCCTGAGGCGGCGCTGGCCTACGCCCAGCAACTGGCCGAGGACAAGGCCGATCCCCAGGCTCGGGCGCTGCTGACCAGCGGCTACCACGACGAGACGGGCCAGTTTCCCGCGCGCCTGCTCGACACACCCTGGTGCGACGGCGCCGTCTGGAGCATCAATTCGATGCCGAACATCGCGGGCGAAGTCACCGACTTCAAGAACAAGTGGAACGAGAAGCTGCGCGACAGCCTCTACGGCCCGCAACGCAAGGCCGATCTCGACGGCGAGTACATCGACTCGTCGGAAGGGTACGTCACCGATGAGCTGGATTTTCGTCGCGACCACTTTGCCGCCAGCGAGACGCCTTTGACGTTCTCTCTCGATAGTCGTGCCCCCGCCATCTTCCGGGGTCTGATCGCATTCGAGTATATTCGCGCGATCGCCGAAGATGTTCATGCGATGAACAGATTCATGATGGCCAACGCCACGCCGGACCGTCTGTGCTGGCTGGCCCCGCTGCTGGACGTCCTCGGCACCGAGACCGACTGGCACCCGAGCGGGAACTGGCGGCCTATGTCGGACGACGACCTGCTCTATCGCCGTGCGATGTGCAAGGGCAAGCCCTTCTGCTTTCTGATGAACACCCGCTTCGAGGAATTCTCGCATGAACTGGTCGAGAAATACATGAAGCGCTGCCTCGCGTACGGGATGTTCCCCGGCTTCTTCAGCCACAACGCCTCGCAGGGTCACTACTTCACGCGGCCGGAACTCTACGAGCGCGATCGCGACCTGTTTCGTAAATACGTCCCACTGTGCAAACACGTCGCCGAAGCCGGCTGGGAGCCGATCACGAGAGCGAGGGCAGACAACGACAGCATCTACGTCGAGCGATTCGGCGAGCGGTACCTCACCGTCTTCAACAGCAGCAACCGGCCCTGCGTCGCAAGGATCACCCTCGACGGAGAATCCCCCGCCGCCGGTCTGGAACTGGTCCGCGACCGAGCCATCACCTGGCAGAACCAGCAGGCCGAAATCTCGCTGGGCCCCGAAGACGTCGCCGTCCTCCAGCTGCGGTAATCCTACGATGCCGGCCGCAGGCCGGTTTCGAATTTCGGATTTTTGGTCCGCCGCAAGCGGATCGTACTTGTCCCGGATTTCGAGATTCGAATTGCGGATTTGGCGTGCTTTGTACAGCGCTTGACAGAGGTCATTATCCGGCGTAAACTTTTGGTTTTCATACTTTTGCAGCTATCGAGGAGCCTTAAGGGTGTCAGAGCCGGTGGTAACACGTTTTGCCCCGTCGCCGACGGGCTACCTGCACGTCGGAGGGGGCCGGACCGCGCTGTTCAACTGGCTCTGGGCCCGGCGGACAGGCGGGCGGTTCATCCTGCGAATCGAGGACACCGACCAGAAGCGCAACACCCCGACTGCCGCGCGGCAGGTGATGACCGACCTTCGCTGGCTGGGAATCGAGTGGGACGAGGGTCCGGACGTGGGCGGGCCGAACGGGCCCTACTGCCAGTCCGAGCGTCGAGACCTCTACGACAAGTACGTCAGGCAGCTCCTCGACGAAGGCAAGGCCTACTACTGCTTCGAGACCTCCGAAGACCTCGATGCGATGCGGCAGGAGGCCGAGGCACAGAAGACGGGATTCGTCTTCCGCCGGCCTGAGCGGTTCCCGACCGAGGCCGATGCGCAAAAGGCCCGGTCCGAAGGCCGGCCGGTCACCGTTCGCTTCGCGGTCCCACAGGACAGTCCTATCGTGGTCAACGACCTCGTTCGTGGCCAGATCCGCTTCAACCCGGCCGAGCTGGGCGATTTCATCATCCTCAAGAGCGACGGTTTCCCCACCTACAACTTCGCCTGCGTGGTGGACGACCGGCTGATGGAGGTCACCCACGTCCTTCGCGGCCAGGAGCACCTGATGAACACGCCGGGCCAGCAGGTCCTCTGGCAGGCGATGTTCCCCGATGCACCACTGCCCAAGTACGCCCACATGTCCGTGACCGTCAGCGACAGCGGCGGTAAGCTCTCCAAACGCGAGCGACCCAAGGCACTGCGGGCCGCAATCCAAGCCATGACCGACCTTGATGTCGCCGGACTGGCTAAGATCGGAGGGATCAGCGAGGACGAGGTCCGGGCGTTTCTGGCCGGCGAGAGCACGCCGGACATGCCCGCGATCGATGCGATGGCAAAACACCTCGGCGTGCATCTTCCCGAGATCAACATCGTCGATTTCTTCAAGAGCGGCTACCTGCCCGAGACGCTGGTCAACTTCCTGGCGCTGCTCGGCTGGAACCCGGGCGACCAGCGGGAAGTCATGACCGTTCAGGAGTTGATCGAGTCGTTCGACCTGACCCGATTGACCAAGAGCAACAGCCTGTTCGACCGCCAGAAGCTCATCGCCTTCAACACCGAGCATCTTCGCATGCTGGCGCCCGAGAAGGTCCTCCAGCACCTGCGTGCCTATCTGACCGAGGTCGGGTCGCCCCTGCTCAGGGCCGACGACGAAACGCTTCTGCGGATCATTCGCCTGTGCGAAGGCGCGCGGACACTGGAAGACATCGACCATAAGAGCCGGTTCCTCTTCGTCGATGACGACAAAATCGAGTTCGACGAAGCCGCCGTCAGGAAGGTGTTGCTCAAGGGCGGCGCATTGGACATACTGCAGATCGTGCGGGACCGCCTGGCAACGATGAACGAATACAGCGAGCACGCTCTCGAAGAGATGCTGCGCGGGCTGGCCACCGAGAAGCAGGTCGGCCTGGGCAAGGTGGCCCAGCCGCTGCGCGTTGCGCTGTGCGGGACGACGATCAGCCTGCCGATCTTCGATTCGGTCCATCTGCTCGGCAAAGAGCGGACGCTGGCCCGTCTCGACGCCGCTCTGGAGAAATTCCGCGCGCAAGTGCCGTCGGAGTAAGGTTTGCCATGTCGCTACTGGTTACAGGCTCGATCGGAATCGACACGGTTAAGACGCCGCACGGGGTCAGTGAGAAGTGTCTGGGCGGCTCGTCCATCTATTTCAGCATGGCGGCCAGCTTCTTCTCGCCCGTGCGGTTCGTAGGCGTGGTCGGCGACGACTGCCCGTTCGACCTTGCCGCGATCTTCCAGGGCCGCGACGTGGACCTGCGCGGCCTGGAGGTCAGGCCGGGCAGCAAGACCTTCGTCTGGCACGGCACCTACGGGGAGAACATGAACGACCGGACGACGGACTATGTCGAGCTCAACGTGCTCCAGGAGGCGCCGCCGAGGCTGCCGAAGGCATTCCGAGACAGCCGGTTCGTCTTCCTGGCCAACACGGCGCCGGCGCTGCAGCTGGAGCTGCTCGAACAAATCATGCAGCCGACCTTCGTCGCGGCCGACACGATGAACCTCTGGATCGAGGGACATCTCGACGACCTCAAGAGGCTGCTGAAGCGAATCGATTGCCTGATCATCAACGACGACGAGGCCCGACTGCTTTCCGGCCGCTCCAATCTCGTCCAGGCCGCCAACGACGTGCTGGCGATGGGAATGAAGGTGGTGATCGTCAAGAAGGGCGAATCGGGTTCGCTGATGTGCAGCGCCGACGGGCGCAAGTTCCTGCTGCCTGCGTATCCGGCCACGCAGGTCGTGGACCCCACGGGCGCCGGCGACAGCTTTGCCGGCGGCTTGCTGGGCTGCGTCGCCCAGCAGGGCCGGGCGGATTTCGACACCCTGAAGCTGGCACTGGCGTACGGGACGGTCGTCGCCTCGTTCACGATTGCGGATTTCTCCCTGAACGGACTGACCCGGACCAGCCGCAAGGACATCGACGCCAGGCTCGAAGAGTTGCGACGACTCACAAGCTTCTAAAAAAGAATGGAAAACCCACGATGCGGTGTTTCATCGCCATTGAGATTGACGAAGACATCCGGGCCGCCCTGGGCGATCTCCAGCAGGACATCGCCGCCGAAGCGGACATCCGAAAAGGCGACGTCAAATGGGTCGGCCCCGAGGCGATGCACCTGACGCTCAAATTCCTGGGCGAGGTGCGGGACCGCGAGGTTGTCAACGTCTGCGACGCGGTGAAGGCGGTGGCGGCCCGGCATACGCCGTTCGACCTTTCCGTCAATCGGCTTGGATGTTTCGGCGGCCGCAGCGCCCGCGTGCTCTGGGTCGGGGCGGGCCTGGAGTGCCCCGAACTGCTGGAACTCCAGCAGGACCTCGAGGACGAACTGGCTTCGGCCGGCTGGCCCAAAGAGGCGCGGAAGTTCGCGGCCCATCTGACCCTGTGTCGCATTCGCAACACCAGGGCCGGCTTCGAGCTGGCCAAGATGGCCGAACAGTACAAGGATTTCGATCTTGGCACGATGCGCTGTGACTCGATATGCGTGTTTGAGAGCCAACTGAGGCCCGAAGGGCCGATTTATACGTGTCTGGGCCGTTACGAAATGCAGTAGCAGCCGGAAAACCAAGAGGCGAGACAATCACTGGAGATCAACCCCATGGCGAAAGCAAAGAAGGCAACACCGGTCGAGGGAGCCAGCGGCAAGGACGCTGCTCTGCACCGCGTGATCGCGCAGATCGAGAAACAGTACGGTCAAGGCTCCATCATGCAGATGGACGAGCATTCCTATGCGAAGATCGAAGGCATCAGCACGGGCTCGCTGTCGCTGGACATTGCGCTCGGCGGCGCCGGGATCCCGCGAGGCCGGATCACGGAGCTGTTCGGTCCGGAATCCTCCGGCAAGACCACGCTGGCCCTGCACGCCATCGCCGAAGCCCAGAAGCTGGGTGGGGTCGCGGCGTTCATCGATGCCGAACACGCCCTGGACACCACCTGGGCCAAGCGGCTCGGAGTCGACGTCAGCAGCCTGCTGGTCAGCCAGCCCGACACGGGCGAGCAGGCCCTCGACATCGCCCAGATGCTGATCGCCTCCAATTCGGTGGACATCATCGTCGTCGACTCGGTGGCGGCGCTGACGCCCAAGGCGGAAATCGAAGGCGAGATGGGCGATGCCCACGTCGGCCTTCAGGCCCGCCTGATGAGCCAGGCGATGCGAAAGCTCACTGCGATCATCAACAAGAGCCGAACGGCCCTGGTCTTCATCAACCAGATCCGCATGAAGATCGGCGTCATGTTCGGAAACCCCGAGACGACGCCGGGCGGCAAGGCTCTGAAATTCTACAGTTCCGTCCGCGTCGATCTGCGGCGGATCACCACGCTCAAGGACGCCAAAGGCGCCATCGGCTCTCGCGTCCGCGCGCGGATCGTCAAGAACAAGATCGCCCCGCCCTTCCGCGAGACCGAGTTCGACATCATGTTCGACAGTGGTATCAGCTACGAGGGCGACCTGCTCGACCTGGCCCTGGCGTCGGAGGTGGTGCAGCGAAGCGGGGCCTGGCTTAACTACGGCGATCTGCGCCTTGGGCAGGGACGTGAAAACGCCAAGACGTACCTGGTCGAGAATCCCGACCTCCGCAACGAGATCCGGGACAAGGTGCTGGCCACCAAAGGCCTGAGCGATCTCGTGAAGGAGAAAACACCGGGCGAACCGTCCGAGGACTAAGCAATGGGAATCCTGTACCGACTGTCGATGAGAGTCCTCCTCTGGACGCTCCTGCTGCTCTGCACGGCCGCCGCGTTGCCCGCACACGCCGGTGAAGAAGCCGGACCGCGCTGGTGGAAGGGCAACCTGCACAGCCATTCCTTCTGGAGCGATGGCGACGACTTCCCCGAGATGGTCGTGCAGTGGTATCGCGAGCACGGTTACCACTTCCTGGCGTTGTCCGACCACAACGTGCTGTCACAAGGTCAGCGCTGGATGGTGGTCGGTGAGAATCGGCAAGCTGCATTCGACAAGTATCTTGCCCGATTCGGGAACGATTGGGTGCAGACGCGGAAGAATGAAAAGGGGCAAACCGAAGTCCGACTCAAACCCTTAACGGAATTCCGCTGTCTCTTTGAAGAGCCCGGGCAATTTCTGCTGATCCAGTCCGAAGAGATCACCGACAAGGCCCATCTGAACGGCATTAATCTCATCGAGCTGATCCCGCCCCAGGGGGGCGAGACGATGGCCGAACTGCTCCAGAACAATATCGACGCCGTCCTGGCCCAGCAGAAAAGGACCGGCCAGACCATGCTCGTGCATGTGAACCATCCGAATTTCCAGTGGGCCCTGACGGCTGAAGACATGATCGGGCTCAAGGACTTTCTGTTCTTCGAGGTCTATAACGCCCACGGCTACGTGAACAACGACGGCGATTTACAACGGGCCGGCACGGAACGGATGTGGGACATCGTCCTGACCAATCGCCTGGCCGAATCCAGGATGGGCATCGTGTACGGCGTCGCCACGGACGACGCGCACAACTATCACACGTTCGATGCTCGCGCCGCCAACCCGGGCCAGGCCTGGGTCGTCGTCCGAGCAGCGAAATTGACGCCGGAATCGATCATCGCGGCCATGAACGCCGGCAATTTCTACTGCTCCACCGGGGTGACGCTGAAAGACGTTGCGTTCGACGGCAGAATCCTGACCGTTGCCGTGGATCCGCAGCCCGGGGTCCACTACACCACGCAGTTCATCGGTACGCGCCGAGGCTACGATCCACAGAGCCAGGTCGTGACCGATGCGGAAGGCAAGGAGATCCGCACGACGCGACGCTACAGCAAGGACATCGGCGCGGTATTGGCCGAAGTCGAGGGCACCGTTGCCCGCTGCGCGTTCCAGGGTGACGAGATGTACGTTCGTGCGAAGGTGATCTCCTCGCGGAAGAACGAGAAATCCCACGTGCCGGACGAGTGCGAATCCGCATGGGTACAGCCGGCCCGCGGTCGTGGACTGAAGGACCTGTAGGATCGTCGCTTGTCGAACAAGAATCCCGATGGATATCGGGACAGAACCTGGATGGAACCACTGTAAATAACCTGACCAGAGGTATAAAACATCGTGTTAACCGCCCGCGAAATCCGAAAGAGTTTCATCGAGTTCTTTCTTGGAAAAGGCCATACCTTTGTTCCCAGTTCGCCGCTCGTGCCGCATGGCGATGAGACGCTGCTGTTCACGAACGCCGGGATGAACCAGTTCAAGGACATCTTCGTGGGCCTGACGCCGCCGCCGTGGCCGCGGGCCGTCAACAGCCAGAAATGCCTTCGCGTCAGCGGCAAACACAATGACCTCGAAGAGGTCGGCAAAGACACCCGCCATCACACGTTCTTCGAGATGCTGGGCAACTGGTCGTTCGGGGACTACTTCAAGGCCGAGGCAATCGAGTGGGCGTGGGAGCTTCTCACCAAGGTCTGGCAGATCGATCCGGATCGGTTGTGGGCGTCGGTCTTCGCGGGGGACGAGAAAGACGGCCTGCCCCAGGACGAAGAAGCGGCACGACTCTGGACGAAGGTCACGCCAATCCGGCCCGAGCGCGTGCTGGAGTTCGGCAAGAAGGACAATTTCTGGGAGATGGGCGACACCGGTCCATGCGGCCCGTGCAGCGAGATTCATATCGACCTCGGTCCCGAAGCGTGTGACATGAAGGACGTGCCAGGCCACCGCTGCGGCGTCAACGGCGACTGCGCCCGGTTCATCGAGCTGTGGAATCTGGTCTTCATCCAGTACAACCGCCAGCCTTCGGGCGGTCTGGTCCCGCTTTCGGCGCACGGGGTGGACACCGGCGCCGGTCTCGAACGCATCGTCGCGGTGCTCCAGAACCAGCGGAGCAACTACGACACCGACCTGTTCATGCCGATTATCCAGCGCACGAGCGAGCTGAGCGGGCATACGTATACGTCGCGACTGGGCAACAAGACGGACAACGCGTTCCGCGTGATCGCCGACCACATTCGCACGCTGGTGTTCGCCATCACCGACGGCGTGACCCCGTCGAACGACGGGCGGGGCTACGTCATTCGCCGCATCCTCCGGCGGGCGTCGCGATTCGGGCGGGAGCTCGACATGCACGAGCCCTTCCTGCACAAGCTGATTCCCGTCGTGATCGAGGTGCTGGGCGAAGCTTTTCCCGAGATCCGAGATCGGGCCGCACATGTCGCAACCGTCGTGGAGGCGGAAGAGGCCAGTTTCGGCCGGACGCTCGACCGCGGGCTGGAGATCTTCCGCAGCGCCGCCAACCGAGCCGCCGAGACCCCCGACAAAACCATTCCGGGCGACGATGCCTTCCAGCTTTACGACACCTACGGCTTCCCACTCGACCTGACGCAACTGATGGCCCAGGAGCGAGGTCTGGCGGTGGACACCGATCGTTTTGCCCGGTTAATGGATGAGCAGCGACAGCGGGCCCGGGCCGCCAAAAAGAGCGACGCCCTGCTGGCCAACCTGACGGACAACGAGTTGCCGACCACGGAAGACGTGCACAAGTACCGCACGGATCGCTGCGACGGCACATTGGTCGGCTGGATCGATCCGGAGGGCTTCAAGAAGCAGGGTCAGGTGCCTCGCGACGTCGAGGTGGGTCTGGTTCTCGATAAGACGTGTTTCTACGCCGAGTCGGGCGGCCAGGTCGGCGATTGCGGCGTGATCGTCGCCAACGGCAGCGAGTTCGTCGTCGAAACCACGATGCGGATCGCCAACTGCGTCGTCCATCGGGGCAGGCTGACCAGGGGCTCGCTCAGCGCGGGCCAGGCCGTCACCGCGATGGTCAACAAGGACCGCAACGCCATCAAGAAGAACCACACCGCCACCCACCTGCTCCAGTGGGCGTTGCAGCAGGTGCTCGGCAAATCCGTGTCCCAACAGGGCAGCTACGTGGGACCCGACTACCTTCGCTTCGACTTCACGTATCCCAAGGCGCCGACCAAAGAGGAACTGGCCAGGGTGGAGGCCCTCGTCCGCGAGAAGATCGCATCCGATCTGCCCGTGACCTGGACGGTGATGCCCAAGGACCAGGCGCAGAAGCTCGGGGCGATGGCGCTGTTCGGCGAGAAATACGGCGACGAGGTCCGCGTCGTGGCCGTGGGGGCCGGCAGCGAGAACGAGCTCGACAGGGCGTTCAGCCGGGAGTTCTGCGGCGGGACCCACGTCGACCGGCTCGGCTCGATCGGCGGCTTCAAGATCCTCAAAGAGGAAAGCATCTCCGCCGGCGTTCGCCGCATCACTGCGATGACCGGCGCCGCCCTCATGGCCCATCTCGAACAGGCCGGCGAGGTCGTCGACCGCCTGACCGCCCTGCTCCAGATCCCGGCCGACAAACTCGCCGACCGCGTCGCACAGCTCATGGAAGACAACAAGAAGCTGGCCAAGGAGCTCAAGACCGCCTCCAAGACCGCCGGACCCGACACGCTGGCCGAGGCCCGTGATCTGCTCGATGCCTGTGAAAAGGCGGGAGATTCCTCGATTATCGTCGGCCGCCTCGCATCTACCTCCATAGAGCGGGCCCGTGAGGCCGTGGACATGCTCAAGAAGAAGGCAGGCTCGGCCGCTATCGTGCTGGGCTTCGAGGAAGACGGCAAGGCAACGCTGCTGGCCGGCGTGACAGACGACCTGGTCAAGAAGGGCCTCAAGGCCGGCGATGTCATCAAGGAGATCGCCCCCATCGTCGGTGGCGGTGGTGGCGGCCGGCCCCAGATGGCCCAGGCCGGCGGCAAAGACCCCGCCAGACTGGATGACGCTCTCGCCAAGGCTCGCGAGCTGATCGGGCAGAAGCTATCGTAGAGTGAAGCGTGTGCGAGAGGGAGGCGGCCATGACGCAGAAAGAACAGATTTGCAGCAAGGCTGTGGAGCTCCTGGAGAATGAACCGCGTGGTCTTCGCTGCTCGGAACTAATGCGCAGGCTGAAACAGGGACTTCCGAGTATCAAAGATGCCTCGTTTCATTGGACAATCCCGGATCTCCACGTGCATTGTCCCGAGCAGATACTCAAACCGGCGAGGGGGTTGTTCCTTCACGCGAAGTTCCGGGACACGACACTGGAAAACGACATCCAGCTTGTGGAAAAGACGAGCCGCAAGAACACCGAGGACGAGTTCTACGAATCCTTTGCGGCCTACCTGGCAGATGAGTTGGAGGAGTGTAGCAGGGCCATTGCCCTGGGAGGCAACTGCTTCAGAGACAAATGGGGAACGCCGGATGTCGTTGGCATTCTATCCCCAAGGCCCAGCGATATTCTCAAATTCTCCACTGAGATTATTTCTGCAGAAATCAAGACTGACGTCAGCGCTCTCATCACGGCCTTCGGCCAAGCGTGTTCCTACAGACTCTTTTCGCACAAGGTCTATCTGGTCATACCGAATTCTGTCTCCGAATCCGATCTGGCCCGCCTTGACGCATTGTGTCGTGTCTTCGGACTCGGGCTCATCCTCTTTGATGCGGAGAACCCCCAAGAGCCAAGCTACCAGATCAGGGTCCGCGCCACGAAGCACGAGCCCGATATGTTCTACGCCAACAGGAATCTGAAGGTTGTCGAGGATAAGTTGTTTGGGTAGGCAGAGCATGGTATGCCAATGTGTGTGCTGTGTGAGACTTCATGCCTCGTCAGTGGTGGCGGCCGGCCCCAGATGGCCCAGGCCGGCGGCAAAGACCCCGCCCGGCTCGACGATGCCCTGGGCAGAGCCCGAGAGATGATCCGAGCAGCCTTGGCCGGACAGGCTTGAATGCCACCACAGGAGTCCGGAAGGTGGCCACACACGTGGTTTCGGTCTTCCGGTGCCCGTGCGATTGAGAATTGATCGAAGGATTGCGGGCGTCGAGCGTCCATAGTCTTGGACAGTCGAATTCGGAGCGCCGAGTTCTGCCCGGAAGTCCTTGTTCTTTCGACGGTAGTGTCGTGATTCACTTCCAGTGCGGTCATTGTGGACGGAGGTTCAAGGTCCCCGAGACCAGTGCGGGCAAGGCCGGCCGCTGTCCCCAATGCGGGAACAAAATGGTGATTCCGCCAGCGGATGAACTGGCCCTCGTGCAGGACCCCGTTGCGACGGCACCGCCCCAGTCCTCTCAACCTGCCGCTGCCTCCGCCCCGATCACCGCGGCGCATCGGGCGCAGGAGGCGGAGGCGCGACGGCGCGAGCGAGAGACGCTGGAGTGGCTCGGCAGTCCCCCACCGAAGCCCGAGCCCACCGGCGAGCGGAAATTCTACTGGCTTTTCGACATCCTGCTGTACCCGTTCAGCATCACGGGCATCGTGACCATGGCGGTGATCGTCGGCTTTCCGTTGGTCAGAGCCTTCCTAAGGTCGGTCCTGCCGCTGTTCGGGCCGTGGAGACATGGGGCGTTCCTCCTCATCAGGTTCACCTTAGGCCTCTACGTCGCCTGGTATCTCGCAGAGTGCGTCTATGACAGCGCCAAAGGCGGCACGCGAGCACCGGATGTGCTCGACGCCGACACCAGCCTCGGGGCCCTGTGGTCCCGCGTCTCGTCGCTGCTGGGCGTGTATATCCTGTATGGCCTGCCGGTCGCGCTCTATGCCGGCATTGCGCGTAGATTCGACGCAACCTTCTGGGCCCTCGCGGCCTGGGCGGTGTTCCTGTTCCCCATGGCCCTGATGGCCATGGTCATCTACGACTCCCCCTCCGCTCTGAACCCCCTGTTTGTGCTCAACTCGATCCGTCGCGTGTGCCTGCCGTACATAGGCCTGGTGGCCTGCCTGATTGGGATGGCCGCCCTGTTCGCGGTGCTGCCGGCGATGTTTCGGCCGGCACCGCCGCCGGGGGCCGTCGGCGCATTCGGCCTTCTCAGTCTGATAGTCGGCGCCTACGGCTCATTCATCTTCGCCCACGTCCTCGGTCGGTTCTACTGGCGCTATCGCGACCGGCTGGATTGGGGCATATGAGCGCTGTGGCTACAGGCGGATCTGGACGCTGCGGGCGTGGGCGTCGAGCCCTTCGACCCGGGCCAAGCGGATGATGTCGTCGGCGCAGGCGGCCAATCGCTCGGCGCTGTATTCGATCAGGCTGATGGACTTGAGGAAGTCATTGCTGGTCAGGGCGCTGGAGAACTTGGCCCGCGTTCCGGTGGGCAGGGTGTGGCTCGGCCCGGCCCAATAATCGCCGACCGCCACCGGCGTGTGCGGACCGATGAAGATCGCTCCGGCGTTGGTGATGCGGTCCGCAATCGCCCTGCTGCGCGAGCCGCACTGGATCTCCAGATGTTCGGAGGCGAATTCGTTCGCCAGGTCCACGGCCGCATCCATATCCGCCAGCACGATAATGCGGCTGAATCGCTCCAGCGACGCCCTGGCTTCATCCGCGCGGGGAAGCTGCGCGAGCTGCGAGCCGAGCTGCGCGACGACGGCACGGGCCAGCGCTTCGGAGTCGGTCGCCACGACGGCACTGCTGTCGGCGGCGTGCTCGGCTTGGCTGAGCATGTCGGCCGCAACCCAGGCGGGATCGGCGTCGTCGTTGGCGATGATGAACACCTCGCTCGGCCCGGCGATCGAGTCGATCCCCACGTAATCGCCCGCGACGTTCTTCTTGGCCGCCTGGACCCAGGAGTTGCCCGGCCCGACGATTATATCCACCTTGCGAATGCTCTGCGTCCCACAGGCCAGGGCGCCCACCGCCTGCACACCGCCGATGCGATAGACCTCCTCGACGCCCAGCTCGTGACAGACCGCCAGGATAACCGGGTGAATACTGCCCTCGTGACGCGGCGGCGAGACTACCGCAATCTCCCGGACGCCCGCCACCTGGGCGGGGACCACGGTCATGATGACCGTCGAGGGCAGCGGCGCCGAGGCGCCGGGAACACAGACGCCGGCCCGGCGGATCGGCGTATAGCGGATTCCCGTCCCGTCGGAGAAGGCGGAATTGTGACCGAGAAAGATCTTCGCCTGATACGCGCGGACATTCTCGATGGCTCTGCGCAGTGCCGCCAGCAGCGCTGCATCCATCGAGGCATGGGCGGCAGCCAACACCTCCGGACGGACACGGAACTCGTCGGGACGAAGGCTGACCCGGTCGAACTTCTCCGTGTACGCAGCGACCGCTTCATCGCCCCGCTCGCGGATGTCACGAAGGACTTGGACGACCGTTCGATTCTGCTGGTCGTTCTCGCTCGCCGACCGCGCGGCGCCGAGCATGTCGAGCCGCAACTTCGCGAGTCTCGCCCTGGCCTGCGGGTCCGACGTCAGGATCAGCAGATTTTCCAGCCCTTCGCTCATCAGATTCTATCCACCGAAGTTGCCATGGTTGTAGACGCGGATGGCCCGTTGCAACAGCAGATACTTCCTGCCCTGGTACTCAGTGACCAGCCCGGCGACGTTGAAACGGATCGGCTGCGGGAACGCGGCGAGTCGCCGTTCGGCCTGCTCCAGGACGCGGCACGGCAGCAACTCGTAGCGAATCTCGGAGACGTTTTGGCCCAGACCGTCCGGGACAAACACTGGGCCGCCCTGGGTGAACTCGATGAAACCGATCCGGTCCACAAGCACGTGCGTTCTCGCCCGGCGTCCGGCCTCGGCTGGGGCACCCGACGCGCCGGGATCGGCCTGCCCGCGCTGAGGGCCACGGGCCTGCCGTCGGGTCCTGATCCGATCGAGCACCTCCTCGGGGATCTCCAGCGGACCACCGGGCCCAACTTCCGCATCCGACACCGTCTCGCGACGTTCCCCAGGCTCCTCCTGCGGCGCGTTGGCATCCTTCAGCTTGCTCAGAGGCAGGTAGTAGCTCGGAAACAGGTAGTTCGCCCCGCGGTACCGCGTCACCAGGGCGCTGAGCCGGTAGCGAGGCAGGAGGCGCTCGTTGGCGTCGGCGATCATGCTCTCAAGGATCGATGAAGGCAGCACCTGGAGCTGCGAACCGGCCGGAAGCGCGCCGCCGACGCCGTTGACGTCCCGAACGAACTGGAACAGCCACAGATCGTTGCTGTCGCTGCGCGCCAGCATGCCGTCGGTCGCCTGAAGGACCGTGCCGTCCGGCACCAGCGGAGCGGTCGAGGTCTCGGCCGCGTTCGCCGAAATCCCCGCCAGCAGGACCACCCCAAAAACCATCCTTGCGACACTCATCCGTTTCATCCTCATCTTCATATCCTCGGGGTCAATCCCCAAGAGCTTCTTTAATGCGTTCGATCGCATCGGCCGGCCCTTCGGCGAAACGCACCTGCTCGGCGCTGCGCGGATCGTCCCGGCAGACCAGCTCGACCAGAGGCCTCCAGAAATCCCCCAACAGAACGATCGGCCTGGCCCGGTCGAAGAACTTCTTGTTCTTCAGCTCCCAGACCTTCGCCAGCTCCAGGAGCGTCCCGGTCCCGCCCGGCAGAACGACGTAGCCCATCCCCAGGCGGACCAGCGTGTCCAGACGCTCGTCGAGCGAGGCGGTCGTCACCTGCTCGCTGACGAACGCGTTGGCAACGCTGCTCTTGAACGCCGAGCAGGTCACGCCGATCACCTTCCCGCCGGCCTCGCGGGCGCCTTTGGCCGTCGCCAGCATGGTACCGCCATAGCCGCCATTGGCAACCGCAAAACCCGCCTGCGCCAGCCCCCGGCCCAACTGCTCGGCCAACGCAAACACCGGCTCGCCCGCGCGGGCCCGCGCCGTGCCGAAGACGCTGATCGTTCGCTCACGCATGGGCTTTTTCTCGCGTGTAGCTCAGCAAGCCGGCAGCCAGCAGGACCTCGCGATCCCGGCTCGACAGTTCCAGATTGCCGACAAATTCAAAGCCATCGCTTTTGCGAACAACCCTGACCGTCTGGGCGGCCTTGACCGCGCCGATCAGATCGTCGATCACCAACTCGTCGCCCGCTTCGAGCTTGTCGTAATCGGCCGGATCGGCGAACCGGATCGGAACGATGCAGAAGTTGATCAGATTGGCGCGGTGGATTCGCTCGATCGTCTTGGCAATAACCGCGCGGACGCCCAGGTACATCGGGCACAGCGCCGCATGCTCGCGCGACGAGCCTTGTCCGTAGCTCTCGCCGGCGACGATGATCCCGGCAATGCCCTTGCTCTTGAGCGCCAGCGCCCGCTCGGCAAACGTCGGCGATCCCGGCTCGTTGAAGCAGTTGAACACCACCTTCGCGTACTGGGGCACGTTCGAGCGCAGCTTGAGGAACGTTCCGGCCGGCATGATGTGGTCGGTGGTAATCTTGTCGCCGCATTTGAGCAGGACCTGGCCGTCGAGCCTCTTCGAAAGCGCCGGCGGCGCCTCGGGTACGACGATCGTGCGGCCCCGCAACACCTCGGCCTTCTTCGCCTGTGCCTCGTCCAGAGGCGGCTCGATCATGCTGTCGTCGATGTGGAACTCGGCAGGCATCTCGATCGTCGGAAACGCAATGCCCCTTCGGGCGGACAGATCGCGCGGATCAGTGATCTCGCCGGTCAGGGCCGCCGCGACCGCCGTCTCGGGACTGACCAGATAGGCCCGGTCGCCCTTGGTCCCCGTCCGCCCGGCGAAGTTGCGATTGAACGTCCGCAGGCTCACCACGTCGTCGGCGGGCGAAAAGCCCTGGCCGATGCACGGCCCGCAGGCTGATTCGAGAATCCGCGCGCCGGCGGCGATCAGATCGGCCAGCGCCCCGTTGCGGGCCAGCATGTTGAGCACTTCCCGGCTGCCCGGCGAGATGCCAAGCTCGACCATCGGATCGATGCGACGGCCCTTGAGGACCTGGGCGACCATCATCAGATCGGTGTAGCTCGAATTCGTGCAACTGCCGATCGCGACCTGGCCGACCTTGGTCCCGGCGATTTCGCGAACCGTCTTGACGTTGTCCGGCGACGAGGGACAGGCCGCCAGCGGTTCGAGCTGCGACAGGTCGATCTCGATCACCCGGTCGTACTCAGCATCGGCATCGGCCTGCAAGGGCTGATAGTCCTTCCCGCGCTTCTGGGCGATCAGGAAAGCCCGCGTCTGCTCGTCGCTGCCGAACAGGCTCGTCGTAACGCCCAGCTCGGCGCCCATGTTCGTAATCGTCGATCGCTGCGGGACGCTCAACGTCCGGACGCCGGGACCGAAGTACTCCACCGCCCAGCCCACGTTGCCCTTCGTGGAGAGGATGCTCAGCAGCTTGAGGATCACATCTTTAGCCGCGACCCAGTCGTTCAAGCGGCCCGTCAGCCTGACACCCAGCACCTTCGGACACGTCAGATAGAAGGGCCCGCCGGCCATCGCCACCGCCACATCCAGACCGCCGGCCCCGATCGCGACCATGCCGATGCCGCCGCCGGTCGGAGTGTGTGAATCGCTGCCCAGCAGCGTCGCACCGGGCTTGCCGAACCGCTCCAGGTGCACCTGATGGCAAATCCCGTTGCCGGCACGAGAATGGTAGACGCCGCTCTTGGCCGCAACGGTCTGGAGATACAGATGATCGTTGTGGTTTTCCGGCCCGAACCCCGCCATGTTGTGGTCGACATAGCTGACCGACAGGTCCGTCCGCACGCGCGGAACGCCCATCGACTCATACAGCAGAAAAGCCGTCGTGCCGGTGGCGTCCTGAGTCAGCGTCTGGTCGATGCGAATCCCGATCGGTTCGCCCGGCGCCAATCGCCCCTCCACCAGGTGCGATTGGAGTATCTTGTAGATCAACGTCTTGCCCAATGTCGTTACTCCTGATAGATCCAGAGCGGATACTTTACCAGAAATCCCGACAGAAGACAAACCCGGACCGGTCCTGTCATCCGTGGGGCGGCCCCGCGCTCCGCATCACGGGGCCACCTCGACATGCCGGGATGACACCCTCAAGCCCTCCCCTGCGCCTCTCAGCGCCACTTGTCAGGATCGTGCAGGAGCAGCGAATCCTTCCGGTTGGCCGGCTCAACTCCCGTACGTCCGCTGATGGTCGGCTGAAGGCCCCGGGCGGCCCCTTTGCCGACGGTGGAGTCGGAAATCGTGTAGATGTTGTCTTCCTCGAGCGAGCAGAACGCACGCTTGGCGAACTCGACGTGGCTGTCGAGGAACAGCACGTTCTGGCCGTCGCTCTGGTGGGCGATGGCGTTTCCCTTGATCGCCGCGTCGGAGCTGCCGTTGTACGGCGGGATGTCCGGCACAAAGTCGGTGAACACGCCGGGCTCGGCCGCCGGACTCTTGATCCACGGATTCCGGTCGGCCGCCACCGCCAGACCCGGCTCGCTCGACGTCGTCAGGTGATACTTGCCGAACGGATCGTGGTAGGAGTAGCTGCAATGATCCCACGGCGTCTTTCCGAAATCCCAGGCGTCGATCAGCTCGAACCCGACCGGGACATTCTGCTCGTCGGCCACAGTAAACTCCGTGGTTCCGGTGTCGCCCTTGCAGACGAACGACTTCGGGGTCACCTCGGCATACTTGACCAGCAGGTAGAAGCACGAGGTGATGCTCCCCTTGCCGACCGCCGTGCCGCCCATCCCGTAGGCCGCATACCGATCGCCGGCCGCCCAGTTGGGCAGCGCCCCCCACTCGCCATTCTTGCCGCCGGAACGCGGCAACTCGTTGTCGTAGTCGTTGGCATAGATCATCATGGCCTTGCCGACACCGGCCAGGTTCGTTCCGCAGGTCAGCCGGAACGCCAACTGCCGGACCCTCGACAGTGCGGGCATCAGAATGCCCATCAACAGAGCGATGATCGCAATCACGACCAACAGCTCGACTAAGGTGAAGCCTTTCCGTTCCATTTTCGTCCCCTTTCACTTCGTCGAGATCGGCGGGTCAGACCGTCTTGTGGCTACCCTATCGACAGGAATGAATCCGCCTTCGCGTCGGCCCATCCGGTCGGCGCGAGGATCACGCGGGCGCACAGACGCCCTTCGGCACAGGACGCGGACCACGGGCACCCGCCGATCCCGTTGGTTGACGCGGTCGGTCCCTGGCTCACAGTGCTGCGCCGGTCCGGAGCCGTCCCATCGGAAAGGACGACTCTCAATGCCCGACAACAGCGCGACCCGATCTCAAAGGGAAGCTCTCTCGCACGCAGCAGAACGGTGCGGCGGGATTCGAGGGGATATGGAATGAATGATAGCTACCGGATATCCTCGTCCACCCGCCTTGCTGCCCTGCTGGAAATACCCATCGCGCGGATGAGATCCCCACGACAAACAGCGAGCGTCACCGTCGTCGGCACATTCGGATGCATTTCCAAAGAGCACGTCGCGAGGTCGAAGGCGACCCCGTGCCGAAATCGCACGAGGTCGCCCTCAGAAGAAAAGGTATTACCCTCACGCAAAAGCACCCCAAGACCTTACGGCTTGGTCGGCCTTCCTGTTGTCATCTTGTCCGGATCGTGAACGAGCAGGCTGTCCTTGCGATTCATCGGTCCGTAATTCGCCGAGTAGACCGGCATCACACCCTTGGCATCGCCCGTGGCGGCGTTTGCCGACTTCGTGTAGATGTTGTCATCTTCGAGCGAGCAGAACGCGCGCTTGGCGAACTCGACGTGGCTGTCCAGGAACAGCACGTTCTGGCCGTCGCCCTGGTGCGAGATCGCATTGCCCTTCAACGCCGACTCGGTCGTCCCGTTGTACGGAGTGACGTCGGGGATGAACACCGAGAAGTCGGCTGCCTCGGCGGCCGGACTCTTGAGCCACGGGTTCCGGTCCGCCGCCACCGCCAGCCCCGGCTCGCTCGACGTCGTCAGGGCGTACTGCCCGAACGGCACGTGATACGAGTAGCTGCAATTGTCCCAGGGCGTGGCGCCGAAATCCCAGGCATCGATCATCTCGAAGTTGGTTGCGACGTTCTGCTCATCGGCCAGTTGCCACTCGGTGGTCCCGGTGTCGCCCTTGCAGACGAAAGACTTCGGGGTCACCTCGGCGTACTTGACCAGCAGATAGAAGCACGACGTGATCGTGGCCTTGCCGCCGCTGCCGTCCGCCTGGCTGACGCCATAGGCGGTATACCGATCGTTGGCCGCCCACTGCACCGGGCCGTTCCACGTGGAGAGCCGGCCGCCGGCCCGAGGCAGCTCGTCCTCATAATCGTTGGCGTAGATCAGCATGGCCTTGCCGATCCCCGCCAGGTTCGTCCCGCAGGTCAGCCGAAAGGCCAACTGCCGGACCCTTGCCAGTGCGGGCATCAGAATGCCCATCAACAGAGCGATGATCGCAATCACGACCAACAGCTCAACTAATGTGAAACCTTTCCGCTTCATGTTCGTTCTCCTTTCCGAGACGTCCGATCGGCGGGCCGGCCGTTTGCAGCAAGTCGCTGTATCTTCATGGATAAATGCGGTTGGAACGCCGGCGCACAGGCCGGCACAGGCAGCGGCAAGGGCGCACGAGAAGCCCTGTGCTGCCGGACTCGGGGAATTCTTGCCCGCCAATCTTCCGAGTTTAGGGTTTACGGCCGATGGCCGAGTCCAAGAGAGAGCTTCTATACGCAGAAGATCGACATAGTGAAGAGGATGCGCGCAGCGGACCTCGGGCGCAGAATGCGCCCGACATGGAAGACCGATGATCGCTCCGATGAGCGGAGAGGGCATCAGATGCAGGACGAGGTGGATGGAATGATGGTCCAGATGTCGGAATCACGTCCCGCAGCGGAACGCACCGTCAAACAAGACGGCTTCCCGTTTCGCGCAGCGCAGCATTTGCGGCGGCAGGGCCGTCCGGCAGAGCGAGTTCTCTGTCCTGACAGGAAAGGGACGACGGTATGAGATCCAGAATGGTAACGAATGGATGATAACTAACGATATGATGATACGTCTGTCGAGCCCACCGCGCACCCGGCGCGATCCTGCGACCAGATCCTTCACAGCCGCTTTCGAGCACTGCCACTGCTCCGTTCAGTATCCGGACACATTGTCAAAGAGCACGCCGAAGAGGAAAGGCGGCCCCGGATTGTCCGGGGCCGCCCATGAATTCAAACTACGAACTCAGACGCAATCCCGGATTAGCGGCCTCGACTAGTCGTGGCGAACTTGTCCGGGTCATGAACCAGCAAGCTGTCCTTGCGGTTCATCGGAGCATAGCTGGTCGAGTAGATCGGCATCGTACCCTTGGCGTCGCCCGTGGCGGTGTTTGCCGACTTCGTGAAGATGTTGTCATCTTCGAGCGAGCAGAACGCGCGCTTGGCGAACTCGACGTGGCTGTCCAGGAACAGCACGTTCTGGCCGTCGCCCTGGTGCGCGATGGCATTGCCCTTCAGCGCCGTCTCGGTCGTCCCGTTGTACGGAGTGACGTCGGGGTTGAACTGCGTGAAGTCGCCCGCGTCGGCCGCCGGGCTCTTGATCCACGGATTCCTCTCCGAGGCCACTGCCAGCCCCGGCTCGCTCGACGTCGTCAGGGCGTACTGCCCGAACGGAATGTGGTACGAATAGCTGCAATTGTCCACGGGCTTCGCGCCGAAGTCCCAGGCATCGATCATCTCGAAGCCGGTTGTGACGTTCGTCTCATCGGCCAGTTGCCACTCGGTGGTCCCGGTGTCGCCCTTGCAGACGAACGACTTCGGGGTCACTTCGGCGTACTTGACCAGCAGGTAGAAGCACGACGTGATCGTGGCCTTGCCGCCGCTGCCGTCCGTCGGGCTCACGCCGTAGGCCGTATAGCGATCGGCCGCTGCCCACACGACCGGGCCGTTCCACTGGGACAGCCGGCCGCCGGCACGGGGCAGCTCGTCCTCGTAGTCGTTGGCGTAGATCAGCATGGCCTTGCCGATGCCCGCCAGGTTGGTGCCGCAGGTCATTCTGAATGCCAGTTGCCGAACGCGGGCCAGCGCCGGCATCAGAATGCCCATCAGCAGAGCGATGATCGCGATAACGACCAGCAGCTCGACCAGGGTAAAACCTTTTCTTCTCATGGTGTTCTCCTTTCGTTGCTTCAGAGATTCGCAGACCGACCGCTCTTCAACAGACCACTTTGGCGATAGTACCGATGAATCCTTTTGCCACCCGACCGGCAAATACGCGCGCCGCGAATCTCCTGAGCACATACGTCTTGGACAGAAAGAGACGGCCGGCCGGTTTCAAACGCCTGTTTTATAGGAACATGAACCCGTGGGCACAAGAGCCCAGCACTCCTCACAGCAGGAAAACTCGTTCGTTTCCCAACGTTCCGCAGCAGGCAGGCTTTGATATGAAGATGCTGACAAGAATATGATGACAGTTCGAAATATGATATACGGCCTCAGACAAGCCTACCTGAGTACAACTGCATCTTAACAGACCCAAAGAGGTCTGTCAATGTCTTTTCGCAATTTTCGGCCCCTGCCTTGAATTTTTTTGGACATCTCTTAAGATTCAGCCGTTTTCCCGGTTTTGGAGATTCGCATGGAGGACAATCAGAACGTGAAAATCGACGCTATCAGGCGGCAGCTTTCCGCGTGCGGCCAGAGCCATCTTCTGAGTTTCTGGGATCAACTGGGCCCGGCCGAGCGAGCCGGTCTGGTCGAACAGATCCGCGAACTGGACCTGGACAGAATCCCAACCTGGGTCGAGACTCTGGTCCTGCATGCACCGAAAACCCCAGTTGGGCACAAGGATTTCCAGCCGGCGTCATCGTACGGAATCGCGCCCGCCACCGACGCCGAACGGCGAAAGTATGAAGACGCCGTCAAACTTGGCAAAGAACTGATCGCGGCGGGAAAGGTGGCTGCTTTCGTCGTGGCCGGAGGCCAAGGGACCCGTCTTGGATTCGACGGTCCCAAGGGCAACTATCCTATCAGCCCGGTCAGGAACAAGACGCTTTTCCAGATCTTCGCCGAGACCATCAAGGCCGTTTCCCGACGCTACCGCACCATCTGCCCCTGGTACATCATGACCAGTCCGATGAACCACGAGGCGACGGTGCGAATCTTCGAATCCAATGATTTCTACGGTCTGGACCGGGGCAATGTTTTGATCTTCCAGCAGGGCACGCTACCCAATTTCGGGTTTGATGGGAAGATTCTGATGGCCGACAAGGCCTCCATCGCCCGCTCCCCCGACGGCCACGGCGGCAGCATCCGGGCGCTGGCCCGCAGCGGCGCGCTGGCAGACATGAAGAAACGCGGCGTGCAATACCTCAGCTACTGGCAGGTTGACAACCCGCTGGTAAAGCTCTTCGATCCGCTCTTCATCGGCCTGCACGCCATCGATGGAGCGCAAATGTCCTCCAAAGCAGTAATTAAGAACAATCCCAAAGAGAAGGTCGGCAATTTCTGCCTCGTTGACGGCAAGATGACCGTCATCGAGTACAGCGATCTGGACGACAGTCTGGCGGAGAGACGAAACCCCGATGGGTCACTGGTGTTTCGCCTCGGCAGCATTGCCATCCACATCATCAGTACCGACTTCATCGAAAAGCTCAACACAAAAGGTTTCTCGCTACCCCTGCACCGGGCAGTCAAGAAGATCCCACATATCGATTCACGGGGCAATCCTGTCGAACCGGCCGAACCCAACGGCATCAAGCTCGAGTCGTTTATCTTTGATGCCCTGCCGATGGCGGAGCGTTCGATCATACTTGACATCGATCGCGCCGAGCAGTTCGCCCCGACCAAGAACGCCACAGGCGTCGACAGCGCCGAATCGACCCGGGTGATGATGGTGGAGAGGGCCGCCAAGTGGCTCGAGTCGGCAGGCGTCAAGGTGCCGCGAAAACCGGACGGCTCCCCGGACTGCCTGCTGGAGATCGCTCCGTCTTTCGCCCTCGAACCCGAAGACCTGCGAGCCAAGACGGACCGGATCCCGCCAATCCAGCCGGGAGACCGGCTCTATCTCGGTGGGACGTAAAGATCAAGAGGCAAGAATCAAGATTGCTGAATCCCCCGTCGGCGGATGACCTCCTCGATCTTGACCTTTGATTCTTGAATCTTGATTTTCCGAGGTTACTTCGTGGAGAACTTGTGTACGGTCCGGCTGGTGAAGGTTTGCCCCGGCTCCAGGACTGTGGACGGGAAATTGGGTTTGTTTGGCGAGTCGGGAAAGTGTTGGGTCTCCAGGCAGAACCCGGCGTGTTTGTCATACCGGCTGCCGCCCTTACCCGCCAATCCATTAAGGAAATTGCCCGTGTAAAGCTGGACCCCCGGCTCGGTGGTGTTGATTTCCATGACGCGGCCTGAGCCGGGTTCGCGCACTTGGGCGCAGCGTTTCATATCGCCCGGCTGGCCTGTCAGAACATAGTTGTGATCGTACCCGTTTCCGGTCTGCCGAATCCGCGAACCGATCGGCCTGGTCCGTATGAAATCCAGCGGGGTGTCCAGAACACTGGCAAAAACACCCGTCGGAATCAGCCCCTTGTCGATGAGCGTGAACTTCTCCGCATGGAGCTGAAGTTCGTGGCCCAGAATATCGCCATGGCCCTGCCCCGCGAGGTTCCAGTAGCTGTGATTCGTCAGATTGACCACCGTCTTCCTGTCGGTGCGGGCTTCGTAGCTGATCCAGAGTTCATCGGCGTTCGTCAGCCTGTAGGTCACGGTGCACTGGAGATTGCCCGGGTAACCTTCTTCTCCGTCGGCGCTCAGATAGCTCATCTTGACCCAGGCCTCATCCTCCGTCGCCACCACCTCTTTCGTATGCCACATGACCTTGTCGAAGCCCTTGATCCCGCCGTGCAGATGATTCGGCCCGTTGTTGGCCGCCAGTTTGTATTCGACCCCATCCAGCTTGAACTTGGCGCCGCCGATGCGATTGGCGTAGCGGCCTACGGTGGCCCCCATATATGCGGTGTGGCCGAGGTAGCCCTGCAAGTCATCGAATCCCAACACGACGTCGTCGAGGTTGCCGTGTCGATCCGGCACGTATAAGGAAACGAGCGTCGCCCCGTAGTCCGTGACCCGCGCCCGCAGTCCTTTCGAATTGGCGAGCGTGTACACGAAAGCCTCGTGGCCTTCTGCGGTTCGTCCAAACGGTTCCTTATGCGCGTTCATAAGCACGTTTCCTTCCAAACAACATGTGGGCGAGGTCCTGATGCGTCGTGCGGTACGCAGCCCGCAAGACGCGCAACGCAAGACGGATTCGGAGTATACAGAGCCACCTGCGGCCTGTCAAAGCGCTTTGGACCGGCAGGGGAAGCCGACGGAGACCCCCTCCAGAATGAACCGTGGCTCCGGCGCAAGGGGCCGGAGCCACGGGAGGTGCTCTCTTAGAAGTAAACCGGGCTTGGGCGGCTACGGAGCGACGACACCCACCAGCTCGATCTCGGCGATCTGCATGCTGTTGACCGAGCCGCCGACCGGCCCGCGAATGGACGGAAACAGAAGCTGATAGCTCGTATACGCCGTGGTGTTCTCGAACGTGATCGGCGTACTGTTCTTCGCGAAGCGAGGCCATTCCATCGCCCCGGCGAAGTCGGCGATGTCCCCGGCGGCGATCAGCGCGTACGACCCGTCAATCCCGTTGTTCGAGCCGTACAGTTCAAAGGTGATCGGGTCGCGCCCGGGTACGTCGTTGGCCGTCGTCAGCGCCAGGGCCGTTACCACCGTCGCCCCGACGGACGGCGTCACCCGAATCCCGCTGGGACCGATGTCGCCCTTGAAGTGCAGGAACTTCGTGCTGATGTTATCGTCGATGGCCAAGTTCGGCGTCTCGGCCGCCGGCCAATCCCCGTCGTTCGGAACGCCCTGGACTACGTCACCGGGACCGGTCACATCGGCGGCAACATGGTAGGTCAGCGGCGTGCCGAAGCTGATGTCGTCGATGAAGATCAGGCCGCTGCCGCCGGCCGTCGGACTGGTGCGATTG
>DAOTJE010000048.1:0-27804 GCA_035448545.1 Sedimentisphaerales bacterium | reverse complement strand
ATGAGCGCCACGATCGAGCCGTTGCCGCTGAGCGGCTTGTACGCGAAACGGAACTGGTCGGCGGTGTTCCAGATGTCCGTGCCGGCGGCGCCCATCACGATCTTGCCGGAAGCCAACTCGGCAAATGGCCTGGGGACACCCTGGAAACACACCAGCAGCGTGTCGGCGCCGTAGACGGTCCAGTTCTGCGCCGTGTCAAAGGTCCGCTCCGCTTCTGAATAGAACGGTGAAGCGGTATTGTCGTACTGGAGAGGCATCGACTGGCGGCCCGTGCGGACGATGTTCTGCTCGGCAAACGGGGCGTCGAAGTAACCGACGATGGAACCGTTGTTGTTGACCCAGCCGTCGAGCCATGTGGCGAAGATCGTTGTGCCGGCGTCAATGTCGTCGTCGTACGTCTCGAATCCGTCGATCAGCTCGAATTCCTTGGTCGAGAAGCTCCAGACCGGGCCGGCCCAGGCGGGGACGGGCTGCGCTTCGTTGACTTCGACGATTTGCCAGTAGTATGTGCTGCCGAACTGTGTTTCGGCGGGAGTGTAGCTTGGCTGGGTGGCGGTGCCGACGATCGGCAGGTTGTCGGGATCGGTTCCCAGGTGGATTTCGTGGGTGGCCGCCTCCCGGCCCGCTCGCCAGCTTAAGGTCGCCGTCGCCGGATCGCGGTTGGCAGCGCCGTCGGCCGGCTCCGGCTCCCGGGGATTCACGGGCAGGTAGTAGAAACGCACCTCGCTGAGCCCGTACTGTCCCAGGAGGCCGTGGCCGCTGTTGACGGTCAGACGGACGAATCGGGCCGCAATGCCGCCGAGGTCCACGGTTGTATTGGCCTTGTATGTTGCAGTTGCGGTCGCCCTGGCAAATTCGAAATCGCCCAGAACCACCCAGTCGGTCCCGTTCTCGGAGTACTCGACGGTCACGCTCTTGAGTCCGAAGCCGAGGATCGGCTCGAACTGGACGTTGTAGTTCCAGACGAGCATTTCGTGGAGCTTGTAGACCTGGTCGAATTCGTACTGGATGTACACGGATTCCTGGCCGGGGGCGGTCAGCCACATGTCGGGGGCGTCGATGGAATGCTGGTCATTGGCATTCAGGCCGGAGCCGTTGACGGTGTTCTGCGGCACCGCTCCGCCCTCCGAAGTGGCGTTGCTGGTGGCGATCACACCGGCAATCGGATACGCAAACGGCTCGACGGTGAAGCTCCAGATACTGCCTTGGAAGACCGCAAAGTCAGGCGCCGCATTGACCTCATCCACACGCCAGTAATAGGTCGTTTCGTACGCCAGGCGTCCGGGGGCAACCTGAGGCTCTGTAATGCCATCGGCAATCAAGGCACCGGGGGCTCCACTACTGACGTCGCTGAGGTTGTCACTGAGATAGACCTTGTGTGTCGCGGCGAAGTCGCCTGGCGTCCAGCTCAGCACGGGATCTCGCGACACATCGGTCTGCCCGTTCGCCGGCCGGGGCTCGACTGCCACCACCGAACCACCCAGGACTTCCGCAAGACCTTTGCTCATGATCGTCTGCACGTCTTGCTCTGTAATGACGGCGTTGAAGTAGCCCACTTCGTCGATGCTGCCGTTGAAAAAGCCTCCCGCAGCCCCGGCGTCCGATCGGGCGCCGATCAGGAAGTTCCGACTCGCATCGAGCAGAATGCCTGCGTTGGCGTTGCTGGCCGCGAGCCGACCATCGTGATAGAGCTGCATCGCGGTGCCGTCAAAGGTGGCGACGACATGATGCCATTCGTTGAGGGTCGTGGGGGTGTTGATCCCTACCCAACCGGTGTTGTTGAACGTCTCGTACAGGATGGTCGCCTGGTTCTCATACATCATGACACCCCAGTTGACCGAGCCAGGTGTGCCGCTGGCCACGTGCTGACCCCGTGAAATCATATGGTTCCATCCCTGTGTCGCGGGGATATTGCACCAGAAGGACACGGAAAAGAGTCTGACATTCAGCATTTCGGCGTTGCCGCAGTTGACGTATGTCGAGGACCCGTTGAACCGCAACGCACTGCCGAATCGACCGTTGATCCAGCTCGGCGAGCCCATGAGGGTGCCGTCGTTGCCGTTGCCGGAGGCATCCTCCGTGAAATCACCGTTTCCCTCGTCGAGGAGCCATACCCCGAGGATGGTGTCGGGGTCGATCTCGCCCAGACTATGTCCCGCCAGCACCAGACCGATGCAAAAGGACGCGATACAGATTGTGGTTAAGCGTGTCATTGCTGTGTCCTCCAGAAGGTTCAGCGATAAAGATTCTGCATCTGGCGCGAGCCCCATAGACCAGGCCACTCCAGAGAGATTGCTTGCGGCACCATGCTTCGCCTGCGCCCATCAAGAACCGGCGTACACACCTCCTTTTCGCGATTGCGGCGCAGGGCGACTTGGATAGGACCCATCCGCTTGGCACGTGCGAACGGCATGCGCACCTCTGCCCGTGCCGCCTCTTCCAGTTGCATCCACCACGCAGATCCTCCGAATGGATACAAACCCAATTCCTCGCCGCTCCCCGGCGTCGGTACGTTGCTGTCGCTTCCCCGTCGATCGTCTGCGGAGCCTACGGCCCAACCTACCCACTTATAGCAAATCCGAACCGGCCATTCAACAGGATTTCGGCTGCCGCGTGCCGGAATCCCGGCTATAAGGGTTGGGAGAAGGGCAGGGGCCTGCGTCTGCGACCAGACACAAACGCCGATGAGTCCTTTCCTGGTGACTGGCGTCGAGCGCAGCTTTTCATCTGTGTCGGTTGCGATTTGACGGGTTCCGCTATGGAGCCGTTCGGCCGAAGCCGACGTCGGCAGCATCGTCGGCCGGCTGGGGTTCGCGGGCCTGAGCCGGGATGCACAGAAAGCGAACTTCACTGGGCCCGAACTGGCCCCTCGCCGTAGACCCTGTGTGCATTCAGGCGCACGTACTTGACCGGCACGCTGTCGCACGGCGCCGCCTTCCACGGTGCCGTTGTTGTCGTTGCCACTGCCATCGGGCGGGGCCGCCCCGGCCCCTTCATCGAGAGGCCACCGGGCCCCAAGACAAGGGTCCAGGCCGCGACGCTTGAGCAGGTCCCCAAAGCCTGTCTAAACCAGTTCCTTTGCACCAAATTGCTGTTACGCAGCCGACTAAAATCCCCTGCGGCACCGGAAATCGGTGTGGGCGACCCGCTCTCAGTGACAGGAGCACACTGGAGGCCGACGAGAATCGTCTCCGGACCAGGGTCCTGTCACTCGAAGAACAGGGCGATGATGTAACTGATTACCAGCAGGCCGCCCAGCAGGAACACGTAGACCATGTGCTGGTAAGACAGGCTCAACGTGAATGTCATCCCCGCGACGGTCAGGATGACCGCGAACCCCGACGGGGTGCCTGCGATGCCGGCGATGGTGGCGGCCGCCCCGACCTGGATGGACGCGGCGGTGACGGTGGTTGCCGCCGAGGCGCTGTCGGCCGGGGCGGTCAACAGGCCGAACAGCCCCAGGGCGGTCAACAGCAGGCCCTTGCCGAACCCCCGCTTGGCCAGGCGGCGATTGAGCGAGTGTCGGGCCCGGAAGAACAGCACACGAGCCCGCAGTTCCTTACAGTCCATCATCTCAGCGATCTCGGCAAAGGACAACTGCTCGTAGCAGCGCAGCGTCAGGACGTTACGGTAGGCCAGGTTCAGTTGAGCCATCGCATCGACCACCGCCTCGGCCAGCTCCCGGCGCATCAGCCGGTCCAGCCCGTCATCGTGGTCGCGGGCAAGGTAGTCCAGCAGGCGTCGGCGGCTCATCGACGAGAATTCGACCTGCTGGGCACGGGCCCGTTCCCGGTAGTAGTGCTGGACCTGGCCCAGGGCGGTCCGGAACAGCCAGGGCCAGAATCGATCCGGGTGCTCGATGTCTTTGATGCTCTCGATCATTTTCAACAACGTCTCCTGCAAGAGGTCCTGGGTCAGGTCGTGGTTGAGGGTCAGCCGGTTGATGTAGGCGTAGAGTCTGCCCGTCACCACCTGGGCCAGGTGGTCCATGGCCTGCTGGTCCCCCCGTTGTGCCTGCCGGACCAGCTCGACGATATCGATCTCCGTACACATGGGCGTTGCTCGCTGGGTATAGTCCCGGTTCTTGGGCTTCGTTACACTCGTTTCCGGGATTTTCTTCTGTCGGGAGTATAACGGGCCCTGTCCGGCCCGGACGACTGCAAAATCGGCCCTCGTTCAGCCCCTCGGTACTGAAGTCACATTTTTCTGCGAATCGGCGTAACGAACTGCCGGCGACCTGGACTGAACTGCGAGAAGCGGGCGGGTGAGGTGGGCAATGGGCCGCCGCGCGGAGGGACGGCCCGTTGCTCCGCCGCGTGGGAAAGCCCCCAGAAAGCGGGTGTCGTGTGGCATTCGACGTCGCAGACACGGGGCGGCAAGCGAGGCGGGGAGCGCTTGTGAGAGGGCACTGCTTCTGGTAGCATAGGGTGGGCTCTACGCCGACCGGGGAGTGCACTGGGCCGGGCCGGGGGGCCACAATGGACGACCAGGAAAAGGAGTGCCTGACTCATGTCACCGCAACGATGCGCTTGTCTGTCGTTTCTTCTTGTGCTTTCTATCTTCGCGCCGGTCCAGGGGGCGGTCAAAGTCTGGCAGGAGCCGCTGACGATCCCTACCTACAGGCTGGATCCGCCTGACACCAACCCGCGCTTCTACACCAATGAATCCTACCAGGGTGCGCAAAAGCGGATCTATCCGTACGCGATGCAGGACGGCGTGACGAACGTCCGCGAGGAGCAGACCTACACGGCGCTGTACCTGGAGAACGAGTACATCAAGCTGTGCATCCTGCCGGAGATCGGCGGGCGGCTGTTCTACGCGACCGACAAGACCAACAATTACGAGATCTTCTACCGGCAGAGCGTGATCAAACCGGCGCTGATCGGCATGCTCGGCGCGTGGATTTCCGGCGGCATCGAGTGGTGTGTCTTCCATCACCATCGCAACACCACGTACATGCCGGTCGATTACACGCTCGCGGAAAACGCCGATGGCAGCAAGACGATCTGGTTCGGCGAGACCGAGCGGCGCCATCGCATGAAGTGGCTCATCGGTGTGACGCTTCACCCCGGCCGCTCGAATATCGACACGACGGTCAAGCTGTTCAACCGGACGGCGCAACCGCACTCGATCCTCTACTGGGCCAACGTTGCGGTTCACGCCAACGACGATTATCAGGTGATCTTCCCGCCGAGCGTCACCGCCGCGACGTACCACTCGAAGAACGACTTTGCCCATTGGCCGATCGCCAATGAGACCTATCGTGGCACCGACTACCGAGGCGTGGACCTGAGCTGGTGGAAGAATCACCCCGAGCCGGTCTCGTTTTTCGCCTGGGATCTCCAGGAAGACTTCATGGGCGGCTACGACCACGGGCGGGAGGCGGGTGTCGTTCATGTGGGCAACCATCATGTGGTCTGCGGCGCCAAGCTGTGGGAATGGGGCCCGGGGTCGAATGGGCGCATGTGGGACAAGATCCTCACCGACACGGACGGCCCGTACGCCGAGCTGATGGTCGGTGCCTTCTCCGACAACCAGCCCGACTACAGTTGGATCAAGCCGTACGAGGTCAAGACGTTCCGGCAATGCTGGTATCCGATCCGCGAGATCGGTGGCTCCAAGAACGCCAACCTTGAGGCCGCGGTCAATCTCGAACTGACCGGCGGCAGGGCCAAGGTGGGCTTCAACGCCACGGCGCCGCACAAGAAAGCCAGAGTGTTGCTGACGGCCTCCGGCGTAACGCTCCTGGACCAGCCAGTGGCCATCGGTCCCGACCAGCCGTTCGTGACGGAGGTGGTGATCCCGGAGGCAGTCAAGGCGACCGACTTGCGAGCCGCTCTCCTCTCGGAATCAGGGCGGGAGCTGATCGCTTATCAGCCTGTCCATCGCGAATACGATCCGAACCTGCCGGCAGTTGTGAAGAACCCGCCGGCACCCAGGGACATCGAGACCGTCGAGGAGTTGTACCTGACCGGGCTGCGCATCGAGCAGATTCACAACCCCAGGGTCAATCCGTTCGACTATTACGAGGAGGCGCTGCGACGCGACCCGAACGATACGCGGACCAACACGATCGTGGGAATCAACTACAACAAGCGGGCGATGTATGCCAAGGCCGAAGAGCACCTGCGCCGTGCGGTGACGAGACTGTCGACCGATTACACGCGACCGGTTGACACCGAAGCCCTGTTCTATCTGGGGGTGGCGCTCCGCGCGCAGGGCAAGGTCGATGAGGCGTACGACACGTTCTACCGATCCACGTGGGATCATGCTTTCCACTCGGCCGGGTACCACCAGCTTGCCGAGCTGTCGTGCGGCAGGGGGGATTGGGCCACGGCGCTCGAACAGATCGACATGTCACTCGTTACCAATGCAGTGAACACGAAGCTGCTGAATCTCAGGGCTGCCGTTTTGAGACATCAGGGCGAATTCAGGCAGGCCCGAACGGTCGTGCAGCAAGTGCTCGCCGACGATCCGCTGGACTTCGTCGCCATGAACGAACTGTACCTGATCGAGACGGCCCTCGAACAGAGACGTCGCGCCGCCGGCACACTCGCGAAGCTGGAGCAGGCGATGCAGCGCAACGTGCAGGCCTACCTCGAACTGGCGACGGACTACATGGGCTGGGGTCTTTGCGATGAGGCGATCGACGTGCTCACGCGCGCGGTGCGCGACAAGACGGACGCGGCGGGCCGGTATCCGATGGTGTACTACTACCTCGGCTACATCCATCGGCAGCGGGGCGACATCGAAGCGTCCAGACAGCTGTTTGCGCTGGCCCCGACGATGCCGCCGGACTACTGCTTCCCGTTTCGTCATGAGTCCATTGCGGCGCTGAATGCCGCGCTGGAGAACAACCCGAATGATGCTCGCGCGCTGTACTATCTCGGAAACGCGCTGTACGATGTGCAACCCGAGCAGGCGGTTGCCCACTGGGAGCGATCGGCGGCTCTCGATCCGACCTTTGCGCTCGCCCACCGCAATCTCGGATGGGCTTACTACCGGACCCAGAACGATGTCTCCAAAGCGATCGCCAGCTATGAAAAGGCGATTGCCTGCAACGGCGAGGATGCGCGTCTGTTTGCCGAGCTGGATCAGTTGTATGAGATGGCCAACGTGGACCCCGCCAGACGGTTGGAGGTCCTTCAGAAGCACCACGCCACAGTCGTCAAGCGCAATGACAGTTTCATCTGTGAGATCACGGCGATGGTCCTGACCGGTCACTACGACCAGGCCATCGCAAACCTGGAGAACCACCATTTCCACGTCCGGGAAGGTGGCGGTGAGATCCACGACGTCTTTGTGGACGCGCATCTGCTTCGCGGGATCGCGCGGCTCAAGGACAATCAGCCGCAGAAAGCGTTGGAGGATTTCCTCGCGGCGGCAGAGTATCCTGAGAATCTCTCGGTAGGCCGGCCTCAGAACGATCCTCGTGCCGCCCAGGTGGCCTACTACATCGCCTTGGGTCACGAGGCTCTCGGGGATGCAGAGAAGGCGAAGAGCTTCTATGAGAAGGCGGCCTCCCAGGAAGGCGTCCGGTGGGCTCCCGAATCGCGGTTCTACCGTGCGATGGCCATGCGGCAGCTCGGCCAGGAAGAGCAGGCCAAGGCCATCTTGGACGAGCTGATCCAAACGGGGACCGAACGCATCGAGCGTGACGAGCAGGCCGATTTCTTCGCCAAGTTCGGCGAGCAGCAGGCCCGGCAGGTGCGGTTGGCCTCCGCCCATTACCTGCTGGGTTTGGGCTATCTGGGCGTTGGCCGGACGGACGACGCCCGCAACGAGTTCGGACGGGCCTCCCGGCTGAACGTCAGCCACGTCTGGGCGAAGGTCCAACTGGAGGCATTGCGGTAGCGGCCGCATGCTCGGCCCCCGGCTGCGGGCCCCCCGCGTGATCGCGATCGACAATTTTGTCGATCCCCGCGGCGTGTGACGACAGTTTTGTAGCTTTTCGAGAATTCCCCCGTCAGGCGGGCCGGCAGAAGGGCCCTCCGCTGTTCCATTTACAGCTTCCTGCGAGAATCACAGGCCTGGCATGGTGTTTGCAAGTGATCTTTGGTCTGGATCGTACGAGAATGGGGCTTCTTGCCGGGAATCGGGCCATGCACCTGTTCGTCTATGGTTCGCTGATGTTTGAGCCGGTCTGGCGCCGGCTGGTGCGCGGTACGTACGCGTATCGGCCGGCACGCCTGTACGGTTTCGCCCGACGCAGAATCCGCAATGATGTCTATCCGGTTATCTTCAGGTCGCATTGCGGCGAATGGGTGGATGGACTGGTCTATCTGCACGTTAGCGACGAGGACCTGAAGCGGCTGGACTTCTTCGAAGGCCAGTTCTACGACCGCCAGAGTCACCCCGTGGTCGTGGCGGATTCCGAGATGATTGTGGCGGACGCATACGTCCTCAGGGAGGAGTACCTTCACCTGACTGACAACGCCGCCTGGGACCCGCACTGGTTCGCCCGCGAAGGACTGGCTGCGTTCCTGGGGCACTACAAGGGCTTCTGACCGGCCGACACCCCCCACTGCCATCTGCGTCTTCACTTCGCCGGGAGGGGGTGTACTTGATGTTTGTAGGTAGGTTCCTGGGGAGGCCAGGAAAGGGGGCTGTCATCTCGAAGAGCGTGGCGGATGTCATTTCGACGAAGGGCTTGCCCTGAGCGAAGTCGAATGGGGCGAAGCCCGCACGGAGAAATCTGGCCGAGGATAAGGCCATGGCCCGTTCGCAGCTGGATTCCTCCACTCCGCTGCGCTCCGGTCGGAATGACAAAGTCGATTGCAACCCCCGTGAAGGTGTACCTACAAACATCAAGTGCACCCGCCGGGAGGGACGCTTCGGTATTTTGCTGACAAGGCCGCGCAGGCGTGCTATGGTTTTGGGCACGTCGGGCGGTCCCATCAGGTAGGCCGCTCGGGAAAGAAATGGCTTATCTGTTGCAGGGATGGAACGAAGGATGAAGATTGCAGTCGTCAGCAGCGTGCTGCTCATCTGGGTGGTGACCGCCGGAACGGCGTATGGGGACGAGACGGAGGCGGCGACCGGGCCCCGGAAGCCCGAGGCGTTCATCGGGGCCGGGATGCTGATCAGTTCGAAACCGTACGAGGGAGTCGACTCGAAGATCTATCCGATTCCGATGTTCGGCTACGAAGGCGAGAGGCTCTACCTGCGCGGTGTCGGCGGCGGCTATCGCCTGTTCCACAAGGGAGGCTGGTCGCTTGGACCGGTGCTCCAGCCTCGCTTCGACGGCTACGAAGAGGACGATAGCCGCGAGTTGGCCGGCATGGATGACCGCGACCTTACGCTCGACGGCGGAGTCGGGCTGACCTGGCGAGCCGACTGGGGTCTGATCGGCGTCTCCTGGGTCACCGATCTTCTCGGCAAACACGATGGGCAGGAAGTTGAGCTGAGCTATACCGCCGTGCTCTCCCGTTTGGGTTTCGATTTTATCCCGTCGGTCGGCGTTCGCTACAAGAGCGACAATCTTGTGGATTACTACTACGGCGTGAAGACCGACGAGGCTCGCGCCAGGCGGCCCGCCTACGAGGCGGACGAAGCGACAGACCCGTTCGTTCGAGTGGCGGTGCGCCGCAAGCTGACCGGCAAGTGGAGCCTGCTTGGCGCTGTCCAATACGAGTGGTTCGACAGCGAGATCGAGGACAGCCCCATCGTCGATCAGTCGCAGGACGTCTCCTTCGTCGCCGGCGTGCTTTACTCCTGGTGAGCCGCACCCGGCGGACTTATCGCGGCTTGATCTTGAACGCCACGTCGTCGCCGATGTGCGAGGCATGGCCCCCCGTCGTCGTCAGTTCGGGAACGGCGACCGTCAGCATTCCATCGCAACACCCCACGGTTTGGGCATCAAGGTAGCGGCCTCGCCACGTGCGGTAGAGACGGACCTCGTACGAGCCGTCCGCCGGCCCCGCGATCGTGAAGGATTCGCGGGCTACGCCCGACCGCGGATTGACCACCCACCCGAAGATCAGCGAGTCACTGCCCACAGCCCACGCATCGCAATGGTCGCTGTGGATCGATACGGGCCGCAAATCGAGATTGGCAAAGTCGATATCGGAGACGAACCTTGCGAAGGACTGCATCTGGTTCGTCACCACCGCGTCGTTGATCCAGTCGGAATAGGCCCACCAGAAAGGCGTGCAGCACAGCCCATTGGCCAGGCCAACCCACAGTGCGTTGTGGTACATCGCCAGGTATCCCGGCATCCCCGGCTCGTAGTAGGTGTGGTCCCAGCCGCACTCGCCGACGATGGCGGGTTTGCCGAAGCCGGTCCAGAGGTCCCGGCTCTGCTTGGCGTAGGTAAGGTAGCTCGCCCGCAGGGGGCTCTCGTCGTCGGGGCCGATCTTGCCGCTCCTGGGCATCGGGTGCCCCTGGGCCTCGTAGATCTCGCGGGCCGCGACGTCAAAGATGCGATAGCCCTCGGGCCACCACTGGCCGATTCCGCCGCTCTGGGTCCCGGCGGTGGGGCGGCCGTACGGGTCATGCTCGTTGAAGAACGCGTCCATCTTCCGGCACCACTGTTCCGCGGCCGCTCTGTCGCCATCCTGCCAGCCCTCGGTGCCGTTGATCTCGTCGATGATGAACCACAGGAACAAGGCCCGGCTGTAGCCCCAACGAGCGATGATGTAACGGTTGAGCTTCTCCTGGTAGTCCCAAGCCTTCTGGCTGGCAAAGAAGCCTTTCGCGTCGGTGGCCAGCCGATAGGGATTGTTGCGGTACCGTGCGTTGCCCCCACCCCAGACGGCCTGCGAGATATACGAGTGAAACCAGATGTTCCAACTGATGTGAATGTCGCGCTGCTCGCACCATTCGAAGAGCTGGTCGAGCCGGCCGCAGCGGTTCTGGTCGTAGCGGCCGAGCCCCGTGCCCATCGTCTCCAGGGGCGTGTGAAAGAAGCTGATGAAGTTGGCGCCCAGGCGCTTCAGCCCATCGAGGCCTTCCTCCGTGATCTGGCCTGCGTTGAACTGCTCGTAGCTGTCGTTATACCACAGGCCCACGCCGTAGAACGAGGTGCCGTCGTCGTGCTTGAGATAGCGCTGGTTCGGCGCGATCCGGATGAAACCATGGTGATCGGACTGCGTGACGTTGAACGTGCCCGGCGGGCTCTCGGCGGTTCCCTCCTTGTCCTTGACCTTCACGACGTATTTCCATTGTCCGGTCTCGATCGGTGCAAAGCGCACCATCCAAAGATGCGACCACCCGGAGGGGTTGTAGAAGCCCCATATGGTGTGCGTCGCACCGGATGGGGACGTGAACTGGGCCCAGAGGTCCACCTCCGCCGGGTCGAACGGATTCGAATACGTCGCGTCCAGGTCGATTCGCAGCTCGAACTTCTCGTACAGGGCGGTGGCCTCCGGCGTGGTGGGCCACGCGGAATTGACAGCCGGCGGTTTCGCCGTCGCTGACGCTACGGTCAGACAGACAACGCCCAGTATCTGTAATCCATACCTTGCCATCGTGTTCTCCTGAGAAGGACCGGGCAGCACGGTCATCCTGAAAGCATGGGGTCGGCGCGGTGAACGAGCTGGATGGCCAGACCCCAGGGGTCGCGCAACATGGCGAGCCTGTCGCCGGTCGGCGTGACCGTGACGTTGCCGACAGGAATCGCTCCGGCGACGATCAGCTTGTCGCGAATCGCATCGACGTCGTCGACCATGAAGGCCAGATGGAGTTGCAGCGGGTCCATCGAGCTGTAGTCCGGCACGGCGTCCGGCGGATTCGTGTAGACCTCGAGCATCATGTGACCGCCCCGGTCGGCGAGAAATCTCGCGTTGATCGGCGGGGGCCCTTTACGGACAATCTGCAGATCGAGATGCGCGACATACCAGCGAGCGATCTCCACCGGCGCCGAGACGTTGAGCGCCACGTGCTCGAAACGACTGTGTGGCGGGTGGCTTCTGCTCTCGCGGTCGTCGCTCATGAGTTCCTTTCGTCGGGGTCGCTCAACCCTGATACGGATGCTTCCACGGCGCGCGATACTCTCGTTTGAGCAGACCATTGGCATGGGCGTGGTTGGTGATCTGCTCGGTCCGGTCATCCCAGGTGATCTTGGCGCCCACGTCGTAGGCGATCATGGCCAGCTTGACCGTGGCGGTGGAGCGGAATCCCTCCTCGATGGGGCAGCCGGGTTGCGTCCTGGCCCGAACGGCGATGAGGAATTCAGCCATGTGAACGGCCCCCATATCCGCCTTGACGTTGTGCTCGATGCGCTCGGCGTCTCTGCCCTTGGGGATGATGACCCAGCGCTGGTCCGTGACGAAGACCGTCCCTTTCTCGCCATAGAAGAAGATGCCGTTGGATACCTCCGGTGCATACTCCGTGGCGCCGTAGATGCGATGCGTCCAGAACACCGGACAGGTTTCAAAGTCGAAGTGCACGGACAGAATGTCCGGCGTCGTAATCTTGTCCTTGAAATGGTAAATGCCGCCGGAAGCCTGAACGCTCTTCGGCGTGGTCTCGCCGAGAATCCACCGCGTCGCGTCGATCAGGTGGATACCCCAGTCCACCAGGTGGCCGTGGCCGGTGGTCTTCTCCAACCGCCAGGCGAAGTGGCCGATCTGCGGGCAGTACGGCAGCTTCGGCGCGGGACCCGACCAGAGGTCCCAATCCAGCGAAGCCGGCGGGTCCTGCGGAGTCGTGTCGAGGATGCCCGCCGTGTAGTGAATCTGCGCATCCGCTTGAATGATGCGCCCGAGATGGCCCTGGCGGATGTATTCACGCGCCTGCTGTATGGCCGGACTCTGTCGGCGCTGGAAGCCGATCTGGACGATGACGTCTCGTTTCTGTGCCGCTTCCACCATCGCACGGCCTTCGCGGATATCGTAGGCGAGGGGTTTTTCGCAGTAGACATCCAGCTTCTTCTCGACCGCGGCGATGAAGGGCAGCGCATGCCATTGCGGCGGTGTGGCGATGATGACGGCATGGAGACCCGCCGTTTCCAGCAGTTCCCCATAGTGCTTGAAGGTCCTGGGTCTGGAGCCCTGCAACTGCTCGACCTTGTCGGCGCTGTCTTTGAGATGCCGGCTGTCCACATCGCACAGCGCAGCAACTTCGACGCCGCCGGCGCTGAACGCGGCACGGATGTCGGTCATGCCGTAATTCCCGCAGCCGATCACGCCCAGCCTGATCCTGGGTTCGCTCGCTTGGGCGGCGGTCGCCCGTGTGACCAAGTCGCCCATGACCAGACCGCTGCCAATCGCTACTCCAAGGAAGTCTCGCCGATTCATCTTCACCATCGTGTCCCGTCCTTTCCAGCATTGGTCGTGAGGAACGCTGCATCCACCTGGTTCGACCCTGCGAAGTTATCACATCTGCCGATGCAACACAACAGAGCGGTGCCATGGCACGTTCTGAAAATGTGGACCCATCGCATAGGGGACGGATGTGGGGATATGGCAGATAGAGATCAGTCTGAGAAGTGCGGAGCACAGTGCGTTTGGAAAAATAGTGAAGACCAAGAGTACGCCACCGTGCGCCGGGCGGAGATGGGCTTGTTATCCGCTTGGTTCTGTGCTCCGGCTCGTTCGAAATGGGGTCAGCGGATCGCAATCACACGAAACGGCCGGGGCTTCAACTGGGTTTACTGCGTTGTGACGCCCACCAGGAACAGGAGCATCACAAACAGCGTCAGGACGATCTCGTTCATAGCTTACACCACCCCAATAAAGCGTATGCTGGTATTATATGCGAGGAAGGCCCCGCAGTCAATGGTGAGTACTATAATTTCGGCTTGTATTGCAGAAAATCCGAAGCCATCGAGTGCGGGTCGTGCCGGACGCGGTTTTTGAGGACCTTGCGGCAGATTTTTTTTGCGTCCTTGATCCGCCAACAGTGCTTGCTCACGGGTTTTCAGCCGGTTTCCTCCGGCGGGCGTTATCGACAGACCGCGGTTTGCCCTATTGGGCTGCCTGCCAGCCTCGTTGAAGCAGATTTGCCAGGATGGTACGCTCATTCCGGTAGTCGGGATTCAGCGCCAGGTTGGTCTGCTCCCAGGGATCGCTATCCAGGTCGTAGAGTTCGAACCGGCGTTGCGGCGTCGCCCAGGATTGCCAGTCGGTATAGCGCCACCGCTTGGTCCGCACCGATCGCCCGGTGTATCCGGCCGTCTGACAGACCGTGAAGGCGGCTCGCTTCCACGGCTGCGCAGGATCAAAGAGCAGGGGGACAAAACTCTTGCCCTCCAGGCGGTCCGGCGCCGGAACGGTCAGCAGATCGCACACGGTCGGCAACAAATCCACCAATTCGACAATCTCCTCGCACACGGCCTGCCGGATGGTGACGGCGGGTATGCGCACCAGCAAAGGAACGCGCGTCACCTGCTCGAAAAGCGTGCTCGGGCCCCAGAGCCCGTACTCACCGAGATGAAAGCCGTAATTGCTGAGGATGACGACGATGGTGTCATGGCTGTGTCCCGTTGCGTCGAGAGCATCGAGCACGAGGCCGATCTGCGTGTCCACGAATGAAACACCGGCATAGTAGGTCAAGATCGCTTCGCGCGCCGCCTGGTCGGTCGTCAGGCCTGCGGCATCGTCGCCGGAAACACCCCCATAGCGCCCGAACCGCTGGGCAACGCCGGGTATGTCACGATTCTGACAGGCGAAGGCATGAGGCACCGCGATGTTGTCGGCGTCATATAGATGGAGGTATGTCTTCAGAGCTCCTCGTGGCACATGAGGTTCCGAGAAGCCGATGCACAGGAAGAAGGGAGCGCCTTCACGGGTTATCCTGACCAGGTTGTCCACCGCCAGTCTGCCTCGTTGTTCATCCGGTTCCCTTTCATCATCGCAGGGTAGTTCTTCCCGACAGCACCCTTCGCGAGCTTTATCGCAGGATGCTGCGTCAGAGTTGTCCAAATGCACGGTATGGAAACCATACTGACGCAGCAGGTCCGGCAGCCGCGGTGTCGCCGCGGGCGGCGTGCCGGCTCCCGGGCGGTGCGTGGTCGAGATTTCGCTCATATCGGGACGAAGGCCTGTAAGAAGGGAGGTCTGTGACAGGCGGGACGTGGACGACTGGCAATAGCACCGTGTGAAACGAAGCGCGCGGGAAGCGAACCGGTCCAGATTGGGGGTTTTGACCACCGGATTTCCATAGCAGCCGACAGCCCCCGCCGCCAGACCCTCGACGTGGATGAGCAGCAGATTCATGCCCGAGGTGTCCAGCCTCTTGACCTCGGATGCATCGCAGCGTCTTGAGGCGCGGGAACCGGGCCCCCCTGAAGCGGATAGCGATGCGACCAGCCCTTTGAGAAAAGCACGGCGTTTCATCAGTGTTCTCCTCCGAAGCATCGGCCTGCGGAGTAGTGCAGACCCATGTTGCCGATGTCGTCAGCATACCGCTGAAGGTCGCGTTCTTCAAGAAGACATACCTCCGACCGAGGTATCCGTTGCCTTCACGGTTCGATTCTGGTAGCGTGGCCGCGTACGGACGCAGCCGAATCGGAGCTCTGATCTTGTTTTGGGCGGTGACTTCGAACTGCCGCAGGACTGATGGAGTAGTCTTATCGCAGGTGACAATATGGGAGCCAACAAACCTTATGAGCACAAGCCGTCCACACGCAGGACTCATATTGCCGGTCTGGTCGGCGCGAGCTTGTCCTGTTGTCTGGTGATCCTCGGCGGCTGTGCGAATCTCCGCATCACAGACCCCTCGCGCACGGCGACGGAGCAGTTTCTTCTGTCGCAGGCCGCCATTGAGGCGGTCAAGCCATTCTCCTTCGCCGTCCTGCGCGGATACAAGATCTTCGTAGAAGATACCTATTTTGCCGCAGCGGAGAAAGAGTTCGTCCTGGGCGAACTGCGGGCAAGACTGCTTCTGTCGGGTGTGCAGATTTCTGTGAAACGCGAGCAGGCGGAGATTGTTCTGGAGGTGCGCAGCGGAGGGGTGGGCATCGACCGCTACGAGACGTTGCTGGGTATTCCGGCGATCGGGACGTCCGCCGCAGCGGCCGCGGCGGGCGCCGGTGTCCCTGTCGCGAGCATTGTGACGCCGGAGATTGCGGTAACCAAGTCGGTCAAGCAAATCGGTTTTGCCAGTGTGGCCTACATCGCATACTGGGCGGATACCGGAGAGGTCGTGGACAGCTCGGGGCCATCGATCGGCAAAGCTTATCGTGACGATTGGTGGTTCCTTGGGTTCGGTCCGCGGACCATCGGGACGATCCCGCCGGTAGATCATCATATCGAGTGACATCCCTGATGGACCGGCCTGATGGGGCAGCCATGAGCAAGAGAATCTCCATGGGAGCCATGCGCTGATGCGCCGATGGGCGATCAGAACTGTGATGAGCGTCGTCGGCCTCCTTGTGATGGTCGCAGCGGCCGTGCAGGTCGTTCTGTGGACCGACCTGCCACGCACGTGGGTCGTGCGCGCCGCCGGCGAGCGCCTGGGGCTTGACGTGACTGCCGCTGCACTGTCGGTGGGGTGGACCGGGCGAACGACGATCCGCGATGTGACTCTGACGGCGCCGCTGGACGAAGAGCCCATGTTCTCGGCCCAAGCGATTGAGGTAACGCATCGCTCTGTCCCCATGCTGCTGGTCAGACGTTCGCTGGGACTCGATTCGGTCCGGCTCGACAAGCCGCAGATCAGTCTGCGCCGTAACGTTAGCGGCCGCTGGAACATTCAGGATGTGGTGGCGCGTCTGGCCGGCGGCCGTTCTGCTGGACCCGCGCGCACCGCCCTGCCTCGTCTGGACGTTCGAGACGCCTTCATTCGCGTCATGGAACCCAACGAGACGATTCGGACCGTCGGACCCATCAGCGCGTTCGGGGCGAACGACGGCCGTTCGGTCTGGGAATTCCACGTGAAGGCGCCGCAAGGCGTGGAATTGCACGGGCAAGTGACTCAGGGTGGCAATTGGGCCCATCGCATCGACTTCGCCATCGATCCGAGTGAATCCCTGAGAGAAGTAGTGCGGTCGTCCGGTCTGGCACCGACCCGGGCGGCGGGATGCTGGGTGGGACGCATGGAGGCCGGCGGTCTTGCCGGTGCTCTTCGTCTCGAACGGTTCGAGGGCGGCTCGATCGCCCTTGCTGGAGCGGTTGACGTGGTTGTGCGGCGTGACAGTGTGGTTCTCACTCCGCGAGATGTGATGCTGTTTGACCCCAATCTGGGCGGCCGGTTCGACGGTTTCGCCGAACTGGGGATCACGTCACCTCTGCTCGGACGCAAGGAGATGACGCTGAGAGCGGCGCTGGCAGGACGAGGTCGCTTCGGTGATTTGCGCATTGGCATCGAGGCGCGCGGGGCCGGCGCCGATTGGCGGAAGTCCCTGTGGGAGGTTTCCGTCAGTGAGCTGGCCTGGAAAGACTCGAAGCGGGAGATCGACCTGGCCGGTACAGGCGGGAAGGTCGCAGTGGACTGGCCGCAGGTTCGACTGACATCTCTGATGTTGCCCAATGCCCAGCAGGTTAATGCGGCGGCCGAACTCGACGCGCAGACGGGCCGCTGGTCCGGGCAAATCGATGTCAGCGGCTTGAAGCGGTCTGCCGAGGGCTTGGGCCTGGATATTCACATCCACGCTTCGGGTAGTCGACAAGAGGCGGTGATCTCCGAACTGGCCGTCACGGCGGGCGAACGCATGGCGACTGCAAGGGGCAAGCTGGCTCTCTCCACCGGCGAGATACGTGATGCCCACCTCGCCGTCAGGTGGTCCAGTCGGCAAACAGGAGAGGCCTCAGAAGAGAACATGATCCAGTGGGCCTGTGAGGCGGATCTGGGCGGGACATTGCGGCCGGTTGTGGTTCAGTTGAACGGGACGATGACAGGCCGAAACATCCGTCTCGGCCGCCGGATGGTGAGCCAACTGGAGATCCCCTGGAAAGGAACCGTCGATATCGAACAGGTTCGGGTATCCACCGAGCCGTTTGATTTGCTCGGAGGGCGATGGCAACTCCGCGGCCGACACGAGATGTCGGTCCGTCTGACGCAACTTGGTCTGGCGATCGACAATCTGTCACTTCAGGCCGTGGGGGAGATGGCAGGGCTGCCGCTGAAGGGCGAGGGCCACGCCAACGCACAGCTTCAACTGGCGGTGCCAAACTTCGCGCTGGACAAGGCCCAGGCGTATGGAACCTGGGAGATCGAGGATCTACGTATGCCGCCGTTCGAGGCCCAGAAGGGGCACGGCAGGTTGCGAATCGCCGACGGCGTGGCAAAGCTCGACGAGATCATGCTTGAACAGGCATCGGGGCGGGCCCATGGATCTATGGAATTCCCGCTGGACCAGCCCCACCGCCCGGTGATACAGGTCAGGACGAGCCAGTGGCCCCTCACGTGGGAGTCACAGGAGCTTGAGCTTCTGGTCGACGGTGAGGTGAAGGCAACGCTCGACATCCAGAAGAAGTCGCTCGACGGACAGGTGGAGGTTGTCAGTCAGTTGTCTCTTAAACGGGAGCCCTTGGGCTGGCTCCGTGCCTGCGGGCGGTTGCAGGAACGCGCCTTGGACGTGCGTGAGCTTGGCGGTGAGCTTCTTGGCGGGCGTTTGCAGGGTGCGGCGAAGATACCTCTTGACCGATGGACCGCCAGCGCCGGACAGATACAATGGCAAGGGATTGAGTTAAGCCGTCTGGCAGGGCTGTGGCCTGCGGCGGCCGACTTCCAGGGCGACGTGACAGGGACCTTGGTAGCCGGACCGAAGGACCCGGAGGTGCGTGCCCTGGAGCCCCTGCGTCTGGAGTTGCACGCCGAGATTCCGGACGGCCACTTCCGCCGGGTGAGACTGGACGGTTGCCACCTCACAGCCTACGTAGGCGAACAGCGGCTACTGGTGGACAAGATCGACATTCACATGGCAGGGGGGCTGCTCGAAGGGTGGACACGCGTCAGTCGCCGGGACGACGAATTCCACTTCGCCAGTGTCATCGATTTTAACGATATCGATCTGAACGAACTGTCTCAGGTGACCACTTCCGGGGACCGCAGCAGGATGTACGGTCGGCTCGCGGGCAGAGCCACGCTGCTGACTTCTTCTGACTGGCGTCATCTCAGCGGGCAGGCAGATCTGAGCATCTCGCAGTCGGACTTGGGGGCGACGCCGATCCTGCGGACGCTATACGACGCCCTGAATCTGAATCTCGGGCCCTCCAAGCCCGAAGGTACAGGCCAAGTCAAGGTCCAGTTTGACGGCATGCGCATCCGGATTCCGAGCTTCGTCTACTTCAACCGCGGGGTCGAGGTCCGTGGCGCCGGAGGAATCGAGGATTTGACCCGTGGCCTCCAGAGCCCGATCGAGGGGTACGCGGTCGGTTCAACGCGTGTGCTCAAAGGCATTCGCCTGCCGGGCGTGAGGGAGCTGGATCGACTGATGGCGTCGCTGCAGACCGGGGCCGCCTCGGTGACCATCGCTGGCACGCTCGCCCGGGTCGAGGTGGCGATCGTACCGCTTCCGGTCGTCAGCGGGCCCCTGCGCCATCTGCTGTGGTCGCAGCTGAGAGAGTGAAGACATCTGCCGGGGCCTCTGTAGTTCTCCGAATGCGAACTGGGAACTGGTGCCCTGCAACGGCGGAATCGACGGCCATCGGGAAGAAAATGGCACGATGGGGGAATTGCCCATTGTCAACGGGGAAACGGGCCGATAAAATCGCTCAATGTATCCGCGTAAAGGCAGGTGGTCGATTACGCTTGAGGTGTATAGAGGTGTGCTGCGCTGTTGCGGCGATTTTGCTGATACAGCCGCATTCGCTGTGCCGATACATAGGACGGGGAGATGCACGGCGGAGTGTACCGTTGCCGACTCTCCCTTCAGAACAGTGGCCTGACCTGCAGGTTCGGTGACTCCGTTTTTCTGTGTGGGTGTGGCCCTGTTGGAGATGGATCTATGACAGACACTCTTTCCAGATTGAAATCCCTCAGCAAGCCCATTCGGGTTGGCATAGTCGGCGCCGGTCATACGGGAAAAGCGCTGCTGTATCAGTGCGACATCACCCCTGGTATCGAATGCGTCGCGATCGCGGACATCAAGCTCGACAAAGCGGTGGCGGCCTGCTCGGCCTTCGGTCTGGAACACCATGTTGTGAAGGACCTCAACGATCTGCACGATACGATCGCGCGAGGCGCGATCGGCGTCTGCGAAAACGGGGAGCTGCTGGCCCGGTGTGAAGTGGTGGACGTGCTCATCGAGTCGTCGAGCTCCGTGGCCGGCGGAGGGCACTTCGCCGCGACGGCGCTGGAAAACGGCATCCACGTGGTGATGATGAACGCCGAATCGGATCTGATTTTTGGTCCCTACCTGATGAGGCTGGCGGAGAAGAACGGGGTGGTGTACACCACCTGTGATGGGGATCAGCCGGGTGTCATCAAACGGCTGGCCGACGACGTCACCTTGTGGGGTTTCGAGCTGGTCATGGCCGGCAACATCAAGGGGTACCTCAACCGGTATGCCAATCCAACGTCGATGATTCCGGAGGCGGACAAGCGGGCTCTCGATTACAGGATGTGTACGGCGTACACCGACGGGACGAAGCTGTGCGTCGAGATGGCCCTGGTGGCCAATGCGCTGGGACTCGAGACGGACACGCCCGGGATGCACGGGCCCCGGACCAAGGAGTTGCTGGAGGTTTTCGACCACTTTGATTTCGACCGGATCTATGAGAGCCGCCACGCCGTGGTCGATTACGTTCTGGGTTCGAAACCGTACGGCGGCGTCTTTGTTGTTGCGCGGTCGGACCACCCCTTCCAGCATTTCATGATGAACTACTTCCCGTCGAAGCTGGGCACCGGACCTTACTTCGTGTTCGATCGGCCGTACCATTTGTGTCATGTCGAGGCCATGCGGTGTGTGGCGGAGGCGTTCCTCGACCACGAAGCCCTGCTTCAGCCGACCGCCGGCTTCCGGACGAATGTCTATGCCTACGCCAAGCGGGATCTGCGCAAGGGCGAGACGCTGGACGGCATCGGCGGCTACACCTGCTACGGGATGATCGAGAATTGCTCGGAAAACGAAACCCACAGCGGCTTGCCGATCTGTCTGGCGGATGCGGTGACGCTGAAACGGGACGTAGCCAGGGATCAGAAGATTTTCATGGAGGATATCGTTTACGATGCCCAACGTCTGGATTATCGCCTGTACGCGCTGGCTCGTGATGAGTCCCATGCTCTGTCATCGTAGGGAGACAGTCCTGTGTCGACGGTCCTTTTCGATGGTTTCGGATGGTCGGCAGACAGGGATGGCGAAAGGGTGACGGTATGAAGCTGGGCATTGCCGTCGTGTACATGGTCAGCGAGAGAAACGAAAGACTTCTCGACCTGCATCTTAGTCAGATCGAGAAGAACACGACGATTCCGTATACCATCTACGCTTGTGTCAATCGCCTGCTGCCGCAGTTTGTGGCCAAGCTCGAACAGAATCCCCGGGTGAAGATCTGCCCTTGCGAGCCCTACGTGCCCGGCAGCGGACTGCTGCGGCAGGACCGCGAGCAATTGGCAACGAAGGGCTTGGCGTTTCTGGACAGCAAGTACGAACACTCTTGGTATCTGGAACAACTGGTCCGTCAGGCGATTGACGATGGAGTGACCCACGTGGCGATATTCCACGTGGATTCGTTCCCAGTCCGGTTCGCCTGGGACAAGGAGCTGATCGCCAAGTTGTCGGACCGATGCGTATTGGCCGCAACGACACGTGACACGACAACGGACTACAAGCCGTTGACGGCCGGCATCCTGTTTCCACGAGAGTTCTATCTGCGGTACCAGCCAAGACTGCTGCTGACGCAGGAGGAGACCGACTCCGCCGACTACCAGCAATACAGCCAGGCGTGCCCTCATTCCGGAGGGTCCGGCGTTGGCTATGGCTTCCGGATCTTCCTGGAGGGGCTGACCTGGCATCCTCTGGTCCGTTCGAATCTCGGAGGCAACCATGCATTGTTCGGGATGGTTCACGGCGACATGGTCTTTCACCTCATGGCGGCGGCAGTGGTCGACCAGCAGAACGCTGTGGACTACACCGTTCGTCCCTCACAGCGGCGCGGTCTGGTGGGCGCGACGGCCAGGCTCGCGACGGTTGTGATTCCGAAAAGGCTCCGAAGGACAGTGCGAAACCATCTTGCCGAGCGTATCAAGAAATGGCATCGGTCGACCGATCGACAGGACTGGGAGCGCGAAAGGGCGATGCTGCTCGAAGATCCGGAGGCGTACCTGAACTACTTGCGCACGGGCGCGAAGCTCAGGGACTCCACGCCGCAATCCGGGAAATGGACCGCCGGTCCCCCAGGCTCAGTCCGGGCGCCTCAGATGCAGTGAGAAGCCATTGAATACACGATCGGACCGGCCCACGGGGCCTCCGATCGTCACCGGCGGAACACCCGGTTTCTCACGTGGCGCGCTGTGCGAATGATGCCACGCGGGCAATACCGATAGACCAATTCCTTGCGTCGCGTGTCACGGGCCCGCTTCTCTTCCGCCGCGCTGACTTGATGCACCTTCTGCGACAGCTCCCGGATCTCTTGCGCATCGAGCCGTTCTTTGTAGTTGGCCTGGAGCCACTTGACCAGGCCATACTGCCGGAAGGGCAGGTCAGCAGTGGGTTCGGCGGGGAACTTGAACTCCTTGATCCATCGATAGTCTGAGTTGTCGACCACGGCCGCCATGTGGGCGATGACCTTGTCATTCGTCCGCGTGCCGAGTGATCCGGCCCAGTAGCCCTTCTTCTGGCCGGCCACCTCCTCAGGCATGCCGAGTTGGCGGCAGTACTCCTGGGCGAACCGCTTATCCCGGTCCGTCAGCTTGGGGTCCAGCGCGGTTTTGGACCAGGCATACAACGCACTATGCATGAAAGGCTGGAGGGTTTCAAGCCCGAGCAAACGATTCGGGTCGATCGTCTTCCAGGCGATAACAGCCTTCCGGCTGTAGGGTCCGACATACGCGCCTCCAAAGATGCCGTCGCCTCCATCTCCGGCGACGATGAGCGAGTGCCCCAGCTCTCTGGCCTTCTTGCTGGCGATGTAGGCGTAGACGATGTCTTCGAATGGATAGGGCTCCGGGAGACGGGCAATCATCTCCTCGGCCTCGTGAATGTAGCGTTCCGGCGTGATCTGGATTTCGTGCAGCGTTCCCTTGAGGGTTGCGGCCAGAGCGCGCGCCTTTCCGGATTCCGGGCCGGTCAGGTGGATGTAGTCCGCGTCGGGCCGGTCATAGAGCTTTGCCAGGATGGAAGAGTCAAATCCCCCGGAGAGGTGCAAGGCGAACTTGCCGTCGGGTCGCTGGGCCTCGATCGCGTCCGGGAAGGGCTTCCGGATACGCCGATAGACCTCGTCATAATCTCCCGCGCGGATGACGGCTCGGTAATAGCCCTGGAACAACGTGCGAGGAATGAAGTAGTAGCCTCGCATCAGGAAGTCCCACATGCTCTTCAGATCAAGTCCGTTTCGATCTCCGTAGAACACTCGTTCGAACGTCCAATTCATTTGGATGTCCTCCGCCGAGCTCTGCGGGCATGCTGTTCAACATGCCGGACACGAGCGGCAAGTGGTTGTTCTTTCGCTAACCGACTTCACTATGAGACAATCGCAGGCGCACGTCAATTCCTTTCGGCCGGCCGCTGCGAGGCGCCATTGGTCAGATACGTCCCGGACAGGACCAGAGCGGTACCCAGCGCCAGAGAGATGGTCAGTGGCTCGCCCAACAGCAGGAAGGCCAGAACGACGGCGAAGACGGGAACAAAGTTGATGCACAGGCTGGCCCGTGTCGGGCCGATTTCCCGGACGCCTTCGTAGAACCAGACAAAGCCCACGACCGTTGCGAAAACGGCCATATAGACGATCGCCAGCCAGTCCAGGGCGGTGGCTCGCATCACGTCGCGTCCGAGCTCCTCAGAACACGCCGCGACAAACAGAGCCAGCGTCCCGATCACGACGGAGTACGAAACCGCCACCAGCGGTGAGAGCGTGCGCATCACCGTCTTGCCGATCAGGGAATAGGCCGCCCAGCTCAGGACACAGCCAAGAGCCAACGCTTCGCCCAAACCCACCCCGCCGGCCAGTACTTGTCTCAGGTTACCGCGGGAGACAACGACGGCCGCTCCACAGACCGACAGCATGACACCCAGAGAGCGGACCCAGCCAAGCCTTTCTTTGAAGAACACGGCCGAGCCGAGCGCGATGAATGCCGGACTGGTGGCAACGACGACCGAAGCGCGTCCGGCCTCGATGAGGCTCAGGGCTTTGAAGAACATCGCATTGTACGCGAAGACGCCTGTGGCGCCCAGCAGAAAGACGATAACGACCTGTCCACGATCCAATCGCGGCAGCACGCCATCCTCCCAGCGGACGATTGCCAGCAGCAGCAACGAAGCAAGACCGAAGCGCAGGAAGGCAATGGCAAACGGGCCGAGGTGTGCGGATACGTGTTTGCCGGCAATGAAGGCGCCGGCCCAAAACAGCGCGGTCAGCCACAATTTGATATAGGTTTTCATGCCCGCACTAAGGCCTTTGATTGAGGAGCATCGCGAAATCCGCGGCTTTCAGTTCCGCGAGGCTGTCAACCACGCGATCGGCGTGGGCCAACTCCGCGCGGCTGCGCGTTGTCGTGACGGCAACCACGGGCATTCCCGCCGCCCTGGCTGCCTGGACTCCGTGCAGGGCGTCCTCGACGACGACGCACCGCTGTGGGGCCAGGGACAGCATCCCGGCCGCCTTCAGGAACGTCTCCGGCGAGGGTTTGCCCTCGATTACCTGCTCCTTGGTCACAACCGCTTCGAAGTAGTCGGCCAGACCCAGCGGACCCCAGAACACATCGAGGTTCGCCCGGGGCGCCGACGAGCCGATTGCCAGGCGGAACCCGCTGACCTTCAGATCGCTCAGAAGAGCCAGAACGCCGTCAGCCGCCCTGGGCTGGCTCGCGACGAGTTCCCTGTATCGGCGCTCCTTGTAGTCGGAGAGGCGATCCATCTCCGGCTTGGAGATGCCCGGTCGCAGCATCGGCAGAATGGTATCATTCTGCATGCCGAACGTTCTGCGGAAGAACTCATCGGACATCGCCAGACCCTCTGTCTCGGCCAAGTCAAACCACGCCTGGCGATGGGCCCAGCCGCTGTCCACGAGCACCCCGTCCATATCGAAGATCACACCCTTGTCGTGATTCAACGAAGCCATGTTTCAGCTTTCCTGCATGAATGCGGCGTCGGCGCCGCCCCGAAGGTGATCCATACTACCGACGCGATGGCCATGGTCAAGTGCATTTGGCGACGGTTGCCCCGAGCGTCACCGGGCGGTACACTGACCTTTCCGGTGGTCACACGATTCGAGGAGACGACACATGAGAAACGCAGAATGGATTGCCGGTTGGCGGCAGTTGCTGTTGCCTGTTCTGTTGCTGAGTGCCGTTGTTCAGGGCCAGGACGAGGGCGCTCCATCGGGGTTGGCGTACATCAATACGAGCTGCGAGAATGCCTCGCCTCTGTACTGGGAGACCGATCCGAACGGTGTGGTGCATATCTACCTCGTCTACGACCAGGAACGTTCGTCGCCGAACCGGGCAAATGGTCACTGGTTGTTTGAGATTCAGGCGATCCCCGGCACGGAACTGACCCTCGTCTTGCACAATTTCGACAACGTCTGGAACGGCAGGAAAGGATCGCCTCTCGACGACCGGACCATCGGTTTCCTTTCGGAAGATGGAAAGGCCTGGCGTGCCGTCCCTCTGGAGACCACGAAAGACAACTGCCTGCGATTCCGGGTAGCCGTGCGGACCGGCTCGCTGTTCGTCGCCCGCCTTGAGCCATACCGTCTGTCCGATCTCGAAAGGCTCAAGGAGAGAATCAGCGCAAATCCAAACGTGAACATCACAACCATCGGCAGGACGGTCGGAGGACGCCAATTGGAGATTATTCGCGTCGGTCGTGCCGAGGCGCCGAATCGCGTCCTGCTGCGGGCGCGGGCCCACCCGTGGGAACCGGGCGGAAGTTGGGTGGTGCAAGGTCTCATCGACCGTCTGCTTGGTGACGACGCAGAGGCACGACGCTATCTCGGCTGTTATTGCGTCTATGTCATGCCCATGGCCAACAAGGACGGCGTCGCCCGCGGGCGGACGCGGTTCAACCTGCTCGGAGCGGATCTCAACCGCAAGTGGGATAGGCCGCCGGATCCGGCCACCAACCCGGAGAACCACGCCCTTGAAACGTGGCTGCGGTCCGTTGTTTCCAGGGGGCAGGGCCCGCAACTGATGATCGATCTGCACAATGACAACGCCGGCACGCTGCACATCAGCCGTCCCGACATCGACTTGGACAACTATCTCGCGAAGATGCAGAAGCTTGAAGCCGTGCTCAGGAAGTACACTTGGTTCACGGAGGGCAGCACGACCGCGGACTTCCGAAATCCTGGAAGCATTGGTGAGGGTCTGCTGGAGCGGTTTGGGATCGACGCGTGCGTACTCGAACTGAACGCCAACTGGATCGCCGGCCTTAATGACTACCCTTCGGCCAGGAACTGGGAGCTGTTCGGTGATCAGCTCTGCGAGGCCCTCTATCACTACTTCGAGGATGACGCTTCGTAGAGCATGCGCCGTCGATCAGGGCTCATAGCCCAGCCTGGTCCAGACGCCTCGCTGGACCCGGTGGAGGTCCTCATTGCCGGGCTGGGTTGCCTGAGCGCTGTTACGGCCGCTGTTCTGCCAGGTGTCGTAGTCCGCCTTGGCGACCTCGAGCGTACGCGGGTCTTTCCATTTCCAATACTCGCTGTGGCCGTCGGCGAAGCCGAAGTTGGTCCCGTCGCCGTGACGCGCGGTAATCTGATCCCACCATCGTTCCTGATCGTACCAGAGGGTCCAGCTATTGGGACTGAGCCGCCCCTCGTCGAGAAAGACGATCCTCTGGTCCGCGCGTTTGATCTGCGAGCGTCGATAGACCATCAGGTCTTTTGTGCCGGGAATGCCGTCGTAGCCGTTCATGGCATCGGTAATCGCATAGGTTACATACTCGCCCCGCACACCGGTGGGGCATTTGTACATTTTGACGTCGGAGCAGTACCGGTACAGCCCTCCCGTTCGGATACCCTCCAGAGCCGCTTCCTTGGTAGCGCCGCTGCCCGGATATCGGACCCAAGGAACCGTCGTCTGGCCGGTAAGACCGGTGTTGGCGTAGGTGATCTTGTCGTCGTTGGCGTCGGCGTAAAGGATCCAGCCCATGGTCAGTTGTTTGAGATTGCTCAGGCAGGCAATCCGCTTGCCTTGCTCCCGGGCACGACCCAGCGTGGGCATGAGGATGGCCATCAGAATGGCGATGATGGCAATGACGACAAGCAGCTCGATGAGAGTGAAGGCGTTTCGCTTGAGGCCCATACACCTTTCTCCTTCCATAAGGGAAACACGACATCTGGCTCAAACCGACCGATGCCATTGTAACACCAGTGTGCCGGCCAGGGCAAGCGTCAACTGCCTCCGCGGATGTCCCCAAAATGGGCGGGGCCTATGTCGTAACGACACAGGCCCCGAATTCCTGTCATGGCCCCGCCCGCCGCTATGATGCGGCGGCACGGACATTACTGGTCAGCAGGATGGCCATACCCGATATCGTCGATGAAGATTCGACCGGTGCCGCCCGCGGTCGGGCTGGTCCGATTGCCTACGCCGATGTACATGGTCTGAATCCGGCCGAGGTTGACGCCGGTGAAATCATTGAACGGAATCCTCCACTCGGTCCAGCCCGGCGAAGCGGTCGCCGACGCATTCGGGTTGGCGACCACCTTGGTCTTGCCGGTGGTGTCCTCCAGAGCCACGTAGATCGACTCAGCGGAATTGCCCTGCGGCTGCGCGACGCCGATCTCCGCCGTCTGCCAGGCGCCCGTCACGTTGCCGGTC
>DAOTJE010000047.1:0-28674 GCA_035448545.1 Sedimentisphaerales bacterium | reverse complement strand
GAGGCTCTTGTGTACAATCAACCGGGCCTGTGCCACCCCGGCACAGGCCCGGTTCGCATGTCCGGATGCCGCCAATTCGTCCCGGGAGGGCATGTTATCGGGCGAAAACAGTCTCGTCGTAACCTGCGGAGAGCTCTCGCCTTGGTTGCAGAGCCTCGAATGCAGCTTCTTATGGTTGACTTCTTTGCGGCGAGGGGGTATACTCTACTGTGGTGAACGGGACGCCTGAATATGCGGTCTGCGCACAGCAACCGCGTGAAAGGACGTTCACGTTCTGCCGGATTCCACAAGGGGGTGGATGCGCACATCGGCCGGAGGCTCCAGAGTGTTCCCGCAACGACCGGGTACAGGTTGTCGCTGTATGGGCCGAGCGTTGTCACGGCTTCCGTCCGACATCCCGGCCGGGGCGTACTCCGAGAGGTGGGTGATTCATGCGGACCATTGCGATGGTCAATCAAAAGGGTGGGTGCGGCAAGACCACCACGGCAATCAACACTGCCGCGGCCTTCGCCACACAGGGGCAGCGCGTCCTGCTGGTCGATCTGGATCCACAGGCCCACGCCACCATCGGTCTGGGTTATGACCCGGACGCCTTCGACCGCACGGTTTACGATCTCCTCAACGGCGCCGAGGCGAGCGTACGGGCCGTGGTTACCCACACCCACGTAGAGGGGCTCGATCTGCTGCCGTGCAATGTGCTGCTGGCCAGTGCCGAGCTGGAGCTTGGGTCCGTGCCCGGCAAGGAGTTGTTGCTCGCACGCGGCATGGCGGATGCACGCGAGGACTACGACTTCTGTGTCATCGACTGTCCTCCGTCGCTGGGCATTCTGACGCTCAACGCGCTGGTCGCCAGCACCGACATCATTGTGCCGGTGCAGGTGCACTACTATGCCCTGGAAGGGCTCAAGCGATTGCTGGAGACCATACGCGTCATTCGAGACCGTTTTCATCCTTATTCGATGGAGAACATCAGCCTGCTCCTGACGTTTGTCGAGGAACGGCGGACGTTCAGCCGGCAAATCCAGCAGCAGATGCGCGAGATCTTCGGCGATCTGGTGTTCGACACGGTCATTCATCGCGATGTCCGGCTGCCGGAATCCCCCAGCGCGGGCGAATCCATTCTGACGTACGCCCCACGAAGCCGGGCTGCGGCCGATTACCGGGCGCTGGCCCGGGAGATCACCAACGGCCAGGCCAAACCGGACGAGCAGTGCGCCGCCTCGGTTCTCCGGCGAGGCATCCAGAAGCATCTGGTCAACCTCTTCGACGGCGTCTGGATCCCTAAAGGCGCGCACGCCTGCCGTCCGGGAATCATCGAATCGACCTGACAGACTTACGCCCCGCCATCGCCGTGCACGGGCCTGCGGGAGAGCGGCTTTGCTTTGCCGGGTGCGGCGTACGCGTCATCACGGAAGAGCTCTATGTCCCGACCCGCGAGGCTATTCAGCTGGACCATTCGTTTCGCCATTGTGGCCCGATTTGTCGCGCTGGCACAGGGCACTCACAGAACCCGGACGGCCGCACTGTCAGCGCGGAGAGCAGACTTGAATGGGTTCGTCAGAATGACGATCGTGCGCCATGGGGGAGGGCTGTTGCAGGTCGCGTTTACCCTATCCGGGCACGTGATATGGCACAAGGGTCAGGCCCTCGCGGTCGATCTCGGTCAGCGTGCGTGTTGCCCGCGGATACTTCTGCTGACGCGGCATCATGCGCAGGCCTTCGCCAGCATGGCTCTCCAGCGGTTGATGTGACCGTCCTCGTCGGCCTGGTCCTTCTCGATGACCCTGCGGGTCTCATCGTCCCAGTCGATGGTGGACAGCAGTTCGGCGTAGTGGTGGACCGCCTTCGATTCCACCCAGATCCCGGTCTTGAACATCGCTTTCTTGCCGAGCATTCGCGAGCCGAAGCCGAAGGCGAACCCGACCATCCAATACGCGGCCCGCAAGATGCTCGGCCGGAAACCGAACTCGTACAGCTTGACCTGGAAGTCCTGGTAGTGGCCCATTTCGTTGCACATCGCGGCGACGAGCTGGCGGTTGACCTCGCTGTGCTCCCGGGTGAGCTGGAATTTGTAGATCGTCTGAGCCATCAACTCCAGAGTATGGAGAGTGCGAAGGCCCTTCCGGATGGCCGCAAGTCGCTCGGAAGAGAATCCTTCTCCGCGCATCTTGAAATCAGCGTCTCGCAACTGCGGGCGGATAATGGAGATATCGTAATTCGTTTTCGTCGCCGATTCTTGTTTCTCAGCCATCCAGAACTCCCCTAATCCACTTTCGACTGACCGGTCAACAGGACTCTTGCGAATCCCTATACGCGGCTGGACGGCGGCAGTTCAGCCGGACGTTCAGCGGGGTGCGGCCGTTGTCTCGAAGGCGTATGGCATCGCCGTCGGGCATGTGTCCTCGGGCTGGCAGTTCCCGGACGAGGGTGTTCTCTTTGTCTCCGTATCGCTCAGCTCTGGAGGATCTTGAGGGCCTCGCTGACGCCGGCGCCGTGGTGGACCATCTGGCTCAATGCCCGGATCATCTTATCGGGATACGCGTGCTGGAAGGCGTTACGTCCGATGGACAATCCCGTCGCGCCCGCCTCCAGCGCGCCTTCGACCATGCGGAAGATGTCCTCGTCGCTGCCCATCTTGGGCCCGCCTGCAATCACCACCGGTACGGGACAGCCCCTGACGACCTCGCGGAACGACCGCGCGCTGCCCGTGTAGACCACTTTGACGATGTCGGCGCCGAGTTCGGCCCCGATGCGGGCGGCCAGCTTGGCGTGTTCCACGTCGTACTCGTCGCGGACCTTGGGGCCGCGCGTGTAAACCATCGCCACCAGCGGCATCTGCCAGAACATGCAGCGCTCACTGACCAGCCCGAACTGACGGAGCATCTCGCGGTCGGTCTCGGCACCGATGTTCACGTGGATGGAGACCGCATCGGCGCCGAGCTTGATTGCCTCCTCGACGGTGCAGACCAGCTCCTTGGCGTTGGGGTCGGGGCTCAGGGACGTGCCCGCCGAGAGATGGATGATCAGGCCGACATCCTGGCCGGTTCCGCGATGACCCGCGCGGACCATGCCTTTGTGCATGAGGATCGCGTTGGCGCCGCCGGAGACGACCTTGCTGATGGTCGTCCGCATGTCGACCAGGCCCTCGATCGGGCCGACTGTGACGCCGTGGTCCATCGGGACGATGACCGTCTTCTGCGAATTGCGGTCGATGATGCGTTCCATTCGTATGGCTTTGCCGATCATGGCTGAATCTCCTGACACTCCGGGTTTTGGGTTTCCGATGGCGGATGGAACCCGCGGCTGGCTCGCGCGCTCATCCGCACGGGACCTGCGCCCTACTGTACTTGCCCGCTTTTCGAAGGCAAGAAAAAAGCGCCTCGCCCAAGGCGGGGTCAGCGGTTATCCACCATCGATGTTATCACTTTTTCGACGATCCGGCGGTCGACGTCCACGGCGAATTGACCGTTGGGGCAATGCACCCGGCCGAGCTGGTTGAGCAAGATGCACCTGGGCCATCGGTCGACCGCCTTCTTATCGTGCCGGAGAAGGTCGATCAGTCTCTCTGCATCGAGATCAGAGGGCAGTGTCACCGGGACGCCGAGTCTTGAGAGCAGCGTGGTGACGCGTTCGAGCCGGCGAGGCTCGGAAAGGCCCATCTCGATTTCGATCCGGCCTGCGGCGACAATTCCGATCGCAATGGCCTCGCCGTGCAGCAGCCGGTAGTTGCTCGCGGATTCGACGGCGTGTCCGATCGTGTGGCCGTAATTGAGCATCCGCCGCTGATTCCGCTCGTCGGGGTCGGCCTCGACGATGCGGCCTTTGATCGTGCAGTTGTGCCGCCCGAGCGTCTGGAGGACCTCGCTCTGGCGGCCCAGGATGGCGTCCATCTGCTGTTCGAGGAATTCGAAGTAGTCCGCATCGGCGATCAGTGCGTGCTTGACCGACTCGACCAGGCCGCTGCGGTATTGGCGCTCCTCCAGCGTCTGTACCGTCGCAACATCGACGTATACCGCCGCCGGGTGCCAGAAGGCACCGAAGGCGTTCTTGCTGACGCTGGAGTCGACGCCGGTCTTGCCTCCGATGGCGGAATCGGCTTGGGCCAGCGTCGTCGTGGGGATTTGCACCACGGGCACGCCGCGTTTGAAGATTGCCGCCGCAAAGCCGGCCACGTCGCCGACCGTGCCGCCGCCCAGCGCGACCACAAGCGTGTCGCGTCCGAGGTAGGCCTTCTCCATTGCCTCGACGATGGTCACAGCGGTGGTGATGGTCTTGGAGACCTCGCCGGGCGGGTCGATGATGAAGTGGGGCACCGGCCGGCCGCCCAGTAGTGTGTCGAGGTGCCCGGCGGCGACCACGTTGGCATCGGTGATCAGAAACGGGCGGCAGTGCCCGAATCCGGCCTTGATCTGCGACCACAGGGCCGCCAGCAGGCCTGTGCCGATGGTGACCTTATAACTGCCCGGCCGGGGGGCCGGGACCTTGATTTCCAGTTCGTGCATAGTCGGACTTTGTACTCGAAGCCCATTCGTGAATCAGGATCCTCCTCTCCTGTATACCACCCGACGAAGGCGTATCTTAGCGTATCGACCGGGCCAAATCAAGCACAACTTGCTCCGAATCACGCCCGAAACTTGCCCCGGACCGGCCAAGTTGCTATATGTTGGAGCCACTATGACGTATTTGGCGGTTCCCATTTCGGCACGAAATGCCGCCCAGGCCGCAGAGCAGGTCCGCCGCGCCGTCGCAGGCGGGGCCGAGATGCTCGAACTGCGGATGGACTACCTGGAAGGGATTACGGTGGATCTGGCCGGCGAGGTCGTGAGGCAGACACGGGCCTTGGCCGGGACGGCTATGCCCCTGATCGTGACCTGCCGGGATACGCGCGAAGGCGGGGCCATCGACTATCCCGAGTCGCTGCGGATCGAGGTCCTGACGATGGCCCTGCGCGAAGGGGCTGAGTTTGTCGATGTCGAGTTCGCGAATTCCCGGAAATCTGCGTTTCGCCGGAGAATTGAGCCGGCTCTGACGGCGGCGCCGAAGGGCCGGCTGATACTCTCGGCGCATGATTTCGCCAGGCCGTTCGACGATCTCAGAGGACTGTATCGCGAAATCGTACAGGGCTTTCCGGCAGCTGTACCCAAGCTGGTCTACGCCGCAGGCCATATCAACGATTGCTTCCAGGCGTTCGACCTGCTTCACAAGGCGGACAGGGACTGCATCGTGCTGTGCATGGGCCAGGCGGGTCTGATCAGCCGGGTGCTCACGAAGAAGCTCGGCGGACTTGTCACCTTTGCCAGCCTCGATGAGGCCAGCGGCACCGCACCCGGGCAAGTAACACTGGACGCGTTCAAGAGACTCTACCATTGCGATTCGATCGACCGGCAGACGGATCTGTTCGGTGTGATCGCCGACCCGGTGGGTCATTCGCTCAGTCCGGCCATTCACAACGCCTGCTTAGCCGACAGGAAGATCAACGGCGTCTACCTGCCTTTGTTGGTGCAGGGGGGACGCGAGGAGCTGTTTGCCTTCCTCGACCATGTGCTGGCGAGGCCCTGGCTGGACTTTCGGGGCTTCAGCGTTACGATCCCACACAAACACAGCGCACTCGACTACGTGCGGCAAAAGGGCGGCTTCATCGAGCCTCTCGCTGAGCAGATCGGCGCCGCCAACACGCTGGTTCTCGATTCCCGAGCGACGAGCGACGGGCGACGACTGGGCGCCTACAACAGCGACTACGCCGGAGCGCTCGACGCCATCGCCGACGGCATGGGCATCCCACGCGAAGGGTTCCGCGACATGCCTGTGGCGGTTGTGGGAGCGGGGGGCGTTGCACGGGCCATCGTCGCAGGTCTGACCGATGCCGGAGCCAAAGTCACGATCTACAACCGCACCATCGAGCGAGCCGAGCAACTGGCGGCTGATTTCGGCTGCGCCTGGTCCGACTTGGAAGGCCTCTCGCATCTGCACGCCAGACTCCTCGTCAACTGCACCAGCATCGGAATGTACCCCAAGGTCGATGCGACGCCCGTGCCGCCGGAATCTCTCAAGCCCGGCATGGCCGTCTTCGACACCGTCTACAACCCCGCCGAGACCCTCCTGCTCAAACACGCCAAGGCCGCCGGCGCCAGGACCATCGACGGCCTCGCCATGTTCGTCAACCAGGCCCTCGCCCAGTTCCACCTCTTCACCGGCCAATCCGCCAACCCCGCCCTCATGCGCAACGTCGTCCTGGACAGCCTCCGATCGCTCGTAGACCGAGACAAGTAGTCATCGACAAAGACGCCTTTATCGGGATCAATCTGGATGCGTTGTGCGAGTTCGCGAAGATGTAACTGTCCCACGGAGGCTGGTGGCGTGATGGAAACAGAGGCTACTTGCCGATGTCTCCACCATCGCCCGGCGGGACGCCTATCCCCAGAGCGTCGGGGTCGGGGATGAGACCAGCTTCGCTAAGAAGGGCCAGAAGACCGCCTGTGTCCAACCCCGCCTGGTATCGAGCTGTCTGAGCCACGGTTTCTTCCGCGAATCCTACTGGTAACACCGGAGGGCAAAAACCGGGCCTGACGGTCTGCCAGGTGCGTACGGCGACGGGGCGCGGGTGGCGCCATGGGCTCGCGGCGACCGCTGTTCGCAGAGGTACACTGGGCCGATTGGCACACACCCTGCTCGGGGTCTGCCACACCGCCAGCGGCAGCAGCCGGCCGCGCGCCCTTCAGACCCTTCTGACTCTTTGTTCTCTTCACATCTGTTTCTTGTACGCGGTTTTCGGGTCGTAGGTCTTATCGGCGATCAGTTCGAGGTCTTTGGACGAACCTGGTTTGAGGGCGCGGTAGAAGCAGGACTGATAGCCGACGTGGCACTGGCCGGCGTCGATGCTGACCTTGAGGAGCAGGCAGTCCTGGTCGCAGTCGACGAGGATTTGGCGGACCTGCTGCACGTGGCCGGACTCTTCGCCCTTCTTCCAGAGCTTCTTGCGGCTGCGGCTGTAATACGTGCCCCGCCCGGTCGCGATCGTGTGGTCCAGCGCCTCGCGGTTCATCCACGCGACCATCAGCACCTCGCCGGTCTCGGCGTCCTGGGCGATGGCCGGGATCAACCCCTCGGCGTTGAACTTCGGCATAAACTCCAGTCCTTCTTCAATCTGCTTCGATTCCAATGGCAATACCCCTGTCAGTTCCGGTTTCGATGCAAGGTCGATTCCCCATCCCGCACGCGATACTCATACCACATCCGCCGGTGGCCCGCAAGCCGGATCTCGTGGCTCATATCTCGTCGCTTGCGTGAAATGGGCGGACATGGGGGCCTGCCCCCTGCGGTTGAGTACCCGCTGGCGACACAGGTCAATCCGCAGCTTCTGCTATGGCGTCTGCTCGTCTGCGCAGCCGAGTCGGTCCCAGGTGACGCGTTGGAATCACTGCAGGTCGCAGAGCCTGTCTTCGGTCCGCAGCACGCAGACCCGGGGTTTTCCATCAGGATGCAGCAGCAGTTCGATGAACATATTGGGCCGGGCCGGGACTGATGATATCCAATGGTTGATCGAGGTACAACACGGATGGCACTTCCCTATGCGTTGAGTCTTGGACCGATAAAGGTGTGGAAGAACGAGTCTCCCGGCCGGAGAGATTGTCGTCAACGCAATCGGACCCACAAGGGGGCTGTCATGGACAGGTATGGCCAGCAGCGGCATCCTGTGTGTCTTCGCCCGTGTCTGTACGCGCCGCTGGTGACAAGCTGGAAGTGGCGATGGCGCGACAGCGGCAACCAGACCGCGGGGAATGTCTCTGCCGCGGCGGTTGCTGGACCGCTTGGAGGTCGGGGACGTCCTGTTGACCGGTGCGATGTTCCCGAACTACTGGACTGTCGCCAAAGCACGCTTGCTCAACCGAGCCTGATCTTACGGAAATGCCCTTCGTGGCTGAATCTATTCTTCCCCAAGGAGCGGCCAAGACGCTCAAGACCGCATAAAATTCAGCGTGGAGCGGCCACGGCGTCTTCAACGGAAGACAGGGTATCCTCTCCCACGATCCGGCAGGTCCCGGACGGAATAAAGCGGGTGGCGGGAATCGAACCCGCGTGGCCAGCTTGGAAGGCTGGAGCTTTACCCCTAAGCTACACCCGCGAGGCGGCATGTTGATTGCCGGACCCCGATCTCGTATAATTGGTGGCCTATCGTACGGGACCGAAGTTAAATGGTAAAGGCCAAAATGTCAAACAAAACGACAATTCGCGAACGTGCGGCGGAGGCCCAGGCCGCTTCGCTGCGTCTGGCCGCGATCAAGAGCGAGGCCAAAAATGCGGCACTGACCGAAATCGCCAAGGTCCTTGACCTGCGTCGCAGCGAGATCGTCGCGGCCAACGAGCGTGATCTCGCCGCAGCCGAGCGCAGCCACTTGGCGGCCCCGCTGCTCAAGCGGCTCAAGTTCGACGAGGCCAAGCTCGCCGACGTCTGTGCCGCCATCCACAGTCTGATCAAACTCGACGACCCGGTCGGCCGCACGCTGGCCGCCACCGAGCTCGACGCCGGCCTGGAGCTCTACAAAGTCAGTTGCCCCATCGGCGTCATCGGCGTCGTCTTCGAGTCCCGCCCCGACGCCCTCGTCCAGATCTCCACGCTCTGCCTCAAGAGCGGCAACGCCGTCCTGCTCAAAGGCGGCAGCGAAGCGGCCCACACCAACCGCATCCTCGCCGAGACCATCGCCGCCGCAGGCGACGCCGCCGGCCTGCCCTCCGGCTGGATCCAACTGCTCGAGACCCGCCAGGACGTCGCCGCCATGCTTGAACTCGACGAGCACATCGACCTGATCGTCCCGCGCGGCAGCAACGAATTCGTCCGCCACATCATGAAGCACACCACCATTCCGGTCCTCGGCCACGCCGACGGCATCTGCCACGTCTACATCGACGCCGACGCCGAGCCCGAGATGGCGGTCGCCATCGCGGTCGACTCCAAGTGCCAGTACGTCGCGGTCTGCAACGCCGCCGAGACGCTGCTGGTCGACGCCGCGATCGCCGAGAGCATCCTGCCCGCGCTCCAGGGCGCGCTGGAGACCAGGGGCGTGCGTCTTCGCGGCTGCGAACGCACCCGCGCCATCATCGCCTGCGAGCCGGCTACCGACGACGACTGGGGCGCCGAGTACCTCGACCTGATCCTCGCGATCAAGGTCGTCGACGGCCTCGACGCCGCCATCGACCACATCAACCGCTACGGCTCCGGCCACACCGACGCCATCGTCACCGCCGACAAGGACAAGGCCGAACGATTCATGGCCCTCGTCGACTCCGCCAACGTCTTCTGGAACTGCTCGACCCGCTTCTCCGACGGCTACCGCTACGGCCTCGGGGCCGAGGTCGGCATCAGCACCAACAAGATCCACGCCCGCGGCCCCGTCGGCCTCGAAGGGTTGGTGATTTATAAATGGAAGTTATACGGGAAGGGACAGGTCGTGGCGGACTATACGGGAGAAGATGCGCGGAAGTTTACGCATAAGAAATTGCGATAGCGGGCGACGCGCCGGGTGTGAAGTGCCAAGTGTAAAGTGTCAAGTGTGAAGTGTACCCATTGAGCCTGCGGCCTCAAGCCTCCGGTCTACAGCGTGCGGCTCTTCGAGATGCGAGATACGAGCGACGAGGGACGAGATGCGGCCTGAATCCGCCAGGAAGAGCATGGCTAAGGGCAAGAAGACGACAGACGCTGTGACAATCCTGCACCGGCGGTATATCAAAGGCCGCAAGGAGCGGCTGGCCTCGCTGGAGTTGGAACGCGAGAACCTGAGAATCGCCGAGCAAGTCCACGCACTGCGAACCTCGGCGGACCTGAGCCAGAAGGAGTTGGCACAGAGGGTCGGAATGACGCAGTCCGTCATCAGCCGGCTGGAGGACGCCGACTACGACGGCCACAGCCTCGCCATGCTCGAACGAATCGCCCACGCCCTCGGCCATCGCGTCTGCATCCACTTCGTCCCCCAGAACGCTCCCTGCCCCGCCGCAGCAGGTCAATAGCTTCCCCCGCCGAGATACGAAATTCGAGCCCGCACAATACCCGCCTTGACTTGTACTTTGAGGGCCGGCCCCGTCTATTAACGGTGTTGAATGGCAGGGGATAGGGGGAGCGATTTGCAGGAGGTTGACGGGGTATTGTATGGTTTGGATGGTGCCACGCACCGTTTCGGTGACGCACAGCGGCGGAGGGCGCAACGAGCCGGTGGACCCTCCTATAATACCGTCGTTCTTCCATTTGCAGGAGGCCCCATCTTATGGGCAGCGTTGGTGAGAGACACGCATCGTTTCTCGTCCGCCAGGCCGGGCGGGTCTGCGCAAGTGTTCTGGTGATGCTGGGCACGGCATGGGGAGTGGGCTGCCGTGGGAAGTCGCCGGCGTCGGGTGGCGCGCGGGCCGAGGCGTCGCGGTCACTGGAGGGCTTTCTCAAGGCGGTTCAGAACAGGCAGTGGAAGGCCGCCTATGCCCACCTCAGCCGGGCGCAGCGGGAGGAGGTGCCGTTCGTTGAGTTTGTCGAGGGGTATCAGGCCGGATCGATCCGCCTTGTCGGATACGAGATCAAAGACATCGCAGAACCTGACCCGGACGTCGCGGACAAATATGGCGAGTACTCGCCGTTTCTCGTGCCGGCCGGAACGCTGATGTTGGAGGCCGTGAAGGACGATGGCGTCACTCCGCCCGGTCAGAAACGAATTATGGAGGTCCCCTTAAGCTGGATTCTCATCGTCCGGGAAGGAGACTCCTGGAGCGTTCAGAGCAAAGGATGGGGACCTCTTCACACCGTCGCCTTCTTCGGAAGGCCGAAAGGGATCGACTCGGGTGTGCCGGGACACGGAGGACCGACGGCCATTAGGTATGAAGACGACGCGAGACGATATGAGATTCTGCTTCGCGGGAACTGGGAAGACCGTTCGACACATCCATCGGTGGTGTCCGCGGCCTGCGATGCGAGGACGCATCTGGTCGCTTTCTTCAAGCGGTCCGGCAACGCGTCACTTCCGAATCTGACAATTCAAACCTATGACGTGTCCGGCTATCCCGCCATTCAGAGTGTGATGGATTACGTTGAATTGGCGCGTGCGAGCGGACGAGGGACCGCACTGGATGCGCCTCGGCCGTTCACGCACGACGGCGTAGCCGGGGTGCGTTGGGAGTATGCGTACCGCCTGGGAACCGTAGCGCACCACTCCGTGACGGACTACTACCTGGATGGACGAACGGCAATTCTGGTTTCCTCCGTCAGCGCGCCGGACGACTTCGCGCAAGACAAGGAGGAGGTCATCCCCATGCTCGATTCATTTCGACTGACGACGAAGTGAGCGATGTCGGATGGTCTGAAAGCCCCTGCGGCCAAAACGGTTGCCGGCCACACAGAGTCAACGCACAACCGATCCCGCCACCGCAAGTCTGAAGGCAGTAACTGGCCGCGACGCTCAAACGGACGAACCAGTTGTACGCCCAATACATCAACCGCCGTCACGGGCGCAGCGGGCACCTGTGGCAGGGGCGCTTCTATTCGTGTGCACTCGACACGCACCACTTCTGGACGGCGATGAAATACATCGAGCTCAACCCCGTCCGGGCGAGATTGTGCCGCAAGTCCGGGCGGTAGGTATGGTCCAGTGCGGCTGCGCACCTCGGCGACCAGGCCGCGTCGGATCTCCTCGACCTGCTCAAGTGGCAAGAGCGATGTCACCCGGGCAGTGGCGCCAGGAACTGGCCGAGGGGCTCATGCGGACGGAGGTGGATTTGCTAAGTCTGTGGACCCATACGGGCGGCCGCTGGGCAGCGATATGTTCCTGAGCAAGCTGGAGACCGTGCTGGGCCGTTGTGTCCGCCCCCTGCCCGTCGGCCGCCCCCGAAAGGACCCCACGAATGCGCACCAACGCGAGAAGGAAGGCGCAAAATGTCCCTGGTTACCTGTCCATCGCCTCTGCCGGGACCAACGGGATGTCCGCAGCATCATTCCGACCACGGAACACGGCCGGCCAGCTCGTGACTGTCATGACCTACCGTGTTGCACTTCGCATGTTAATACGCCCGATTCCCGAAGAAGACCTATGGCCAACGTTGGCAGATCGAAACCGTCTTCAGCATGCTCAAACGAAACATGGGCGCGGCCTTGCAAGTGAGAACCTATCACAGTCAGAACCGCGAAATCCGTCTGCGCGTTCTGACCCACAACCTCGCCATCCTCTGGCGTACCCTCTCATGTTCTATACAGAGCAGGAAAGAATTGATTATTGATGGATGATTATTGATGAAAGGTGGGGTTCGTGGCCCGTGACCCGTGGCCCGGGAGGAGACGGCCGGAAGCCGGCCGGGCAACACTTCTACACATCTGCGCTCCAATGGGGCACGTGGCACGAGTCATGGGTCACGGCGCCCGCCCGATTTGTTTGAGGGCCGCGTAGAGGGTTTGCATTTCGGGCAGGGGCAGGGCGTGGCGTTGGCCGCGGCGGAGGGGTTCGCCGATGATGGCCTCGGTCTCCATGGGGTTGCCGCTGCGGCGGTCGAGGTGCATCGACGTGTAGTACGGCTTCATCTTCACCGTCAGGTCCATCATGTGGTCGAGGAAGGCATCGTCGATGTGCAGGCCATCGGCCTGTGCGGCGGCCTGGACCTCCTTCATCAGTCGCCAGGCCCGCTCGTGCAGGTCGGGATTCGCCATGATCTTGTCGACGGTCAGGTCCAGCAACGCCGACAGGCCGTTGAAGGGGACATTCCAGATGAGTTTCTTCCATCGGGCCAGGGCCAGATCGTCGGCGATGGTGCACTCGACGCCGGCGTTCTGCATCATGCCCGCGAACGCGCGCAGCGTGTCATCGGGCGGGCGCTGGAAGTTGCCGGTCTGGAAGAAGCCATAGTCGAGGTGGTGGATCACGCCTGGCGCAGCGCGATTGGAGCACAGGAACGCCAGCCCTCCGGCGATGCGCCGGGCGCCGAACAGCTCGGCCAGACGCTCCTCGTTGCCCAGGCCGTTCTGGGCGGTGAGGACCCGCGTGTCCGGGCCCACCAGCGGAGCGACGAGTTCCTGATAGTGCGTGTTGGCGGTGGTCTTGAGGCCGATGAAGACGAGATCGACGGCGCCGATTTGCTCGGGGCGGCGGTAGCAGTTGACGCTGTCGAGATGGAAATCGCCCTGCCAGCTCTTGACGGTCAGGCCGGAAGAGCGGACGGCGTCGTAGTCCCGCCGCATCAGGAAGTGGACATCGTAGCCCGCGCGGGCCAGGAACGCGCCGTAGAGTCCGGCCATCGCGCCGGCGCCGACAACGGCAATTCGCATCGCTCGACTCCTTATCCGAATCCCGGGTCTGTGCCGAGGGCCGTCCTGTTCATGTCCTTCCGGCGGCCATTGTAGCCGCGTGCCGGCGGGAGATGCCACTGCCGTTTCGCTCGCGGCCGGAGGCCGCACGCGGGTAGAAGCGTAGATGGGTTTGAGCGTAGACGCGGGCAACAACAACGGCGTCAGAGTCGATCGCAGACCGTTTCACACGCATCTACGCCGCTACGCTCCGACGCTTCTACTACGAGTCACGAGCGACGAGGGACGGGCAACGAAGAAGAGCCTGCCGGCCTATGGTGCCGGCAGGCTCGGATGCGGTCTTCTGTGTTAGCGGCCGGGGCGTTGCGGGCGGACGACTTTTGTGCCCTTGATTTCCTGCGTGCCGCGGGAGGTGGTCATCTGGCCGACGAGTTTGCCGTCGCTGATCTTGCCGGCGAAATCCATTTTGAACTCCTCGTCGCCGAAGGGGACGACCATGCCGAAGGTGAGCTTGCCGTCGGCCAGCTCGACCTTCTTGACGGGCATCGTGCCGTACAGGGCGCTCATGTCCGGGTTGACGACGAGCCGCTGCTTGATGTCGCCCCATTCGGTGCTGACGTCGAGCAGCCAAGTGCCGATGGCGGCCGCGCCGAGCCGGGCACCCTGGACCTCGATGTCGCCCATTTCAGACTTGATCGTGCCGGTGAGTGTGTCCCCGTCGATACTGCCGCTGAACGTCGATTCCCACTGGCGGTCCTGCATCTTGCTCTTGCGTTTGAAGCTCAGGGCGCGTCGCTCGTACGAGAAATCGCTGATCTCATGCTCGCCGAACTCGCTCTCCCACTTGGCGGACAGACGGCCTTCCTTGTCGGGAGTGACGACCAGCGTGCCGGTGACGTCGCGGTCGCCGACCTTGTACTTCAATTCCCATCGGCCGGCGGCGGGCGAGACGCGCGGGCTGCGCTGGCCGGTGACGTCTGATTCGCCCTGGTCGTTGGACAGGACGCCGGAGAGCCTGTTCTCCTCGACCGTGCCGCTGAACGTCGAGACAAACTCGTTGTCGCCGAAGCGGGCGACGTGGACGAACCGCAGCGTGTTGTCCTCGAACTTGATGTCCTTCAGGTCGTTCATGCCGAAGGGGCTGATCCACTGCCCGGTCCATTCGCCCTCGGGGCCGGTCCGCGTGAACGAGAGGATGACGTTCATCTCTCGCTCGCCGAAGGGGATCTTGACCTGCCAGTCGCCGAAGATGCCGCGTCCGCCGGGCGGCTGGGCCCACACGGGCACGGTCAGCAGGACTGTCAGCAGGCAGGCATACAGGGTGGCTTGGGAAAACGTTCCGCGTCTCATGCTACGTTCCTCCAAAAAGGGAAAGATTGATTTGTCCCATACATACCCCGCCGGCCGGCGACTGTCAAGAGGCTGTCTGGAGCAATGAGGTGCGAAGAGCTGCGAGACCTGTCGCGACGGGTCGGCGGGATGCTGTCGAACCTCATGAGCCACTTGCAGCAGTCGTACTGCCGCGGCGAAAAGTACGGCCGGTCTGTGCGACATTGGCCTCCAGAGCCTTCAATCGGAGCTGGATAGCTGGAGATCATGAGGCGGGCAGACGGTGGGAACGCCACTGGTTTCATGGAGTTTCCGGAAGCGCCAGACCCGGTCACCGCAGTACCCCATGATACTGCGCAGGTAGAAGACGTTGCTGAGTTGTCGCGCACGCTCCCAGCTCCAGCACACCCACTTTGCTCTTAATGGTTTTCTGCTCGGTGGTCACGTCTGGCCCACCGGTTGCGTCTCGGCAGAGCCCATGCTCCGGCCGACAACTCCAGCATGAGAGAAACCCAACAGAAGCAAGAGATTCAGAAACGCAATCCGGTGAAGCCGGGAATCCTAATCCCCGACTGGCACTAGCCGAGGGGGACAGTCAGGTCCAACCGAGCGGGCAACCAGTCATGCCGTAAGTCGGAATTGCTGCAGAACGGCTGCAATGGCGGTTTCTGAGGCGCCAACGAAGAAGGCCAGCAAGCACAAGTGCTTGCTGGCCCTACACTTACAGAACGAGGCCGAAGGGTCTCGAACCCTCAACCTTCGGATCGACAGTCCGATGCTCTAACCAATTGAGCTACGGCCCCAACCAACAGAAACATCACTATAGCGACCGCGGGGCAGCGCTGTCAAATCTTTTTGCGTAATTCCGCTGAGATTCTGCGGGATGGGCATGCTGCCCCCTGTGGTGAGGTCTTCACGGCCGGCCGGACCGATTTCTGTGCTCCCGGCAGGGGTAAACCGTTGATTTCTAAAACATCTGTTTTAAACTGTTGTATGAAACGTCCGTTTTCAAGGGTGGTGATGTCAGCAAGATAGTGAGTGGCGGGGAACTATGGACGACAAGAGTGTTCAAGATCGATTAATCGAAGCGGCTGAGGTGCTGTTCTGCCAACGGGGTTTCAAGGATACCCCGGTGCGCGAGATCGCCGGTGCGGCCGGCTGCAACGTTGCTTCGATCAACTACTATTTTGGAGGAAAAGACAAGCTCTATGTTGAAGTGTGGCGTCGCCAGCTTACGGTCATGCGAGAGACCCGCATCGCCGGCATTCGCAAGGTGATGTCTGCCGACAAGACGCCCTCTCTGGAACAGCTTCTGAGGTCCTACGCCCAGTCGTTCTTTGAACCGTTGGCCGAAGAGAGAGGACGGACTAATGAACAGGGGCACTGCCGATTTGTGGCACTGATGATCCGAGAGATGATCGATCCGCGTCTGCCTGCCGAGATGTTTGTGACCGAGATGGTATCGCCGGTGATGGCCGTCCTGCGTGAAGCCATTCAGACTGTGTGCCCATGGTTGAAGCCGCCGACCGTTCAGCGTATGATCCTGTCGGTCGTCGGGCAACTCGTGTACGTGGTCGCCGCCCGCAGGATGTTCGATCGATGCGGTTGGGTGGATTTGCCCCGACTGGATTCCGAGGAGATGATCGATCACATCGTCAAGTTCTCAGCCGCAGCGATTCGCGGCTACGAAGAAGGAGAGAGAGAATGAAGGCTCCGGCCGGTCTGGTTCTACGAGCTCTGTTGTATTGCGTGGTCGCTGCGGTGGCGGGCGGCTGCATGGTGGGACCGAAGTATTCCCGGCCCAAGACGCCGGCCGAGACGGCGCCGGCCTTCGTCCATGCCCGGCAGCCGGCCCAGGACGCCGGCGATGGGCAGCAGATGGACCGTTGGTGGGAGCGTTTCGGCGATCCGGTCACCGCTGATCTGGTCCGTCTGGCGCTGGAGAACAACTACGACCTGAAGGCATCCGCCGCGAGGGTGCTCCAGGCTCGGGCGGGCCTATCGGAGGCAAAGGGGAAGCTCTGGCCGGAGATTTCGTACGGCCTGACCCGCAACCGCAGCAAGAGCTACTTCAACTTCGGGGGTGGCGGTGGGGAAGAGGACCCCAACAATCCCTTCCTGTCGATGTTCAGCGGGGGCTTTAGTCCGCTGACGACGACGTGGTCACAGGATATTTCGGTTTCGTACTTGGTGGACTTCTGGGGCATGTTGCGGCGGTCGCAACGTGCGGCGTGGGAGGACCTGCTGGCCTCCGAGGCCAACCGGCAGGCGCTGGCCAATTCCACGATTGCCCTGGTCATCCAGGGACGGATCAACGTGGCCATCGCCCAACGGCGTCTGGCGCTAGCGCGGGCCAACGTGGAGAGTCTCCAGAACACGCTGGAGATCACGGAACGACGGTATCGCCAGGGGTTGGTCGGGCCGGTGGACGTGCGGCTGGCCCGCGCCAATCTGGAAAGCGCCAGGGTGCAGGAGCCGGCGATTGCCTCGGCGCTGGCGGTTTCACGTCATTCATTGGATGTGCTGGTCGGCAGGCGGCCCGGGGTCTCGTCTGCTCTGCCGGAGACCCTGCCCGACCTGCCGGAACTGGAGGCAGTTCCGGTCGGGGTGCCCGGCGCCCTGCTGGATCGGCGTCCCGACGTGCGAGCGGCGGAGTTCGCTCTGCGTGCGGCCAACGAAAGGATCGGCGTCAGTGTCGCACAGCTCTATCCCAACTTGGTCCTGACCGCCAGCTACGGCCGCAGCGCTGACACGTGGGAGGACATCTGGCGGGACTTCTCCGAGACCTATGCCGCCGTGTTCAACCTCGCCCAGCCCATTTTCAAGGGAGGTCAGCTTCGGGCCCAGGTCCGAGCGGCCAAAGCCCGCTACGAGGAGGCAGCTGCGACCTACGGTGGTGTGGTGCTCGACGCGATGCGACAGGTGGAAGACGCCCTGATCAGCGAGCAGTTGCTTCAGCGTCAACTCGAATACAGCTGGCTCCAACTCCAGGAGTCCAAGGCGGCCGAAGACCTGTCTCGGCGGCGGTATGAGCAGGGGGTCGAAAGTCTTCTGACCGTGCTGGAATCGGAACGGTATCGGCGTGCGGCGGAGGAGCAGGTGACTGTCCTCCAGGGACAGATCTGGACCAACCGTGTGAATCTGCACTTGGCGCTCGGCGGTGACTGGGCGGCCGGCGATGATGCGTCATCCCAACTGGTGAAACGATGAGCGGGCAGGCGACAAAGGCCGAAGGGTTGGGGCAGGATCGATGCCGTCACACGGCGCCGAGGTGGACAGGTCTGCTGATGTGGCTTTTTGTGTTCGTTCTGGCCCTGAGTCTGATCGCCGCGGTGCTCTTCTTCAGGTTCCGTAAGCTCGCCGGGCGTGCCGAGTCGGCAGTGACGGCTCCCCCGGTCGAGGTTCGCAAGCTTGTCGCCGCCGATATCCCTGTGATTGTTCAAGGCCCCGGTATCGTTCGACCCAAGGTCGAGGTGGAGGTTATGCCGGAAGTCGCCGGTACGGTGGTGTTCCTCCATTCCGACCTGAAGGCCGGCGGCATCATTCGCGCCAACGAGAAGATTATTCAGATCGACTCCCGCGACTACGAACTGGCGGTGCGCCAGGCCCGGGCAGCTGTGGCAGAAGCGCAAGCTTTGCTGGAACTCGAGAGCGCCGACACGGATCGGGCGCCGGCGCTGCGGGAGCCGAGGATTCAACGGGCCCGCGCGGCACTGGATTCGGCCAGAACGCAGTTGGAGATGGCCGAGCTGAAACTCCAGCGGACGACGATCGCACTGCCGTTCGACGCGATGATCACGAGCGGTGCCTTGAATCTTGGCCAGTACGTAGCGGTGGGACAACCTCTGGTGACGGCCTGTGGGATTGATGCCTTCGAGGTGGAGGTTCTGCTCGAAAGCGACGATCTGGCTTGGTTCGACGCTTTCCCGCCAGTGGCTCCCCTCGATGGAACGGATGGGAATCTCGCCCCGGCCGAGGTGCAGGCGGACCTGGCCGGTGGCAGACACACGTGGTCCGGACATGTCACGCGAACGACAGGACAGGTGGATCGTGTCTCACGGAGGGTCCCCGTCGTGGTGGAGGTTCCCAGACCGCTGGATGGCTCCGAAAGCCGGCCGCCGCTCTTGCCCGGGACCTTCGTCCATGTCCGTATTACCGGAAAGACGCTGCCTCACGCGGTGGCGATTCCGCGCCAGGCCGTTCACGAGCCCAATCGTCTCTGGCTCGTCCGGGACGGCAGGCTTCTCACCCAGTCGGTGGAGATTGTTCGCACCGACGAGGAATATGCCTATGTCACGTCGGGTCTGCCCGACGAGGTGCTGATCGTTACCAGCAAGCCTGACGGGTTGGTGGAAGGGATGGCATGGAGGTGACCATGGAAACCACGGCGAAGTATCAGCCCAACATCCAGATTGCGGCGGATGCTGAGGACCTGGCGTCGCGGACGGTCAACCTGTTTGTTGCGTCTGCCCGCGAGGCGCTGGAATCGAAGGGGGCGTTTTACGTGGCTCTCTCCGGCGGCCGGACTCCCCGGCAGGCCTTCGAGAAACTGGCAGCCAGTCCGGCGGCGCAGGCGTTGCTCTGGCGACAGATCCACGTGTTTTGGGTGGATGAGCGGTACGTTCCTGTCGATTCGCCCCACAGCAATTACCGTTTGGCGGCGGAGGCGTTTCTGAAGAAGGTGCCGATTCCGCCGGACAACATTCACCGGATTCCGACCGAGTACGAGGACATCTCCACGGCCGCGCATTCGTACGAGACGATTCTCCGCAATGCATTCGGGCTCGCCGAGGGCCGCATCCCGCAATTTGACCTGATCGTTCTGGGGATGGGCGCTGACGGACATACGGCGTCGCTCCTGCCGAACTCCTTCGCCCCGTTCGACACCGACGATCTCGCCTGCGTCGTCTATGTTATGGACGGGCGTCTCAATCGAATCACGTTGACACACCCTGTTCTGCGTGCCGCCAACCGCCTGGTTGTTCTTGTCTCGGGGGCGGAGAAGGCCGAGACGCTCCGGGAGGTCCTGACGAGCGAGCCCGATGAAGTCCGTTATCCGATCCACATTCTCTGGCCGGTGCTGCACAAGGTCGTGTGGTTCGTGGACCGCGCCGCTGCAAGCGCCATCTGACGGTTCCCAGTCGTCGGCGCCGCAGGGGAGGGTCACTCGGGGATGATCAGCTTGGTTCCGGGACGGATCTTGTTGGCATCCTTGATGGTCTGCTCGTTTGCCGCAAGGATCTTCTGCCATCGACTGGCGGTCCCGTAGTACTGCTGCGATATGGAGGAGAGGGTCTCGTCCTTTTGGACGATGTGGAATCGGGTGGTGGTGATCTTCTGGTCCCTTTCGTGGCTTGTCAGGTCGCCCAGCGGGGTGGGCGTCTGCGGCGACGGGGTGTTGACCGGCGCCGCCGAAGGTGGGGATTTGACGGGTTCTGCGACCGGCGAGGTCTCCTCAACCTGCGTCTGTCTTGTCGCAGCCACCGATGGAGCCGGGCGGCTCGGCTCGGAGAAAAGAGAATCCGTTTGCGGGCGACTCTCCTGCGAATCGGCGGCCGAAGGACTGAACATCCGCGCCTGCGTGGTCAGGGTCGGCCGCGTCACCACCCAGAGCAGGATAACGCCCGCCAGGACCACGCCACAAATCATTCCGATCTTGAAATCTCTGTCCACTTCACAGACCAAGCTGCGAACCGGGCTTCTGCCCGCGAGAGGGTTAGTGTATCCAACCGGGTGTCGGAGGGGCCTGCTCCGGCCCCACCGCAGCCCGCACGTTCGGTGTCCTATTTGGCCTGTTGCCGGTCCTTGGCGATCAGCAGCAGGGGAGCGGCAACGGCGATCGAGGAATATGTTCCGACAATCAGGCCGACGAGAATGACGTAGTTGAAGCCCCGCAGGCCGGAACCGCCGAAGACGTACATCACAAACACGACGAACAACGTTGTCACGCCGGTAATGATGGTTCGCGACAAGGTCTCATTGATGCTGTTGGTGACCGTCTGCGGTGTGAGCTGGGCCTTGTGCCGATTCTCGCGGATGCGGTCGAAGACAACAATGGTGTCGTTCAACGAGTAACCCAGCAGCGTCAGGACGGCGGCAATCAGAGTGCCGTTGATGCGGAAGTCACCGATCAGCAGAGCCGGCCCGATGGTGGTCTGGGCCAGGAAGGCGGAGATGGCGATGGCGCCCACCGCAATGGAGACGTCGTGGAACAGGCAGGCGATGGCCGCCAGTCCGAACCGCAGACTGCCGAACCGCAGCCAGATGTAGCCGACGATGGCGGCCAGGGACAGGACGATGGAAATCAAGGACCGGGTCTTGGCCTCCGAGCCCACAAACGGATCGATCTGGGTGACGCGAGGAAGTGTCGTTTCCCTCTGGGTGGCCAGCAGGACGCGGCTTCTCTCGTTGTTGACGAACCGTTCCCATTCCTGCTCGGTGAGGGTCCGCAGCCCGGCCTCGGGCTCGACGCTCACGAAGGTGAACGCGCTGACCGGCTGATTCGGATCGATACTCTTGAGTCCGGGACCGTAGACGGCGTACGGATACCAGGCCAGGTCCTGCGTGTCGAGCCGGAAACGAAGCTCCTGAATGCGCTGGCGAATCTCGGCCAGCGTCGCCGGGGTCTGGAGCGTCGTCTCCAGACGGATACCGCCGATGTAGTCGGCCAGTTCCGGATAGGTGTCGACGACGTCCTCGGTGACCTTCTCGGCGGAGGTGATCGCGGGATGGAGGTTCTGCTGGATCTCCAACTGACCCTGGAAGGCCTGCCGGATGGCGTCAGTGACGACCTCTTCGACTTCGGGCTCGCCGACTGTTGCCTGGGGGAACGCCTGGGTCAGCACTTCCTGAATCAGTGCGGGATTGACCCGGCTGGTGGAGACGACGTAGGACTGATCTCCGACCGGCGCCAGCTCGAACAGGCCCATCCGCCGGTTGAGATTGGACTCGGCCTTGCGGATCTCGGCGGTGGCCACATCGATCGCCGGCCGGTTGCTGCTGAATGCTACCGTCGTCCGCAGCTTATTGATCGCGGTCGTGGTGATTTCATACTGGCGGTAGGTCTTCTCCCCCTCGGGCGTCTGGCCGATTGGTTCGCCGATGCTGTAAACCGTGGCGACCTGGAGATCGCGATTGTTCAACTGCACGCCGATCTGCTGGATGCGCTCTTCGACCTGTTGGCGCGTGAGCGACACGCCTGCCCGCAGGTCCATCTGCACGCTCGTACCACCGGTGAACTCGATGTCGTATTTCGACTTGCCGCGGGCGAAGAACAGAACCAGCCCGCAGATTACCAGGAGGCCGGAGACGGTGTAGAAGACGTTCCTCATACCCATCCAGTTGATGTTGGGCACGCTGATCAGACGCAGCATGACCAGACGCTCCTTGAGGATCCGCTTGGATACGAGCAGATCAAGAATCACGCGCGTTACGAAGATCGCGGTGAACATGCTTGACGCGATGCCGAGCATGAGCACGATGGCGAAGCCTTTGATGTCCTCCGAGGCCACATAGTAGAGAATGGCCGCCGTGAGAATCGTCGTGAGGTTGGAGTCGAAGATGGCGGAAAACGCTCGTGCGTAGCCGTTGCGAATCGCGGTCGTCAGGCCGACGCCTTTGGCCTGTTCCTCCCGGATGCGTTCGAAGATCAGCACGTTGGCGTCGACGCTCATGCCGATGGTCAGGATCAGACCGGCAATGCCGGGCAGAGTGAAGGTCGCGCGCAGCCCGGCCATGATGGCCAGAACGAACAGAATGTTCAGCAGCAGCGCCACGTCTGCGATCGAACCGCCGACCATGTAGTAAACCAGCATGAAGCACGCGACCACCACCAGACCGATGATGCCCGATCGGATGCCCTTCTGGAGGTTGTCGGCGCCGACGGACGGACCGATGACGCGTTCCGAGATGGGCTGCTCGATCAGACGGGCCGGCAGAGAACCGGCGTTGAGCTTGTTGACCATGTCCGTGATCTGGGTCGCGGTGAAGCTGCCCGTGATGATGCCCTCGCTGCCGATGGGGCCCTCCGGATTGATCTCGGGCGCGGAGATGGCGATGCCGTCGAGCAGAATACACAAGGGCCGTCCGGGATTCTCTCGCGTGACGTTGTAGAACAGGGCGCCGCCCTTGTCATCCAGGCGGAAACCGATGGCTCTGCGGCCCATGTTGTCGGATGACGGGAAGGCCTTCTCGAGCTTCCAGCCGCGTCCGCCCGTCGGACGGAGGATGGCCTCGTTCGGTCGGTTGCTGGCCAGGACATAATCTTTGTCGCCGAACCTGCCGAAGATCGCATTGCGGGCGCCGAACTCGCGGGCGTCCTCAATCTCACACCAGACGTACTGGCTGTCGGAGGCAGACTTGGGGCCCTTTTCCGTCAGTGTCTGGATGTACCGCTCGATTTCCGCCTCGCTCAGCTCGGTGCGTCCCCGGGTCGGCAGGATGCGCCATTCGAGGATGCCGGCGCCTTTGAGCATGCGCTGGAGGTCTTTGGGATCGTCGAGCTGGCCGCGGTAGGGCCGGTACTTGTCGTAGGCCGCCACGAGGCGGTCGATCGCCGCAACACGATCCGGGAAGGTCGCCTTGAGCTGCTCGATCCTCCTGGTCCGGTCCGCCGACTTCTGATCCATTTCCAGGACGTACGTGATCTGGTCGATGGTCAGATTCAGTTGGTCGAGCTTGCGTTTGGCGGCCTCGTACCGGTCGTTCAGGCCTGACTCGGCCGTAAGTTGGTTGAGCACGCTGACCAACTCCTTGTACGTCGTGACATACTCGGTCAGCGGCGCGACCTGCTCCTCGGAACCGGAAAAATCCTTCAGGGTGTTCGCCAGTTCGCTGGCGGTCAGCTTGGCCCAGTCGCCACGGTTGGCCTCGACCCGGTCCACCGCCACCCCCGCGTCGCGGAGGCTTTTCTTGAGATCATCGAGCTTCTGATAAAGGGCGTCGCGCTTGTCCTGGGCCTGTCGGCGGGCATCATACGTCAAAACGAGTGTATCCAGGATGGTCGTACGGTTCGGATCGCCCTGCGCAAAGCGGGCTAGCGTTTCGGCGCGTTCGGCTGCCGGCTCTTGCAGCGAACGCATGATGGTCGCGGGGTTGATGTTCCTGGCCAGGAGATCGTTCAAGGCGGCCTCGTACGCCTGGCGCAACTGCTGCGTGGTTTTGCTGGCCAAGGGCATCTGGATTTCGAAGCGTGTGTTGCCCAGGGGCCGCCAGACGAGATTCTGGATGTTGGCCGGGTCGATGCGCCGGCGCAGCACCGCGATCATCCGCTGGGCAAGGTCTGTTTCCTCACTGGCGGTCAGGCCCTCCGTGTTGATCGCATAGATCAAGCTGGTTCCCCCGGCCAGATCGATGCCGGGCTTGAGCTTCTTGTCGGGGGGGTACAGGCCCACCACCGCCAGCGCCACCAGAATGAGGATCAGGACAATCTTCGGTACCAGATTCTTGTTCATAGCGTTTCCCTGTTAGGTTCTCTCCTGAGTCAATCTCTCTTCGGCCATCTGCGCGAGGCGCTTAATCCTTCCCCTCCTGGGAGAGATTCTTGCCGATCGCGGAGGTGCTGACTCGTATCTTGGTGTTGTTCGATTCGTCAATCTTGAGCACGACCTCGTCGCCTTTGACCTCCACGACCGTTCCGAAGATTCCCCCGATGGTCCGGACCCGGTCATTCTTGCTGAGCGACTGCACCATCTGCTTGTGTTTCTGCTGCTGTTTGCGAGGCCCCCGCATCAGGAACAGGTACATGACCACGAAGATGAGGATTAGAGGCAGGAACTGCATTAGCGGCGAGACCTGCTTCGTTGGGGCCGGCGCCGTCGAGTCTCCGCCGGGGTCCCGCGCGACGGTGGTGCCCCCGTCGCCGCCGGTCACGGGCTCCGAACTGATTCGCGACGGTGCTTGATTGCCGTCTGCCTGTGCTATGACCCACACGTTTGCCATGATGACATCCTTTCTAAGGCCTTGGGTATATTCGCGATAGCGTATACAGTGAGGACAGAATTGTCAAATTCAAATGGGATTCGTCGGTCGAAAACCCTTCGAGTGGCAGAGCTTATCGGACGCCCTCGCCTTGGGCCAACTGGGCGGCGGCCCAGCGTTCGAACCCGCCCTCCTCAATCCGGCTGCGAATCTCGGACATCAGTCGCTGATAAAACCTCAGATTATGCAGGGACAGCAGGATGGGACCGAGCATCTCGCCGCAGTTGAAAAAGTGCCGGATCGCTCCTCGTGTGAAGTGCCGACACGCGTAGCAGTCACAGCCGGCCTCGATCGGTTCACCGGAGTCGATATGGACGCTGTTGCGGAATCGCAGGGGACCCCGACGGGTGAAAGCGAAGGCATTGCGTCCATTGCGGGTCGGCAGGACGCAGTCGAACATGTCCACGCCGGCCCGGACCGCCGCGATGATGTCGGTGGGCATCCCGACACCCATCAAATAGCGGGGATGCTCGGCCGGCAGCAGGGCGGTGGTGTGCTCCACGGTGCGAACCATGTGTTCGTGGCCTTCTCCAACGCTGAGGCCCCCGATGGCATATCCGTCAAAACCGATACGAACGATTTCCTCGGCACAGTGGCTGCGCAGAGCCGGATCGATTCCTCCCTGGACGATGCCGAAGAGCAGTTGCCCGTCGCGTGCGTGGGCGTCTTTGCACCGGCGGGCCCAGGCGATGGTTCGGTCCACAGCCCTTCGGACCTGTTCGGGCGGGGCCGGGAAGGGGGTGCATTCGTCGAAACACATGATGACATCGGCGCCGAGCCGATTCTGGATTTCGGTGGCGGTCTCGGCGTTCAGATGGACGCGGGCGCCATCGACGTGGCTGGCGAACTCGACGCCTTCGTCGTCGATCCGGGTCAGGGCACTGAGGGAGAAGACCTGGTAACCTCCGCTGTCGGTCAATATCGGGCGATTCCAGGCCATGAAGCGATGGAGTCCTCCGAGCCTCTCGACGACCTGTGCCCCGGGGCGAAGCATGAGATGGTAGGTGTTGGCCAGGAGGATTTCGGTGCCGGTAGCCTCGATCTGGTCCGGCGTGACGCCTTTGATGGTTCCGGCGGTGCCGACCGGCATGAACGCCGGGGTCTGGACGGACCCGTGGGCCGTGTGCAGGACGCCGCGCCGCGCGCCGCAGTGAGGGTCGGTTGCGATGGTCTCGAAATGCTGCATGTGGAATTCATCCGTTTGCGGCACGGCGATCGGTCCGTTCGGTCCTGTCCGACCTGCAGGACTGATAAGACCCGCCGGACCTGTGCTTCAATAAAGGCTCGCGATCGCTGAGCCGGGATAGTAATGTTGCAGGATCTGCTCGGCGGTCCTGCCCAGCCGGGCCATTCCTTCGGCGCCGCACTGGCACATGCCGACCCCGTGGCCCCATCCGCGTCCGGAGAGGAAGGCCCAGCCGTTGCCCCACGGAACGACGTGACAGATCGTGCTTTGGATCTTCCGCCCGCTCGGATCGAGGGCCAGGCGGAGGTCTTCGGCACGCAGGCTGTCCGTCTGGCCCGTCGAGCCAGTCAGGCGGATTCGGGTCAATCGGGAGAACTGGCCGTAGTCGCTCTTCTCCATCGCGACGATGCCGGTGATCTCGCCAAGCCTTTCCAGATTCGGATACCGCGCGATCAGGCGGTTTGTGACCGTGGTCTTGTCGAACTGGGCCATCGGCCAGAAGAACAGTCCCATCTTCGCGACCTCTTTGCAGTACGGGCAGGGGACTGCCTTCAGAGGTCCGAAGGCCTCCCCGAAGACGTGTTCGGAGTCTTCGGTGTGTCCGCCGCATATCGCGCTGAAGTAGGCTGGGAACAGTTCGGTCCGCCCGGTACGCGGGTCTTTGGTCACCAGGACTTTCCCGTACGTGGCGTTCACAGCACTCCAGACCTGCGCCGATTCGGCGCCGACGCCGCCATAGACCTGGGTAGCCTGCGTGCTGCTGACGTCCCAATCGCGGTTTGCTCCGAAACGCTTCTTCGTGTAAAGGCAGTAGGTCCTGGCGGCGATGGTCTGGGCCCGGAGGGCCTGCGGTTCCCAGTAGCTCGGCATCTCCGCGCCGATGACGCCGGCCAGATACGGCTCCAGCGGCACGAAGTTGACCGCCCGGAACGTCCGGCCGTCTGCGTTGAGAATGAGCTGGAGTCGGCCGCGGTAGCTCTGCTGGTTCAGGGTGAACACATGGGGCCGCTCGGTGCTGATGACCACTCTGTCGCTCGGCTGAACCGCTGTGCCCACCACGATCTGTCCGTTGGAAAGCGTTACCTTGACGGGTCCTTCGAGCGAGGAACTCATCACGCCAACCGGGACCGCCGCAGAGGAATCGTGATGGCCCACGTGCAGGACCGACGCCGACGTCACCGTGCATTCTGTGGCGTCGGACAGAAGAAGGACGCGCACCCAGAACTGCGACTCAACGTCCATCTGCGGCGTGGGCCGGACGATTTCCCGCCGACCACAGCCCCACAGGAGGACCATCGGACCGAGCAATGCCGCCAGGGCCGCTTTGCCGCACTTGCGGCGCGCCGCGGCAGAAAACCTCCCCAAGAAGACCCGGTTCGATAATGGCTGGTTACACGACCGCACAGACATCCGGCATAGGCGGGCTGGCTACTCGAGGCTTCGCAGCGACAGGCCCAGACCCGACAGGGCTCTCTTGATCTCGTTCAGACTGGTGACGCCGAAGTTCTTGCAGCCGAGAAGCTCGGCCTCGGTCGTCCGCGTCAGTTCGCCGACGGTGTGGATGTTGAGCTTCTGGAGGCACTTGCGAGCCCGCACCGACAGTTGCAGGTCGTCTGTCGATTTGTTCATCAGCCCCTGGTCTTCGGAGGTGCTCGGGCCGGCCAACTCTCCCGAGGCCAGGCTCTTGTCCTCCAGGGCCATGCCCAGGCGAAGCCCCTTGCTTTCAAGAATCGCCTTGATCTCGCGAAGAGATGTTTCGCCGAAGTTCTTATAGGACAGCAACTCGGCCTCGGTGATATTCAGCAGGTCGCCCAGTGTGCGGATGTTCATCTTTCTCAAACAATTCCGGCTGCGGACGGACAGCTCAAAGTCGGAGATGGGCGTTTCGAGGATCTGGTTCTTCCGACTTCTCTTCTTCTCTCGCTCCTCGTCATAGTACATGGTCTTGGAGCTTTCGACGTCCTTCTTGAACAGCAGGGCGCGCGGATGGTTGGGATGACACTCCAGAACCTTGTCGATGCAAAGGGAGGCCTTGTCGAACTCCCCGCGGTCCTCGTACAGCACAGCCAGATTCAGCAGGGCGCTGACGTAGGCCGGCGCGCAGGCAATGGCCTGCTTGTAGTAGTCAATCGCGGCCGATTCGTAGCCGGACAGATCGTGGCGATATGCCAGGTGAAACAGGGCCCGGTGATGGTCCGGGGCGAGCTCCAGAACAGTCTTGTAATTCTGCACGGCTTTGTCGTATTCGCCCAGGGTCTCCTGGAGACGACCGAGTTGGTAGTGGTACTCGGCACTGACATTCTCGAAATTCTTACACCCGTCAAGCTCTCGGGCCGCCGCGTCCAGGTCGCGCCCCTCGCGGTAGGTCGCCGCCTTCTCCAGGTTGACGTTCAACGGGTCGGCCCCGAAATCCAGGGCGCGTTGCAGACAGTTGATCGCCTCGGCGTACCGTTTTCGCCTGCGGAACGCGTACGCCAGATAGGTGAACTTCTCCAGGCAGTCTTTGGCCTTCTGGAGTTTTTCGATGGCTTCGACGTGCCTGCCGAGCATGAACAGGCCGATCCCCGTTGCCAGGTTCGCTTCCGCCGAGGTCTTGCCGCATTCGGCCGCGATTTGCTCGGCAAATCGGGTGCGATTAGACTCGTTGGAGTTGACGATGCGCGACAGCGTATGCAACTCCTTCATCGACGGCAGTTGCGCGGCAAAGAGGTTGATCTCCAGTCCGGCGGTTTGCTCCATGGATATCGTCTCCCAAAAAGGATCTATTCACGTCGGTCCTATGTCGACCCCTGACACGAACAAACCAGTATTATAGGCTGGCTGCCCCCCTTTGCAACAGCTTTTTGCAGGGTGCGTCGACTGGGGGGGTGCACTGCGTGTTTGTAGGTAGGTTCCTGGGGAGGCCAGGAAAGGGGGC
>DAOTJE010000046.1:0-31657 GCA_035448545.1 Sedimentisphaerales bacterium | reverse complement strand
TATGCAGTACTCGACCGACTGGGCGAACCACTCGGCATCGCCTCGCGCCGTCGGGTTTGTCAGCCGGATTGTCGCATCCTCTGTCCGCATAAGTCCTCCGATCACGCCGGAACCAACCTACCGCGCGGGCACGACATTGTCAAGGACCCCGCCAGGAAATGGCGTCGGTACGGCCGCGACGGGGATGAGTGGGGCGATTTGTGTGTTAGGGCAAACGTTCGATTTGACTTTCATGCGGGTCTTGCTAAGATGGGGGAGGTAGGGTGGCCCGCCGTTCGTAGTGTGCCCGTAAGAACCTGCCCTGAGCTTGCTGAAGGGGCATACCAGATCAACAGCGTCTTACGACGCCACTACAAACGGGGCAACGCGTCAAGGCGTCGCTATCCGCCTGCGGTCCGCCTCAGGCGGAGGCGCATCCCAACCATCCGGGCAGGGCAGGCAGGGGAGTTGTGTCGATGGTGGAAGGTGGTCCTGGACGTCATCGGTTGGTCGTCGTGGTGGCTGCTGCGCACGATGCGCTGGCGACCGCGACCGCACGCCTGGCGGGCGAGTACGAGCTGGACGTCCGGCGGTGCGACGATGTCTATGCGGCGGTGGCGGAGGTGGCCCTGCCGCAGGACCGCTGCATTCTGGTGGTCGGCCGGCTGGAGGAGCTGGCGAAGGAGGATCGTCGTTTCTTCGCCATCGCGGCCCGCCATGGTGCGCGGTGTTGCGCACTGCTGGAGGGCGCGGCGTCGGTGGAGCCGAACGTCGTCCCGGCGGTCCTGCGTACGGGTGCATTCCTCGTCGGCACGACGGGTGAAATCAAGGGTGTTTTCGACGCGTGGCTGTCCGCCCCAGGTGGATGCCCCTCGTCCGGTGAGACGATCTGCTTCGACGAGGAGTGTCGCGCCAGCGAGGCCGAGCTGAACGCGTTATTGGGGCAGGAAATCGATGAATAGCACGGGGGATTCTCCGACACGGACGGCGGGACGGGACAAGGTCCTGCTGGTCGGTGACATTCGCAAGGCGTTTCTCGACGCCGAACGCGTGGAGCGCTATCCGTGCGACGTCAGGATGAACCTCTTGGAGGCGATCGATGCGGCGGCCGGAGGCGCTTACGACGCCGTCGGTGTGGTGATGAACGGTCTGCAGGGCCAGTTGCGTCCGGTGCTGCGGGCCCTCCGCAAAGCGACGACTGCGCCGATCGTCCTGCTGGCCCAGATGTACGACGAGCCGGTGGCGCGCCACCTGGTGCAGAGCGGGCCGAGCGAGGAGAAGGTCGCCGATGCGTATCGTGTCTGCCCGATCACGCTGGCGAGTTTCGGGTCCGGGCTGACGACAAGATCGATCCCAACGGCGGCGTGGTCGCAAGGCGAAGCTCTCATGCCGCTGATCGAGAAGCGGATGCGGTACCTGGAACGGTTGGCCACCACCGACGATCTGACAGGGTTGAAGAACCGGCGGTACATTCGCGAGTTCGCCCGGCAGATCATCGAGCGGGCCCGCCGCAGCGCCGGCCGTGTCACGCTGCTGGTGTTCGACATCGACAACTTCAAGCACTACAACGACGACTATGGCCATGCGACCGGCGACGAGATTCTCAAGCAGGCGGCCATCCTGATGCGTCGCTGCTGCCGGCCGCACGACGTGGTCGGGCGCATCGGAGGCGACGAGTTCGCGGTGGTGTTCTGGGACGACCCGCATTGCGTTGCACCGGAGGCGGCCAGCGAGCGGCGGCATGCCGAGGCCGAGCACCCCAGCGAACCGGTCTTCATCGCCCGGCGGTTCCAGAGCGAATTCGGCCACGCGGAGCTGAATCTGCTGGGTCCGGAAGGACCCGGTGTGTTGACGATCAGCGGGGCGCTGGCCCGGTTCCCGCGCGACGGGACCACCGTCCAGGAGCTTTTCGAGCGGGCCGATGCCGCCCTGCTCGAGGCCAAGCGCAGCGGCAAGAACCGCATCTACCTCGTGGGGGAGCCAAAAAACAATATCGCCGACCTCCCATAGCCGATATAGCTCGATAGGGTGTGCACGGCACGCCGATTGCGTGGTATGGACTGGAGGTCGCATGGATTTGCTCACGATCAGCCCGTTGAGTTGGGAATCGCTGCTTTGCTGTTTTCTCTCGGCGTTTATTATCGGACTGGAACGACAGTTGCAGGGCAAGCCGGTCGGGGTGCGAACGAGCTCGCTGATCTGCATCGGAACGTACATCTTCATCGCCATGTCGCGCAACGTGTTCAATGAAGCGACCGATCCATCGCGCATCGTCGGGCAGGTGATAACCGGAATCGGATTCCTCGGCGCCGGTGTGATGCTGGCCAAGAACGGGAGCGTGGTGGGTGTGACGTCTGCTTCGGCCATCTGGATCCTGGCGGCCATCGGCGTGATCGTGGGATTGGGCCACCCCTGGCTGGGCGTCAAGATGGCGATCCTGACGGTGGTGATCCTCGTGGGTGTCAACCGCCTGGAGGACACGTTCGAGTTCATGCAACGCGGCGTTCATCACAAGCTCAAGAAGAGGCAGGGGGCCCAGGCGCCCAATGGGGCTTCGCCGGCCGAGCAGGGTTCCGAATGAGCCTTTGCGGGCGATCCGTATGCCGAGTCGACCACACCAATCCATAGACAAGCCGGTCCGGCGGGACGTGGGGATGCGGTACGGAAAGTGGGTCCCGAATCTGGTTTTCTTCGGCCTGTTCTACCTGTACCTGTGGTGTGTCGTGGACGTGCGTCTGATCTACTACGCCGCCGGCATGGTGTCGGACTTTCCCGAGTTCTTTCGAGGCGAGGCATTCTTCCGTCCGTTCCTGTCCTATCCGGGCGGGCCGGCCGAGTATCTCGGTGCGTTCCTGGCGCAGTGGTTCTATTGGCCCTGGACCGGCGCGCTGGTCGTGACATTGCAGGCGTGGCTGCTGGCGGCGTGCGCGGGTTTCCTTCTCGGTGCGGCGGGCGCTGCGGGCCTTCGAGGGGTCCGCTTCGCCTTTCCGGTCGGCCTGCTCGTCGTCTGCTCGCATTACGCGTATCACTTCGCCGCCATGACGGCGCTATCGGTTTCCCTGCTCGCGACGTGCTTGTACCTCGCCGTTGCAGCGCGTCTGGGCGAGCGCGGCCGCCTCCTGGCGTTCGGTGTGCTTTCGGTCGCGGTTTACTGCGTCGCGGGGGGAGCGTACCTGCTCTTTGCGGCCCTGTGCGCCGCCTGGGAGCTGTCGCGCGGACGGCGGCGACCGAGTGCAGTCTGTCTGGCTTGCGCTGTCGCGGTCCCTTACGTCCTCGGCGTGTTGATCTTCGCCGTCAGCGCGGAGATGGCCTTCGCCGTGGGTCTGCCGTCCTGGACCAGGACGGGGTTCGTGGCCCCACGGGATATTCCCATGGTGGCCACTTGGGCGCTGGTGGCGGTATTGCCTGTTGTGCTGGCCGCCGCAGGGTTGTGGCGCCTCGTGGCGCGCCGCCGGCATCCGGCCGAAACCAAAGGGACGAAACGGCGCGGGCCGGCCGCTCTGCGGAATGCGGCTCGCCTCTGGCATGGACGCACCCCCGTCCTGCGGTGGACGCTGGCGTCGCTGATGCTGCTGGCCGCGACTGCTGCGGTCGTGATGCTGTCGTACGACAGCATGCGAAAGGCGACCTTTCAGATTCACTATTACGCGTGCCGCCGGATGTGGCCCGAGCTGCTCGCCGTCGCCCGACGTGCCTCACGGAGCGTGGCGAACATCAACGCGGTCGATCGCGCGTTGTACCACAGCGGCCGGCTGGGCTGGGAGATGTTTGCCTGGCCCCAGCGCCCCGAGGCCCTGCTCGTCAGCGGCCAGGACCAGGACATGACCTTCTGGACCAAGTTCGACACGCAGATGGATTTGGGCCTGATCAACTTGGCGCAGAAGAACTATACGGAGTGTCTGGAGATCTACGGTCCGCACCCGCTGATCCTTGAACGGCTGGCGCTGGCGAACCTGATCAAGGGCAACGTCGACGCCGCCCGTATCTGGCTCGGGGCGCTGAGCAAGACCCTGTTTCACGCCCGCTGGGCCAGGGAGTCTCTGGCCCATCTGGAGGCGGACCCGACGCTGGCGAAGGAGGAGCGCATCGCGCGGTGGCGGAGCATTTGCATGAGGGAGGATTCTCCGACGATCTTCGCTCCGACCGAGTGGCAGCTTCAGACGCTGCTGAAGGAGAACGGCGGCAACCGCATGGCCTTCGAGTACCTGATGTCCACGTACATGCTGACGCGCCAACTGGAGAAGCTCGTCGGCCTGCTGGGCCGCCTCGATGCCCTCGGCTATGCGCAGTTCCCGCGACACTACGAAGAGGCGATCCTGGTCTACGCATACACGACGAGGCAGCCGGTGTTCCTGTACGGACGCGAGATCGATCCACAAACGAAGCAGCGGATCGAGCAGTTCAGCCAGACGTTCAACCGCTACGGCAAGGACAAACAGGCGGCGCTGCGCGAATTGGCCGCCGGCTATGGCGACAGCTACTTCTTCTTCAACCTCTACGGACTGTCGGGAGTGAAGAGATGAGAAGAGGTGCGCTGTACATCGCGATTGTCGTCGTGGTCCTGGTGGTCGCTGGCGTTGTGTGTCGGTCTGTCTCATCGCTGTCCGTGATGCAGGGGCGGGCGGCCCTCCACGCGGCCCGGCGCGCGGAGCGCCCGGCGCGAATCCATCCGCACTACAGCGGCGTGGTCGCGCCGCCGAACATCGCGCCGTTGAACTTCGTCGTGCAGGAGGACGGTCGGCGCTTCTACGTGCGGATCAGCGCCGAGCGTGGAGAGCCCATCGAAATCGCCAACCGCTCGGGCAGAGTCCTGATTCCCGAGCGGCCGTGGCACAGGCTTCTGGCGGCCAACGCCGGCAAGAGCATCCACGTCGATGTCTGCGTGCAGGCGGACGACGGCACGTGGACGCGGTTCGAGACGATCGCGAATCGGATCGCCGCCGAGCCGATCGACGAGGTGCTGGTCTATCGCAAGCTGCACCCCGGCGCCGGCGCGTGGGGCCGCATCGGTATTTACCAGCGCGACCTGCGTCGCTTCGATGAGTTGCTGGTGCTCGACAATCGGTATTTCTCCAACGGCTGCGTCAACTGCCATACCTTCTGCAACAACCGCACGGACAAGATGCTCCTCGGCATTCGCAGCAGCGAGTACGGCAGCTCGGCGCTGCTGGTCGACGACGGCGATGTTCGCAAGATCGGCACGAAGTTCACGTACACCTCGTGGCACCCCAGCGGCAAGGTGGCGGCTTACTCCGTCAACGCGGTCAGCCAGTTCTTTCACTCCAGCGGGCCTGAGGTCCGCGACGTGATCGACCTCGATTCGCACCTGGCCTATTACGTCGTCGACGCCGGCGTCACGAAGACCTCTCCCGACATCGCGAAGAAGGACCGGCTGGAGACCTATCCGACCTGGTCGCCCGATGGACGCTATCTGTACTTTTGCAGCGCGCCGCTGACGTGGACGCAGCGCAACGTCGTCCCGCAGGACTACGACCGGATCAAGTACGATCTGATGCGGATTCGCTACGACGTCGAACGCGACGAGTGGGGTCCGCTTGAAACGGTCCTGTCAGCCGCCGATACGGGCCTCTCGATCCTGCTGCCGCGCGTCAGTCCCGATGGACGCTGGCTGGTGTTCTGCATGTGCGAGTACGGCTGCTTTCCCGTCTACCGGCCCGGCAGCGACCTGTACATCATCGACCTCGAAGCCGCAGCGCAAACGGGCCGGTACGAATACCGCCCGCTTGCGGAGGCCAACAGCGACCAGAGCGAGTCGTGGCACAGTTGGTCGAGCAACAGCCGCTGGCTCGCCTTCAGCAGCAAGCGCGACAGCGCGCCGTTCACCCGCACCTATCTGGCCTACGTCGACGCCGAAGGCCGCGCGTACAAGCCCGTCCTGCTGCCTCAGAAGGACCCGACCTTCTACGATTCATACCTGCGGACCTATAGCGTTCCCGAGCTGACGACCGAGCCGGTCCGAACGACCAGGGAGACGCTGGCCCGCGCGATCCGCAGCTCCGAGCGGATCAGTGTGATCCCACCCATCACGATGGCGACCCCACAGGCCGGAACAGCGCCGCCGGCGCCCAAGCCCTGGACGACCGAACGCGAATAACTCCTCACCGCTCCGCCTTTCTGTCACCCCGAGCGAAGCGCAGTCGATGGGTCTGGCCATAGAGGAGACGCGCTGCCGGTCGGAGACCGGATTCCTCCACTGCGCCAAGGCTTCGGTCGGAATGACATCTGCGCGATTTGGCTTTACGCCATCGGCGCGTCCTGGTATACGCAGAGTGTTTGTGGCGCGCTGCGCCGATAGTATACGACTCGTGCTGCCAGGGAGGAACCGAACATGTCCAGACGACACGGCGTTCTCATCGCGATCCTCGTTCTTTTTGCGTCGTTTGACATCGCCATAGTCGATGCGGCGGTCTGGCCCAGCGGGCGGGAGGTGGTTCCGTTGCAGGCCCGGCCCTTCGACCTGCGCGACGTGAAGCTGCTCGATGGTCCGTTTCGCGAGGCGATGGAGCGCGACCGGCGGTACCTGCACGAGCTGGAGTCGGACCGCCTGCTGTGGTACTTCCGCCAGACCGCCGGACTGCCGACGCCCGGCGAGCCGATGGGCGGCTGGGAGAAGACGGAGCTGCGCGGACACACGATGGGCCATTACCTTTCCGCCTGCGCGCTGATGGTCGCCAGCACGGGCGACGAAAAACTCAAGGCCAAGGCCGACGCGATCGTCGCCGAACTGGCTACGTGCCAGAAGGCCCTTGGTTCGGGCTACCTCAGCGCGTACCCCGAGGAGCAGATCGACCGTGTGATTGCGCTCAAGCAGGTCTGGGCGCCCTGGTACACCCTGCACAAGATCTACGCCGGCCTGATCGACATGTACATCTACTGCGACAACGCCCAGGCGCTTCAGATCGCCCAGGGCATGGCGCGCTGGACCAGGGGCCGCCTCGACAAGCTCGACCGTGCGGCCATGCAGGAGATGCTCAACCACACCGAGCAGGGCGGCATGAACGAAACGCTCGCCAACCTCTACGGCGTCACGGGCGACAAGGCCGCTCTGGAGCTGGCCGAGCGGTTCAACGCCGACGCGTACAACAACCCGCTGATTCTGCATCGCGACGAGTTGAAGGGGCTGCACGTCAACTCGTTCATTCCCAACATGATCGGCACGGCACGTCAGTACGAATTGACGGGCGACCCGACGGACCGGCACATCGCCGAGTTCTTCTGGCGCTGCGTCGTCCACGGACGCACCTACTGCACCGGCGGAACCTCCATCGACGAGCACTGGCGCAGCGACCCGTATCATCTGGCCGACCAGCTCGGTGCGCACACGCAGGAGACCTGCTGCACGTACAACCTGCTCAAGCTGACACGCCACCTGTTTGCCTGGCAGCCGGACGCGGCGTACATGGACTACTACGAGCGGAACCTGATCAACTCGATCCTGGCGACGCAGGACCCGGCCACCGGGATGATGATGTACTTCGTCCCGCTGGCGTCGGGGCACTGGAAGTACTTCAATACCCCGCGTGACTCGTTCTGGTGCTGCACCGGCACCGGCATGGAGAACCACGCCAAGTACGCCGACACAATTTACTTCCACAACGACCAGACGCTCTGGGTGAACCTGTTCATCGCCAGCGAATTGAAATGGAAAGACAAAGGTATCGTCGTGCGCCAGCAGACGAAGTTCCCCGAGGTGTCCGCGACGAAACTGACGATCGAGGCCTCGCGACCGGTCGAGTTCGAGCTGCGTCTGCGCGTGCCCGGTTGGGCGACGCAGGGCGCGGCGCTGAAGATCGACGGCCGGGAGCAGGCGGTGACCGCGCAGGCCGGCTCGTTTGTGTCGATCCGACGCACGTGGCGGGACAAAACCGACGTAGAAATGACAATGCCGATGAAGCTGTGGCTGTGCCCGATGCCCGACGATCCCAATCTGGCGGCGGTGATGTACGGCCCCTTGGTCCTGGCCGGGCAGTTGGGCGAGGTCGATGTTCCGCAGGAGCTGACCTACACGACGAACAACTGGTTCGAATTCCCCGCCGATCGGATCGTCGAGGCGCCCGTCATGGTCACGACGCAGCGCGACCCGCAAGCCTGGATTCGCCCGGTGGAAGGCAAGCCCCTGACGTTCCGCACGAGCGGTGTGGGCCGGCCGGACAACGTGACGCTGGTGCCTTATCACAAGCTGTTCGGCCGGCATTACGCGATCTACTGGCGACTGACCGACGAAGCCGGCTGGCAGCGGATTCAGGCCGAGCGAAAGGCCCGCGAGGAGGCCAAAGCCCGCGAGGCGGCACGACAGGCTGCGCTGGATGCGCGGAAGATCGACGCGGTCGAGATCGGCGTCTCCGATTCCGAAAAAGCGCACCAGATGAAAGGCCAGAACACGCAGACCGGCACGCACGCCCAGCGGCGCTGGCGCGACGCCGAGGGCGGCTGGTTCGAGTACCGCATGAAAGTCCTGCCCAACCAGCCGGTGACATTGCATTGCACCTGGTGGGGCAGCGACAATGACCGCGTCTTCGACATACTCGTCGACGGGACGAAGATCGGCACCCAGACGCTCGCCCGGAACAAACCCGGCGAATTCTTCGATGTGGATTACATGATTCCCGTTGAGTTGACGAAAGGCAAAGAATCCGTGGTGGTTCGTTTCACCGCTCACACCGGGAGCATCGCCGGCGGCCTCTTCGGCTGCGCCACCCTCAAACCCGAACCGTAACATCCCTTCTTTGTCATCCTGAGCGGAGCGCAGCGCAGTCGAAGAGCCTGTCCTGAGCCTACCGAAGGAATCTGGCCAGCGACGGGGGCGTGCTTCTGGTTCGCGGGTAGATTTCTCCGCTGCGCTTCGCTCCGGTCGAAATGACAATAGCGGGAAGGTGTGCCGTGCACACCCTACGAACTGCGAACCTCTCCACGCGGATCGTAGGGCAGTGCCCATATCAGGGGCAAAGGGCCGTGTGTGGCAGCCTCAAGCTCGAAGAGCTTGGGGATGGTTCTCGGCATAGGCAACCATCTGGAATCGGTACGACAGACCCATCTACCATCCCCAAAGCCTCCGGCTTTGAGGCTGCCACGCATTCCAGCATGTTTTCACGCACCTACACCCGCACGTTTCGGGACAGCATCAACACAGCGACGCCGAGGCCGATGGTGAGCGGGCCTTCGAGGAGCGTCCAGAAGGCCGGCAGGTGCAGCATGGCGTCGAGCACGGTGACGCCGACGCCGCCGGCGAGCGCGATGATCCCGAGCAGGCGGATCAGCGGCAGGTATCTGCGAATGTCCAGCGAGATGAACAACAGGATCGCGCCGACGACGGCGTACATCGCCGAGAGCGTGCGCGTCAGGTAGCTCATCAGGGCCGTGTACTCCAGCTCGCCCAGGCCGATTCCGGCGTGAATCCTCTGCATCCACGCGAACGGGCAGAAGACGAACACCAGCCCGCCGAGCATGACCACGCCCGTCACTCGCAACAGCGCCGTCAACAACCCTCTGGCATTCCTCATAGGTCCCCCTGTCCTGCAATGTCCCGCCTCAGCATTGCCATCGGCAAGCTGGGCTTGCCGATGGCACACGGGACTGTGCCATTCTACGCCCATTCTCCCCATGTGCCAACCCTCCGCCCGGGTGGCAGCCTCGCTTCCAAATCGGGCGCATCGACGATTTCTCGGGTTTTCATGAGAAATCGCGTGACCTCGATATCGCACCCGGCCTCTTGTCTGCGGAGCCGGGAGCGGATACGCTCTATCCGGCGGTCGGCATCGCCCGTGTCACAGTGTGCAAAAGCAGGAAGCAAGCCATGAGGCCCAGACGGTTCGCGATTATTCTTCTGACATCGATGCTCCTCTTCGGCGGGTGCCGCAAGAGGCCACGGCCGGCAAGACCGGCTCCGAATGCGGCGGCAAGCACGAGGACGCCGTTGCATCAGGCGGCCAGGATGGGAGCCGTAGATGTGGCGAGGTCACTCCTTGCAGAAGGTGTTGATGCCAATGCCAAGGACGAAGATGGCGATACGCCGCTGCACTACGCGCTGAGGGAAGGCCACTTCGAGATCGCTGCGATGCTGATTGAGTACGGGGCGGAGGTGGATGCAAGAGGGCACTCCGGTCGGACACCCCTGCATGCTGCCGCCTCCCAAGGGCATCAGAAGTTGGCTGTGGCACTCGTCAACAAGGGCGCGGATGTCAACGCCAGGGACGAGCATCGTACTACGCCCCTGCACGATGCGGCCTCGGGAGGCTCTTCCGAGGTTGCGGCGCTGCTGATCGAGCACGGAGCGGGAGTCAACGCAAGGGACTATCGTGGGTGGACGCCCCTGTATATCGCTGCCTCGGAGGGCCACCGGGAATTGGCCGCGTTGCTCATCGAAAACGGTGCGGATATTAACTGCGCAACCGACGACGGGGAGACGCCACTTCACATCGCATGTGATACAGGACATGTGGGTCTGACGAGATTCCTTATTTCCAGTGGCGCAGATGTGAATGCCGCGGTGTCTCGTCACCGATCGACACCCTTGCACAAGGCGGCCTACTGGGGCCACGAGCAGGTGGCGGGCATTCTCATTGCGGCGGGTGCGGCGATTGACGCAAGAGATCGCAACGGGTGCACCCCTCTACATGTTGCGGTTTGCGAGAACCGTCTGGATACAGTCCGCCTTCTTGTAGCTGCCAAGGCGGATGTGAACGCAACGTCGAATGTAGGCCTTTCATCCCTGCACTATGCGGCGGGACGCTGGGGCGCGCAGCTGACCGAACTGCTCATCGACGCAGGCGCATCTGTTGACGCCACGGACGCGGCCGGTCGCACGCCGCTTCACATCGCCGCCGTGGGAGGCAACGTCTTGGCGGTGGAGGCACTTCTTGCGGCCGGTGGAGACATCGACGCGAGGGATGCCAACGGCCGGACGCCTCTCCACGAAGCGGTGCAGTCTCCGAACGAGTATGCGCGGAAAGACATGGTTGTCCTTCTGCTCAGCAGAGGCGCGGATGTGAATTGCCGAACATCGTCCGGGTGGACACCGTTGCTGTATGCCGCTCGGGGAGGTTATACCGATATTGCGGAGGTTCTTCTGGCCAACGGAGCCGATGCGAATCTGACGACTTCTTCGGGGTGGACGCCCCTGCAATATGCGATCAAAGGTCGGCACACGGAGGTAGTCGAGCTGCTCCGCCGGCATGGGGCGAAACCGTAGAGACTGCTCTGTTTTGGTTAGTCCTTCGGTGCACGGCATAGTGTCAGCCATTTGCGGGGGCCCGACAAAAAGGCTTGTGCTGCGGGCGGCAGAGGGGATAATGGGGGGCGGCAACGGAGCTGCCGGCCTGGTAGGGCGGACCCGGATCCATAGTGGGATTCGCCTGAACCCGTGTCGTGCGAAAGCCTGCCCTGAGCGTGTCGAAGGGACGCACGACCTGCGACGTACCACCGGAAGGCGGCAAGCAAACACGAAAGAAGTAGGAGAAGACCTGCCATGAGCGAAGCCACAAGCCACAGCACCACACGTCGGGAATTTCTGAAGAATACAGGCCGGGTCGCGGCGGCATCGGCCCTGGCGACGGGGATCAGTTCGAGCCTGTACGCCGCGAGTGACAACACCATTCGCCTGGCACTGGTCGGCTGCGGCGGCCGCGGCACGGGCGCCGCCGTCGACGCCATGAACGTCAAAGGCAGGGGCCCGATCAAGCTCGTGGCCATGGCCGACGTCTTCGAGGACCGCCTGACCAGCAGCTACAACAGCCTCAAGAACGACGAGAACGTTGGCGGCAAGGTGGACGTGCCGGACGACCGCAAGTTCGTCGGCTTCGACGCCTACAAGAAGGCGATGGACTGCCTGCGTCCGGGCGACGTCGCCATCTTCGCAACGCCTCCGGCCTTCCGCTGGGTGCACTTCACCTACGCCATCGAGAAAGGCCTTCACGTGTTCATGGAAAAGCCGGTGACCGTGGACGGTCCGACCACCAAGCGGATGATCGAACTGTCGAAGAAGGCCGACGCCAAGAACCTCAAGGTCGGCGTGGGACTGATGTCGCGTCACAGTCGGGCGCTGCAGGAGCTGGCCAATCGCGTCCACGATGGCGAGATCGGCGACATTGTTCTGATGCGCGGCTATCGCATGCACGGGCCGGTGGGCTTCTTCGCGTCGCTGCCCAAGCCGGACGACATCAGCGATCTGCTGTATCAGATCCGGCGCTTCCACAGCTTCATCTGGGCCAGCGGCGGCAACTACAGCGACTTCTACATCCACGTGATCGACCATCTGTGCTGGATGAAGGGATCCTGGCCGGTGAAGGCGCAGGCGCTGGGTGGTCGGCACTACAAGGAGAGCCCCGAAGGCATCCGGTACGTCGATCAGAACTTCGACACGTATTCCGTCGAGTACACCTTCGCCGACGGCGGCAAGTTCTTCTTCGACGGGCGCACGATCGAAGGGTGCGCTCCGATTTATGCCAGCTATCTGCACGGGACCAAGGGCTCGGCCATTGCCTCGAACAGCGGCGACTGCGGCCTGCCCTCGACCATCTACAAGGGCCAAGCGTTCGACGAGGCCAATCGGGTGTGGCGATCCAGGGTTCCCCGCGAAGAGCAGAATCCCTATCAGAACGAGTGGAATGACCTGATCGACGCGATTCGCAACGACAAGCCGTACAACGAGGCCGAACGCGGCGCGATCGGCAGCATGGTCACGTCGATGGGCCGCATGGCCGCCCACACGGGCGTGGAGATCACCTACGACCAGATGCTCAACTGCCCGCACGAGATGGCGCCGGGCCTGGACAAGCTGACGTGGGATTCGCCTGCTCCGCTGCCGTCCGATGCCCAGGGCCGCTATCCGGTTCCCAAGCCGGGCATCGTCACCGATCGCGAATACGCATAGCAATCCAGTGGGTGCCAGCCTGTAGGGGCGAATGCTCATTCGCCCCTACGGGCCGTGTCACCGCGATGACGGAGGAGTCCTCGGGGGTGGTTCGGCGCATCGGACCGGCGTTTCCATGCAACGACGGAAGCATTGTTAGTACGCACCAGGCAAGTAGGAGAAGACCTACCATGAAGCAGACCACGAACCAACAGACGTCACGCCGCCAATTCCTGAAGAACACCGGTCGGATCGCTGCGGCCACCACGCTGGTCGGCGGGCTCGGTTCGAGCCTGTACGCTGCCGGCAGCGACACGATCCAGGTGGCCCTGGTGGGTTGCGGCGGTCGCGGCACCGGCGCCGCCGAGAATGCCCTGTCGGTCCCGAACGGCCGGACGAAACTCGTCGCGCTGGCGGATGTGTTCGCCGACCGCGTGGACCGCAGCTTCAAAGGCCTCCAGAACGAGCGCGCCGCCCAGATGGACGTGCCGGACGACCGCAAGTTCGTCGGCTTCGACGCCTACAGGAAGGCAATGGACTGCCTGCGTCCGGGCGACGTCGTCATCCTCGCGACGCCTCCGGCCTTCCGCTGGGTGCATCTGACCTACGCCATCGAGAAGGGCATCAATGTCTTCATGGAAAAACCCGTCACCGTGGACGGCCCGACCACCAGGCGAATGCTCGAGCTGGCTAAGAAGGCCGACGCCAGGAACATCAAGGTCGGCGTGGGCCTGATGATCCGCCATTGCCGCGGCCGCCAGGAGCTGAAGAAACGCATCGAGTCGGGCGAGATCGGCGAGATCCACATGATGCGGGCCTACCGCATGGGCGGCCGCGCCGCCACCGTCCGCCCCAGGCGGGGCAACATCAGCGAGCTGCTCTACCAGGTCCGCAGCTTCCACAGCTTCCTCTGGGGCAGCGGCGGCGTTTACAGCGACTTCTACATCCACCAGATCGACGAGTGCTCGTGGATGAAGGGTGCCTGGCCGATTCAGGCCCGCGCCATCGGCGCGCGGCACTTCCGCGGCGAGTCCGTCGATCAAAACTTCGACAACTACTCGGTCGAGTATGTTTTCGAAGACGGGACGCGGTTCTTCTACGACGGTCGGAACATGGACGGCTGCGAGAACGCGTTCAGCAGCTTCGTCCACGGCACGAAGGGCTCGGCGGTCGTCTCGACGTCCAGCCACACCCCCGGCCGGGTCCGCACGTACAGCGACCAGAAAATGGCCCGCGAGAACCTCATCTGGAGCTTCCCGCAGCCCGAGCCCAGTCCGTATCAGCTTGAGTGGAACGACCTGATCGACGCCATTCGAAACGACAAGCCCTACAATGAGACCGAGCGCGGCGCGATCGCCAGCGTGGTCACGTCGATGGGCCGCATGGCCGCCCATACCGGCCAGGTCATTACATACGACCAGATGCTCCACTGCCCGCACGAGTTCGCCCCGGACGTCGACACGTTGACGATGGATTCGCCCGCGCCGCTGAAGTCGGATGCCGAGGGCCGCTATCCGCTGCCGCAACCGGGTGTCTTGAAGGACCGCGAGTATCAGGAGTTCGCATAGGCCGTTGCGTTGCCGGTTGCGAACCGGCCGCTTGAATCCGCATCCGGGCGCGGGTATCATAGCCGCAGGTTTGTAGCGGTACCGATTTGCATCGAGAGAAGGCGTTATTCTCGAAATCCGATGCCCTTGCGGGCACACTACGAACGGCGGGCACATTGGACGAAGGAGACGCTATGGAATCTGACAGGAGCCAGGGCACGACGCGGCGCGACTTCCTGAAGGCCTCGACCGCCGTGACGTCGGCGGCGGTCGTCGGCACGTTGGGGTTGGGCGCCCGAGTCTTTGCAGGCGGCAGCGACATCCTCCGCGTGGGGATGGTCGGTTGCGGCGGACGTTGCACGGGCGCCGCCGCCGAGGCATTGACCGCCGACCCCGGGGCGCGCCTTGTCGCGATGTGCGACATCTTCATGGACCGGGTCAAGGACAAGCGCCGCATCCTGAAGGAGCAGAAGGGCGATCAGGTCATGGTCGACGACGACCACTGTTTCGTCGGCTTCGAGGGCTACCAGCATGTGATCGACTCGTGCGACGTCGTGCTTATCGCCAATGCCGCCAAGTTCCATCCGCTGCACGCAATGACCGCGGTGAAGGCGGGCAAGCACGTGTTTGTGGAGAAGCCGCACGGGATCGATCCGGCCGGCGTCAAGCTCATGGGCGCCGCCGCCGACCTGGCTAGGCAGAAGGGGCTGTGCTTCGTTTCGGGCCTGCACAGCCGCTACGACACGCGATACGCCGAGACGGTCCAGCGGATTCACGACGGCGCCATCGGCGAGGTGATCGCGATCGAGGAGAACTTCCTCCGTGGTCCGTACGGCATCATCGACCGCCAACCCGGCCTGACCGAGCTCCAGTGGCAGTGCAGCACGCAATATCACTTCCGCTGGCTCTCCGGCGACGATGTGCCCCAGTCGCTCGTGCACAACCTGGACCGCTCCCGCTGGGTCCTGCGCGAAGAGAATCCTGTCAGGTGTCACGGCCTGGGCGGTCGGTCCTCGATGACCGACCCGATCTACGGCGATGTCTTCGATCACCATTCGGTGGTCTACGAGTTTGCCAGCGGCGTGCGCATCTACGCCTTCTGCCGGACCACCGACGGCTGCCACAACGACTCCTCCAGCGTCGTGCTCGGCACCAAGGGCAAGGCCGACATCACCGGCTATCGCATCTGGGGCGAGACGAACTGGCGCTCGACGGCCCGCTGCAATCCGTACCAGCGCGAGCACGACCTGCTTTTTGCCGCCATCCGTTCGGGCAACCCCATCAACAACGGCGACTACATGGTCCCCAGCACAATGGTTACGGTCATGGGACAGATCTCCTGCTATACGGGCAAGGAGGTGACATGGGAGCAGATCAACCAGTCGGACTTCTATTATCCGCCGAGACCCGAGGATTGTCGCGACGACATGGACCCGCCCAGCCGGCCCGGTCCCGATGGTCGGTACCCCGTTCCCCGGCCGGGCTTCACGCAGATGATATAACTTAAGGAGACGAAGGTGAAACACAGCAGCAGGCGGAATCGCATCGGTGTCCTGGCCATCGGTATCGTCGCGGTGCTGGCCGGCAGCGCCATCGGCGCCGAGGACAAGCTCCCCAAGAAGTACACCGAGACCATCAAGAGCAAGACCGGCGCCGAGCTGTCCATCGACATGGTCCTGATCCCGGGCGGCAGCTTCACGATGGGCAGCCCCACCACGGAAGCCGATCGCAACGAAGACGAGGGACCGCAGCGCAAGGTTGAACTCGATCCGTTCTACCTCTGCTCGACGGAGACCACGATCGAGCTGTTCATGGTTTACTACCAGGAAACGGGCACCGCCAAGAAGGAGTTCGTCGAGGTCCAGGAAGCCCAGAAGAACGCCGAGCCGGCCGCCGGCGGCGTCAACACCATCACCGGCCCGACCCCCGTCTATGGTGACATGACGATGGGCTACAGCGTCAAGCATCCGGCGATCGGCATGACCTGGCATAACGCGATGACCTTTTGTCAGTGGCTGGCGCAGAAGACGGGCAAGCCGTACCGTCTGCCCACCGAAGCGGAATGGGAATACGCCGCCCGAGCCGGGACGACCTCCGCGTATGGTTCCGCCGGCGACGCCGAGAAACTCGGCGACTATGCCTGGTATGAGGACAACTCCGATTTCGGTCCCGGCGCCACAGCGACGAAGAAGCCCAACGCCTGGGGCCTGTACGACATGCAGGGCAACGTCCGAGAGTGGGTCCACGACTTTTATCAGCCCAACGGCTATGCCGGCGCCGCGACGAAGAACCCGACCGGTCCGGCGGAAGGCAAGGTGCACGTCGCGCGCGGCGGGTGTTATGACAGCCCGGCGGCGGATCTGCGTTGTGCCGCCCGGGCCTTCGAAGAGGACTGGTGGCGGATGAACGACCCGCAGATCCCCAAGAGCAAATGGTGGCTGCCGCAGATCGATTTCATCGGCTTCCGCGTCGCCTGCTCGATTCCCAAAGACGCCAAGTGACATCGGGTCGATCTCGGAGCAGGTTCTATGGATAGTCCTCTCAGCCGGCGCCAGTTTCTCGGTGCCGTGGGCGTCACGGCGGGTCTGGGGCTGACGCCGCACGGGCGGTGTCCGATTTGCGCAGGCGAGGATCACCCTGCCACGTATACGAATTCGATCTTGCCCGGCGATTACCCCGACCCGACCGTGGTGCGCGTGGGCGACGAGTATTACATGACCCACTGCGGCGGCAACTGGTGTCCGGCGTTCCTGATTTGGCGCTCGCGCAACCTCGTGGACTGGGAACCGGTGCGCTCGGCGCTGCACGAGTATGGCGGATCGATCTCGGCGCCGGATCTGACGTACTACGAAGGCCGCTTCTACATTTATTATGAGACGGCCGGAGGCAACCACGTGATTGTCGCCGACCGGATCGAGGGCCCGTGGAGCCGTCCGCACAAGCTCGATCTGCCACACATCGACCCCGGTCACATCGCCACACCGCAAGGGCAGCGCTACCTGCACGTCTCCGGCGGGTACGCGGTCGAGCTGACGCCCGACGGATTGTCCACCGCCGGACCGCTTCGCCAGGTGTTCGAGCCCTGGCCGATCCCCGAAGACTGGCATATCGAGTGCGTCTGTCTGGAGTCTCCGAAGCTCTTCTATCGCGATGGATACTACCACCTGCTCGTTGCCCAGGGTGGCACCGCCGGACCGCCGACGGGGCACATGACCGTGCACGCCCGCTCGCGGACGCCGATCGGGCCTTGGGAGTACTCGCCCCACAATCCGATCGTCCACACCGCTGGCCGCGATGAGAAATGGTGGTCGTGCGGGCACGCGACCGCCGTCGAGGCGCCGGACGGCTCCTGGTGGCTGATCTACCACGCCTATGAGAACGGCTACTACACCCTCGGCCGCCACACGATGATGGAGCCTCTGGAATGGACGCCGGACGGGTGGTTCCGCGTCCGCCCGGGGATCGACCGGGCCCGGCCGATCCCGCGACCGAACGGCCCGTCGCGGCCCGTTCGCATCGAACGCTCGGACGAATTCTCGTCGCGCGAACTGGGTGTCCACTGGCAGTTCTGGGGCGAGACCCCGGCGGGACACTATCGGCTGGCCGACCGGATGCTGCATGTGGAGGCCAAAGGCGCCACCCCGGGGCAAGGGCGCATCGTAACGTGCAAGGTGGGCGATCACGCTTACGTGGCCGAGGTCGAGGTTGCGATCGACGAAGGTGTCGAAGCGGGCCTGCTGCTGTTCTACAGCCCGCAGTGCTATGCCGGTGTCTCACTTGTCGCCAAGGGCGTCCACGCCTATGCGTTGGGCCGGCCGGTCGGTACGATGGACCTGTCGGCGGGGCACAGAGGACGCTGCTCGCTTCGCCTAGTCAACGACCGTCACGACGTCGCGATGTACTTCCGTACGACGGGCGGGCGGTGGACCAAGTTCGAGAGATCGTGGGACACCTCGGGCTATCATCACAACGTTTTCGGCGGGTTTGATGCGCTCCGCGTGGCACTGTTCGCCTCGGGACAGGGTGAGGCGCACTTCTCGCGGTTTTCGTATCGACCCGCGTAGACCGATGCGCCGTTCGTTTCCGGGAAAGGAGGACCATGAAGGGTCGAATCGGATCGATTCTCCTGACGCTCGCACTGCTGGCCGTCGGCTGTGCCTCGCTGTCGTCCGGGCCGTCACAGCAATGGTCGGTCGAGCAGGCCAACGCCTGGTACGCCGCGATGCCCTGGCTGGTGGGCTGCAATTTCACCCCTAGCACCGCGGTCAATCAGCTCGAAATGTGGCAACGCGACACCTGGGACCCGCAGACCATCGACCGGGAGCTAGCCTGGGCACAGAAGCTCGGCTTCAACAGCGTTCGAGTCTATCTGCACCATCTGCTTTGGAAGCAGCACGCCCGAGGGCTGCTCCAGCGGATGGAGGAGTTCCTCAACATCGCCGACCGTCACGACATCGGCGTGGTGTTCGTGCTTCTCGACGGCTGCTGGGACCCGTATCCGCAGGTCGGGCCGCAGCCGGAGCCGATCCCGCACATCCACAACTCCGGCTGGGTCCAGAGTCCCGGCGTGGAGGTCCTCCGCGACCCGAAGCGACACGACGAGCTGAAAGGCTACATCAAGGGTGTCGTCGGTCACTTCCGAAAGGACCGGCGCGTTCACGCGTGGGATGTTTTCAACGAGCCCGACAACCGCAACGATCCCGCCTATGTGAAGTTCGAGCCCGAGAACAAGGCCGAACTATCCCTGATGCTGCTCAAGAAAGCGTTCGCCTGGGCCCGGGCGGCCCGACCGACGCAGCCGATCACCGCCGCGGTCTGGGCGGGCGACTGGTCGAACGACGAGAAGCTCAGCGAGGTGAACCGCTTCATGCTCGAGCAGTCGGACGTCATCACGTTCCACTGCTACGGGAATCTGGACGAGATGAAGACTCGCGTCGAGTCGCTGCGGCGATATGGCCGGCCCATCCTCTGCACCGAGTACATGGCGCGTCCTGCCGGCAGTACGTTCGCCGACATCCTGCCGTACCTCCAGCAGCAGCGGATCGGCGCCTACAACTGGGGCTTTGTCGCCGGCAAGACGCAGACGATCTATCCGTGGGATTCGTGGACGAAGACGTACACCGCGGAGCCACTCGTCTGGTTCCACGATATTCTTCGGCCCGATGGCACCCCCTACGATGTACGGGAGGTGACATTGATCCGCCGCCTGACCGGACGGTAGAAGCATCTTGTGGAAATGCAAAGATCAAACAGCAAAATGCAGAACTGAGGAAGTCATCGCCGCGTTGCGGCGACTCCGCTATTCTGAATTTTGCTTCTTGATATTTGATTTTTTTTCGAGTCTGCAATCGGAAATGTGGAGTCCGAGGAGAATTGCACCATGGGAACCATCGAACAGGGCGTCCGGCAGGTGATCGACAACTGCCTGCGGATCCGGCCGGGCGAGCGCGTGGTCGTCATCACGGATCGCCCGACGCTCTCGATCGGCGAGGCGCTGCGCGTCGCCGCCGCCAAGATCGTCGGCGAGGTGCAGTTTTTTCTGATGGAAGACTTCGGGGCCCGGCCCGTCGCCTTTCCCTCCCTCATCGCCGAGGCCCTGCGGAACGCGGATGTGAGTATCTACGCCGCCCAGGGCGCCGAGGGCGAGCTCCAGACCTTCCGAAAGCCCATGCTCAAAGCGGTCGATGCGAACCCGAAGCTGCGTCACGCGCACATGATCGGCATCACGCCCCAGATCATGACCGACGGCATGTGCAGCGACTACCTCCAGATCCAGAGGATCAGCAAGCAGGTTTACGACATCGTCCACACCGCCAGGGCGATTCGCGTCGTGACCGCCAAAGGATGCGATTTCACCGCCCGGTTCAGCCGCAATCTGAAATGGATCATCAGCGATGGGGACATCCGGCCCCGGCACTGGACAAACCTCCCCGACGGCGAGGTGTTCACCGCGCCGGCGACGGTCGACGGCCGCGTGGTGATCGACGGCTGCCTGGGCGACTACTTCACCGAGCGCTATGCGTCGCTGGCCGAGACGCCCGTCACCGTGGACGTTCGCGACGGTTGCGCGATTCGTGAGAGCCTGCGCTGCGACAACGAGCAACTCCGCCGGGAGCTGGCCGCCTATGTCTTCGAGACCGATGCCAACAGCAACCGCGTGGGCGAGTTCGCCATCGGCACCAACACCGGCCTGACCCGGCTGATCTACAACCTGCTCCAGGACGAGAAGTTCCCGGGCATCCACATCGCGTTCGGCAGTCCGTACCCCGCCAAGACGGGCGCCACGTGGGACAGCGCTGCGCACGTGGACGGCGTGATCATCGCGCCGAGCATCTACGTCGACGGCCGGACCCTCATGGATCAGGGCCGATTCCGCCTCGACTGATATAAGGAGATCACGCCATGTCGATCCGATCCGTACGCATTCTCGCCGCAATGTTCTTGCTCGGTTCACTCTCGTCCGCCGCCGAGGAGAAGGCCGAGCTCGCCTTCCGCCCGGGCGAGAACGGTGAATACCTGTTCGATACGGGCATCCTTCGCGGCGTGCTCCAGCCCGGCGGCAAAGCCCAGGGCCTGGCCTCCGTCGTGCACGTGCCCTCGGGGATGCGGCTCGACGCCGGCGCCGGCATCCTCAGCTTCTATCGCATCTTTACCACGGACAAACGCTACGGCGCGATGGCCTGGGACTGGCCGAGCACGTCGAAGCTGCTGCCCGACGGGGCGGTGGAGGTTTCGCGCCCTGCCGAGCCCGGCCGGCCCTTCGAGCTGATCGCAGTCTATCGTTGGAGCGGACCGGCGATGCTCGATCTGGAGATCACCGTCAAGGCCCACGAAGACCTGGATGACTTCGAAGTCTTCCTCGCGTCGTATTTCGACAAGACTCTCGCGTCGCCGTACGTATATGTTGCGGCGGGTCCCGAAGGGGAAGGCCAGCCGGGCTTTGTACTGGCGACGAAATCCGATGGCGACTGGCAGTTGTTCCCACGAGACGACAAGGTCCTGGCGATCGTTCACGACGGTCGCTGGACGAAGGAGCCCTATCCGCTCAACTGGGCGATCCGACCCCCCCTGGCCGCACCTCTCTGCTTCCGCCGCAGCGCGGACATGAGCCTGGCTGTCGCCATCCTGAGCCCTGCCACCGATTGCTTCGCGATTTCGACGCCGTACGAGGGCGAGACGCACTACTCGCTCTATCCGTCGCTCTTCGGTCGAGACGTCAAGGCCGGTCGCAACGCTACCGCTCGCGCGCGATTCGTCGTCACGACCAAGACATCCGACCGTGACATTCTGAGCCTGTACCAGGACTACGTTCGAGGGCCGGTCGGCCGGTAGCCGGCACGCCCTTGCGAGGAGCATGCGTTTTGGGCAGGTCCGCGAAGAAATCCGACCGAGACGACGCGAAGCCGCGCGTTCTGCCGCAGCCGTATCCGTATCACGATGCGCGGAATCCTGTTCTGCTGTCGGACGTGGTCGAGGGGCTTCTTTCCGGCCGGCGGATTTTCCTCTCCGGCGGCGCGGGCACCGGCAAGACCACGCTGGTCCGGCGGATCGCCAACCAGCTCGTCCAGCGCAGCAAGCATGTCGTCCTGGCGGCCTCCACGGGCATCGCCGCCTGTCAGTTGCGCGACGAGACGGGCATCCATAATTCGCGCTACTGCCAGGGTCCGTCCACCCTCCACGCCGTCGCCTCGCTGCCCCGCGTCGAGATGCCCGACTCCCGTCGCAGGAGAGAGTGGGGACGGCGCAAGCTCCAGCGTGCGCACGTGGTCGTCGTCGACGAGATCAGCATGGTCGATCGCGTCACGTTCGACCGGTTCCTCGAACGCGTCGAGCCGGAAACCGGCATCCTGGTGGTGGGCGATTTCTTCCAGCTTCCGCCCGTGCCGAGGAATGAAGAAGGGCTGCCCGACTTCGCGTTTTACAGCACCTCGTTCGCGGATTTCGAACTGATCGACCTGCAGACGGTGTTGCGGCAGGCCGAGCCGCACTTCATCGAATTCCTCAAAGACCTTCGCCACGGCCGCGTCGATGCCGCCGTCCTGGAACGCACGCAGCGCGAATTCGACCCCGACTACCCCGTCCTCTTCGGCACCAATCGCCAGGCGGACGCCCACAACCAGAGACGGATCGACCAGATCGATGCGCCGTCCAGCTACAGCGTCTGCCAAGTCAGGAAAGGCGACCGCGAAGAGGCGGTCCAGTGGCTCCAGAGCCACACGCGGGCCAAGGCCACCCTCCAGATCAAAAAGCAGATGCGGGTCCTGTGCATCCAGAATCACGAGGACCTGGTCAATGGCGACCTGGGCACCGTGGTCGATATCTGCACCGAGTACGAGCCGGGCACCGAGATGCCGTACTGGATCGACGTCGAGTTCGACCGCAACGGGCTCGGTACCCGTCGGCTCAACCCCCTGGAGTTCCAGGAACTGGTGTGGAATTCCCGCAAGGACAAGGAAGAAGTCAAGTTCACGGTTGCGCAATATCCCATCGTCCCCGCGTATGCTCTGACGGTTCACAAGGCCCAGGGCATGACGCTCGACGTCGTCAATATCGACGGTTCGCACGTCAATTTCGTTCCCGGTCACGTGTACGTGGCTCTCTCCCGGGCGCGGACCCTCGACGGCGTGCGCCTGCGCAACGCACGCGGCCTGGCCGCCTTCCACGATTCGGCGGTGCGGCACTACTACGAGCGGGCCTGCCGCTTCCAGGGCCGTTCGTAGTGCCACCCCACGGCGTTTTCCCTATTGACGGTGCAGACCTGCGCTGGGTAGCGTGAAAGTGTACGGTGCACGGATTCGCCGGGTGGCCGCCTCAAGCGCAAGCTTGGGGATGGTGTCCCTGCAAGGCGGGGCCTTTTGAGAGGAGTTGGCTATGCGAAGCACGATGATTCGTTGGTCGCTTCTTGCGAGTGTTCTGACGGCGTTGTCGCCGATGGTTGTCGCGGGCGCGCCGCCGCGGAACGTCGTTCTCATCGACTGGGACGGAGCCGCCCGCGAGCGCGTCGATCGGGCTCTGGCGCAGAAGGAGCTGCCCAACCTGCAGAAGCTCATCGCTCGCGGCGTCTATGTCAAGATCGATGTCGAGGGCGGCGGCAACGGTGAGACGGCCTGGACGCAACTGCTGGCCGGCTATCTGCCCAGGCAGGCCGCGGGCGCCGAGCAGCCGCCGGTTCCGAAGGGCGCCACCGTCTTCGACCGCCTGGAGAGTCATTTCGGCGCCGACAAGTTTGTCACCATCGGGCTGATCGCCGGGCAGCGCGCTCCGGCGGCGATGCGTCCGGCGCTCCCGGACGTCTGGGCCGATGGCCTGCCACGCGACGAGACGATCGGCGGCCGGGCCGTCGAGCTGCTTGACAAGTACAAAGACCGGCCTTTCTTCCTCTTCGTGCACCTGGCCCGCGATGCCGCCGCCTCCGGCACGAACCCGCAGCAGAACGGCGAACCTCTGGTTTCCTTCGACCGCTGGACCGGGCAGATCGCCGACAAGCTCCAGGCCCTCGGGCTGGCCGACAAGACCCAGTTCTACGTCACCACCGGCCTGAACTACCGGCGGGGCCAGGCTGAGGTCGCGCCGCCGCTGTTTCTGGCGACCGACAACCGGGCAGTCTACCGCGACGGACGCCGCCAGGATGTGGCGCCGACGATCCTGGAGGCGTTCGGGCTGGACCTGACCAAGATCGAGCCGGCGCTGGACGGCATCTCGCTGACGAAGGTTGACACGCGTCCGCCCGCCGTGCCCAATCGCAAGCCCGACGTCGTCTACGTGCCCACGCCGATGGTCGTCGTCGATAAGATGCTGGAGCTGGCCCAGGTCAAGCAGAGCGACGTTGTCTACGATCTCGGCTGCGGTGACGGGCGCATCGTCGTCACCGCCGCCAAGCGCTTCGGCTGCAAGGCCTTCGGCTACGACATCGACCCGCAGCGCGTCGCCGAATCGCTCGAAAACGTCCGCAAGGAAGGCGTCGGCCACCTCGTTACCATCGAGCAGAAGGACATCTTCACGCTCGATCTGAGCGGCGCCGACGTCGTGACGCTGTACCTGCTGCCCAGCCTGAACGTCAAGCTGATTCCCCAGTTGGAGAAACTCAAGCCGGGCTCGCGTATCGTCTCGCACGATTTCGACATGCGCGGCGTCAAGCCCGACCAGGTGGTGCAGGTCACCGGCGACGGCACCTATATCAGTCACACGGTCTACCTGTGGACCTGCCCGCTCAACAAGGTCGAGGAGCCGCAGGAGGACCCCGACGACGGCGTGGACTGATGCACACGACGGGGTCTAAGCCGACGGTGCGGCGGTTCCGTCAGTAGCCGGCGCATCCCGTTCCTCCGGGAAGTTCAGCGAAGCGAATTCGCCGTGCAGCTTGATCGCGACGCGGTCCCGCGCGCGGGCTGCCTCGACTTCGTCGTCGAAGGGACCGAGGTACACTCTGTTGTCGCCGCACGCGACCCTGGCGAACCATTTGTCGGGTACACTTGTCCGCCGGAAGACGCCGAGAAACTGCGACGTCGTTCCTTTCCTGCTCCGGCGGTTTCGCGCGTTCTCGCGCGACGTGCACAGGCGAAGGTTGGCGCGCCGGTCGTCCAATCCGTTGCCGTCGATGTGATCCACGACCTTGCCCTTGGGCGCGTTCAGGATGAGCCGGTGCATGAAGACAGTCTTGCCGTCGATGTTGGTCGCGGCGTAGCAGAGCCCGCAGCGCATCTGCGAGGCATACCATTTGTACCGGCTGAGCCATTCGTAGTCGGCGGCATCGACGATCGCGTACCTGCCCTGGGTCAGGGGGATGTAGCGGATTTCGTCGCTGGGCGGCTCCGGCGGCACCGCCCGCGCCTTGCGCTGGCCCTTGGCGCGGAAGTTGCGGCAGCAGCCGGACAGGTCGATCCGCACGATCTGCCCCGGGGCCTCCGGGGTGTTCGCGCAGATCGCCAGCGTCCGCGTTCCGTCGCGCAGCGCGCCGGCGTAAACGCAGCAGCGACAGCATCTGGCCTTCGACGACACGCCTTCGTCTCCAGCCTCCGCGCTGCCCTTCCCATACGCCCCGGCTCGGGAGAGCGGAACGTCCGCCCTCTACAAAAGGATGGTGTTGCATGTTTGGGACGAAAAAATCGCCTCTTTTCGGCCTCCCGCCAGCCATAAGTCCTTGCTGCGTCAGTAGTAAAAAATTTCTCAATGTCCCTCTCATTTTGTCGTTTGCCCGTTGCGTGTTTGGTACGAAATCGCGTTCTTCCCGCAGCGCAAATCCGCTGTCAAATCACCGTATCCCGTCGCCGGTCGCTCGGGTGGGCTTCGCCCGTATCTCGTGGAGGTTCTTTCCTGCTTGGGTAGAAGCACAGGCCGCTTGACAATGGGTGGTCGTGTGATACCGTTGAGCCTGTGGTGCGGAGCTGTTCACGTTCGACAACCACGATCCCAATGGCGGCTGCGTCCTGCTCAACGACGGCACCGTGAAGTTCATCCGCACCGAAGAAGGACTCCACGCCCTCCGCTGGGAATGAGCTGGTGGCGATCAGGGGGACGGAGGCGGTTGGCTGTCGTGGGTGGCGGAGAGCAGGTGCTCTTTGAGGCCCGCCAGGCCCGCCGTCCGCAGCACGCTCTGGAGCGTAGCCGGCAGATCAGGTGCGAGGCGGCCCTTTTGGCGTCCGTAGAGCAGTTGGTTCTCGCCCTGCGCGAAGACCGCCAGGTCGCGCAGCGAGCGGCCGCCCGTGCGCACCAGGACCAGCAGGTTGAACGAGCCTTCCCGGGCCTGGAGGACTTTGTCCCAGCCCTTCTGCGGTATGCGGCCGAGGTCGAATGGCCCGCCGGACGGCAGTTCGAAGACCGCCAGATCGATTCGTGTCAGCCCCGCAAGGTAGCCGCCTTCGCCGCCAGCGCGGGAGGCAGCCAGCTTCGCGAGGTCCATCGTCGCCCCGTCGAGCTGAAACTCGAACGCATCGTGCGGCGCGGCGCCGGTCTGCCGCTCAATCTCGTGGCGCGTCCACTGCGGACTGAACCGCGTGTAGCAGCCCGAGGTCAGCAGCAACGCCGCCGCCAGACAGCCCAGCCCAAGACCGTGACTTCTCATGACATCATCTCCTGAAGATAACATACTGTATCCAGATATGTATCTTTCCTCTGATCGCGTTCTTGACGCTTGGTTGCCGCTTTGTCCGCCGAACCCGGCAGAGGCAAAAGAAGATCCCCGCCTGCGCCTGATTCGCAGGGTATGATACCTGGGCGGCGCGGGCGGTTTCAACGGACCGGGTCGTCGGCTCAGGTGTTTTCGCTCGAAAGGGTGGCGATTTTCTGCTATGGTCGGGCAATAGAATGGGGCTGGGGCTCGTCCATGTCGTCAGGCATGTGCGGCCTGTGGGGGCTCGGCAGGAGAATTGACCTTCCCGCCGGCCCGTATGGCACGCTCCGGCTCTGGGCGGAGGGCGGATTGCTCTTGAAACGCGGGCACGATTCCCGCGGCGCTTGATGGAGAAGCAGGTATGACGTTCGGAAGATGGGTTATCGCGACAGCCGTCACGGTCTTTCTGAGTTTGCAGGTCGCACCGGCGGGGCCATGGCCCAACTGGCGTGGGCCGCACTTCAACGGCTCGGCCGACGAGCAGGGTCTGCCCGATTCCTGGACCGACACGGAGAACGTCGTCTGGACGGCGCCGCTGCCGGGCCCGGCGGCCTCGACCCCGGCTGTCTGGGAGGGCAAGGTCTTCGTCAGCTCGCCCGTTAAAGGCGGCGACGACTTGCTGGCCTTGTGCTTCGACGCCCGGACGGGCCGGCAACTGTGGTCCACCGCGATTGGCAAATCGGGCCGCAACGTTCCACGCAACAACCTCGCGACGCCGTCGCCGACGACGGATGGCAAGCACGTGTTCTTCCTCTACGGCTCGGGCGACCTGGCGGGCCTGGACTTCTACGGGAACGTCGTGTGGTCGCGGAACATCGAGGCCGACTATGGCAATATCACCAGCCAGTTCGGCTACGGCTCCAGTCCGATGGCGTTCGATGGCAAGCTGTACATCCCGGTCCTGCGGCGGGAGAGGGCCTGGCGGGAGCCGCGCGCGGGCGAGCCGTTCGAGTCGTATCTGCTGGCGGTCGATCCGGCGACGGGAAAGACGCTCTGGAGGCACGTGCGGGCCAGCGACGCCCAGGACGAATCGCTCGATTCGTACGCGACACCCATCCCGTTTCAGGGCAGCGAGCGGACCGAGATCGTCCTGACCGGCGCCGACTATGTCACCGGCCACGATCCCGCTACCGGCGCCGAGCTGTGGCGCTACTGCTATGCAACGGGCCGGCGGGACACGCGCTGGCGCCTGATTCCCTCGGTCGTCACCGGCGCGGGGATGATCTTCGGCGTCCAGCCGCGCGGGGGCAACGATTTGTTCGCGATCAAGGCCGGCGGCCGCGGCCTGCTTTCGCCGGATCACATCGCCTGGACGTTCGGCCGTGCGACGCCGGATGTCCCCACGCCGCTGTTCTATCGTGGCAGCCTCTACGTCCTCGATGGGGAACGCGGCAAGGTCCTGACGTGTCTGGATCCGAAGACCGGACGTACCCGGTGGCAGGGCAAGATCGGCGGAGGCGGGCCGTGGCGCGCCTCGTTGACCGCCGCCGACGGCAAGCTCTACTGCATCAACGAGGACAGCGAAGCGATCGTGCTGTCTGCCGGCGACGAGGAATTCAAGATCCTCCATCGCTTCGACATGCAGGACGGACCCGTGCAGGCGTCCATCGCCATCGCCGACGGCCGCCTCTTCGTCCGTACCGCCGGCAAGCTTACCTGCATCGGGAAGTAACCGTTCACCTTGTGCCCGTAGGGGCAAATGATTATTCGCCCCTGCTACGAACCGAGGACTTCGGTCTCGGTGGGGCTCAGGAGGCGGTAGCGGATGCCCCGCCAGCGGATGGTGCGTCCGAAGGCGGAGGACAGGATGAAGATCAGCAGCAGCAGCGACCAGAACCAGAAGCCCAGCCCGTCGGCGACGATGACCGGCCGGAGCCGGTGCGCGTGGTCCTTCAGCAGGCGGGATGCCATCGACTGACGCAGCATGACCCGGATGAGTTGGGCGGCAAAACAGAGCACCGCAACGGCGACGAAGAACGTCGTGTGCGGCGCGCCGATGCGGGCCGCGTACAGGGCTACGGCCGCCGTACCCCACAGGCTCAGGACGGACCCCACGCTGCTGAGCAGGCCCAGAATCCATGTCAGCGGCGCGTACACCCGCGTGATGAGAAACTGCCGTCGACAGAACTCCGACAGGCGCGACCAGTTCATCGACGCGTACGAAGCCACAAGGCAGGCCGGCACGAACGTGACGACCATTCCGGCCTTTTTGATCGCTCTGCTCAGGGACAGATCGTCGCTGAGTGTGTGTTTCCAGATCTCCGGCAGGCCGAGGCGGCGAAAGTCCGCGAAACGCACCGCCATCGAGCCGCCCCACGCCTGATTGAAGCGGCTGTTGCCCAGCATCTGGGCGACGCTGGCGTTGATCGCCGACAGGCCCAGCGTCGCCAGGTTGTTCCGCGTGGGGACGAACCACCGGTAGCCAGTGGTGACGCCTCGCTTGGGCCTTCGCAGCGGCTGGACCAGACGCGCCAGCCAGTCGCTGCGCACGCAGACGTCGGAGTCCGCGAAGGCCAGGACCTCGACGTCGTCGTCGAGGCGGTCGATCACGTAGAGGAGATTGTGTATCTTCTGGCTGCATGCCGCGGAGGGCCCCGCCACAAGAATCTCCACGGGTGGTCCGTGGGCGTGGGTTTTCAGTTCGTCTCGTATCTTGCAGAGCCCGGCGTAGGCCGGATCGGACGGCTCCTGAACGACCAGATAGGCCCGATAATTCTCATAGTCCTGGCACAGCAGCGAGCGGATGTTGGCGTCGAAGTGCGGATCGAGCCCCTTGCAGGGGACGATCAGGGCGACCGGCGGCTTGTACACGGCGCCTGCCTTTCGGTCGTACTTGAGAAGCGCATACCGGTAGTTCCGCACGGCGTAATATATGAAGAGCACCTGCACGCCGACCACCAGCCAGGCTATGAAGTAGTACCAATTCATCTCGAATCGGATGCTTTCCGAAAAAGTAAACGATGCAGCGATCCCCTGCCGCCGGGAACGACTGCTTCGCGGTTACGATAGGTCAATGGCCCGCCGGACGCCAGACTTTTCTGTGGGGCCCGTCGTCCTCAGTGGATCGAGGCCAGGGGCACGATGTGGTCGGCCAGCTCCCCGGCGGTCCAGGGCCGGGTCAGATCGACCTCGACCAGGCACCCGTGGTTGTGATCGCAGGCGAGGATGATGAGGTTCTTGCCCGCTTGGCACCAGCCGTGCGTCTGCGCCTGGTGGCCCAGGACAAAGAGGTCGGCATCGAACCGCTCGGCCAGTCGGTCGAGCGCCGCCTGGCTGTGCCGCCGGCCCCAGGTCAGCAGGTACGCCGGGCCGGGCTTCTCGCAGTCTTCCGGTCGCAACTCGCGGCCGAAGACCCCCGTGTCGAAGAGCTCGACAAACCGGTCGGCTGGAAGAGAATGCGAGATCCACACCCGGTTCGCACAACGCACCGCCAGAGGCTGTGAGAACAGGAACTGGCGGATCGCCAGCTTCACCTCCCGGCTGGCGTGCGGAAACTCACGGTCCAGGGCCGAACTCATCGCCCGGTTCATCTCTTTGCCGTTCTTCATGACATCGCTGCCGCTGATGCACGCGGTGTCGTGGTTGCCCATGACCAGGTGGACACGGTCCGGGTCGCTGAGCTTGTAGCGGATGACGTCGAAGAGCAACTGGTACGACAGGCAACCTCCCGTGTCGTCTTCGGGACCCCCATGGATGATCTCCTGGAGCACGATGTGCCGCTCGGGGTGGTCGGCCAGGTCGGCGTAGGTGACCAGACGCTCGAAGTTGCGTCGGTGTCCGTGGATGTCCCCGCCGATCACCACCGAGCCCCTGTCCGGCAGATGGACGACATTGCCCCGTCGGAACCGGTCGGTCCGGTTGGCCATGACCCCCTTATTGAGCAGATCGATGGTTGTTTGAGGCATTTCGGTTCACTTTGATCTTGTCGCCGAAAATGCTGTGGATCATCGCATCAAGGCCGGAGATGATGTCCACCATGTTGGACGGGCGTTCGGCGGGGTCGTTCTTGATGCAGTCCATGACGAGCATGGACAGCGGCACCGGCAGTTGCGACTTCAGTTCGTGTGGCGCCAGGCATTTCTGCGGCTCGTACAGGCCCACGGTCTTCTGCTTCTTGGGGATCAGGGTGGGGATATTCTTACCGGTCAGGGCCCAGTACATCGTAGCGCCGAGGTTGAAGATGTCGGTCTTGGGGGTCAACGATTTGCGCTTGACCTGCTCGGGTGCGATGTAGTCCGGCGTGCCCTGGATGCGCGACTTGATCGTGCCGATCCGGCAACTCTGGCCCAGGTCGATGATCTTTATTGAACCGGTCTTGTTGATCAGGATGTTGTTCGGCTTGATGTCGCAGTGGACGAAACCCCGCTGGTGCATCGCGTTCAGGCCCATCGCCACCATGCGGAACACCAGCAGCACGTCGCCCAGGCTCAACGTCGTGGTCTCCTCCAGGGTCTTTCCGTCGAAATGCTCCATGCTCAGGATCAGTTCTCGGACCCTGAACATACTCCGTATCTTCTGCAGCTTGTAACACTTACGGATGTAGGGGTGGTCGATCTCCTTTGCGACCTTGTACTCCATTTCGGTCTGCTCGATCACCCGGTGGTCTTCGGGGCGCTCGATGATAACGCGTTTCAGGGCGACCAGGCTGCCATCTTCCTCATCGGTTGCCAGGTAGATCGTGCTGCGGGCGCCGTTGCCGATGCGCCGGATGATGGTGAACTCCCCCACGCTAAGTATGTCTCTGGCCATGCGATAGATAACCTATGAAACGAATGATTCCAGACGGTTCCCATAAAAAATCAAGATGCGCCATTGCGATCCCATGTTCCCTGGATTCTACGTCGTCACCGAACGGCGGTGCAGGAACGACCCGGCACCCGTCCGCAAGGCCACGGACCTCCCGACGAAAGATACATAAATCGGGTAAGTTACCCGGCGGCCGGACGCTTGTCCAGCGCGGCCCTGGCTTTCCTATCGGCCGCCCTACAGAAATCTTGACAAACTTGTTGAAATCCTTATGCTGAATGACGATAATCAGTCCCAGGCCTTGGGCGCTGTCCCAAGGCCTGGGTATTTTCCCCGATAGCTCAATCGGTAGAGCGAGCGGCTGTTAACCGCTAGGTCGTAGGTTCGAGCCCTACTCGGGGAGCCAAA
>DAOTJE010000045.1:0-32550 GCA_035448545.1 Sedimentisphaerales bacterium | reverse complement strand
GCCTTGAGACGCTCGACGACCTGGCGGCCTGGGTCGAGGCGGAAGCCAAAGCCGGACGGCGGGCGATCATCATCGACCCTGTTTCGGCGGCGGTCCGCAAGGGGCAGCCGTGGGTAGCGGACCCTGCGTTCGTGCGACGCGTCAAGCGGGCAGCGATTGACCATGAATGCAGCATCATTCTCGTGACCCACCTGGTGAAGGGCGCAGACGAGGGCACACCCGACAAGGTGGCCGGATCGGCAGCCTACGGGCGGTTCTCCGATTGCGTTTTGCAGATCATGCGCCACGACAAGAAGACGAGTTTGACCAAGAGCCCTCTGGGCCGGATGGAGGTTGGGCACAACCAGACCATCTACATCGAGAAGGCCAGAGCGCCGGGAACGGGCTTGCGGCTGGCCTTCAACCTGACAGCGGGACTGACGTTCGAGGAACATGGAATCATTCTGAGAAAAGAAAAGTCATGAACGAAACCGAATATCTGAACTCCCCAAGACAGTTGGGCATCGAGAATCTCCGGGCGGCGGGCCTGCCGGAAACCCTCGGCGACCTTTGGGTGGCCGAAGCGATGGTCGATGGCAATGGCGTCACTACGTACCACGTGGCCCAACTGGCAGACGTCCTGGAGATGAACGAACTACAGGTCCGCCAGGGTTGGTCAAGCGGCTACGTGCCGTTTGCCCTATGCCGGACGGTAGACGAAGCACATGACGCCTGCGAGCAGATGAGACGCCAGCAGGCTGCCGGGGCCGAACTGAACGTGAACGTCGCGGTGAGGGGGGTCAAGAACGAGTAGATGATGGATAACGGACCGGACGATAATGTGAATGCTCTGCTGCTATCGGCCAAGGGGGTCGGGAGACTCCTGGACATTGGTGAGCGGTTTGTCTGGGCCATGCACTCGTCGGGCGAACTCGGACCCTTGCCGATCCGTCTTGGAAAGCGTACTCTGTGGAGCAGGTTCGAGTTGATGGATTGGGTCAAGGCCCGCTGTCCTCGACGCGAGGTGTGGGTCACCATGAAGGGAGAAGATCAACATGCGGCTGTTTAAGCCAACGTACAAGGACAAGAAGACGAGACGCCAGCGCAAGGTCAAGAAATGGTGGATCGAGATGCGCGACCACCTGAAGATTCTCCGGCGGTTTCCGGCTTTTGCCGACAAGGGCCGCTCCCGTGCGTTCGGCATGCAGATCGAGAAGCTGATAAACTGCCGGGCGGTGGGGCAACAACCCGATGCCGAGTTGACGCGGTGGCTGGAACGAATACCGGCCAGGCTGATGGAACGCTTCGTGGAAATCGGCCTGCTCGATCCGACGCGCGCCGCTGCGGGCAAGTCGCTGAACGAACACCTTGTAGATTTTCGGAAGAGCCTGCTCGCCAAGGGCAACACTGCCATGCACGCGCAGACCGTCAGCTCAAGAGTAGAACGGATCGTTCTTGCGTGCGGTTTCAAGATGTGGTCGGACATCCGCGCCGACAGGGTCGAGCAATATCTTGCCGGTCTACGGGGCAGTGGCCTTTCGGTGCAGACGAGCAATTTCTATCTCCAAGCCCTCCAACAGTTCTCTCGGTGGATGGTGCAGAACCGGCGCGCCACCGAGTCGCCGGTTGCTCACCTGAAGCCCCAGAACGTCCGCGTAGACCGCCGGCACGACCGAATAGCCCTTGAGGTCAATGAGGTGCGACGCCTGTTGGTGGCAACGCTGAACGGGCCGGAGCGATACGGCATGGATGGGGCCGAGCGGGCCTTGCTCTACCGCCTCACGGTCGAGACCGGACTGCGAAGAAAGGAACTGCGGAGCCTGAAGGTCTCGTCGTTCGACTTCGAGAACAACACGGTGACCGTCGTGGCCGGATACAGCAAGCGACGACGAGAAGATGTCCTGCCGCTTCGCGATGAGACGGCAGCAGACCTGAAAGCCTTCTTTGCGGGCAAGACGCCCAACGCCAAGGCGTTCGGGGGCCGCTACAAACAACTGACAGACAAGACCTCCAAAATGATCGAGGCGGACCTGGCCGATGCCGGCATCCCATACACCGACGACGCGGGTCGCTATCGCGACTTCCACTCATTGAGGCATACGTGCGGCAGTTGGCTGGCCGCCAATGGCGTTCACCCCAAGGTGGCGCAGGCGATCATGCGGCACTCGGATATCAACCTGACGATGAGTCGGTACACGCACATCTTCCGGGGACAGGAAGCGGCGGCAGTCGCCAAGCTGCCCGATCTGACCACGCCAGACCGTCAATCACAAAAGGCGACAGGAACAGACGGGAAATATGTAGACGCCCGATTTGACTTGGCGGAAAACTTGCCGTTTTCTTACGCAGGCAAGGACACTCATGTACAGGCCTCGACAGGCGACACCCCCACTGGCGCTATCGAGAACGCGGTTTTGAAAGCCAACGGTGGGATTCGAACCCACAACCCCTGGTTTACAAAACCAGAGCTCTACCGTTGAGCTACGTTGGCGCGACACTGCATCTTACCCCGCTTCGCCGTAGATGTGCTCGGCGGGAAAGTGCTCTTCATACTACACAAGACGGGCCCGTTCTGCAAGGAGATCAGGGGCAAGACACATGGCTTCGCAGCTGACCGACGGCAAGTCCTGGTGCATTATCGCGAACAAGCCGCCGGCGAGTGCAGGTCTGCTGGCCCTGCACGATAGAGCGACGCGTCCCTCAGGGAGTCTCCACCAACCGCCAGACGCGGCAAGGAGCGGTTGAGTTGGAGCGTGTGGTCTGAAACCTCGAGACCAGAACCTGGGCAGCCGTTTCGCCGTCCATCGGATCGATAGACACGATCTCCTCGAACACCCGCACCTCCTCGCCGCTCGCCCACTTCGATCATGCAGAAAGAGCCTGCCCTCAGTCACGATCTGCCTCGGGATCGAACGGCGCAGGCTGCGCCGTACCTGGTCACCTCGCTATCGACGTCCTTGGCGATCCGCCGGCCGGAGGGGTCGCAGGTGCAGGTGATCTGTTAATGATTATCGAAAGGCCTGACCGCAAATCCTCCCCAAATCCTGAGACCCCAAATCCTTAGGTTACAGGGAAGGCAATTGCACGCCGAGGCCGATCTGCGGCGAGGGTCGGCGGCCGAATCTCAGCCCCACAGGCGTTTGTAGCGCAGTACCAGTGAGAGTCCAGCCGCGGCCAGAATCAAACTTGCTGGCGCTGGTACAGGCTGAGGGTCCAGGGGCATGTCGGGATGGACGTCGACGACAGCATAGAACACCTGTTGATCGATCCTTGGATAGATCTCGTACGTCTCTATCCCCGGCACCAGGACACGAAGAGGAAGATTACCTGGCCCGGGGTAGAGTTGAGGTTCCCATCTTCTCAGGCCTTGAACACCGGTAATCCAGCCATAGAACATCTCGTTATCATCGCTTTGCACCCACCAGACATCGCTGACAAAAACCCCCTCCTCAATGTAGCTGAGCGTGAAATGACTGAGCCGGGTGGCGTTGTCGTCCGAGTCGGTGGCCCAAAACCCTGTGTACCGATACGGGTTGGTATAGAAGTCAGTCTCGTAGTCCACGCCCCAGACGGTCAGGGCATGGTGGAAGCCCAGATTGCGCACGCCGATCGACACCCCCGTGCCGTTGCGGAGGTAACTTTCAACGGCAACCATGTCCAGAATACCGGGCTCGGAATTGTCAAAGCCCCACAGGGAAGAGACGTTGTTGAAGTTGGTAGCCGGGAAATAGGCACCTCCTCCCGGGACCTCGACCTGCGCCCAGCCCTCGCGGGCAGGCGGTTCGTTGCCGGTGATCCACCAATCCCAGCCATACCTGGGCCAACTGCCCTGATCGGACCAGTAGTACTTGAAGTTCTCGAACTTCGCGTCGGCTGTGCTGAACGAGGCATTCCACCCGCCCCAGTCCAATATGTTGGCGGCGGCGGCGGCCCAGCACAGGTAGTCGTCATCGTCGTCGGTTTCGCTCTTGTTGACGTCCCGCCAGCCACTGTCAGGAGCAACGCCGTCGAGGAACCAGGTTCCCGGGATGGCCACCGTGCTAGCGGTCATGCCCGTCAACAAGAGGATACTGAGAGTGGTGATCGAGATTCGCATTTTCCCACCTCCACCATGATGCAACGGCTCGGGAATATCTGCCGTCAACCAATGGCTCCAATCCGCAAAATACTTACCGTCAATCCTACCACAGAAACCGTTCTTGTCAAGCCCAAATGACGACTCAGACATCAGGTCCTGGGTGCACTTGATGTCTGTAGGTAGACCGTCACGGGGGTTGGAATCGACTTTGTCGTTCCGACCGGAGCCCAGCCTTTAGCCCTGAGTGAAGTCGAATGGGGCAGTGGAGGAATCCGGCTGCGAACGGGCTATTGCCTTATCCTCGGCCAGATTTCTCCGCGCGGGCTTCGCCCTGAGTCGAAATGACATCCGCCCCGCCGAACCGGCCCACACCAATCCTCAATCGTCAATCATCCATTGTCGAGCTCTCACCACAGGCGCGGATAGCCCTTGCCTTCTTCAATCCACCAGATGTCTTCCGTGCCATTGATCGTCTCGCCCACGAAGTCCCAGCCGGCGTTCAGGAATGTGGCGGGCGTCTGTCCGTTGCGTTCTTGCCTGCGCCGCGATGATTCACGGCTTGGCCCGAGGTCCGGATGCCCAGGATGAGTCCCTCACACCACCGCAGCGGTTCTCCGCTACGGATCCACCGGTCGGCCCGCCCAGGATGGTTCGGACCTCCGCGGTGCACTGGCTCACAAAACCCTTGTTGACCCCCCACCAGTCCGCCCCCAACACAGCCCTTGCAGAGGACCCTGCCCGCGTTGTAGCACGCCGCTTGTTTCGCGGACCGCGGATCCGACGACGGTTCGCGTACACCGCTTCTTGCTCCACCTCCCGGTGTCTCAGGTGACGCCGAGCCCGTGTGACGGGGGACTGTCACAACCTACTGTGTTGCACTTCGCATGTTAATGCGCCGCAGCGATCCGATCGAGCGACACAGATGCAGCAACAGGTACAACACACCCACGACACATAGGCCGTCTCTGAGCATGCTATCCATGGTTGCACCTCTGAGAAGGTCTCAAGCGACCCGCTCCATTCCGGCCGGCGGCGTCTGAACTTCCACAGACGGCAGGCTGGACGGGCAAGAATATGGCTTGGGCGTTAGAGCGGGATTAGACGCGGGTTAGCCGAGGGTTAGATTCTTGTTAAGTTTGTGTTAGGATCGGCATTCTCACCCCATTGCAGAGCGGTATTTCGCCTCCCGACAAAACTTCCGGGTCGTCTGTGCGGTGGTCCCGTATAATCATCGACAATGAATCGGCCTTTGTTGGCAAGGCCGGCCCTGCGGTTTGGGAGACAGTGATGGCAAAGCCGACGATTCTGGTGGTGGACGACGAAGAGGACATTCGCGAGCTGGTCGAGCTGAACCTCCGTCGGGAGGGCTATCATGTCCTGACGTGTGAAACGGGGGAACAGGCGCTGCGTCGTGTCTCTGCCAAGACACCTGATGTGATCGTTCTCGATCTGATGCTGCCGGGAATGGATGGACTGGAGGTCTGCCGGCGGTTGAAGGCCGACCCCAAGACCCAGCAGATCGCTGTGGTGATGCTGACCGCCAAAGGCGAAGAGGCGGACATTGTTGCCGGTCTGGAGCTGGGCGCCGACGACTACGTAACCAAGCCCTTCAGCGGCAAGGTGCTGGTAGCCCGTGTGCGCCGGCTCCTCCGCAGGCAGCGGGAGGAGAGTGATGAGCAGGCTCTGGTGAAGGTGCACAATCTGACCATTGATCCGAGCCGCCACGAGGTCCTCGTCGACGACCAGCCCGTCAGTCTGACCTTGACGGAATTCAACATCCTTCACACACTGGCCAGAAGGCCTGGACGAGTCTTTACGCGCTATCAGATCGTCGATTCCATCCATGACAGCGACTATCTCGTGACGGACCGGGCCGTGGATGTACAGATTGTCTCTCTTCGAAGGAAGCTCGGCGCCAGCGCGAAATACATCGAGACGGTTCGAGGGGTCGGATATCGGTTCATGGACCGGCCGGCGACCGCGAACGAAGGCTGACCACGATCTGACTCTCAAGGAAGATTCGTGAAGAACCTCACGATAGACAACAGGTCGAAGATATGGCTCTCGCCAGAGGCGGTACCTGACCATCGCGGTCATCGCAGGGATGGGGAACTGAAGAGAGGGATTCTCATCGTGCTCCTGCTTGTGGCCGTCTGCCTGGCCGGCTGCGGCGAGACAGTAGACCCGGACGAGCCCCAGGGGTTCATCCAGACGAAGGGGTCCGACACCATCGTCAACGCCATGCAGGAGACGGCCGAAGAGTTCATGAAGCAGTACCCGCATGTGTTTGTCGCCGTCACCGGAGGCGGCAGCGGGGTTGGGATCGCCTCGCTGATCAACCGGACCACCGACATCGCCACGGCCTCACGCGAGATGAAGGCCAAAGAAATCGCGATGGCCGAGCAGCGCGGGGTCCACCCGATGGAGTTCGTCATCGCCTACGACGGTGTCGCGGTTATCGTGAACCGGAACAACCCCATCGACCGAATGAACATTCAGGACCTGCACGACATCTTCACGGGCAAGGCCACAAACTGGCAACAGCTCGGCGGCAAGGACCTGCCCATCGTGACCCTCTCGCGAGAGGTCAGCTCCGGCACGCATATGTACTTCAAGGAGGAGATCATCCAGCTCGGCAAGAAGGACAGCACCGAGGAGTTCTCGAAGGAGACGCTGCTGCTGACCAGCTCCCAGGCGATTGTGGAGGAGGTGGCCAGCAACGAGGCCGCCATCGGATACCTGGGCATGGGGTATCTGTCCGACCGGACCAAGCCGGTGCGGGTTGGAAAGACCCGGACTGCGAGCGACGCCAGCGCCGGGGCCAACGGGGCGAGCGACGGGTTTTACCCACCGACGGTGGAGAATGTAGTCAGCAAGGCCTATCCGCTCTCCCGGCCGCTGTACCTGTACACCGACGGCGAGCCTCAGGGCGTCGTCAAGCTGTTCATCGACTTCACGTTGGGCCCCGTGGGCCAGACACAGTTCATGAAAACGGGATTCGTACCGGCAGGAGCGACAGTTGCCCAGGAGATTCGGTGAATTCATCATTGAGCGGTGTATCAAGCTCAGCGGCCTGGCGGTCGTCGTCTTCGTGTTCCTCATCTTCCTGTTTCTGCTGAGGGACTCGCTTTCGCTGTTTCGCGCGTATCCGCTGGACCGGTTTCTGTTCGGGCGCCAATGGCTACCGATCTCGGAGCCGCCGCAGTTCGGCGTGCTGCCGCTGCTGATCGGGTCTGTTCTCGTGACCTTCTGGGCCATTGTGATCTGTGTGCCCCTGGGTGTCGGTGCGGCCATGTTCATCGCCGAGGTTGCCCCCGCACCCGTCAAGCACGTCCTCAAATCGCTGGTGGAGATCCTCGCGTCGATCCCGAGCGTGGTGCTGGGCTTCCTGGGGATCATCTGGCTGGGCCCCTTCCTGCGGAACACGTTCGGTCTTTCGACCGGGATGTGCGGCCTGACGGGCAGTCTGCTGCTGGCCTTCATGGCCCTGCCTACCATCATCAGCATCTCCGAGGACGCCATCGTGGGAGTACCGAGAGCGTATCGCGAGGCCGCCTTCGGCCTGGGCGCCACCCGCTGGCAAACCCTGTGGCGGGTGATCCTGCCCTCCGCCTCGTCCGGTATCGCGGCCGCTGTGATGCTCGGAATCGGCCGGGTTGTCGGCGAGACAATGGTCGTGCTGATGGTTACAGGCAACGCCCCGGTCATGCCCAAGTCGATCCTTCTGCCGCTGCGGACCTTGACGGCCACAATCGCCGGAGAGATGGGGGAAACAGTCGGCGGGTCCGAGCACTACTTCGCTTTGTTCGGCGCCGGTCTGGTGCTGTTCGCCATCACGTTCGCGGTCAACTTCATTGCCGACCTGTTTCTGCGGAGGGCCAGGAAATGAACGGAGCCAGGATCCGCCAGCATATCGCGTTCTCCGTCCTTGGGGTCGTGACACTGGCCATCGTCGTGCCGATTCTGCTGGTCATCCTCTACATCGTCCTGAACGGCGCCGGCACGATCACATGGGAGTTCCTCACGGCCGCCCCGCGGCAAGGGATGAAAGCCGGCGGGATCTTCCCGGCCATTGTCGGTACGATCCTGCTGGTTGTCGGGACAATGCTGTTCTCGCTGCCGCTGGGAGTGCTCTCGGCGGTGTACTTAGTCGAGTACGCACAGGACAACCTGTTCACCCGGCTGATCAAGCTCTCGGTGGTGAACCTCTCGGGCATCCCATCGATTGTCTACGGCCTGTTCGGGTTCACGGCATTCGTGCTGTTCCTGCATCTCGGTACCTCGCTTCTGGCCGGCTCGCTGACGCTGGCGATCATGAGTCTGCCCGTGATCATCACCGCCGCCAAAGAGGCGTTGGAGGCCGTGCCCTTCACGTACCGCGAGATCAGCTTGTCGCTGGGGGCCACGAAGTGGCAAACCGTGCGGTATTGCGTCCTGCCCTACGCCATCCCCGGCATCCTGACCGGGACGGTCCTGAGTCTCAGCCGGGCCGCGGGGGAGACGGCGCCGATCCTCTTCACCGTCGCGGCATTCTACCTGCCCCGGCTGCCCCGCTCGATCTTCGACCAGGTCATGGCCCTGCCTTACCACCTCTACGTGATCTCGACGCAGGTGCCCAATATACCGCTGGAGCTGAGCTTCGCCACGGCTCTGGTCCTCGTGGGCTTGGTCTTTCTGATGAATCTCGTGAGCATCTTTCTGCGTGCCCACTATAGGAAGAAAAGACTATGGTGAGCGAACCGGTCATCCAGATCGACGATCTAAACTGCTATTTCGGGTCTCTGCAAGTCCTCAGAGATGTCAACATTGAGGTTCGGCGCAATGAGATTCTGGGAGTGATCGGGCCTTCCAACAGCGGCAAGACCACCTTCCTGCGAGCGGTGAACCGCCTCAACTACCTCGTGCGAACCTACTCGCAGACCGGCCAAATCCTGTTGGACGGCCAGAACATCGAGCAAATCCGCGACAACGTTCTTCGAAAGAAGGTCGGCATCATCTTCGCCCTGCCGCAGGTGCTGCCGGTTACGATCTTCGAGAACGTCGCCTATGGGCCCAAGGTCCACGGCATCACTCGACGCGAAGACGTGCTCTGGATCGTGGAAGAAGCTTTGAAGAAGGCCTACCTCTGGGACGAAGTCAAGGACCGTCTCCACGAGCCGGCCGTCCGCCTCTCCGGAGGCCAGCAGCAGCGACTCTGCATCGCCCGGACGCTCGCCGTTGGGCCCGAGGTGATCCTCTATGATGAGCCTTGTTCGGGTCTTGACCCGATTTCGACCGCCAAGGTGGAGGACGCGATGCAGCAGTTGAAAGTCGACTACACACAAATCCTGGTGACCAACAACACCAAACAGGCCTCTCGCGTCAGCGAGCGGTGTGCGTTCTTTCTCATGGGCGAGCTGGTGGAGATCGGTCCGACCGACGCGCTGTTCACCAAGCCCCGGGACAAGCGTACGGATGACTACATCACCGGCAGATTTGGATAGTATGGAATTCGACGCGAAAATCCGGACGATTGATCTGAACCTCTATTACGGCCCGTTCCGCGCCCTGACGGACGTGAACATCGAGATCCCCGCCCAGAATGTGACGGCCATTATCGGCCCCTCCGGCTGCGGCAAGTCCACCCTCCTGCGTTGTTTCAACCGGATGAACGACCTGATCGAGCACACGGACATCCGCGGCCAGATCCTCATCGACGGCGAGAATATCCTCGACCACCAGACCGACCTGATCGCCCTGCGACGCAAGGTGGGCATGGTCTTCCAGCGGCCCAACGTTTTCTCGCTCTCGATCTACAACAACCTCAAGTTCGGCCTGCGCATCCACAACCTGATGAGGAAGAAAGCCGACATCATGCAGACCATCCAGGAGAGCCTCGAGCACGTCGGACTCTGGGATGACCTCAAAGACAAACTGCATCGCAACGCCCAGTCGCTGACGCTCGAACAACAGCAGCGGTTGTGTATCGCCCGCGTACTGATGCTCAGGCCCGATATCATCCTGCTGGACGAGCCTTGCTCGACCCTGGACCCCGTGGCGACGCTGCGGGTCGAGGAACTGCTTCGCGTCCTGCGGCAGGAGTATACCCTCGTCATCGTGACCCATAACATGCAGCAGGCGGCCCGCTGTTCGGACTACACCGCCCTGATGTATCTGGGCCGGCTCGTCGAGTTCGGCGTGACGGACCGGATTTTCACGAACCCGCGAGAAAAACTGACCGAAGAGTATATCCAGGGAACCTTTGGATAATTGAGGATGGATCACTGACGGTGGATGATTCCAAGGCCGGCCCGGGCGTCGCGCCGAGAATCGATAGTCATATACCCGGAATCAACGGGAGTCATGCATGGCCAGAGAAGGCTTTCATAACCGGATGCGAGAGCTCGAACGGGACGTCCTGCACATGGGCGAGATGGTCATCGAGGCCGTCCAGCGCTCCGTCGCCGCCCTCGCCGATCTGGACGCTCGGGCGGCCAAGAAGATCGTCGATGACGATGCCAAGATCAACCGGTTCCGGTGGTCGCTCGAAGACAAGTGCGTCGACCTGATCGCCTTGCAGCAGCCGGTGGCCTCCGACCTGCGGGAGATCATTGCGACGTTGAGTATCGTTCGCGACCTCGAACGGATTGGCGACTACGCCGAAGGCATCGGCAAGATCGTGTTGTTGCATGGGGACCAGCCGCTGGTCCGGCCGTTGGTCTATCTGCCCGCCATGACCGAGAAAACCCTCAGCATGCTCCGTCGCAGCCTCGAAGCCTTCACTCACCGCGATGCCGAGAAGGCCCAGCAGATTTGCCTCGAGGACGACGAGGTGGACCGGCTGTACGATCAGTCGTACCGCGACTTGATCAACCGCATGGTCGAGAACCCCTCTGTCATCACGCGGGCCACCTACCTGATGTGGTCGTCGCACAACATCGAGCGGATCGCCGACCGGGCCACCAACATCGCCGAGAGCGTTGTCTACCTGGTCACGGGCACCCCCGGCGAGCTCAACGTCTCCCGGTATTGACCCCAGGAGACAGGCACGGCGTGCGCGGAACGAGGAACACCGCCGCGGCGGTGTTCCTCCCCTTGGAGGAACACACGGTCATCGTCGGCGGCGACACATTGCGGACCACCACCGTCGGCTGGTCCGCAATCCGCGTCACGGTCGTCACCCAGTCCTCGGGCGCCCGCACCGCCTCCGCATCCGGCGGGGGTCGATCCAGGGGGCCAGACTCCAGCCGCCACGATCGCAGTTGACGCCGGGGGTTCTGGAACTCGCCCTCGACGAAGACATACTTCAGGCTCGCATGCTCGATCTCGCTGAGCTTCCTGGGAAAGTGCTGGTGGCCGGGCCTCGGCCCAGAACGCAAGCCCGGCCGGACGGCCGAGAGCCCACCGGGGATGATGCAGCGGCCTTTCGGGCGGGTTTGAGTGGTCCGTTCCTGGATCGGAGCGCTGCGTTCGCACCAGGGAATCGGCTTTCATGGGCGTCCTGCTCCGCCGTAATCGCCGGAGGATACGCAGTCGCAACGTATTTACCCATCTGCGCGCCCCTGTTCCACCATCAGGCTGATCGGTGCGCCGTGCACGCTGCATATGGCAAGCATGTGTCTGTCCATCCCCATCCGCCTGTGGCGGATGAGGCTGCCACCCGGTCTGTTGCGAGATACGAGACACGAGATACGAGATACGACACACGAGCCACGAATCGCGCGGTTCGCAGGCGAAGGGTTGGGGAAATAGGCTTGCGGACGGGGGCGGGGTGTTTTAGGATGCGCGAGTATGGCACTGGGAATCCATCTGCGATAAGGAAGAGCCATGGCGGACGACAAGCTGCGCATCTACGACAATCCGACGTTTGCGAATCCCCGGCTGGTCGTCGGGTTCTCCGGGTGGATGGACGGAGGCGACGTCTCGACGGGGACGATCCGCATCCTGGCGGAGAAGCTGGGAGCCCGGCGGTTCGCGGAGATCCAGCCGGAGGGGTTCTACATTTACAGCTTTCCGGGGGCGATGGAACTGACCGCGCTGTTTCGGCCGCACTGCCGGATTCAGGGCGGACTCGTGCGGGCGTTCGATCTGCCGGACAACGCGTTCTTCGGCGCGCCCGACAGCGACGTGATCCTGTTTCTGGGCAGGGAGCCGAACCTGGCCTGGCACGACTTTGCGGACTGCATGTTCTCGCTGTGTGACAGGCTCGGCGTGAAGATGATCTACTTCGTCGGCAGCGTCTCGGGGCTGGTGCCGCACACGCGGGATCCGCACCTGTTCTGTTCGGTGAGCAGCGAGTCCCTGAAGCCGGTGTTCGCGGCGTACGGTATCCGGTTCAGCGACTACGAGGGGCCGGCCAGTATCGTGACGTACCTGACGGCTCTGGCGCCGCAACGCGGCGTCCAGATGGTCAGCCTCGTGGCGACGGTGCCGGCGTATGTGCAGGGGGGCAACCCGAAGTGCATCGATGTGGTGGTGCGGCGGGTGGCGGGCCTGCTGGGCCTGGAACTGCGCCTCGACGACCTGCGGGCGGCCGCCGATGACTTCGAGCGCAGGCTGACAGAAGTCGTTAACGAACAGCCGGAACTGGCCGAGACGGTCACCAAGCTCGAACAGGACTATGACAACGAGATCTTCAACAGCCAGATGACCGATCTGAAACAGTGGCTCCACCAGAAGGGCATTCGTCTGGATTGAGCCACACCATTGCGACAAGGAGGATTCTGCCATGTCACTCTCATCGCGGTTGCAGAAAATGGCACTGGGCCTGCTCGGCGCCTTCGCGTTGAGCATCGGCCTGGCCGCGCCAGTCACATCGGCCGAAGTCGTCGGTCGCCCCGACGAGACCCCCGAGCAGCGCGACGCCCGCATGAAGTGGTGGCGCGAAGCCCGCTTCGGCCTCTTCATTCATTGGGGCGTGTACGCCGTGCCCGCCGGGACGTACAAGGGCGAGCAGGTTCCGGGAATCGGGGAATGGATCATGAACCGGGCCAGGATCCCGGTGGCGGAGTACAAGGCATTCGCCAGGCAGTTCAACCCTGTCAAGTACGATCCGGACGCGTGGGTGCGGCTGGCGAAAGAAGCGGGGATGAAGTACATCGTGATCACGTCGAAGCACCACGACGGCTTCGCGCTGTTCGACTCGAAGGCGACGGACTGGGACGTGGTGGACGCGACGCCGTATGGCAAGGACCTGCTGGCGCCGCTGGCCGAGGCCTGCCGCAAGCACGGCCTGCGACTCGGCTTCTACTACTCGCAGGCCCAGGACTGGAACCACCCGGGCGGCGCCGCCGCCGGCGGCCACTGGGACCCGGCCCAGGATGGTGACATGGACGCGTACCTGCGCAACATCGCCATCCCGCAGGTTCGCGAGATCCTCTCGAACTACGGCCCGCTCGGCGTCCTCTGGTGGGACACGCCGACCGACATGACCAAGGAGCGGGCCGAGATGCTGCTGCCTCTGCTCGACCTTCAGCCCGGCATCATCACGAACAACCGCCTCGGCGGCGGCTACGCAGGCGACCTGAGTACGCCCGAGCAGCACATCCCCGCCACCGGCACACCCGGCCGCGACTGGGAAACCTGCATGACCATGAACGACACCTGGGGCTACAAGAGCTACGACCACAACTGGAAGTCGACCGAAACGCTGATCCGCAACCTCGTCGACATCGCCAGCAAGGGCGGCAACTACCTGCTCAACGTCGGGCCCACCGCCCTGGGCGAGATCCCGCCGCCCAGCGTCGAGCGGCTCCAGGAGATCGGCAAGTGGATGAAGGTCAACGGCGACTCGATCTACGCGACCACCGCCAGCCCGTTCACCCGGCTGGCCTGGGGCCGCTGCACGAAGAAGGTCGGCGATGAACGCACCACGCTCTACCTGCACGTATTCGAATGGCCCACCGACGGCAAGCTCCTGGTGCCGGGATTGCGGAACAACGTCCGCCGCGCCCGCCTGCTGGCGACCGAGGAGCGGCTCGATGCGACGAACACGCCGGAAGGCGTCGTCATCGACGTGCCCGCCAAGCCGCTCGATCCGATCGACACGGTGGTCGTCCTGCGCGTGCGAGGCGAGCTCGACATCGAGAAGGTCCTGCCGACCCAGGCCGACGACGGCACGATGGCCCTGCCCTCGCCGCTGGCCGAGATCCACAGCGATGGCGGCTCAAGCCCGCAGGTCGAGGACATCGACGGCAAGGCCAGCATCGGCTACTGGACCAGCGACCGCGCATGGCTGAGCTGGCAGTTCAAGATCGCCAGGCCGGGGGCGTTCGACGTCGTCGCCGAGATCGCTACACCCGCCAGCAACAGCAAGTTCGAGATCGGCGTGGCCGGCGAGAAGTTCTCCGCCCAGGCGCCCAACACCGGCGACTATCGCAAGTTCGAGACGGTGACTCTCGGCCGGGTCCGCATCGCCAACGCAGGCGACTGCGAGCTGACCATCAAGCCCGTCCGTGGCCAGTGGAGCCCGATCAACCTGCGTTCGGTCGTCCTGAAGCCCGCGCAGTAGATGCGTGAAGCGTCGTGCGTCGTGCGTGAAGCGTGAAGCGTATCTCGTTCTTCGTATCTCATATCTCGCGTCAGAGGTACGGACGGGTGACAGCCTCAAAGCCTGCCCTGAGCGAAGCCGAACGGGGCTCGTCGATGCACGGGCCGTAGACGTACTTGCGCAGGAGGTTGTTGCTGCCATCCCATTCGGCAGGCTCAGGGCAGGCGTACGCGGCGATGCACTGGTCGCCATCCCGTTCGGCAAGCTCAGGGCAGGCTGCGCCGTATTTGGTCACCTCGCCATCGACGTCCTTGGCGATCCGCCGGCCGGAGGGGTCGTAGGTGTAGGTGATCTGCTGCCGGCCCACCTCCCCGCTGATCCGGTCCTGAAGCACCCCGTCCACATAGAACGACAGCCAGTCGTAATTCGCCTCGGACGAGACCTTCCACCAGAACGTGACCGTCCCCGGCCCCTCTTGCATCACCCGCCTGGGCACGACACTCGTCATCTATCTTGGCCCTACTTCCAGCGGAGGGCGTGGAGTTCTTCTTCGGTGCGGATGAACTTCACGGTGCCGTCGTTGAGCAGGACACAGCCGCCTTTGGGGTCGTGGTTGTCGAACGTGAACAGCTCCGGCCCGCCGTGCTGGTTCCACCCCGCCTTTGTCTCGAACAGCAGAACCGTTTCCGGGAGAGAGTCTCGCTTGCAGTTCTGGTTAATCGCATAGTGACAGCTCCCGTTGGGAACAGATGGGCAGCCAAAGTACCTCAACGTCTCCGTCTCAGTGTCCCCTCGACGCACGTAGCGACGAACAAGGGCATCGCACCATGTCGACGGAGAAGGGTATGGCACGTCATCCTCGAATGCTCTCAGTCCTGTGTAGAGGTAGCGGAGATTGCGCGCACATTCTAGGCGCAAGCGGATATGGGAGAGCAGCTCGGAAGAAGATACCTGCGAACCGATCGTACTGAACAGGCCCAAAGGGCTCTCGTAGACGAAGACCTTCTTGTTCTCGGTCACCAGGGTATCAGAGCCGTACGCTATAAGACGTAACGGCGGCTTGTCATCAAAATAGCAAAGCAAGATGGCGACTGTCTTGGTACGGTACGTTCCTGACTGCTGCCCATTATATGATCCTAAAGCTATCGTCCGGGCGAACCTACTGACGGCCTCGGGGGCACCAACAACACACTCAAGGAGAGCGTCAATCTGCTGTACCTCTTCACGAGTGAGGAGGTTCTTTTCTGTGTCTGTCCTCCAAACGGGGTATCCCAGCGCAGTCGGGTATTGCCGAATCTCGATCCGTGTGCACCGAGTTAGGTCGGGCGGAGACGGTCCTGCCGACTGCGTGCGGCGCGATCGCAAGGTTGCGTTGAATGCTGCGATTGCCAAGACAACACACAAGGCACCAAGAGCAACGGCTGCCACGAAACGACCTGCCGACATTCTATCGTTATTCTTGTGCGTAGATTCCGAACCTTTCATGCTTACCTTTCATCTCCAGAAGCGTACACAGATTTCACCTGTGGAGGGCAAGAATGTGGTGTTCCGCTCCTGTATGATTCCACAACTAGTAACCATGTCGTTCTGGGTTGGGCACCAAGGTCGGGTCATACCACGGGAACGGGTCAAATGTCCATCCAGCGGGCACTTTATATCTCCAGATGATCTCACTTCTCTTCCCAGGCGTGGCCCTCCACAAATCGCCATTGAAGGTGTAGTCAGGTCCCTCGATTTCGGGAGCTTCCGGATCATACACCTGCGGACTGAGATCAGTAATGCTACCGGCAACACCTGTGACGTCCCGTCCAAACCAAGACGCTAAATCCTCGAGAAACGATTGATCGGACGCAACATAGCAATGCCTAAAATGAAGAGTACAATCAGCAGGTAGAGCATTTGGATAACGGAAATTGATCCATCGACCAACCGCCTGTAATTTGGTCGGCCCCCACACTTCGTCTCCGAATTCAAGGGCAAAATCTCCATTCTCATCTGTCGAACAATGGTCAAAGAAGTATACATCCGTAACATCGTAACCCCGTTGGGCTAGACTCGTAAGTGTCGTCGCAATAAACTCGGAGGGATTGTCCACATTCATGTCGAAGTACAGGTTATAAGTCAGCCCATCCTTCACGTACACAAAATCGTCAGCTGCTTCCTTGAATTGCTCTCCGGTCGAGATGTCGGATAGTCCATCGCCATCCGCGTCCACTCCGGGGTCTCCACCATCATAGAACGCTACTCTGACCGGTATCGCACTGCCCGGGGGGTTCCATGGCAGATTGTACGGATCGTGCCCCGAACGGCCCCATGGGTCAACGAGACCCACTCCATTGTTCCCACAGTACGCATACCAGTTCAAGCCGTCGCCGTAGCCGATGGGGTCGGTTTGGAGGAAGCGGCCGATGGTCGGGTTGTAGTAGCGGGCGCGGTAGTAGTAGAGGCCGGTTTCCTTGTCGAACTCGCGGCCGTTGTCCAGGGTCAGGCTCCGGCGTTTCTCGGCGGGCAGTCTGCGAAGGGTTCGCTGGAGTTGCTCGGCGACCGGCTTGGCGGCGCAGGCGGCGCGCTGCGCTGGAGGCTGCCAGACGGGAAGGGGGCAGCACCTTCAACGCCTGTCCTGAGCACAGTGGAAGCTTGGGTATGGCGGTTGCGCGGGGGGAAAAACCACGCGATTTCGTCCCAAACACGCAACGGGCAAACGACAAAATGCGCGTGACATCGAAAAATTTTTTACTCCTTTTTTTAGAGGCACTTACAAAACCCGGGGGCGAATTTCCGAGCCGATTTTTCGACACAAACGTGCAACAGCGTCCAAGGGTAGAGGGACGCATGTTCTTGCGCTCCTCGCGGCCGGTTTACTGGCCGGAGCACGTTGACAAGTCAATAGAGTTTCCACTTTCCAGAGAGAAGGTTGTCGCGTAGATGGGTTGGCGCTCAGGTGCGGGACAACGACCCAGGGGTGGACGGGTTCGCAATCGCCGTACGCCCATCTATCCGTCTACGCTTTTACCCATCTGCACCGAGTCACGAGATACGAAATACCAGATACGAGATACGCATTCCAGCTCACGAGTCACGAGCGACGGGCGACAAGATACGAGCGACGACGAAAGGAGGAGCTCTCATGTGCGAGCGAATCTGTGCGAATTGTGCATGTGCGGTTCGAGCGGTCGGGCGATGGCATCGAGTCATCATGTCCCGCTGGCCCGGACTGCTGATGTGTATGAATCATCCCGAGGCGCCGGGTCAGTTGCACGAGGTGGCGGCTCACCATACGTGCCGGAACTTCCGCGCCAGGCCGAAGCCGGCGGTGCGGGCCGAGCCGCCGGAGGCGCCCAACGACGAGATCCGTTACATACCGCTGACCAAGAGCAAGTTCGCGATCGTGGACAAGGCCGATTACGAATGGCTCAGTCAGTACAAGTGGCAGGCGGCCCACACCGGCACGAAGTTCTACGCCACCATGAAGAAAGGTCGCGGCGGCAACATCTGGATGCACCGCCTGATCATGAGCGCACCCGAGGGCATGGTGGTCGATCACATCAACGGCAACGGCCTGGACAATCGTCGCTGCAACCTGCGTCTCTGCACGCGCCAGCAGAACGCGTACAACAGCCGGCGCAGCAAAGGGACATCGAGATACAAAGGCGTCCACTTCGAACGCGCGACCGGCAAGTGGCGTGCGACAATCACCTGCAAGGGCAAGCACTACGATCTCGGGCTGTACGACGACGAGACCGAGGCGGCGCGGGCGTACGACCGCAAGGCCATCGAGCTGTTCGGCGAGTTCGCGTACCTGAACTTCCCGGCCGAGCACGTGCCAACGAGCGTTCCAAAAACACCTCGAAACAAAGCTCGGAAGGCAGCCCGGCCTGCACGAGCGAGCCATCCCCGATTCGCCTGCGGCGGATGAGGCGGCCACCCATCGAAGAGATTGGCCGCGTCGCAAACAAAGGGTTACATCGGCAGGTTGACGCGGAGTTTGGCGGTGGTGACGCCGGAGGCCGTGGTCAGGCGGAGGCGGCCTTCGTTCATATTGATGTGGGGGAAGGCGACACCTTTGGAGCCGGTGAGACTGCGGGCCAGGCCGGGGGATTTGTCCAGCTCGATTCGCAGACCGTCGAAGGTCTGGTTCATCATCATGCCGGCGAGTGAAACCAATTCGTTGGCCTGGGTTGGTTCGCCGGACGGGCCGACGAGGCTGCGCACATCCTCCGCGAACCGCTCCATGAGCCAATGGACGATAGCGAGCTGCCGGGCTTCTTCCGTCGCATAGGGTGTCGTCTGGATCTCGGGCGACAGGACGAGCTCGGCGTCGAAGATCAGCCCCTTTCGCGGCGGGAACAGACGTTGGCCTCGCGCGGTCGGCGCGGTGGTGGCCCGTTCGTCGACGCAGAAGAAGTACTTGCGGCGGGCGGTCATCTGGTGCTCGTCGAAGGCGATCAGGGTGACCCACATCTTGAGGCCGTCGGCGCTGCGGCCGGAGACGGCGAACATCGTGCCGCTCTGGCTGACGAGCTGCGGGCCGGCGGCGTTGGGGTCGAGCCGGTAGTCGGGAATGTCGAACGCGCTCAGGGCGTCGAGCGTGGTGCTGGCCTTGAGCTGGGTGTGGCGGTAGGGACCGGCCAGCCGGGTGTAGGGCAGCGGGTCGGCGCTGACATACAGCAGGGCCGAACAGCCGCAGAGAACAACAAGAGAGCCGGCGAGAGCCGCCAGACCAAACGATGCAAGCCCGATGGTGACGCGGCGCTGCGACATCGTCCGTCCCGTGGCTCTCATGCCGGCTCTCCGATCATCCCGGTCCCCACGATTCGATCATCGAGAATCCGTGGTCAATTCCTCACACCTCTTTGGCCTTGATCCACTTCATCATCTTGCGGAGCTTGCGGCCGATGGTCTCCAGCTGGCTCTTGTGGTCCTTCTCATACAGGGCGTTGAAGTTCTTCAGCCCGGTCTGGTATTCGTTGACCCATTCCTTCGCGAAGGCGCCGCTGGTGATCTCGTCGAGAATCTTCTTCATCTCGGCGCGAGTCTGGTCGGTGATGATGCGCGGTCCGCGGGTCAGGTCGCCGTACTCGGCGGTGTTCGAGATGCTGTAGCGCATGTAGCTCAGCCCGCCCTGGTAGATCAGATCGACGATCAGTTTGACCTCATGAACGCACTCAAAGTAGGCGATCTCGGGCTGGTAGCCGGCGGCGACGAGGGTTTCGAAGCCGGCCTTGATCAGGGCGGACAGGCCGCCGCAGAGGACCACCTGCTCGCCGAACAGGTCGGTCTCGGTCTCTTCCTTGTAGGTCGTCTCGAGCACGCCGGCGCGAGCGCCCCCGATGCCGTTGGCCCAGGCCAGTGCGATCTGCTTGGCGGTGCCGGTGGCGTCCTGCTGCACCGCGACCAGGCAGGGCACGCCGCCGCCCTTCTCGTACTCGCTGCGGACCAGATGTCCCGGGCCCTTCGGCGCAATCATGACGACGTTGACGTCCTTCGGCGGCACGATGTACTTGAAGTGGATGTTGAACCCGTGGCAGAACCCGAGGGTCTGGCCGGCCTTGAGGTTCGGGGCGATCTGGCCGGCGTAGACCTTCGCCTGGACCTCGTCCGGCAGCGTCACGATGATCAGGGCCGCCCCCTTCATCGCGGCCGGGATGTCGCACGGCTTGAAGCCATGCTCGACCGCCAGCTTGTAGTTGTCTGTGCCCTCCAGCTCGGCGACCGCCACCTCGATCCCGCTGTCGCGAAGGTTCTGGCTGTGGGCATGACCCTGGCTCCCATATCCGATGACCGCGACTTTCTTGCCCTGTAGCGGTGCGATCGGGGCTTGATCCTCGTAGTAAATCTTTGCTGCCATTGGACTTATCTCCTTTCTATCTCAAACATGCGTCACGCGCGATTACCGGGGTCCGACGGGTTTCGACGGCTGATTATAAGTCCGGGCCGCCTGCGAGTAAACTCCCGCTTTGCCCCCGGCCCCAAGGTTTTTCCCGCCCCAGAGCCGTCGCCCGTGGCTCGGGCGAACGGCCGTGTCTCGTATCTGGTATCTCGTATCTCGTTCAGGGCGGGGCGGCCTGCCGCTCGACCCTGGTCCTGTGCACGCGAGAGACAAGATACGAGCAAAGCCTGCGCCGAGTGAAGTCGAGGGGAGATACGCACCCCCTTCGCTGCCCCCTCCGGCCTCCAGCCCAAGGTCTCCCGCCTGCGGCGACGCGTAGAAGCGTATTCATAGGGCGAGCCAGAAACATGCGATCAGCACAGAGACTCGGGGACAGATGGGCTTCCAAACCGCTCCAGGCCGACTTCCCCGCTCGCCATAGAAGTACACCCCTTGCTATGCGACGTCGTTGGTTCTTCGTGCATGCGTGGAATTGCTGAAGACCCGCCCATCCTTGTCATTATGGATCTGGCGTGCATTCCTCCAGGCGCTTCCAAAACAGCAGGTTGATTGTGGGAGTACTCAGTCACCCGCAGGCAAAATGGGCCCGTGCCGCGCCGGCAAGGGCCCCGGAAGATAGCACTTCAAGATACTACTCTGTGGCAGCAGGTCGTCCGTACCCGATGTCGTCAATGTAGACAATGCCTTTTCCGCCAGCAGCCGGAGCCGCCCGGTTGCCGACACCGATCATCATCTTCTCGATCTTGGTCAGGCTGACACCGCCAAATTCACTCAGCGCAATCCGCCATTCCTGCCACTCGGTCGCCAAGGCCCCGTCCGGGTCAGCATAGCCGACGGTCGCAGTGCGTCCGGCGCTATCTTCCAACGTGACATAGAGCGTCTGCGGTGAATTCGCTGCCGCGCCCCGGAAATAGAGCCGCAGGCTGTCGGCGCCGCCGACGGTCCAGTCCTGGGCGGTGTCGAAGGTCCGATCGGCCTCCGAATAGAACGGCGAAGTCGAGTTGTCGTACGCCAGCGGCATCGACTGCCGGCCGCTGTGGACGATGGTCCGCTCGGCAAAGGGGGCGTCGAGGTATCCGACCGTCGAGCCGGTGCCGTTGACCCAGCCGTCGATCCACGTGTCGAAGATGGTCGTCTTGGCGTCAATGTCGTCGTTGTACGTCTCGAACCCGTCGACCAAGGCATACTCCTGCGTCGAGAAGGTCCAGACGTCGCCGGGCCATGCGGTCACCGCATCCGCTTCGTTGACTTCCACGACCTGCCAGTAGTAAGTGCTCCCAAACTCAATCCCATCGGGAGCAAACGTTGGGCTGTTGACCGTACCGGCCAATGTGAGACCCGCCGGGTCCGTACCCAGATGTACTTCGTGCGAGGCGGCGTTTCGGCCGCTACGCCAAGCCAGGGCCGTGCCGATTTCCACGTCGGTGGCCCCGTCGGCCGGCTGCGGCTGGCGGGCGTGCGCGGGGATATACATGAAGCGGACCTCGCTAAGCCCATACTGACCCAAGGACCCGTAGCCGCTGTTGACGTTCAGCCGCACGTACCTGGCCGCTACGCCGCCGAAACTGACGGTCGTGTTCGCGGTATACGTGGTAGTCGCCGTCGCCCTGGCGAACTCGAAGTCGCCCAGCGCCGTCCAGTCGGTCCCGTTCTCCGAGTACTCCACCGTGACATTCTTAAGCCCGAAGCCGAGCATCGGTTCAAACTGGACGTTGTAGTTCCAGACGAGCATCTCGTGGAGCTTGTAGAGAGAGTCGAACTCGTACTGGATGTACAGAGTGCCCTCGGCCGGCGGGTAGGCCAGCCACATGTCGGCGGCCTTCACCGAGGCTTGATCGTCGGCGTTGATGCCCGAGCCATCTACCGTGCGTTGCGGCGTGGACACTTCGTCGGAGGCCCCGTTGCTGGTCGCGATGACGTTCACAATCGGATAGGCGAACGGTTCGACCGTGAAGCTCCAGACCTCGCCCTTGAAGATCGTATAGTCCGGCGCACCGTTGACTTCGTCGACACGCCAGTAGTACGTCTGGCCGAATTCAAGGACGGTCTCCGGCGCATATTGTCTGTCGGCCTGGCCTTGACTTACAAGCGTGCCCGGCGTCGCACTATCTACGGCCTCAAACGAGGTGCCCAAGTACACATCGTGTGTCACAGCGAACCTACCCGGTGTCCAACTGAGGCTGACATCATGCGGCACATCACTGGCTTCATTGCCTGGACTCGGATCGCCCGCCAGTTCCGCTGGGCGGCGCATAGAGGCATAACTGGGAAGCTCTTGCGGTGAGAAACCGCCTTCCGTCGTAAACGCCAGATAATCCCAGAATTGTTCGCTTCTGCATGAGGTGCACCCGGCACCGAAGATGAAGCCAATCCAGCTTTCGCCAGCCCCCACGTGCGCTTCGCGTATCACCTCTTCATCATCCACGTAGATGCGAATCTCTGCGCCTTTCCTCACCATCCTTAGAATGTGATACTCTGTCATATCAACATTATAGGTAACGGTGCTGCTATCCAGCAGAATGTGGTCAGGGAACAGATCAAGCCACTTCGAGTTGCTCCCATCTTGCATCCCGAACAGCACCTCAAAACTCGCCGACCCGGACTGCGAAAGCACTTTGACACGCGCCTCGATAGTCGCTTCTTCCATCAGGGCGGCGTCCTCTATGTTGTACAGGAAGAAGCAGTGATTCTGTCCCACATCATTAATATGAAGTTCACCCTGGTCAGTGACTTCCGCGAATTGATTGTCCCCCATAAGCTGCCACGCGTCATCGCCCAGTGAGATATCATCAGGCAGTGTATCTCCCTCATAAATGTACTCCCACGCCGGATCCGCACACACTGGAACCACTACCCCGACCACCAGACAGCACAACACCGAAAGAATTTCTCCTCTACTGCACATGGCTCTTCTCCTCCTGCAAAAGGTTCAACCGGGATTTGCCATTTGTCTTCACAGTCAGAGCTCCTGCACGCCACATTGTCAATAATACCGCAACAAGGGGCTGGATTTCAACACATTTGGCGATCAACTCGGTCGAGACACGTGCCAGACGCCCCCAAACTCGCCAATTCGCTGAAAATCGAGCATCTTGACGGTTTTTCGACACACCTTGACCGCCGGTTTCTCTTGAGCAGTACATACTCTCACTATCTTGTCGGTCATCCTGCCCTCGCGAGTTCCGGGCTGGCTCTCAATCGCCCGATACGCTCAAGGGGGAATTCCAGGGGCATCTTACTCGTTTCGGTCCTGGATTACGTAAGGTGTTTGCGAAAGGTCTTACAGGAATCGGTCGAGGAAGAGCTTGCTTCGGCGGTGTCATCGTCTGAAGATACTCTTCCTGTGGTAATCCAGCGCTGCCGTGTCCGGCTGATACCGTTTCGGGACGTGTAAGGGCGGAGCACATCAGGATGGCGCTGGCGGTACCGTCCATGGTGGGCTCGTTGGTGCTGTAGTCGGCGAGGTCGTCGTGATAGACGGCGCGCGGGTCCTGGAAGTCGGCCAGCGGATCGGGCTCGGTGATGCCGACGCCCTTGAGAGACCGGAAGATGCGTTTGCAGACCGGGCCATCCACCAGGCCGCCACGCAAGGTCCGGCCGGTCAGCCGCGTGGTCATCAGGTGCACGTTCTGCGGCGAGACCACGCCGGCGCCCATGAATTGCGTGACGCCCCAGGGATTGCGGCCCAGCAGCCAGTCGCGATGCCTTGCGGCGAATTCGCGATAGCGTCCATCGCCGGCCATCCGCTCGTAGAGTTCACACTGCGTCACCAGGGCCACCACGAGATTGTTCGAGCACCAGATAAACGGAACGCCGATGCCGAACGGGTTCTGCTCGCTCGCGATGCGGCAGCGTTCGATCCCCTCGCGATACCAGCCTTCGAGCAGCGTCCGGAACTCGGCGTCCACGACGCCATGCAGGCGGAAATGGCCGGCGTTGAAGAACGGGTAGAACTGGTAGTGTCCGGTCTGCTCGCGGCCCATCCACGATTCCGAGCCGGCCAGATGCGCGTAGCGTTTGGCGTCGTCGAGGTAGCGCGAGTCGCCCGTCGCCCGAAACAGCTCGGCAGCGCCCCACTCCATGTCGTCGGCCCAGGTGGTCTCGGCGTAGCGATAGGGCGCGCCGTACGAGTTGCCCTGCTGGACGCCTTCGCGGGCGCGACCGAGGCGGTAGACTTCCTCGCCTGCGGTCAGGCAACGTCGCGCGAACGCGGCCTCGTTGGGGTCGTCCTTCCAGACCTGGAAGGCCAGGGCCATCGCGGCGGCGTAGCGTCCGGCGAGGTTGGCCAGGCCCGTCGATTCGCTCGCGTAGCGTCCGAGTCCCTGCGGCCGGCCGTCGGCGGCATACACCACGCGGGGGCCGCCCTTGCCCCAGCCGTAGTCGGCGGGGTCATCGCCCGGCAGTCGCCAGCCGCAATGGTCGCGATCGTCCGCCACCTGATGATACAGCGCCTCCGGCGACGGATGCAGCTTCAGCATCCATTCGAGTCCCCAGCGGGCCTCGTCGAGCAGATCGGGCAGGCCGTTGCTGGCGGGGCGGCCGAGCGCGTCGAACCGATCGCCGAACATCGCCGATCGCGGTTGTTCCGCCGCCGCATCGTGCAATTCCCAGGCAAGCAGCATCTGCGCGGTGGCGTTGCTCGACGTGAGCAGATACTTCAGGAGGTCGGCGGCGTCGTGCCAGCCGCCGCGAGCATCGATCTCGGTCCCGGCCTGAAGCGGCCCGTAGGCGGTGCGCCCGTCCAGTTGGTGACAGTGGGCATCGAGCCACGGATTGAAGCCGCAACGCTGCTGACGCATGAACTCCAGCAGCAGATCCGGCAGCGGCTCGAAGACCGCATCGTCGACAACGACCGGCTCGGAGACGGCGCCGCCCAGGCGAAGGCGGTAGCGTCCGGGCCGGCGCAGCGACGAGAAGTCGAGCTCCGTAACGTGATCGAATCGGCCCCAGTTCATCCCCGCCACCGGACGCGTGACGCCCTGGAACACCGACGCGCCCGAGTCCAGTTCGACGACGTCAAAATGCCCGCCGAGCGGCTCACGGCCGAGCGCGACCGCGAGCTTCGGGCCTTGCACCGGGTAGCCAACCTGGCTGGCGCGAACGTGCCGCGCCAGCAGGCGGTCGATGCGTTCGAGCGCGTAGCCTCTCTCTTTGAGCGTGGCGAGCAACTCGGGTAGGCGCGCGTGCATCTTGTCCGCGCGCTCGGGGCCGGCTCCCACGTGCATCAGCAGCACAAAGCCGTTGAGCCCGTCGGGGTCCTCCCGCTCGCGTTGCAGGATGCTGTCGAGGATCGCCTGTGACGACACGAAGTTGCGGTCCTTCTCGGAGGTGTAGTCGGCGGCCGAGCGCGTGCCGGGCGAGAGGTTGACCAGCGTCAGACCCATCGCGTTCGTCCAGTCGCTGATGTCGCGGTTGTGGTGCTCGTAGGCGGGCAGGAAGAACCGCGCTTGCCGGCGCGGGACGCCAAACCGCTCCAGCTCGCGCAGGTTGGCGTTCAGGTCCGTTTCGAGCTCGGTACGTGTCAGCAGCGTCCGTCGGTCCGGCGTCCAATCGCAATAGAGCCGGTGCCGGTCGGAATGCGGACCGACGTAGTGGCCCTCGGCCAGCATCCGCCGGACCAGCGAGGCGAACTCAGCGTTACGCAGGAAGTCGCCGGTCAGAAAGAACGACGCCCTGGCCTCGTGCAGGGCCAGCGCATCGAGGATCGCTTCGGCCCCTTCGCCAAACTCATGACCGGTGAACACCAGCGCCAACCGCCGCGCGGATTGCGAACCTCGCACGATCGCGCCGTCCTGGTACGTGAACGGGTCCTTGTCCGTCTCCTGGCCGGCGGCGGGCGGCAAGGACGGCAGAACGCAGAGCGCGAGCCATGCGGTCAACATAACGAACACGTATCGCCCAGGACCCATAGGCATTCCCCGTCAGCGGGCGGCTCGCACGAGCACTCCGCCGCCGGGGGGCAGGGTCAGCTCGACGGCGGACTTGTTCGCCGAGGTCCACTGCGCAGTCCCGGCGTCGAACCGCTCCAGTTCGCCCGGGCCGGCGAGCGTGGCGCTCGCCCCGGTGGTGTAGTCCAGGTTCACGAGAACCGCGTGAGTCGGCTTCTTCCCGGCTCCGAAGAAGCCGAGCAGGAAACCTCGCGGCGAGGCGGGCGACGCCGACGAATCGACGCGGAAGACGGCATCCGCCGGCAACGGCTCGCAGCCACGTTCGCGCATCGACGTGTGATACACGCCGAGCGAGCGCAGGGGCTGGAGCTCCCTGGCGATGGCGACGAACTCGCGATTGTAGGATTTGACCGCGTGGTAAAGAGGTCCCGGCGTCCCATCGAGGCCGACGAGACTGCCGTAGTGGTTCGGGTGGGCGTAGACGTAGTAGCTGATGCCCTGCGCGCCGTAGGCCACGGTGGAATAGACCAGGTAGCGCAGCTCGTCCGCGTTCGGAATGCGCATCGCATCGGGCGCCCAGGTGCAGGCCTGGACGATGTTGAGGAACGGCACACCCGCCTCCTGCGCTGCGCGGCGGATCATCGCCAGATTCAGGAAGTACTGGTCGCCGTCGCCCTTGAGCTGGAACTGATAGTGGTCGTAGCTGATGAGCGACGGCCTCACCTGCTCGACGTAGAGACGCAAGTGCTCGCGGTAGGCGGTGATCGTGTCGCCTTTGGTGCCGAGCTGTTGGTTGTTGGCGTAGGTCGGGAACAGATTGATGTAGGCCAGATGCATTGGATCACGCTGGCGCAGGTACGCGACCAGCTTGCCGAGCGCCGGGAACTGCGCAGCGCTGGGCTCGTCGATCAGGTGATAGGAGTACAGCGCCGGGTGCCTGCTGACGCGAGCAATCAGGGCATCCAACTGTTGGCGGCGGTCGCGGTCGTCGAGCGATGCCGGCGTGAACAGACCGCTGGTGAGCTGGCCGCGAAGGCCGTGACGATGCGCGACGTCGAGTTCCGCTTCGCTGCCACACCAGACGAGGTTGAAACCGCCTTCAACCATCTGCTGTGCCACCGCGTCCGTGATGGCAGGCCCGGCCCAGTAGGTGGCAATCGGCGTCCCGACCTGCCAGGCGGAGGCGGGTTGCGCCACCGCCTCGCCAATCCATGGATTGCAGAAGAATAGAAACAGACAAGGAACGTACGCCAACTTCGCTGCGTCTGAGTGTCCAATCCGACATCTCATTGTATGGACCTCCCAAGTGGGGTGTGCATGGCACACCAATTCCATTGTCCTGCCAGGCCGAAGGTGTGCGATGCACACCCTACGCGTCTGCCTCTGCTGCCGTGATACGCTATTTCTTGCCCTTTATCAACAGCACAAGGTTTCTCACGGCCAGGGGAATGGCAATCAGACAGCCTGCCCCAAGGAACCAGAACCACGCCATGCCTGAGGCGTCGTCGCCGCCCGGCCACTCGGTCATGGGGTAGAGACATGGAATCCAGAGCGTCAGGTGTGTCACGATCGCCGCGATGAGAAGCCCCCTGCTCCGTGGCCGCCAGATCAGTCCGGCCAAGGCCAGAACCGTGCTGGCCGCCGACAGAACGAGGAACGGCCGCGTCGTGTGGTACCTGCCTTCGGCCATCCCCTCCGACACGAAGAGCGCCCACAGGAACAGGGCGAACGAGGTCAACAAGTACCGACGCAGCCGCCTGCGGATCCATTGCGGGTCCAGGCTTTCCTTCTTCACATCTGCTCTGGCGTCAATCATCTGTGTCTGTCCAACTTCGGCAAACACCCGCGGACATCGGGATCAATCCAGGATCGACATGCATGACCTGTGCCCGAGTCAGAGTCCTCGATCAAGCCGAGCCTGCTCGCAGGGCAACCTTGTTGGCGCCGTCGATGAAAATGATTCTGACATCGGGCTGCTCGGCGAGCCAGCCGTCCACCACCGCCTGCGGATCGTGCGCGGGATGCATGTGGGCCGCCTCGACGAGGTCGTCGGCAATCTGCGTGTGCATCCAGATGCGCCGCAGCCGGCGGATCAGCACGGCGAACTTGTACGGCTTGTGGCTGTAGAGGACATAGTCCTGGCGAATCGACTGGATGACCTCTTCGAGTGGCGCCGTCAGGCGGTCGTAGAAGTTCGCGACGGTCTGCGGCTCGCCGATGCCGTTGGGACAGGCGGCCAGGAACAGCACTTCTCCGCCGTCCGTCACCGCGGCCCGGTTCAGTTCCAGCGCTCGCTGGGCGATGTACAGATCTTCGTCGTTGGAAAGGCCTCCCGGCGAGACGACCAGCCGCGACGCCGGAGTCACCGTCTGGATGTTCCGCTCGTCGGTCACGAGAAACGACTCGGCGCTCACCTCCCGGATTGGCCCAAACCGCACCCACAGCAGCCGCGTGCCGGCGCTGAGCATCACCAGGGCATAGATCGGCCGGCCTTTGGCGATCAAATCCATGCCTTCCACCATGTCCGCGGCCAGCGGGTTGTTTCGCTGTGCAGGGTTGGGATGCCACGGGTGCGCCGCGTGCGTGGATTCATCGAGCAGGGCCAGGCTGTGATTCTGCTCGACCGTGCGAAAGGCGCTGATGCCGGGCACGAAGTTCTTGACCGGGTTCGAGTATCCCGCGAAGTAATGGACCTTCACATCGGAGACCGCGAGAAAGACGTCCGCCTCTTCGGCGAAGGCATTGACCAACACCTGCGTTCCTCGCGACGTGCGGCCGAGGTCGAGGAACCGGTCGGCCTGGCAGTCGTGGGCGTGGATTCGCGTCACGTTCAGACCGGCATTGCGTCGTGCCTTCTCGATCTCGTGTCCGATCTGGCGGTTCTTCGGGGTGTCGGCCGTGTGCGTCCCGGTGCAGATCAGGAATTGCACCGACGCGGCCCCCCGCAACGCGCCGCAGACGTGCGGCAGCACATCGGCCAGCGGCTCGTCGCGCGTGCCATCGTCGACGAGGACACACACCCGCTTGCCGGCGACCTCATCGCGAAACGCTCCGGCCTGGCCGTCCATGAGGTCCCGCAGGCCCGCCGCCGCATCCCCGCCCTGCGGCCCCTGCCACGGGCGGATGATCTTTTGCACGTTCCGATCCGGCACCCGAAGAGTGACGACGCCTGTTCCATAGTGCAGGTCTACGTTCATGATCGTCCTCACACTTCGTATGCCGTATCTCCGCCCTCGCGCCTATCTACCTGGCCGGCCAGGTGTCGCCGTAGCTGGCCAGTTGGATGTTCCGTGTCCGGACGACCTCTTTGACCTTCTCGCTGGTGAAAGACCGGGTGACACCGTCGCGATGGGCCGCGACGTTCCAGTAGCCCTCGTGCCCGATCGCCCGCATCTCGTCGGTGTCGAGGCCCGGATGCTCGACGAGGATCCAGATACCCGGCTTCAGTTCCTCGAGCGCCCTGACCAGCGCTGCCTCGCGCTGTTCGGCGGTCGTGTTGTTGTCGGCAGGCCAGCGGAACCACTGGGCGCCGGGCGTCTCGAACGGCAGCTTGTACTCGGCCGCGAGCCTTTGCACGAGCGTCCGCAGCTCCAGCGTGCTCGTCGGCGTGCCCATGTGGCTGCTCAGATGCGAGACCTGCGGGATGTGCTTTTGGGCCAGCTCGATCTGGGCCCGCAGCTCCTTCTCGACCTCGTGGATGTTCCACTTGGCAGCGAGGAAGTCGCGGTTCGTCGCGAAGAAGTGACCGCTCGAATCGACCAGGCTCGGTGACTGCGTGATCGGGCCCCACTTGTAGTTGGCCCACTCGCTGGTCAGGGTCAGGTGCACGCCGACGTCGTAGCCCGGCGTCTCGCGGAGCATCGCCGCCGCTTCGTTGAACCACGGGCACGGAGCCATCACCTCGACGCTCCGCGCGATCCCGTCGCGGAAGCTGCGGATGCACGCGACGTTGGCCGCATGAGCCGAACCGATGTCGTCGGCCCGCACAATCAGCTTGATTTGATCGGCTGCCTGACGTGTCTGAGCCAGGCCGGCGTTCGCCAGCGGCATCGCCGCCAACACCCCCGCCGTCCGCAAACAAAACCGCCTTCTGTCCATCGCACGCCCGCCTCAAGAAGAACCCTGAAAAGACCGCTGATTATTGCCTCTGCTATGCGACAAAGCCCGCTCGTAGTGACCCGCCGCCGCGGGTTGCCGTTCGTAGTGGCGTCGTAAGACGCTGCTTTTCGGGAACATGCATACCCTCAGCATACTACAAACCGTATGCCCTCACGGGCACACTGCAAACTCATTATAGTCCCACCCGCCGGCCAGACAACCATTTTGCCGATCCGCCACTGCCTGGCGCCCTCGTTTGTCTTTGCGTTCCGATTTGGCGGGACTACAATTCGCGAGCGGGGAAAGTGTGGTGTCTTTGGAAGGACGGACGATATGCGTCGAGAATGTGTGAGGGCGTCGGGAAGGCTTCTGGTAATAGCGGTGTGTGTGGCGGGGATATGCCGGTCGATCTGTGGCGGGCCGGCCGGAGGGGCGGAGGATCGCGCGTCGGGGGCTGCGGCGAGCAATCGGCCGATGCGAAGCGTGCGGACGCTGGTTCTGACGGTCGGGCAGGCGGAGGGCGATCTGCGAGGCACGGACGACAAGGCCATCCAGGCGGGCGTGGACTATCTGCACCGCTTGGGCGGCGGGACGCTTTGCATCCTGCCGGGGGTGTACGAGCTGAAGAACGCCATCTATCTGCACCCCCATATCACACTAAGCGGCTCGGGCGAGCAGACCGTCCTGCGAAAGAGCGGCAGCGTGGTGACGAAGCTGGTTCGCGATTCGGACTGGTACGAGTACGGCGTCGAGGTAAACGATCCGACAGGCTTCGCGCCCGGCGGCGGCATTATGCTGCGAGCGAGCACCGGTCCGGGCCAATGGCAATACGATGTCCTGCGGGCGACTGTCACGGCGGTCGAAGGCAAGGTCCTGTTCCTGGACCGGATGACCCTGAAGAACTTCTGGACCCAGGACGATGCGACCGCCGCGACCCTCTTTCCGATCCTCACCGCCGAAGGCGTCGACGACGTCCGGATCGAGAACCTCGTGCTCGACGGCAACCGCGACCACAACGAGAACATCAACGGCAACTTCGCCGGAGCGGTGTTCATCCAGGGCTGCAACCGCTGGCGGTTCCGCAACGTGGTGGCCCGCAACTACAACGGCGACGGCTTCAGCTTCCAGGTCTGCGACGATATCCACTTCGAGAACTGCCAGTCGCTGAATAACGCCGATCTCGGGTTCCATCCGGGCAGCGGCTCGCAGCGTCCGGTTTTTCGCGGCTGCACCGCCAAGGGCAACAGCCAGGGCATCTTCTTCTGCTGGGGTGTCTCGGATGGTCTGGTGGAGGACTGCACGCTCTCGGAGAACGGCCGCTTCGGGATCAGTATCGGGCACCGCGACACGGACAACCTCGTGCGGAATTGCACCATCGAGCGAAATGGCGAGGTGGGTATCCTCTTCCGGGCGGAGGTCGGCGAGTTCCGCTGCGGCCACCGCAACCGGATCGAGGGCTGCACGATCCGCGACAACGGCAGCCAGGAGCCGGGGGTCGGGATCGACATCCAGGGCCAGACCCACGACATCACGGTCCGCGACAGCCGGCTGGAGAACACCGCAAACGGCCGTCAGCGCATGGGAATCCGCATCGGCACCCAGGTGGGGGCGGTTTCTCTGCAAAGCAACACATGCAAAGGCTGCCCTGTCGCCGTCGAGGACCTGCGATCACAGGAGAACAGCCCCCGATAGCCGTCCGAAACCCTGCCGTCCGTTCGAAAATCTGACGCTTGACGGTAGGCGAGGTCGCGTATACAATAGGTTCGTCATTTGTCATCCAGAAAGACGTGGTCCGGAGGCTGGAGATACGACAATGGCGGTTCTTGGTACCCCCAGAGGGGTGAGAGAGCTACGTGAGGAGTCCCGCCCAGGCGGCATTCACGCCTACGCCATAGGTTCATTCAGGAATTCGCTGGCGGCGGCACTGCGCCATCTCCGTGCTCTCCGGATGATGTAGCGACCTGCGGAAGTCTTTTCCCGATCCATAATACGAATACCGGTGGAGGCAGAAGGATCTGCGGAGGTTGACGGGTTTTCGGCAGGCAAGGCGATGCGCGCCGCGCGTGCTGCTGCGCTCCTGCGACAAGCTCGGAGATCGGAAAGGAGGTGTTTTCTCGACACAGCGTGGGTGAACGAAGTCGGTCGTTGC
>DAOTJE010000044.1:0-33386 GCA_035448545.1 Sedimentisphaerales bacterium | reverse complement strand
TCCAGCCGTCCAGCCACGTGTCGAAGATGGTCGTGCCGGCTTCGAGATCGTCGTTGTACGTCTCGAACCCGTCAACCAATGCGTACTCCTGCGTCGAGAAACTCCAGAGGTCGCCGGCCCACGCGGGGACCGCATCGGCCTCGTTAACTTCTATGACCTGCCAGTAGTACGTGCTTCCGAAGTTCAGTGCCGGCGTGAAGACCGCCGAATCAACTGTGCCGGCCAGCGTCAGCACGCTCGGGTCCGTGCCCAGATAGACTTCGTGGGAAGCCGCTTCTCGGCCGGCACGCCAGCTCAAAGTCGTCGCCGGCTCGACGCCGGTGGCGCCGTTGGCCGGCTTCGGCTCCCGCGCCTGGGCCGGGATGTACAGGAAGCGCACTTCGCTCAGGCCGAACTGGCCCATCGAGCCGTAGCCGCTGTTGACGTTCAGCCGGACATACTTGGCCGGCACCCCGTCGAACGGCACAGCCGTATTGGCCGTGTACGTGGCCTTGGCCGTCGCCCGCGCGAGCTCGAAGTCGCCCAGCGCCACCCAATCCGTCCCGTTTTCGGAGTACTCGACGGTAACGTTCTTGAGTCCGAACCCGAGGATCAGCTCGAACTGGACGTTGTAGTTCCAAACCAGCATCTCGTGGAGCTTGTAGACGCGGTCGAACTCAAACTGGATCCACAGCGGATCCGCTCCGGGCATCGCCAGCCACATATCACTGCTGTTCATCGAGTGCTGATCGGCAGCATCGAGTCCGGAGCCATTGACGGTGTTCTGCGGTCCGGCGGCCGCCTCGGAACTGCCGTTGCTGGTGGCCACAACGCCGGTGATCGGATAGGCGAGCGGCTCGGCGGTGAAGCTCCAGACCACGCCTTTGTAGATCGTGTTGTCGGGAGCCCCGTTGACCTCGTCCACACGCCAGTAATAGGTCGTCTCAAAGTCGAGGACGCCGGGCGGATCGAACGTCGTGCCCGACTGGCCCTGGCTGAGCAGCACACCCAGCGGATTGCCCCGGCTGGCGCTGTTGACGTCAGCAAAGGAAGTGCCGAAGTACACGTCGTGCGTCACGGCGTAGGTACCGGGCATCCAGCTCAACACGATGTCACGCGGCACGTCGATCGCCTCATCGTCCGGGACCGGATCGCCGGCCAGCGACGGGGTGGCCAATCCGACCACGCTGTTGACCCAGTTCAGGATAAACTCGGCACAGGTCACTCCGCGGTCTTCGAGCCATCCGGGAGGACCACCACCGGCCGACTGGTTGATGAAGGCGACATAGCCGTCCGTCTCAGTGTTGTGGATGACAATGGGATCCGCATACGTGCCGGCGGCATTCTGTGCGAAGACCTCCGCCACTTCCCAGGGCGCGACTACCACACTGGGGACAACGGGTCTGTAGGTTACGACAGTGTCACCGAGACTGGGCAGATATTCGTGCCCTGCCGCCGTCACCGTCAGCGAGGTGTTGTCAGCGGAGACGATAATCCCGGCGGACAAATCCAGGATATTCGCCGCCCCGGTGCCGCCGTTCTCGGGCGACTTTCGAGCCCCGCCCTCATACGAGCAGTATCCGAACCAGTCGCCGACATTGATGAGCATGTTTCCACCGTCGAGGAAATTCTCGATGGCCGAGCCATTCGGCTGTGTATTGCCGAGTGTGTAGAGACTGCTCGGCACACACCCGTTCAGCCAGAGAATGTCCAGTTCGCCGTCATCCGTATTCGCAACCGCCCATTCGGCCAGTTCGGCCAGTTGCGTGTCATCGAACTGCTGGATATCCTTGAACAGATGGCCGGTTTGGGCAATGATCGTCTCGACATTGGCCGTCATTTCGGCCGCCGTATACCAGCCATCGAAGTTGGGCGTCCCGACATAGAAGGCTATGTCGGAGGCCATAGCCGCCGCGGCAAACGCCGATACGACGGCGCATACCAGCATCAGCTTCTTCATTTTTCTTCCTCCTAACATTCCCCGGAAACCCATAGGAAACCCCGCTTCGGCCACACGCCGAAGCGCCCTCTCTGCGGTCAAATCAGACAACGCCGTCCAGCCGCAGGACCCTGCCAGCAGGTCAAGTTAGAAGTCTTCGCTCCCCGCTGGCCGGCCGTGAAACCTCTGCGCTTGCTCACCTCCTTTCCGCTATGAAGTCCTTGGAAGAATGCGAGAAGGATCGAGTGCGGGGTGGTACCACCGGCGTTCCGCTTGCTGTTGGCATCTGCCCGCACCACACTTTCATCGCAGCCTCCAAATCCGATTCCCCGTGTGATTTCAGGCTTGGCTCGCCCCCCCTGCGGCACCCGTGCGAGCTGTCCTGCACGGCAGCCACCGGGCCAAGAAACGCGTATCTCCGAATATACCTATTTATACCACTCAGACGTTCTGCTGGCAACCGAAATTCCGTACACCCCCCGCTCTGTATCGGCAGGTCTGGACTTCGCCTTAAGCCCGGGAAACCGCAGCCTGCCAGTGGGCAGGCCGACGGAAATTGTCCACCCCGCGCGCCATCTCGAGCGCTCTTCCCACGCAGCGAGGCGGCCCTCAAATTGGCTTCAATTCCCAGACCCAACCCCGTTTTTCAGCCCAAGAACGCAGAAATTGGGTTTGTTTCGTGCGTGTGCCCTGCTGTGATGCACCCGACCGGCCGGCCAAACAGGTGCCTGCCCGGACTGCGCACACCCGGCCAGTTGGAGCCACGAAGCTCATTGCCCAGGACCGATCCTCCGCTGTATTCCGGGTGGACCATCTGCCGCATACCGTGAACAGCCACGGCGATCGTTCGATAGTTACTTTACTCACCAACACAGCCGGTGTCAACCAGATTTCTCGCTATCGGCCGCGCTGCGCGTCAAGGTCCCGCACGGTGGGACGTTGGCGCGGCGAACCAGGGGTAGAGAGCAGGGATAACGAAAAGGGTCAGGAAGGTGGCCCGCATCGAGCAATGCAGCGGCCCGGAACCGCCGTCGCTCCAGTTCTTCTGGTTTTCCTTGCGGTCTCATACATGATGATATCGACCACAGGGCGCCGTTTCGTTTGACTATTCAAGGGTCAGTAAGTCGAGCGATGCAGCGCGTACTCGCTTATCGCGTTTGCCGCCTCGTTCGATAAGCTGGCCCAGCGAGACAGTGGTCTCGGCGCCGTCGAAACCGCTGCGTTGCCCACGACCTGCCAGCGATTCGATTTCGACAGCGAGTTCCGGATTGGGTGGCACAGACGCCTGGAGCCTCCGGGCCTCGGCCGCACGGCGTTCCAGCGAAACGACCGCGAGCAGCATGGCCATGATCGACAACGTGTAAATGCTGCGATACATGCGTATAGACTCCCATCAGCAGTTGTCTGATGTCCTGCGACGTTCAGCGGGAAAGACTCTGGACCGGGCGTTCGGCACGATGCGAACCGCCCCGTCGGCGGATGAAGTGGGAGACTACACCTGAAGCACTGTGCAGCGCAATGCGGTTTGATCGGGGGGGAGCAAAAAGCCGTCCGGCGAGGCGGCAGGCGCGCCGCGATTCCGGCTCACCATGGGCAGCTCACCGATCACCGGCGAGACCGCGTCCGGTGGCAGGTCGCACAAACTCTTCTTTTCGAGCGGTCCGAGCGAGAGCGGGACATCCACACATGGACGACAGCGTCCCTGTGCCGTGTAGCCGCTGTCATGCTCGCGCGACGGCTCCGCATGGGCGTCGTGCAGCGTGCCGTCGCAATGGCGGTGAGCAAGGGGCTCGACGGCGACGTGGCCGTGAGCGCCGACACACAAGACCATCCCCGACGAGGCATTGGCCGCCGCAAGCAGGCAGATCAAGACCTCCACCGGAAGACGCCGTATCTGATGTTGTCGGCCTTTTTGTTTCATGAATCGGTTTCCGTGCTCAGAACACAGGACCTATACGACCTATCATTCTACGCGATGATCGGGCGTTCGTTCTGTCCTTCTGCGGGCGATTGCCGACGCGGCCTATGAGCCGGGCTCGTTGAGGACCTTGATACGGGCGTTGCGAATCTGCACGTGGCTGCCGCCGCGACTGAGTTCCTGGAAACCGATATGGCCTCGGCGCGGCCGGTCTTTGACGGGCGGGGCCGGGGAGTCGTCGTGCCGCTTGACCGCCTGCGTCTGCTCGTTCAGGTCCAGGTCGTGAATCAGCTCGCCGTTGAGCACGACATGCAGGTGCGACCCGGCCAGAACGATCAGATAGCTGTTCCATTCCGTGGGCTTGTAGACCTGCTTGCGCGGCGCGATCGCCCGGTAGATTCCCCCGGTCAGCTCCGAGTCCTTGGCGCTGGTGTTGTAGCGGTAGTCGGCCATCTGGAGTTCCATCCCGTCGAACGCCGGATCGCCGAAAAGCGGGGCCCGCAGGGCACAGCCGCTGTTGCCAAGTTCGCCAAGCTTGAAATCGTACTTGAGGATGAAATCGCCATACTGCCGTTCGCTCACCAGCCAGGTCCCCCGCATCTCGCTGCCGTGCAGAATCCCATCCTTCACAAACCACTTGACCCCCGGGTCAACCGGCTTGCTCAGGTCGTTCCAGGCGCGAACGAGCCAACCTTTCGGCACACCGTCCTCAGGGAACAGCGGAACAAACCCGTCTTCCTGAGGCTGGCCGCCGGCTGCCGCCACCGCACCGAACAGCAGAGCTGTGAGTGCCAGACACTGCAAACCAATCCGTCCCACCATGATTCGACCTCCCACAGACTGATTCTGGAATCCGTACAGACGCCGCGACCATTCTACTGCCCGGTCGATCGACCCGCAACGCCCACAGAGTCATACCGGTGGATGCTCATGCGCCGCGACAAAGGCTGGCGAAGAACGAATGCCGTGTCCCATCTCGGGGTACTTCCGCATCGCCCACAGGCCGATCAGCCCCGACAAGGCATACCCGAATGGGGTCAATTTCAGGACCGGCCCGGTGCCGATATGGTCGGCCAACACGCCGAGACCCATGAAGACGATGTAGGCAATTCCCCAGGTGCCGCCGACGATGCCCGCCATGCGTTGGCCGAGATTCAAACCTCGCGCGTAACGCGCGAGCGTGATCGTCAGGATATAGGCAGACATGGAGAAGAAGCCTGCCCCGAACAGCAGTCCAACGGCCACTCGACTTTCAATGAACAGCAGGTAGCAGAACGTGAACGGCGCCGCCAGCAGGAACGCGAACGTCGAGCACGGCAGGTCGCCCCTGCGGAGGGCGACGGCCGCCCAGGCGAAGGGCCCAACGGCGCCGCCCCAGCCGAACATCGCGGTGGAGAACCCTCCAAACGTCAGGGCAAATCCCAACGCATCGAGATGGGTCGGAATCAACTGGAGGATCGCCGTGGTCGAGACGCCGGCAGGCACACCGATCGCCAGGATCAGCCAGAACGGCAGCCGGTGCGGCACCGCAACGGGCGTGCCGTTGGGGTCACTCTCGGCCTCCACCGCCAAAGTCACTCGCGACAGGACGACGGCCGCCACTGCAACCCCCGGCAGCAGGACCAAAGGATAAAGTCCGGTTAACCCGAACCGCGAGACCAGAGCGGCGGCAATCACTCCCCCGCTCGCGAAGCCAAGAAATCCCGACGTCATGAAGACCGCGGTGCTGGTCGCGGCGGGGATCTGCGATAACGTGTGGACGGCGCGCAGACCCTCCGGATGGGTCACGGCAATCCCGCTGCCGCTGACAATCCCCAGGACGACGATCATCGCCACGCCGACGTTCGAACGCGGTGCCAGGGCGATGACACAGATGATGGAGGCCAGAAAAACGCCTATGTGCAGAAAGAACGGCCGGCGCTCGTCTGCCCGCAGGTGCCCGGTCAGCATCTGAACGCCGTTGGCCGTCAGCGCCAGCGAGGCGGGGATGAAACTCGCCATGGCAAGACTCAGGGAGAAATCCTCGCGGACCACCGGGAGGATCGCCGGCAGCATGTTCCCGAACATGTCCACGAGGAAATGCACACCCGACAGGACGATCAGGCGGACCCACTGTGCTCTCAAAGAGCTTTCGCTCATATCGACTCCGTCAAGGATCAGGACACCACGAGTGTCTGCTGGAAGCCCAGCAGCATAGCGAATCCGTTGCCGGACACAACAGCTTTGTCGAACAAAGGCAGAGTATTGAACTATGCTGCCGTCTCGGATACTCTGGCCCGAGAGAGACCTCTGACCGGACGATGCTACCAAGATACAGATTCGGGAGGTGCACCATGCTGACAAGAAAAAGAACTGCCGTGATGAGCTTGCTTTGCGTTTTGACGATGGCGTTGCTTGGGACTGCGAAGACCTCACTCGCGTCGGAACGGGCGGGTCACCCGGCCGACGACGGCAAGCTGCGGATCATCGTCTTCGGGGCTCACCCGGACGACTGCGAGATCAAGGCGGGCGGCACCGCGGCCCTGTGGGCGGCGCAGGGTCATCACGTCAAATTCGTTTCGACCACCAACGGAGACATCGGCCATGCCGAGACGGCCGGAGGGCCGCTGGCCAAGCGGCGCACCGCCGAGGTCAAAGAGGCGGCCAAGGTGCTCGGCATCGAATGCGAAGTCCTCGACATCCACGACGGCGAACTCATGCCTACCCTCGAAAACCGCAAGACCTTCGTTCGGCTGATTCGGGAATGGAAGGCCGATATCGTGATGGGACACCGGCCGAACGACTACCACCCGGACCATCGCTATACCGGCATCCTGATGCAGGACGCCGCCTATATGGTCACGGTCGCCTTTTTCTGCCCGGATGTCCCTCAACTTGCGAAGAACCCTGTGTTCCTGTATCTGTCGGACAACTTTCAGAAGCCCACTCCATTCGATCCGGCGATCGTCGTCGGGATCGATTCCGTCTACGACAAGAAAATGGACGCGATCTGGAAACTGCAATCCCAGATAGAATCGCTGTGGGCGACCGGGGATTTCGAGAAGGTGGTTCCTGTGCCGACCGATCCGGCCGCACGCGAACAGCGACGCCGACAGGTAGCCGAACGCTTTGCCGCCCGGGACCGACGCGTGGCAGACAAGTACCGCCACCAGCTCATCGAGGACTACGGTCCGGAAAAAGGGGCCGCCGTCCGGTGCGCCGAGGCCTTCGAATTGTGCGAATACGGCCGCCAGCCGTCGCCCGAGGAGTTGAAGGCCCTCTTCCCGATCCAAGCCGGCCGATAGCCGTCCGGAGCCGGATTCGCCCCTCCATACCAGCGTTCTGGGCGGCGCCGGCCTGGGTCTGCCTGCCCGTGCTGCGGACGGGGCAAGAGGTCCGTATAAGTGGATTCGCAGCCGACATCCCGTTCCGAGAAAAACAATCCTTGACCTGTCAGCCAGCTTCTGGTACAATACAGATCGAATTGGGGGTACGATAAGGCAACCTCTCTACCGGAGTCGGTAATTCCCACGGATGGCTTGCGACGGCAAAGGTCTATTGGCGCACGGGGGCGCCGGACCTGAGAGAGTGCGTGTGGGAGTACGATGGTTCCAGGCGCAATCGATGGAGGCGCTTTTCGCGACCGGGATCGAGGGTCTCTCGGCCGTTCGGTTATGGAGGTACACAGTGTCTTGAGCTTCGGCGGACCTCGCCGAGCAGAGAGATTCTCAATTGAGGGGGTGATGAAAGTGAAAAGCACAGATACGAGCAACCGGCTGGATTCCGGCAGGGGCCCCGGCACGATGGTTCGCAGCATCCGGCACATCGTGCGTGCAGTCATTCCAGCCCCGTCCGTTGCCGCCGGACTGGTCTGTCTGGTTCTGTGGGTCGGCACGACCTCCGTATGTCCGGCCAAGGAAAGCGAGAAGAAAAAAGCCACGTCGAACCCGGAAATGGGCAAGCTCTCCCAGCAGATCAACGACCCGCAAGCCTACATGCGGGAGCTTTCGGCCCGGTTGAATTCCGCCGAGGGTCAGAAGCTTCTTACGAGAGGACTGTCAGCCCAGGGATGGCGTCCTTCGACCCCTCGGACCACGACCGCGGATCCAGGCGCCGCCGGGGCGTCTGCCCCGCAGGCGGCCGTCACGCCCCAGACACCGTCGAGTGGCACCGCCACCTCGGGGCTGAGTCCTGCGCCGACGCCGACACGATTCGGATGGAGCCCGGGCGACAACGGCTCGACACCGGCCCCTTCACGATTCAACCGGAATCCGGGAGGCACCGACTCGACGGGATCGGTTGCCGGATACGGTACCGGCGCAACCAGCCAGGTCTGGATGAGCCCAAGCGACCGCGCCATGCAGCTCGATCCGCTGTCTGCGGCCAGACAGATGCAGGAGTTCGGGACCACTCAACCGGCGCCGGCCCAGGCCACCACGGTACCCCAGGACCGCATAGCGTCCGCCGCTAACCAGATGTCATCGTCGGCTCTGGATGGAACGAGAATGCTCGGGCAAGAGCCCGAGCCGGCCGTCGATGCCCGCACCTGGGTGGCGCCGGAAGAACGCACATCGACATCAAGCCTGAACAACGCCCGGCTGCTCGGAACCAATACGCAAAGCAGGCGGCGAAAAGAGCCCTGGGAGTATGCGACGCCGCCCGCGCCGCAGACGCCACAGAACCAGGTTCGGCCTGCCGCCCCGGGCGGAATGACTACGCCCGGACAGAATCCTTACGCAACGCAGCCGACACCACAGCCGTGGGCGGCACCGACGGGCCAGCCTTGGCAGACGCCCCAGAACCAGATGATGCAGACGGCTCCAAGCGGGACCGCCATGCCTCCACAGAATCCCTATGCGGCACAGACGGCGTCGCCGCCGTGGTCCGCTCCGACAAGTCAACCATGGCAGACGCCACAGACCCCCGTAACGCAGACGGCTCCGAGCGAAACCGCCGTTATGCCCACGCAGAATCCGTACGCGGCTCAAACGGCGCCGCCGTGGGCGGCACCAGGCGCAACCGCCATGCCCACAGAGAACCCGTACGCGGCGCAGACCGCAGCACCGCCGTGGCCCTCTGCGACCACGCCGACGGTAACGTCGCCCAACGGTCAGGCGGCCCAAGGCGAATTGGAGACGATTTACCCTGCCGGGCAATCACCCTGGCCCGCAACGGCGCAGGCCGCTGCGGCGACTCCGCCAAGCATACCTTGGGACAGTCAGCCCGGACAGCCTGCCGCACAGGATCCGCGCGCAACGACATTGTACGGCCAGGCGGAAAGCGTGCCGACCCAACCGCAGGGCGACCTGACGCAGACTTGGTTGTCCTCGAAGAACCGGGCGGCACAGACCGCGCTGAACGAGATCGCCGGAGTCAGCAAGCCGCAAAGCATTCCGACGACGCCGGCCATGCCGGTTGCGCCGACCACCCCCGCTACGGCGCCTGCGATAGGCCCTGCCCCGGGCAGTCAGGCGGCGCGGACAGTCGTGAACGGGTCTCAGGCCAGACACTTCTATGAGGAGAAGGAACCCGCCTGGTCGCTCGGCGCCGACCTGGAGAAGTATCGGGCTCACGCCGTCCAGGAAGGCTCCCGCGATTCCGGCGAAAGCCTCAAGAAGGCCCTCGGCGGCATCGGTTTGGCAATTGAAGACACGACCAATATCATCACGCTCGGCTACGCCTCGGATCGCGCCAAGCCGTTCCGGTCGAACGACGGCAAGGGACTCTTCGAGGATCCCGGTCGTGTGCCACAGCAGGCGGGAACAACAATCGGCAGCTTCGCCGACGGTCTGTATTCTGTCGCGGACCTCGTGACGTTCAACGCTCTGCCCGATGCGCAGAAAGACGTTTACCTGGACAACAATCCGGTCGTCCGGCCTCTGATCTTCACCGGACGAACCATCGGTGGCGCCTGGAAGACGACCGAGGAAATCGGCAATGCGCTGACGTGGGGCTACTTTGACAACGTGACCGGCTCGATCGGAATGTGCATCGAAAGCCTGATCGAGGCTCTCAAGCACACCGGCCAGGCGGTAACAAACCTCGCCCGCATCCCGGTGCGTCTGATCACGGGCAACAGCGAAGGTGCCGACAAGGCGCTGGACTGGGTCCTGCTCGTTCCGCTGGAGATGGCCAGCAACGTGATGCAGATGAAGGGCATCTCCAACATGGAAGACTACAAGACCGCCTTTGCGGACAAGGGCGTCATCGGCTCGATCCTCGAATTCGGCGGCTCGACGTTCATCGTCTACCGCGCCGTCGATGAGATGCTCGACGAACTCGACAACAACGACAACCATGATGGTGGCAGCAGCGGATCCTCCGGCTCGGGCGGGTCCGGAGGTTCGACTGACGGGGGTGGCTCGACCGGCGGCGGCTCGACTGGCGGCGGAGTCATCTGGTGGTTTGAAGAGGGTTGGCCAACCGAATAGCAGGGAATCGCAGCACACCCGACCTGGGTATTGTGATAGCGGCGGCCGTGCAGGAGGCATGGCCGCCGCGACATTTTGCGCGCGTCCTTGGGTGGCCTGCCGAAACGCGTATCCACAAATGTGTTGGCTCGGATACCCCCGCCGTGTACGATGAGTCGGGAGGTAACCGAACCATGAAGAAGATATCACGACGCAACGTATTGCAGCGCGGGGCCATGTCGCTTGCCCTGCCCTATCTGGTGACACGCCTTGAAACAACACGGGCCAGTACCGTTCCGAGCGAGCGACTCACCATGGGTGCGATCGGCCTGGGCAACCAGGGCCTGCACAATCTCAAGAACTTCCTGACCTGCGAGGACCTGCGCGTCCTGGCGGTCTGCGACGTGGATGCCGGTCACCTGCTCCGTGCCAAACAGACCGTCGACGCGGCCTACGGCAACGAGGACTGCCGCAGCTGCCGCGACTTCTACGAGATCCTGGCGCGCGACGACATCGACACCGTGCTGATCGCCACGCCAGACCATTGGCACGCACTGCTGGCCATCGAAGCAGCCAAAGCCGGAAAGGACATCTACTGCGAGAAACCGATTTCGCTGACGATCGCCGAGGGCCGCGCGGTTGCCGACACGATGCAGCGATACGGGACGGTCTATCAGAGCGGAACGCAGAGACGCAGCAATGCCTGTTTCCGCTTCGGAGTGGACATCGCCCAGAGCGGCATGCTCGGCCGGCTTCAGGAGTTGCATTGCTACTACCACAATGGTCCGACGTGCCCGCCACAGAAGCCCGAGCCCATTCCCGACGGGTTTGACTACGACCGCTGGCTCGGGCCGGCGCCGTATGAGCCATATACCCCGCGGCGATGCCACGGAACATTCCGCTGGCTGTACGATTACTCCGGCGGACAGCTCACCGACCTCGGCGCTCACTTCAACGACCTGGCCCAATGGGCCAACGGAACCCAATACGCCGGCCCGACCGAATACGAAGGCTGGGCCGAATTCCCCAAAGACGGCCTGTACAACACGCCGGTGCGCTTCGGCGTCGTCGCGACCTATCCGAACGGCGTCAAGATGATCATCCACGACGAAACCGAGCCCGGCCGGGGTCCGCGCGGCAACAAGTTCGTCGGAACCGAAGGCTGGGTCAGCACCGACGATACGGGAAAGGTTACCGCTTCGAGCGAGGAAATCCTGCGGAAGCTCAGCAGCACGCAGAGAGATTACGAGTACATGATGGGCCACCACCGCAATTTCCTCGACTGCGTCAGGACGCGGGCGAAGACCATCGCGCCGGCCGAGGTGGCTCACCGGTCCACGACCACCTGCCACATCGCGAACATCTGTCTGCGGCTGGGGCGCAAGCTCACCTGGGACGTCGAGGCGGAGCGATTCGTCAACGACCTGGAGGCCGACCGCATGATGGCCCGTGCCATGCGCAGTCCCTGGCGACTTTGAGCACGCTGCGGGAACGCTCCTTTGCCTTCCGGCTTCATCGCGAATCCCCTCGATGGGTGGCAGCAGCACGCGCAGCTTGCCGATGGCACTATTGCTTGAACTCCGACACCAGCGCCGCGACCGACGCCTTGGCGTCACCGAACAGCATGCGGGTATTGGGCTTGAAGAACAAGGGGTTGTCCACACCGGCAAAACCGGGATTGAGCGACCGCTTCAGGACGATGCAGGTTCGGGCACGATCCACCTCGATGATCGGCATGCCCCAGAGAGGACTGGCCCGGTCTTCCTTGGCGGCGGGGTTGACCACGTCGTTGGCGCCGATGACGATCGCGACATCCACCGTCTCCATCGTCGGATTGACATCCTGCGGCTCGACCAGCATCTCGTAGGGGACATTCGCCTCGGCCAGCAGCACGTTCATATGTCCCGGCATCCGTCCGGCCACCGGATGGATGCAGTACCGCACCTCGGCGCCGTTGTTGACCAGCAGTTCTCCGAGCTCGCGGACGGCGTGCTGGGCCTGAGCGGCCGCCATCCCGTAGCCGGGAACGAAGACCACGTTGCGCGCCGCCTCCAGAATGAGATAGGCGTCGGAGGCCGCGATGGGATTGGCCTGCCCCTGGTAGCCGGCCGCCTTGGTTGATGTGGCCGAGCCGAAGCCGCTGAACAGAACGTTGGCCAGCGAGCGGTTCATCGCCTTGCACATGATTCGCGTGAGAATGATGCCGGAGGCTCCGACCAGCGAACCGGAGACGATCAGGACGTTGTTACCGATGACGAATCCGGCGGCGCAGGCCGCCAGGCCGGAATAGCTGTTCAGAAGGCAGATAACGACGGGCATGTCCGCCCCGCCGATTGGAATCGTCGAGAGCACGCCCAGAATCAGAGCCAGAGCAATGATCGCAACCAGCTCAACATAGACGAGAGCGTGCCCCGCGCCGCTGAGCTGATCGAGCTTCTGCAAGCAGAACAGAACGCCCAATCCCACCAGGGCGCCCAGAACGAAGGCGTTGACGAGGTTCTGCCTCCTGTACAGCACGGGCCGACCCGTGATCAGGGTGGAGAGCTTCCCGTAGGCCACCATGCTGCCGGAGAACGTGACGGCTCCGATCAGGACCGTCAGAAAGATCGCGATCGCGGTGAACAGGCTGAGCGTCCCCGAGGCCGCCCACTTGCCGTGATACTCGGACCAGCCGACCAGCAGGCTCGCCAAGCCCCCGAACCCATTGAACAATCCGACCATCTCGGGCATCGCAGTCATCTTCACCAGCCGCGCCGCCAGCGCACCGATCCCACAGCCCAGCCCCACACCCAACACCACCCAAAACCATCGGATGTCCTCCATCGCGGTAACGGTCGTGACGACGGCGATCAGCATGCCAATGGCAGAGACGAGGTTGCCTCGTCGCGCGGTAGCCTGCGAGCTGAGCATCTTCAGGCCGAAGATGAAGAAGATCGAGGCGACGATGTACAACAGGCCCCTGGTCAGCTCCGGATTCATCGCTTGCTCCCATCCTTGGCCTTGCTCTTGAACATCTCCAGCATGCGGTCCGTCACGAGGTAGCCTCCGACGACGTTGATCGTCGCGAACACCACCGCCACGATCGCCAGCAGCGTCGCGACCGCCGTGCCGCCCTCATGGCCGGAGGCGATCAACGCTCCGACGATGGTGATTCCCGAGATTGCGTTCGAGCCCGACATCAGCGGCGTGTGCAACTGCGAAGGGACCTTCTTGATCAGCTCGACGCCCAGGAACATCGCCAGCACAAATACGAAGAACAACAAGGGAACGGTCGTCGCATTGAGCTCCACGGCGGACTCCTTCTACGCAATGGCCTCTTGAATGGCCGGATGGATGATTTCGCCCGCGTGCGTGATCAGGCATCCCTGAATGATCGCATCCTCGCGATCGAGGAGGAAGCGTTTGGTATCCTTGTGCCAGAAGTGCTCGACAAAGCTGTACAGGTTGCTGGAGAACATCTGGCTGGCCGCCACGGGAACGCGACGGGGCAACTCCACCCGCCCGATGATCGTGACCCCGTGGTGCTGCACGTCCTTATCCGGCTTGGAGCCCTCGACGTTGCCGCCGGCCTCGACCGCCAGATCGACGATGACACTGCCGGGCCTCATTGCTTCGATCATCTGACTGGTCACGATCAGGGGGGCCTTCTTGCCGAACACCTTGGCCGTAGTGATCACGATGTCCGACTGGGCACACTGTCGGGCCATCGCCTCCCGCTGTTTGGCCAGTTGTTCATCGGTAAGCTTCTTGGCGTAGCCGTCCTTGGTCTGGCCGGTCTGGCCTAGGTCGATCTTCAGCGGCTTGGCGCCCAGCGAGAGGATCTGCTCCTGGGCCTCCGGACGCACGTCGAACGCATCGACGCGGGCGCCAAGGCGTTTGGCGGTGGCGATGGCCTGCAAGCCGGCGACCCCGGCGCCGATGACGAAGACGCGCGCCGGGGCAATCGTGCCGGCGGGTGTCATCATCATCGGAAGAATCTTGTTCAGGCGAGAAGCCGCCACAATGACCGCCACGTAACCCGCCAGATTAGCCTGCGAGCTGAGCACATCCATCTTCTGGGCGATGGTGGTGCGAGGAATCATCTCCAGGCTGATCGCGCTAACCTTCTGTGCGGCCATCGCCCGGATCGCTTCGGCGTTGTGGAACGGATCGAGCATGCTGACGTGGACGGCTCCCGCGCCCAGAAGCGGAATTTCGTCGAGGTCCGGGACGCCCATGCGAAGAACCATGTCCGCACCCAACGACGCCTTGTGATCCGTCGAAATCCGCACGCCGGCCTTCTCGTATTCCCCGTCCGGGACGTTGATGCCTCGACCGATTCCCGCGGCGACCTCGACCTCCGCGCCAAGCTGGACCAGCTTGCCCGCGTCAACCGGCAGCAGAGCCGCCCGCGTCTCCTGACGGCCGGGCTCTTTGGCGACGTACAGCTTCATAGGGACTCCTGACCTTCCATGACCGGCGCAATCTCCTGAGTTACGCAGCGAGGTCCCCGCCGGTTCGCCAAAACGAACGTGCCGTCCGTGTTCGGGATGCTTCGAACTACTTGACCGGGTATGGCGGCAGCGGTGGAATCTCCTTCTCCTGGGTCTGGAGCTCTTCGAGGATCACCTCGACGGCCTTGTCGAGCTGCTGGTCGATGCCTGCGTACTCCTTGGCCGGGTCGTTGTCCACCACGATATCCGGCTCGACGCCGTGGCCCTCGATGATCCACTGCTGCCCTTCCACATCGTACCGCGAGAACTCCGGCTTGTTGAGGTAGCCGCCGTCCAGCAGAGGCAGTGAGCCACGAATGCCAACGACACCACCCCAGGTGCGTTTGCCGATCACCTTGCCGAGGTTGTACTTCTTGAACTGATACGTGAACAGGTCGCCGTCCGAGGCGGAGAACTCATCGCACAGGCACACCATCGGCCCGTAGATCATCGCCGCCGGCTCCGGCACAGGCGCCGTGTTGCGGGCGAACTCCACCATGACGATCTCGCGACGGAGCCGCTCGATGAGCATCGGAGAGACGTTGCCGCCGCCGTTGCCGCGAACGTCGATGATCAGCGCCTTCTTGCGGATTTGCGGGTAGAAGTGCTCGACGAACTCGTTGAGGCCGTGCTGACCCATGTCGGGCACGTGAATATAGCCGACCTTGCCGTCGGTGGCCTCCGCGACTTTCTCGATGTTGCCCTGTACCCATCCATAGTAACGCAGGTCCGCTTCGCTGTCCGTGGGGACGACGACCACCTTGCGGCCGCCCTTGGCCTTGGGCTGCGAGTTGAGCTCGAGCGTCACCTGCTTGCCCGCCTTGTTGATCAGCAACTCATGGATATCGGCTACATCGGCGGTCGAGGCTCCATCCACCGAGAGAATGTAGTCGCCTTCATGAGCATCGACGCCGATCTCGGTCAGAGGCGACCGCTGGCTTGTGTCCCAGTTCTGTCCGCGAAGGATTCTGGCGATGCGATAGTAGCGCGAGTCCGCATCCCGCTCCAGTTCGGCACCAAGCAGGCCCATCGGAATCCTCCTGGGCTTGGGGTACTCGCCCCCGCCGACGTAGGTGTGTCCGGCGTTCAACTCGCCGATCATCTCGCCCAGAACGTAGGTCAGGTCCGCTCGGTGGTTGACATAAGCCACCAGCGGCGCGTAGCGATCGCGCATGGCCGCCCAGTCCACGCCGTGCATGTTCGGAACATAGAAGAACTCGCGCATCTGCCGCCAGCACTCGGTGAAGATCTGCTTCCATTCGGCCTGCCGGTCGAGAAACACCTCCATCCCGGACAGATCGAGTGTCTCCTTGATCTCGATCCTGCCCTTGGGCCGGTCGAGGATCGCGTACTTGCCGCCGGACTCCACCAGCATCTTCTTCCCGTCCGCCGAGAGCTCGTATCCGCCGACGGAGCCAAGCTCCGTCTCCTTGCGCTCCTTGAGATCGTACAGGCACAACTGGGCCTCACGATCGTCACTGCCCCGGCGGATATAGTAGAGCTGATCTTCGACGGCCTGGAGGCTGGAATAATTCGACACGGCAATCGGCAGGACGGCGATGCGGTCTTTGATCCCGTCGACGTCCACTTTGATCGGCTCCCGCTCCTGGCGCGGTTTCGTCTCGGTCTTCGCGCCGGGTTCGTTCGCATCCTTCGCCGCCTCTTCGCCTTTCTTCTGGTCTTTCTTGTCCTTGGTCTTCGGGGGCTCTTCGATCTCGACCTCGTCACTGAGCGGCTTGAAAGGCGATTCCGTCGCTTTCGTCAGCGTCACCAGATAGATGCGGGACATGTCCCGGTAGATATGGTTCCACTCGGTACGCCCATAGATCGGGTCAAAATCGCGATCCGAAACGAAGAAGATGTACTTGCCGTCGGGACTGAAGACGGGATCGGACGAACCATACCAGCCGTCCGTGACATCGTACGACTGTTTCGCCCGCAGCGAGTAGAGACGAATCTTGTTCATCGCCTCCGGTTCCGCCTTGGCGTAGACGATCCAGCGGCTGTCCGGGGACCAGGCGTAGTCGCTGAACTCCCACGTGTCGGACTTATCTACCTCGGTGATTTGTCCGTTTCGAAGGTGGGCGTAGCAGAGCCGCAGTCTCTTGTCGGACCAGAGAATCTTCTTGCTGTCAGGCGACCAGGCCAGGCGATACTTGTACGTGTCGGCGTTCTTCGTGACCTGCCGGGCCGGACCGCTGCCGTCCTGGGGAATTACCCAGATCTCGTCCTCGCCGGTGGCGTCGGAAATATAGGCGATCCATTTGCCGTCGGGCGACCAGACCGAATCACGCTCGTGCACACCCGGCGAAGCAGTCAGATTGCGGGCTTCGCCATACTTGGCCGGAACGGTGAAGACGTCGCCCCGCGCGCCGAAGAGGGCCCGTTTGCCGTCGCGAGCGACGTCGTAGTTCGTGACATTACCCGCGACCTCAACCAGCCCTCCCCGCCCGCCGGGCAGGTCCTCCTGGATCGAGATATCGACCTTCCGGCAGGTTTCCGTATCGAGATCGAACCGATAGATGTACCCGCCGTTCTCGAAGACGATGGCACGATCGCCCAGCGAAGGGAACTTGACATCGAAGTCGACGAAGCTCGTCAGCTTCCTCGTTTCCTTTGTGCTCAGGTCGCAAACGTAGAGGTTCATCCGCAGATTCTCGTCCCGGTCGGAGAGGAAGTAAATCCGCTCGCCCTTCCACATGGGGAAGACGTCCTGAGCCGGATTGTTCGTGAGGTTCTCCGTGACCTTGGTCTCGAAGTCATAGATCCAGATGTCGTCGGCCATCCCGCCGCGATACCGCTTCCACGTGCGGAACTCGCGAAAGACGCGGTTGTAGGCCAGCTTCTTGCCATCGGGCGAAAATGAGCAGAACCCCCCTCGCGGCAGAGGCAGCTCTTTGAGCGACCCGCCGGTCGTCGCAACTGAGTACAACCGTCCGATGAAGTCATTGAACGACCGCATGCGCGACCGGAAGACGATCCGCTGCCCGTCGGGCGTCCAGGTCATCACGATGTTGTTCGGCCCCATCCGATCGGACACGTCGTCCCGCCCCAGCGTGGCCGTGAAGCTCAACCGCTGCGGCACGCCCCCCTCGGCGGGCATCCGATAGACTTCCGTATTGCCGTCGTACTGGCCGGTGAAGGCGATCGATTTGCCGTCCGGCGAGAACCGGGCGAACATCTCAAAGCCCTCGTGGCTCGTGAGCCTTCGTGCCGTGCCGCCTTCGGCGCTGACCGTGTAGAGGTCTCCCGCATACGTGAAAACGATCCGGTCCTCGTGGATGGCGGGAAATCGCAGCAGACGCGCTTCGGCAGCGGATGTAACGGACGTGAGATGGAGACAGGTAAGGATACAGGCGGCAAGTATGCAGTTCATTCCGATTCCTCGCTACGACAACAATCCGGTTCGATCCATACGCCGCCATCACGGCGACGGACTTGAATCATACCAGGACAGTCACCGCCGGTCACGCATTTTGCGTCAGCGGACTGACGCCGAGCGGAGGCGGTGGAGGATGTCCCAGTAGGCGCCGCGTGCGCCCTGGGCGATGGCATGGACCAACTCGGTGTTGTCGTTGTAGTTGTGATCAGTGACGCCTGCACTGGGATTCTCTTCCATGGGCTCGAAGAACCGTGTGTCCCCTGCGATCAGGTCCTTGATCAGTCGGGCCGGCTCAGGACCGAGTGACGGGGCGATGTAGAACGTCGGCTGGAAAAGGTCACATGGGCCGGCATACTTGCGGCGGATGGCGGGATTCGTCTCGAGAGGCCCTTCTTTCGCCAGCATCTCCATCATGCCGGTTCCGGGATAGAGGCGAATCCCCAGCGAGGCCCCTGCGCAGTCGGGGTTGATCTGCTTGATGAAGTCGATCGTCGTGGCAACCGTCTCGGGCGTCTCTCCCGGCCCGCCCAGCAGCAGATCGATCATCACCTTGATCCCATTGTCGCGGCAGAGCCGCACGGTCCGAGCCAGGTCGGTGGCGTGGTGCGGCTGGCGGTACGTCCGCAGCATCTGTTCGCTGGCCGAGTCACCCGTGAAGTTGATCCCGACGCAGCCCGCCCGTTTCATCGCGGCGGCCAGGTCTGCGTCGAACGGCACAACTGCCAGATAGGTGTACCATCGCACCTTCGCGCCCAGGCCGCGACGGATGAACTCCTCACAGACCGCCAGGGCGTGGTTCCGAGGGATGTTGAACTCCGCGTCGCAGGTATGCAGGATGTCGATCCCCTGGGCCAGCAGCGACTCGGCCTCGTCGGCCACTTCGTTCGGCGCACGCAGGCGGCTGCGCGCACCCTTGGCCAGCGGATCGGCACAGTACAGGCATCGCCGGTCGCAGCCCCGTTTGGTCTCCAGACCGCACTGGCCGCCCTTCGCGAAGTACGCGGCGTTGTCCACGACGCGCCGCCTTCTCGGCACAGACAGATCGACAGGCCAGGCGGGCCGGTTGCATACGATCTGACCGTCGCATCGCCAGAGGAGTCCATCGACTGTCTCGAACGCCCTGCCGTTGTGCAACTGGCGATACAGCGCCACTATCGCCTGCTCGCCGTCGCCATGGACGCCGAAATCGGCGCCGGTGGCCTCCACGACGCGCCGGGCAAACGTGCTGAAACCCACGCCCCCGATGACGATGGGAGCGTCGCTGAGCGACCGCAAGCGCTCCACGAGACTTGCCAGGCCGGGGACGAACCACTCGGCGCTGGGCCAGAAGCAGTCGTCCACGTTGCGAAACGACAGTCCGATAAGAGCAGGAGCGTGACTCGAAAAGTAGCCCGCCAAGGCTGCCTCCGGATCGCTGGATAGGCACAAATCCAGCACGTCGACGTCAAGTCCCTGGTCCAGGGCAGCTTCGGCCACGTATTCCAGACCGATCGGCCCGATGGGGGGCATCATCCGGTTCGTATTGATCAGGGTCAGCATGGACGGACAGGATACCGCCGGGGCAGCGGACGGGCAATTGATCCATCCGGCCTTTTCTGCTATACTGCATATATAATGGCATTCAGCACGCCCTTGCAGGCACGCTACGAATGGGGTCTGCCGATCCGGATTCTCATAGGGTGATCGATCGCATGACGCACAGGTGTTTCTTGGCCGCCGTATTACTCGTTCTTGGCTTGGCCGCGATTCTGCCCGCGCAGAACCTGGTGCGAATCAGCGAGTTCATGGCGGTCAACGACCGTGGTCTTGAGGATGAGGACCGCAACGAGGAGGACTGGATTGAGATTCACAATTCCGAAGCCGGCGATGTGAACCTCGAAGGCTGGTTTCTGACCGATGATCCCGAAAATCTGACCAAATGGACCTTTCCGGCGGTGACGCTCGGAGCCGGTGAGTACCTCGTGGTCTTCGCGTCAGGAAAGGACCGCCGCGATCCCGCCGGCCAGTTGCACACAAACTTTCGGCTCAGCGGCGACGGGGAGTATCTGGCCCTAGTCGGCCCGGACGGCGTCACTGTAACATCGGAATTCTCCCCCGCCTACCCGATTCAGGCGCCGGACATCTCCTACGGCCTGGCCAATGCTACGTCCGAAGAAGTGTTGTTGCCCCAGGGATCGCCCGCCCGTGCCCTGGTGCCGCTGGACAACTCGCTGGAGGGCGGACCACGGTTCGGGAACAAGCGGCTCTGGACGCTGGAGGGCCTTGACGATTCCGCCTGGCAGTCCGGCACGACCGGGGTGGGCCACGGCTACGGCCCGATGATCGGGACGGACGTCTCGGCGATGATCGGCGTTAATGAGACGGTGTACATTCGCATCCCCTTCGTCGTGGATAATCTGGCGGAACTGAGGGGCCTGACGTTGCGGGTGTGGTTCGACGACGGGATCATCGCCTACATCAACGGACATGAGGTGGGCCGGTACAACGCACCGGCGGCAGGCACCGAGACATGGAACTCCGGCGCGCCGGACAGTTGGCCCAGGAACCGCATACCCGACGCTGTCGACTTCGACGTCCCGTGGTTGGACGTCCTTCATGAGGGGACGAACCTGCTGGCGATCCAGGGCTTGAATCACGGCCTGTCCAGTCCGGACCTGCTGGTGATGCCGCAGTTGCTGGCCCGCGTCGTCGAGGTCCATCCGCCGCTGCACTACTTCCCGACGCCCACGCCGGGCCTGCCGAATGAGGCCGGCGTCGAGGCAATCGGACCCGTCATTACCGAGGCCGCTCATTTTCCGGCAACTCCGACGATCCGCCAGTCTCTACGCATCACCGCTCGAATCGCGCAGAGCTGCGATCCGGTCGTTTCCACCACGCTGCACTATCGCGTCATGTTCGGGCCGGAGATCTCTGCTCCGCTCGTCGATGACGGGACCGGTCACGATATCACCGGCGGCGACGGTATCTTCACCGCACTGATCTCCGCCCGTGCGTTCCGCGCAGGAGAGATGATCCGCTGGTATATCACAGCCACCGACGCCGCCGGACGCGTGTCGCGCTGGCCGCGCTTTGCCGATCCACAGAATTCTCCGCAGTATTGCGGCACAGTGGCCGCAGACCACAGTCTCACGACCGCCCTGCCGGTGCTGTGCTGGTTCATCGAGAACCCTCAGGCGGCCGACACGGACCAGGGTACGCGCTGCGCGCTCTTTTATGATGGGCAGTTCTACGACAACGTCCGGGTCTATCTTCACGGCCAGTCCAGCCGGGGCTTTCCCAAGAAGAGCTACAACATCGACCTGCATCCCGGCTACAATTTCAAGTGGGCCGAGGGCCAGCCCCGAGCCGACGACATCAACCTGATGACGACCTACCCGGACAAGGCGCAGATGCGCAACATCCTGGCCTATGAGACCTATCGCGACGCCGATTGCGCCTACCACTGGGTCATCCCGGTGCGGGTCCAGCAGAACGGCCAGTTCTGGGGCACTGCTCACCTGATGGAAAACGGCGATGCAGACTGGCTGGTCCGCATGGGACTGAACTCCCAGGGCGCCCTGTATAAGATGTATAACTCGTTCAGCAGTCCGGGTGACGTCACGTACGGCGCCGAAAAGAAGACGCGTAAGGACGAAGACAACGATGATCTTCTGGCCCTCTACAACGGCCTGAGCGCTTCCGGCGAGTCGCCCCAACGATACCTGTACGACCACGTGGATGTCGCCCAGGTCGTCAACTTCCTGGCGGCCCGCGCTGTCACAGGAGATACCGACTGCTGCCACAAGAACTACTACCTCTACTGCGACACGGGGCGTACCAATCTCTGGCAGATGTGGCCCTGGGATGTCGATCTGAGCTTCGGCCGCCGATGGATCAGCCACCTGACCTACTGGGACCAGAACCTGATCGCCAATACCCCCCTGTTCATCGGAAGCGGCAACCGTTTGCCCCAGGCGATCTTCGACATTCCGGAGACGCGGCAGATGTACCTGCGCCGCGTGCGCACGCTCATGGACGAACTGCTCAAGCCGCCGGGCACGCCGCCCGAAGAACTGCACTACGAGCCGCGCATCGATGAGCTGGCGGCACTGCTGGCCCCCGATGCAGCGCTGGATGCCGACAGGTGGGGCTCCGATTCCTGGGGCAACGGTTCGACCGCGCCGTGCTGCCCGCAGTCGCTGCCGGAAGCCGTCGCCGAACTGAAGGATTCCTACCTGCCCGAACGCCGGCGTCAACTGTACGAACGCCTGGTTCCAGGCGCGCGGGAACTGCCGGATTCGCAGCCGGCTGAGACGATCATTTCCTTTGGAGCCGTAGACAACGCACCGGTCAGCGGGAATCCCGATGAGGGCTGCATCCAACTGCTCAACGCGAATCGTTACGCCGTGGACATCTCGGGCTGGACGCTGAGCGATGGCGCCAACAGGCAGCCCCCCCTTTTCACCTTCCGTGGGGGCACCGTCATCCCGGCCGACGGCGCGCTCTATGTGGCGGTCAGCCGGATCGGTTTCGACCTGCGTCGCCAATGGCCTACCAAGGGCCGGGCACTGTTCGTCGTGGGCGACTGTACGCGCAGCCTCCCGGCCTCCGGCACGATCCTCGAACTGATTGACCGCAGGGGCAGGCCGGTCGACCGGATTGTCATGCCGTAGCGTCTGACGAGCCGCACGATCGAACTGCGGCATGAGCCGATCTACGTCAACTCCCAACCCGGTCGGCATTCCCGACCCAGATACCTGTTCGCCTCCGGCACGTTCGTGACCTTCATGTTCCTCGCGTCCCAGAGCAGGCGCTGGCCGCCGAGTCTCAGTGAAACAGCCCCCAGATTGAAGGCTTCTGAGATCGGTCCGGCCAGCAGAAAATCGCCGCACGAAGGCTTGCCCGTCTGGAAGGCCTCGATCCAGGCCGCGGAGCGACTGCGCCGGTCGCGTCCGCGCGCATCCGATGCCGCTGCGGCTCGCGAAGCCGCAAAGGCGAGGGCCTTCCGCCGCGGGATGATCTGTGGGTCTTCACAGAGGAACCCGGCAAGGATCTTGCCTTTGTCGCCGACGAACATCATGCCCTCAGCAGCCAGTTCGCGGTCGTCCTCTTCGGCCTCCTCCGGCGTCGGCGGCTTCATCCCTCCGTCGTACCAGAACAGATCGAGCGCGGGCCGCTCTCCCTTGGCCGCAAACTTGAAACGAATGGTGCAGGCGAACGGGAACGAGTAGTCGTTGTGGATCTTCCTGCTGACACCGTCCTCGATCGTGCAGACGTGGCTCGGCGTCGATTCGACGGCCACAGGGGCATCCAGATCAAACTCCTGGAAAACCGGCCAGAGGCTGTAGTGACCCATGTCGGCCACCGGCCCGCCTCCGAACTCGTACCAGCCCCGGAAGACCGCGTGCGTGTAATGCGGATGGTATGGACGCGGCAGCGACGGTCCGAGCCAGAGGTCCCAATCGAAACCCTTCGGAACCGGGGGCCGGTCGGTCGGGATCGTGGCATACTGAGGCCACACCGGCCGGTTCGACCAGTTGTGAATCTCCCGCAGCGTCCCGATGGCGCCGTCGGCAATCCAGCCGGCGACCATGCGAACGTTCTGGCCCTCGCTGGCCGGCAGGAAATGGGTGGAGACCTTCGTCTGGCGGGCAGTCTCGATGACCAGTCTGGCCTCCCGAACGCGGTTGGCCAGCGGCTTGTGCATGACGACGTGCTTGCCCTTCTTCATGGCCGCAATCGAGATGATCGCGTGCAGGTGGTCGGGCGTCATCACCTTGACCACGTCGATGTCCTTTTCCTTCTCCAGCAGCTCGCGGTAGTCCGCGTAGGAAGCGCAACCGCGGAATCCGCCGGAAGGAGTCTTGTCGGAGTAGTACAGCTCAACGACTTCCTTTCCCACATCGCGGCCGCCGGGGACCCGGCCGGCGCCCTTCCTCCAGTCGGGCCGTCCCAGCCCTGCCGCGATGGTGCTGCGGACGCTGTCGGTGCCCCACTCCACATAGTCGCTGCTGTCCTGGTTCGGGTCGCAGACCGCGACCACCTGCACCTGCGGGGCGGCCAGCAACTGCACCATTTCGGTGAGACCCTGCGTACCGCAGCCGATGTTGGCCACGGTGATCTTCTCGCTCGGAGCGACGTAGCCGGCCCCTCCCAGCACGTGGCGCGGCACGACGGTGACAGCGCCCGCCGAGGCGGCCGCGTATCTCAGGAATTTGCGACGGTTCATCTCAGATGCCATTGCTTGTCTCCTTGACCGGGTGGATTGACGCATCATCCAAGCACGCAATGTGGAACGATCCCCGTGGGATCCTGCCCGTATGTTAACTCACACATCCGGAATGCACAAGAACCTGCCGCGGGTCAAGATAGCTTGAGGTCCTGAGAATCCGTGCTATGATGGCACGGGATCGGACCCATAATGCGACTGACGGGTGAATACGATAACCCGCTTCTCTTGACAGAAGGAGATTCCCATGCGAAAGACCGTGACCATCGCGTTCCTGTTCCTTCTCGTGCAGCCGGACTCGCTTCCTGTTCCAGACGCGGACGCTGCGGGCGAGGCGCCGGCCCCGGTTCGGGCGGCGACGCCGAATATCGTCGTGTATCCTGCTCCGGCGGGCGAGACGTTGTCCACTGATTACGAGGTGCAGGCGGAGGGCTGGAAGGTTGACGTATACAGTGCCCGCGTGCTCGACCCTCCCTTTGCCGGCAAGGAGTGGGACTACGGCGGGCCGTACTCCTTTGCGAACTTCGACATGTCGGGCCCGGTTGCGGTTCGCATCACATCCCCGCGTTCCCTCCGAAACGTCGTGATCCGGCCGCAGTCATCCGGCGTGCAACCCACCATCGTCGACGATCACACGATCACCCTGACACTCGAGCGACCCTGCAAGCTCAGCATCGAGCCGGACGGCAGGCGAGGCCCCCTGTTGCTGTTCGCCAATCCTCCGGAGACCAATGCCCCCAGGGCCGGCGACGAAGGCGTAGTCTATTTCGGGCCGGGAGTGCACAAGCCAGAGAGAATCGTCCTCGGCAGCGGCCAGACCCTCTATCTGGCCGGCGGCGCCGTCGTCAAGGCCGAAGTGCTGGTGCAAGGGTCGAACGTTCGAATTCGCGGTCGCGGCATCCTGGATGGCTCCGATTGGGAGTGGCGCAAGGGCCCGGTGGGCAATCTCATCGCGATTCGCAACAGCAGCGACGTCGAGATTCGCGACATCACACTGCGCGGATCCTCACACTGGACCATCGTTCCCAAGAGCAGCCGGCACGTGACGATTCGAAACGTCAAGCTGTGCAACTCCCGCGTCCAGAACGACGACGGGATCAACCCGTGCAACTCGCAGGACGTCTTGATTACCGACTGCTTCATCCGCAGCGACGACGACTGCGTCGCGCTGAAGGGCCTCGATTTCGAAGGAACCAACAGCAACGTGGAGCGGATCACGGTGGAGAACTCGATTCTCTGGTGCGACCGAGCCCGTATCTTCCTGCTCGGGCACGAGAGTCGTGCCGCGTTCATGCGCGACATCACACTGCGGAATCTCGACATCATCCACTTCACCATGACGCCGTTCCTGTTCGAGCCCGGCGAGGACATGCGCCTGGAGAACGTCACCGTGGAAAACGTCCGGACGCACGGCGAAGGCCAGCGCGAGTTCATCCGTCTGCGCCCGGTGGTGAACCAGTACATGCGAAAGAAGGTCCCCGGATTCATCCGCAACATCCGCTTCAAGAACGTCACCATCGAAGGCCAAGGCGGCGAGTATCTCGTGCAGGTCATGGGGGCGGACGCCGAACACGACGTCCGCGATGTGACGTTCGAAAACGTTTCGATCAACGGACAGAAACTGACCCGCGAATCCGAACGCACTCAGATTGGTCCGTACGCCGAAGACCTTCGTTTCCGGCCGGAAGTACCGTAGCAGAATGACTGGCAACCAAGACAAATGACTGACGTGAGAGTACACCGTATGGCCGGCAGGGCCTCACCGGGTCAAATATCCCTGTCATTCGATCGGGGTACGCTGCTGTTGGAGGGCCTGGAACGCACGCAGTCCCCCACCACTGCGGAGCCTTCCATCTGGACATGGGACCCTCGTGTTGGGGCCTGGCGATGTGATGCGATTCACTATGCTTGCGTCCGTGCGGGCATGGGCAGACTCTCCGCCAGACTCTGCCGGGATGATGTACCCAAACCCGTCTGTGTCTCGTGGCCGAAGACAGACTTGCCCAACCTGAGGCCGGAGCAGGCGGAGGCCCTTGCCGCCTGGATACAGGCGGGCCGGCGAGGTCAGATCATCATGCCCACCGGGACTGGCAAGACAGAAGTCGCCTTTGCCGCCATGGCCGAGGCTCGGGTGGCAACGCTGGTGGTGGCCCCGGTGCGCGATCTGATGTATCAGTGGCACAGGCGGATTCTGAAGACCTTCGGCTACGATGCAGGAATCGTCGGTGACAACCTCTTCGACATCCGCCCGGTGACCGTAACGACATATGACAGCGCCTACATTCACATGGACAAGATGGGAGCCGGGTTCGGCCTGTTGGTCTTGGATGAGGAGCACCACCTGCCGGGCAAGTGCCGCCGCGAGGCAGCAATTCTGAGCACCGCCCCCCTGCGGCTGGGACTGACGGCGACGCCCGAACGGTCCGACGGCCGGCATGTCGACCTGGACTGGCTCGTCGGCCCTGTCGTACACCGTATGCCCTTCCACAAGGCCAAAGGTTCGACGCTTGCCGATTTCGACGTGGTCCGTATCCCGGTCGCTCTGAACGACGACGAGCAGGCGGTCTACGACCGCTGCAGCCGAATGGTCCGGCAGTTTATTGCATCGCGCCGCAAAGACCACCCGAGCTATACGTGGCAGGATCTCTGCAAGGAGTCGGGCACGGATCCTCAGGCCCGTCACGCGCAGAAGAGCTACTATCTCAAACAATCCATCGAGGACCGGGCCGCCGAGAAACTCCGCGTGCTGGAGGACCTCTTCCGCCTGCACAACAGCCAGCAGATCCTCGTGTTCGCAGGCTCGAACGCCATGGCCATCGAGGTCTCCAGGCGCTTCCTTGTGCCGACGATCCTCTCTCACACACGAAAGCGCGAGCGGCTGGCCGTGCTGGAAGGGTTCGCCAAGGGCCTCTTCCGCGTGCTCGTCGCCAACCGGATTCTCGACGAAGGGGTGGATGTGCCGGAAGCGAAGGTGGCGGTGGTGATCGGCGGCCAGGCATCGACGCGGCAGGCCACGCAGAGACTGGGCCGCATCCTGCGAAGGTCGGGCCGCGCCAGGGCCACCCTGTACGAAGTCGTCTGCGAGGATACCAAGGAGGTCGAGCGTTCCCGAAAGAGGCGCCGAAGCGATGCTTACGAGCGAACAATCCATCGTCACGTATGAGGCGGGCCGAGCCATTCCCGACCGCCTGACACAGACCCGGCATCGGCACTACGTGGACTACGCCGAGCAGATGCTGGCGGTCTATCGTGCCGGCCTCGGCCGCCAGCGGCGATGGCTGCACCGGCAGATCGAGGCGATCTTCGCCGAGGAACCCAACTGCCCCGTTCGGCGAATCGAGGCGTTCTGCAAGCTGCTCGACGACCGTTCCACCTTCCAGACCGATCCAACCGGCAAGGCGGCCAAGCTGCGGCTGGACCTGTTCTCACAGGTCGCGTGCTTTTATCCACTCGTGCAAAAAGCCGACCAGCTCTTCGAACACGAGGAAGGCAAGACAAAGGCCGCCTTGGCGGAGAGATGGGAGATGCCCTGGGACCAGATAGACCAGGCGCTGTATGCCGATGTCATGGCGTATCAGCCGCTGGAGGAGTTTGCCGGCTATCCGGATCCGGCGGCCCTCCTGTCGCGATACAACGTAGCGCAGCTCCAGGCATGTCTCTACCGGGCCGAGAGCATGACCGTCGTAGCCACCAAGGACCTGAAGACCATCGTCCGATACGCCAAACTGGCGCGGTTGCTGCACGAGATTGTCCGATTGGGGCCTTCGCGCTTTCGTCTGGATTTCGCGGGACCCGCCTCGGTACTGCGGCAGACACGCCGCTATGGCGTGAACTTCGCAAGGTTCCTGCCGGCCCTGCTCGCCTGTGAGGGCTGGAGCATGACAGCCATTGTGCGAACACCCTGGAATACCTGTGCCACGCTGGCGGTTTGTGATCGGGACCGCTTCACCAGCCATTGGCCAGCACCGCAGGAATTCGACTCCGCTTTGGAGGAATCCTTCGCCCGCCAATTTGGGTCCAAGCGGAATGGCTGGGAGTTGATTCGGGAAGGCGAAATCCTCCACGATCGCCAGAAGACCTTCCTTCCGGATTTCACGTTCCGGCATGACGATGGAACCGAGGTGTTCCTGGAGATCGTCGGCTTCTGGACGCCGGAGTATCTCGCCAGCAAACGCGAGACCCTTCGACAGTTTCGGCATCACAACATCCTGATCGCCGTCCCGGAAGCGTCCATCCGGGAAGGGGCACGCATATTGGAGAACACACTCGTGTACAAGACGGCCCTGAAACTTGCACCTCTAATGGAACTCCTGGAGGCGATCCGAGCGAAACGCGCTGCCGGCAGTCGGAAAAAAGAGCACGTCACACCGGAGCGAGGCGAAGGACCGTGAGCACTCCTTCGGCTCAGCAAAGCTCGACAAAAGGGGTCCGCTGGTGCAAGGTCGACAAGTCGGATGCGAAGTGGCCGGCCCGGCTCAGAGGACAGACCGACGCACAATTGACGCGCCAGAGCGTTCCGGGCACAGAATCGGTGGTTGAATCGGTGCGGCTATGAAGCGTAAGTGCTCCACACGCAAGGGGTTAGGGAAATGGGCGGTATTGGACTTGAACCAACGACCTCCTGCGTGTCGAGGTGGATTTCCGGCATACAATGCCCTGAATGGCCCCTTTGGACGCGGTTTTCGAGGGTCTAAATGAGGGTTGCTCTGTGTGTCGTCCACAAGTACATAGGGCAAGTCGTTAGGAAGTTGCCCGAAAGTCCTTGGGTTTGGACGCGGAACAGGACACGGAAAAGTGAGTGACATCCCGGCCCAAGAATGATAGGTTCCGGGTGAATGTTTGACAACTGAGTGACACCGGGCGGGGTAGCTCCCCACAACTGGCCCAGGCGGTGAAGTGTGCTCATCTTCCCGCGCTTCACCCCTGGACCGGCCCATGAGAAAGGAAGATGGCAATGACAAGACTGTCTGAGATCCGCGACAACCTCCAGAACACCCCCCCACGACTTCTCGGCGTAATAAAGACCCTGTTGGGGTGGTGCGACCCGGTGCTGCGACAAGCCCACAATGAGCGAGTGCTCTTGTGGAAGATAGCCGAGGAGGGATTGTACCCTTACCGAGGCCGGCGGCCGGTGCACATTCTTGCGGACGGGATTTCGGCCCAGGGAGCGTATAGGGAATACGGGTACGTCGTGGACGACTACCTCGTTGGTTTGCTGGCGGGCGACGTCTACGAGAACATCCTCCGGCTGATTGAGCGAGAGGGCGCGCCGGTCTTGGGGGCGCGTGGCGAGGATGAGCCTGTCCGGGATTTCTTGCTGCGTATGCAAGCCTGGTGCCTGTCCTTACAGCAAGGGCAGGTGAGTCTTGACCGGCCCCCACTGACCGAACTGGAACAGGAGATACTGTTCGTCTTTGACGAACGGGAGATTCTGACGACGATCCCACAAGCGGTGAAGGTATTGCGCGAGCGGGGCACCGGCCGCGTTGAGACGACCGTAAAGAAGGCTGTCCGGCACCTGCTTGAACTGGGCTTATTGGAGCGGCCTCAAACACGCGACGGGAGGCCGACACGCAAGGGTAGCAGGATCAGCGCGAAGGGCAAACGCTACCTGGCGACATCGTGACACCCACATTAAGGGTACCCCCTTAATTCCCCCTTAATTCACCCCTACCCTGTTCAGTGCCGTGGTATTTTCCACGGCATGAACACGACCAAATCACAACTTGTTGGGCCTTATCAGCTTGGACGGCAGCTTCGATTGCCGGCTGACTGGTTGGTGGCTGAGGCACGAGCCGGGCGGCTGCCCCACGTCAACGCAAGGGGCCGGTACTTGTTCAACCCAGAGGCAGTCACCCAGGTTTTGGCTGTCCGTGCGACCCGCGAGGGACTGGGCGGCGCGGTCCCCTGCCCGCCGATCCCGCGAGAGGGGGCGAACCCATGATGCACGTGAGCCCCCTCCTGAGCGAGCCTGAGGCGATTCAGTGGCTCCGGCTGGATCAGGCCGGCGTCGGGCACCCTGCGGCCAGCCTGAAGCGTTTACGCGACCGTGGCGCGATTCGTACGATCCGCCTGGGCAGGCGGGTGTTTTATCCGGTGCAGGAGCTTCAACGGTTCGTTGACCACGAGATCGAGAGGGCCGGAAGATGACCACCTGCCAACACGTCAGAACGTCCAGCGCCACAACCACGGCCCACGGCGGCACTTCTGCCGGCAGCGGCGGTCCGCGTCCAGTGCCCGCGTCCAAAGGGGGCCGAGAATGAGCGAGCAGTGGTACGTCCGCATTCCGGCAGCCCTTCTCAGCCGAACAGACCGCACGGCAACGCAGAAGGTCGTGTTGGCCTACCTGCGATTCCGGCAGGGCAACAACGGCGGCAGCCGGCGGGCCGAAGCCACGATGGCGCGAGACCTTGGTTTGACCGTCCGCACGATCCGTCGCATTGCCCGCGAACTCGTGGCGCTGGGTGACATCAGTGTGTCCACAGGCGGGGGCCGGAGACGTACCAATACCTACGCCGTAAACCCGGACAAGTTGTCCTCTTTTACAACTGTAAACCCGGACAAGTTGTCCTCTTTTACAACTGTAAACCCGGACAAGTTGTCCAAAAAACCCGGACAAGTTGTCCGCCAAAAAGGAACAAGGAAAAGAAAAGAAGATATAGGGCGCACACCTTCGGCCCCCAAGGCCCGGGAACCGAAGCCCTTCGCACCCCCCACGGCAAAAGAGGTCAACGCCTACGCGGCCGAGCTTGGCTACCACAACTTCAGTGAACCCAACAAAGGTGCTGAGTTTGTGGCCTACTACGAGGAGCGAGGCTGGAAGGACTCGAACGGCCGGCAGGTGAAGAACTGGAAGGGCAAGCTACGGTCGGTCTGGCTCAGTCGGATGAAGAAGCCCGAGCGTGGCGATTTCTACTGGTTGCCGACAGAAGAAGCCGTTGACGAAATATACGCACAGTGCGGGGAGTCGCTGCAATGACCACGGATCAAGAGCAACTGCGGCAAGATCGGGCGGCATTGGCCCGCGAACTCGAACAAGCCGGGGCCGAGATACGCGGCAGCGCGGTTCGCTGTCCGTGGCACGACGACCGACACGCCAGCGGATCGGTCTGGCAGGACGTGGAAGGCGTCTGGCGGTACAAGTGCCACGTGTGCGGCGCTGGCGGCGACGTGTTCGACCTGCGGGCGAAGAACTCAGGTCGGGCTGTTGGCGACGTTCTCAAGGGCGACAGGCAGGCGACGGAGCGAGTCTTCGCCACCCGTGGCGACCTGCGTCTTGCGGTCGCACGCGGCGGGCAGATCGAATCCGAACACGATTACGACGGACTGCTTGTCTTCCGGCTGCGAACGGCGAACGACAAGGCGTTTCGCCAAGCTCACCCGGTGCGTGGCGGCTGGATCATGCGGGCCGGGCCGAAGCCGTGGCCGCTCTACAACCGCGTGGCGATCGCCGAGGCCGAGCAGGTCGTGGTGGTTGAAGGCGAGAAGAAAGCCGACGCGTTGATTGCTCTTGGCATCTGTGCCACCACATCGCCTTGCGGGGCAGGGAAGGCGGCCCATGCCGACTGGCGGCCGTTGGCGGGCAAGCAGGTTGTTCTGTGGCCCGACAACGACGAACCGGGCAGGTTGCACATGAAGACCGTGGCCGGGCTTCTCTCGAAGCTGGACCCGAAGCCTGTTGTGTCCACGATCGAGCCGAACGACCTGGACTTGGCGACCAAAGAAGACGCCTACGATTTCATCGAGCAATGCCGAGTGGCGGGTACAGAGCCGCGGCAGGCAGTCGTGTCCGCCATAGAGCGGGCGAAGCCTACTGGACCGGTGGCCGAGTACGAAAAGCGTCTGCGCCGGATTGAGGCCGGCGAACTGGTTTGCCTGCCCCTGCCGTGGTCCGAACTGGCCCGATTGACGCGGTTGGGAGCGCCGGGGCGATTGACGGTGATTGCGGGCCGGCAAGGTGCGGCCAAGTCGTTCTTCGCCCTGCAACTTCTCCGGTACTGGCTGGGCGAGGACATCCCGGCATCGGCGTACCTGTTGGAAGGCGACACCGGCGACTTGATGGACCGCACGCTTGCTCAGGCGTCGGGCACGGCCGATGTCACTGACCTGGACTGGCAAAAGGTCAACGCGGAACGGATGCGAGAACTCACCGACACGTATCGCGAGGAACTGGACCGGGTGGCGGCGGCGTCGATTGTGAGCGCCGGACTTGGACTCGAAACCCTGGACGACATCGCTGCCTGGATCGAGTCCGAGGCCAAAGCCGGCCGGCGGGCGATCATCGTTGATCCGATCAGCGCGGCGACGCGGAAGGGGCAGCCGTGGGTGGCGGACCCGGCGTTCGTGCGTCGCGCGAAGCGGGCAGCGATTGATTCCGAGTGTTCTGTGATTCTGGTCTCGCATCTTGTCAAAGGGGCCGATGAGGGCACACCCGACAAAGTGGCCGGATCGGCAGCCTACGGGCGATTCAGCGATTGCGTATTGCAGATCATCCGACACGACAGGAAGGACAGCACGGTCAAGACTCCGGTCGGCCGGATGGAGATTGAGCACAACCAAACCGTCTACATCGAAAAGGCCCGAGCGCCGGGAACGGGCTTGCGGCTGGCCTTTGACTTGACAGCGGGGCTCACGTTTCAGGAGTTTGGCGTTATCGTGGGGGGCAAACAGAAATGAGGGAACTCGGGGTTGGGATCATAACGGCAGCAGGTCTGCCGGCAGAACTCGGGGACTTGTGGGTTGTCGAAGCGGTCGTTGACAGCAACGGAGCAGCGGTGTTCAACATCGACCGTTTGGTCAATGTCCTTGCCACCAATCATCTACAGGTCTGTCGAGGGTGGTCAAGCGGCTACGTGCCTGTTGCTCTGTGCAAAACGGTTGAAGACGCAACGGATACGGTCGAATTTCTCAATCGCAAGAAGAAGGCGCTGGCGGACCTGCATTCACCCGAGGCTGTTGGTCAAGAGCTTGGAAAGGAACTGAGCAATGACTGAGAACATCTACATGAAAGTCCCCTTGGACCGCCTGCGGGCGGACGCATTGACCGGCGTGGCGGCGGCACGGCAGGCTTTCCGTCAGCGAGATCCGGTTCAGGCGGAC
>DAOTJE010000043.1:23179-33668 GCA_035448545.1 Sedimentisphaerales bacterium | reverse complement strand
CCCCACCATCGGCCGCTTCCTCCAAACCGACCCCATCGGCTACGCCGACGGCATGAACTGGTATGCCTACTGCGGCAACAACCCCATGTGTCGCAGTGATCCCACAGGACTATGGTATCACTTCACAGCTTCGGACGATGGAGAGGGGATGAAGCTCGTGTGGGAGACGTATACCGGCGAATACCGTGAGATTGGGGTATGGGCAGATATTGATGAGTTCATAGACGAGGCCTATCTCGGTCGGATAGCGGAGTTTGGTTCAGGCTGGGAAAGAAACGAGTTGGGCTGGAAGCTGACAGAAGCCACCAGCAAGTTCGACCGCGAGCGGAAGTGGTGGTTCTGGAGGTTAAAAGCCCTTGAGTTTCTGGACGGCTCGATGGCTAGCATGTATCAAACAATGGAAAACGCCAAAGAGAAAGATGGTAAGACGCCTTTCACCGTGGTTTTTACGAGATCATACAGGAATTGGTATACCCCTGGGACGAATCTCGTGGAGTGGAGATGGACGGTAGATAGCGTATATCTCGAAAACGAGGGCTGTAACGCAAACTGGAATCAGTGCAACGCACTCGCCTTGTTAGCTCATGAATTAACGCATGCCTACGCGGATGCCGCCGGCTGTCCTTTCGGAGAGGAGGATCAACAAACACGTGAAGGGGAAGCGGTCCGCACGGAGAACTGCATACGTTGCTCCTTGTTCAAGTTGGACCCGACTGAGCAAGAGACTTGGCCAAGGCCTGGGTATCAGCCGTGGGTAGGAGATGTTGCGGGCGCGACGAATGCCGAGCAAGCCTGGGCAAAGTTTAATTGGGAGTTCATATGGAAGCCGATACCATAGAGTCTACCATGATCAAGGGATACTCGATGCGCATTGGTACAGTCATAATAGCGAGCCTAGTTGGGAACACGCCTTTCATACTGGCCGTGTACGGGCAGGAGAAAGTAGGCCATAGTGACGAACTCAATACCGTCGATCGCGTTGCCATCGCCCGTCCTATCCTCGACGTTAGAGCGAATATGCTCAACTTGCGATTTGAGCTTGCCAATACTACTGGGCGCGATATATGGATATGCGAGAGCATGAGCTTGGGCAGCCCCGATTTCGAGGCCTTCATGCGTCCAGATGAGGATGCGATCATAGTCCGCAGACGTCTGGGGATCCACATGGAGGGATGTGGAGTCCCGCCAACAGGCCGGTATGTTCTCCTGCGCAATGGTGAGCATCGCAGCGAACTCTTGTCACTGACGCTGCCCGTGCGTTCTCATCGCATCCTCACTGGTGGTGTCCCTTCCGGACCACTGAAGCACGCAACTCGTTTTCTTCTTGAAGTGGGCTACTACGACAAGGACCTGCCGGGTGCGGTTCTTCCAAAGGCATATCTGAATCTCATAAACGAAAGCGTGCAGCGGAATCAACAGGTGCTTATCCCGTACCAGTTTGTCGAGGATGAGCAGGTGCTACGCATAGAGATTAAAGATATGCATATTCCCTATCTGGATGAGTACGAGCGACCCAGACGTGAAGACATTGCCTTGGGCACCCGTTTGGACATCGACTTCAAGCCGTCGGCCCTGCCCTTCCTATTTCCATGCGCGGACGACCAAGCCCTTTTGAGCGAGGCGGAACAAGAACGCCTGCGGTCTCTCACAAGTGCTGCAATCACTGACTCCCTGAGCTTGAAGGCCCTGGCAGAGAATTTCCGTGCGGCGCAGGATGCTGCGTTCATTTGCGAGGATGCCACCGCCACCGTTGTCTGTTCTCGCGACGGTGACCGTGTTGCGTCCGTCGTAATCGACCAAAGTGCATCTGTCATGAGCGAAAGAGGGGAAGTCTTTCGCTGTCGCAATGGCCTTCCGAGTCTCAGGGCTGCTCTGCCAGGTGTCCAGTCGCTCGATCTGCGCGTGAGTTGTGGACACAATCTACAAAACCTCTGGTGCCGCCTGCGTTCGGCGAACACGCCTCCCGGCGTAGCGACACCGCCTCAGTCCGAGACGAAGCCCGCTGCCTATCCGATGGCGGAGAGATGGTGTGATAGCTTGGTCCGCCCCTACCAGACATGGGACCCAGACGGAACCGGGCGCAGCGTAAGGCCTTTCAGGTGCCCCAGTGCAGGTGACGGCAGATGTCACTATGCGATGAACCCGGATTGCGAGCCGGATTCACCGGGCGACACGGTGCTGCTGTTTGAGACGAAGGCGGGGTGGAACCAGCACGGCGGGCCGGAGCTGTTCACGTTCGACAACCACGACCCCAAAGGCGGCTGTGTCCTGCTCAACGACGGCACCGTGAAGTTCATCCGCACCGAAGAAGAACTCCGCGCCTTCCGCTGGAAGTAGCGCCGAGATAGATAGATGACGAGTATCATGCACAGGCGGGTGATGCAGGAGGGGCTGGGGACGGTCACGTTCTGGTGGAAGGTCTCGTCCGAGGCAAATTACGACTGGCTGCCGTTCTATGCGCACGGGGTGCTTCAGGACCGGATCAGTGGGGAGGTGGGCTGGCAGCAGATCACCTACACCTACGACCCCTCCGGCCGGCGGATCGCCAAGCTGGTAAGTCCGCCGGGTGGAGGAGTCGTCGATGGCGCGGTGACCAAAACGGCTGGTGGGCCGAGGCCCACCCGACATGTGGCGAATCTACCCAGATGGCAGCATGGAACCGAAATAGAACTGGAGCGGCACGATGGACGACTGGAGAATCGGAAGAAACCAGGAGAGCTACTTGACGGGTGTCTGGCTGACGAAGAAGAAATACTCGAAATACAGCGATTCCTGGGAGCATGACCATTGTGAATTGTGCAACGCCACGATCTCTGAGTTAGAGAATGATCTCAACGAGGGCTATGCAACAGATGGCGACTACTACTGGATTTGCGAAACGTGCTATCAGGATTTCAAGGAGCGATTCCAGTGGAAATTGCGGAATGCTGGTGATGAACCTTAGCACCCTATAGGCCTTCGGGGACTAGGGACGGTCCAGGTGCAAGCTATCGGTATGTGGTTAAATAGCGACAACCATCTATTTTGGGTAGATAGATGACGAACATTTTGGGGCGGCGGGTGATGCAGGATAGGCCGGGGACGGTGGCGTTCTGGTGGAAGGTCTCGTCCGAGGCGAATTACGACTGGCTGCCGTTCTATGCGCACGGTGTGCTTCAGGACCGGATCAGCGGGGAGGTGGGCTGGCAGCAGATCACCTACACCTACGACCCCTCCGGCCGGCGGATCGCCAAGGACGTCGATGGCGAGGTGACCAAGGCAGTTTGTGGGCGGAGGCCCACGCTACTGGCCGAGAAGGCGTGGCAGCTCGGCCTGGAGGGCGCCCCAGGGACTGAACTTGCCGGCGACATTGCCGTTGGGATCGATCACAACGGTGGACGGCCAGTGGTCGATGCCGTAGGCGTCGTGCACGTCACCCCAGTTCTGGCCCCGGTCGATGCCGACGGGGAACGGCAGGTCCCGACGGCCCCAGTAGAGTCGATGGGCTTCGATCAGCCTGGCGTCCAAATCCGCCACCGTCGTGACGGAGTTGTCGTGCACGCCGATGATGACGACCCCCTGCTCAGCGTACATGTCGTGCAGTTCCATCAGTTGCGGCATCGTCTGTAGACAGGGCCGGCTCCAACTGCCCCAGAAGACCAGGACCACGACGTTCCCGCGGAGGCGCGGCAGGTCGAGCGGCGGCTGCCCTCTCCATTCGACGATCCCTTTCAGGGACGGCGCCGGCTGCCCGTACAGTTCAGCCAGCTTCGTCGGCGGCAGGTCGATCTCGCCGCCGCCCAGCTCGCGCTGATCGGGCTCGATCTGCACCGGCCAGCGGAGGCGTTGCGTCTCGATACCGGCCGGGCCTTCGCCGACGCATTCCAGCTCGTACCGACCGCTGGGCAGCAGAAACTCGTACCGCCCCTGCTCGGAGACAAAGTACATCAGCAACCGCTCGCGCGAGTCGTACAGGAAGGCCACCGTCTTTGACAGCGGATAGCCCAGCCGCTCGAGCCCACGACTGGTCAACTGCCCGTGCACACGGCAGGCCGGCTCCAGGCGGATGTCTACGCGGCCGCCCGCGCTGCCTTCGAGCACCTGTTTGTAGCCGACCCACCCACGCGATTCATAGAGCGCGTAGAAGTTGCGGTGCTCCGCGTCGTCGCCGGTCAGCGTGATCTGTCCCTGCGCGTCGCTGTAGTACGGCCACGTGCGTTTCTGACCGCGCAACCACATCAGGATCGTCTGCGGAGGGTGGTCCCGACTCTCCTCGAAGAGGTTCAGTCCCGTGCCGACCTTCGCGCCGGCCAGCGAAATGCCGTCCGGTCCCAGGACACGCAGCACCAGCTTCTTTTGCGGTGCGATCCCCTGCTCGGTCTCGGCCGCCGGCGCCTCTCCCGAGGCGACCAGCCACAGCGTGACAACCAGAGCAACGACTACCGCTCGCCTCCCATTCATGACCGTGCCATCCCCATACTCGTGACGCGGACCCCCAGAACGTCTCCCACGCTCCCGGCAAGGTCCGATATCCAACATTCACCTGGTGGTCACGCAGGCCGCAATCCTCCGGGCCCGTGACCCACCTCCTCCCGCCGGCCTTCCTCACAAAAGGCATCCTATTACACTATCGGTATTAAACGGGCATCCCCACAAGTAGATAATCGGTTTCTGCACCAGCAAATCACTTGGACCGTTGGGGGAAATTACAGCCTTCCGTGGGCAAGGGACATCACACGGATGGATTGTGCCGCAGAGCACGGCATTCGTCGGGTCGAAGAATCCCCCGCAAAGCCGCTCGCCTCGAAACGATCAGCCTGGAATGGCATATGTGCCGGCCAGGACCTTGTCGAGCACCTCGTCCAGATTGTCCATGGGATGGCCGAGCCAGACGACTTTGCCGGCGGCATCGACGACGAAGGCGGTGGGAATGCCGCCCTGGCCGAAGGCCGCCATGTAGCCATCGACCACCTTGCCCGCGGTATCGACCGCCACGTTGTAGGCCATCTGGTCGCCCTGGTCGGCCACGAAGGGCTTGACGGTGGCGACGTCCTCATTCGAGACGCCGACGAACACCACGCGATCGGCGTACTTCTTCGCCAGTTCGGTCAAATGGGGAATGCTCTTGCGGCACGGCGGGCACCACGTCGCCCAGAACTCCACGACATACACCTTGCCGGGCGCGATCGTCACGGGAGAACCCTTGACCCACGTCAGTCCGGTCAGCGGGTAGGCGGCGTCCCCGAGCTTGGTGGGCACGGCGGCCATCACCGCCCCAGCCGTCTGCAACCCTGACTCTGCGACCGTCTGCGGCGTCGATACGCCGGACGCCGAAGGGGTTTGCTCTTGGTTCTGGTTCGCCTGCGTGCCGTCGTCCTTCTTGCCGCAACCTGCCAGAACCGCCAAAGACAACAGGATTATGCCGATCTGCGTTTTCATCAATACGTCCTTTCGCCAGTTGTCCAGAATCCGGTCGTATCGCATCATGGGGCCCTATCGGGCCTCACACCATGTTAGCCGTTCCCGTCTGCATACGCCATCCCCATGTCCGAGTTCGGACCGCGCGACACCAAAGCAGGTGATGTCAGACTCCGTGCCCTTGCGGGCGCACGGCGAACGGTTTCCTGTAACGCCGGCCGATGCTGCCCGTCTATCGGAACAGCGTGTCTGGTGCGATGCACCGGGGGCACCTGTTGGAAACCTGCTTGGAGGTCCAGAATGGTCAAAACCCTCTCTGTCGGCCTGCTGCTGCCGTTGCTCCTGGCCGGTGCAGGGAGTGACGCGGACGAGTGCGTCCGCCTCGAACGGCTCAGCGACCGCGTGCTGCTGGCCCACTGGATCGGGCCCGACCGCCTGTGTCATCTCGTTGGGATCCGGTCGCAGAAGGGCCTGGTGCTCATCGACACGGAGATGTCACCACGGACCACGGCACCGATCAAGGAGCGCTTCGAGCGGGCATTCGGACGCACGGACTGGGCGTACATCATCAACACGCACGGGCACCACGCCGGCGGCAACGGCGCCTTCCGGGACGTCCCCGTCGTCGCCCACGAGAATCTCGCGGCCGAGATTCAGTGGCGGATCGACACCCAGACAGACCCGCAGCGCAAACGCCAGGCCATCGACGAGGCCGCCCAGCTCGTCGCAACCCTGCGAACCAACGTGCGTCAGCTCGGAGGCAACCGCGTCAAGGCCCGGCTGATATATGGCGAGATCCGCTTCTGGGAACTGTACATCGAGGACCTGGAGGAAGGCTACGAGGTGCTCACACCCACGGTGACGTTCGCCGACCGGCACACGCTGGACCTCGGCGACGTCACGCTGGAGCTGATCTTCTTCGGCAAGGGACACAGCAACTCCGACACCCTGGTCTACATGCCGCAGGAGGGTCTGCTGTTCACCGGTGCGATCGCCTATCAGCGGGGCCAACTGCCCGAAATCGGCGACCAGTCGCAGATCGAAGACGTGCAACGTTCGATCGCGGTGCTCGACGAGTTCCTCGATCCGAATCGGGCGGTCCGCCGGGTCCTCCCGTCGCACAGCCGGCCCCTGCAAAGAAAGGACCTCGTCCCCGTCCGCGACTACTACCAGAAGATGCTGGCCGGAGTCCGCGCGGCGCAGCGGGGAGGACTGCCCATCGAGCAGGCCGCCGAGCGTCTGGCCCAGCGAAAGGAGTTCCCCGCGTTCCCGGAGCCGCCGCCGGGCCACTGGCTCTACGGCCTGCACGACCGTAACCTGCGAAACCTCTGGCGACTCTGCCAAGAAGAATCCCGGCGCACGGAACAGACGGAACCGGCGCCTTAGACGATACCCGCAGATTCGTGGAAACCGCCGGACCTCTGCAGGGGCGAATCATCATTCGCCTCTGCTCCACAGCGGGCGTGGCGGCCCAATGCCCTGCCCCAAGGGCGCACTGGACAAAGAGAAATGGCCAAGGGGGTGGGAATGAAAACGCTCCCCAACAGAGATGCGCGCGCCCCTTGGCTACCCGTTGGGCGTGTGAAAAACGCGGAATGTGGACGCAAAAATGCGCCGGAATCGAAAATTTCTTTCCGCCACGCCCAGCCCACCTGGCGCAGACGTCAGGCCGCCGTGGTGCGCCGTCGCGACAGCGTCCCGACCGCCCGGCTGCGCAGGGTGATCCGCCCGGCCAGCGAGACGATCCGTCTGGCCGTCTGACGCAGCTCGGGGAAGTTCAGGTACGCGAACTCGCCCTGGAGCTCCAGCGCCTTGCGGTCCCGCGCCTTGGCCGCCGCCACCGGGTCGTCAAACTCGCCGATGTGAATCGTATGGCCGTGGAAGCCGATCGCGGCCTGGTATTTGCGACTCCGCTTGTGGTACATCACGCCCACATACTGCGACGTGCCGCCGCGGGGCCGGCTGTTGTACTTGTTCTGCGCCTTCGTGCAGATCCGCAGATTGCTCCTGCGGTTGTTCAGCCCGTTGCCGTCGATGTGATCGACCACCATGTCGTCCGGGGCGTTCATGATGACGCGGTGCATCGCGATGTGCCTGCCCTTCTCCCGCCGGCACGCGTATTCGACCTTGCCGTTGCGCAGCAGTGTCCATTTGTGTTTGCTGAGCGTCTCGAAATCGTCGGCGTCCACGATCGCGTAGCTGCCCCGCGTCAGGGGGATGTAGCGGACGTCGTCGCTCGGCGGTTCCGGCGGCGCTTCCCGCCGGCCCTTGGGCCACCGCCGAGCCCGGAAGTTCCGACAGACCCCGCCCGCGCAGACCTCCGTCATCACCCCCGGCGACGCCACGTGGTTGAAGCACAGCCACAGACCCGGAAACCGCGTCAGAATCACCCGCAGCCACCGGCTCGTCGGTCGCGTCGCATACACACAATTCGCACAACACCGCTTGCCCATCATAACCTCCGCAATTCGTGTCTCGTCGCTCGTCTCTCGTGATCCGTGATTCGTGAACCGTGATCCGTCAACCTCCAACTGAACACTTCACCCTTAAAACGTAACGCTATGTTGTTGCTCATATAGTGAACGAATAGATCCGTCCCGTCAACAAAAAATCCGATTCGCCGCCGGAATTTTTTCGCCCCCGGCCGACACCGCTGCCGCAGCCTCGCGCCGTCGCCGGCGCAACTGTTGTGACTTGCCCTCAGACGCGGATCAGTTACAATGATCAATCTCTCCGTCCGGCGTCATGTCGCGTTGTGACTTGCCCTCAGACGCGGATCAGTTACAATCCTGGTAACGGACGACGAAGCTCGACCATGGTTGTGACTTGCCCTCAGACGCGGATCAGTTACAATCAGAACGGGCAGGACCGGTCTGTCCAGCGGTTGTGACTTGCCCTCAGACGCGGATCAGTTACAATCTGGTAACGGACGACGAAGCTCGACCAGGGTTGTGACTTGCCCTCAGACGCGGATCAGTTACAATCGGTCCCGTGCGTTCGAGGGGCGGCGGATTGTTGTGACTTGCCCTCAGACGCGGATCAGTTACAATAACGGGGGCGATGGCGGTGTGGGGCCTCTGGTTGTGACTTGCCCTCAGACGCGGATCAGTTACAATCCTGGCATGGGCGTTTAAGTGGCTTGCTGTGTTGTGACTTGCCCTCAGACGCGGATCAGTTACAATGCGGAACTGATGAGGGAACTCGATGGTAGTGTTGTGACTTGCCCTCAGACGCGGATCAGTTACAATGATGTCGAACTTCTGCTGTTGGAGCCATGCGTTGTGACTTGCCCTCAGACGCGGATCAGTTACAATTGCGGGGCGAATCGGACGATTCACCTGCCCGTTGTGACTTGCCCTCAGACGCGGATCAGTTACAATCGTGTCGTGGATGGGCAAGGGAAGTCGGCAGTTGTGACTTGCCCTCAGACGCGGATCAGTTACAATTGCGACGTATCACGTCGGGAAATAGCTTCGGTTGTGACTTGCCCTCAGACGCGGATCAGTTACAATTCCGGTGTACCAAGGGGATGATGCTGCTTGGTTGTGACTTGCCCTCAGACGCGGATCAGTTACAATCGTCACCCAAGGCGGACCAGACGAGGGACGGTTGTGACTTGCCCTCAGACGCGGATCAGTTACAATGAAACAGTCAATGCGCTGGGGACCATCGCAGTTGTGACTTGCCCTCAGACGCGGATCAGTTACAATTAGCCTTTTTGGAGGCCGTATTCGATGATGGTTGTGACTTGCCCTCAGACGCGGATCAGTTACAATCGTCTTCGTGGCCACGGCCCAGCCGCTGGCGTTGTGACTTGCCCTCAGACGCGGATCAGTTACAATTCCGTGGCGCGCTGGGTGGCGTGTACTACGTTGTGACTTGCCCTCAGACGCGGATCAGTTACAATCGTCCACGACTACGATCGGGTGGATTTGCAGTTGTGACTTGCCCTCAGACGCGGATCAGTTACAATAGGTCTGTGTATCAAAGGGCGGAGATCGGGGTTGTGACTTGCCCTCAGACGCGGATCAGTTACAATCTCAGGCCACAACGACTCCCAGCTTCGCGAGTTGTGACTTGCCCTCAGACGCGGATCAGTTACAATAAAGCAAGACAGCAGCAGCGCCGATCGTGCGTTGTGACTTGCCCTCAGACGCGGATCAGTTACAATCTGTGATGCCGATTTGCTGGAGCCTACGGCGTTGTGACTTGCCCTCAGACGCGGATCAGTTACAATGAAATTGGGCAGGCCGATAGTGTGGGGAGTGTTGTGACTTGCCCTCAGACGCGGATCAGTTACAATTACCCCCCAGCTGGCCCAAGTATGTAGCCTGTTGTGACTTGCCCTCAGACGCGGATCAGTTACAATTCCGATTATGCGTATCACGGCAAGGGGTACGTTGTGACTTGCCCTCAGACGCGGATCAGTTACAATTTGGTATATGGGGGAGATGGTACGGTTATGTTGTGACTTGCCCTCAGACGCGGATCAGTTACAATTTCAGGCTGCGGCGGGTGTCCTGGAGGGAGGTTGTGACTTGCCCTCAGACGCGGATCAGTTACAATGCCAAGTTGAAAACGCCTCTCGGCTCAAATGTTGTGACTTGCCCTCAGACGCGGATCAGTTACAATGCCCGGATGTCGCGGCGCGCAGATGTATCAGTTGTGACTTGCCCTCAGACGCGGATCAGTTACAATGGCGATGGAATATGGTCCCGATCTCCACGGGTTGTGACTTGCCCTCAGACGCGGATCAGTTACAATACGCGAGGGTGACCAGGATCGTTAGCCTCAGTTGTGACTTGCCCTCAGACGCGGATCAGTTACAATCCGGGCTGGCCGGGCTGGCCGGGCGGGGCGGTTGTGACTTGCCCTCAGACGCGGATCAGTTACAATACCAGGCGAGATAGCCGTGTACTTTGGTCAGTTGTGACTTGCCCTCAGACGCGGATCAGTTACAATGGTGCGGGGACCAGTGCTGTCTCGGCTCTGTTGTGACTTGCCCTCAGACGCGGATCAGTTACAATCGGAACTGGACATCCATCGGCACCGATGCGTTGTGACTTGCCCTCAGACGCGGATCAGTTACAAT
>DAOTJE010000043.1:0-23079 GCA_035448545.1 Sedimentisphaerales bacterium | reverse complement strand
GTTGTGACTTGCCCTCAGACGCGGATCAGTTACAATGCCTTGTCTGCAAGCCTTTGCTGCGCAAGGGCTTGCAGACAAGTCGCATCAGAATAATTCGAGTTGGCGCGGGGCGCGAGGAGCGGGTTTTCGCATTTTCCCCCAGAAGGTTTCCATGCGCGCAAATTGCTTGTCCGTGAGGGTGATGAGGCGAACCTCCCCGTCCGGGGGCAAGAAACTGCCGATCCGATTGTAATGGACATCGGCGTTTTCCTCGCTGGCACAATGCCGGACATATACCGAGTATTGTAGCATCGTGAAGCCGTCCTGCAAGAGACGCTTGCGGAAATCCGTGTAGGCTTTCCGCGCCTTTGGGGTATCGGTCGGCAAGTCGAACATAGCGAAGATCCACACAGCTCGGTACCCACTGAGAGTCATAGCTCGGGCAACTCCAGTTGCTGTTGCTCGCCCGCAAGACACCGCTGAAGGGAGGCCATCGTGCGGTGCAAACCCACCATCAGGGGGCTCGTGCACCCGGCGATGACCACCGTCTCGTAGAGCACTTCGAGCAGTCGCGCCTTGAGGCCCTGATTGAGATCGTCCGGCACGCCATCGTCTTCCACGATTTCTTTGACCTTGGCGTCCACATATCCGCGAAAAGGCTCGAGCAGATCGTCCGCCAAGCAGAAGGCGTTGTAGCGGTTGCGATGATGAATCCCGAGGCAGGGCAGCAGCCCGGCAGAACACAGGGCACGCGCCACAGCGGCACGCATGACGGTGTAGCCATAGTTGAGCAGATTGTTGGGCGGCTTGCCGTCGACGTCGCGACGGAACTGGACGTGCTGTAAATAGGCGGCCCAATACTTGCGGCTGGCCTGGGCCTCGATGTTCTGCGGGTCGCCGGAGCGGACACGCTGACGTAGGGCCATCAGGACAGGGTAGACCTCGCTGTCAGGCCCGACCACGCGGGCCTGGTGCTTGATCTTCGCCTGCACCAGTTGCTTCCAGAGACGCTTCTTGACCGGCTCCTTGGCCTCGATTTGCTGGCGGAAGCGTTCGGTCTGGGCGCTATGGCTCTCCAGAGGCAGTAGCAGGCCCGCCGGATGGTGGTTCCCGCCGCACAGTACGATCGCGGCGCCTGCGTCAAGCAGACGGGTCAGTGCCGCGTGCGTATAGCTGGTCCCGACGTGATCCACCAGCAGGATGCCGATGTCCTCGCAGGGAATCTGAGACTGAACGGTCCCGTTCTGCTTGATAATGAGCTGGTCATACTTGACCGATAAATACGTCCCTGCCGACGATATCTCGACAATCCGCTTGATCACCGCCACGACCTCTCTCGATGTTGCCGCCGCGATAGCTTGACTTCTTTCTATCGGCAGATCCGAGAGGTCACTTCAGGAGCGACTAATCGCGCATCAGAACTTTGCAGTCTCCCAACGGGCCAACCCAAACCTTCACAGGAGGCCTGGTCTCCGACTCCCCGAGTTGCTGCAATTGCGCCGGCGACAATGGGATATCTGCGCGAACCGCAGCTTCCTCGGTCTTCTTGCTTCTTCCCGCGTCCCAGTGGGGTGTGAAGTGGATGGTTCCGGTACTATCGATCTTGAACACGACGTAGTAGTCGAGCGTTCTTGTCGTGCGATCACGCATTCGCACCATTTCGCCAATGGAAAGCGACATGACGAAACGGCCTTCACACGTGTCGCGACGATCGACGGCGGAACATGAATCCAATCCGGAGTTCTTCGATGGCCTGACCCTTTGTGCTGCCTCAAAATTCGTGACGACCTTGCCGACCCACCTGCCCTTTGCGTTCTCGCGGATTTCGATATGATGGTTGTTTTGCGGCTCGTAAAGGCGGACAGCCTGGGGGTGTTCATCATATGTCAACCGGCCCATCCGGTCGTCCCATCTCTTTCTTCTGATCGCCACGACCGACGGGGCCCGCAGGAGCGTGGTCCGCCGAACCGGCACGCCGCTTCGGAGAGAGATCCCCTTGTTCGTCACCAACTCTTTGATCTGTTTGGACGTAAAACGGTCGGGGTCCAGGCCGTTGTCGCGGAGGCATTGTCTGAGTTCCTCGCGGAACCAGCGGTCGCGGACAACGCCCGATTTCTCAGGCTTGACGTCTTCCAGTGCCAGCATTCGCCGGCGTATGGCCCGCCGGGCTGCTTCGCCGGGCGCGCTCTCCAAGTGGCGACGCAGCTCGTCCCATTGTGTGGGTACGCGTAGGTGTTTCGGCGTCAATTCGATCACAGACTTCTTGATGGTTGCGTATCGGCTCAGGCGACCCTCGCCATCGAGGACCGGGCCATACATGGTATCGTTGTGGAGTGAACCTGTTATCTTGCGTTGCGCAGGCCGATGCGCGACGACCAACCGGCCAAATTCCTCCATGACCTGGACGCGGAATGTATCCTTATCCCCCCAAGGGGGAAGCAAGCGTTCCCGGTCCGGCATGGCCACTCCTTCACTCTTGGCCAGTTCGCTGGCCTCGACGGCGTGGGCCAGTTCCTGCAGGCGTTCGGGCCCGCTGAGGGCAACGACGAGCGCATCCATCGCATGCTCGCGATGGTCGCCTCGGTTCTTCATCCCGGCGCTCGCGTACAGCCCCCAGTGACGGCGCAGCCAGGGCGTATAGCGCCCCTTTGTGGTGTACACGTGCCGAGTTCCGCTAATCGCACCGCCGTACAGCGCCTCCCGAAGCCAGTCGGCAACCTGGCGAGAAGCATAGGCAGTGTCTGTCAGTTGGGATTCGCTGAACCCTGTGATGTCGGGGACGTCCTTGTGAAGGTTGTCCCATTTCACCGGGTTGCTTTTCTTGAGATGTTGCAGGCGCTGCTCCAGCTTGGCGAACGCCTCCGCGGAAAGCCATTCTTTGGGCGTTCTATTGGCTTTGCCACGATTGCATCGCGTGTGACACAAAACGAGATTGTTCAGCCCACTACCGCCTCCGCGACTCTCCGGAATGATGTGATCGAGTTCCACTTCGACGCCTTCGGCTGCGGCCTTCTCTGTGATTGTGTTATTCCCGTTCCCACAATAAGCACATTGCTGGCCCTGCTCCTGGCACAGAAGAACCCGTTTGACGGCTTTCTCTCGCTGAGTCGGCGTCAGTCCACCGAGCCCGAACTGCTCGATGATCTCGTTCCGTCTCTTCTCCCGTGCGCGATTTGCCGCCAACTGCTCGTTTCGCACCTTCGCGGGCATCTTCGCATCGCGCGCCAACTCGATGATGACCCGATCGGGCCTCCCGAACTTCCGCAGATAGGCCTGCACGTGGCGGCGCACTTCGTGAATCGCCTTGCGAACCACCGGATTGCTCAGCATCTGGGGGGCCGGTGGAAGAAGGTCAGGGTGCTTCTCTCGGAAGCGTCGGATAGCGCCGCTGGGGCGTGTTCCGCCGAACCCATATCGCTCTCGTTGTTCCGGCGTGGCACCATTGTCAGCATCTTCGGCGAATCGTTTGCGCGCTTCGCTTACGGTCGCCCCTTCGGCGCGCATGTAGGGCAGCAGATTCAAAATCGCCCGGCGCGAGAGCTTCAGGCGAACATTCGGGTTTGGGCGATCGTGCCACGCGCGGATGAGTCGCTTGGTCTGCTCCTCGTCAAATCCCCACCAATCGCGGCAACCTCTCTCGAAGCGCTCAGCGTGTGGCTGCCGCTTGGGGTCGAGCTTGAGAATCGCCTGGTTGATGGACTCTCGCTGCGTCTGCGTCAAGGCTTGCCACGCGGATAGCCCTACCGCGTTGCAGACCACTTCGCGGTAAAACCAGTCCGTGTTAAGCGCGCGCTTCGGGTCTGCATCAAGACTCAACGCGTATTGGGTCTTGGCCATTCCCCGATGGAGACCTAACGCTTTGCGAACCGTGGAGGCGCTGGCCGTCTTCTGGCTGCGCAACGCAGCAATTACTGCCTGGCGCTCGTCGTCACGCAGCGCTCGCTTGCTCTGCCCGGGTGGAATGATCTTGATATTGTTGACTGTCTCCAGGACCAGGAACTCCTGTGCGTGCATATCGGCTCGTGGGCATCCCAGGTCCGTCGGTTCGAGGTCGCATCGCCCAAGCACACCTGTATCCCAGTCCGTACTCCGCTGGCCGAACAGGATGCCTCTGCACCGCCACGTGTCATCGCCAGTAGGATCGTCAAGTTGTCGGCGACGTTCCTCCGTCAGCTGGTGGGCAAGCTCGCCGTCGAAAGATCGCTGCTTGTTCCACAGGGCAAGGAACTCCTCGCGGACCAGGTCGCGATCCGCACAGAATTCGTACACCGGCTCCCCGGCGGCGTTCGTTCGGTTGCGAATCGGTAGACGCGCCTGCTTCCCCTTATATCCCACGGCCTTGCCGCGTTCGCAATACAGCGTTGCCATCAACTCACCAAACGTGCCCACATCTCGTTGTCGCATCATCTGCCGCGTATGATCGATGGCTTCCTTAACTTTTCCCGCATCCTGATCGTCTTCTTCCACATCGAAACCATATGCGCCCCGTCGTTGGGCTAGGTGCAACAGGATGCGCCCGAATTCAGATGTGCTCAAGGCGCGATGAAGGCCCTCGGCGCGGAGTATCCATGGATTCAGTTGAATCCATTCCTTGTAGGCAATCTCATCGGCCGGCATCCATCCGTTTTCCCGCAACCACGCACGCATCTGGTGCTTGCGCTGTGCCCGACGAGCTGTGTTCTTGCGCTGACTGCGGTACGCTCGTCTCAGTTGGTTCTTCGGCGCCCCCCTCTTGGTGTCGGATTCCTCTACTCCTGCTGGGAACACGCTGACCCCCATCCTGACGGCATGCTGATCCGTATCAACCCACGCTGAACCGACGGAATTGGTGCCAATGTCAAGGCCCAAGATCTTCATGTCGCTCTTCCTCTCATTTTCTAGAGAATCGTCGCTTTTCGGCTTGACAACCTGCCGCATACAGGCCATCATAGCAGCATTGTAACTGATCCGCGTCTGCGTGTTTTTCACAACAAGACGAAAGATTCGCAGGCACCAGCCTTCGGGCGACCCGCCGTAGCGCGTGTAACCCACGTCCTGCGGCTCTTTTTTTCTGAGGCGTCCTCGCGGAGTCTCATTTCGGCAGAACCACCGAAACTCCATTGTGCATATTGTCGGATTCGGTTGGGCGCGCCAAGAAAAAAGAGAAGGCACCCACAGGGGACGAATCCACACTTCCACGCATCCACGCACCAACAGGCCACGCATTTTACGCATTTACGCTCCCACGCTCGCGAGCGACGAGCGAAGCCTGCCCCTTCGGCATGGCTCAGGGCAAGCTCCGAGCGGAGTCGAGGGGGAGCGACGGGCGACGGTCTGCGGCGGGTGGCTGTCAAGTTGGCGTGCGGCCAGGTGGCGGCCCTGCCGGATTTGGCATCTGTAACAGGCGGATGCGGGATGTTCTCGGGCTTGAACGCGATTCATGCAATATATAACAGCTTGTTTTACAAGTACTTATGATGCAAGGATCAAATGGAGGGCCGTCCGGCGGGGCCATTGGTATATTTTTTGCACGCTACTTGGCATTTACGCTGCAACTATGGCCTGAAAACGTTTATGACGCATGCGAATTAAGGAGGCACGCAATTATGGCAGTGAAAGAATTGGCGTTCAACGCTGAGGCAAGAGCGAGCCTGCTGGCCGGGGTGGAGAAGCTGGCCAAGGCGGTTAAGGCGACGCTGGGCCCTCGCGGCCGGAACGCGGTGCTCGACAAGAGCTGGGGCGGCCCGAACGTGACGAAGGACGGCGTGACCGTCGCCGAGGAGATCGAGCTGAGCAACAAGGCCGAGAACCTCGGTGCCAAGCTCGTAAAGGAAGCCGCCAGCAAGACTTCCAAGATCGCCGGCGACGGGACGACCACTGCGACGGTGCTGACCGAGGCCCTTTTCAAAGAGGCGTACAAGAACCTGGCGGCCGGGGCCGACGCGATGGCTCTCAAACGCGGCATGGAAGAGGGCGTAAAGGCTGCCGTCGACAAGCTCAAGACGCTGGCCAGGCCGGTGGACATCAGCAAGACCGACGACATCGTCAACATCGCCGCTGTTTCGGCCAATAACGACCGTGAGATCGGCAAGATCATGGCCGACGCCTTCCAGCGGGTGGGCAAAGATGGCGTGATCACCGTAGAAAGTGGGAAGGGTTTTGAGACAACGGTTGAGTTCGTCGAGGGTATGCAGTTTGATCGCGGGTACATGTCGCCGCACTTTGTGACCAATCCCGACAAGATGGTCTGCGAGCTGGAGAAACCCTACATCCTGGTCCATGAGGAGAAGATCGGCAGCATCGCCAAGCTCATTCCGCTGCTGGAGAAGATCTCCCAGACCAAGCGTCCGCTGCTGGTGATCGCCGAGGACGTCGAGAGCGAGGTCCTGGCGACGCTCGTGGTGAACAAGCTGAAGGGCGTTCTGAAGGTGGCGGCGGTAAAGGCCCCCGGCTACGGTGACCGCCGCAAAGCCATGCTCCAGGACATCGCGGTCCTGACCGGGGCCGAGGCCATCTTCAAGGACCTGGGCATTGAACTGGACAATGTCAGCCTCTCGCAACTCGGCCAGGCCAAGAAGGTTACGATCGACAACGACAACACGATCATCGTCGAAGGGGCCGGCACACAGGAGGCAATCAACGGCCGCATCAAGCAGATCAAGGACGAAATCGAAATCACTACCAGCGACTACGACCGTGAGAAGCTCCAGGAGCGGCTCGCCAAACTCACCGGCGGCGTCGCCCAGATCAACGTCGGCGCGGCCACCGAGGCCGAAATGAAGGAGAAGAAGGCCCGCATCGAGGACGCACTGCATGCCACGCGTGCGGCCATCGAAGAAGGCATCGTCCCCGGCGGCGGCGTGGCTCTGATCCGCTGCATCGACGCGGTGACCAGCCTGAAGCTCAAGGGCGACGAGAAGACCGGCGCCGAGATCCTCGCCAAGGCCTTGCGTATGCCGTGCTACTACATTGCGGACAATGCGGGCGCCACACCCAACCTCGTGGTCAACAAGGTCGCCGAGGGCAAGGACGGGTTCGGGTACAACGCCGACACCGACACGTACGAGGACCTCGTCAAGGCGGGCGTCATTGACCCGGCCAAGGTCACGCGGATCGCGCTGCAGAACGCCGTGAGCATTGCCGGCCTGTTGCTGACGACCGATTGCCTGGTCACCGAGAAACCCAAGGACAAGGACGCGACGCCGGCCGGCGGCCGTCCCGGGATGGGCGGAATGGGTGACATGGACGACATGATGTAACCGGCACCCGGAGCATCAACCCACAGGCACAGCGTCAAAGGAGTGATACGAATGATCGACAGACGTCTGAACCAAACAACATTGATGCGTCTGACCGCGTTGGGGCTGGTCCTGGCGGTCCTCGTCGGCGGCTGCGACAAGGATTTGCGTCTGAGCCGGTCGAAGGGCAAAGTCCTGACCGACGATGAGCGCATGGAGTGGTGGCGCGAGGCTCGGTTCGGCCTCTTTGTGCATTGGGGCCTGTACGCGGTCCCGGCGGGAACCTACCAGGGCAAACGCATCGACGGAATCGGCGAATGGATCATGAACAGCGCCCGGATCCCGGTCGAGGAATACGAGACGTTCGCTGGGCGCTTCAATCCCATCGGTTTCGATGCCGACGAGTGGGTGCGTCTGGCCAAGAACGCCGGCATGAAATACATCGTGATCACGAGCAAGCACCACGACGGCTTCTGCCTGTGGGACTCGAAGGTGACGGACTACGACGTGATGGACGCGACGCCGTTCAAGCGGGACCTCCTCGCAGAGCTGGCGAAGGCGTGCAAGAAGCACGGGATCAAGCTGTGCTTCTACTACTCGATCATGGACTGGCACCACCCCGACGCCCAGGCGCCGTTCTTCCCGAACTACAACGACACAAGCCGCTCCAATCCGAACTTCGACCGGTACGTCGAGACCTACATGAAGCCGCAACTGGCGGAGCTGCTGGCCAAGTACGGCCCGCTCGGCGTGCTGTGGTTTGACGGCGAGTGGATCAAAGACTGGACCGAGCCCCAGGGCAAGGCTCTGTACGCCTGGCTGCGTGAGCTGCAACCGGACCTGATTATCAACAATCGGGTGGGCAAGGGCCGCCAGGGGATGGAAGGTCTGACCAAGAGCGACGGCGCGTATGCCGGCGACTTCGGGACACCCGAGCAGCAGGTTCCGGCGACCGGGCTTCCCGGGGTGGACTGGGAAACCTGCATGACCATGAACGACACGTGGGGCTTCAAGTCCTACGATGAGAACTGGAAGTCGGCCGCCGAACTGATCCGCACGCTGGTGGAGACCGCCAGCAAAGGCGGCAACTTCCTGCTCAACGTCGGCCCGACGCCGGAAGGCCTGATCCCCCAGGCCAGCGTCGAGCGCCTCGAAGCGATGGGCCGGTGGATGGCGGTCAACGGAGAGAGCATCTACGGCACCACCGCCAGCCCCATCGGCAAGCCCGACTGGGGATACTGCACGGCCAAGGGCCGGAAGCTCTACCTCCACGTGACCGAATGGCCCGCCGACGGAACGCTGTCGGTGAAGCTGCCGAACGCGGGCGCGGCCAAGGCCCACTTGTTGGCGGACCCGAAGAAGAAACCGCTGCCCGTGGCGTGCACGGATGACCAGGTCACGGTCACGCTGCCGGGCACGGCGCCCGACCCGGTCGTCAGTGTCGTCGTATTGACGGTCAACACCAAGTAAAACCACTGCAACGTAGAAACACTTGTTGGTGAAGGAGTAACTGGATATGAAGCTCAGACCATTGGATGACAGAGTGGTGATCAAGCCGTTGGAGGCCCAGGACAAAACCGCGGGGGGTATCTTCCTGCCCGATACCGCCAAAGAGAAACCCCAGATCGGCAAAGTCGTGTGGACGGGCCCGGGCAAGATGCAGGATGACGGCAAGCGCGCCCCCATGTCGGTCAAGAAGAACGACGAAGTCATCTACGGCAAGTACATGGGCAACGACATCGAGATCGACGGGCAGAAGTACGTGATCCTGCGTGAGAGCGATCTATTGGGCATCGTCGAGAAATAGTACGGAACGGACAGGAGCAGCGCCTCCCGGCCCGCCGGGAGGAACAGACCAATAGAGGAAGACAAACCATGGCAAAACAACTGATGTTTGACGACGCCGCACGGGCCGAGCTGCGCGACGGCTTGAAAGAGCTGGCCGCCGCCGTCAAGGTGACACTCGGACCGACCGGCCGAAACGTCGTACTGCACAAGAGTTGGGGCTCGCCCAAGGTGACCAAAGACGGGGTCTCGGTCAGCAAGGAGATCGAGTTACCCCAGCCGTTCAAGAACATGGGCGCCAAGATGGTCAACGAGGTGGCCAGCAAGACCTCCGACGTGGTCGGCGACGGGACCACCACGTCGATCGTCCTGGCGGAGGCCATCTACCTGGAAGGGCTCAAGCACGTGACCGCCGGTGCCAATCCGATGGCGCTCTATCGCGGGATCAACAAGGCCACCGCGGTCGCCAGCAAATTCATCAAGGATGTCAGTGTGCCGGTCAAGGGCCACGCCGACATCGCCAAGGTCGCGACGATCAGTGCCAACAACGACGCGGAGGTGGGAGAGATTCTCGCCAAAGCCCTCGACGCGGTCGGCAAAGAAGGCGTGATCGAGGTCGAGGAAGGCAAAGGCATGGAGAACGAACTGACCGTGGTCGAAGGCATGCAGTTCGACCGCGGGTACATCTCACCCTACTTCATGACCAACGCCGACACGCTCGAAGCGGTTCTGGAGGACGCCTACATCCTCCTGCACGAGAAGAAGATTTCCAGTGTCCGCGATTTCATCCCGCTGCTGGAGAAGATCGCGCACATGGGCAAGCCGTTGCTGGTCATCAGCGAAGAGGTCGAGGGCGAGGCGCTGGCGGCACTGGTCATCAACCGGCTGCAAGGGGTCCTGAAGGTCTGTGCGGTCAAGGCGCCCGGGTTCGGCGACCGCCGCAAGGCGATGCTCCAGGACATCGCCGTGGTGACCGGCGGGCAGGTCATCAGCGAAGATCTCGGACTCAAGCTCGAGAACGTCGAAATCAGCCAGCTCGGCCAGGCCAAACGGATCGTGGTCACCAAAGACAACACGACGATCATCGAAGGCGCCGGCAAGAAAAAGGATATCCAGGCCCGCTGCGATCAGATTCGGGCTCAGATTGAGAAGACCACCAGCGACTACGACCGCGAGAAGCTCCAGGAGCGTCTGGCCAAACTCACCGGTGGTGTCGCCGTCATCAAAGCGGGTGCGGCCACCGAGACCGAGATGAAGGAGCGCAAGGATCTGCTCGACGATGCGCTGCACGCGACGCGAGCGGCCACGGCGGAAGGCATCGTCGCCGGCGGCGGCGTCACCTTCCTGAAGGCCATCAAGGAGGTCGAGAAAGCCAAGGCCAAAGCCAAGGGCGATGAGAAAACAGGCTTCGACATCGTGATCCACGCCCTCAAGGCGCCCACGGCCCAGATCGTCGACAACGCCGGCGAGCATGGCGACGTGGTGGTGGCTCAGTTGCTTGAGAAGCTGGAGAAAGACAAGAACATCGGCTACGATGCCAACACAGGTGAGTTTGTCGATATGATGAAGGCCGGGATCGTCGATCCGGCCAAGGTCGCGCGAACGGCGCTGGAGATGGCCGCGTCCGTGGCCGGTCTGATGCTGACCACCAACGTCCTGGTCACCGAACTCAAGGATGAGGACGCCGAACCGGTTGCCGGTTCCGTTCGATAATCAACTGTTTGCGAGCGGTTGGCCGCAGAGGGCGCAGAGATGCCAAGCACGAAACTCGAAATCCGAAATCCGAAACAAACCCAAAGCACGAAATCCAAGTGACGGAAACGAGGCGCCCCGGGCGCGACACTGTTTGGGGTTTCGGGTTTTGATCCTTCGTGCTTGTTTCGGAATTCGTTACTCGAATTTCGGATTTGCTGTGCGTTCTCTGGGTCCTCTGTGGCTGACTGTCTTTCAGTGCTTATGGCCAAACGCGACTACTACACCGTCCTGGGCGTCGAGAAGAACGCCTCGGCCGACGAGATCAAACGTGCCTACCGTCGGCTGGCGATCAAGTATCACCCGGACAAGAACCCGGGCGACAAGGAAGCCGAGGCGAAGTTCAAGGAGTGCGCCGAGGCCTACGAGGTCCTCAGCGACGCGGAGAAGCGCAAGCAGTACGACCAGTTCGGTCACGAAGGGCTCCGCGGGGCGAGCATGCACGACTTCTCGCGCATGAACGTCGAGGACATCTTCAGCATGTTCGGGTTCGAGGACTTCTTCGGCGGGATGTTCGGCGGTCCCGGGGGGCGCCGCCGGGCCAGTCGCCGCGGCGGCCCGACGCGCGGATACGACCTGGAGACGGGCGTAGAGCTGACACTGAACGAGATCGCACATGGAGCGGAGAAGACCATCGAGTTCACGCGACAGGACCGCTGCCCGGAATGCGATGGGACCGGGGCCGCGCGGGGCAGCCAGCCGAGCCGATGCCCGGTATGTGGCGGCTCCGGGCAGGTCGCCAAAGGCGGCGGCTTCTTTCAGATGGTCTCAACCTGTCCGCAGTGTCAGGGCTCCGGGCAGGTCATCACCAAGCCCTGCCCGAAGTGCCAGGGCAGCGGGCACGTGCCGCGCAAGCGCACCGTCACCATCAAGATTCCGGCGGGCGTGCACGAGGGCCAGGGTATCCGGGTCGCGGGCGAGGGCGAGCCCGGCCAGGGCGGCGGTCCACACGGGGACCTGTACTGCTACGTCCGCATCAAACCCCACGAGTTCCTGGAGCGGGACGGCAACAACCTGATCGCGGTCGTGCCCATCAGCATGACCCAGGCGGCGCTGGGCGCGACGATCGACGTGCCCAGCCTCGACGGGACCAAGCAGCTCAAGATCCCGCCGGGGACCCAGTACGGCAGCCTCTTTCGCATCCGCGGACAGGGACTTCCCGACATGCGTTCCGGACGCATGGGCGATCAACTGGTCCAGGTCACGGTCGAGACGCCGGCCCACTTGAACGCCCGCCAGGAAGAACTGTTGCGCGAGTTCGCCAAGACGGAGAACATCGACGTGTCCCCCAAGTCACAGGGTTTCTTTGAAAAACTCAAGCGACATTTCGGGAACCACGGATGAAAGACAAGAAAGCCAAACCCAGCGACGAGAACGCCAGGACGACGACGGAAGAGCTCGAAGCGGCGCGCAAGCAACTGGAACAGACCCAGGCCGAACGCGACGAACTGTTCGGCAAGCTGCAGCGCGTCAGTGCCGACTACGCCAATTATCAGAAGCGCATGAGCCGGCAGGTGGCCGAATCGATCGCCTATGAGAAAGAGCGTCTGCTCAAGACACTGCTGCCGATCCTGGACAACTTCGAGCATACGCTCGAGAAGTCGAAGGCCGCCGAGAGCATCGACGTCGTTCTTCAGGGCGTCCGGATCGTCTACGACCAGATGCTCGACATCCTCCGCTCCCATGGCGTCGAGGTCACCCAGGCACTCGGCGAACCGTTCGACCCGAGCATCCATGAAGCGGTCTTGCGGAGGGAAGACCCGGAGCGTCCGGACAACACGATTCTGGAGGAATTTCAGAAGGGTTACAGGCTCAACGGGCGCGTCATCCGGCCCAGCAAAGTCATCGTCAACAAGCTGGGGTGCACGGAGGCTCCGGCGCAGGAGGCACCATCCGGGCAGGCAACGGAAGAGCCGGATTCCGAGGCCCCTCGGGAGGCCACCAACGATTCAGAAAGCACCGACACGGAGTAGTGACCATGCCAACGTACGAATACGCATGTGAACGTTGCGGACACGAGTTTGAGGCATTCCAGAGCATCACGGCCAAGCCCCTTCGCAAATGCCCCGAGTGCCAGAGGCCGGCGCTGCGAAGGCTGTTGGGCACCGGCGCGGGAATCCTGTTCAAAGGTTCGGGGTTTTACCAGACCGACTATCGCAGCGACAGCTACAAGAAGGCCGCCGAGAAGGAGACCGGGGGAACTGCCGTCAAGAGCAGCGACAAGCAGGAGACCAAGGCCGAAACCAAGACCGTTTCGACGGCGGCGACCAGCACAAAGATCGGCCAGAAGAAGTCCGCCTGACATGTGGCCTTCCGATCACCGCTCCTGCCGAGGTGCCGGACAGCCGGGGGGAATCTCTGTGCAGCAGACCATCACACGAGTCTGCCGTGCAAGCTGGCTTGTTGTCAGCCTCTTGCTGATCAGTTGTGGTTCCTGCGCTGAGACCGCCGGCCTTGCCGGCAAGAACCGCAAAGGATGTGCGCAGAGTCCCCCTGCTCCCGTCATCTTCGTCGAGTATGTGGTGACACCTCACGACGTCGTCGCGCGGATGCTCGAACTGGCGCGCGTGGGACCTGAGGATATCGTCTACGATCTGGGCTGCGGCGACGGTCGGATCCTCGTGGCGGCCGCGAAGAACTACGGCTGCCGGGCGGTCGGATTCGACCTGGACCGCCTGCGCGTGGCGGAGGCGCGGGCCAGCGCCGCCGGCGAAGGGCTGTCCGATCGCATCCGCATCGAGCAGAAGGACGTTCTGAAAGTGGACCTGCGTGCGGCCACGGTGGTGACCACTTATCTGAGCCCGGAGCTGAACCGCCGGCTCATACCGCAACTGGAGCAGCTGCCGCCGGGAGCCCGCATCGTTTCACACAACTTCGGGATCGGGGACTTCCTACCCGATCAGACGGTCCGCATGACCAGCCGGGAAGACCACGAAGAGCATCTGATCCATCTCTGGACCTGCCCTCTCAAGAAGACCGAATAGCGGCCGAATCTCTGACTTCCGCTTCACGGACGCATCAGTAGGCCGGGGTCGTCCGCGCCCGGCGAGCCATCCGCCAGGCTGCTGGCCTGCCAGCCTTCCTTCAGTGACCATGCCGCCGGATCGGGGTCCGTCACGTCCACCATCGTCAGGGAGAAACCTCCGCCATCGGTGGCTTCGTACCAGTTGTCCGCATAGGCGAAACGGTGAATGACCGTTCCGACGGCGTCGACCAGTTCGATCGTCTCACCGCCATTGGCCAGTTTGCCGGCATATTGCCCCGCGATGGGCAGTCCCGGCCCGTACCGGGCCTCGAAGGCGCTGATGTCATCGACCACCAGACAGTGCGCCCCCGGCGCCAGCTCGAAGTCCGAGAACACGAAGTCGATTCCATCCGTGAAGCGGGCCAGATGGAGGTTGATTGTCTCGTCGGCAATGTTGGTCAGCTCCACATACTCGGCGCCGGGATCCGCGTCGTCGCCGGTATCCCTCGCATGGTACATGATCTCGCTGATACGCAGACCCTCGGCCACCGGGCCGACCGCAAACGTCGCATCATGCACGGCGCTCCAGACGCCGCCCTGCAGGGCGCGGGCCCGGATGCGGGCCGACTTCGTGAGCACGACAGGGCCGGTATACGCGATCGCGCTTGCGCTGACCGCACCGCCCGACAGACGCGGGTCAGTGCCGTCGAGGGTGTAATAGACCGCACCGGCAGGCGCCGTCATCACGAGGCCGAAGCCGCGGTCGACCGCCCCCCCGTGCTCGTTGAATGCCGGCGCTTCGACGCTCGGATACCAGCCTTTGGCCTTGAACTGCCCCAGAACGATGTCCGTGCGCTTCGGAAGGTAGTCGTTCAGCAGGAAACGCACCTGGGGGAGCCAGTCGTCATCCTTCGTGCGCGGCTTGGCGACCTTCGCATCGCCCCAGCGCGCGGACTCGGCGATAATCGCCAGGTCGATGGTGTTCTTGCGGGCGGTCAGCAGACGCGTCGCGGCCGCAGGCGTCATAACCCCGTCGTTGAAGAAGTGCTTGTAGACGTGGTCGGCGAACCGCATCCGGTACTCCGGGTGCGCGGTAAGCTGCTGATGCAGCCATTGCGGATTGAAGTACTGCGCCTGCTGGCCGGCGCTGTAAGGGCCCGTGCGGTTCTCGTTGACGTTGAACATCGTGTGCTCGCAGTCGTGCCGGAAGAACTTGAAACCGTCGGGATTCGTGCGGTTGTAAATGGCGTAGAAATTGTTCGGCCGGCTGTTCTGAAGGAAGCTTGAAATCGGTGCATCGAGATCGCCGACGTAGAACGTGCAGATCATGTAGTCGATGAGATTGTCCACGTCAACGAGCCGCTCCCACACCGGGTTCGGCGTGCCGTCGGGATTCAGCCCCTGGACCTGATAGTATGCCGCATCCGTGCCGAAACCTTTGGCGGCCAGCTGCCAAAGGCGATTGTACGCATCCAGATTGCCGTCGGTGGCGTGGATCGTGTAGGGCCGTCCCGGGCCGGCATCGACCTTGGCCACGTCGTAGTCCCCTGCTTCGCCCCCGAAATACGAAGCCGCGTAGCGGGCCTCGGAACGCTCCTGCGTCTGGTAGATGCCCCAGTACTGCCCGTTGAGGTACAGGTGGTAGTATCGACTCCTGGTGTACGGCTGCCCCGTCGCCCCCTGCAAGTCGCGGCTGAACACGTCGCGCAGCAGACTGTTCTTGCTGCCGTTGTCGTCGCCCATGCTGCCCTTGAAGGCCCAGGAGTAGTTCTGCTCGGCCCGCAGGTCCACCTTCTCGAATTCATCGACGCCTTCGTCCTCGAACAGCGGGTACTTGAGCCTGGACGCACCGTACTCGGCCCGGAAGAACAGGCGAAACCCGTGCTTGGCGTTGTCACCCTGCCGACCATAGCCGCCGCGAATTCGCAGACCCGCATCGATCTGGAACCCCTCGGTCCCATCCGGATAGATCAACTCGACAGAGACCGGCCGCTCCCACGCGATGCCGTCCTGCAAGGCATTGACATAGATCCCCGTGCTCGGATTGAACAGGTTGGCCAGGGGCGTCACCAGCGAGATCGAAGGCAGTGACAGCAGCGCATCATCGACCAGGTCCTTGTACCTGGGGTCGTTGACCACCTCGGGGTCCATGCCGTAGTCGATGACCTGCCCGCCGCCCATGCCGCCCCCCGGAAACCAGCCACCCCCGCCGGATGACACCGTGGGAGAAGGCCAGCCCGACCCCGGGCTCTGGCCGCTCGGCGACTGAACCACCACATCCGCAACGAAGATGTAGGTCTGCGTGCCGATCGGCGAAGGCTTCCATCCATCTCTCCTGGCGACGGCCCGCAGGCAGGTGGTCCGGCGAATCTCGATCGGCCCCCTGTAAATCAGACCCGAAAGGGCGCGTCCTCCGGGCTGCCCCGGATTCTCCGCATCCAGCGTATAATAGATCGTCGTCTCCGGCGTCGGCGTGCTCAGGGTGACGGTGAAAGGCTCATCGTAGAAGCCGCGCCGGTGGCTGAATTCGACCGGCTTGACGAGTCCCTCGTAGGCTCCTTCGTTCCGGGCGCCGGGCGTCGGTTCGGCGAAGAACCGCCACTGCTCCGGGTTGTCGGGGTATCGACCGTACGACAGGTCCATCACCAGCGCCGGAAAGCTCACGCTGTCGATGACAGTCGCGCCGTCGGCGGCAAACAGGCCGACGTACTCGCCGTCGGCATCGAGCTTGAAACTCGCATGCAGCCCGTCGTCGGCCGTGTCGCCATCGGCCCAAATCACCGCGTATCCGTGCGCCGGAACGGTCGTCAAGGCCGGCACACCCGCGGGCACCTGCCACATCGCCGGTTCGTTCGGATCATCGGTCAGGTACATGCCCGCCAGATCGACCGGCGTATCCCCATAGTTGTAGATCTCGATCCAGTCGTCGTACTGGCCCTGGGGGTCCTGGCCCGCCGCCCCGTTGGACGCCACAATCTCGTTGATCGCCAGGGAAACGCCTTCCTGCGCGGCCAGACGGCTTGCACCCGCCAGGGCCACACACACCGCCGCCCCCATCACGGCCAGGATCGACGATCGGAACATGCTCAATCTCCTTTGCCTGTCTCAGATTTGCAGCGGCCAAGTCAGCATGGGCACAGAACATGCCCGCCGCGGACCCACACACTGAAGGTAGCCCGCCCCGGCGGGCTGGTTACACGCGGAAGCAGACAATTCCTGAGACATTCCGGCGCACACGCTATCGGGCCGCAGTGGGTGTCGCGGGCGGGGCGATCCAGTCGTAGGTCGGGAGGACCCGTCCGTCTTCGAGCGTCAGTCCGGCTGCACACATCGGCGATATCCCGTCCAGGCCGTCCGGCCGCGTCGCGATGGCACTGATTCCCAGGCGGCAGACCGGAATCACTTCGCCCGAATCGGAGAGGCCGTCACTGTTGCGGTCAAACCAGACGGATAAGCCTTCCATCTCGCCTAAGTCCAGCCGGCCGTTGCGGTTATCGTCGAGCGCATCCATCGCGCGGTAGCCGTTCTTGAAGAGCATCCACCACGTCGCCGAACCGAACATCTGGCGTCCGGAGGTGACCCGGCCGGTCCGACCGCAATCCCAGACCAGGAAACCCGTCGTCGACTTGACCCACGGGCGCTTCTCCGCGCGCCCGTCGCCGTCCAGGTCAAACGACACAACCGTCGCAGGCGCCAGCAGGTCGGCCAGCGACGAACCGCCCTCCAGGCCAAACACGATGGGCGTGATCGCTCCGATCGGCAGGGCCTCGAACTTCGCGAGATTCGCCTGGATCGCCGCGAGCCTGTCCTGCACGTCCTTGGGAACTTCCTTCTCCCTGTGCCAGAGACGTACGAAGGCACTGCCGGCCTCATAACTGATGATCCCGCGCAGGCCTGTGATGGGCAGCCGATCCAGCATCAGGTCGGCCCGGATCGACAGATCGTAGGCCAGCAGGTAGGTCTGGCGGACCGCATTGAGCAGGATTGTCTTGAGCCCAGCCGGCATCGGTGCGCCACCGGCCTCGGCGAAAAACTCCAGGTACTGCTCGCCCAAACTGGCCTGGCCCAGAACGTACAGCGCGTTGTTCGGATCGAGCGCCGCGGCTCGGTAGAAGTTCCACTGGGCCGCTCCGGCGTGTTCGATGAGCTGGTCGGTCGTCGGCCGCTCGGGCCGCCAGCCCTCCCGTTCGAGATCGGTCTGGATCTGACTGACGCGGGACCAGAATGCGTCAACCTGCCCGGCGGGAAGGTCCGCCGCCGAGTCCACTCCGTACTCATCCAGCGCGACGCGCATCGCCTCGGCATACCGCGCGGCGCCGAGATAGTCCTCCCACCACCAGTACTCAATCACGGAAGGCGGCGTCTGCTCGTTGAACGCTCCCACCAGAAACGCTTTGTTTGCGAAGGCCAGGTAGTGAATCCGCGCCAGGGTGTAGTAGCCCGCCGGATCGTTCGGCTCCTCTGCAACATACGCCGTCGCGTTGGCGATCAAGCGCTCGACCGGAAGATACTGCGGCCGCATCCACATGGCTCCCGCGACGCCCACAGAGTACGCAACCGTCAGTACAACTGCCGCATATCGCAACGTCCTCATGGTCTTACCCTCACTCAAGAGGCTAATGCGCCTTCTTCTGCGACTCGACCTCGCCGGTGTCGCTCTTCATGTCCCTGGCCAGGGCGGGTTTGCCCCGGATGATGCCGAGGGCATGGCAGTACGTCTTGTAGCCGCCGGTCAGATTGCGCGCCGAAAAACCGCGCTGGTTGAGAATCCGTGTCGCCAGATAGCCGCGCAGACCGACTTGGCAGAAGACAAGCAACTCCTTGTCCTTCGGGATCTCGTCGAGGCGGTCGCGCAGCTCGTCGAGGGGGATGTTCACCGCGCCGGGGATCGTGCCGGCCTGCACCTCGCCGGGGGTACGCACGTCGATCAGCCTCTGGTTCTCGCGCGGCTCGACGACGTCCGGAACGTGACAGATGGGCATGTCGCCGGCGATGAAGTTCGCCGCGACGAAGCCGGCGTAGTTGACCGGGTCCTTGGCCGAGCCGAAGGGCGGCGCATAACAGAGTTCGAGGTCTTGCAGGTCGAAGACGGTCATGCCCGCCCGCAGGGCGACCGCCAGCACGTCGATCCGCTTATCGACGCCCTTGGCGCCGACGCACTGGGCGCCGAGGATCTTGCCCGTCTTCGGATCGAACAGCAGCTTGAGACTCAACTGACTGGCGCCGGGGTAGTATCCGGCGTGGTCGGCCGGATGGACATAGACCTTCTCGTAGGCCATGTTCTGCCGCCTGAGATTCTTCTCGTTCATCCCGGTCGTCCCAACCGCCAGGTCGAATACCTTGCAGATGGCGGTCCCCTGCGTCCTGGCGTACTTGCTGTCGCGTCCGAAGATCGTGTTGGCCGCGATGCGTCCCTGGCGGTTCGCCGGTCCGGCCAGCGGAATCACCGCCGGGCAATCGCCGACGAAGTCCGTCACCTCCACCGCGTCGCCGACCGCATAGATGTTCGGATCGCTGGTCTGCATGTGCTCGTTGACGACGATGCCGCCCCGCCGGCCGATCTCCAGGCCCGCCTCCTGGGCCAGCTTGACCTCGGGACGCACACCTACCGCCATGATGACCAGGTCGGTGGTGATTCGTTTGCCGTCGCTCAACAGCACGCTCGTGCCATGGCCGTCGGTGACCACCTCCGTCACGCTGGTGCGCAGGTGGAGATCGACGCCGTGCCGCTTCAGCTCCTCGTGCAGCGGCGTCGCCATCTCGGGATCGACGCTGCCCATGACGTTGGCTTCCAACTCCACCAGCGAAACGGACAGATCGCGATCAACCAGCGCCTCGGCCATCTCCAGCCCGATGTACCCGCCCCCGACCACCACCGCGTGGGAGCAGCCCTCCTTCTCGACCACCGCCTTGATCGCATCCATGTCGGGGATGGACCGCAGCGTGAAGACGCGGGGCGAATCGATGCCGGGCATCCGGGGACGCACGGGCTCGGCGCCGGGACTGAGGATCAGCACATCGTAGTCGGTCTGGTATTCCTGCCCCTTGGCGAGATCGCGCACCGTGACCTGCCGGTTCGCGCGGTCGATTTGCGTGACCTCGCTCTGGGTTCGCACGTCGATCGCAAACCGCTCGCGCATCTTCTCCGGCGTCTGTACGAGGAGCCGGTCGCGGTCCTTGATCTGTCCGCCGATGTGGTAAGGCAGACCACAGTTGGCGAACGAGATGTACGGCCCCCTCTCGAACATGACGATCTCAGCCTCTTCACTGAGGCGTCTGGCCCGCGCGGCCGCCGAGGCCCCGCCTGCCACACCACCTACGATCACGATACGCTTTCTCTGATCCATTGACGATCTCCGTCGGATGAACTGGTTACGATCCACAGTGAGCAACGATGCACTCGACCAGACGGGGCAGCCGAGGCGACACGATCCTGTAGTACACGGTCCGTCCTCTTCGCTCGCTGGACAGCAGGCCGTGCCCTTTGAGCAGCCGCAGATGCTCGCAGGTCTGGTTGGCAGACACGTGGCACAGTTCGGCAATCTCGTGCACGGCGAATTCGCCCTGCATCAGGATCTTGACCATCTTCAGGCGAACCGGATGCGCCATCACCTTCAGGCACTCGGCGGCCTCTGCCAACACCTCGTCGGCCGGCAACTGCAACGGTCTGCTCATCGTCTGCCCTTTCTTCATAACACATCAATATATCGAAACCTTACGATATATCAATGTATATTTTGCGTCGGCCGTCGATTTGTTCCTGGGCAGGCTCTGACGGGCACACTACAAACGCCACACTGCGAATCCCGGACTATTTGACCAGGCGGGCGATGGGCTTGAAGTGGGGGTGCTGGGCGGTCTTGAGCAGTTCGAAAAGGACCATTTCCGTACAGGCGACCGCTGCCCCTTCGGCGGCCAGACGGGCCAGGGCGATCTGCCTGTTCTCGGCGGTCCGGGACGAGACCGCGTCGGCGACGACGGTCACGCCGTAGTCCTGCGCGAGCAGGTCCATGGCCGTCTGGTAGATGCAGACGTGGGTCTCGATGCCGCAGAGCACAACTTGCCTGCGCGACAGCGATTCGAGCTTGACGTTGAACGGCTCGTGGCCGGCGCAGCTGAAGCTGGCCTTGTCGATCGGCTCGACGCCGGCCAGCAGCTCGGCGACCTCCGGCACGGTCGGACCGAGGGCCTGCGGCACCTGTTGGCACCACAGAATCGGGATCTCCAGAATCCGGGCGGCCTGGATAAGAATACGGACGTTCCGGAAGAGGGTCTCTTTGTCGGCCATCAACTGGGCGAGCTTGCCCTGGATGTCAACGACGACGAGGCAGCACTGATCGATTTCGAGCATTCCGTTGCTCTCCGCTGGAGAGGCCGGAAGAAAGCGCCTCCGTGCGCTACTTGCCGGTCACTGCGTGTTGAGGAGGACGATTGTCAAGCTTGTCTGTACTCCGCCTTGCGGCGGAGCCTCGATCGCTTTGGTCGCCGGATCGTTCGAGGCCAGTCTCGGCCTGGGAATCTCGGGCATCGCGATCGTCATGATCTGGTCATTTTCAACGGGCGAGAGAATCTCCCGTCCCGGCATCGCCTGGGCGAAGCCGTTCAGGACCGCCGCCCTGCGCGCGGCTTCCACGCAGGCTTCGGCGCTGTCCTGGCCGATGATTTGTGCGGTCTGGTGCGGCGTCACCGACTCCAGGACGACCGGCTCGGCGAAGCGGTCCGTATCGACCGTCAGGGTCGCCGATTCGAAGTTCTGCCAGATCGTACCCAGATCGGCCACGAGGCGGTCGAGCCCTTCGCGGCTGCACTCGATCCGGTAGATCCGGCGGTCGGGCAGCGTCTGCACCTGCGTAAGGCCCTTCAGGCCGTTGTCTTCGATAGCCGCCTTGAGGAACGCATCGGCCTGGGTCAGGGCCGCCGTGCGCAGCTCCAGCCGGCCGCTGAAGCCCGGGCCACTCGCCACCATCGGCGCCGCGACCGGCGGCAGCGGTTCGGGAACCACCGGCGAAGGCTGAGGTGCATCGATCGCCACCGGTCCCGGAACTCCCGCCGGCACCGGCGCGACGATCTGATAGACGACCGCCCCGAGCCCCCCCATCAGGGCGATCATCGCGGCGGCCGCCACGAAACGACGAACCTTCAGGTGCCACGCCCCCGCGCGCGTCCCGGCCGAAACCGGACGCTCACCCAGCAGGCTCTGGCGTTCCCACGACCGCTTGATTTGTTCGAGCATATCGCCCGGCGCTTGCTCAGCCGGCAACGAATTGACCAGGTTCTTGCAGTTCTGAAGCTGCCGCAGACGTTTGGCCACCTCGGCATCTCGCGCCACCAGCCGCTGCACCTCCGTCTGCTGGCGGAGGGACAGTTCGCCGTCAATGAAGCTGCAGAGCAGTTCATCGATCTGTGGGTTCGCCTTCATTTCTGCATGGCCTCCAAAATCTCTCTCAGATGGCTCCTGGCACGGCTGAGCCGGCTGCGGACGGTCCCGAGTTCGACGTTCAAAACCTCGGCGATCTCAGCGTAGTTCATACCTTCGATATCCCGGAGCACCATCACCGCCCGCTGGGGCTCTTCGAGCTTCAGCAGGGCCGTCTTCGCCAGGTCGCACAGTTCCCGCCGCTGCGCCAGGACCGCCGGGTCCGTAACGCTGTCGTCGCTGAGGAACTCCTTCAGCCCGTGTCGCGCCTCGCTGTCGGACTCGCTCTCTTCGGCCTCCAGAGAACGGGTCGCCATCCTGGCGTTTCTCTGACAGTAGTTCAGTGTCAGGTTGACCGCGATGCGAAAGACCCAGGTGTAAAAGCTGCTCTTGCCTTTGAACTTTTCGATGCTCTCTATGACTTTGACAAACGTCTCCTGGGTTAGTTCCGCCGCATCGTCCGAGTTGCCACACATTTTGAGGATTACGTTGTAGATGCGGCTCTGGTACTTGAGGATCAGCCTCTCCATGGCCTCCAGATCGCCGGTCTGCGACCGCTGGACCAGCACGGAGTCGTCGATGTTGATGCTTGCTGCGCTCAAGGGCACCGTTTTCCTCTCAGTGGACGGGTCTGACGGGCGAGCCGCCGTACCAAACACCATTCTGCCGTTCATAGGGTCGGTCATCATCGCAGATCGCCCGATTGGGGTCAATCGAATTCAACACCGGCCTGCCGGAGAGCCCAAGAGACCGGCCGGAAGGAACATGTTTCCGGACGTAACCGCGTGCAGATCAACACCGCTGCGTGGCCGCCTGTACGTCCTACAAAAAGGGCCTGTCCCGACGGACATCGGGACAGGCCCTCGTGAGTCGAAGCGTGGATACGGGACCCACCGTTTAAGGCTACGGTGCGACGGTGCCGAGGAACTCCACTTCCGCGATCTGCATGTTGCCATCGCTGTTGG
>DAOTJE010000042.1:0-34505 GCA_035448545.1 Sedimentisphaerales bacterium | reverse complement strand
GGAGAAACCACCCCATGGCCGCATAGAATCTACCTACAAACACGCAGTGCACCCCCTGAAGGTCTGTTCGGAGGACTGCGATTGAAGACCATCCCCAAAGCCCATAGAATGTGCGGGTAATAGCCGAAGGCTGGAAATTCTACAGTCCTGCGCCCTCGTTCGGAGTGCCCTGATGAAACGACTGTCGCCAGAAGAGCGAAGACATATTCTGTACCAGACTCTGTCCCGTCTCCAGAAGGACTGGGTTTGCCGATACGGGCAATGGAACACCGCCAAGATGCTGCGCGAGATGCGCCGGCTGCTGCGTAAGGCGAGTGAGCCGCGCGGCCTCACAGCCCTGGGCGTGACCGAGCCGGCCGCAACAGCCTCTGACGAGGACCTGCCCCTTTTCGACGGCCTGTGAACGTCTGCCTACGAGGGCATCGTTACGGGGCGAGGGGGAACCTCCTGGACGATCGATGGGGACATCTGCCGGGTTCGATCCGGCGTGGTCAGCCCCTCGGCGTAACGATTGTACCACAAGACGAAGGCCAGAAGGCTCTTGATGCCGGACTGGGCCTGGGTGCCTGTGTCCTGCACCAACACGTCAGGACCGGGCACGATGGCGCGGAGCCGGTCAACGTCCAGGATATCGGACAGCTTACCACACGATTGATGGCACTGCGCCCGCAGTTGCCGCCACCCGGCGTTGTTGAGGTTGTAGAGGCGATAGTAGTAGCGGTTGTCGCGATCCCAGAGCCGTCGCCATCGCCGGCCGACGGCGTTGCCGATCCTGGCGCGGATGTGATACGCGGCCGAGGGGATCAACTGCCGCGGATATGACGACGTCGTGTCGACGGGGATCCGGGCCAGTCGGGGGAAGCGGGCGATCAGCAGGTTTTCCTCCAGTCGTCGGTCCATGACTGTGCACGCCGGAAGGGACCCGACGAGTCTCAGCAGGGGACCGGACGCCAGAGGAGCCGCAGGCCAGACTGCGTGCGCTATACGGTACATGGGGCTGGCCGCGTGAAAACGCTCCCAGTGGAGCAGGTCGAACTGCCAGACCTTCTGGAACGGCAGCCCGGGCAGCGCGTCGTAGAAAGCCCGCAACTCATCCTTGATTTCGGCGATCCAGCGAGCGGTCGGGTCGCCCGGAAACAGATCACAGATGGTTTGCTCGGGCAGGCCCCACATGTTGCTCATGCGGTACAGATGTTCGAACGTGAAGCTCCGGCAGTCGGCGTCGAACCCGAAGCCGATGTGATTGCCCCCCGGGATGGCGTCTCCGACGTATCCGGCGACGAGCGGCACATCCGCGCCTGCGACCGTATCCAGCAGGGACCACCAGCCCAGGTCGTTGACTCCGTTGGCCAGTTGCTCGGCGGTGATCTGACGCTCCATGAACTCCGGAAACCGCGTCACGTCAACGGGCAGGCGCCGGTGCGGCAGACCCAGCAGGTTGATCGCGCGATGGGCGCAGCGATAGTCGTTGTCCCTCCGGTCGCCGAGCGTGTAGACCATCCGGACGTTGGCGTGCGATTCGGCCAGATAGGCGGCGGTGATCCGCGAGTCGAGGCCGCCCGAACAGAGCTGCGATACGTTGCGACCGCGATACTCTCGGAAGGCGTCGAGCATGGCCTCGTGGGCCCGCTCCAGTTGCTCGGCGGCCGGCAGGCCGAAGCCGTCATCCGAAATGGGGATGGGCTGGACAGCGATGCGGCTCAGGCGACCCTCTTCGAAGTGCAGGACCTCGCCGGCCCCGAGACGACGGACGCCTTCCCACAGCGATTCGCCCAGCAGTTCATGCATGAACAGCAGATGGGCGACCAGCGCCTTCTTGTTCAGACGACGGGAGATCGAAGGATGGAACCCCGGGATGTCCGAGGATGTCCCTATGACCAGTGCGGGACCTGTCGTCGCATAGTAGCAGGGGAACCAACCGAGTTGGTCGCAGAAGATGAACGTGTCTTTGCCATGGACGACGATCGCCAGAAAGAAGCCGCTGTAACACGCCAGACCGCTCAGTCCTCGGTTCTCGAAATGGGTCGCGATCCGCTCAGCATGGCTTTGCACGTGCGTGTCGGTTCCGTCGAGGTGTCCGAGCACATAGGCGGTCGTTTCATTCGACTGAGCTACGGAGACCGGCGCCGTCCGGCACGTGTGCCAGACGCACCACATGTTCCCGATGTGTCTCTCATCCGATACGTCCAGAGGGTGCCCGCCCAAATGCCGTTTGACGGCATCTGCAAAAACCCGTTTCGCGGTCGGGTCGGGGTCGATGATTCCGGCGAAGGCTGTCATACCCGTCCTTGAGCAACCAAAGGTATCCGTTCCAGTCCGCGTGCGGCCACCACTCTTTTGTGGGCCGGGCGACCTTCCCGCAGATCATGCCACATCCGCTGGTACGTTGCAAGAAATCCGAGCGTTTCTTTTCCAGGGTACAGAGGTCATACCGTGCCGCCACCGCTCGCCAACAGTTGGTCGACGCCGGCTCAGACAAGAAAAAGGGCTGTGGAACACGTCCACAGCCCTGCACAAAAAACGCAGATCGTGAGCCTGGGCTTACGACATCATCTTTCGCCTTCGCAGCCACCCGGCAAACGCCAGCCCCAGGCTGCCCAGCACCACCGCCCCAGGTGCCGGAACCACCTTGCTGTCCGGTACAAGCAGGTGGGCGATGTTCGTAGACGCACCAGTAGGCAGTTGGACGGTCGACCAATGCGGACCATTGTGTGGATCGGCGAGCGGGTCCACGTAGCCCAAGCCCGAGTTGTAGAGATAAGTCCAATCGCCACTGTCCTGCCCGTCTTTGGCGTAGAAGTCACCCCAGACCGGAACGCGATTCGAGTCGAAGGAGATCGTCACGGAAGTCCCAGAGGTCTTGTCGATCTTCAGCCCGAACATGGATGAACTGCCCATGCCTGGATTGCCATTGTTTTCGACAAAGGTGCCGATCTCGTAATCACTCCAACTCAGATTGAAGAGACTCGCCGCTGTGAAGGTCTCCGACACCTCGATGATCATGTGGCTGATGGCCTTGCTGGTGACGCTCAGAGTATACGAGTAGTGCCAGTAGCCCTGGGTGGTCGTGTCGTCCACAGACCAACTGAGCCTTGCGCCAGATGCCCAGCCCCCAAAGCCGGTGAGGCCGCCGTCGTCTGTGGAGAGGCTTCCGCTGTAGGACATGTCCGCCGGCGCCGTTGACACCAGGGCAGTAACGAGGAAGACAGCAATGGCCGCGTGCCTCCAGCCGCTTCTTGCCATATCTTTCATTGTCATCATTTCATCCTCCTCCGGCGGGCGCGTGAGATGTCAATTTACCGGGCTTGGCCGCCTGCCAGGGTTGTGGAAATACAATGTCCTGGGCTCCTATCCTGCCTTGATGCGCGACTCCATGACAGCCCATATTACCTGTTTTTGTGATGGTTGTCAATTGCGATCTCGCCATTTTGCCCATCTGAACGTTGTATTTTTGTCGGACCGGGGTATTGATGACGTAAAATACTATTAATAATAGACTTATGTCGTATACGTAATTCTACGTAAATTTGTTGTCAGTTGGCCGGGGCTTTTGTCGTCCTGGCGGAGAATACCGGTCTTGGGGATTGGCCTTTGCGCAGGGGTTAGACCCGGCGGGTCTTCAGGTGATGTGCTCCACTCGAAGTATGCGTGTTCTCACCTGGCTTGGCGGACGGGATCCAGGCCGGCGGTCCAGTCGCAGCCTCGTCGGAACAGTTCGGCGGCGCCGGGATTCTCGATCGCGGCCACGTCGTGGCCCAAGGCGCAGTGGAAGACCTTGCCTTTGCCGTATTCGAGGACGAAGGCCATCGGGTAGTCGAGGTTGTCAACCTTCGAGCGGGCGGTCGCCAGCAGGTGAATCGGTGTCTCCCCCGCCAGGCAGGTGTACAGCTCGTCGGTGGTCTCGAACGATTCCAGGCCCTTCGTGATAGGGTGCTCGCCGTCGGCGATGGCCACTTGGAATGCGCCGTGCGGATCGTGGGCCCGCATGTTCGGGTCCCAGACGCGGCCGGCCATGTGCACGAAATCGTCCCACTCCTCGAACGCGCCGCAGCCGAAATGGACGATCATCATGCCGCGGCCCGACCGGACGAACCGTTGGAGGGCCAGTCTGGCTTGCGGCCCGGGATCCGGAACCTGCCAGTCCATGAAGTGAATGACCACGGCGTCGTACTGCTGCAACTGTGTTGAGGCAAGAAAGTTAGGGTCCTCCGTTACCGTTACGTCCAGCCGCCGGTCTGCCCGCAGGACCTTGGCCAGTGCGGGAGCGGTCTGTCGCCAGTTGTGGGCGGGATGGTCGATTCCTGTGACGAGGACGATCCGCTTGACGTCGGCCTTCCATGCCTCGCCGGTCGTTTGGGAGCGGTCCTGGCTGGTCTTGCAGCCCGCGATGAGAATGCACACGGCGGTCAGCGTGATGAGTGTCTTCATGATTCATCTCCATTCGTCCGTGAGTGTTCGTCGCCGGGCCATGCACAGCGGCGGCTGGTCAAGGGCCGGTCCTGATGCGCCGATATCCTATCATAGGGACGGTCGTTCGGCAACCGGCACACTGGGCCGGGAGCGATGTTTTCGGACCAGCGCCCTTGACCCGACGCCATAAAATAAGCTAAGATAGACAATGCGGATACGGATGCGGGTGCCGCCGGGCCGACACGCGATCTGGTAGTGCACCAGGCCATCCCTGTCAGAACGATACTGAACGTGGAAGAGGACGGACGTGACCAAATCACAGCGATTCCCGATCGTGGCGGCTGTGCTCTGGTTGCTTTGTGTCCGTACAGCTTGGGGCCAGACGAGCGCGACGGTGGTCATCAACGAACTGCACACGGACCCCGATGTGAAGACGGAGCCCGTCGAGTTCGTCGAGCTCTTCAACTGCGGTCCCGGAGCGGCAGACCTTTCCAACTGGTCCTTTGTCAGCGGCATTCTCTACGTCTTTCCGGAGGGCGTGACGCTGGGGCCGGGCGAGTACCTTGTGGTGGCTCAGGACCCTCTGCGCGTCCTGGCCAAGTGGAACGTCCGGCGTGCCGATGTCCCCGAAGACAAGGTGTTCGGGCCGTTTGCAGGCAAGCTCGCCAATGAGGGCGAACGGGTCGTTCTCTGTGACGCCGATGGGATGGTTGTGGATGAGGTTGATTACCAGCTCGGCTTTCCCTGGCCCACGGTGGGGGACCCTCTGCCGGGCGATCGATCCGACGGCAGCGCCTCGATGCAACTGGTCAATCCTTTGCTGGACAACGACCTCGCGGGCAGTTGGCGGTCGGCGTCGCCGACACCGGCGTCGGCAAACCGCGGGGTGCTGCTCGACAACGCTCCTCCCTATATCCGCCGGGTCCGGCACGCGCCGAAGCAGCCGCGTTCCGGCCAGGCCGTGACGATCTCCGCCGCGATCACTGACCCCGATGGTGTGGCGGCGGTGGTCCTGCAATACCAGCTTGTCGATCCGGGCCACTACATCCGTTATCAGTACTCCGACGGCAACAATCAGCGTTTCCTGGACCCCGAATACAGCAGGGGCTGGGTCGATGTCCTCATGGTGGACGACGGGACCGCCGGCGACGAGCAGGCCGGCGACGATGTGTACACCGTCCGGATGCCGGGCGAGGTGCAGACGCACCGCCGTCTGGTGCGCTATCGCATCACAGCCCGCGACCGCGACGGGGCCTTCGTCAGGGTGCCCTACGACGACGACCCGCAACCCAACTTCGCCTACTTCTGCTACGACGCGGTGCCTGCCTGGAGCGGTGCGATCCGGCCCGGCAGTGCGAATGCCGCCCAGGCTCAGGTGGTGACGTATCCGGCCGAGGTGATGCAGTCGCTGCCGGTCTATCATCTCATTGCGAAACACGAGGACATTGAGGATTGCCAGTTCAATCCCATCCCGGACGCGCGCTGCAACGAGGAGGCCGGCTGGTATCAGTGGACCGGCGCCCTCGTTTACGACGGCGTCGTCTACGATCACATCTGGTATCGCCCGCGGGGCGGCTGGGCCACCTATGCCTTCGGAAAGAACCGCTGGAAATTCGATTTCAATCGGGGCCACTATTTCCAGGGTCGTGACGACCAGGGCAGGCCCTACAAGACCAAGTGGGACAAGCTGAACTTCTCGGCGTGCTTCCAGTTCGACAACACCCACAACCGGGGGGAACACGGGATGTACGAGGCGGTGACCACCCGGCTGATGCAGTTGGCGGGCGTACCCTCGTGCCACATGAACTGGCTGCACTTTCGGGTCATCGACGACGCCAAGGAATCGGGTGTGAGTCAGTACGAAGGCGATTTCTGGGGATTGTACCTGGCGATCGAGCAGCCCGACGGCCGGTTCCTCGACGCCCGCGACCTGCCCGACGGGAATCTGTACAAGATGTATTTCGCCTGCACCGGCAGCATGGGCAACAAGAACAATCAGGGCCCGACCCAGGTCACCGACCACAGCGACGTCATCGCCTTCTGCAACGCCTACCAGCGTTATCCCTCCGACCGCGAATGGTGGGCCCGGTACACGAACCTCGATGTGTACTACAGCTACCGCACGATCTGTGACGCGGTACACCATTACGACCTGACGGACCGATGGAACTGCCTGTACTATGCCCATCCTGAAACCGGTCAGTGGTGGATGATCCCCTGGGACTTCGATCACTCCTGGGACACCGACATCTACACGGACGACAGCGAGTACTGGAAACAGGTGCTCGCACGGCGGTTCTTCCAGGGCCACAGCGTGGGGACGCCGAACACCTACCACGAGTTTCCCGACTGCATTATCGCCTTTCAGAACCGCGTGCGCGAGCTGACGGACCTGCTGCTCAACGCCGACCAGTGCGGCCAGATCATCGACGAATGTGCGGCGGTGATTTCGGACCCGGCAGGGGGGCCCTCCTTTGTGCAGGCCGACCGGGCCATGTGGGACTATCATCCACGCACCGCCAGCCGGGGCACGTTCTATGAAAGCTCGCCCACCGGAGACTTCGGCGGCATGGTGCAGCGGATGAAGGAATTCATCAGCCCGGGCGGCTGGGGCGCCCAGAACCTCGCGCGCATCGACGACGATACGGACATCCCCGAGACGCCGGTAGTGACATCGATCGGCCCGGCCGGCTTTCCCTCCGATGCGTTGGCGTTCCGCGTGTCGCATTTCGAACATCCCCAGGGCCGCGGCACGTTTGCTGCCATGAAGTGGCGCCTGGCGGAGGTCTCACCCGATGCGCGAGTGGCCCGGACCGACACACGCATGGTGCTGGTCCCCGATGGGGCCCGATGGAGATATCACAAAGGCTGGCAGGAGCCTTCGTCGCCGCGGAGTCTATGGCGTCAACTCGCATTCGATGACTCCGCGTGGTCGGTGGGCCGCACGCCGCTGGGCTACGGCGAAACCTTCATCGCCACCGAACTGAGCGATATGCGCGGCGCTTATACGACGGTTTACCTGCGCCAGACCTTCGAAGCCGCCGACCTGGCCGATCTGGATCGTCTGAATCTTGACGTCAAGTACGATGACGGCGTCATTATCTGGATCAACGCGCAACTGGCGTACCGGGACAACGTCTCGTCGGCCGAACTGCCATACAATGGCACCGCCGACAGCGCGATTGAGAACGCGAACTTCGTCAGTTCCGATCTGGGCGATCCCGCCGCGTGGCTGGTCGAAGGGACCAACGTCCTCGCCGTACAGGTGCTGAATCAGTCCATCAGCGGCAGTTCCGATTGTTTCATCGACGTCCGGCTGACCGCGCGGCAGAGGCAGGAGACCTCGGACGAGACGCCGGCCGCCGCCGGCGGCGGGCGGGGCAAGTATGAGATCAACGCGATCTGGGAAAGTGACGAGCTGACCGCGTTCAGCGACAGCATGGGCGTTCCCCCTTTGGTTGTCACGCCGGGGCGGACCTACCGCGTGCGCTGCCGTATGAAAGACACCACGGGACGTTGGAGTCACTGGTCGGCGCCGGTCCAGTTCCTCGCCGGCGAACGGATCGCGCCGAGCATCGCGACGGACCTGCGAATCACAGAACTGATGTACAATCCCCCGCAGATGCCAGGCGATGCGTTCGCCGACAACGACGAGTATGAGTTCATCGAGCTTAAGAACGTCGGTACACACACGCTCGACTTACGCGGTGTGTCCCTGGCCGGCGCCGTAACGTTCAACTTTGCGGACGGTTCTGTCACAAGCCTCGACCCCGGCCGGTTCGTGCTGGTGCTCCGGAACCGGACGGCGTTTCTCACCCGCTATGGGGCGGACCTGGCGCCGCTGATCGCCGGTGAATACGTCGGCAAACTGGCCAATGAGGGCGAAACCGTCAGGCTGGTGGATTCTTCCGCCGGAACCGTCGCGGAATTCCGGTATAATGACAGGGCAGGCTGGCCGATAGAAGCCGATGGTGCGGGCCGTTCGCTGGTGGCCGTTGCGGAGGCCGGATCGCCGGACGACGAGGACTACTGGCGGGCGAGCACGTACATCGGCGGTTCCCCTGGGGCCGATGACCCCGATGTCGAGGCGGCCTCGGCCTCTTGAGGAGAGGGGCTCCCGAAAGAGACGGCCTGATCGCGAACTGCGGTCGGCGACAAGGGTGATCACATGATTCGAGATACGGATGAGGACACGATGGGCAACGGGACATTGAGAGTGGGTACGGCGGTTCTGATCCTGGCGGTGCTGGCTTCGGCCCGCGTCAGGGCAGATGTCGTCATCAACGAGCTGCACACGAACCCCGACGTGAAGACCGAGCTGGTTGAGTTCGTTGAGCTCCACAACGCGGGCTCCGAATCAGTGAGCTTGTCCGGATGGTCCCTGACAGGCGGGATCTCCTACGTGTTTCCGGCCGGGACGGCGCTGCCGGCCGGTGGCTATCTGGTCGTCGCACAGAGTCCCACCGACATTCTGGGGGGTAGGGGCGTCTCGCGCTTCCACGTCGCACCGTCTCTGGTCTTCGGGCCTTACCGCGGCAAACTCGCCAATGAAGGGGACCGCGTCGTCTTGCGGAATATCGACGGGACTATCGTTGATGAGGTCAACTACCGGCTCGGGTTCCCCTGGCCGACCGTGGGCGATCCCATCTCGGACAGCCAGCCGGGAACGGGACGGTCGATGCAATTGGTCCATCCTTCACTCGACAATGACCTGGGCGGCAGTTGGCGGTCGGCGGCGCCCACGCCGGCCGAGCGGAACGGCACGATGTCTTTGCAGAATCTGCCGCCCCACGTCCGCCAGGTTGCGCACACGCCCAAGCAGCCCAAATCCGGGCAGGTCGTGGCGATCACCGCCAAAGTTACGGATCCCGACGGTGTGGCGTTTGTCAAGCTACTGTATCAACTCGTCGATCCGGGCAACTACATCCCGATCAATATGCCCGCCTATGCAAATGCGTGGGAGACGATCGACATGCGAGACGACGGTTTGGACGGCGACCTGGTTGCGCATGACGACATCTATACCGTACAGCTTCCCGCGTCGGTGCAAACCCACCGCCGTCTGGTGCGTTATCGTCTGTTCGTGGTGGACGGTCTGGGAAACAACCTCACCGTGCCTTACAGTGACGATCCGCAGCCCAACTTCGCTTATTTCGTCTACGACGGTGTTCCGCCTTGGCGCGGGGCCATTCGTCCCGGTAGCGGCGGGGCGATGGGCGAGGTGGTCGAATACAGTCCCGAGGTGCTCACCAGCCTGCCTGTGTACCATCTGATCGCCGACCACCAGGATGTGGTCGATGCGCTGTACATGCCCGGTGCCAAGAAAGGCCAGTACGGCGGAAGCGACTATCCCTGGCGGGGCACGATTGTCTACGACGGTGTCGTCTACGATCATATCCGCTTTCGGGCCCGCGGCGGGGTCTGGCGATATGCCATGGGCAAGAACATGTTCAAGGCCGATTTTCTCCGAGGTCATTACTTCCAGGCGCGCGACGACTACGGACGGCCGTACGACACGAAGTGGGACAAGCTCAATTTCTCCGCCTGCATCCAGCAGGGAGACTACCAGCATCGCGGCGAACAGGGCATGTTCGAGGCCGCCGGCTTCAAGCTGTTCAACCTGATGGGCTGTCCGGCGTCGAAAACGAACTGGGTGCATTTTCGTGTGATCGACGACGCCGATGAATTCGGCGCCACGCAGTACGACGGTGACTTCTGGGGCCTGTACATGACCATCGAGCAGATGGACGGCCGCTTCCTCGACGAGCACGGCCTGCCCGACGGCAACCTCTACAAGATGGATCGCGGGTCCGGAGACGCCGGGCCGGGCGGCGGCGCCCTCAACAACCAGGGACCGACCCAGCCGACCAACAACGCCGACCTGGTGGCGTTCGTCAACGGCTACAGTGCGCGACCGCAGGAAACGTGGTGGCGACAGAACGTCAATCTGACCTCCTACTACGGTTTCCGCTGTGTGGTCGAGGCCATCCACCACGGGGACATGGAAGGCGGCAAGAACTGGTTCTTCTATCACGATCCGACGACCGAGCGGTGGACCATCCTGCCGTGGGACCTGGACCTGACGTGGGCCAACAACATGTATGGCAGCGGTGCGGACGAATTCACGAGAAATGGCATCTTCTCCAACGCCAACCTGAGCATCGAGTTCCAGAACCGCCTGCGGGAGTTCTTCGACCTGCTGTACAATGCCGACCAAGCCTGGCAGATGCTCGATGAGCTGGCCAACATCATTGACCCGCCCACCGGCGGGCCCACCTTCGTCGACGCCGATCGGGCCATGTGGGACTATAACCCGATCATGACCAGCAGCTATGTCAATCCGAGCAAGTCAGGCCAAGGGCGCTTCTACCAGAAGGCGTCCACCAAGGATTTTCGGGGCATGGTCCAGATCATGAAGGACTACGTCGTCTCGAACAACCGCGCGTTCGACACCTATTTTGAAGACAGCGCGATTCCGCAAACGCCGGTGATCACGGCGACCTGTCCGTCCGACTTCCCGGCCAACGCCCTGACGTTCCGCACCAGCGCGTTCGCCGATCCCCAGGGGGCCGGCACCTTCGCCGCGATGAAGTGGCGCATCGGCGAGGTCGCCCTGGGCTCGCAGGCGGTGCGGCCGGACGAATCGTCCGGGTTCCTTTTCGTGCCCGACGGCTCGCAGTGGAAGTACTTCAAAGGAACAGCCGAGCCGTCGGCGACCGGCGGCGCATGGCGTACGCTCCCGTTCAATGATTCCGCCTGGCTCGTCGGCCGCACCCCCATCGGATTCGGAGAGGCCTTCCTCCAGACCAGCCTGCCCGACATGCGGGGCAACTACTCCACGATCTACTTGCGCAAGACATTCGATGCGACCAATGTCGCCGCTTTCGCCACGCTTGTGCTCGAGGTGATGTACGACGACGGGATCAACGTCTGGATCAACGACCACCTGGTCTTTCAGGACAATGTTGATTCGGACGAGCTGACGCACGATGCCACCGCCATCTCGGCGATCGAGGTGCAGGATTTCGTTCGGTACGACGTGGGCGTTCCGAGCGACTTCCTCATCGAGGGGACCAACATTATCGCCGTCCAGGTGCTCAATTCCCACATCAGCAACAGCTCGGACTGCTTCATCGATGTGAGGCTCAGCGCTGAGGCAACGGAAAAGCCCGACGAGACACCGGCTCCGGTCCAGGTCTATCGGGGCGAGCCGGGCCGGTACGAGATCGAGGCGCTCTGGGAGTCAGCCGAGTTGACTCAGTTCGACCCGGACGTTCGCATCCCGGCCTCGGTGGTCAAGCCGGGGCGGACCTATCGCGTCCGCTGCCGGATGAAGGACAACACCGGTCGGTGGAGTCACTGGTCCGGTCCGGTCCAGTTCACCGCCGGTGACCCGGTGGCGGCCGGCATCCTGGCGGACCTGCGCATCACCGAGTTGATGTACCATCCCGCCGCGCCGGCCGACGGGACGACGGACGCCGACGAGTTCGAGTTCATCGAGCTCAAGAATATCGGCGACGAGACACTGGACCTGTCGAGCGTCTCGCTGACCAAGGGGGTGACGTTCGACTTTGCCGCCGGCGATGTCACGACCCTGGGCCCGGGGCGGTTCGTGCTGGTGGTCAAGAACAAGGCGGCATTCCTGTCTCGGTATGGCGCAGCCCTGTCGAGTCTCATCGCGGGCCAGTACGAGGGCAAACTGGCCAACGGCGGCGAGACCGTCGCGCTGGAGGATTTCTGGAACGGGACGATCGCCGAGTTCACCTACGGCGACAGCGCAAGCTGGCCGGTGGCCGCCGACGGCGCGGGCCACTCGATGGTCCCACTGGCTTCGGCGATCCTCGAGGAGCCTTCCGGCTCGCTGGATTATGCGGGCAACTGGCGGGCCAGCGCCTACGTGGGGGGCTCGCCCGGCGCCGACGACGCCGATCTCCCGGCAACCGTTGTGATCAATGAGCTGCTCGCCAGCGGCGCCGGTGGCGACTGGATCGAGCTGTACAATCCGACAGCAGCGAGCGTGGCTCTGGCTGACTTCTATCTGAGCGACGACGCGGGCAATCTGAAGAAATGGCCCGTCGCGGCGCCCGCCATCGGGTCCGGCGACTTCCTCGCGTTCGAGGAATCGGGCGACGATTTCGGTTTTGGTCTGAGCCGCTCGGGCGAGGACCTGTTCCTGTCGTATCTGCCCGGCACGGCCGAGGACCGGGTAGTCGACAGCGTGCGTTTCAAGGCGCAGGAAGACGACATTTCGCGCGGCCGCTATCCCGACGGCGACACCTACTGGCTCAGACTTCAGCCTACGCGCGACCTTGCGAACGCAAATCCTCTGCTTGATGTGGTGGTCAGTGAGATCATGTATCATCCGGTCGACGCCAACGACGAGTTCATCGAGTTGTTCAATCCGACCGATGCGGCGGTCGTTTTGGACAGCGAGGCGGGGCTGTGGCGGCTCGATGGCGGGGTGCACTACACCTTCGACTCAGGGTTGTCGATTCCGTCCGGCGGCCGCGTGGTCGTCGTTGGGTTTGATCCCTTCGTCGAGACCACTCGCCTGGCGGCCTTCGTTGCGGCCTATGGCGCCGGGGCACTGGTGCCGGGCACCAACATCGTCGGGCCCTGGGAGGGCGGCCTCAACAACGGCGCCGAACGCATCGCACTGGAAAAGCCTCAGGCGACCGGCGACCTCCAGGACCCCACCGCGTGGGTTGTCGTGGACGAAGTGGTCTACGCCGACGCCGCCCCCTGGCCCGCTACGCCCGATGGCCAGGGCGACAGCCTCCAGCGGGCCGACCTTGCCCCCAGCGCCTCCGGCAACGACCCCGCCGCCTGGCTCGCCGCACCCCCCACCCCCGGAGCCGGTCTGTAGCGAATAGCGCTGCGCGTGCGCCATGGGTGGCAGCCTTATCCCGATGTCCGTCAGGAGGGGGATGGTTCAGACGAGAGTGAGGAATTGGTTGGGGCAAGGCTCACCTTGCCGCACTATGCGGCTACCCCACTGACGCGTTGCGTTTGTCGCGCTGATTGGCTCTACTCGGCGATCTTGGGAAATAGAATCCCCATCCGGTCGAGTAGTCAGCGATTGTCCGCGCGAGCACAACACCGAACACCAGAGACACGGGCCACCAGGAGGGGGTCCTGTGGAAGCATGCGAGAATCAAGGCGAGCAGTGGTATTGCGCAAAGGTTGACAATCACCCATGAGCTTATCAGCGGTGTACGGAACTTCCAGACAAAGGCCCCCCAGAGGACGTCGCAGAACAGGAGGAGCAAGATGGCGACGGCGAATTGTGCCCATCGATCTGGTGGCAGGTACCTCGTCAGGGCAAAGAAGAAAGCCGCCTCTACCGTAAATGCAATGCAGTCGAGAAGCAGCCAATAGCCGTAGCACTTGTCAGGTTGGTTTCTGACGTACATCTCGTCAAGGTAACGGCCCATTCCGTGAAAGAACGGAATCACCGGGAGCAGGATGGAAACGAGAGACCACAAACGGTCCCATTGGATTCCACAGACTCCCGGGTAGCTCGGTGCGAAAAACTGCATGAAAACTTGATTGATCGACAAGGCGATAACGATACCGTATATCCTCTCGAGGTGTGTGACTGTGGACCGAATTGCCTCGTTGGCCTTCGCCATGGCATCACCGCCTGAGTCTGGGTAGACCACCGTTGGCCTCGCCCCGTTGGCGGAGGTTGAGAAGGCCACGGCCAAGCTGTGCAGGTCCGATAGTCTGGCCCGTCTGTTCTGCACAGGCTATTGTGAAGGCCGTCAGTTTCTCCGGGTCGCTCACAAGGCGGTCGCAGGGCGTGTCGTACTCAATGTAAAGCGATCTGAGAATACTCTCGTCGAACGGCGTCGATTCGCTGTTGTCAGAACCTTGGCGGATCATTCCGTTTCCTCTCAATACCGATCCACGGCCCGTTTTCCCGGAATCTCATCCAAGGTGTAGGTACTCGTCGCTGTGTTTTCCATCGGCCGGAGAAGGGGGGCAGATAAGGAGAAAGCCGGAAAACTGCGGTTCGTGGCGTCGGCGGGTCAGGCGGAGGCCAAGTGCGTTCTGGAGGGCAAGAGTTGGATCCGGTCCACTTGGCGCTTGCAGGTGTTGCGCACCAACGCGGCCTCCTTTGTCACCTTGAGTCCCGATGCATATCGGGATCGAAAGGTCTGGCCAGAGGCCGGGCGCGCGTCTTGTTCTTGGCCAGATTCCTCCGTGCGGGCTTTGCCCTCGGTCGGAATGACAGAGTCGTGGTGATGTGGTGGTGTTGTCATCCGGATGCGTCCCCTTTGCAGGGCTGAGGAACCGCTCTGCTTGCCCGCTTTCATTTCGTCCGTCTGCACAGGCCCCTGACGGTCTCGACCGACAACCATGCGCCAGCGGGCAATCGGGGCCTGTTGGACGCTTGATGGAGAACCCCTGCGCTGCTATGCTGTACAGCTTCAGGGTGTCTTTCTGCGCGGATATGACGGCCGAATGAAGCTGGTTTTGGACAATCTGACGTATCACGACTGCCCGGTGGAGCTGCGGGAGAAGGTTACCTTCGCGCCCGAGCAGCGGCAGGGGATGCTCAAGGCCCTGCATCACAGCGGAGGCGTCAGCGAGGCGGTGATCCTTCAGACCTGCAACCGGCTCGAATTCTACCTGTACGCGAAGAAGGACCTCGACTGCCGGGCCCTCCTGGGCGATCTGCTCGCCTCGCAGGGCAAGGAGGCAGCGAGCGTGTGGACCCGGCACAGCCGCCAGACGACGGGAATGGACGTCGCCCGGCATCTGTTCGAGGTTGCCGCGGGACTGGATTCGCAGATGGTCGGCGAGAACCAGATCCTGGCCCAGGTCAAGGCCGCCTACACCGAATCGCTCGAATCGCACATGAGCAAGCTGATCTTCCACCGGCTGTTCCACCACGCCTTTCGCGTGGGCAAGGCGGTCCGCACGCAGACAGACATCAACTGCGGCGCCGTCTCGATCGGTCTGGCGGCCGTCGAACTGGCCCGCAACAAGGTGAACCTGCGGCACGCCCGCGCGCTGGTGATCGGGGCGGGCGAGAACGCGGAGCTGGTGGTCCGCTACCTGACCAAGGCGGGCCTGTCGAACCTGGTGATCGCCAACCGCGACGTGGAGAAGGCACGGGTGATGGCCCGGCGTTTCGGTACGGCCAGGGGGATCGGCCTGCCCGAGATCGGCGGCCAGCTTCGCGATGTCGATCTGGTCATCAGCTCCACCGCCGCGACCGAGCCGGTCCTCACGTACGACAACGCGGCATGGCATCTGTCGGGCCGGACCAAGCCACTGCTGATCATCGACATCGCTGTGCCGCGCGACGTCGATCCGACGATGACGCGGTTTGACTTTGTGACGCTGTACAACATCGATGACCTCAACGAGCAGATCGGCGCCAACCGCGACCGGCGCAACCGCGAGGTACCAAAGGCCCGCGCCATCGTGGAGGAGTTCGTCAGCGTGTTCTCGCAGTGGTACGAATCGCTCGACCTGGTTCCGGTGATCGCGCGATTGACGCAGGCCGGCCTCGATCTGGCGCGCAGCGAAGCCCGACGGTACGCGGGCGATTTCGGCGACGGCAACGGCGAAAAGCTCCAGGCGTTCGCCGAGTCGCTCGTCAAAAAGATGCTGCACGGGCCGATCAGCGTCATCAAGGACGGCGCGGGCGAGCCGACCGTCGAGCAGCTTGCGGCGGTGGATCTGATCAACCGGATGTTCCTCTCGCAGGACAAGGGCGGCCAATGAGCCGGGTGCTGACCGTCGCAACGCGCCGGGGCGATCTGGCCCTCATGCAGACACAGAGCGTCATCGCCGCGATCCAGAGCCGTTGCCCCGACGTCGAGGTCCACATCCGAGAGGTGACCAGTGAGGGCGACCGCGACCGTCAGACGGTTCTGTGGCAACTGAAGGACACTGGCTTCTTCACGTCGCGACTGGAGGATGTGTTGCTGGCCGGCGAAGCGGATTTTGCCGTGCACAGCTTCAAGGATCTGCCCACGCGCTGGCGCGAAGGGCTGATTGTGGCGGCGGTCTGTCAGCGTCGCTATCCGGAGGATTGTCTGCTTGCGCGGAAGAAGATCGGTTCGCTGGACGAGCTGGAGGCCGGCGCGCGAGTGGGCACATCGAGCCTGCGGCGAGCAGCCCAGTTGCGGCACTTGCGGCCCGACCTCGAGCTGGTTCCCGTCCGGGGCAATGTACCGACCCGCCTCCGCAAGCTGCGGGACGCAGACCTCGACGCGATCGTCCTGGCGCGGGCCGGCCTGGAGCGACTGGGATTGACCGACGCGATCTCGTTCGTATTCGATCCGCATCGGTTCCTTCCTGCTCCCGCGCAGGGCGCGCTGGCCGTCCAGACCCGCCGCGGCGACGCGATGATTGACGGGATCATCGCGACGATAGACGATGCCGACGCCCGGGCCGCCGCCGATGCCGAGCGCGAGGTGCTGGCCTCGATGAAGTGCGGCTGCCACGCCCCGGTCGGGGCCTATGCGGAAGTGACTGGCGACCAGATCGTGCTGGAGGCGTTTGTTGCGGACGCCAGCGGACGCCGCCTGCTGCGGTCGCGAATGGTCGGATCAACGGCAGATCCCCATGAGCTGGGCCGGAAGGTGGCGCGCGATCTTCTCGACGCCGGCGGAAGACAGATTCTCAACGACCTCGAAAAGAACAGGGACCAAGCCGATGTCACAACCTGAGAAAGGTTTCGTGTACCTGGTCGGAGCCGGTCCCGGCCGGGCGGACCTGATAACCCTGCGCGGGGCCGAGCTGATTCGAATCGCCGACTGCATCCTCTGCGACAAGCTGGCCAACCCCGCTCTGCTGGAGCACGCGCGGCCCGATGCGGAGATTGTGTATGTCCCCAAGCGGATCGGCGCCGGCTCGTTCACGCAGGACCAGATCAACCAGCTTCTCGTGCGCAAGGCCCTCGAAGGCAAGGTCGTCGTGCGGCTCAAGGGTGGCGATCCGTGCATCTTCGGACGCGTCACGGAAGAGGTAGTGGCACTGAATAAGGCGGGTGTGGGTTTCGAGATCGTGCCCGGCGTCACGGCGGCTCTTGCCGCGGCAGAGTACACCGGGATCATGCTGACCGACCGGCGGTACAGCTCACAGGTGGCGTTTATCACCGGCCGCGAAGCCGACGGCAAGGAGGACACCAACATCGACTGGGACGTGCTGGCCCGCTTTCCCGGGACACTCGTGTTTTACATGGGCATCGGCGCGCTGGGTCGGATCGTCGAGCGACTGACCGCGCACGGCCGGGCAGCCGAAACGCCGGTGGCGCTCGTCGCCGACGCGACCTTGCCCAGCCAGCAGGTCGTGCGGGCACCGCTGGGCGCGATCGTCGACGCGTGTCAGAAGGCGAAGATCGAGCCGCCCGCGTTGATCATCGTCGGCGCTGCGGCCGGCGGCGACGAAGCGCTGAACTGGTTCATGCGACAGCCGTTGTTCGGCAAGACGATTGTCACGACGCGCGATGCGGCGGGCAATGCGGAATTCGCCAAGAAGATCCGCGATCGCGGTGCCCGGCCCATCGAGTTTGTGACGATGGCGATCCAGCCGCTGACGGACAGCAACCAATTCCTCCGGGCTCTGACGCACCTGGCCGACTACCACTGGGTGATCTTCACCAGCCCCAACGGCGTGAAGGTCTTCTTCGACGCGATGACGGCTCTGGGCAAGGACAGCCGCGTGTTCGCCGCGAACAAGCTGGCAACGCTCGGCGCCAAGACGGCGGCGGCCCTGGCGAAGTACGGGATCAAGGCCGACTTAGTACCCACGGTGTTCACCGGGCGTGAGTTGGGCTGGCAGCTCGTCGCCTTTGCCAACCTGCGCGGCAAGAAGGTCCTGTCGCTGCGTTCGGAACTGGCGACGGACGATCTGGTCGATGTTCTGCTGAAGGGCGGCGCCGTCGTGGAGGATGTGCCGCTGTACACGGCGGTCCCGAAGACGGGCGATCCCGAGGCGCTGCGTCGGCAAATTGAAGACGGCCGGATCAACTGGCTGACGTTCGCCAGTCCGTCGGCGGCGCGGAACTTTTTCGACGCAATCGCGGCGGGAGTGGTCAACGCCAGCCGCGCGAAGGTGGCGTCGATCGGTCCGGTGACGTCGGAGCAGTTGAAGAAGCTCGGCGTCCGTGTCGATCTGACCGCGAGCGAGTACACCACCGATGGGCTGCTGGACGCCATCGAAGCGGCCGAGCGGCCCGCGTGATGTTAGGGCGGATCGACCGAAAGGAGCGGCTGTTCGTGGCCAGACCTGGTATCGTCCTGTTGGTGGTGCTGGCGACGATTCCAGCCGTTGGCGCCGAGGATCGGTGTAACATCCGCACCGACCGGGAGATTCGCACCGAGTGTTGACCGGGCGACATTGAACGAGTATATGGAATCCGTCGATTGAACGCGCAGCAGTGTCAATTCGCGTCCAGAGGAGTCTGTACGATGGGGTTTCCGGAAATCCGAATGCGACGGCTTCGCACGAGCGTCCCGATGCGGCGGATGGTGCGCGAGACGAGGCTCAGCGTCGACGACCTTGTCTATCCGCTGTTCGCCTGTCCGGGCCGCAACGTCAGAGAGCCGATCGCCTCGATGACCGACTGTTTCCATCTCTCGGCCGACCGGATTGCCGATGAGGCCGCCCGAGTCGCGGACCTGGGCATTCCGGCGGTCCTGCTTTTCGGCCTGCCCGAGAAGAAGGATGAGAGAGGTTCCGAGGCCTGGTCGGAGAGCGGGGCGGTCCAGTCGGCGATTCGCGCCATCAAGAAGCACATCCCCGATCTGCTTGTGATCACGGATGTGTGTTTGTGTGCCTACACAAGCACAGGTCATTGCGGGGTGATCAAGAACCACCGGCTCGACAACGACGCCACGTGCGAGCTGCTGGCGAAGACGGCGCTGTCGCATGCCCAGGCTGGCGCCGACATCGTAGCGCCGTCGGACATGATGGACGGTCGCATCGGCGCGATGCGGCAGGTTCTCGAAAAGAACGGGTTCGACCACGTCGCGATCCTGTCGTACGCGGCCAAGTTCGCGTCGGCGTTCTATGGTCCGTTCCGTGATGCCGCCGAGTCAGCACCATCGCCCGAGATGGCCGCCGCGGGCCTCGGTGATCGCAAGACCTATCAGATGGACCCGGCCAATGCCCGCGAGGCGCTCCGCGAGATCGCCCTCGATATCGACGAAGGCGCCGACATGGTGATGGTCAAGCCGGCCCTGAGCTTCCTCGACGTCATCTGCCGCGCTCGCGAGCGGTTCGACTGCCCCATCGCCGCCTACAACGTCAGCGGCGAGTACATGATGCTCCACGCCGCCGCCGCGAGGGGACTGCTCGACCACGACACCGCCATGATGGAAATCCTCACCTCGATCAAACGCGCCGGCGCCGACATCGTTATCACCTACTCCGCCAAAGCCGCCGCGGCGCGGCTGTAGAAGAACACGGTGACATTGCCCGCGCTGGACCGCGTTCCCAGGCAGTAGCGCGCCGCTCGGCCCTTGCCCGGCGCGACGAGTTCGGTCAAAATATCGTCACCAGATGCGGGATCTGGTCCGTCCGGCGCGTCGCGACATGCAAGCCGCGAGGGAGCCGGGCGGCGGGGAGATGCAGCGGCCGGGGATAGTCGAATGGGCGTGCGGTGACGATGTACGATGTGGCGATTGTGGGAGCGGGACCGGCGGGGGCCACTCTGGCGAGACTGATCGGGCAACGCTATCGCGTGCTGTTGATCGAGAAACGACGAATCGAAGGCGGCTCCGGAATGCTCGCGCCGCCCAAGTGTTGCGGCGGACTGCTGGCGCCCGATGCCCAGAGGATGCTTTCGGTGCTGGGCCTGGGTTTACCCAAGGACGTGCTGGAGGAGCCGCAACTGTTCGTCGTCAAGGCGGTGGACCTGCGACAGGGTCTGGAGCGATGTTACCAGCGCCACTACATCAACATGGACCGGCAGCGATTTGACCACTGGCTGCTGTCGATGGTGCCGGCGACGGTCGACGTCAGGACGGACTGCCGGCTTCTGTCGTTCGCGCGCGATCCTGACGGGTTCACGCTGTCGCTTCGTCAGGGCGGTGAACTGCACACGGAAAGGGCGAAGATTCTGGTGGGCGCCGGCGGAGCGAATTGCCGAGTCCGTCGTCTGCTGTTGCCGCAGGGACCGTATCCGGCGCGGTACATCGCTATTCAGGAATGGGTCGCGAAGGACCACAACCTCCCGTACTTCACATCGCTGTTCGATCGCGAGATCACCGACTACTATGGCTGGACCATTCCGAAGGCGAATCACCTGCTCATCGGCGCTGCGCTGCACCCTGGACCGGCTGCCTCGGGCAAGTTCGAGCTGTTGAAGGAGAGACTGCGTCGCGCCGGCTTCGAGTTCGGACGGACGCTGCGTCGCGAGGGCGCCTACATCGTCCGGCCGATGAGATGGGCCGACGTGGTCACGGGATCGAACCAGATCGCCCTGATCGGCGAAGCCGCCGGCGCGATCAGTCCGAGTTCCGCCGAGGGGTTCAGCTACGCCTTTCGCAGCGCGCTGGCGCTGGCCCGGGCCTTGCGTACGACGCCCGATGGTTTTGAGAAGCGATATCGCGGCGAACTTCGAGCGCTGCGCGTCAACCTATTTCTCAAGAGCTGGAAATCCCGCGTGGTGTTCAACCCTACGCTGCGGAAGGCGGTCATGAAGTCCGGCGTGCAATGCGTCCACATGGTCGCTTCGCAGGAAGGCCGCGCATAGTGCGCGCCGCTGCTTCGCAGGCATCCCGATGGACATCGCGACGGGACGCGGTTGCCGGCGCGTCCTATGCCCTTACGGGCACACTACAAACCGCTCGTCTGATTCGCGGCTGGATTCTTCGATGGCGCTCGGAATGACAAAGTCGTGTTGAGGGGGCTCTTGGGGAATCGTCTCGGTGCCGCAACGCGGCGAATTTTGTGTTTCCGCGTCCGGGCGACCTTTGTTAGCATGTTCCGTGATCGCTTGGTGCGACGGCGGTACGCCGCGTGTGCATGCGGATAACGCAGTAGCGCGCCGGTGGGGTTGTCTGAAGCCGAGAGAGAAGAAGGAGCGAACCATGAGAGCATTGTGGCTTCTATGCGTGGCGGGATCGATGTCGGTTCTGGGCTGTTCGAGTGCGGAGAAGGTGTCGCCGAAGAAGGGCGACGCCCTGATCGAGGCCAAGGTCCGCCAGCTGATGGCGAAGATGACACTCGAAGAGAAGGTCGGGCAGATGACGCAGATCACGCTGGAGACGTTTGCCAAGTCGGGCCAGGACGGCTACCTCGTCCTCGACCCCGGGAAGCTGCGCGACGGCATCGTCAACCATCACATCGGCTCGATCCTCAACTGCGGCGGCCAGGCCCGCACGCCCGAGAACTGGCAGGAGATGATCGCGCAGATGCAGGACATCGCGACGAAGGAAACGCGCCTCGGCATCCCGATCCTCTATGGCATCGACTCGATCCACGGCGCCAACTACGTCCTCGGCGCGACGATCTTCCCGCAGAACATTGCGATGGCCGCCACCGGCAACGTCGTGCTGATGGAGAAGGTCGGCGAGATCGCGGCGATGGAGACGCGGGCGGTGGGCATCCCGTGGAATTTCAATCCCGTCCTGGACCTGGCGCGCCAGCCGATGTGGCCGCGCGTCTTCGAGACGTTCGGCGAGGATGCGTACCTCGCCTCGGTCATGGGGGCCGCCTACATCCGCGCCCAGCAGGGCGACGACCTGACCCGCTCGGACAAGGTGGCGACGTGCATGAAGCACTACCTGGGCTACAGCGTACCGCGTTCGGGTCGGGACCGTACGCCGGCGTACATCCCCGACCGGGAGCTGCGGCAGCATTTTCTCAAGCCGTTCGAGTCCGCCGTTCGCGCCGGCACGGTCACCTGCATGGTCAATTCCTCCGAGATCAACGGCGTGCCAGTTCATTCGAGCAAGTTCCATCTGACCGACCTGCTCCGGGGCGAGCTGGGCTTCGAAGGGTTTGTCGTCAGCGACTGGGCCGACATCGAGAATCTGTACACCCGCGAGAAGGTCGCCAAAGACCGGCGCGAGGCGGTCCAGATGGCGGTGATGGCCGGCGTGGATATGAGCATGGTTCCGTACGACTACAGCTTTTATGACACGCTGCTGGAGCTGGTTCGTGACGGCGAAGTGCCCATGTCGCGGATCGACCGGGCGGTGGCCGACATCCTCCGCGTCAAGTTCAGGCTGGGCCTGTTCGAGAAACCCTATCCGAACAAGAACCTCCTCGGCAACATCGGCCTGGAGGCGAGCCGCAAGGTGAATCTGCAGGCCGCTCAGGAGGCGATCACCCTGTTGAAGAACGAGCAGAAGACCCTGCCTCTGGCCAAGAGCGCCAGGGTGCTCGTCACCGGCCCGACGGCCAACCTGCTGTCGGTGCTCAACAGCGGCTGGACCCTCACCTGGCAGGGCAACAACGAGGCCCTGTATCCGCAGGAGAAGTACACGATTCTCGAAGCGATCCGCGCCAAGATCGGCGACGACCGCGTCAGTCATGTTGACGCCGTCACATTCGACGAGGAGAAGGACATCGGCGGCGCGGTGGCGGCGGCGCAGAACGTGGACGCGATCGTTGCCTGCATCGGCGAGCCGGCGTACTGCGAGACGCCCGGCAACATCGACGACCTGACGATGAGCGAGCCGCAGTTGAAGCTCGTCGAAGACCTGGCGAAGACGGGCAAGCCCATCGTGCTGGTGCTGGTCGAGGGCCGGCCCCGCGTGATCCGGACCATTGTCGATGACGCGCGTGCGATTTTGACGGCGTATTGTCCCGGCATGGAAGGGGGCCAGGCGGTGGCGGACGTTCTGTTCGGCGACGTCAATCCGAGCGGCCGGCTGCCGTACACTTATCCGCGCTTTGCCGGCGGCTTCACGACGTACGACCACAAGCCCAGCGAAGAGACGGGGGAGAACAAGTTTAATCCGCAGTGGCCGTTTGGACACGGTCTGTCATATACGTCCTTGGTCTATCGCGCCCTGCAGACCGACCGGAGTGAGATAAGACCCGGGGACACCGTGGCGGTGACAGTCGAGGTGACCAATACGGGCGACATCGCGGCCAAGGAAACGGTGCAGTTGTATCTGTCGGACCTGGTCGCGTCGGTGACGCCGGCGGTCCGGCAGCTGAAGCGTTTCCAGAAGGTGGATGTTCCCGCCGGGCAGACGCGTACCGTTCGATTCGAGCTGGGTTGGGATGACTTGGCCTTCATCGGACGCGACAATGTGCCGGTCGTCGAGCCGGGCCAGTTCAAGATCAGCGTCGGCGAGCTGTCGGTCCTGTTGACCGTGCCCGAGTTCGCCAAGTAGCACGCCGCAAGCGATCCGATTCCACAGAGAAGAGGTTTCCCTTTTCTATGCAGATCGCGCATAATGCTCATCTGAAGGTGTGAAGAATTCCGTACGGATGTGAGGTGCTATGAGAACGTATTTCGACTGCATTCCCTGCGCGATCCGGCAGGTTCTCGATTCGGTGCGGATGATTACCGACGATGAGGCGATGCACGAGAAGGTGCTGCGCGAAGCCTTGGGACTCTGGCATGACATGGATATGCGCGAGAGCCCGCCGGCGGTGGCCCGCAAGGTGCATCGCATGGTTCGGGAAATGACCGGCGTTGTCGATCCCTACCTGCAAGTGAAGCAGCGGTACAATCGCTTGGCGATGGACATGGTGGACGATCTCGAAGAGACGGTGGCGGGTTCGGCCGATCGCATGGAGACCGCGGTCCGCCTGGCGATTGCCGGCAACGTCATCGACTTCGGCGTCCATTCGACGGTTGACGAGAGCGTGGTCGAGGGCGTCATCGCCCGATCGCTGACCGATCCGCTGGACCTCGACGCCCTGACCGAATTCAAAGTCGCCATCGCCGAAGCGACGGACATTCTCTATCTGGGCGACAACGCCGGAGAGATCGTCTTCGATCGCCTGCTGATCGAGCAGATGCCTCGCCAGAAGGTGACCTTTGTCGTGCGAGGCGGACCCATCCTCAACGATGTTCTCCTGGCGGACGCCGAGATGGTGGGCTTGACCGATCTCGTCGAGGTGATCGACAACGGCGCCGATGCGCCCGGCACGATCCTCGAAATCTGCTCGAAGGCGTTTCGCAAGCGTTTCGAGAAGGCCGACCTGATCATCTCCAAAGGCCAGGGTAACTTCGAGACGCTCAACGAGTGCGAGCGGGATATCTTCTTCCTGCTGCGTCCGAAGTGCGCGGTACTGGCACGCCATCTGGACTGTGAGCTGGGCCGCCAGGTCCTGATTCGCAGCGACGCGGTGCTTTCGCAAGCCGCCGGAGAGAGGGTGAAGAAGCGGACTGTTGCCTGACTTCTCCGGGGGCAGCGTCCAGTGACGGAATGAACACCGAAAGGGAAAGAGCAGAGCCATGCCGATCTTCGAATACCGATGCGAACAATGCGGGCACGTAATGGAGGTGCTTCAGACCAGCCGCAAGGCCACCAGACAGACCTGTGCCAAGTGCGGTTCAACCAGTATGAAGAAGCTCCTGTCTGCCTTTGCGGTCGGCCAGAGCAAGGCTGCGAGCGGTCCGGCTTGTGACTCGTGCGCGGCCGGCCCGGCCTGCGGCATGGACAGTTGCCCCGGTGGCGCGTGCCCGATGGCATAAAAGCCCCCTTGTCGATGGACATCGGGGCTCGGTGCTTGTGACACGACATGTGCGTTGAGGATACGCCGATGTCCCATTCCATCTCCCTGACCCGTAAGCGGAGCCAGAGCATTCACGTCATTGTTCTGCCGTTTTTGCTCTGCTCGGCCTCGCCGGCGGCGGCGCAGCGGCCCGCCCTCGAGCCGCTGAATCGATTCCCCCACATGGTGCAGGAGTACTTCGTCGCCCAGGTCCGGCAGATCGAGCAGCAAAGCGAGCGTCGCCGAACCGCCCTGAGCACTCGCCAGGAGGCGGAGACATTTGTACAGGACGTTCAGGAGAGGATCGATCGCTGCTTCGGTCCCTGGCCTGAAAAGACACCTCTAAACCCACGCATCACCGCCGTGGTGGAGCGGGACGCCTATACCGTCGAGAACGTCATCTTCGAGAGCCGTCCGGATTTCCTCGTCACCGCCAATCTCTACATCCCCAAGGGGCGGGCTTTTCCTCTGCCGGGTGTTGTGGGCACCTGCGGCCACTCCGCCACGGGCAAGGCCATCAGAGAGTATCAGGCGTTCGCGCAGGGTCTGGCCCGACAGGGCTACGTCGTGCTGCTGTACGATCCCCTCGGCCAGGGCGAGCGCCTGCAATACCCTGACACCAACCTCCGGAGCCAGATCGGCGTCGGCGTGCGCGAGCACCTCCACGCGGGCAACCAACAGTTTCTGGTCGGCGAATTCCTCGGCTCCTGGCGCGCGTGGGACGGCATCCGCGCTCTTGATTATCTGCTGACGCGAAAGGAGGTCGATCCGCGGCGGGTCGGCGTGACCGGCAACAGCGGCGGCGGCACGATGACGACGTGGCTGTGCGGCGTCGAGAGACGCTGGACGATGGCGGCGCCGGCGTGCTTCGTCACGACGTTTCGCCGCAACCTGGAGAACGAGCTGCCCGCCGACACAGAGCAGTGTCCGCCGCGAGCGCTGGCCTATGGTCTGGACCACGAGGACTTTCTGGCGGCGATGGCGCCCAAGCCCGTCATCATCCTGGCCAAGGAGAAGGATTTCTTCGACGTGCGCGGCGCCGAGTCGGCCTACCACAGTCTGCGACGTCTGTATCGTCTGTTCGACGCCGAGGAGAACATCGGCCTGTTCGTCGGTCCGAGCGGGCACGGCTATTCCCAGGAGAACCGCGAGGCCATGTATCGCTGGTTCAACGCGGTCACGCACATCAGCGATGCGACCAGCGAGCCGAACCTGACGATCGAGAAGGACGAAGCGCTTTGGTGTACGCCCCGCGGCCAGGTTTGCGAGCTGCATTCGCGCCCGATCTACGAGTTTACGAAGGACAAGTCGGAGGCACTGGCAAAGCAGCGGCCGAGCACGTTCTCGCTGTCGGCGCTCCAGCAGCGAATCCGAGACGTGCTGCATCTGCCGACATCCGACCCGGCTTCGGCTCCCGAGTACCGCATCCTGCGGAACTGGCGGTCGCGGGGCTATCCGAAGCCGCGATGGACGGTCTACCTTGTCGAGACCGAACCCGGCATCCATGCGGTCGTCTATCGTTTGGGCAACGAGCAACTGCTGTCGCGCCCGCGCGCGACGACAAAGCGGGCGATCCTGTACGTTGCGCATCTTTCCAGCGATGCAGAGCTGCGGGACGAACCGCTGGTCGCCGAACTCATCGCGGCCGATCCGAATACGGACTTCTACACGGTGGATGTCCGGGGCATCGGCGAGTCGCGGCCCGACACGTGCGACGAGAATTCCTACTTCGATCCGTACGGCAGCGACTACTTCTACGCGATTCACTCGATCATGCTGGATCGGCCGTACATCGGCCAGCGAACGCACGATGTCCTTCGCGTGCTGGACTGGCTCGGCCAGGCAGGGCACGACGAGGTCCATATGGTGGGCAAGGGCTGGGGGGCGATTCCCGCGACGTTTGCCGCCGTACTGAGCGACCGGGTCACCCAGGTGACGCTCAAGAACGCGCTCACGTCGTACTCCGACATTGCCGAGTCCAAAACCTACGCGTGGCCCCTCTCGACGTTCGTGCCCAACGTCCTGGCGTCGTTCGACCTGCCCGACTGCTACCGTGCCCTCGCATCCAAGCGTCTGCGCCGGATCGAGCCGTGGGGACCCGACGCCCAGCCGGTCGAGGCGGTCCCGTCCGGGAACTGACGACATCTGTCTGCCGTCCGGCGGTTTGCGTCAGAAGTCTCTCGTGTCGAGGTAGAGTCGTTCCGGATGGACAGTGCATCCTCTGACGAACGGCTTGAACAACAGCAGCGACGGGACAGTGGTGTCTGCTCGCAGAAGACGAGCGAGCCTGCCGGCGGAGAAGGCATCGCGGATGGGTTGACGCCGGGGATCCGACGAACGGATCGGCATCATCAGCCAGTGTACGCCTTCTTCCGCTGCCTCGTTGTGGACGTGGTGGAGCACTTCGCGCAGCAGCCCGAGCGCCTCGGGACCCTCGAGGACCGGCTCGCCGATCCATTGTGTGGAAACCGTGCGGCCTCGCACGGGAATGTGAGGCAGTGTGACGAGAGGGCGCATCGCATCCCAGAAGCGGCGAAGAGGACGCAGGCAGGAGGGCACGGACTCGACGAGGTCTTGAAAGGCGGCACGGTGACTGGACACTGTCACGGCGGCAAACGACGAACCTCGCTCGGCGTAATGCAGGACGAAATGGCCGGCGGCCGGATATCGTTCCGACCCCCGGACGAACAGATCGTGTTTCTCGAAGAACGGATCGATGCGTTGTGCAATGGCCTCCGGCAAGCGTTCGGTCCGCACGTTTGTCCGATCGGAGCGCTGCCGGGCAACCGGCGCGACGAGCGTCTCCACGCGATCGATCGGTTGGAGAGCGAACCTGGAAGTCAGGGGCATCACAGAAGCGTTGTCGGCCATGACGAGGGCGTATGTGGCCGCCGCACCGTCGTCCTTCGTTGCCTGCTCCGCTCTGACGTGTAGCGCCGATGCGACACCGTGACGCCTCGCCTGCGGCGCGATCCGCAGGCCGAACAGATAGCCGGCTCTGGTGGATTGGCCCGCCAGACGCACGTCTTTGATGGCGGCGGAGATGACGCCGACGATCCGGCCCTCGTGCTCGGCCACGAACGTGTGACAGCGGCCGTACATGCGCGCGTGGGCGTCCAGGTGCGTGTACCTCCGACAAATGCGAACGCCCGGACGCACAGTGAAGTGCAGGTCCAGATCGCTCCTGCGTTCCTCGTCTTGTGACTCGTAGGGTCTTATATCCATCCCGGCGGTCTTTCCGTTGGCGTCTTTACGGGAGGCAGCTACGCGGTTTGAGGCGAGCCGGTTCAGAGGTCCTCCAGAGGCAAGGGGGGCCGCGTCGGTGGGGCTGATGTTTGCGCGGGGTCGTCCTGCTCGCTCGGGGAGCATTCGGCGATAGACTCGGACTTTTCGAAAAGACGGTCGATGGCCTCTTCGGTGGCCTGGTCGGTCGGTTTGAAGCGGGCGACCCTGTGCACCAGGTCGCAGCACTTGATGATGCAGGCGAGGTTGGGCTTCTGGTCCTGCCGGCTGAAGCCCAGTGTGCTGAGCACCTTGTGTTGGGCCAGCGGACTGAGGGTGACCACCAGGGCCGCAAAGCTCAGGACGAGGAATCCGGCCATGAACCCCAGCGCGCCCGCGACGAGGACGTCCAGGACCTTGGGGAAGGGGATGCGGAACTGGCCCGTTAGAAACACGTAGGACAGACCGTAGAGGATAGCGAAACACCCGCTGGCCAGGGCCATCAGGCTCAGCGTCAGGCCGTAACCCGATGCGCCCCCGCTGGCAGGGGCCCAGTCGGCCACCGCCGGCGCCAGGAAGATTGCCACGTAGATGGATACGACGACGTTGAACAGCAGGCCCCAGCTCTGGTAGAAACCCACACGCACCGCCAGCCACACGAAGACGGCTCCGACCAGGACGGCAATCCAGAACACCATGGCGACTACCCCACCACCCGTTTGAGTTCTTCGAGGCTGGTCACGCCCGTGACCACCTTCTTGAGCCCCTGCTTGCGCAGATTGGACCGGCCCTGCCGGCTGCCTTCCGTCCGTATCTGGGCGGGGAACGAATCGCCGTTGGCGATCTGGGCCTTCAGATCGTCGTCGACCACCATGATGTCACAGATGGCGGTCCGTCCGAAGTAGCCGGTTCTGTCGCACCGGCGGCACTGGCCCGCCTCGTAGATGCCGCTGTAGTCGATACCCTTCTTGTTGAACTCGGCGATCTGTGTGTCACTGAGCGAGGCGGGCTTGCGACAGTGGGGGCACAGGCAGCGCAGCAACCGCTGCGACAGGATCAGATTCAGGCCCAGCGACAGCAGCAGACGCGAGACGCCCAGGTCCATCAGACGGGCGATCGCGCTGGCGTTGCTGTCGCAGTGCAGGGTCGCCAGAACGAGGTGCCCGGTCTGCGCAGCGCGAAGGGCGATCTCGGCGGTCTCCTCGTCGCGAATCTCGCCCACGCAGATCACGTTCGGGTCCTGGCGCAGGACGCTGCGCAGCGTGTTGGCGAAGGTGATCTCCGCTTTGGGATTGATCTCGATCTGGCTGGTCTGCGGCAGCATCGCCTCGATCGGGTCCTCGACGGTGATCACGTTCCGCGTGAGGCGGTCGATGCTGTTGAGCATGGCGTACATGGTGGTAGTCTTGCCGCTGCCGGTCGGGCCGCAGATCAGGATCATCCCGGAAGGTTTGTGCAGGGCCCTATGGATGATGTCGTTCTGCTTGGCGCTCAGGCCGAGGTCCTTCAACGAGTACGCCGCCGCGTCCCGGTTCAGGACCCGGATCGAGAGTTTCTCACCGTTGACGGTTCCGCTGCTGGCCACGCGAAACGAAGCCGCTTGCTCGCCGCGCCGCGCGGTAAACGCGCCGTCCTGCGGACGCCGCCGCTCCGAGATGTCCATCCCGGAGACGGCCTTGATGCTGTTGATCACCGCCTGACAGGTCCCCGCGTCCAGTTGCTGGGTATTCCGCAGCACGCCGTCGATGCGCAGGCGGATGTTGTACGTGGACGCGTCCTGCGGATCAATCAGGATGTCGCTGGCCCGCCGTTCGAGCGCGTCGGCAATGAGGGATTCGGTTTGGTCGAGGATGTGGGCGTCTTCGCGTTTGCCCTGGCCGTGCCCGCACACCTCGTCCATCGTCCGGCCGGACGAATCGAGCAGACGGAAAGCGGTTTCCTCTTCCGGCGCGGACTTACGGATCGATCGAAGGCCGGTCAGCGCGTTCTTGAGCTGTTGTTTCAGCAGGTCGAAGAAGCGGCTCGGGCCGGACCGGCTCTTCTTTATCGTCTCGGCGATCACCAGGCTCAGCAGCACGAGCGGACCGGCAAACAGACACACCAGATTCGCTGTCGTCTTGTATTTCTCGGGGACGAGCGGCCCGGACTGGACCCGCTGGACGCAGTACATGCACAGGTACACCCACCCGACGAGCAGCAGCAGCTTCAGCGGATTGAACGGCAATGCCGGCGCAAGCGAACCGGCGAGCACCTCGCTCGGACGGGTTTCGAGAAGCACCGTTCCAAGAACCAAAAACGACCCGAGCATCGATCCACTACCTCGCTATTCTCGCTCGCACAGCACAAGCCAACGGTCCATTTCGAAAGCGTACTCGAATCGACTGGTGCCGGCAAGTCTCGCTTTGAGAAATCCCGACCCCCTCCGAGCCGGGACCCGCGAGGGCGTCAAGGCTTTTCGATGTCTTCGAGGTCGGAATCCAGCCCGTCGAACTCGATCGCGCTGTCGGAGGCATCCAGATCGGCGAAGCTGTCGTCGAGTCCACCGACCGGCTCGGTCTTGGCCGGCGCGGGGGCCGCCTTCTTCGGCGGGGCCGGCGGTGCCTTTGAGGGCGCTACGATCTTCTCCGGTTTGCCGTCGATCTGGCAGACGAACGTCAGCGGACCGATGCGGATGTAATCGCCGGCCTTGACCGGACTGGACCCATTGACGCGTTTGTCGTTGACGAATGTTCCGCAGGTCGAATCGAGATCGCGGATCTTCAGGACTTCGCCGTTCTGCTGGATCTCGCAGTGCCGGCGGGAAACGCTGGGCAGGGGAATCCGGAGGTCGCAGTCGTGTCGGCGTCCCAGGACCGTGACCGCGTTGCGAAGCGAGAATGTCTTGTGTGCTCCATCTTTTTTGAGAAGCACCAAGTCGGCGTTCATCCGGCCTGCCTCCACAGTGAGCCTATCGAACCGTCCAACAGAAACATTATACCACAAACCCCGTCCCATAACAACCCCCTAATCGGGCAAAGCCCTGCCGGCGGGTGCACTGCGTGTTTGTAGGTAGGTTGCTGCGGAGGCCAGGAAAGGGGGCTGTCAGCTCGAAGAGCGTGGCGGATGTCATTTCGACTAAGGGCGAAGCCCGCACGGAGAAATCTGGCCGAGGATAAGGCAATGGCCCGTTCGCAGCCGGATTCCTCCACTGCCCCATTCGACTTCACTCAGGGCTAAAGGCTGCGCTTCGGTCGGAATGACGAAGTCGATTGCAACCCCCGTGAAGGTGTACCTACAAACATCAAGTGCACCCCCTGCCGGCCGTTGCCGTGTGGCTGAAACGATCTAAGTGGCGACCCTGTAAGCGGTTACACCCTTGATTTACGCCTGGACGCGATTTTCCGGTATTTGCTGGTCCTGCCTGAAAGAGAGCGGGTTCTCACACGACTATCCCAGAGTAGAGCCTCCTTCGGTTGAAGGCACGAAGGTTAGAGTGGTCTACGTCAAGGTCAAGACCGTTATTGGAGAGGTACTCATCATGAAGAATCTTGCTTTGTTGACAGTGGGGGTCGCCCTGGCCCTGGGAGCCATGGCGCGCGCAGCAGGGGAAAAGGTGGTCAGTCTGTATGACGGGCCTGCGCCCGGATCGGAAGACTGGAAGCACACCGAGCGGCAAATCAAGTTCGGCCCGGCGATGACGCGAGTGATCGTCAACGTGGCCCAGCCCACGCTGACGGTCTTTGAGCCCCCGGCAGGGACCGCGAACGGCACGGCCGTAGTGATCTGCCCTGGAGGCGGCTTCTGCATGCTTTGCGTCGATCACGAGGGCTATGACGTGGCGCGCTATCTGACGGCCAGAGGGGTGACGTGTTTTGTCCTGAAATACCGGCTCCTGCAATCCGAGACCGACAACCCGATGCAGGAAGCCTCGTCGGGCGGCAACTTCCTGGCGAAGGTCTCTCCCATCATCAGAATGGCATTGGCCGATGGATTGACCGCGATGGCACACGTCCGCACCCACGCCAGGGACTATGGAGTCCGGCCGGACCGGATCGGCATTATGGGCTTTTCGGCCGGCGGGATCGTAGCCGCCTCGGTGGCCTACAACTACACGCCTGCGACGCGCCCTGATTTCGTCGCACCCGTGTATCTGGCTCACGACCTGGTGATCAAGGGCGACGGGGTTCGTGACGATGCGCCGCCTCTGTTTGCGGTGGCCGCGACCGACGATAACTTCGGCCTCGCGCCCCAAAGCGTGGCGATCTACCAGGCCTGGGTGGCCGCTAAGAAACCGGCGGAGCTTCACCTGTACGCCAAAGGCGGACATGGTTTCGGCATGAACAAGCAGAATCTCCCCTGCGACACGTGGGCGGATCGGTTCGCCGACTGGCTCCAGATGCAGGGTCTGCTGGAAAAGTGACCGCCCGGCGCACTATCAAAGCAGCTTCCACACCGCCGTCATTCTCCTGGCCGCAGGGCGAGGGTGACCCGATCTCAGTGGAAGGTTGATGGCTGCTCCTGATCGAGATCTTATGCCCGTTTCCGTTCGCGGGCAAGTTCTTGTCGCTCGTCGGCCGCCCGGAGTTTGGCCACGACCGAAAGAGGTTTCTCCTTGGACCATTGCGCCAGCTTCTTGAGCTTGGCGATGCAGTGGTCACCACGCCATCGACGTCCTTGGCGATCCGTCGGCCGGAGGGGTCGTAGGTATAGGTGATCTGCTGCCAGTCCACCTCCCCGCTGATCCGGTCCTGAAGCATCCCGTCCAGCAACGAGCCGCCATGTTGCAGCACCCGCCTGTCCGCCAAGCTCATCATGCCTCGATCCACGATCATGGCCCGCTCGTCGTTTTCCTGATGATTATCGAAAGGGCAGACCCTCAACCTGCATCCGCGTAGATGCAATAGGCACCCATCCGCAGTCTCAATCGCCCTTCCGCTACGATGACAGGTCCAGAAGACACACTGCGTTGAGTTCGTATCCCTCCAGATCGTCCACGAGGCGGGGAGGTTCCCCCTTGTGTTTGCTGTAGAACCGTGCTACGCATTCGTGCCCATTGGGTTCACTGCTGATCTCCCCGAGAAACTCCACGCCTGGGTACTCTCGCTTTAGTAGACGCGATAATTCCGAAAGAAGAGCGAAGGCGACGGGCAGCCTGTCATCGCCATGGTCCTCTATGTGGATGTGGTTCAGGAGACTCTCGTAGGCTGTTCGGTCCTGGCATTGGTCCAGACGGATGTGCGTATTCTTGTCAAACGCGCTCCTCAGAAGGTAGCATCCGTCGCAAAAAACCACACCGGCTTTTATCACATCCTTGAGACTCTCCGGCAGTTCAATATCTTTGAGACTACTATCAGGAGCATAGATCTTGGACATGAGGTTGTTCATTTTCAGTATTCGCATACGAGTGCTCCAATGACATCCCTGGCAGACACAGCAATCGGTCATCATGCATCATTTTACGGGGTACTTGCGCAACTTGCTTAGAATACCACTAGGTTATGGCCAACTCCAATGTCTCTCACCCAGATACTTGCGCATACCCTTCTCAATGGCCCTGCGTACACCCGGTTGACTCAGCAGCATACGATTCTGTGTCTTCGATAGGCCGTCGAACTCTCCGGTCGCTGGGTTGAAGTTGTGCGTAACTTCACCTGTTTGATAGTGGATCACCCCCGCCCTGCGGCCCGGTGAGTTGTTTTCGACATCAATGCGCGCCCCACCGAAGCGACCTGACCCTTTCCACAGAGTCTTGCTAGGGAATCGAGGCCCGTTGGCACCGAGCATATGCCCAAGTTCGCCATTGAGTAAGTCCTGTAATTCAGGGCCGAGCGGCGAACTCATCTGTGGATTGTAGGGGAAACTACCCGACGACGAGCCTGGGCCACCTGAATCGTCCGCCATCGCAAGGACTGCTTCGCATATCGAATCATCGGTGACTATTCGCTCGCCACCCAAGGTTACGTGGCCGAGGGACTCAACAGAGAAAGCACCCAAGCTCCTGTCAATAACAAAGACCGGGACACCGCCGATATCTCCGACATGGAGGAGTCCCTCGGGCGCGACGGCATAGTGATATGACACTCCGTCCGTGTTCCATTTATACGTGCCCCAAACCTCCGGATCGTCGTGCAGGTACATGACGCTGTCGCCGTCCACAACATACGCGTATGCCTGCTCTGCAAGGCCATACGGGTCCACGCTGTTCGTGGCGTTGTTGCCACAGTAGCGGTACATGTTCATGCCGT
>DAOTJE010000041.1:0-36752 GCA_035448545.1 Sedimentisphaerales bacterium | reverse complement strand
GGGCTGCAATCTGGAGACGCTGGACAGACTCTGCCAATACTTGAACCTGGAATTGCGGCCGGTGAACACAAGGTCGCGGCCGGAAAGAAAGAGGAAGTGACGTTATGGCAAGCATTTTCAAACGAAGGCGGCGGGTGAAAGGCGTTGATGGCAAGACGAAGGTCAAGAAGTCGTCCTGCTACTACATCGAATACCGGGATGCCCACGGCATCCTGCGCCGGGTGAGAGGATTTACCGACCGTGCAGCCACTGAGCAGAGGGCATCGGAACTTGAACGTTTGGCGGCCCGGACGGAGACAGGGCTGGTAGATCCGTACGCCGAGCACAAGAAGACACCGCTTCGGGAGCATGTGGCGGCTTTCCGCGAGTACCTCGCCAGGACCAAGTCACCACGGACCGGACGCCATCGAACGGCGGTCCACGTGTCGAAGACGGTAAACCGCGTGCTCCGAGTCCTTGAGGGCTGCCAATTCGCCTTCTGGGGCGATATCGAGCAAGATAAGGTCGAGATATTCCTCGGGGAGAATGTGCTCGATCCCAAGACGCACAACCACTTCGTGACGGCACTGCGGATGTTCTGCAACTGGATGGTGGACCATGACAGGGCAGAGAAATCACCTCTGGGAAAGCTCCAACGCGTCCAGGCCAAAGGGCAGAAGGGGCGTCGGGCACTGACTCCTGAAGAGGTGCGACTCCTTCTGGCGGTTACTGAACGGGGAGCGTTCCGCTACGGAATGAGTGGGCACGAACGAGCGGTCCTGTACCTGCTGGATGTCGAAACGGGCTTCAGGGTAGGTGAATTGCGGAGTCTTACGGTTTCTTCGTTCGATTTCGAGAACGCCGTCGTCAGGGTCGCGGCCGAGTTCTGCAAGAACCGGGAAGAAGCCACGCAACTGCTCAAGCACAGGCGCGTAGAGCAGCTTCGTGAGTTCTTCTCCGGCAAGTTGCCGGGAGCCAAGGCGTTCAACATGCCGACCCACTTCCGGACGGCGGAAATGCTGCACGCTGATTGCCGCGATGCGGGAATCGAGATCGAGAACGCACGCGGCAAGATCGTGTTCCACTCTCTTCGCCACACGCTGGCCACGAACCTCGACAAGACGGGGGCCTCACTGAAGGAACGCATGGCCATCATGCGGCACAGCGACCGCTCCAGTCTGACGCTCGGAACCTACACGGATGCGCCGAGACCATATGACCTGCGAAGGGTGATCGAGAACCTGCCGGATTATCCTTGGCCGGGGACAGAGGATGCTGCGCAGGTGGTCGCTACTGGCACGGACGGAGCCACCGACGAGTGGACAGGAAAATGGACAGTGAAATGGACAGAAACGCCTTCCAGCGATAGGCAACGCATGTCCTTGAAAGGTAACGGTGTAGTGTCTTCCGATGCACACGCAGGCACACTGGCAGCCAATGCTAAGTCCAGCGAAACACGGCTTTTAGGCACAGATGGGAACGGCATGTCACTGCCTGACACACCTCAAAAGAAGATTGGGCCCGGCTGGATTCGAACCAGCGGCCAAGGGATTATGAGTCCCCTGCTCTACCGCTGAGCTACGGGCCCGAGGAGACCCGACAGGCCTCCGCCGTCGAGTGCGAGTGTACCGAGCGGTCGGCACAGGGGCAAGCGATTTCGATCTGCCGGGGGCCAGGATTACGGAGTTGACGCCGGTGTTGCGCCGCGTTATAGGATGCCAAGGAGGTGTTCACAACGCTATGAACGGAATTAGCTATCGCGTTTTGTTTACCCTGACGGCAGCATGTGGGGTGGTCCTGCTGTTGGGAGGGCAGGGCTGCGCCGAAAAGGACCAGCCTGCACAGTCGTCGAAACCCGGCGCGGATACCCCAAGCCGCGTCGAGTTCGTCGAGCCCTATTCCTTTCGAGGCGTCGTTCTCGAAGACAAGGATCTCAGCGGTATCGCATGCATCTCCCCGACGCGGTGTCTGATCGGGGCCGACGAGAGTGCGGCGGTGCAGGTGGTTGAATTGTCGCGCGACAGCCGGACGCTGAGCGTGTTAGGGTCTGTCTCGCTACTGCCCTCGGGCGAGGAGATTGACATCGAAGGGATTGCTGCCGAGGGCGACTGCTACTACATCGTGGGCTCGCACGGGGTCGCCAAGAAAAGCGGGCAGCGCCAGGCAAAACGCTACACGATCTGCCGCATGAGAGTGGACCCGACCAGCGGGATGCCGGTGGACAATGCCGTGACGCTGGCCAGTCTTACGCCGATTCTCGAGACGGACCTGATCCTGCGTCCCTACTTCGGCAAACCTCTCCAGCAGAAGGGCGTGAACATCGAGGGACTGGCGATCCGACAAGGCCATTTGTTCGTCGGCCTTCGCAATCCCAACCTGGAGGGGAACGCGTTTGTCCTGGAGGTGGAAGCTGATGCGGTGTTTTCGGGAGCCTTGCGTCCGGCATACACGCTCCACAAGCTGATGCTGGGCAGAGGGCTGGGCATCCGTGAGATCGTCGCGGCCAGGGAGGGCTTCCTGATCATCGCTGGCAACGCGGGTTCCGAGCCATCGAATGTCTTTTTGCAGGCGGAGGATTACGAGGAGCGTCGCGGATACGAGCTGTTTCGCTGGGATGGCCGCGGCAGCGCCGTCGAGAAGATCGGATCGATTCCGAATCCGCCCGGCAAGGCGGAGGCCATGGCGATTCTGGAGGATGGGCCGGAGTATACGGAGGTCCTCGTTCTTTTCGACGGCGCTAAACAGGGCGCACCAGCGGTCTATCGTCTTCATTGAACCACTTCTTCGCAAGCCCTCATGTCGGAGGTTACACCATGCGCAGAGCCGGATGCCTGTGGGAGGTGTCGATGCTCATCATTGCGGTGGTTTGCGTCATGCCCCTCGATGCGGCCGACCTGCTGCGGATCGAGAACGAGCTTCTGGTGGTTGAGTTCAATGCCGAGCAAGCGACGTTCGCGGCGATCGCGAAACCGACCGGCAGGAGGTTTCTTGAGCGAGGTTTGCTCCGCGAAGGTAGTGGTGAGGCGACGCGGCACGAGGTCAGTGACACGATCTGGGGACGCGGCGAGGCAATCGAGGTCGAATACGACGCCGGCGGCTCCGACCGTCTGGCGTTGTTTCAGAGCTTGCCGTTCGCCGTCCTGACGTCTCGGCTGGCCAACCCGGGCAGCGAGGCCAGAACGGTGGACCGCATTGCTGCGATGAGGCTGACGCTGGACTTGGGCGAACCGGCCGCTGACCTCCGCGCGCTGGGGACCGCCGGGTTGACCGGGGTGGGGCATGAGGCCAACCCGGGCAGCTATTCGTTCCTGGCGGTGGTCGAGCCGGTCAGCCGGGCGGGCGTGGTGGCCGGCTGGGTCTCGCACGACCGGGGCAGCGGTGTATTGTTCTCCGACGTCCAGGACGGCAAGGCTACGGTCGATGCGAGGCTCGACTACGGCAGGCTGCTGATCGAGCCCGGCCGGACGGTTAAATCGGAGACGCTGGTCGTCGGGCATTTTGAAGATGCCCGTTTCGGGTTGGAAGCCTACGCCGACGCGGTCGCGAGATTCTATCGCATCGCGTTGCCGCCGCAGCCGACGGTGTACTGCACGTGGTATCACGCCGGAGCATCCAACGAGAAGGACATTATCAGGAACGCCGCCTTTGCGCGCGAGCACCTGGCGCCCTATGGTTTCTCCGTGATCCAGATCGACGACAAGTGGCAGGATGGCGCGCAGATCGAAGGGCCGCGCAAGAACTTCACCACGCACCGCGCCGATGGACCTTACCCATCCGGCATGGCGCCGACCGCGGCGAAGCTGGAACGGCTCGGCATGGCGCCCGGCATCTGGTTCATGCCCTTCGCGGGCACGTGGGACGACCCGTTCTTCGCCGACAAACAGGACATGTTCGCGCAGAAGGACGGCAAGCCGTACGTCGTGCACTGGGGTGGTACGTGTTTCGACCTGACGCACCCGAAGACGCGTGCGTATGTGTACGATGTGGCCCGCCGGATCGCCCACGACTGGGGCTACAAGTACTTCAAGCTCGACGGACTCTGGACCGGCATGGCCACCGGGATGTGCTACGTCAATACCGGCTACAAGGAGGATGAGCTGGGCTCGACGAAACTGCACGACCCGAACATCACGCACGTCCAGGCGTATCGCGACGGCCTGAAGCTGGTGCGTGAGGCGGCCGGGCCGGAGGTGTTCATCCTCGGCTGCAACGTCGCCCAGAACATGCGCGTGCTGGGGGCTTCGTTCGGCCTGGTCGATGCGATGCGGATCGGGCCCGACAACGGGCGGGACTGGTCGGCGATCTGCCGGGGGCCGTTCAGCGGCAGCAACACCTACTTCCTGCACGGCCGGGTCTGGTACAACGACCCCGACCCGATCTACGTCCGCGACAGCGTGCCGCTGCAGCACGCCCGGGCGCTCTGTTCGTGGGTGACGCTTACGGGGCAACTGAACGCGAGCAGCATCCAGTTCGAGGATCTATCGGCCGAGCGGCTGCACCTGCTCCAGCGGACGATGCCGGCACATGGCCGAAAGCCCCGGCCGGTGGACTTGTTCGAGCAGAGGATTCCCCGCATCTGGCTGCTGACTGACGGCGAAGGCTGCTGTCGGCGGGACGTGATCGGCCTATTCAATTGGGATGAGAAGGAAGCCGCACAGATCGAGCACACATTCGCATGGATCGGCCTGGCGCCGGCCGACGCCTACGTCGGCTTCGACTACTGGGCCGATGCGTTCGTCGAGCCGTTCAGCAGCAAACTCGAGGCGACCCTGCCGCCCGCCAGTTGCCGCATCCTCGCGGTCCGCCCACTCGCAGCGCACCCGCAGGTCCTGAGCACCTCGCGGCACATCACGCAAGGCGTTATCGATCTCGTCGAGGAGAAGTGGGACGAGAGCACCCGTACGCTCTCCGGCACCAGCCGCATCGTTGGCGCCGACCCGTATGAACTGCGGATCGCGGCCGGCGGCCCGGGCAGAGCCTGGTGTGTGCGCGACGTCTCTCTTGTAGGCGGAGAGGATCGTCAGGCAACAACCATCAAACTGGTGGGCCAGGATGACTGGAGAGTCCGCATCCGGATTGACACGCCGCAGAATGGTGAAGTCATCTGGCGTGTGACGTTCACACCCTCTCGATGAGAATACGTATAGGTCGGCGGCCATGGGCCCGCGCCGAATCGTGAGCCGGCGCGAGCGCGCCCGGCATATATTGCGCGGGCTTCTCCGCGAAGCCGCGTTTGCGTCGCAGTTCGTTGTCCTGTTTGATCAGTTCGGCGAATCGTTCCTCGGTGACCCACTCGACGTGCGAATCGACGAAGAGGACGTTGCGCCCACCTTCGTGGTTGCCGGCGTCCATCGTTTCGGTCATGTCCTCTATCGCATCTACTCTTATGACGCGCCGCAAGAGCAAGATTACGAAGAAGAACGACAATTTCCCGCCGCCGCGTAAAAGGGTAGAAGCGTAAATGTGGGGCTGGGGTCTACGGTCTACAGCCTCCGGTCTTCAGCCTGCGGTAGCCCGAGATACGAGATACAAGATTCGAGATACGGCCCTTTTCCCTTGCCCTCGCCCCATCCTTCGCCGATAATACCCCCCAACGAGAGCCGGCCGCAGAAGTGCTCCGGCGTGCGTCGAGGACGAGACGATGCAGAGACCGCCCATCCTCGACCAGTGCGTCCACGACGCATGGGGGCCGCATTGCGATGAGAGGACCGAGAGATATGCGAATCTACACGCGAGACAGAACGTACGGGTGGGGTGACTGTTCAATGGGATTCCGAGTCGTTACGTTGTGTTCAGGGGCCGACCCGAACAAGGCCGGTCGCGTTTGCGATAGCGGCGACAGGCCGTACGTGAGAATGACGAGGGCCTTCACACTCATCGAGTTGCTCGTGGTCATAGCGATCATCGCCGTGCTGATCGCCCTGAGCCTGCCGGTCACGAGGTTGGTACGCGAGCAAGGCCACGAGACGGTGTGCCGGTCGAACCTGCATCAGATGACCGTGATGCTCAAGACCTACTGCAGCGATCATGACGGCCTGTTTCCCAATCCCGCCTACATCTACCATTCCAGAGAATCCTTTATCTCCCACGATGCCGCGGCGCCGTCCCGATCTCCTTACGGAGCCGGGCACCCTTGGACCTGCCGCTGGCACGATGCCGGGATCGGTCCGTCCAGCACTCTGCTGCGTGATCACAGGGAGCTCCAGGGCTCGCTGATACCCTACCTGGGAAATCCCAAGGTTCTTCTCTGCAAGACCGGCGTTCGCGCCTACCTCGAACGAGGCTGCAACAACCAGGACCCCAACAAACCCAGGCGGCCTCAGCCCAGTTTGGGTGGGGCAATTGGTGGGGGGGGCGGGATTCCCCTGCGGCATGAAGAACCCGACCCGAACGAATTCCTGCACATCGCCCCCCAGTACTGCTACACGATGAATGGGAACCTGCATCGGACCTTCCTGACCGGGACTTTGGCAGGGGCGGGAGGCCCCGTTGCCGCCAGGAGCGTTCGAATCACAACGATCCGGCGGGAGACGCAGGTCACGCGAAGTCCTGCCGAGGTGTTTGCCTTTGGGGAAGAGAATTCCTGGCCGATCAACACGGAATCGCGATGGCCGGCGCCGTACAATCTCAGCGGCCCCTGGGGAGGAACTCAGGACGGAACCATGAATGGCCCCGGCGATCCCATCGACCCGGATGTGCCCAAGTTCAGGGTCACCGGCGCCATCACCATCGGATCTCTGGACATTGGGCCGTCGTACACCACCTTCGACACTTCCCCGCAGCGTCCCTATGCGTCGACGATGCCGCAGACCGACGTCGGCGATGCCTTTGCGACCTACCACCGTCCGCATGGGGGCGACCTGAACACGGGCTGCTCCTACGTCTCCATGTTGGACGGCCATGTCCGAAAGGTTACGCTGGCCGACCAGCTCCGCAGGAGCCGACGGGTGGCGGGTCTGCCCGAAAGCTCTCTTGGTCCCGGCGGGAACTTGTATCTGGCTTGGCCGCTCGACGTGCCGCCCCTTGGCGGCTGGGAGAATCAGTGAGGTCTTCGGGGGCGCACGAATGGCGGTCTGTTAAGCAGCACAGGGTCGAGCTTTCTATTACGCTCGGGAGATTGTGGAGTGCGGAGCGGAAGTGTGGTGCCTGGCGGAGCGCGTCAGGCGAGGCGGTGGGTGGCGATGTAGGTCCAGTCGAGTTCGACGCCCATGCCGGGCGTTTGGGGGATCGGCACGTATCCGTTCGCGTCGAATTGCGGCTCGGGGGTGAGTCGGCCGGGGAGAGTGACGTTTTCGCTGACGGGCGAGGCCACATGGAAGTACGGGATGAGTGACTCGTCGGTTGCCCCGATCAACTGGAGATGGGGATAGGCGTCCGGGCCGGCGCCCAGCAGGTCCATCGCGATGCCCGCCTCTTCGCAAACGGTGGCCAGTTGCAGGCAGGCGGTCAATCCTCCGAGATGCACGCGGATCCGGCAGACCTCGCACGCTCTCTTGGTGACCCACCGCAGGCGCGACTGGTAGGAGTCGGAGTCGCTGCGCGGGGCGCAGATGGGCGTGCGCAGTTCGCGCGCCAGCGCCGCGTAGCGGTCGATCCACTCTTCCGATTCCGGCATCGGTGAGCCGTACCACGCATAGCGGAGTTCGTCCAGCAGGCGACCCACACGCAGGGCCTGGTCATAGGTGTACACGCCTTGGTGGTCGGCCATGCAGGGATAATCGAGACCTACCGCCTCACGCACGGCACGGTAAGCAGCCATGTCCTTCTCGGGAAAAGCAATGGTCTGCCCGGCCATATCGTCCCATGTCACGTAAGGCTGTACGCAAATCGCCTGTATGCCTTGCTCCCGGCACATGAGCGAGTGTTCCGCGTAGGCGGCCGGCTCTCCGAGATTGAAACCGGTGCTCAGGCACGTCTTCACCGCCGGCCGGGTCGTGCTGAGCAGAGCGTGGACCGGTCGGCCCTCGATGCGGCCGCGCAGGTCCCACAGGGCCGTATCGACAGCTGCCAGCGTTGCCAGGGGCACGCCCAGTTCGTACAACTGCCGCCAGATGCTGTCGTGATCGGACAGGGGACGCCCCAGCAGCACATCGCTGACCGAGTGGGTGGTTGCATCATCGGCGGGGGCAGCGGACGCGGAGAAATCCGCCCAGCCCTGGGCGCCGTGTGTGGTGGTGATCCGGACGGCGCAACGCTTCTCGGAGTCGCCGTCGGCACCGCGCAGGCCGGTATCGTAGACGATCCACTCGATGCGCGAGGTGCGCTCGGTCTCTGTTGCGTCCACGAGCAGAAGACGTGCGGCCAGTCCACAGTGGCCCGCCAGCCAGGTTCCGGCCACGCCGCCGGCCGCCTGGACGAAGGTCCTGCGACCCATCCTCCTGTCGCTTCGGTGATTCATATCCCCCTCGATGGCCCGATATCCGGGGCTCTGGGTACGGCCGAATCACTTCAACCGCAAGTATAGAATACCACTTCTGTCCGGCAAATGCAATGCCGCCGCCGACCCTTTGTCCCGGCGCGGATTGCCGGACCCAAACAGAGGAATGCCGATGGCCGATTTCCAAAATCCGGATATGACACATCGTTAATAGGCGTCTCCTTCGTGGTCCTGCGCCGGGAATGGTCTTCCGCACGCATCGTGGCGCCTGCAACGCCCGATAATCGTTGACCTCAAGAGGAGAAAATGCTACACTCGGCGTGGACAAATTACAGGATTCTTGCCGTCTGCAAGCCGATAGAGTGAGTGTGTGACATCGAACGGAACCGCACACGACGCCCGGTCTGGGAGGCCCGATCGTGGTGCTGTTCTTGCGTTTCAGGAATCGGATCAAGGTAGAGAGGGCGTCTGGGATGAGAAGAGTATCGCTGTCTGTTCCGTTTGTCATGGCTTGGCTGACGGTGTGGCATTTGGCAGGCGTGGCCAATGGTGCGGACTTCGACGGGCCGGTGATCAACGAGTTCATGGCCAGCAGCGGCAGCGCCGTTCCTCTGGGACCTGGAGAGATTCTGGATGAGGACGGCGATTCCTCCGACTGGCTCGAGATCCACAATCCCACCGGGCAGAACGTGGACTTGAGCGGATGGTATCTGACCGATGATGCGGACGACCTGCGAAAGTGGCGGTTTCCGGACGGTACGCTCCTCGGTCGCGGCGGCTATCTTTTGATCTTCGCCTCCGGAAAAGATCGCGCGGACGAAGAGCTTCACACGAGCTTCAAACTCAGTGCCGAAGGCGAGTACCTTGCTCTGATCCGGAGCGACGGCAGAACGGTCGCTCATGAATATGCCCCCACCTATCCGCCCCAGTTCAGCGACGTCTCTTATGGGCTGGGTCCGCATGGAGGGGTCTTTGTGAGTGTGGGTTCTCTGGCGTCGTACCATATCCCCGGTCCGGCCGATGCCGCCGCAGCCTGGACGGCCGTGACGTATGATGACAGTGCATGGCCGACCGGCGAGAGCGGATTGGGTTTCTCTCCCACGGCGCAGATCAGCAGTCGTGACATCGGCAGCGTTTCCAACCCCGGCTCCCACTTTGAACAGGGCGGCACGCATGTCGTGCAAGGCGACGGCGCCGACATCGGAGGGTCGCGCGACGGGTTTCACTTCGTTTACGTTCCGCTGCGCGGCGACGGCGAGTTGACGGTGAACGTCGCCGGGATGATCACCGCCAACGCGTGGGCCAAGGCGGGCGTCATGATTCGCGAGACGCTCACGGCGGGTGCCCGCTACGGTGCCGTGATGGTGACGCACGGCAACGGTGTGGTTTTTCAGGCCCGTGCGGCCACCAACGGGACTTCGACAACCAAGGGGGGAAACGGGCACACCGTGCCGTTGTGGCTTCGCGTCGTGCGGCGGGGCGACACGATCAGCGGATACTACTCGCTCGACGGAGTCAGTTGGATTCAGCAAGGCTCCGAGGCGGTCGTCATGGGCCCGGATGTCTACCTTGGACTGTGCGTCACATCGCACGGAGCCGGGACGCCGTGTACGGCCCTGTTCGACAATGTGACCTTCGGCAGCAGTGAGAACAACGCGTTGCGCGAGGCGATGGTCGGAACGAGCACGACGCTGTGGACCCGTTTTGAGTTCGACGCGTATGAAACAGCGGCCTTCGACTCGCTTCAGTTGCGGGTGCGATACGACGATGGTTTCGTCGCGTTCCTCAACGGCGCCGAGGTGGCGCGGGACAACTTCACCGGGACGCTGCAATGGGATTCTGTGGCCGATAGTGACCGATCCGATCGGCTGATGGTTGAGAGCGTTCCGTTCGACCTGTCGGCGTACAAGGACCTGCTTCGGGACGGACGGAACGTGCTGGCTGTTGCGGCGATCAACAACGACAAGAACAGCGACACGTTGCTGGTCAGCCCGGAACTGACGGCCAGCGGCGAGGTCCTCGTTCCGCAGTACTTCTCCGTCGCGACCCCCGGCCGGCCCAACACTGCCGAGGCGGTCAACGTGGTGGCTCCTCCGCAGTTCGATCCGCCGCGAGGGCTGTACGACGGGCCGTTCATGCTGACGCTCACCTGCGATACACCCGGCGCGGTCATCCGCTATACGACCGACGGCACCGCGCCGACGTCCTCCACCGGAATTGCATACACCGGCCCGATCCCTGTCAGCCGCACCATGTGTCTGCGGGCCGGGGCGTTCCGCGCGGGCTGGACACCCAGCGTCGTCCAGACGCACAGCTACCTGTTTCTCAACGACATCCTCCACCAGCCCAAGAACCCGGCGGGCTTCCCCTCAACCTGGAACGGGACGGTGGCCGATTACGAGATGGATCCCGATGTGGTCAACGCGCCGGCCTACCGCAATCTGGTCCGGGCGTCGCTGCTGACGCTCCCGACGTTTTCGATCGTGACCACGACCGACAGCCTGTTCGGCACGAACGGCATCTACTCGAACCCCTGGGGGGAGGACACCGCCTGGGAACGCCCGGTCTCGGTCGAATGGATCGATACGGACGGCACGACGGGTTTTCAGGTGGACGCAGGGCTTCGCATATACGGCGGGGCCTTTCGGGGCTTCAATCTGACGCGCAAGAAGTCGTTCCGCATCCTGTTCAAGCGTCAATATGGCCCGCCCAAGCTTGATTTCGATCTGTTCAAAGGGCAGGACGCCGCCACGAGCTTCGACATGGTCATCCTGCGGGGTGGCGCCAACGACGCCTGGAATGATTGGGGTCGGCAGAATACCCAGTACATCATCGACGAGTACATGCGACGAACCCAGTTGGCGATGGGCCATCCGTCGCCGCACGGGACCTTTGTTCACCTGTATCTCAACGGGCTTTATTGGGGACTCTACAACCTGACCGAGCGACCGGTCGAGTCGTTCTGTGCCGCCTATTTTGGAGGCGAGAAGGAGGAGTGGGACGCGCTGAACCGAGGCGAAGCGCGGGGCGACAGCACCACCGCCACGTGGAACGCCATGCTCAGCCAGGCGCGAGCGGGACTGACGGACACGGCATCGTACCAACGGATTCAGGGCAATAACCCGGACGGTACCGACAATCCCGCTTACGACCACCTGCTCGACATGGACAACTACATCGACTACATGTTCTGCAATTTCTGGGGCGGGACGGGCGACTGGCCCGGGCACAACTACTATGCCGCCTGCCGGAAGCCCCCGAATGCCACAGGGTTCAAGTTCTTCAACTGGGACGCGGAAGGCGCGCTCGTGGTCTGGTCGAACCTCACCGCCAATGTCACGGGTGTCAGCGACGGCGCGGCTCAGCCCTATGCGGCGTTGCGGGACAACCGCGAGTTCCGTTTGCTGTTCGCAGACCACGTGCAGAAACACATGTTCCACGGCGGTCCGCTCACCAGCGAGGCTTCGTATGCGCGGTACAAGCAGCTGGCCGACGAGGTCGAATTGGCCATCATTGCCGAGTCGGCCCGGTGGGGTGACCAGGCCAGCAGCACCCCGTACACACTGGCCCATTGGCAGGCGACACGCGATTACATTCTGAACACGTACATGCCGCAACGCCCGCCGATCGTTCTGGACCAGTTGCGCAACGCAGGGCTGTATCCGACGGTGGAGCCGCCTACGTTCGGGGTGGGAGCGAACCCACAGCAGGGAGGGTATGTGTCGCTCCACGAGCGCCTGTGGATGTATGCGCCGGAAGGAAAGATTTACTATACGACCGATGGCAGCGATCCGCGCCTGCCGGCGGGAGCTTCGGCATCCGACACCCTCGTGACCCTCTTGGCGGAGGACGCGCCCAAGCGCGTGCTCGTTCCCAGCGAAGCCAATGGAGGCAATCACCTGGGGAATGCCCCGGCGGCGTTCACCGTCACGTACTACAAGGCCGCCGGCACGGTCGATAGCCTGGCGGCGGCCGAGCAGGTGATCTCGAATCCCCGCCAGCGCATCGCCACCGCTACGGAACAGGCGATGGTGATCAACTATTTCAATACCGGCGATGAAGGCCATTTCGGTAACAACCGGCCGTTCCCCGGAACGCAGATGAACGTGGATGTGGAGGACTTTGTCATCCTGGTTACCGGCAAGGTTCTGATCCCGTCCGCAGGACAATGGACATTTGGCGTCAACAGTGACGATGGCTTCGGCATGACGCTGACGCGTGGGAACCGGACCTATACGATGTCCTATGCCAGCCCGCGCAGCCCCGGCGATACGCTGCAGGTGTTCAGTATTGCCGAGGCGGGCCAGTACGATCTGCGGCTGGTTTTCTACGAGCGAGGCGGCGGGTCCGAACTGGAGCTGTTTGCGGCACCGGGTTCGCGCAACACGTTCAGTGAGACCCACTTCCGGCTCGTCGGTGACATCACCCGGGGCGGGCTCCAGGTCGGCGAGGCCAATGTCTGGTTCACCGACTACTTCGACGACTCGAACTGGACGGTGGGGACCGGAGGTATCGGCTATGAAGCGGGCGGCGGCAGCTACCCCGACTACTTCGACATCGACGTCCAATCGGAGATGTACAACCGGAACGGCTCCTGTTATATCCGCATTCCGTTTGAGGTTGGTGACGCGGAATACGCCAACGTGATCCTGCGGATTCGCTACGACGACGGGTTCATCGCCTACCTGAACGGAGCGGAAGTGGCCCGGCGCAACTTCACGGGCGAGCCGGCGTGGAATTCGACGGCCAGCGCCGGCAACGCCGACGAGGCGGCGGTCACCCTGGCCAGTGTCGATATCTCCACCCACGCAGGTCTTCTGCGCCGGGGAACCAACTTGTTGGCCATCCACGGCCTGAATCTCTCGACCAACAGCTCCGATTTTCTGATCAGCGCTGAGTTGATCGCGGGCGAAATCAGTCAGGGGACGATCTCGCCCGATGCGATCGAGTACACCGAACCGGTCCCGCTGACCGGCAGCGTGCACATCAAGGCGCGAACACTGGCCGGCCAGTGGAGCGCGCTGAACGAGACGACGTTTGCCGTCGGGCCGGTGGCCGAGAGCCTGCGTATCAGCGAGATCATGTACCACCCGGCGGATCCCAACACCGAGTACATCGAGCTGACAAACGTCGGCGCGGAAACGATCAATCTCTGCCTGGCGAAGCTGACGCGAGGGGTGGATTTCATTTTTGGCGACGTGACTCTGTCGCCGGGGAACTACGTGCTGGTCGTGGAAGACCGCGCCGCTTTCGAGGCGATGTACGGAAACGGCTGGCCCATCGTTGGACAGTACGCCGGCAAGCTCGACAACGCCGGGGAATGCATCGAGCTTCAGGACGCTGCCGGCCGGACGATTCACGCGTTCAGCTACTCCGACGACTGGTTTGATGTCACGGATGGAATGGGCTTCTCGCTGACCGTCAGGGAACCGGCTGCCAGCGATCCGAACGCCCTGGAGCAGAAGAGTGCCTGGCGTCCCAGTGCATTCGAAGGCGGTTCGCCGGGCTTCGACGACTCCGGCGACGTCGTCGAACTGGGTGCGATCGTCATAAACGAGGTGATGCCGGACGCCGCCGGTGGTCAAGGCGACTGGATCGAGCTGCACAACACGACGGATGAGGCGATTAACGTCGGGGGCTGGTTCCTCAGCGACGACGCCGATGAGCTGACCCGGTACGAAATCGCCGAGGGGACCATCATCGCTCCTGGCGGGTATCTCGTACTCCTGGAGGACGAACATTTCGGCAACGAGGACGACCCAGGCTGCCACGTGCCCTTCGGGCTGAGCCGCAGCGGCGAGACGGTCTATCTGCACTCCGGTTCCGGCGGCGTTCTGACCGGCTACAGCGAGCAGGCATCGTTCGGGCCGGCGCAGAATGGCGTTTCCTTCGGTCGGTTCGTGGACAGTGCCGGGTCCTGTGCCTTCGTGGCTCTGAGCCAGCCCACCCCCGGCCGGCCCAACGCACCACCACTCTGGGAGAATTGATTCGGCACTGCACGGCGTATCTTCTTGCCCGGTGGGCGCGCCTCTGGTATGCTTGCCCGCGAACCGCAATCGCACGACGGAGCGACTGCGCGTTCTCAAGCATCGAGTGCGTGGAAGGCATAAAAACCAAGGCGTATGGCAGATTGGACGATCAACAAGCCCCTGGGACAGTGCTGCGGCACGGGCCGGGCGATTGAGCCGGGGCAGGAGTATTTCGGGGCGCTGGTGGAGACCGAACAGGGGTTCGAACGCCGCGACTACAGTGTGGAATACTGGGAGAGGGAAAAGCCCGCCGTGTTCTGCTTCTGGAAGAGCCGCTTGGCGGACCCCGACGAGAAGAAAGAGCTTTTCGTCAGCGACGACATGCTGATGGCGTTCTTCGAACGTCTGGCGAACGAGACCGATCCGGAGAAAGTCAGTTTCCGGTTTGTGCTGGCGCTGGTACTCATGCGCAAACGCCGGCTCAAGTACGAAGCGACGAGGATGGACGGCGCACGAGAAACCTGGTTGCTGCGTGTCGCAGGCGAGAAAGACGTGGTGGAAGTGGTCAACCCGCACCTGGACGAAGAGCAGATCGAGCTGCTGACCTCACAGATCGGACAGATTCTTCAGGCGGATCTATAGGAGGCGAAATTGGGACGGATACCCAAGGTATGCCATTGGCTGAGCGTACCACTGCTGGCCCTTGCGGCCGGCTGTGCCGTGCAGGGTCCGGCGTCGTTGCCGGCCTGTCCGGGCAAGGTCGGCGTGTCGGAAGCCCTGTCGGCGGTCCGTTCGCGTGTCGAGCAGGCGGTGGCGTTCCGTGCCAGCGGCCAGTGCCGTCTGGCCTATTATGTCCCGGATGACGAGGGCGTGAAACGGCACAACCTGCCCGTCCTGCTGTGGTTCAACCCGCCCTCGGAGGTGTACCTGCAGGGCAGCATCGCCGTCGATCCCAAGGCGGTGGTCATTGGTTCCAATGCGGAGGCTTTCTGGCTGGCCCTGCGTCCCAAGGAGATGAGCGCCTACTATTGGGGCACCTGGGACGAGGCACAGAACGTTGAGGGACTCATGGTCAGTCCCCAGGTTGTGCTTGAAGCGTTCGGGATCGTGCAGCACGACGACGGTGTCGATGCGAATGACTGGTCCCTGACGAAGGAAGGGGAGTACGACGTGCTGATCCAGCATGGCGAGGGAGGCCGTATTCTCAAGCGAGTTTACATCTACACGTGTGACTACCTCGTGCGGAAGATCGAATACTTCGGCGCTGACGGTCAGGTCATCGCGGTGGCTCAGTTGGATGGCTACAAGCCGCTGGCCGAGGGTTTTCACGTGCCCACGGACATTCTCGTCAAGGCGATGGCTCCCGACGGGCGTGAGGATACGATCGATATTAAGCTCAGCTCGATCAAGGCTAAGGAGCTGAGCGAACAGGCCCGGCGGCAGGTCTTCACCCGTGACCCGAATGAGGTGGAGAAATTCGAGCAGGTGTACCGATATCGAGGTGGGGACTGGGTGTCCGAGCGGTAACGATTTCGACAGAACGCGTGGTGGACGGACGAAGCACATGAGTCGAATCGATCTGAGAAAGGCAATTCGCAACGGCGTGTTTCTCCTCGACGGCGCCATGGGGACACAACTCTTCGCCAGAGGGATCGCGCCCGGCGTGTGCAACGATGCGATCAACATCGAATCCTCCGAGATCGTCGCAGACATTCACCGTGCGTATCTCCAGGCCGGCAGCGACGCGATCATCACGAACACGTTTGGGGCCAATCGTTATGCTCTGGCCCGGCACGGCCACGCCGACAAGGTATATGTCATCAACCGGGCCGGCGCCGAACTGGCGCGGCAGGCCGCCGGCGAGGAGCGATACGTGTTGGGTGACATCGGTCCCACGGGGGATTTCCTCGAACCGCTCGGCCAGCTTAAAGCCTGCGATGTGCGGGCGGCGTTTGCCGAACAGGCCAGAGGGCTTCTGGATGGGGGTGTGGATGGGTTCATCATCGAGACGATGACCGCGCTGGACGAGCTGGAGGTGGCCATCAAAGCAGTGGAATCGCTGGAAAGCGGCCTGCCGGTTTTCGCCTCGATGGCGTTCGACAAGGCGGGGTCGGATTATCGAACCATGATGGGGGTGGACGTTCCGACGGCGGTGACGAAGATGATCGCCTCCGGCGTTGACGCGGTAGGGTTCAACTGTGGGACCGCCACGCTGAACGAGTACGTGACGTTGGCCCACAAATACGTCTCTGCCGCCCGTTCGACGGGGATCGGGGTGGCCGTGTTTGCCGAGCCGAACGCGGGCAAGCCCGAACTGGTGGACGGTGCAGCGGTTTACCGGGTGACGCCGGAAGAGTTCGCCGCCGCAGCAAAGCAAATCCACGCGGCGGGCGTGCACATCCTCGGCGGCTGCTGCGGCACAGCTCCCGCCTTCATCGCGGCCTTGGCTGCCGCATTGAAGTAGGCTCTCTTTCGAGCGGTGCGCTCGGCCTGCATCGCCGTCGGAACCTACGCACGGTCGTGACGCAGCAGGCGGGCAATGTGGTCGAGGGTCCTGGCGGTGGCGCCCTGGTTCTTCCGGATGACTTGGCGGCCCCGTCGGCCGATGGCCTTGGCGTAGGCAGGCTCCGCGAGACATCTCGTCATCACGACGCGCAGATCATCGGCATCGACGACCTCGACGGCGCCTTGGTCGGCCAGGAGCGCCTCCACCGTCTGGCGGAAGTTGAAGGTGTGCGGGCCGAAGATCGTGCACTTGCCGAGGGCCGCCGCCTCCATCATGTCCGAGCCGCCCATGGGAACCAGCGTACGGCCGACGAAGACGACGGTGGCCAGGGAATAGAACTTCCGCAGGTCGCCCATCGTGTCACCGAGGATCACAGCATCGTTGTTGCCGATGCCACATCCCGGCGCGCCTTTGATATGGCTGTAGCGGACCACAGGCAGTCCCCTCTGCTCGATCAACTGGGCCACCTCGTCGAACCGCTCGGGTTTGCGTGGGACTACCGCCAAACGCACGTCGGCAAACGATGGGTCTTCTTTGAGCCACTGATACACGTCGAGAATGATCTTCTCCTCATCGTCGCCCGTTCCGCCGGCGACCCATAGCCGGCCGTTTGACAGGTTCAACTGGTCGGCGAGGGCATCGGCTCCTTCGACCCGGTCGGTCACCTGGGCGGTGTCGTATTTGAGCGAGCTGGTCACCACGACCCGCTCGGCCGGGCAGCCCAACGCGCGAAACCGGTCAGCATACTCCTGTGTCTGGGCCAGTACTAAGTCGATCTTGCCAAAGAACCGGCGGACCAGCCATCGGAATCGGCGGTACTGAACGAAGCTCCTGTCGCTGATTCGTCCGTTGACCACGACAACCGGAACCGAGCGGCGATGCGCGATATCGATGAGATTGGGCCAGGCCTCCAGCTCCATCAGCAGGCAGACGGCCGGGTCGATCCGGCGGAAGGCCTTGCGCATGACCGGCGAGAAATCGAACGGAAAGTAAAAGACCATCCACCGTTCCCCGAAGAGAGAGCCGGCCCGGGCGAATCCGGTGTCCGTTGTGGTGCTGATCACGATCTCGAAGTCAGGGAAGCGTCTCTCGAACTCGGTTACGAGAGTCTTGGCGGCGTTGACCTCGCCCACACTGACCGCGTGCAGCCAGAGGCATCGTTTTTCAGGGGTTCTGCGGCTGATGCTGCCGAAACGCTGGGCCCAACCCTGGCGGTACCGGTTGTGCCGGAGCCGCCTGTAGAGAACGACGGGACTGAACAGCAGGCCCGCAAACAGATAGACCACATCGACGATGAATCTCATATCGGTCCTGAACCGGGGATACGCTGGGTATTGACGCCCGCATGATATCCTCGGCGACCCGACATGTCAAACGGCACAAACTTTGTCGAAGCCGTGCCGTGCGAATTGTGGCCCGAGCCGGAGTGGGGTGCGGTCACTCGACGGCGTTCGCGTCTGTTGCCGTACCTGGCTCGATGCGCTCCAGTTCCAGAGCCGGGTCTTCGTCGAGGAACAGGCCGCCCCCTCGTACGATCAGGTTGAAGTCCACGAACAGGTTCATGCCGACGATCCCGTCGAGCGTCCCGCCTTCGGGGGAAGAGACATCCAGCAGGACCACGGGAACCTGGCGCGCCTGGAACCACTGACCCAGTGCGGGGATGTCGATGGCATCGATGTAGTAGCCGGGCACGATGGAGATCTCGCCGGTGACGCCTTCAATCTCGACCTCGAACTCCGGGGCCGCCGGGTCGAGCTGGAGACGGGCGGCAATGCGGGACCCGACTACCGTAACCTGGGCGCCGGTATCGAGCATGAAGCGATCTTTGTCGAGTGCACTCTTCTGGCTGTCGTACAGATCGACGCTGTGGACGAAGAAGAGGCTCTGGGAAGAGTTTCCGATGATCACGGAGGGGCTGGCCGGCGGAAAGTCCGTTGCGAAGCCGCCACCGCCTAGGATATCGTCGATATCTATGTCGCCGAGACCCATGTCCAGGGTGGGGACGTATTGCACGCTGACCCCACCGAGCGGACGCAACTCGAGCGGGATCACGTTCGAGAAGTGCGGGGCCTGGGCATCGTCGGCTTCGTACAGCCGGATGTCCGGCGCGGTGAACGTCTTGCCGTCACGCTCGACGGTCAGCGTTCGGTCGTTGCGGATCACCGTGGTGTAATACACACTCATGGGCGTGCCGATGGCCGTGGGCAGGTCGGGGAGAGTCCCCGGGTTCTGTCCGACCATGATCGCCACGTTGCTCTCTCCCATCATGTTGGAGGAATCGAGCACGAGCGTCTCGGGATCGATCGCCGCCAGTCCGTCAATGAACAGACCCAGGGGCTGCGTGACCGAGGCCACCACCGATCCGGTCACGCCGCTGACCACGGTCTCACTGGCGGTGATCAGGCCCGGATAGATGCGGGTTCGTATGCCGTCGGCATAGCCCATGACATGGGCGCTGGCTCCCGTATCGAAAAGTCCGATAACGTAGTCGGTCTGTGGATTCACCCCGGCGGGGTAGTTCCCCCTGACGGACGTTTCCACGTCGGCCTCCAGCTCGAGCTCAGCCTTACGCCGGGTGGTGATCGAGACGGCAATCCAGGGCACGAAACCGTCGATGGGAGGCGATTCGACCAGCATTTCGTTTGCCAGCAGGGCGGTGGCGGTCCTGGAGGGGGTGGAATAGAGGCGGACCCCCGGGCCGGTCGAACGCTCGGCGGTGGTTTGCTCCTCGGATCGCAGGGGCACAGGCCGATCCTTCGGATACTGGATGCCCTTGATCCGTCTGCCGCCGCCGGCCTGCCAATCGACGTCCCGGCGTTGCCAACCTTCGGTTGCGGCCTGGAGAACCGATGCCAGCGTCAGGAGAACCACGAAGACTGCGGGGAGTGCCCGCCGAATTGCCATCGAATCTGACCGTTTCACGTGGCGATCCTTTCCAATCTGCACCCATTATAGCATATGCGAGAGTCGTCTCGTGCGAAAAAGGGTGCGTATGGATGCTCTCTGCCTGTATAGTGCCTTGGCAGGCCATCGGCGCAACGTCGAAAACTAAAGATGGTTGCCTGCTTGACTTGTTCAAGAGCGGCGGTAAGATAACAGGCAAATGGATTCTTGTCCCCGTAGCTCAATTGGATAGAGCGTTGGCCTCCGGAGCCAAAGGTTGTGGGTTCGAATCCCGCTGGGGACAGTCGGCGTTTCTTGGCTCATCCGGGGTATTGGCACAGGGCATTTCTCTTTGCGCGTCAAACCGACTTGCGTGTCCGCAGGGTCTTTCGTCGTCTCCCATGCCGGCCTGCCGTTGCACTGCGGGCATCTTGACTGGTAAAAACCGTTGCATCGTGGGGGAATTCGGGTAGCATGCCTTTCACAGGGCCGTTGGGAGGAGGGCTGGGCTGGACCGGGTCGGGTGGAATGACAGGACTGTACATGGAGTGAAAGGCGAGGCCATGAAAGCGAGAGTGCTCGGAAGCAACTCCCTGACGATCGTCTCGTGCGCGGCATTGGCGTTGTCGGTCTGTGCCCGGACCGAAGCGAAGACGAAGGCCTGGCAGGGTATGATCACGATCCCGACGTACGGATGGTCCGAGGACATCAACCCAAAGTTCTGGGCGCTGGAGGACCGGATCAAGCTGTCCACCACGGTCAAGGGCGCCATCGTCTACCCCTATACCATGCAGGACCACCTCTATCGCACGAAGGAGGATCGGACCTACCGGGCGCTGTTCCTCGAAAACGAATATCTGAAGGTCACGTGTCTGCCGGAGTTGGGCGGCCGGCTGCACTCAGTGTTCGACAAGACCACCGGCGCCGAGACGTTCCACCTCAACAACGTGATCAAGCCTAGCATGATCGCTATGCGCGGTGCCTTCATCAGCGGAGGCGTCGAGTGGAACGCCGGTCCGCAGGTGCACACAGTCACGATTCTGTCCCCGGTCGATGCGCTGGTGGGGACGAACGCGGACGGCTCGGCCTATCTCGAAGTCAGCAATCTGGAGAAGACCTTGCGAACCCGCTGGACCGTACGTGTGACGCTGCATCCGGGCCGGGCGTATCTCGACGAGCAGATTCGCATCTTCAACCCGGTCGACGCGGTCAATCCCTACTACTTCTGGAACTGCACCGCCTTTCCCGCCAAGAGTGGAACGCGGTTCATCTATCCGATGACGCTCGGGACGGACCACTACGGGGTCGATTTCTTCAACTGGCCGATCCATGAGGGTAAGGACCTCTCCTGGCTGAAGAACTACGAGACCTGGGCCTCCATTTTCTCCGTGGACTGCATCTTCGACTTCTTCGGAGCCTATGACGTCGACGACGATCGTGGCGTCGTGCAGGTGGCCAATCACTACGAGCTGAGCGGCAAGAAGGCCTGGACCTGGGGGACGTGGGATTTCGGCCTGGTCAGCCAGAAGAACCTGACCGACGACGACGGTCCGTACATCGAGGTCCAGAGCGGGCCGCTGCCGACGCAGTCCGACTACGGAATGCTGCTGCCTCGACAACAGGTTGCCTGGCAGGAGTGGTGGTATCCGGTCCACGGACTGGGGGACGGCTTCGAATTTGCCACGAAAGACATCGCGGTCCAGACGCACCGTGAGGACGGCCAGTTGCGCCTGAACATCATCGCCACGGCCAGGTTCCCCAACGCGGTCTGTGTCGTATCTCAGAACGGTACGGACCTTCTGGCGAGGCGGCTGGACCTGTCGCCGCAGAGGGCGTGCTCCGTTGTCGTTTCGCCCGCACCACAGGGTGCCGCCGAGGTGATGATCAAGACGCGGCAGGGTGAGACGCTGGCCCGTTTCGTGACGCCTCTACCGATTCCAAAGGTGACACCTCCGCCCCGCACCAAGGTCATGGAGAAGGCCGATGCGGAGCTGACCTTGCAGGAGAGACTGCTCAAGGGGCGCAAGTTTGATCTGGCGACCAATCGCAAGAAGGCCCGTGAGTACTACGGGAAGGCGCTGGCCGACGACGCCGGTTGCTCGCCCGCCCTGGTCGGACTGGCCGTTCTGGATGTGGAAGCAGGCCTCTACAGCGAGGCGATCCCCCGCCTGGAAAAGGCCCTCGAACGAGACCCCGACGATGGAACGGCTTGGTACTTTCTGGGAGTGGCCCGCCTGAAGCTCAATGATGCGACCGAGACCCTCCGCTGCGCCCGCCAGGCGGCGCGGTATGCCGCAACCGCTTCGCTGGCCTTTGACCTCGCGGGCCGGGCCCATGCGGCGTTGGGGCAGAAGCCGGCGGCGGTCGAGGCGTTCGCAAAGGCCGTGAAGCTCAATCCGAATGACGCCAAGGCCAGGGACCATTGGCTTCTGGCCCTCTATGCGAATGGCGAAAAGCCCGCCGCGTTTGCCGAAGCCCGGAGGGTCTCCTCGCAGTTCCCGACGGACCTTGTGCCGCGAGCGATTCCGGCGCTGCAGGGCGACAGAGAGATGGAACGTTTTGTGAAGGAAGCTCGCGAATTCGTCGGCGAAGACGACTTCGAGATGATCGAGACAAGTCTTTTGTTTGCCGAGGTGGGTCTGGTGCAGGAAGCGTCGCGATTGCTGGATGCCGTCTGCGTGGAGGCCGTGCCGGAGGCGGAACGCAGCCCTCTGCCTGTCTATTACCTGGCCCACTATGCATCACGGGCTGGCAACGCTGAGGAGGCGGCAGAATGGCTCAAGCAGGCATCGCGGATAAATCGGGACTGCGTGTTTCCATCGCGCCCGGAGGCTTTGGAGGTTCTGCGGTACGCGGTGCGCGAGAACCCGGACGATGCGCATGCCCATCTGTATCTCGGCAATCTCTACGCCCACCTGGGCCGCGTGACGGAGGCGGCGGCGCATTGGCAGAAGGCCGTCGATCTCGACGGGTCGCTTAGCGTCGCCCATCGCAACCTCGGGCTCTACGCCTGGGCGCAGGAACAGGACCTGGCCAAGGCCGAGCAGGCATATCGCAAGGCCATCTCCGCCCGACCGAAGGACCAGACGCTGTATCGCGACCTTGCCGAGATTCTTCTCGAGCAGAACAGGCGTCCCGAGGCGATCGAACTGCTGGAGTCGACGCCGGGCGACCCGCTCAAGCGGGCGGAGATCATCGTTCTGCTGGCCCAGCTCTATTGCGACGAGCGGCAGTTCGACGAGGCAATCGATCTGCTCGAATCGACGCCGTACTTTGTCAACTGGGAGGGGCAGACGATTACGTGGGACCTGTTCCACAAGGCCCACATGGAGCGTGGACGGGTGCGTTTCGACGAGGGCAACTTCGCGGGGGCATTGCAGGATTTCGAGGCGGCCCTGACCTATCCTGATAACATCGGGGTCGGACGGTCGAACAAGCCTCAAGAGGCGACGGCGCAGTATTGGCGGGGAAAGACTCTTCAATCGCTTGGACGCCTGCCAGAGGCCCGGGCAGCCTGGCAGCTTGGCGCGGCTGGTCCGGCCGGTTCCCGGGAACAGAACGCCTCGCGGGAACTCTGTGAGGCGGCCCTGAAGGAAACCCCGTGATCCGCACTCCGGCCCGCCGGAGTGACAGTGTCTTCCGGTCGGGGCAGGCGCGGCGCGCTTCTTCCTTGGCGCATCAGCAGGGTGCTGCTATCGTATAGCCACCGAGTCCTTGCGTACGTCGGGGGATGCCATCTATGGGAGAATGCCCATGGCTGAGTTGAATTCCAGCGGCACAAGGCTGAACATCATCGATGCCTTCGCTGCGAAGGTGATCGGACGCGGGCTTCGCGTGGTCCTGCCGGAAGGACGGGATTCTCGGATTCTGCTTGCCGCCCGGGAGATCCGCCGGCGCAACATCGCCGAGCCGATCATCCTCGGAACACACGAGCAGATCGAAACGGCTGCAACGGAGGCAGGTGTGTCGCTGGACGGCATCAAGACACTCGATCCCAAGGACAGCCCTCATCTGGACGCATACACTGCCCGATACATGCAGGGCCGGGACAATGTTTCCCCCGGGATCGCCCGACGAATGGTTGCCAAGGCCCTCTTTCACGGCGGGATGATGGTCGCCTGCGACGACGCCCACGCCATGGTGGCCGGCGCCGCGACGGCCACGGCGACGGTCATTCAGGCCGGGGCGCTGACCGTGGGGTTTGCCCCGGGCATCGAGACGGTGTCGAGCTACTTTCTCATGATCGTGCCGCAGTTCGGCGACGAACGCGACAAGGCGTTTATCTTCGCCGACTGCGCGGTCAACATCGACCCGTCGGCAGACCAACTGGCTGATATTGCACTGGCTTCGGCGCAAAGCGCCGCGGGTCTGCTGGCCGAGCCGCCCCGGGTGGCCTTGCTTTCGTATTCGACTCGTGGCAGCGCCGAGGGGCCGAGTGTCGAAAAGGTCCGCCAGGCCCTTCGGATTGTGCGGTCGCGACGGCCCGATCTGGCGGTTGATGGCGAACTTCAGGCCGATGCGGCGGTCGTGCCCCGCGTGGCCCAAAAGAAGGTCAAGGACGCCAGCGAGGTGGCCGGCCGCGCGAATGTCCTGATCTTCCCCGATCTCGACGCCGGCAACATCGCGTACAAGCTGACGCAGTACATGGCCGGAGCCAGGGCGATCGGGCCGTTCCTCCAAGGGTTCGCCAAGCCCCTGGCCGACCTGTCGAGGGGGGCGTCCATCGAAGATATTGTGACCACGGCAATCATCACACTGGCCCAGGTCAAAGAGCCTGGTTCGGGCGAAGGAAGGCAGGGCTGAGACGTCCGTGATGAAAGTGCTCGTGATCAACGCCGGAAGTTCCTCGATCAAGTACCAACTGTATGACATGCCTGGCGCGGAAGTGCTGGCCAAGGGGCTTGTGGAGCGGATTGGCGAGCCGACCTCGAGGCTTGTGCACAGTTGCGGTGATGATTCAACCGCCCTGGAGAAGGCGGTCCCCAGTCATGAAGCGGCGATGGAGTTGATCCTCAGGGTGCTTGCGCGGCCGGGTGGGGTCGTCGCAGACCTTTCCGAGATCAAGGCGGTGGGCCATCGCGTGGTACACGGCGGAGAGGAGTTCACCGGTTCGGTGATTATCGATGACCGCGTTCTGGCCTCGATCGAACGATTCGCAGAACTGGCGCCGTTGCACAACCCGCACAACCTCGTGGGCATCCGGGCGGCGATGCGGAAGCTGCCGGGCGCGGTGCAGGTGGCCTGCTTCGATACCGCGTTTCATACGAGCATTCCCAACGTGGCGTTTCTGTATGCGTTGCCGTACGAACTTTACGAGCGGCATCGTGTGCGGCGGTACGGGTTTCACGGGACCAGCCATCGCTACGTCGCCAGACGCGCGGCGGCGATGCTCGGCCGGGACAAGTACGACTTGAACGCTATCACCTGCCACCTGGGCAACGGCTGCTCGATTGCGGCCGTGCGGAAGGGCCGGTCGGTCGACACCTCAATGGGGTTCACCCCGCTCGAAGGCCTGGTCATGGGGACGCGGGCGGGCGACTTTGACCCGGCGATCCTGTTCTACCTGGCGGACAAAGGCTACGACCTGGCGAGATTGAACGGGCTGTGCAACAAGAAGAGCGGCCTGCTCGGTATCTCCGGGATTTCCAACGACATGCGAACGCTCGAGAAACACGCCGCGAACGGCGACGAGCGCGCGATACTGGCCATTGAGATGTTCTGCTATCGCGTCCGTAAGTACATTGGTGCGTACTCGGCGGTGCTCGATTCGGTCGACGCCGTGGTTTTCACCGGCGGCATCGGCGAGAATTCCTCGCTCGTACGCGAGCGGGTCTGCCGGGACCTGACGCATCTGGGGATTGTCCTGGACCCGAAGGCCAACCAGGATGCGGGTGGACGCGAGTCGGCGGTCAGCGCCCTGGAGAGCCGCGTACGCGTGCTGGTGATCCCCACGAACGAGGAACAGGCCATCGCCAGGGACGCGTTTGAACTGGTCGGGAGCAAAGGGGAACGTAAGACGCAACAGGTGAAAGTAGAATATGACGGACAGAAAAGATGACGGTCGCTTTCTGGTGGACGTGGGCCTGCGGGACCTGCCGTTTCCGATCCACGCGGTGTCTCGCGTGACGCCGGAAGGGCAGGCGACGGTTGCTGACATCTCGATCAGCGCCCGGATCATGCAGATGTTCGAGGCACGCTGGATCGATCGGTTCATCCACGTTCTCCACAACCATCGCGACAGCATCGGGACCAAATCCCTTCGGCACAATCTCAGCGACTACCTCGCCGAGCTGGAAGCGACCGCGATCAAGATCGATTTCGACTATCCGTTCTTCATCGAGAAGCAGACTCCCGTCTCGGGCGAGACCTGCCTCGTGCGGTATCTGTGCCGGTATTCGGCCAAGGGGCATTCCGCGGGCGAACCGGGCGTGGTGACCTTCAAGATTCAGGTCCCCTGCATCACGACCTATCCGGCCTCCAACGCCGCCAGTCCCAAGGGCCTGTTCGGCCAACTGAGCATGCTCGACATCTCTGTACAGAGCCACAACGATGTGTATCCGGAGGACCTCGTCGCTCTGGTAGACCGACATGTGCTGGCCTCGGTCTACTCGTTTCTCAGTGAGGATGACCAGCGGTTTATCATTGAGAAAGTACACTCGGAGGAAAAGACCAGCGTGGTCGTGGTCGACGAAGTCAGGAAGGAGCTGGCTCGCGACCGCAATGTCGAGTGGTATTCCATCGACTGCTCGAACTACGGCATGCTTCATTCCTACAGCACGGTCATCCGGACGGAGAAGAGCGCGTGGGTGCCTTTCAGCGGGTTTGACGACCATCTATAGGACGACTGTGTGATCGGACGGGTTTTCCGGTCCGGGAGAAGGCAGGATCAACCATGACCGACAATCAGGCATTTCGGGTCTTGAGCAGGCGCGAGGTCGAGTTGCTGCGGATGCAGGGCTGCTTTGCCGAGGATTGGGGGCTGATCGAGGTGGCCGACGGGTTCGATCCGGCGTACGTACGGAATTCGCATTTCTCGGGCCGCGTCCGGCTCGGCAGGTTCAGCGACCACGTGCGCCTGCCCGGCGGGTTTGAGAAACCCAGTGGGATTTACAACGCGGTGCTCTCCAACTGCACCGTCGGCGACAACACCCGCATCTGTAACATCCCGGATCGCATCGCCAATTACGACATCGCCGAACGCGTGTGCATCGAGAATGTCGCGACCATGCAGACCAATCCCGGCGCGACCTTTGGCAATGGGGTCGAGATCAGCGTGCTCAACGAGGCCGGAGGCCGTGAGATCGTGCTGTTCGACCGGCTGTCCGCCCAGTTCGCCTACCTGATGTGCCTGCACCGGTATCGCCCGAAGCTGATCGAGCAGCTTCGCCGCATCGCGCGGCAATACGTCGAGTCGGTCCGCTCGGATCGCGGGCACGTCGGCACAGGCGCCCGCATCTGTTCGGCCGAAGAGATCATCGACGTTCGGATCGGACCCTTTGCGACGGTCAATCATGCCTCGAGTCTGCGGAACGGCACGATCCTCAGCTCCGAGGAGGCCCCGACCACCGTCGGTGTCAAAGTGATCGCGGAGGACTTCATCGTTGCCGAAAGCTCCTCGGTGACCGGTGGCGCGATCCTCAGCAAAGTCTTCGTCGGCCAAGGCTGCCAGGTGGGCCGGCAATACTCGGCCGAGAATTCCGTCTTCTTCGCCAACTGCGAGGCCTTTCATGGGGAGGCGTGCTCGGTCTTCGCCGGGCCGTACACCGTGACGCACCACAAATCGACCCTGTTGATCGCCGGGCTGTTCAGCTTCTACAACGCCGGCAGCGGCACGAACGAGTCGAACCACATGTACAAGCTGGGCCCCGCCCATGAAGGCAAGCTGCTGCGCGGGACCAAGACCGGGTCGTTCAGCTATCTGATGTGGCCCTGCCGTGTCGGCCCGTTCAGCGTTGTGCTGGGCAAGCACAGCACGAACTTCGACACGGCCGACTACCCGTTCAGTCATCTCGAAGCGCGGGCCGACGGCAAGTGCGCCATGATTCCCGGCTTTCATCTGACGACCGTCGGCACGGTTCGCGACGCCGCCAAGTGGCCTAAACGCGACCGCCGAAGGGGTGCTGCCAAGCGCGACGCCATCTCGTTTGAGGTGTTCAGCCCATACACGGTCGGCAAGATGATCAAGGCCACCCGGCGGCTCAAGGAGTTGCAGGAGACCACAGACAGGTCGGTCGAGGAGGTTTCCATCGGTGGTGCCCTGGTCAAGAGGTTGCTCCTGCGCACCAGCCAGAAGTACTACCGCACGGGGATTGAGATGTATCTGCTGGAGAAGGTGGTCCAGAAGATCGAAGCGGTTCTCGACGATTCCAACGGCGACGGTGAAACCGGTTCGGCGACCTTGCAGGATGCGGTGTACAGCCCGGATTGGGTGGATATCGCCGGGCAGCTCATGCCGCGCCAGCGCCTCGTCGACCTGGAAGATGCCCTGGAGACCGGTTCGGTGGCGACCCTGGACGCCTTCGACGCCGCCATGGCCAACATCTTCCGGCACTATGCCTGCGATGAATGGATCTGGGTCAAGCATGCCTATGAGGAGGTCTTCGGTGTTCCCGTGGGGGAACTGACCGCCGAGCGGGCTTGCGAGGCCGCGAGGGAGCTATTGAAGGTCAAATCGAAGTTCCTCAATCTTGTCACCGCCGATGCCCAGAAGGAGTTCTCCGAATCCAGCCGGCTCGGGTACGGGCAGGACGGTGAGGTCGAGGACGTGGAGCGGGATTTCCGCCAAGTCCGGGGCCTTTACGAGGAGAATCAGTTCGTCCTGGAGATGAACCGCAGTGTCGAGCAGTTGCACCAGCGCATCGAGCGTATCGAACGAACCATCGGTCAGCAACAGGGAACGAAGTCCATCTGTCTGTGATTGAAAGGAAGGAACTCATGAGGGTCATCATTCAGCAGGATTACGAGACGGTCAGTGCCTGGGCGGCGGCGTACGTGGCCAGGGCGATCAACGATTTCAAGCCGACACGCCGGAAACCGTTTGTGCTCGGCCTGCCCACCGGCTCTTCGCCGCTGGGCATGTACAAGGAGCTGATTCGTTTGAACCGAGCCGGGAAGGTCAGTTTCGCCAACGTCGTGACCTTCAATATGGACGAGTACGTCGGGCTGCCGAAGACGCACCCTCAGAGCTATTATTCCTTCATGTGGCATAACTTCTTTGGGAAGATCGACATCAAGAAGTCCAACGCCAACATCCTGAACGGCAATGCGAAGAACCTCCAGGCGGAGTGCGACCGATATGAGAAGAAGATCCGAAGCTACGGGGGCATCCAACTGTTCGTCGGCGGGATCGGGCCCGACGGGCATATTGCGTTCAACGAGCCGGGCTCGTCACTGACCAGCCGCACCCGGGTCAAGACGCTGACGATGGACACCATCATCGCGAACTCGCGTTTCTTCGATGGCGACCTGACCAAGGTACCCAAGACGGCGCTGACCGTCGGTGTCGGAACCGTAATGGACGCCAGGACGGTGCTGATCATCGTCAATGGGCATAACAAGGCCCGTGCCCTTCAGCAGGCCATCGAGTGTGGCGTCAACCATATGTGGACGGTCTCCTGCTTGCAGTTGCACCCGCGAGGAATCATTGTGTGCGACGATGCGGCGACGGTGGAGATGAAGGTCGGAACCGTCAACTACTTCAAGGATATCGAGAAGAACAACCTGGACCCGAAGAAGATCCTGGCCGGATCGCGCACGTGACGGTGCTGTCCGAGGAGGCTGTAAACCGGCCTCTGTATGGAGGTCCGTGGCGAACCGGTGGGCGCAGAATCGGAGCAAATCTATGTCGGATGTGGAAAGACGAGTCAAAGAAGTGGTGGCCCGGACGCTGAAGATCGATCCCGGACGGATCACGGACAAGTCCCGCTTCGTGGAAGACCTGGGGGCTGAGTCGATACAGAGCGTCGAGCTCGTGGCGGCTTTCGAGGAGGAATTCGATATCGAGATGGATGAAGAAGAGGCCCTGGAGGTCAAGACCGTCGGGAAGGCCGTGGAATTCATCCAGAAGTACCTCTGACGGGCGCCGGCCGGGCCGCAGGTCGCAGACGGCGTGCTTTCTTGACCATGTTGTGCCGCGTGTTCGATTGAGCGTCGCTTTCGCGTCGATACGTGGTCCAGACAGTCGGTAAATTGTGCCAGAAAGGACACATGATGATCCACCAAACCGCAGTACGCATCGTGTTGTGTTCCTGTCTTGGAGCGTTGGTTGCCTTCGGGATCGGCTGCGAACTGACAGGCCGCCGCCCGGTCGGCCCGGGAGGCTTGGTGACTGAGCCGTATCGTCTTGATACAGGGCTCGTCTCCCGTTCGATCTGTTTTGAAAACCCGTCCGGCGCTGCGGGACAGGGCGGCAAGGCCGCCAGCAATCTGGGTCCCGGCCGCAAAGGGGCCCCGGCGACCACTCTGAAGGCCGGGCAGGAGGTCCAACTTTGCGATATCTACGGCTCCGGCACGATCCGACACATCTGGGTGACCACCGCCAACAACCCCGCAAACCTGCGCTCGCTGGTGATTCGTGCCTGGTGGGACGGGCAGACGCATCCGAGTATCGAGTGCCCCATCGGGGATTTCATGGGGACCGCCCACGGCAAGGTTGTGCCGTATTTCTCCGCTGTGCACTCCCTGGGCCGCAACGCCGGCATGAATATCTGGCTGCCGATGCCGTTTACCAGCCGGGCGCGAATCACCTTGACCAACGAGGGCAAGGACAACGTGCCGCTGTTTTACCAAGTCGACTACACCACCGGTGATGTGCATCCTTCGGATGTCGGACGCCTCCACGTGCTGTTTGCACGAGAGAATCCGACGACTGAGAAACGGGACTTTGAGCTCCTGCCCAAACGCACGGGTAAGGGCCGCTATGTCGGCGCTCTGATCGGGATTCGCAACCTGCACCCCGAGCAGTGGTGGGGCGAAGGCGAGATCAAAATCTTTATGGACGGGGATACGGATTTCCCAACGATTGTGGGCACCGGCAGCGAGGACTACGTGGGCCTGTCCTACGGGATGCAGCAGACGCCGTACCTGTACAACGGGTGCAACCTGGATCAGGACAACTTCGTCTCCATGTATCGGTGGCATCTGCCCGACCCGATCTACTGGCAACGTGAGTGCCGGATCACGATTCAGCAGATCGCGTGGAAAGATGGCTTGGCCGAGACGGAGGATGACTGGTCAACGGCGACGTTCTGGTATGAGCCGGTGCCGAGCGAGCCACTGCCACCCATGCCCGGCGTGGAAAAGAGAACCGCCAACATCTGGCAGGACAACAAGTAACGGAATATGATCGGTGCAAGGAAAGGATGGACTATGTCACGCAGTGTGTTCGTAATCTCGTTGACGGCGGCTATGCTTGTGGTGTCTGTCGGCTGCCACAAATCCGCAGAAACGCCCACGTCCGCAGCGGCGGCCATGCCCGGCGGAATGGTCAAGTTGTTCAATGGCAAGGACCTGACCGGCTGGGAGGCGGAAGGCGGCGCCAAATGGGTCGTAGAGGACGGCCTGCTGATCGGCACCCAGGGCGAGAACAACGCGCCGGGAGACCTGTTTACGGTCGAAAGCTTTGACAACTTCGTTGTCAGGGTGACCTATCGGGTGGAATGGCCGTGCAACAGCGGTGTGTGGTTCCGGTATCAATCTCCCGGCAAAGCGTATCAGGCAGACATCCTTGAATATGCCAATCCCGAATGCTACTCCGGGACACTGTACTGTCCCGGAAAGATGTTCCTGGCGATGAATACCGACAAGACGTTGGTCAACCGCGAAGGATGGAACACGATCCAGATCCGCTGCGAAGGGGATCACTCCCAGATCTGGCTGAACGGCAGGCAAGTGGCGGATGTGCATGACGATACGACCGCTTCCGGGAAGATCGGGTTTCAGGTCCACCCTGGCGCGGAGTTCGGGCCGATGAAGATCGTGGTTCGCGAGGTGCTTGTCAAGGAGCTGTGACGTCGCGAGCCGGTGTGCGCCCATTTCCCATTTTGTGCCGAGTTGCCTGCTTTTTGCCTTGACTTTCTGCGTCTGCGTCCTATAATGCCGTTCAGGTCAGGTGATGGTGACGGGTGCATGGCCAGAAGGATGTGGCCCCGCGTGGATGGGCTTCTGCCTTACTGGTTACGTCCGGCCTTAGGAGGAGGCGCGATGGCAGTAACCACACAGAAATCCTTTCTCTCCGACCAGGAATGGGTACAGGTCAGACAGACTCTTGGACTATCCCCGCGGCAAGCTGAGATTGTCAGGCATCTTTTGCTGGGCGAATCCGACAAGCAAATCGCCAAGGAACTGCGGATATCGATACCTACCGTGCGGACCCACCTGGGGCGTCTGTTCCAGAAGTTCGAGCTGAATGACCGGGTCGAGCTGATCCTTCACATCTTCAGTCGTGTGCGAGAGAACGACGTAAGGACCCCCGACCCTGAGCACACGGCGTTGCGTTCCGGAACGTTGGGCGCAGACGCGTAGCTGCAGCGGTTTGGCGTGCGCTCGTCGAGCCGGTTATCTACGGCGTGTCGGGCGGCGTGACGACGCACAATTCCAGGCGACTGTGTCCTTGCCCGACCTCGGTCCGAGGGACGGACGCATCCGGATGAACTGACAGCGCGACGCGACTGCGTTCCATTTTCACCAGATCCATTCGTATCACGAAACAGGACCGCCTCGTGGTCCATGCCCCTGTCGCAGCACGACGGCATTTCCGATAACATTCGCCGTTGCGTTTCCTGCAACCGGCGAGGCGCTGGGCTTCAATTCCGATGTATGGTGCGATCCGGCCGTCTTCCCGAAGATTAACGGACGCTTCAAGTGCGCCACTTCCAGCGAGGCATTCTGTGGAATCGCCGCTCAAGCTCCCATGCGATTCGGTCGATGTGCGGACCGTAGTTAAGGGCCGCAAACGCTCATGGGTATGGAGACGATGACTATGAGATACGGTTCGATTGGTGCATTCACGTTCAACTTGACGCGCGAACAGAGACAGGTGTGCACCTGGGTGGCGGAGCAGGCCGCCAAGGGGATCACGAGGATCGCCTATGACGACCTGCGAGCTGCGCTGAAGATCTGGGACGATCGGGAGATCACGCGAATCCTAAGAGAGATCCGAGAACGGTTGGACGAGGTGCACGAGATGGTGCAGTTCCCCATCGTGAACACGGCCCGGCCGTACTTCGAGATCCATCCCAACGCCGACTATATCTGGGATGACTACTGCCGGGCGGAGCACGAGGCCGAAGGGCTGCTCTTTGAGAACGCTTCCGGTTCCCTGCAAGCCAGTGATTGTCTGGTGTATGGCTGTGCCGCCTGCACCGTTTGACGTGCCGTCAACTGCCGGCAACACACCGACGAGTCTTTGGAGAGAGGTGGGTAAATGAGTCTACCGCAGAAATCCGATCTGAAGGACCAACAACTGGGCTGCTACCGTCTGTGGGTCAGACCGAAGGGGTCCGATAAGAAGAGCAAGAAACGCGGTCATTCCATTCTCGGACCGTATTTCTCGAATTCGAAGCGGTAGGTTCTCCTCGTCGCAGGGTGATGGAAGGGGCATATCGAGCTGTCTCCGCCGCGTGCCGCGCCGCAGAGGCCCTCGTACCCATGTTGACCGCTGCATCCCAGGGCGGGACGCGAATCACCTTCGGAGACCTTTCACCACGGGTCTGACCTTACTGACGGCATGGAACACGGGGACCGACCGCCTGACGGTTGGATGCCGGTCCGAGAGTTCGTATGCTTTTCAGGGGGGGCGATGCGCCTCCCGCCGCGTTCGGCCGGTACGCCGGTAAGCAGACTGGACGGATCGGGAATCGCCAGTTGGATGAGACAGACAGCATGGTGCCACCGAGAACACCCGAACGACAGAGACTGCTGTCCTTAGATCGAACGGAGGCTCTTGCGGCTCAGCGGTACGCCTCGACCCGCCAGACGGGTGCCCCGGGACCGACGGCATCCTCGCGGCCTCACCGGCCCGGAGGTATCTCCCGGCAGCGAAGAGCTCTGACGTGGGGGTTGGGTGTTGCCGCGATCGCGCTGGCCGTGGTTTTCTTCGCCAATCGAGCGGGGCTCGTCAACCTGGACGGGGTTCGCGCAGGCGTTCTGAGCCACGTCGCCGGCGTCTGTCCGGATCGGGCCAACGCCTACACTTTCCTGGGCAAGCACTACAGTTCTGCCGGCCGTCCGGAAGAGGCCGTGAATGCCTGTGAAAAGCTCGTACGCATCAGCCCGGAGGATCCGCAGGCCCACGTGCTGCTCGGCAACGCCTACGATGCTGCCAGCCAGCCGAATGTGGCAGCGGATTGCTATGTCAAGGCTCTGGAGCTGGACCCCAATTGCTATGAAGCCCATATCGGATTAGGAAAAGTCCGCTCCATCCGTGGCGACTATGCCGGTGCGCTCAAATCATACGAACAGGCGGTGAAGCTCAGGCCCGATGCGGCAGGTGCTTATGTCTGTCTGGGTATGGTCTTCTCGAACCTCGGACGCTATGAGGAAGCGATGCAGGCCTTCAAGCAGGCCCGAGAACTTGACCCGCAGATCAGTGAGACACAGATCCGATCCGGCAAAGCCTGCCTTGATGCCGGTCAGTACGAAGAAGCGATCACCTGCTTCAAGAGCGTGGTCCTGTGTGACCAGGGCCATGCCCAGGCGCACTTCAACCTCGGCCGGGCCTATCTGCGGGCCGGGGACAAAGCCTTGGCGATTGAGGAACAGCGGATCCTTCAGGAATTGAACCCAGCTCTCGCCGATCACCTCCTCGATATGATCCAGGAGTGATCGCCTGTTGCCATATCTCGCCGGCAGCTGCTCGCAAGATCGACGACAGGGCAGGGAGCCCCTTATCCCTCCATCGTCATCAGAAGTGATGATACGGAATACGTAGTTTCCACAATTGCCTGTCTTTCTGCGCTCCGGCATCCTACGGCAGGATGATACGCACTTGCCGGAAGGGTGCTTGGGATCTGTTCGGACGTGTCTTCTCGGAACTGTCCAGGCGTTCCGAGTGGCGCAACAAGGGGGTGACCCCCTGTCTCCATGATGACGCAGGCTGGCGATCACGCGCTGGTTGCATCGGTCCGGCGTGCCGGATGTTGATTTGCCTCGTGCCGGCAAGAGCATCTGTTCTGCGGAGAAACGGCCTACCGGGGAAGGGCCGAGTGCATTGGGATTATTGCTGACATACATGGAGGTGACCTATGAAGAAGCAAGCATTGCTATTGCTGCTCGTGCTTGGCATGAGCACGACCGCGTGGGGCGCTTTCGCCTGCGTGACCGTGCCACCTTGCACGCCGTGTGATGAGACGGTGTGTATCAACGTCAAGGCGTGCATACCATATGACTGTGAGATCGTCGGCGAGCCCGTTGTCTGTGTCCGCGGCAGCATGGTCATCGTGGACATCTGCTACAGCTGCGAGGATTGTGCCTGTGGCGGGAAGACGGTGGTCGACGAGCCCGTGTGCGTCGATCTGTGCCCCGGAGCCTATTCGGTGCTTGTCAGAGTGAACGTCGATTGCGAATGTTGGTCGTTCGGCCCGCGGGTCGCGGCTGTCGGTTCGGCGTTCTTCAAAGTCTGCTGCTGTGATCCGTGCGCCTGCCCCTGGGTGTGCGACTGTGCTCAGTGAACCAGCCGGATTCCGGAGTTGACGCGCGACCGGCAATTCCGCCCGTGACTCCGCATGGCTCCCAGGATCGGGGGCCGCAGAGTATGGAGGGTTCTTCCCCGGCACGGGGGAGGGTGACTTTTCTTCCTTGTTTCCGCATCGCAAGCTTTACACCACACAATATCTTGCCTTTCTTGCCTGTTTTTCCTTGACAAACAGCGGCTTGGCGTATATCAAGAGATTCACTGCCGGATGGAGCCGGTCGGTGGATTCTCGTCGGGCAGGGACACGGAGTGAGGGTCCCAGCGCACGAGCACTTCACCATATCTGTCTGTCGGCTCGTTGGCTCCGGCAACGGAGGATCGCGGTCGTGTGACAGGCTGTTTTCAAGATCACCGTTGTGCCTCGAAGGAAGTTGGTCTGTCTGAACGAAGTCGATCGCAAACCGGATGCATGGGTTTCTTGCAGGGAGGTAGAGTATGAAGAAGAGGTATGTGGGGCTGTTTGTAGCGGTTCTTGTGTGCAGCAGTACGGCGTGGGGCTACATGGTGACAGGCGGGTCGGCCGGCGGTATCGGCATGATCGGCGGGCAGACCGTTGGGGTCGTGCATGTCCCCGGCATGTACGGAGGCAATGCCGGAGTGCACGTCTCGATACTGGATATGGCGACCAATTCCGTCGGGACGGTCATCTGTGGCAACAACACCCTCTGCAATAATGAGGATACCCCTCAGTGTGGCGGCAACGATCAGCAGAATCCGCCTTGCCACACGGGGTGCTGGCCGTACTGGCCGATCTGGTTCTGGCCTTGGGGCAACGTAACCACGTCGTCCAACTCGACCGCCACGACGGTCGCCAACGGTCCGGATTGCAGGAGCGTGGCCGAGACGTCCGGGTTCTCCTCTGGTCCGGGAGCTACCAGCACGTCGCACAGCTATGCGGAAAGTGTAAATCCGTAACTCCACGTCGTCATTGTAGAGGCCCAGGGGACACCGTCGGATGCGTCCCCTGGGCCACCGGTTATGATTCGGGGTCTCCAGCCTCTCAGGTCGTCCGTTGCGACGGAGGACATTGCGGATGTTCTGTCTATCCGCCGGATCAGTGGTCGGCGTACCTGCGAGGTCTGAAGTCCTTCCCACGGCGTCTGGGCTTGGACGCAGACCATTTGTCCAGTCGCTGATATACGGGCCACCCTTCGGCTGTTGTCCTGGGCCCGGTCACGTTCCTGATGATACCCTCCACCTGTTTAGCCGGCTGAATAGTGGGCTGTCGGCGGGCAAGGCCACGAAGCGCTCACCAAGGAATGGCGAAGCCTGAAAGCCAACATCAACATTCGACGTAACCGTCCGGCGGAGTACATGGATCGATGGGTGGGGTGTCGGATTGTGTTT
>DAOTJE010000040.1:14426-37093 GCA_035448545.1 Sedimentisphaerales bacterium | reverse complement strand
TCTCGCTGAAGACGCTGCACCCGGATGGTCGGATCGAGGAGGAGATCTGGCGGGCGTCGGAGCGGAAGCCGGGCATGTCCCGCCTGGTGACGGTGACGATCCCGCTGGCCGCCGGCAACGGCGACCCGCCGCGACGGTTCGAGATCGCCATCTGGGCCAACGGCTCCGTCGAGGCTGCCAGCCGCCGCGCGACCCTCTTCGGCCGCCTCATCGACGAGCACAGCCCGACCGGAGCCAGGGGCGGTGCGGGCGGAAGCCTGGCCGCGGCAAGTGAAGCGTGCAGAGGGCAGAAGGCTGCTGACGGAGGATTCTCCCGAATGGAACGTGCAGTACTCTCCGGACAAACGCAGGCGATCCGGGGAGATGACTCTGATCCTGGCCCATGCCAATGATTGCTCCCCCGAAGACAGAAGAAAGCCTGTGTGACTCCGTCGTGACATTACCTCCCTTCGCAGAGGAGTGTCCTGTGGCGGCGAGCCGACCGGCGCGACTGCCTGTGCTGCGAGGGATCAAGAATGCCTCGTACCTGGCCCTCGGGAACCTCGTGGCGCAAGCCATCGGCCTGGTAGGCTTTGCTTATATTGCCCGCGTGCTCGGACCGCATGACTACGGCACGTATCTCACGGTGGGCGCTTTTGTCGGAATGTTTGACGTGTTTCTGCTGAGCGGCTTGAACAAGGTCATCATTCGCGAGGGGAGCCAGGATGTGTCCTCCATGCATCTTTCTTTGGAGAGGACGATTGCCCTGCGGAATCTGTTGAGTCTGGTGGCTATCGTCCTGTGCATCGTGTCGTCTTTCTTTGCGCCGTATGAGGTCCGGACGAGACTGTATATCGTTCTCTTCAGCGTCCAATTGGCTTACACCGGACTCCAGGGGTTTCTCCAGACTATCTATCAGGCTACGGAGAGAATGCGGTACATCGCCATTTTGAGTGTTGTGAACAGAACCCTGTCCGTCGGTTTGTCGATTGTCTTTCTGTCTTGCGGCTTCGGCCTCTTGGCCCTTTTTCTGATCCTGCTCGGGTCCGATCTGGTCACCACTGTGGCGACATACAGACATTCGCAGAGTCTTGTTCCTTTTCGTTTCTTCTCCGGGATTCAGTTTGACAAGAGGCTGTTGAAGCCGGCCGTGGTCTTTTCCTTGTTGGGCTTCATGGCGTTCTTCGCATCGAGGATCGACCTGCTCATGATCTCCTTCCTGGGCATGGCGAAACAGGTGGGGGTCTACGGCGTGGCCTACAAGATCGCCCAACAGGGAGAGATGCTGAAGAACGTCTGCGCCGTCGCCTTCTTTCCGATTCTGGTCAAACGTTTTCACGAGAGAGCCGTCGACAGTAGAGCCTTGGTGCAGTACTCCGTCCTTTTTTTTGCGGGAATCCTGGTGTTGTCCCTCGCGGCCTTCTTTGCCGTCCCAGGCATAATCAAGGTCCTGTTCGGCCCTGCGTACACGGACTCGGGTGTGATTCTGCGCGTGTTGATTTTCTATCTCGCATTTGCGTGGGCCACGCTCCCCTTCACCTCGCTGCTCCAGGCCACCGGCAATGAGCGGTATCTGATCCTTCCCACGCTGATTCTGGGCGGATTGAACGTTGTATTCAACTATGTGCTGTTCCTGCGATACGGACTCATTGGCATCGCCTATTCCACGTTGATGGTCGAGTCCATCGGCTGTGTGCTGTATTGCACGGTCGCCTACCGGGTTCTGAGAAGACAGGGGCATCTGGTGTGACGCGATGAGAGTTGCATTCATCAATCAACCCTGGAATGCCGCCGATCCTCCCGTGGAATCCGGGTCTGTTGCCATCTGGGTTTACGAGGTGGCGCGCCGATTGGCCCGGTCGTGTCAGGTCGCTGTGTACGGCAATCGCTGTCGTGTGGGGAAGAGAGCCGAGTATGTTGAAGGAGTGTACTACCGATACGTATCCACCTTGCTGGATCGTTCGGTGCTCCGCGCGCTGCATCTCGTATCGGACCTGTATCGTCCCTCGTATCCATATTTTGCCCACTGGCTGCACTATCTGGGGTACGCTGTGAAGGTATCGCTCGATCTGCGGAGAACCGGGTGTGACATTGTCCACGTTCAGAACCTCTCTCAGTTTGTCCCCATTATCCGGGCGTTGAATCCGGCCATCGGGATTGTCCTCCATATGCACTGCGAGTGGCTGACCCAACTCGATCCGGGGGTGGTCCGACGGCGACTTGAGAAGACAGACTCGGTCGTCGGGTGCAGCGAGTACGTCACGGAGAAGATCCGTCGCCGTTTTCCCGATCTGGCGGATCGTTGCCGGACGATTTACAACGGAGTGGACGTTCGTTCTCATGGCACCAGAACCGGGCGGGAGGATGGAGCCGCCCGCCGTATCCTGTTCGTAGGCAGAATCTCCCCGGACAAAGGACTGCATGTCTTGCTGGAAGCGTTCCGGAAAGTCGTCCAGGAACGCCCCGCAGCGCAACTGGACATCGTAGGACCCCAGGCCGCACCCCCTGTGGCATCGGTGTTCAGACTGGCCGACGATCCGAAGGTATCTGCCCTGGTGTCATTCTGCGGTCGGGACTACCTGACCTGTTTGAAAGAGCAGGTGGCTTCACAAGGGCTGGAGCGGGTGTCCTTCTCGGGGGCCGTTCCGCATTCTGCGTTGGCGGATCGCTATGCGGCCGCAGACGTCTACGTCCAGCCGTCGTTCACAGAGACCTTCGGCGTTCCGATTGCCGAGGCGATGGCAGCCGGAGTGCCGGCCATTGGCACGCGCGTCGGCGGCATACCGGAAGTCATAGAGGACGGCACAACGGGCTGGCTGGTGGAGTCCGGAGATGCCCGGGCGCTGGCCGATGCGATCCTCCGCCTTCTCGGTGACAACGATTTGAGACGGTCGATGGGGATTTCTGCGCGGCGGCGCGCCGTGAACCGGTTCTCGTGGGAACATATCGTGCATGATCTGCTGAGCCTGTATCATAATGTCAGCCGGACACATGAAGAGTCGTTTCTTGAAAGCCCAGGCACGTCAGTTCTGTCGCCAGGTGCTCAACCGACGGGCTGTCAGGTACGATGAAGACGGCCTGAGGCACAGTGCCATTGTGTTCTCTCCTCATTTCGACGACGAGACGCTTGGCTGCGGCGGGACCATCCTCCGGAAGAAGAAGGCCGGAGCGCCTGTCACAATCGTCTTCATGACGGACGGCAGCAAATCGCACACCCATCTGATCTCCGAGGAGCAGTCCAGGACGATGCGACGGCAGGAAGGACGTGCGGCGGGACGGGCGCTGGGTCTTCGAGAGGACGATATTCTTCTCCTGGATTTCGAGGAAACGAAGTTGGAGGAACATTGGGAAGCCGCCTGCAGCCGCGTTCGGGAGATTCTGATAGATCAGAGGCCCGACGACGTGTTCATTCCCTATCGCAAGGAGCCGCTGTTGTGGTCGGCGGATCATCGGGCGACCAATCGGATCGTGGTCTCTGCCTTGAGGGCCATCGGCAGGAAGACGCGCGTCTACGAATACCCAATCTGGTTCTGGTGTCACTGGCCCTGGGTGCGGTTTCCCCTGCGCCGCCGTCGAGAGATCATCCGGCATTGGATCGACCATGGCCCGCTGCGCAGCGTGGACTTGCTGCGGGATTTCCGATGTGCAATCCCCGTGAAGGAGGTTGTGGAGTGCAAGCGTGCCGTTCTGGCCGAGCACAAGTCGCAGATGACCCGGCTCCTTCCCGATGTGCAGTGGCGAACCCTCAGGGATGTGGCGGATGGCGAGTTTCTGGCTTGCTTCTTTCAGGACTGCGAGGTCTTCCATACGTATCTCCTTCCGCACGGGAGCAGAGATTCCGAGCATGTCTGACTGTGCACCTCCCCTGACGATCGGTCTTCCTGTGTACAACGGTGCCGCGTTCATCGGCCAAGCCATCGAGTCGATATTGGCTCAGACGTATGAGGATTTCGAGCTGATCATATCGGACAATGCTTCCACGGACGGCACCGAGTCGGTCTGCAGGACCTACGCCCGGGCCGACCGGCGGGTGCGATACGTCCGCAACGAGACGAACATCGGTGCTGCGCCGAACTACAATCGTCTCCTGGAGAGAGCGGCAAGCAGATATTTCAAATGGGCCGCCCACGATGACATGCTGGCCCCGGAGTATCTGGCGCGATGTGTTGAGGTGCTGGACCGTCGCCCGTCCGTGGTCGTATGCCATACGGAGACCATCTACATCGATGAACACGGAGTGCCCTGCGGAACCTTCGACGATCGCCTGGATTTGCGTTCTCCGCGACCCCACGAGCGTTATCGCGACTACCTGTTCCGTCCCTACCCAAAGTGCAATGCGATCTTCGGGGTGATCCGAATGACAGCGCTTCGCCAGACGCCGCTGTTGGGATGTTATATGTCCTCGGACAGAGTGCTGCTGGGAGAACTGGCTTTGCGGGGCGAGATCTACCGCGTTCCCGAGCCATTGTTCCTGAGACGGGACCATCCGTATCAGGCGTGGAAGGTCAATCCGACTCGAAGCCTGATGGAGGCGTGGTTCGATCCCTCGCGAAAAGGGAGGATCACCTTTCCCTCCTGGCGGCTCTTGCTCGAACACACCCGAGCGGTCATGCGCGTGCCGATGGACTGGTACGAGCGACTGCTCTGCCTGAGGCAGTTGGGCACCTGGATTCGGCAGAACGATGGAACCCTGGTGAGAGATCTGTTGTTGCGGCAGCCGTGACGGATTCTGCGCCGTCCGATCGCGGGGCAGACGGCGGTTTCGCACGTGCCCGCGTCTCCGTACATCGTGCGAAGGTGCTGGCGAGGGAGACTCATGCGAAAGGAGACACCCATGAAAGTGGCGATTCTTGCCGGAGGAAAAGGTTCCCGGCTGGCAGAGGAGACGCAGATCAGGCCCAAACCCATGGTGGAGATAGGGGGCAAGCCGATCCTCTGGCATATCATGAAGATCTACGCGCACTTCGGATTCACCGAGTTCGTCATCGCCTTGGGCTACAAAGGGGAGTACATCAAGCGGTACTTTGTGGATCTGTGCCATATGAGCAGGGACCTGACGGTCCGGTGCGGCACCGGCGAGGTCGAGGTGCACGGGGGAGACCGGGTCGACTGGACCGTCGAGCTGATTGACACGGGCATCGAGACGATGACCGGGGGGCGCATCAAACGCCTGGCCCCTTATGTCGGGCCGGAGACCTTCTTGCTGACATGGGGCGACGGCGTTTCTGACGTGAATATCTACGGTCTCTTGTCCTTCCATCGCTCGCACGGGAGGTTGGCTACCATGACCACTGTCCGTCCGGTTGCGCGGTATGGACACGTCAAGATTGACGGCAACAGGATCAGTGAATTCTGCGAGAAGCCGCAGACGGGCGAAGGATGGATCAACGGGGGCTTTTTCGTTCTGGAGCCCGGCGTGTTCGACTACATCGAAGGCGACCAGATGCCCTGGGAGAGCAAGCCGCTGGAGCGTCTCGCAAGGGACGGCCAGCTCATGGCCTACAAGCACACCGGCTTCTGGCAATGCATGGACACCCTTCGTGAGAAGTACATTCTCGAAGACCTGTGGAAGTCCGGCAAAGCGCCGTGGAAGGTATGGGAAGACGCCGGCGCACGGATGCGTGCGTATCCGGAACGGCGGGACACCACGAATGCGACCATGGCTCAGGTTATAGGGGGTTGAACGATGCGTGTGCTTGTCACGGGATCTCAAGGCTATATCGGCACGGTGTTGGGTCCGATGCTCCAGGATGCGGGACACGAGGTCACGGGGCTGGACAGTGACCTGTACAGGCGATGCACCTTCGGACCGAAGGTTCCGGCGATCCCCTTTGTCGAGAAGGACATTCGGGACGTCGAGAGGCCGGATCTCGAGGGATACGATGCGATATGCCACCTCGCCGCCTTGTCGAATGATCCCCTGGGGAGTCTCGATCCGGATCTGACCTATGCCATCAACTACCAGGCCTCGGTCCGTCTGGCCGAGATGGCCAGGGAAGCGGGCGTCGGGCGGTTCATCTTCTCCTCCTCCTGCAGCACCTATGGGGCCGCCGGCGATCAGCTACTGACGGAAGAATCTCCTTTCAATCCGGTGACTCCCTATGGCCGGTCCAAGGTCCTGGCGGAAGGCGAGATTGCCCGACTGGCCTGTGACACGTTCTCTCCGGTCTTTTTGAGAAATGCCACGGCCTACGGCGTTTCGACGCGCCTGCGCTTCGACCTCGTGCTCAACAATCTGGCCGCCTGGGCCTACACGACGGGACAGATCCGGATGAAGAGCGATGGCAGTCCGTGGAGACCCATTGTTCATATTCAAGATATCTCGCGTGCGTTTCTGGCGGTTCTGGAGGCTCCGCAGCCGCTTATCCATAACGAGGCGTTTAACGTCGGACGAACCGAAGAGAACCTCCAGGTGCGAGAGATCGCGGCAATCGTAGGGCAGACCATCCCGGATTGTCAGATCAGCTTCGCCCAAGGCGCTTCACCCGATTCTCGGAACTACCGGGTCAACTGCGACAAACTGCCGCGGACGGTGTCCGCCTTCCGGCCTTGTTGGAACGCCCGGCGCGGGGCCCAGGAGCTGTATGCGGCATACAAGCAGCATAGGGTCACCCTCGAAGAGTTTGAAGGAATACGGTTTCAGCGCATCGCCCACATCCGTCATCTGCTGGAGACGGGGCAACTCGATCGGACCTTGCGGTGGAGGCCGGGCGCATCCCACACCATCCCGACGTGTGACCGCGACGGCCGCGAGGGGACTTGGGCCGCCGCGACACACGAAGCGAAGAGCTACACATAAGGAGTGCGGATATGTTGAATGGTAATAGACACACTTGCCGGGTCTGTGGAAAGGCGGATCTGGAGGTCTTCCTGGATCTCGGCAATTCACCGCTGGCGGACCGGCTGCTGACGAAGGCACAGCTCGAAGAGAAGGAGCCCATGTATCCCCTTCAGGTGGCTTTCTGCCGGAACTGTACGCTCGTGCAGATTCTGGAGACGGTCGATCCCGAAGAGCTGTTTTGTAGGGACTACCCGTACTACTCGTCGGTGTCCTCCAGCTTGCTGGAGCATTCGAGGCAGAACGTGCTGGAGTTGATTGCCCGCCGCCGGCTTGGCCCGCAGAGTTTTGTGGTGGAGCTGGCGAGCAACGACGGGTATCTGCTTCGCAACTACGTGGATGTGGGCATTCCATGCCTCGGCATCGATCCGGCCCAGGGGCCGGCCCAGGCCGCCGAGAGAATCGGAGTGCCCACCCGTTGCACCTTCTTCAACGAGGATTTGGCCCGGAGCCTCTGCGCCGAGGGTAAGAAGGCGGATGTGATCCATGCGAACAACGTACTGGCCCATGTGGCGGACACCAACGGATTCGTGGAGGGGATCCGGCAACTGCTGCGAGACGACGGCGTGGCCGTGATCGAGGTCCCCTACGTGAAGAACCTGATCGACCACTGCGAATTTGACACGATCTATCACCAACATCTGTGTTACTTCTCCGTGACCGCCCTGGATCATTTGTTTCGACGTCACGATCTCTATCTCAACGAGGTCCGGCCGCTTGCCATTCACGGGGGATCGCTTCGGTTGTACGTCGAGCCCCACGAGGCTGTTACGTCATCCGTCAGAGACTATCTTGCCGACGAGAAGGCCTGCGGAGCCGACACCTTTGAGTATTACTGCCGTTTTGCGCAAGCGGTGGCGAATATCAAGGACCGGCTGCGCAGTCTGCTGACCAGCCTGAAATCCGATCAGCGCCGGATCATGGCTTACGCGGCGGCGGCCAAGGGCTGCACCTTGCTCAATTACGTGGGGATCGACCGGAACTGGGTCGAGGCGATTGTGGACAAGAACCCCCATAAGCAGGGCAAGTACATGACGGGGATGCACCAGCCCATCCTGCCGACCGAGCAGGTGCTGGAGAGGATGCCCGATTACCTGTTGCTGCTCGCGTGGAACTTCAAGGACGAAATCATGAGCCAGCAGAGAGAGTATGTGGCGCGGGGCGGCCGGTTCATCATTCCCATTCCCGAGCCGGTGATCGTCTGAGCAGCGTTTCGCCGGGCCGACGTCTTCGGGCGGGGGAGGCGACGTTTCATGAAGAACTCGGGCCGTTTTAACGAGGCACACCAACAGGAGATGGTATGAGATCGCGTACCTGTAATCTTCTCGACCGCTTGTCTCTTGAGATGCGGGCCGACACGCAGCATGCGTGTCCAAGTTGTGGAGCCGAAGACATGCTCGGATTCTATCGCGTAGACGCCGTTCCGGTTCACAGCTGTCTTCTCATCTGCGATCGAGACGAAGCGATGGCATATCCGACGGGACAGTTGTGCCTGAGCTTCTGTGAGGCGTGTGGCTTCATCAGCAACACGTCCTTCGATCCGCACGAGCAGCACTACTCGGCACAATACGAGGAGACACAGGGATTCTCCGCCCGCTTCCGGACATTTGCCGAGGGGCTGTGCGATCGGCTCATCAACGACTATGACATTCGGGGAAAGCGAGTCCTGGAGATCGGCTGCGGAAAGGGCGAATTCCTGGCCCAGATCTGTGCGATGGGCGGCAATCAGGGCATCGGTATCGACCCGGCCTATGTCCCGGAACGTGATCCATCCGGCCGCGTGCCTTCGGTGAGCTTCATCCAGGATTTCTACTCCGAGCGATACGCTCATCTGGAAGCGGACGTTGTATGCTGTCGACATACGCTCGAACACATCGGCCGGACGCAGCGATTCCTGCGTATGATCCGGGACGCCATCGGCGAGCGGACGCAGACACTCGTAGTGTTTGAGGTCCCCGACACGCTCCGGATTCTGCGCGAAGGCGCCTTCTGGGATCTCTATTATGAGCATTGCAGCTACTTCACGCCGGGATCGCTCGCCAGGCTCTTCCGGGCGACGGGGTTCGACGTCGACCAGTTGTACCTGGATTTCGACGATCAGTACATCATCATCACCGCCTATCCCTCGGGTGACCCGGTGAGTCTCTCGCCGCTGGAAGAACAGGTGTCATCGCTTAAGCATGTCATCGAAGGCTTTGCGCAGACGTGCGGCTCAGCTGTGGTCTACTGGACAGACGCGTTGAATCGAGCCGGCGAGGAGGGCAAGAGGGTGGTTCTGTGGGGTTCGGGCTCCAAAGCGGTGGCCTTCCTGACTACCCTGAACTGTGGCGATGCGATCGGATGCGTCGTCGATATCAATCCTTACAAACACGGCAAGTTTCTCCCGTGCACCGGCCATCAGATCGTTTCGCCGGAGTCTCTGACCGAGTACCGGCCCGACCAGATCATCGTCATGAATCCGATCTACTGCGATGAGATCCGGCGCGACCTGTCACGACTGGGTCTGACGGCGGAGCTGCTTCCTGTCACATTGGGTGTGCCCGTTTGAGCGGAACGAGGTGAGTGAATGAGATCATCGGAATGTCCGGTCTGCGGCGGTCTGGAGGTGAAGACGATCTTCATGTGGGAGCGCGTGCCGGTCTTCTGCAACGTCCTGCACGAGACGCGGGAGCAGGCGCTCCGTGCCGAGCGGGCTGCCATGCGACTCGTAGTCTGCCATCGGTGCGGTTTCATCCACAACGCCGCCTTCGAGCCACAGAAGGCCCAATATGGCCCACACTATGGGAATCCTCTGTCCGCTTCGCCGCACTTCCGCAAGTACGCGACGCGCATCGCCGAAGAACTGATCCGGAAGTACGACCTTTATGGCAAGGAGATCATCGAGATCGGCTGTGGCGACGGCTATTTCCTGAGGCTGCTGTGTGACATCGGGCGAAATCGCGGGATCGGATTCGATCCGAGCTGCGATCCGCGTAGCGCATCGGCCGACCAAGAGGTGTCCGGCGTGCGGATTGTGGCGGACACCTATTCGCGGCAGCACGAGCAACACCATCCCGCCCTGGTCTGCTGCCGCCACGTTCTGGAGCATATCCACGATCCGCTCGGCTTCCTGAAGGGGCTGCGAAGGACGCTCGACGGACGAAACGAGTGCATCGTATTCTTCGAAGTCCCCGATGCCAGGCATACGTTCCTGCGCGGGGCGATCTGGGACATACTCTATGAGCACTGCAACTACTTCGCCCGTGAATCATTGGAGTGGGTGTTCGAGGCGGCCGGCTTTGAGGTGCTGCAGACTTGCGAACGCTATGAGGGGCAGTTTCTGACGATCGAAGGCCGGCCGGCCTGTGTGGCGAAAAGCCATGGGGAAAAAGCAGGTGAATCCGGCGACATGCGGAGTCCGTGTGCGGAGTTTCAGGACCTCTTTCAACGTACGGTGGATTCTTGGCGGATGCGGTTCGCCGATTGGCACGAGCGCCGTCGGCAGATCGTGGCGTGGGGGGCAGGAACGAAAGGCATCATGTTCTTGAATGTGCTCGGTCTTTCTTACGACACGCTCGGATGTGTCGTGGACATTCACCCCCGCAAACAGGGGAAGTTCATTCCCGGGACAGGGCAGGAGATCATTGGGCCGCCGTCGCTGACGCGGCATCGCCCGGACACGATCATTGTCATGAATCCCCTCTACCTGCGGGAGATACAAGGGATTGCCGTCCGATACCTAGCCGACGTCACATTCGTTTCGGCGTCAGACGCGGCGTGTCCTGCGCCTGCGGCGTGCGGCACAGGATAGGCAAATCTACGTGCCATTTGCGTCAGACAGCGCTACCCAATGATGATGAAGTGGAGGCTGAGATGGCCTGGATGAGAGACAATTTCGCGCGCGTCGGGAACTACCCATGCCGGAGGATGGCGGGGGCCGTTATGCTCCTGGTGCTTCTGGGTCTGGCCGGCTGCAGCGACAATGTGCGTTTGCCGACGGCGGACCAGATCGCCGCGTTCGAAGCCGCAGACCCCATCATCCCGCCCATAGACATGGACCGCATCAACCGAGCCAAACTGCACACCGGCCCCTATCGTGTGGTACCGGGTGATGTTCTTGAGTTCACGATGCCCGCCCTGCTCCGTGCCGTCTCCGGGGCCGAAATTCGTTCGGCTCGGGAACAGAACGGCAGAGATGAGCCGTTCATCTGCCGCGTCAGCGATGAGGGTACCATTGCTCTGCCGGCGGTGGGCGAACTGGATGCCGCCGGCAAGTCTCTGGCAGAGATCGAGGTCAACGTGGTCAAGGCCTATGCGTCCTATGCGGTCAACCGACCGTCGATCTATGTGCGCGTCCTCGAATACAGGACGGCTAAGGTCTACATTGCAGGAGTGGTGGAGAAACCAGGGGTGTACACCCTTCGGGCCGATCAGATGACGCTGGTCTCGCTGCTGACCGAAGCCGGGGGGATTTCGGCGGCTGGGGCGGCCGTCGTGCGTGTGATCGGGTCGGAGGCCCGAGCCAATGCCCTGCAGGACGGTGCGGCGCGCCCTGTGCAGAGCCGGCCCGCGCCGCAGCCCGCTGCGGCCTCGCCGGCGCGGACGGTTGCACCGGCACGCACGACGGCGACCGGTCCGGCGATGTCCTCGTGGGGTTCGGTACATATGGCTGCTTCGCCGCGACCTGTAAGATTGGCACGGTCACGCGAGAGTGGCAGGGCGATGCCGTCGCCGGAACGAGATGCCGCCGAGGCAGGCGGCCTGGAAGAACCGCCTCGTTTGGAGCCGGACCTCCTGGCCTCGACCAACCCGCCCGCATCCGGCGGAGTGCCGGATTCCGAGGAAGAAGCAGAGGACGGAGTCATTGTGCTTCCCGTTGTGGGCATGAATATCCCCTTCAAGGATGTGGCGCTGGCGGAAGGTGACACGGTGGTGGTGGAGCCGGTTCAGATGCCCTTGATCTCGGTCCTGGGGCTGGTGCGGAACCCGGGGAATTTCGAGTACCCACCCCACGCTCGGTATAACCTGGCGCAGGTGATCGCCCTGGCGGGGGGATTGGACATGGAGGTCGATCCGCGTTATGCGACCATCTACCGATTGAAGCGCGACGGGACCATTCTGCGGCTGGCTTTCAAGCTGATCGAGGATGAGCAGTATACCGATCGGCTCAACGTATCCGTGAGGCCGGGTGACCTGGTGGCCATTGAGCACACGCCACGCACGCGCACCACCGCGTTCATCAACAGGGTGGTGCGACTCAGCGTGGGCACGTGGGTCGACCTGGGGGATCTGTGGGACAACGACTGACGGCACAGTCCGGTCAATGTGGGAGGACCAAGATGGACACAGAAGTCTGCAGGAGCCCGCACCATCGGCCCGCCGAGACGCCCGCGGACCACTGGATGCCTCCGGGGATTCTCATCGAGGCGTTCCTGCGTCATCCGCTGATGATCGTCGGCGCAGGCATCTTGGCGCTGGTCGTGGCGCACCTGCTGCTGCGACGCGTGACGCCGCTCTATGTCAGCACGGCGCGCATCTACGTCGAGCAGGAGATTCCGAAAGTGCTCCGCGACGCGGAACGAGGGGTCATGACCAAGCAGGACAATTATCTCTATACCCAGGCGGAGGTGCTCCGATCGAATCCGGTGCTTGCCAACGCGCTGGACTCACTGGACACGGAGCGGATGCAGACATTTGCCGAGGCCGGCGACAAACGCACCACCTTGCGTAAGGGTCTGGAGACCGAGGTCGGCAAGATGGACGGGATCATCAATCTCTCGTTCAAGGGGGCCCATCCCGGGGAAGCGGCCGAGATTGTCAACGCTGTGGTCGATGCGTACGTGGCGTTCCATGCGGCACAGAAGCGTGACGCGGCAGCCGCGCTGCTGAAGATCCTGGAAGAGGCGCGGGTTCACTACGACGCCGACGTGGCCGAGAAGTACCAACGCCTCCTGGAGTTCAAACGACAGAATGAGAGTCTGGCACTCGGCTCGGACCAGGCCAACCATGTTCTTCTGCGTCAGATGGAGCAACTCCTGATGCAACGGGGCGAGGCGAAAACAGCCACGCGCCAGATCAAGCACTTCTATGACACCGCTCTGAGTCTGGCGGAAGATCCGGCGGCCCTGCGACAACTCCTGGAGGCTCGGCAGGGTCGTCGCATGGAGGACACGGCCGCGAACAAAATGGCCTCGTTGCAGGCCGAACTGGCGCGTCTCCAAGGGGACAGAGCCGATGTCCTGCTGGAATTGAGGCCCGAGCATCCGGCCATTGCCACGCTGGATGCCGAAATCAAGCGAGTCCAGGGAGAGATCGCCGAACTCGACCGATCCTTCGTCCGGGGCCAGTTGGCCATCCTCCGCCAGGAATATGCGGCCGCCGTGCAGAAGGAAGAAGAACTGGCGGCGCAATGTGAAGCGCAGCGGCAGCAGATTCTGCTGCTGAACGACGAACTGGCTCAATACGCCAGATTGCAGTCCGACTACGAGGAGGCCAAGGATTCCTCCGGAATCCTGGACGACCGGATCAAGGAGCTCAGCGTCACCGAGGCGGTCGGAGGATTGACCGTTACCATCCTGGAGCGGGCGACCGCCGCCAGTGTGCCCTCGGAGCCCAGGAAAGCCAGGCTGACGGCGATCGCCGTGTTGCTGGGCTTGTGCGCCGGCGTGGGGCTGGCGCTGGTCCGGGAGTTGTGCGACCAGAGGCTGCGCTCTTGGCAGGAGATCTCGTCGCTGCTGAGGCTGCCGGTGTTGAGCGTCATTCCGACGATCCGCCCGCCTATGCGCAGCGGGATCCTGCGGGCGCAGATGGTGCGCATCTGTCCGACGGGGCCGGAGGCGGAAGCGTTCCGCCGGCTGCGGACCCCTCTTCTTCTCGGCACTTTCAACGGGCACGCCAAGACGGTGTTGGTCACTTCACCGGTCTGCGGAGAGGGCAAGAGCACGGTGGTCAGCAATCTGGCTCTGGCGCTGGCCCAGGCCGGCCAGAGAGTGCTGATCGTGGACGCGGATTGCCACACGCCGAAACAGCACAGAATCTTCAAGAAGGACCGCCGGCAAAAGGGGCTCAGTTCCGTGGTGGCCGACCAGGTACCCCTGGAGGACGCGATCGAGCCCAGCGGCACCGATGGTCTGGACATTTTGACCTGTGGCCCGGAGGTGTCCAGCCCGAGCGAGATGCTCAACCACGACCGTTTTCGCAGGCTGATTGCGATCCTGGCCGGCCAATACGACCGTGTGCTGATCGACTCACCGCCGGTCTTGTTGCTCACGGATGCGCAGATCCTGGCCGCTCGATGCGATGGTGTGGTTCTTGTCCTGCGGGCAGGGCTCTCGACCCGAAGGGACAGCATCCATGCCTACGCCGAACTGGCGGGAGTCGGTGCCCGTGTTCTGGGTGTGGTGGTCAACGCCGCACCGCGCCGGCGCAGCAGTTACCGCTACGGCGGATACTCCTGCTATTGTCATCCGATCGAAGCGGTCGTTCCAGAAGGTCCTACAGCCCGGGAAAGAAGCACCCTGCCGCCTCAGGTGTTGTTCCCGAAAGGACCGTAGTTGCCCTGTTGGGAGCACCGACCATGCCCCGTCCGACCGTTCCTCTCCCAAGGGTCTGTGCAACTGCACGCCTGAGGGCGTTAGAGGTCGAACGTTTCGATTCGGTCGCCTTGCGTGGCGATGGTACGGATGTTCGGGGTAGATCGCATGCGGATCGCGATTGTGACTGAGCATCATTGCGCCGACGCATTCGGCGGTGCGGAATACCGCATATGTCTGATTGCCCAGAGCTTGGCCAAGCTCGGTCATCACGTATTCTATGTCTGTACGTCCCCCCATGTCACAGAGTGGTTTTCGCAAGACGTTCATGTGATCCCGCTCAAGGTACGGACCGGTTCCCGAAGGTTTGGAAAGAACTACTTCCTGTATCGATCAGACCTTCTCCGAGTGTTGGATCGAATTCGGCCCGAGGTCATCTACCAAAGCGTCGCCTGCGCGTTTACAGGAATTGCTGCCTCTTACGCGAAGAAGAACGGCTGTCGGATGGTATGGCATATTGCCAGCGAGAGAGACATCTGTCCGGAACCGTGGGTGTCATTTCGTACCGCGCTCTTCGACTACATTGACCGACGATGGACCGCGCACGGGATTCGATCCGCCGACGCGATCATCGGGCAGGCCCGCTATCAGGACCAACTCCTTTACGACCGCTATGGCCGTCGTTGTGATCTGATTGTTGGCACGCCGCAGCCGGCGCCGGATGGACCGATCGTCAAGCCGGGGCCTGTGACTGTCGTCTGGGTAGCCAACCTGAAACCATTGAAACAGCCCGAGGTGTTTCTTCGCCTGGTTCGGGAGTTTGATGATTGCCAAGGCATCCGATTCGTGATGATCGGACGGCCCGCGTATCGATCCTACCAGCGGCGGCTGGAGCGTGAAATGGTCGGATTGAAAGGCTTCACCTACATGGGAGAGCAGCCTCTTGATCGTGTCAACCAGGTCTTGGCACAGTCGCACATACTCGTGAATACGAGTGCGTATGAGGGTTTTCCCTGCACGTTCATACAGGCATGGCTTCGCTGTGTACCTGTTGTCAGTCTGAACGTGGATCCTGACGATCTGCTGAAAACAAGACAAATGGGGTTTCACAGTCGATCCTTCGAAGGTCTGGTCGAAGATACCGGAAGGCTTGCACGCGACACAGCGCTGCGCGAGGCGATGGGGGCGCGGGCCCTGCAGTACGCTCGAAGATACCACTCCATGAGTGTGAACATGGCGCAGATAACTGCACTTCTCACGGGTATCCGGTGAACGGGCTGTCTATGGCTGGCGACGGCAGAGACGATCTGTTGATTCTGAATCGAACGCAATTTGGCTACCACTTGGATACGTATTACTACGCGAAGTTCGCCGCGGAGCGCCTGCGCATCACGTACGTAGGCTTCGATGTGGGAAATCCCAGACTTGCCCTGGACGGAGCCGTCGTCAAGTACGTGGGATACAAAGGGTGCCGGTGTCGCCGCTATCTTCGGCTGCTTGCCGCCTTTGCACGAGAGGTCCGACGATGCCGCGGAGTGGTGTTCATCAACTACTTTCCGGGTTGTGCTATGCTGCGGTGGTGGGGCCGCCACGTGCGAATGGTCGTCGATATCCGGACCGGATCGATCCATCCGAATGCGTTCGTGCGGCGGTGGGAGGATCGGCTGATGCGGTGGGAGTGCCGTCTGTTCCGAAATATCTCGGTCGTATCCCAAGGCTTGGCGGATCGCCTTCACTTGCCTTCCGAAAGAGTTCACATCCTCCCGTTGGGGGCAGAGCGGCTCACCCTGCCTGCGAGACGATTCGATCGGTTCGACCTTCTGTACGTCGGGACGCTGGATGGCAGACGAATCGAGGACACAGTGATCGGCTTCAGGCGTTTCCTGCAAGACTATGGCGATCGCATGGCTCTTACCTACACGATCGTAGGTGGCAGCCATAACGGGCAGCTTGAGAGACTGACCCGGATGGTCCGTCAGCACGGGCTCGACGGTGTCGTGCATCTGCCGGGCTATACGCATCAGACGCGATTGCGGGACATGTTCGAACGCTGCAATATAGGTGTCTCCTATGTGCCCATCAACGACATCTACGATCGCCAGCCCGTTACGAAGACTTTCGAGTATTTGCTCGCGGGCATGCCGGTCATCGCCACGGCGACCACGGAACACAGGAAGGTCGTCAATCGGCTCAACGGAGTGCTGATACAAGACACGCCGGAGGATTTTTACCAGGGACTGAAGCGGTTCTATGACCGGCGGCAGGAGTTTGACTCAGAGGCAATCCGTCACTGTTGTCCGGAGGCCTCATGGGATCGTATTGTCCATCGGAACTTGATTCCTTACATTCAGACAATCCGCCAATCTCACCTTCCGTAGTTCACGGCCATGCTGGCTTACGTGATAGACAACCCCGCTGCTTCTGAGGTGCGTGTCAAGACGGACATGGCATTCCCGATGGTACTGGGGGTGCTCTTCTTCGTCGTTTATACGCAGGGTTACATAGAGCGAATCGGTGTATCCTCTGCGGTCGTGAAGATCCTGGTTGAGACGCCTGTGTTCCTGATCCTGATGCATCTGATCAACAGAGGGGTGTCCCGGTGGGCGCCGGGGCTTCTCTGGATCGTCATGTATGCGATCTGGACCATGGTCTCGGCGATCTACAACGGCGACAGCATGTTTGTGGCACTGCTGTATTGTCGGTACGTCATATATGGTTACGTTGTTTTCGCCGCGACCTGGAGCACGCCCCTGACGAAGACGGCCGTGACCCACCTCAACACGACGATCGCTCTGCTGTTCCTTCTCCAGATTGCGGCATCGGCACACGAAGTGTTTGTGCGGGGAGAACGGGTCGAAGCCCATGTGGGAGCGCTCTATGCCGACGGGGGGGCCATGGCGACCGAGTTTCCGCTTCTGGCCATGGCGCTTGTCGTGCCCCTGTACCTGTATTATCGCGAGAATCCGGGGATACTCGTGCTTGCCTGGATCTTCTTCCTGGTGGGGTATGCCAGCGGCAAGCGAGCCATCTACCTGTTCGGCCCTTCCCTGTATTTTCTCATTTTGGGCTGGCACGTTGTTGAGGCTCGCACGTGGCCTGCCCTCCGCCGGTTGCTGAGGGGAAGCGTGGTCTTCCTTGGTCTTGCCCCCCTGTTGTTGTTCGGTGTCACGCAAAGCAAGGGCATCAGTCTGAGCGGGCCCGGCGGCATCGTCGAGCGGACCGTTTACGCATGGCAGCGTGCGCGCGAGTACAACAGCAGGGAAGACCGGTCAGGCCAAACCGAGGGGCGGATGGCGACATCACAGCGTGTTCTTGTCAGCCTGTTGCAGGGCAACGAAGCCACGGCCCTGTTTGGCTGGGGGCCTTCGGCCGTGATGGGTAGGGGGGGACGCTTCGACACACTCAGGATCGCGTACGGCATCACCGGCTGGACGCGGGACGCCATAAGCATTGGCCTGCCCGGCATGGCGCTGTATTTGCTGTTTCATGTCTGCCTGTTTCAGTGGTTGCGGCGGGCAGGGTTCCGCGCGCGCAGCGGATATTGGCCGGCTCTGTACTTCGGAACGAAGGCGGCGTTCGGTGTGTTACTGATGTGTCATCTCTGCTATTCGAGTTCGCTTCCTACCTGCGGGCAGCTCAGCTATGTGTATTTCTATCTCGTTGCTTTGTTGGCGTCTCCCAACCACACGCATCTCGTCGGCTGACGAAGTGTTCGCGGGGCCGTTGTGGCCCATCGCTGCGGTTCGTCGATTGCTTCGTTTAAAGCCCTCCGGCAAGACGCAAGGAAACGGGCGTTCCATGACCGGTTCTATATCCGGTATGAGGCGGTGATCTGGAACATGCGAGTGCTCATTACCAGTCCCGAAATCAGCAAGCAGGGCGGCGTGGCGAACTACGTCGGCATCCTCCGCCGATACCTTGATGCACAGGTCGACCTGTGCGTTGTTGGTGGTCGCGACCACCAGGAGAGTTGGTGGAACGTCCTGTCCCGTTTGATCGCAGACAGTCTTGGCTTCTACCGAAAGACGGGCGAGCAGTCTTGGGACATTGTCCATCTGAATCCGTCTCTTGCATGGAAGGCGGTAATCAGAGACGGGATCCTGCTCTACATCGCAAAAAGACGAGGGCTCAAAACGGTTGTGTCTTTCCATGGCTGGAGCAAACGGTTCGAGGCCTGTCTGACAGGGCGCAGACTGCGATGGTTCCAGCGGATCTACTTTAGTGCGGATGCGATGGTGGTGCTGGCACGGCAGTTCGAGCAGGTGCTCCGGGCGTGGGGATATGCGCGTCCCGTTTACCTGGAGACCACGATGGTCGCCGATGAACTGCTGGAGCACTTTGTGATGGAGGACCGGCTGGCCGCGAACCCCCGATGTGCGACGAGCCTGCTGTTTCTCGCTCGTGTCGAACGGGATAAAGGCATCTATGAGACGATCGACGCCTTCCGCCTGCTCAAAGGCAGGCACTCCGGTCTGAGGCTGATGATCGCTGGAGACGGAGCGGGCCTGCCCGCCAGCCAGGCATACGTGCGCAGGCTGGGGATCGAGGGCGTGGAATTCCTGGGTAACCTGCGAGGTGTCCAGAAGGTGGAAGCCTTCCGAAATGCAGACGTGTATGTCCTGCCCTCGTTTCATGGGGAAGGCATGCCCACCTCGATCGCGGAAGCGATGGTATTCGGTCTGCCGGTAGTGACACGAGCCGTTGGGGGGCTGAGGGATTTCTTCGCCGACGGCACGATGGGATTTATGACCGAAAGCACCGACTGCCGCGTATTGGCGCGCTTGATCGAGCGATTGGTTGTTGATCCGGGTTTGAGGGATCAAATCTCACGCTACAACCATGAATATGCCAAAACGCATTTTCTGGCCTCCTGCGTCGCCCGGAGGATGGAGTCGGTCTACAGGAGTGTTGTGCAGGAAGTTCCCGGCGCCGAACATGTTGTTTTCCCGACCGGCGCCGGGGCTTGCTGTGCGACCGTTCGTGTGTCGGCCGGTGCGCGTCGCGGCGAGGAGACTCGGGTTCATTGAAAGATGTCCATTGTCGCAGCCGATGTCGAGACCCATCTGGACAGTCTTCGGACCTACGTCGAGCGGAGAGACTATGCGGGCTGGGATCCCTACGATGCCTTGAACAGCCCCATACTGAGATTTGCTGGTTCCGGGTCGAAGTGGCTGCGCATAGCCTTTACTCAGTTCCTGCGAAGATGTCCTCTGAATCTCCGTCCGGTTCTGCTCGTCCGTCCGGGGCATAACCCGAAGGGGCTGGGGCTGTTCCTGGAGGGCTACGCGCGCCTCTACAGAACCCATCGGGAGCAAGCGGTATTGGACAGAATGAAGCGCTTGATTTGTCTTCTCGGGGAGACCATGTCCGCGGGTTATTCAGGGCCGTGCTGGGGCTACAACTTCCCGTGGCAGTCGCGAGTCGTCTATCGACCGCGATACATGCCGACGATTGTGAATACGGCCTTCATCGGTCATGCGCTGCTCGACGCATACGAAAGCGCGGGCCTCACGACCGCCCTCGATATGGCCGTCGGAACCAAAGAGTTTGTGTTGAATGATCTGAATCGGAACGTGGAAGGCGAGACATTCTGTTTCAGCTACACCCCGATGGACCGCGACTACGTGCATAACGCAAACGCTCTGGGAGCGTCCCTGCTGTTCCGTATCGGGACCCTGACCGCCGATGCGCGCCTGCAAGAGATCGCCTGCCGGAGCATGCAGTACTGTGTGAATCACCAGCGAGAGGATGGCGCCTGGCCTTATGCGGAGGCCCGAGGTCGGCGGTGGGTGGATTCTTTCCACACGGGCTATGTCCTGGAATCGTTGCGGCGGTTTCGGGGGTTTCACGAGTGTTCCTCCTGGCGAAGCAACTATGAACGGGGAGTGCGATACTATGCAGAGAAGTTCTTTCTAGAAGATGGAACGCCCAAGTACTATTGTGACCGGACATACCCCATAGACATTCACAGCCCGACCGAGGCCATCTGCTTCTTCTCAGCCGAAGGACAGAGGTACCGCCGCCTGACCGAGACGATTCTTCATTGGATGCTGAAGAACCTGTACGACAAGAAGGGAGGCTTCTATTTTCGCAAGGTCCCCCTGGTGCGTACCAAGCTGATCTACATGAGATGGTCCCAGGCCTGGGCTTTTCGCGCACTGACAGGCTACTATTGCGCGTGCCGGCAAGCCCCGATAACTGCGTGCAGTTGATCCTCGATTGGAGGGGGGATTTTGAGCATTTTGCCCGACAATTGCCATTCCTGCGGCGTGTGGCAGGGATGTCTGCCACGGCCCGTTTGAGTCGGGTTCTGCAATTGCTAAAGTTTATCGGTGCGGCGGACGTTGACCGGGCAATGTGATAACAGAGAGTCATCCATCTGAATCAAAGGCTTGCCGTGTGCAAACGGCCCACGCAGCCCATTTGTGGCTGAGGCGTTCTTACTGAGGATCCTGCCATGCTGGTCTTCTACACACGAAACAGTCTGAAAGCGTGCGCTGGGGGCGTGCTCTTGGCGATGGCTTGCGCGATGAACGCCCATGCCGCCATATACTATGTCGATGCGCAACGGGGCAATGACAGCAGCGATGGGCAATCTCTGGCTTCCGCCTGGCGTACGTTGGGCAAAGCGAATTCCCAGGTGCAACCGGGGGATACTGTGTACATTCGAGAAGGAACCTACGTGGAAGTCCTCAGACCCGGCCGTTCGGGTACCTCAGGCAACGCCATCACGTATGCCTCCTATCAGGGGGAGAGAGCTGTCATTACAGGTGTAACGGATGCTGTCGATCTCCGGAACAGGCATTACATTGTGCTCGACGGGCTGAGGATTGAGGATGTTCAGCGGTACTGGGTCAACATGGAGGGTGATGATACATCGCATAGCTCCACGCACAACGTTATCGCGAACTGTCACATGGAGGGATCGCGTACCGGATGGGCGGGGATCTACATGAAATATGGAATCGAATGGAATCGAATCACCGGTTGCACGTTCATTGGAGTCTGCGGTCCCAACACCCAGGCCGATGCCGGGCCTGCCGATCTTCTGTATTGCCGAGGCGGCGCGCGATACAATCTGATCGAGGGCAATCGGTTTGCCTACGGTTCCCATCAATGTCTGGACATGCAGGGAACGGCGGCAGCAACTTCATGGAACGTCATTCGCAACAATGAGTTTACCAACCCTTGGCACAGCTCCCTGGCGGTCGATCAGAATGCAGACTGGACCCTCGTCGAAGGGAACAAAATCATCGATTCCGGAGCAGATTACCAGGCGAACGTGTGTGGCTCCGACCGGGACCGAAGCATGCCCCGGAAGGATCACAAGGCGATCCAGTTGGGGTCGTCGAACTGCGTGGTCAGAAACAACGTGCTCATCAACAACGGCCAGATGTCCATGAGTTCATATGAACGAGCCAGATGCCTGCGCAACCGTGTGTACTTCAACACGTTCTATGCCAACTTCGTGGGAATCGAGACCAACACAACGGAACCGGTCTATGGCAACATCATAAAGAACAACGTCTTCTTCGAACAGGTGCAATATGACGTGTACCACTGGGGCGATGATTCCAGTGAACGAAATCGCTTCGTGAACAACCGGTTCACAGGGGCCAGTCTGTATTACTATCCTGACGGTGCGACCACACTGGATGCTTTGCAGGCCAAGTACCCGCAGGTTTGGTATGACGGCATTACGGCTGCTCCGGCCTTTGTTGATGCGTCCGGCCGAGATCTGCGGTTGACATCCAACTCGCCTTTGATTGATGCCGGAGCGTTTCTGACCACCACCACCTCGTCTGGCAGCGGAACGCTCATTCCGGTGCAAGACGCGGCCTATTTCTACGATGGCTGGAGCATACCCGGGGAGCAGGGAGATCTGATCCAGTTGGAGGGACAGGCGCAGACGGCGAGGATTGTAAGCATCGACTACAGTAACAACCGCATCACGGTGGACCGGACCCTGAGTTGGAGTGCCGGTCAGGGCGTGAGCCTGCCGTATTACGGTGCGGCCCCCGATATCGGCGCGTTCGAATACGCCTCGGTGGGGACCACGTACACGCTGAGCGTCAGCGGGGTGCACGGCACGGTCACAAAGACGCCGAACCAGAGCAGCTACAGCGCCGGTACGACGGTGACGGTGCAGGCGATTGCGGACGACGGGTATGCGTTCACGAACTGGTCGGGCGACCTTTCCGGCAGCACGAACCCGACGACCATCACGATGAATTCGAACAAGTCGGTCACGGCCAATTTTGCCGCTGTCGCCCCGACCACGTATACGCTGAGCGTCAGCGGGGTGCACGGCACGGTCACAAAGACGCCGAACCAGAGCA
>DAOTJE010000040.1:0-14326 GCA_035448545.1 Sedimentisphaerales bacterium | reverse complement strand
GAACTGGTCGGGCGACCTTTCCGGCAGCACGAACCCGACGACCATCACGATGAATGCGAACAAGTCGATCACGGCTGTTTTCACGCGAGCCGTCGTCGATGATGCGCCCCCGGTGGCCGTCGCCAGCTCTCCGCAGGCCGATGCCGTGCAGGTTCCCCGCAACTCCTTGGTGGTCCTACAAGTCTCGGACGAGGGGGAAGGTGTGGATGCCGACACGGTCACCATCTCCATCGACGGCACGACGGTGTATTCCGGCGGGGGACCCCATTATGGTGATAGTGACACGGCAATTTGCCGGCGCACCGGCAGCAAAACGTCTTACACGTACACCTATCAATCAAAAACGGAATTTGCCTTCGGTGAGACGGTCACGGTGCGCGTCAATGCCGCCGACCTGAACGGCAACGCCATGAGTGAATACGTGTACTCGTTCACGACCGAAATGTGGGCCTTTGGTGGTAACCGACGGGTCAGTTGGGGACCGGCGGGCCTGGATAAAGGCCATCCGGCCACGGCATCGGACAGCGACGGCAATCTCTGGGTGGTCTGGCATGCGGGTCCCGTCGGGCAACGGGACATCTACGTGAGCATGTGGACGCCGCAAAGAGACCGCTTTTCCGAGCCGACCCGGCTGACCTCGGATGCCGCAGATCAAGCCAATCCGGACATTGCCATCGGCCCGGATGACAAGCTCTATGTGGTCTGGCAGGACAACAGGGCAAACCACTGGGATGTCTACCTCAGGACATCGTCGGATGGGGTCGGTTGGTCCGCAGAGACTCGCATCACCGATTCCGACGGCGGCCAGACGGCGCCGTCGCTTGCGGTCGACAACGCCTCCGGCTGCCATGTCGCCTGGGAGGACGATTCCGACGGCCATTCGGACATCTACGTAGCCAGTTCGAACAACGGGTTCGTCTCGCAGACGATCGCACGAGTGACCTCAAACATAGCGGATCAAACCGATCCAGATATCGCGGCGGACGCTTCGGGTAATGTCTATATCGTTTGGACCGATGTACGCAGCGGATCGGCCGATGTCTACGGTGCCGCATCCAACAACGGCCCGTGGACCAACGTTGCCCTCGTAACGGGCGCCGGCAACCAGTACGCCCCAGCACTGGCCACGGAGGCGGTGGGGGCCCGGCTGCATCTCGCGTGGGTCCATGAGGCGGCCGGAGATATCGACGTTCGCTACGCTGCGACGGAAGGGCTGTCGGCCGGTCCTCTGGTGGGGATCAATCTGGCAGACGATACGTCAGGAGCGGACCAACTGGCTCCGACCGTGGCCGTGGCCGGCAGTCTCGGCAACGGATTAAGGGTCTTCGTGTGTTGGCAGGACGGCAGAAATGCGACAAACAGCGGTCAGGACACCGATCTGTACTTCGTTGAAGTCAAGGAAGCCGGCGACACGAATGTGCTGGTGGGGGATGGCGGGATCGGTTCGGGACAGAGCGAACCGGCTCTCGGCGTTGATTCCCGGGGGTTCCCGTATGTTGTCTGGACGGATGATCGAGACGACAACGCCGAGATCTATCAGGCCGGAACGACGTCGTGGGATCCCGAGGTTCTCGCCTCGCAGGCAGTGACCGCCGCGGCGGGTGGGACGGTGGGTGTGGCCATGCCCTCGAACGTCGACGATGTATCCGTGGTGGTCCCTCCGGCGGCTGCCTCGCAGGATGTGACGATCACCGTTACGAGAATCCAGAATGCCCCCGCCGTACCCGCGTCAGGTGTTCTGGCGTATGAGTTCGCACCGAGCGGTCTGCAATTCAGCCAGCCCGTGACCATCACGATTCCCTACGCCATGGCCGAATTCGGCGACGAACGGCCGACGCCCTGGTGGTATGATTCCAGGACAGGGGGGCTGAGCCAGGAGGGTATCACGGACATCGAACATGTGGCCCTGAGTTCGAGTGTGGCGGCGATGCGCTTCAAGACGACCCATTTCACTCCCTATTACCTCATCTCGGCATCAGCGATGGACGAAATCGCCGCCGGATCGGCGGGCGGGGGATGTTCGCTGTCCTATGGAAACGACGCGGATCCCGTGGCGTACTTCGTTCCGTATCTGCTGATCGTGTTCATCATGGTAGGGTTCCGGATCAGAGATGCCAGACGGCGCGCCAGGCTGCGCTGAGGCCGACTTCGGCGGGTGGCAGGGACCGAATTCCTCGGAGGTTGTCCCTGTCGCCAGACCTGCGAAAGGGGACGCTGCGAACGTATTCCAGTCATGACACGGTCCCTCTCTTTGTGACCCGGGGCCTGCGCCCCGGCTTTCTGTTTTTCAGGCGATCCTGCTCAACACGCGCGCATCAACGACATTGGAGTATGCAAGGATGACGGCAACAGCCCCGGAACGCATCGAAATCATGGAGGTACCAGTCACGATCTTTGACTCGTACGAACATGCGAGCCGCTTCATTATCCAGAGCGTGCTCCAAGGACGCAGAACCTCGTGCGTGGCGATCAACCCCATAAAGGTGTACACGGCCTGGAAAGACAGACAGCTCTCGGCCATGATCCACTCCGCGGAATTCTGTGTTTGCGACGGGATCGGGATGGCCGCCGCTGTCCGCCTTCTGTACGGACGGGCGATCCACAGGATCACAGGGATTCAATTGTTCTTTGACCTTCTGACCCATGCGGAGGCGAAGGGGTTGAGGATCTTCCTGTTGGGAGCAAGACCGCACTCCAATGAGAAGGCCTACGAGAAGCTCCGCGAGCGGTATCCGAAGCTGCAGGTTGTCGGCCGGAACGATGGGTACTTCCACGATAGCGAGGCCGTGGTCCGGAAGATCAATGACTCACAGGCGGATATGCTCTTTGTAGCCATGGGATCGCCTCACCAGGAGAAGTGGCTGGCCCGGAACCGAGACCGCATCGAAGCGCCTTTCTGCATGGGTATTGGCGGGTCATTGGACGTGCTGGGCGGCACCACGAGGCGCGCCCCCCGTGTCTTTCAAAGAACAGGGACCGAGTGGCTCTATCGTCTCATAGTACACCCGCGGCGTTTTCACAAGCAGATCGTTCTGCTGCCGTTTGCTCTTACGCTGCTCTGGCGGTTTCTGGTGGCAAAGGTGACACGTGTATCGCAGGTCAGTCTGGTGCGGCCCCTGAAGGTTGGACGGACGATTCGGGTCGCCGGGTTCCTCCCGGATGATGCGGCCGATGCCGCGAGCCCAGCCAAGGTTTTGGGTCAGAAGATCTGAGGATAGCTCTTGGTGAGGCTGTAGCGCTGTCCCTTGGGCCCGGGCGGTCGTGCGAGGCGCCTTTGCGGTCATGCGGCCCCGGGGTGGTGTTCTTCATTGTTGCGATCTTTTTCTCCCTGACCCCAGGGGTTCTCCCACCTGATAATAGAGCCCCTGGGCGTCTTTCGTTTTTGCCAACGGATTACACTCCGTGAGCCCAGGGGGCTCCTTGCGCAGTCAGGGGCCCCCGGGGGCGTCTTGCGGTACTGCGATCTTCTTCCCTGACTCCAGGGGGCCCGAGCAACGCTGTCTTACCTGTGTGTATCGGCAACAGGGCGGCAACAGGATGAGAACTTGTGGGCCGGGCAGGCCTGTTTGGGACTCTGGGAAGCACGCCTTGGGACCGCCTCTCGCCCGGATTCCACGCCCCGCAAGCATAAGCCATGAATTGACAAATGTTTGAGAGGCCTCCGGGTGCACTGGAAGTTCCTCTGGCAGTGGATCGCATTCGCCCTTGCCCGAACGCGTACATGGCCGGCCGGCAATCAATCGTGATTGCCGGCCTTTTTCGTTGGCCAGGGAAGCACTGGACGCCATGCGGACGGGTGGTTGTGGACTACCCGATACGGCGGTCGTAGGCGCGGTAGAGCAGGTCGAGTTCGGCGGTCTTGGCGTCGTAGTCGCGCTGGAGCTGCCCGATGTGATCGGGGTTCCTGTACACGTCCGCGTTGCCGAATCGCTCTTTCATCTGTTCGATCTCGAGTTCCAGTTCGAGAATCATCTCCTCGATCTGCTCGGCGGAGTATCTGTTGAATCGTTTGAGTTCCTCGGGTGTTGTCGTACGCGGCTTGTCGCTGTTTGCGGGGCCGCAGGCACGACCTTTGCGCGGGCCTTCCCTGGTGGTTCGCCTGGTCTGCTGCTCGGCCTCGTTGCGTTGTCGCACCAAAGAGGCGTAGATCGAATAGGCAGGCTCGCCGATGACGAATTCAGTCTGCCCCAGACGCCGATTGCCCAGCGGGTCCGTGCCGATGACCAGGAGCCTGTCCACGATGCGGTCGAGGAAGTAGCGGTCGTGGCTGACCACGATGATCGTCCCAGCGTAGTCGTCGAGCGCGGTTTCGAGCATCTCACGGCTGGCGATGTCGAGGTGGTTGGTGGGCTCGTCCATGACCAGTACGTCCGGCTCGGCCAGCACGAGCTTGCACAGCATCAGGCGGTTGCGCTGCCCTCCGCTGAGGTCGCCGCATTGCTTGAACACGTCGTCGCCCGAAAAGAGGAATGCGCCCAGGCGGCTGCGGACCTGCTCGGCCGTAAGATCCGGCCGGACGCTTTGTGCCTCGTCCAGCACGGTCTTGGCCGGGTCGAGAATGTCCCCGTGCTGGTCGAGGTAGCCGACCCGCAGGCTGGCGCCCATGCGAATTGTGCCTGCCGACGGCTCGATCTGGCCGAGGGCCAGCTTCACAAGAGTGCTCTTGCCGGTCCCGTTGGGACCGGTGATGCCCAGCCGCTCGCCGCGAAGGACGTCAAAGGTCAGGTCCTCAAACAAGGTCAAATTGCCGAACGACTTGCGCAAGCCCTCGCATCGCAGGACGATGTCGCTGGTGCGGGCGGCCTTGCGGAACGAGAAGCTGATGGTTTTCTGGTCGGTCGGCTTTGCGAGGAAGTCGGGGTTTTCCTTGAGCAGACGCTTCAGACGCGTCTTGCGGCCTCGGGCGGTCCCGCGCATGCCTTCCTGGTCCTTGTTGCGGGCGATGAAGTCGAGCGTCTTGGTGACCATCTCGACGCGTTTGGCATGCTCCCGCTCCTGCTGGAGGCGGACCGTCTCCTTGGTTTGCGTATAGGTTCCGTAGCTGCCGTTCCAGATCTCGGCCTTGCGATTCTCCACCTCAACGATCTTGCAGACGACTTTGTCGAGCAGGTAGCGGTCATGGCTGATGATGATTGCGGCTCCCCGGTAGGTTGCCAGGAATCGCTCCAGCCACTCCGTGGCCTGGAGGTCGAGGTGGTTGGTCGGCTCATCGAGCAGCAGCAGGTCGGTTTCGAGCATCAGGACCTGGGCAAGGCCGAGTCGCGAGAGCTGCCCACCGCTCAGCGCGGTGGTCCTGGCGTGGTACAGCTCGGGCTCGAATCCCATTGCCGCCAGGGTCGCGTTGATACGAATCTCATATTCGTAGCCTCCGGCCAACTCGAAATCGCGGCACAGACGGTCGTACTGCGCCATCTTGGCCTGGAGGGCCGACCCGGTCAGGGTTTCCATCTCCTGCGAGACGGTGTGGATGCTGGTCTGGAGCTTCAGCAGATGATCGACGCCGGCGTGCATCTCCTCCATTACGGTTCGCTGGCCGCTGAAGGTGGCCTCCTGTGGCAGATAACCGATGCGAAGGCCCTTCTGTTTGATGACCCGCCCCATGTCGGGCTGGACGGCCCCTGTGATGAGTTTGAGAATGGTACTCTTGCCGGAGCCGTTCGGGCCGACCATGCCGACCTTCTCACCCGCGTGAAACGCCACGGTGAGCTGATCGAGCACGACCTCCGAGCCGAAAGCTTTGTGGATGTCCTGTAACGTAACAATGGCCATCAATCGCCAATCCAACAGGTCGATGCCGCGCGACACGCAGCCGACCAGGACCTGATCTCGCCCCCATTCCATGGGACGAACCGGTTATCCTATCGGCTCGATGCCGCCGGTTCAAGCACGACCACGACGCGATTACCCGTTCTGGCCGGAACCGGCGCGTCCCTTTCGGCGCGGGGCGAACGCCCGGAGCCCCACCCAGGGCGCGGGATTCCGTGTGCCCACCGGGACGCCAAATGGGCTGCCGCGACGCAAAACTTGCTTGCGAGGCGGGTCCGAACGTGATTAACTGCCAATAATCTGCCGTGGAAACACGTCTTACGGAGAGTACGGTTGGTCCTGAACCTGCAAACCGAGCACTAACATCGAGTTTGGAGAACCGAGCATGACGCACAAGCGAAAGTTGACACGACGAGAACTCCTGAGGAGTTCGGCCGTTGCGGCCGGAACTCTGGTCCTGACGGGAGCGCCCGGGCCTCTCGCGTACGCCCAGGGCAGTGACACGATACGGGTCGGCGTGGTTGGTTGCGGCGGACGAGGCTCCGGCGCGGCCCACAACTGCGTCGAGTCCGCCCCCGGTGTGCAGATCGTCGCGCTGGCGGACACCTTCGCCGACCGGATCGAGAAGCTCAAGGGCGACTTCAACGTGCCCGAGGATCACTGCTTCGTCGGACTCGACGCCTACAAGAAGCTGATGGCACTGGACGACGTCAACTTCGTCATCCTGGCAACCCCTCCCGGTTTCCGTCCCATCCATCTGGCCGAGGCCATTCGGCAGGGCAAACACGTGTTCATGGAGAAGCCTGTGGCTGTTTGTCCGGCCGGGGTCAAGATGGTGATCGAGGCCTCCGAGCTGGCCGAGCAGAAGGGCCTCGGCATCGTCGCCGGAACGCAGCGGCGCCACCAGAACGAGTACGTCGAGACGATGAAGCGCGTGCTCGACGGTGCGATCGGCGAAATCGTTTCGGCCCAATGCTACTGGAACATGGGCGGCCTGTGGTGCCACAAACGCCAGGCAGGCGAGAGCGACGTCGAATGGCAGATTCGCAACTGGCTCTACTTCACGTGGCTGTCGGGTGATCATATCTGCGAGCAGCACGTTCACAACATCGACGTGGTCAACTGGGCCTTCGGCGACGTGCTTCCCGAGACGGTGCACGGCATCGGCGGCCGGCAGTTCCGCACGGGCGAAGAGTACGGGCATATCTTCGACCACTTCGGCGTGGAGTTCACGTATCCGGGGGACGTGCGGACGATCAGCACCTGCCGTCAGATCGAAGGGACGGCCGGCAACGTCAGCGAACGGGTTGTGGGCACCAAGGGCTGGACGGATTGCTGTGGGCGGATTGAGGGCGAGAACCGCTGGCGTTACCGAGGGCCACGCAGCGACGCCTACGTCCAGGAACACACCGATCTGATCAAGAGCATTCGCGATGGCAAGCCCCTGAACGAGGGCAAGCGGATCGCCAACAGCACGCTCTGCGCGATCATGGGGCGCGAGTCGGCGTACAGCCGTCAGCAGTTCAAGACGTCGTGGTTTACGAGCCGGTGTACGCTGGATCTGCTCCCTCCGGCCGATCTGAAGCTGAGCGATTCCCGGCCGGTCCCCGCGGTGGCGATTCCCGGCCAGTACGAGCTGCCCGGGTGGGCACAGCAGGGACGCCGCAGTCGCGGCTGAGCTACGTGAGACGAGAACGCGAAGAGATCGAACGAAGGAGACAGCGGATATGGCATTGTCAGATAACGATAAGAGCACAGTGAGGAAGAACGTCGCGACGGCCGGTGTGGTGGCGACGGCTGCCTCGATCAGTCAAATGGCCTACGCCCAGGGCACCGGCAAGATCAAGGTCGGGCTGCTGGGCTGTGGCGGACGAGGCAACGGCGCTCTGGAGCAGTGTCTCCAGGCCGATCCCGGCATTGAGGTGATCGCACTGGCGGACCTGTTCGAGGGAAAGGTCAGAAGCACCCGCGACAACTTCATGAAGAAGGAGCAGTATCAAGGTCGGATCAAGATCGACGACGATCACCTGTACTGGGGTTACGACTGCCACGAGAAGCTGGCCAGGTGTGAAGCGGACCTGCTTCTGATGGCGACCGCTCCGGCCTTTCGTGGACGGCAGATGATGGCCGCGATCAAGGCGGGCAAGCACATCTTCACCGAGAAGCCCGTCGCGACCGACGTGGCCGGCTGCAAGGAGGTCATGGAGGCTTCGAAGCTGGCCAGGGAGAAGGGACTGGCGATCGTCTGCGGTACGCAGCGCCGCCACGAGCTCAGCCGCATCGAGCTGATGAAACGCATCCACGACGGCGCGATCGGTGAGCTGGTCGGCGGGCAGTGCTACTGGTACGGCGGGGGCATCTGGTTCCGCGGCGCCAGCGAAGGCATGAGCGAGCTCGACTGGCAGTGCGAAAACTGGTATCACTTTACCTGGCTCTCGGGCGACCAGATCTGCGAGCAGCACATCCACAATATCGACGTGCTGAACTGGTGTTTCAACGGTCCGCCCGCCAAGTTCATGGCGGTCGGCGGGCGCCAGTGGCGCGACGCCAATCAGGACCAGGTCCGCACCGCCAAAGAAGTCTGCCGCAAGTTCACCGGCAGCGAGGACGGTTGGGAGAAGTACAATGGCGACATCTGGGACCACATCTACGCCGAGTTCGAGTACCCCAACGGCGCCCGTTGCCTGAGCTTCAGCGGCCATAGCCCCGGCACCGGTCGCAACGGGGAGAAGATCGTCGGCACCAAGGGCACCAGCGACTGCAACCACAATATCACCGGCCAGAACGCCTGGACCTATCAGGGTGAGAACGTCGACGGCATGCTGCGCGAGCACATCGACCTGATCCAGAGCATTCGCAGCGGAAACGTGCTCAATGAGGGCCAGCGGATTGCCGAAAGCACGCTGACCGCGATCGGGGCGCGCATCGCCGCCTACACGGGCCAGGTGGTCACCTGGGACTGGCTGATGAACGAATCGAAGCAGAGCCTCGTTCCGAGCCAGGCGGACCTGATGGCCGGCAAGCCGCTGTACCATGCGGTCGCCACCGGATGCGACCCGTTGGTCTGACGCGACGGTGGTTTGGTTGACATCCAAGGCCCGATGGGCGGGACAAGGGTCCAGCCGTCGGGCCTTTTTCTTTCGTGTGCGGGAGACCGGCCATGTCCTTGCTGCAGTGTCTGCTTGTCTTGCTGTCCATTGCATCGGGCGGCGGGCGTCTGCCTGCCAGTGGAGGTGTCCCGGAGACCCTGCGCCCTTTCTTCTCGCCACCGGCCGTATTCGCGGGCGATTTCGGCGCGTATCGATCGCCCTTGCTGTTTGACGACGGCACATGGGTCCGCACGGTTGACGACTGGCGGCGGAGACGCCAGGAGATTCTCGCAGCATGGCGAGAGCTGACCGGTTTCTGGCCCCCGCTGATCGAGAATCCGAAGGTCCAATACCTGGACCAGACGCTGCGAGACGGTCTGACCCAGTACAAGGTCACTGTCGAGATCGCCCCCGGCGGCCAGACCGTGGCGGGCTATCTGCTCATTCCCGAAGGCCAGGGACCGTTTCCCGCCGTGCTGGTGGTCTATTACGATGCCGAGACCGGCGTCGGATGGGGCAGGGAGCTGCGTGACTTCGGCTACCAGTTGGCCCGGCGAGGTTTCGTGGCTCTGTCGATCGGGACGCCGGCGTTCGCCAGTCTGAAGGCTCCGTACAGGCCGCTATGGGACGTGCTGGCCGGGCAGCCTGCGCTCCAGCCGCTTTCGGCACTGGCCTACGTGGCGGCCAACTGCCATACCGCGTTGGCGAATCGGCCCGACGTCGATCCCCATCGGATCGGGATCGTCGGCCATTCGTACGGCGGCAAGTGGGCGATGTTCGCCTCGTGTCTCTACGACAGATTTGCCTGTGCGGCGTGGTCGGACCCCGGGGTTGTTTTCGACGAGACGCGGCCCAACGTCAACTACTGGGAGCCGTGGTATCTCGGCTGGGACCCGAAGGGGCAGCGGCAGCGGGGCGTCATCAGCGCGACGAGCCCTCGCACCGGGCCTTACAAACGGATGATCGAGACCGGCCGGGACCTGCATGAGTTGCATGCGTTGATGGCGCCGCGTCCGTTCCTGGTATCAGGGGGCGCCGAGGACCCGCCCAAACGCTGGCAGGCGCTCAATCACACCGTCGCGGTCAACCGACTCCTGGGCTACACCGATCGTGTGGCGATGACCAGCCGGCCCACCCACGATCCGACCATCGAATCGAACGCCCGGATCTACGATTTCTTCGAATGCTTCCTGGCTCCGCGACCATAGGCCGGAAGACAGCGTCCGACGCAGGGCCTATTCGTAGGCGTACCAGGCGATGCATTCGTAAGTCCAGACGTCCGAATTCTCGAGGATCATCTTGTCTTTCTGCGCCTCGTCCGTGGTGTAGAAGTGTCGCTGCAGGACGTCGGACCAGAACCGATAGACCGGAATCGTGCCGGGCACCTGTTTTCCGACCGCGAAGGCCCAGAATACTTCGCCCTCGTAAGCCCACGTGTAGGAGAACCGGTCAATGAGCTTGTCCCGTTCGCGTTGGCTGATGGTGTAGAAGTGCGTGTTCAGAGGTTTGGACCAGAAGCGATAGACCGGGGTACTGTTCGGCTCGAATCCCGCCGGAAGGGCGTGAAACGCGACGCCTTCGTAGGTCCATTCCTTGGCATGCTTGTTTATCAGATCCTCTTTTTCCTTTTCGTCGGCTGTGTAGAAGTGGCTGGACAGGGCAGGTGCCCAGAATCGGTGGACCGCCAGACGCGACGGTGTACCCGCGCCGGAAACCTCGTACTCCACCGTCAGGGTCGCATAGTTCAGCGTCACCCGGTGACCGACCCAATCCCACAGGTTGTCGATATCTATGAAGATATAGACCTCGCCATCGGCCCACAGTTCGTCGAGAACCTCGCGCGGCAGGTCCAACCGTGTGGTTTTCCATTCCCGTCCGTCGGTGCCTTCCAGTGTTCCGAGTCGGACCGAGTTGGCGTAGACGATGTCGATTTCGGGGCCGTCCGGGTCATTGGCATCGACATCCCAGGCGCTGATCGTCACGTAGGCGGAAAGGATGCCCAGTGCGTCGGAGGGGACGAGGTTGCGAACCCGGTGCGTCCAACCCCAGTCTTCCAGCATGCCTCGGTGGTAGGGCGAATGATCGGCTATCTCGTCCGGAGGCAGGAACCACGGTTCGTCGTAGTTGCCGTTGGCGGTGTAGTCGAGGGTCTGCTTGATGGTGGTGGTGCCGGCATTCGCTGCGCCGGCCAGCAACAGCAGACTACCCATCAGACCCAGTACACATGCCCTTTTCATCGTATGCTTACCTCCTACCAAGGTTTCGGCAAACTAAGGCCGGAAAGAGAATTCAGTTCCCCCTGAAGGCACATCAGACCGTCCAAACAACGTGGCCTGCACCGGGACGCCGTCACAAACAGGAATCCCCATATACCCACTATTACCTATTTTACCACAGTGGCGGGTGTTAGTAAAGGGTTCTTCGCATCGGCGCATGCAATAGCACTTTGCGGACAGGGCGTCGGCGGGACCGAGTTTGATGTAACAAATTGTAAATAAAGAGCTTATATTCATAGCGGTGGTGTTTTTGAAGCGTCATGCCACTTCCAGAGACTGGCCGCGATCCGGCCCGATTCCAGATCGCCTGAGGCTCCCGGCTTGCGGTCTGTCCATGTCGGGCGCAGGACGGGGATTCGCGTTGACAGGCGGTCGAGACGCCGATAGTCTTGCCGGCGGTCTGGTGGAAGTGGAGTTTCGCATGCGGAAATGCCTCTGGGTGTGTGTCTACGCCAACGCGCTGGTCATCCTCGCCCTGTCGGCCTACGTCTTCGTTCTCCCGGCCGGGACGGTGATGCGCGGCCTCTACGACCCTGGGCTGGATGGCTCGGCCGTGCCTCGTTGCGTCTGGCGCTGGCACCGCGCTGTCGCCCAAGTACGCCGAATGGGCCCGCCGCAGGGTGGCGTCGGGGATAGCCGCTCGACTCACCACGCAGGACATCGCCGGTACGGAGTGGCCGGCTTATCGCTGTCGCGGTCGCCTTGTTGGCGTCACAGGCGTCCGGGCCCCTCGCACCGCCATCTCGATGCTGTAGAGTGACGTGCGGGCGGTGATGAAGAGCGTACTTCGGCCGGGTCCGCCGAACGTGACATTGGATGGGTCCTCCGGGACCTTGATCTCGGCGATCTTCTTGCCGTCGCGGTCGTAGACAACGACGGCGCGGTTGGTCAGGTAGATGTTGCCTCGGCTGTCGATCGTCATGCCATCGGAGCCTTCGGGCGCGAAGAGCTTCTTGTCCGTGAGCGTGCCGTCGTCGTTGATGGCGTAGGCGAAGGTCTGGTTCGCGCCGTGGTCGGCGACGTAGAGCGTCTTGCCGTCGGGCGTTCCGATCAGGCCGTTGGGCCGGACCATGTCACGGATGACGCGGACGACCTTCGCGCGGTCTGGCGTCAGGTAGTATACGTGCTCGCCATCCTGGGGCAGGTTGTCGCGGTTGCCATAGCGTGGGTCACTGAAGTACACGCCGCCCTTGGGGTCGATCCATAGGTCGTTGAGGCTGTTGAACGGCTTGCCCTCGTACTTGTCGGCCAGCACGGTCAGCGTCCCGTCGGGCGCGATCGAAACCAGACGCCCGGCATCGCCTTTACCTTCGCAGACCAGCAGATTGCCCGCCTTGTCGAAGTACAGGCCGTTGGCGCCGTTCGAGTTCTCCCGGAACGTGCTAAGCTGTCCGGCCGTGACCGACCATTTGAGGATGCGGTTGTCCGGGATGTCCGTGAAGCAGACGTCGCCCCTGGCGTCCGCCGCCGGACCCTCGGTGAACTGGAAGCCGCCCGCCAGCTTCTTCACCTGGGCCCCCGGCGCCACCACGCCGGCGTCCTGCGCGCCGCACGCGCCCGCCGCCATGACCACCAACGCAATTGCCAGTGTCCTTGCCATCATCGGTGCCTCCTTTCGTTTTTGACTGAGTCTACCTCTCGGCTCGCTCGCCGGCAAGGCTCGCCGGGCGGGTCGCGTATCTCGTCGCTCGTATCTCGTTTTGTGAGCGGGGCTCGCGTAGATGCGTAGAAGCGTCGCAGCGTAGATGCGTTCATAGAGCCCTCCGGTCTCCAGCCTCCGGCCTCCCGCCTCAGAAATTGGCTTTGTTTCGCACGCTTGCCTCGTTTGGATCATTCGGTTTTCGAGCTTGTCTCGGATTTCGGGTTTCGTGCTTCGGATTTGTCGGTTCCGAACCGGTCGAATTGGCTTTGTTTCGCACATTCGCCTCGCCTTCCGCACCCGTCCACGCTTCTACGCATCTGCGCTCCAACTTCCGGCCGCCGGCGGCCGCAGGATTGGCTTTGCCTTCCCGTCCCGACCCGCATTTTCAGCCCAAAACCGCCGAAATTGGCTTTGTTTGGCATTCCTCCTGTCCCATTTGTGTCCTGGTGACCCTCCGCCCGACGGCAGCTACGTGGCCTCCGCCAGACCCTCCGGAGCCCGACGGACCCCATTCTCGGCCCACCCATACCGATCCAGATTCTTCTGCATCTGTTCTGTGGATATCATACATACGGCAGCCGAGGTGTCAAGGACGAGAACAACGGATTTGCGCGACGGCGGTCGGTCGCACGGATCAGGGAATTTCGAGGCCGCACCAGAAGCGGGAGGTGTTGTCCTCGGCGGCGAGCCAGGCGGCGTGGCCGTCGAAGAAGAGGTTATTGCAGCCTTTGCCTCGGTGGCGGTTTCTGGAGACACGCCGGATCAGGTTGCTGCCGACCGTCTCGGCATCGGAGGCGGGCAGGTGCGTGGTGGACCAGACATCGAGCTTGGTGGGCTCATCCTTCTGCTTGCCTTTGTCGGCCGTCGTCAGGCTCGGTTCGTCGAAATCCCATGCATTGACCACATAGTCGACGGTCTGATCAGCGTTGGAGCGGCCGTTGAGCCCGACGCCCGCACGGGGGAACGACGGGCACTGGTACACGTCCACCTGGCGGTAGTCCGTCGCGGTTTCGTATTCGGTCCCGAGGTACGGCATGAACGCGAGAATCCATTTGACTTCGTTGTCCAGTGCCCGGGGGATGAAATCGTCGTTCGCCTGGGCGTAGGCCAGCGTTGCCAGGCCGAGCTGACGCAGGCTGTTGAGGCAGTAGACCGCTCGCGCCTGCTCGCGCACCCGCCCGATGGCGGGCAGCAGGATGCCCATGAGCAGGGCGATGATGGCGATGACGACCAGCAGCTCGATCAGTGTGAAGCCTCGATTTCTTCGGATGGCCAAGCCCCGTCTCAGTGCGTTCGCAAGGTGGCTCCCGGCGACGGGGCGTCGCCAACTCTTGCCCTGCCCCGGCGTGCCCCCGAAATGCAAGCGCAACCCCCCGTTGGCCCGCGGAAAGCCCGTTTTTTTGTTGTGGACCCGCCAAGGGCATGGTATCATGAAAATCAGCTTTTTCGTAGGGAGGTGGTATGAGCGGCACACCCCAAGTCAGTGGAGGGCCTATGACGCGGAGAGCGTTTACCCTCATCGAGTTGCTTGTTGTCATCGCGATTATCGCCAT
>DAOTJE010000039.1:0-38567 GCA_035448545.1 Sedimentisphaerales bacterium | reverse complement strand
TCCATTCGCTTGCATCCAGAGAGTACTCGATAGTGACATCCTTGATGCCGAAACCGAGAAGCAGCTCGAACTGGACATTGTAGTTCCACACCCGAAGCTCGTTGAGCTTGTAAACCCGGTCGAACTCGAACTGAATCCACAAAGGCTCACCGGCCGCAGCGCCGGTCACCCACATGTCTTCGCTGGCGGTCGAGTGCTCGCCATTCTCGTTGAGCCCCGAGCCGTTGACCGTGTTCTCCGGCCCGGCGCCGGGTTGAGCGGCGCCGTTGCTCGTGGCAATCACGCCGGTAATCGGGTACGCCAGCGGCTCGGTGGTGAAGTTCCAGACCTCGCCCTTGAAGATCGTATTGTCGGGAGCGGCATTGACCTCATCGACGCGCCAATAATAGGTCCGGCCCAACGCGAACACACCGGCCGGATCGTATGTCGTCCGGGCCTGTCCCTGACTGAGGAGCACTCCCCTCGGATTGGCCCGGCTTGCATCATTGACGTCGTCGAAGACCGTCCCCAAATACACATCGTGCGTTGCGGCAAATTCCCCCGGCATCCAGCTCAGGGCGGTGTCCCGCGGGACATCGGTGGCTTCGTGGGCTGGGGTGGGCCCAAAAGCCAGGGCCCGTGACACAGGACCTTCGGGTAGAATGAAATCCTTCTGGGGGTCAAACGTACCGGTGAAGGTGGAGAAGGCCACCGAGTCGTATTGCCCGATGAGCTGCCGCCCGCCGTTGACAGAGGTGTGACGGATATTGCCCCACGAGATCAGCCGGGTGATCTGCTGGGGCGAGCCGTTGTCACTCTGGAAAATCTGAACGCCGTCCTTGTAGTACTCGATGGTCTGGCCCCCGTGGTACACGATGGCATAGTGGTGCGTCTCGCCCACATTTGGAAGCGGCTCAATATTGTTGTTGGACACTTCCGTGCTGCCGTTCCAACTGCCGGCGGACAGCCCGTCGTGGAAGCGGATGAAACACTGGCCGCCCAAGTCCATGATGGGTGCCATGGCGTCACTGGCGTCGGTCGCGGTGAAGACGGCTTCGACCACAAAGGACGTCCCGGCGAACGACGTCCCGTTGTTGTTGAACGCGGACGCATCGAATTGAAAGCTCTCCTGGCTGGCGCCGTCGGCATCGGTGAGGATTCCCAATCCTGCGGACACAATCTCCGTTCCGTTGTGTGCGGCGAAGGTACCGGTCGTGTCGATTTCGCGCGGTCCCAGCTTGTAGGACGTGCCGGCCAGGGTGCCTTCGAAATCGACGAAGATCACCGGCGTGACCTCTGCGGCGCCGGACAGACCCGCCACAACGGCACTCAGCAAAATGGAACAGATTACACACACGAACTGCCTGGACATGATGCTCCTCCGTTGAAAGATTCTCGACTCATCTGCCGCTCCGCCATCACGGCATTGCGGAGTACGTTCCTGATTGACAGCCGCACGGGCATCGGCAGCATTCCCGAAGACCCTGCAATGTGCTCTTTATTATGCCATGCTATGGCCTGTTCAGGCAAGACTCAATTGCGTTTTCTTCTCGCCTATTTGCGACGGGCCGAGGCGGATGACGACGGCATTCAGACAGGCCGATGTCGCATTTTGGTTGAAAACCGGCTCGCCAGGCAATACCCTGAGGTCCGCCGATCCGCTTGGTGTGACGTCGTAAGACGTTCTGTTGGCAGGCTGTGGGGGCGAATGATTATTCGCTCCTGCTCACGACTCTGGAGGTTGAACGATGAACAGCAGCTCAGCAAAACCCCAACCCTTTTCGCAGGAACGCACGATGCGGCTGGCCGCCATTCTGGTCCCGTGCCTTTGCCTTGCCGTCGGCGCCGAATGGAAGCCGGCCGACGGCCCTTTGATGACGAGATGGGCACAGGATGTCAGGCCGGAGAGTGCCCACGCCGAGTACCCCCGGCCGCAGATGATCCGTCAGAACTGGCTCAACCTCAATGGGCTTTGGGACTATGCAATCCGGCCGAAGGACGAGTACGCAGCAGGCGGACCACGCGAGTTCGACGGCCAGATTCTCGTGCCGTTCCCGGTTGAGTCGGCGCTGTCCGGCGTGATGAAGCCGGTCGGCCCGGACAACCGGCTCTGGTACCGCCGCACATCCGAGGTCCCCAAGGAATGGGGCGAGGGCAATCGCATCCTGCTGCACTTCGGCGCCGTGGACTGGGACGCCACCGTCTGGGTCAACGGCATGAAGATCGACAGCCATCGGGGCGGATACGACCCCTTTGCGTTCGATATCACCCACGCTCTGAGAGCCGGCGGACCGCAGGAAATCGTCGTGTCTGTCTGGGACCCCACCGATGGGGGCGACCAGCCGCGCGGCAAGCAGGTCCGCAAGCCGAACGGTATCTGGTATACGGCGGTGACCGGCATCTGGCAGACCGTCTGGCTCGAACCGGTATCCAGGCGCTGCATCGAGGGTCTCAAGCTCACGCCGGATGTCGATGGCGCTAAACTGATCGTCGAGATCGGTACGAGGCTCACACGCAGCGACAACGTGACGGTTGAGGTCTCCGCCGGCGGTGAGCCGGTCGCCCAGGCCAAGGGCCTCAACCAGATCGAGGTGCCGATCCCCAATCCGCATCTGTGGTCGCCCGACGATCCATTCCTGTATGACGTCAAGATCACGCTGGGGCACTTCAACCTGCCGGTCGTGCACGACGAGGTGAAGTCCTACTTCGGCATGCGGAAGATTTCCCTGGAGAAGGACGAGGAAGGCATCAATCGCCTGTTCCTCAATGGCAAGCCCCTGTTCCAGTACGGCCCGCTCGACCAGGGCTGGTGGCCCGATGGGCTCTACACCGCGCCGACCGATGAGGCGCTGCGGTACGACGTCGAGGTGACCAAGCAACTCGGCTGCAACATGGCCCGCAAGCACGTCAAGGTGGAACCGGCCCGCTGGTATTACTGGTGTGACAAGCTGGGCCTGCTCGTCTGGCAGGACATGCCCAGCGCCAACAACCGAACCGACGAAGGCAAGAAGCAGTTCGAGCTGGAGTGGAGCCGCATCATCGCGGCGTTCGCCAACCATCCATCGATCGTGATGTGGGTCCCGTTCAACGAAGGGTGGGGCCAGTACGACACGCCTCGCATCGTGGAGCTGACCAGAAAGCTGGACCCGACGCGCCTGGTGAACAACGCCAGCGGCTGGACCGACAACAAGGTTGGCGACGTTCACGACATTCACAGCTATCCGGGTCCGGCGGCTCCGCCGGTAGAGGAAACGCGGGCGATCGTGCTGGGCGAGTTCGGCGGCTTGGGCCTGCCCGTGCGAGGCCACACCTGGCAGGACGAGAAGAACTGGGGTTACCGCAGCTATGAGTCGCGCGAGGCGCTCACCGACGCGTATCTGGCGCTGATCGGCAACCTGCGACCGCTGATCGGCGGCGGTCTGAGCGCCGCGGTTTACACGCAGACGACCGACGTGGAGATCGAGGTCAACGGCCTGCTGACCTACGATCGCGCCATGATCAAGATGGACGCCGACAAGGTGCGGGCGGCCAACGAAAAGCTCTATCGGCCGGCCCCGATCGTCAAGACCGTCGTGGCGACCTCGCAGGACGAGGGCCGGGTGTGGCGCTACACAACAACCGAACCGCCCGCCGGCTGGCAGAAGGACGATTTCGACGACACCGCCTGGCAGATCGGCAAAGGCGGCTTCGGCACGGGAAGCACGCCGGGCGCGGTGGTGCGTACGGAATGGGATTCCTCGGATATCTGGCTGCGCCGCAGTTTCGACCTGGGCGGCACGATTCCCGTCGAACTGCACCTGGTCATCCACCACGATGAGGACGCCGAGGTCTACATCAACGGACAGCCCGTCGCGAGCCTGCGAGGTTACACCACCGGATACGTGCAGGTGCCGCTCGACGAGAAGGCCAAGGCGGCGCTGAAGCCGAACCTCAACCGTCTGGCCGTCCACTGCCACCAGACCGGCGGCGGCCAGTATATCGACGTCGGCCTCGTCAGCGTCACCGAACGCGCGCCATGAGAAGCAAGGGCGAGGCGTGCCCCTACAGTCTGAAGTCTTGAGTTTCCTGTAGGATGGACTTCAGCCCATGCGGCCAATACAAAGGCGGATTCCGCCGAGCCGGTTCGATCCTGCCGGCGAAGCAGGCCGAATCCGAGATCCGAATGTCGAAATCCGAAACAAGCACGAAAGCCCAAAACCCGAAATTCGAAAGCGGCCTGCGGCCGAAGGTTTGGGACATTCGGACTTGGGTTTTTCGAACTTGTCTCGGATTTCAGGTTTCGGGTTTCGTGCTTTGCGTTTCGCTGGCGGCGGTGATGTTGCAGGGCTGCCGCTCCACCTTAGTTCGGCGGCTGGATCGGATTGACGCGATTGTCGAGGACCAGATCGCCGCCGGACATTTCCCCGGCGCGGTCGTGCTGGTCGGACGGTCCGGTCGGATTCTGTATCACCGGTCGTTCGGATCGGCTATGATCGAGCCGGTGCGCGAGCCGATGCGGATGGACACCGTCTTCGACCTGGCGTCATTGACCAAGCCCATCGCAACCGCAACGTCGATCCTGATCCTGGCGGACCGAGGGCAACTGAACCTCGACGATCCCGTCCGCACGTATCTGCCCACCTTCGCCTCTGGCGGCAAGGCCGATGTGCGAATCCGCCACTTGCTGACTCACACATCGGGCCTGCCGGCGTATACCACCGCGAAATCGCTGGCCGACGAGTACGGAAGCCCCTGCCCGAATCAGGTGATCGACAGGATCTGCCACGTGGAGGCGATGAGTATGCCGGGCGAGGAGTTTCGCTACAGCTGCCTCGGCTACATCGTGCTGGGTCGGATCGTTCAGATCGTCTCGGGGCAGGACCTCGCGCAGTTCAGCAGAGAAAACATCTTCGAGCCGCTGGGCATGCACCGGACGACCTTCAACCCACCTGCGTCCTGGCAGGACGAGATCGCCGCAACGCAGATCGTCGACGGCAGGCCCTTGCGCGGCACCGTCCACGACCCGCTGGCCCAACTGATGGGCGGCATCAGCGGCAACGCGGGTCTGTTTTCGACCGCCTCCGATCTGTCGATCTACTGCCGGATGCTGCTCAGGGGCGGCGACTGGCATGGCACGAGAATCCTCAGCCCCGATGCCACGCGAATGCTGACGACGATCCAGTCACATGGGCGTGCCTATGGCTTCGACGTCGCCTCGGATTACTCCTGGCTTAAGGGCCCGCACGCATCGGAGCAGGCGTTCTGCCACTCCGGTTACACTGGAACCAGTATCGTGTGCGATCCGGCTGTTGACACGTATGTGATCCTCCTGACCAATCGCGCGCATCCGGATGACAAAGGCACCGTGCGCGAGCTGCGGCTCAAGACAGCCGAGGTCGTCTTTGAGCCATCCGGCTCAAGCATCACACGCCGCTAACCGGAGGCCGGGCCCGACAATCTGCCCCCCACCAGGTTCTCTCTGGCAGCGACCGCGTAGGAGCAGACGAGGTCGCCGGTGACGTTGTTCATCGTTTCGAACATGTCGAGGATCGGATTGATGCCGAGCGCCAGCGCGACGATCACGGCCACCTGTTCCGCGTTCAGGCCCATGCTTTCGAGGATGATGAACAGCAGCATGAGGCTTCCGCCGGGGACGCCTCCGGCGCCGATGGACGACAGCACAGTCGTGATCACCAGAACCACCAGCATGCCGAGCGTCAGCGTGACGTCGAACAGGTTGGCCGCCAGGACCGCAAACATCGGCAAATGGACGCAGACACCGTCCATGTTGATCGTCGCGCCCAGGGGCAGCGAGAAGCTGGCCAACTCGTTGTGGATCTTCAACTCTTGTTCGGCTGTCCTGATCGATACCGGCAGCGTTGCGGCGCTGCTGCGCGTGATGAAGGCCATAATCATCGGCTCTCTCATACATTTGAGAACGGCGAACGGATTCTGACGTGTCACCACCCACAGCAGCAACGGATAGACCACGAAGACCATCGTGGCGATACCCAGGATGATACCCAGCGTCACACTGACGTAGGGCCCGACGATGGATGGGCCATAAAGTCCGAAATTGACGATCGACAGGGCCAGCACACCGATGGGGGAATACTCGAGAATCCAGTCGACCAGCTTGAATATCGCGTCCCGGCAGGCCTCGAGCAGATCGATCAGACCTTCAAGCCGTTTGATCTGGTCCTGTTGCCCGGCTTCGATGAGTACGCGAATCGCCAAGCCGAACAGGATGGCGAAAACGATGATCGGCAGGAAATTGCCCGTCGCCAGCGCCTCGAACGGATTGCGGAACAGGTTCAACACGATCTGCGAGAGCGCCCCCTGCTCGGTGGCGCCCCGGGCCACTTCGCCGGCCTCCGTCATCTTGAGATCCGCCAGCTTCCGCCACGCGTCCAGGTCGGCGCCGGCGCCCGGGTCCAGCGCCAGCGCCAGACCCGTTCCCAGAATGGCGGCCAGGACGCTCGTCGCGAGATACCACGCGATGGTCTTGAGTCCGATGTGCCCGAACCTCTTGATCGGCAGACTGGAAGCGCCGCCCACCAGAGAAAAGAAGATGATCGGTACGACGATCATCTTGAGCATATGGACGAAGACCTGGCCGAAGGGAAGGATGAAGGGAATGACGGACGGTGAGATCGTCGCTTCGCCCGAGCGGGACCGGGACCAGAACGCAATCCCGATCAGCGAGCCGGCGAGGAAACCCGCGAGAATCCGCAGGATCAGAGACGTCCGGAAGTACAGCCGCAACAGCTTCTTCATGGGCCTGCTCGTCCTTTCCAGGAGGCCGTGCCATTCTCGTAGCGCATCGTGCCAGGATTCTACAGCGGCGCGGCCGCACCCACAACCGACACGCCCTGGTCAGCGATATCTTGCATCGCTTGCGGATGGAGACTTCACGCGGTACGGGACGTCCTGATCCCGATGCGTGGCGGGAGTGGATGGATCAATGGTGGCTCTTGGCGTTGATCAGAGCGGCCAGAAGGAGGTGGCGGAGCCGGTCGGTATCCATCGCGTCGAGATAATCGTCGGTGAAGTCGAGCTTGAAGCGTCCGCGGAAGTTCTTGATCCTGCTCTTGAGCTCGTTGCGGCCCAGTACGGCGATCGATGTGGCAACCTGCTCGAAACGTCCTTGCGAATACACAGTCGTGACCTTCAGATTCCCGTGGTATCGTTTCCGGAAGCACCCCCGTGGTGCAGCCCTGACGAATCCATATCGCCCAGCGGGCGACGCGACTTTGCCTGCCGCTGACCGGAACAGGTCGCACCCCCGGAATTGCCGCATTGTCGGGCGGAAAAAAACTCGTAAGTATTCCGCCGCGTCTGATAACATACGTCGATGAAGACAGAGCTGTTCGATTACGAGCTTCCACCGGAACTGATCGCCCAGACGCCGGCCCCCTCGCGAAGCGAATCGCGACTGCTCGTCCTGGATCGCTCGGGCCGAGACCTCTTGGACTGTCGCTTCGCGGAAGTGGGGCAATTCTTGCGCGCCGGGGATTGTCTCGTGCTGAACGACACCAAGGTCCTGCCCGCGCGTTTTTTCGCCGAGCGCAAGACCGGCGCTGCGATGGAAGGTTTATTCCTTGCCGCGTCCGCCACAGGCGGACCGGGTATATGGGAAGTGATGCTCAAAGGTGCCCGCAAGGTCCGCATCGGCGAACGCATCTGGATTCTGGATCGACACAGAAGACGTCATGGTGAAGCGGAAATGATCGGGAAGAGGCCGGATGGAGTGTGCCTCCTGAGGATCGATTCCAACCGAGACTCCGAGGAAATCCTCGAGGAGGTGGGCTTCCCGCCCCTGCCGCCGTATATTCGCCGCGATGGCAACCTCGATCAGGCTCAGGAGGACCGCCAGCGCTATCAAACGGTCTATGCCCGCACCCCCGGGGCGGTGGCCGCGCCGACCGCCGGGCTGCACTTCACCGAGGCCCTGCTGGCGCAGTTGCAGGAACAAGGGGTGCGCCTGGCCTGGGTGACGCTCCACGTCGGGACCGGGACGTTCAAGCCTGTGACGACCGAGAACCTCGAAGACCACGAGATTCACCACGAGTGGTACCAGATCGATGAGGAGAACGCCCGCGCCATCAACGAAGCCAGGCAGGCGGGCGGGCGCATCGTCGCGGTCGGCACGACCACGACGCGCGTGCTGGAGACCGTCGCAGGTTGCACCGCCGGACGAGCAGCGAATCGCGGATTGCGGATTGCCGATAGCGGGTTCGGGCACAGAGATGAATCCGAAACCCGAAATCCGAAATCCGAAATCCTGCAAGCCTGCCGGGGAACAACGGGCCTGTTCATCACCCCCGGCTACGAATTCAAGGTCGTCGACGCCATGATCACCAACTTCCACCTGCCCCGCAGCACGCTGCTGGCCCTGGTCGCGGCGTTCGCGGGACTCGATGCGACGCTCGCCGCCTATCGTCACGCCGTCGAGCAACGTTACCGCTTCTACTCCTACGGCGACGCCATGCTCATCCTGTGATCCGCGTCACAGAACTCGGCGGGCGCCGGGCAGGCGGCGAATGCCGGCAGCCAGAAGGAAACATAGCGGGACCAGCACCAGCGAGACGAGGACGAACTTCAGGAGCGGATATGTCGTGACATGTCGCACCGCCAGCGCGCCGAGGATGATGACCGGGGCATGGATCACGTAGACGGTATAGCTGCTGGCTGACGCCTCGGCGGTCAACCTGTTCTGACGGTTGAACCGCTCGCGGAAGAGCGCCAGCAAGGTGATCATCAGGGCGATGCCGGTCGCATGCTCCCACAGGGCCAGGGCCAGAGATTGCCAGTAGAGGCCTCCTTTGAACGGCGCGAGGTTGCCGCGCATCGCCCCGCCCAGCACAAACAGCAGCGGAAAGCCCACCAGGATCATCGCCGCCGCAACCACCAGCCAGCGTCGCCCCGTTTTCACCGGGATCGTCATGAGCCAGCCATGCTGATAGGTGTGGATACCAAGAACAAACAGAGCGGTATACTGCGGAAAGAAGCCCAGTTGCACGTTGAACGGCTCGAGGCTCCAGCCCAGCGGGAACCAGAAGCGCACGATGAAGCTGGCGATCGTGAGCAGGAGAATCAGAACGGCAATCTCTCGGTCGCGCGGACAGCGGCCGTCCATCCGCTCGGTCACGGTCTTCAACGGTATCACCAGCCGCCATAGCAAATAGGCCAGGCTGAAGAACAGCAGCGTCTCAACGAACCAGAGCGGTCCGCGCCCCAGGTGGAAGACGCTGAAGTACTCGCCCAGCCACGCGCGACACGAAGCCTCGGGGCCGTAGTAGCCTGCCCCCATCAACAAACAGACCGAAAGCGGATGCAGAGCCCAGTCATAGACCAGCATCGGGATGCCCAGACGCAGCAGCCGGTCCTTCGCGAATCTTCGGGGGCCCTTGCGCTCGCAGGCGTCGGCGGTAAAATACGCCGAGAGCAGGAACAGCAACCCCATGAAGAACGATTGACAGGTAGCGTTGAACCAGGTCAGCAGGATCGACGAGATGGTGCCCTTCGGCCCCTCCTTGTAGTACCATCCGCCCTCGCCGCCGTAGGTGATGGACAGGTGCGCCAGAATCACCAGCACGATGACCAGTGTGCGGAGGTTGTCCACAAACAGCAGACGATCCTTCGCCATGCGCTCTCCCAGGACAGCACTGTGGCCGCCGGGAGGTTGGGATGATCGATTCCATCTTCCGGCGGCCACGAAATGACGCCGTTACCGCTCGCGGGACGGCGAGTCTTATGCCTTGTACATCTCATCGAAGGCGTTCTGGGCCATGACAACCGCGGCGCGCATCATGTCCTCGGCCTTGGCGGTTTCGCGCTGGATCAGGGCCTTGAGCAGCGCCTTGGTGTTGAGCTTGCGGGCTGCCTGCTCGCAGGCCTCCCAGCTCAGCACACTGCGGACCACGCGGTCAATTCCCTGCTCGGCGTTATCATAGGCGCGGGTCTGCATGTCATGACCCTTCCACCGCTCGTAGCCGGCCTCCTGGATCAGTCCGGCGATCGCAATGTTCATCCCGTTGACGCGGGCGCCGTGGTCGATGTCGTACTTGCCCGGCCCGCCCAGGATGATGCCGTCGTTGTAGCCCTGGCTGTTGAGGTGCATGTGAACGCACATGCCGTTGTCCAGCTCCTCGACGGTGTCGGCGACGTGGTCCAGACCGATCATCTCGGAGTGGCCGAATTCCTTGTTGACGCCCTTCCTGGCGATGTTGACGCCGAATTCCTTCTCGACCCTGTACCAGAACAGCAGCGCGCTGGCGACGGTCGGGATGAGCATCGCCGGATGCCCCTCGTTGGGCTTGGGTTCGAAACCGATGTAGAGCTGGCCGCCCTTCTTGGCCTCATACTTGCACAGGCCGGCGACAGACTCCTTGAGGTTCTGGTACATCTGCTTGATGCCGACGGTGGCGATGTCGTAGCCGAACGAACCGTTCCAGATGACGAACGCCGGCGCCACTTCGGGGTGCCACGCCTTCTTGAGGGTTCCGTAGGCCAGGTCCACCGTCCGGGTGCCCAGGTCCTCGGCGGCCTTGCGCTCGTTGGGGTCCAGCGAGGCGATGCCGCCGTAAGCGAAGTGCGAATGTGCCCCGGGCGTGATCATCGCCAGGTACAGCTTGTTGGACACCAGCGCATCGGCCACCGCCGCGGCGTTTTTGTCATCGACCTCGGCGTCGTAGTGCATCTCGATGCCCAGCAGTACGTTCTTGGGCATGCGCGGCCGGATCTTCTTGGCGACCAACTCGATCATCTCGGGGGTACCGAAGCCGCGACCCCATTCCGGCCGCATATCACCCGGCACGAACCCGCCCTTGCCCGGATTGAACGTCCAGCGGCAGATGCTGTGTAAGGATTTCTTCGCCATCTCAACCACTCCTTAGTCTTCCATCGGTTTGCATTCTCTCGTACCTGCAACAGGCCGATTGCCGTCCTCATGGTACAGCCAACGCCCCGCGAAGGCAACCCACCACCAAAAACACGGCCACAGACCAACTCCCCAGGCCCGCGCCGGTGCCTCAGAGCGGCCATGGCGTGCCACGTGTGCCAACACATACCCCTGTTGGTGGCACGTGGCACGTGGCACGCCAGATAGCCCCCGATCCCATGCAAACAGCCTCCGCCTGGGGACCCAACCGCATCCCCAAACGGAGGCTGTCTCTGTGATCGAAGGTGTTCCTGCGCGAAGCGCCGGCCCTTAGGCCGACTTCCTGCGACGCAGCTTCATCCCGGCCGCACTGAGACCCAGTACGCCCAGCAACGCCGCTCCCGGAACCGGAACGGCCTCCACTGTGGCGGTAAGGGTCGACTTGTCCAAGGAGATGCCAGCCGGGAGAATGCCATAATTCCAGACACTGATCCCAACATCCAGCTTACCATCATCGTTGATCCAGTCGACGTCGAGCACAATGCCTGTGACCGGCTCGTTGTCTTCATCAATCTCGCCAAGCTGGACCAACTGACCGGTCTCTTCATCAAATACCAATGTCACGTATTCTTCCCACCCAGGAACAAGAACGTATTCGTCATCCCAATACCCTTGCCAAGGCCAGCGCCCCGTCTGGATCCAGACCGTCTGAGTGTAGCCATCGGGCCCCATGTTCGTGAAGTCGAGGGCCAGCGTGGCCTGGGTGACGTACTCCGTCACAAAGTCGATCTCCTGATTCAGGTCATGGAAGTATGTCAGAGGTGCGCCTTCGATGATGGGAGCCGCATCTATCCTGAGAATACCCCATGTGTCGATTACATCCGTTACAGTCTTCGGATATATGTCCGCGGAGGCGGTTGCGGCGGCGAGGGCCACCAGGGCGAAAATAACAACAGGAATGTTGAGTTTCTTCATACTTGTGCGCTTCCCTTTTGCAGTTCTGTCATGATTCATTCTCCTTCGGTCCGATGGCCCGGACGGCCCTGCCCGACACCAGCGGGCAGGTCGTTGGGACTCATGACAGGTAAGGAGGGGCCCGGCAGGCGAGCACGGCAGGGACAAACTGCGACATGCACCGGCGGGACGGGACACCCCGTCGGCCGGAACGCAAGATCCAGCGGTCGGCCGCAGCATTCGCCTGGACGAAGCAGACCACCGCATGGCAGACGGCATCGGGCCCCAGAGCATGGCTGCGCCCACTCTGGTGAGGCCCGCCGCTGTGGTACCATTCAGGGACAAAGCCGAGCGAGGAGCGACGAAGCCGGTGGCCCGAGCGGAACAGACCCAGGCTGATGAGCGTGTACAGACAAAGATCCAGGCTGCCGCGACCGTCTGTCAGCACAATGGCCTGCCCCGAATCTACCATTCGGTCGGCAACAGCCGGTGTCTCCCGTGGCAGGCCGTCGCCTTCCAGGCACAGATCGGCCGGCGTTGGAACCGGGTCGGACAGACCGAACAGGAGAATCTCGCGGCAGTCGGCTCCGGCCAAGGCGCAGGCATCGCGTGTCGAGGCCACCACCGTCCGTGAACCGGCCATTCGATCGGCGCGCGCACCGGCAGCTACAACGAGTGTCACAACTACCGAGAAGACTCCCTGTCTCACCGCGACTGCTCCACCACCCAACCGCCATTAAACCAAACAACTGGCACGATACCGTGACACATCTTCTCTCTTTTGTCAAGAGAAAAGTCAGTACCCATCCCCCATGTTTCTCACTGGCGCTCGCAACTGGCCGCTGTTTGCCCGGAGGGCGAAGCTCGACAGCTCCACTGCCAGCGCGCGTGACAGCGTGCCACGTGCCAACAACAGGGCTGTGTGTTGGCACGTGGCACGCCAACAGGTCACGGAATCGCCCCCCGGCACCCTGTTCTACGTTTGGCGCCGGTGTGGCAGGCAGGTTTTCCTGAGCCGGCCGCTGGTCGTGCGTGCGCGACATGCTGCGGCCGAGAGGGACGCCGACGTCACCACGATCAGAACCGCCATACCACGCTGCATCGTACACCTCCCGCATTCAAAGCTGCTGCTTCAACACCGCGTGCCAGTTCTCGTAGGCGGCTTGGTAGGCCTTCCTGAGCTTCTTGTTGGGCTCGACCTTTCGCACCGGTTCGAGGCCGACGAAGGCGTCTTCAGGCTTCTTGTAGAGGCCCACGCCGATCCCCGCCCCGCGCGCAGCGCCCTGGGAGCCGTCGGTGCTGTACAGCTCGACGGTCGCGCCGGTGATCGTCGCGAACGCTTCAGCAAAGAGCGGGCTGAGGAACATGTTGGCGTTGCCTGCCTTGACGGTCTTGAGTTTCGTGCCCATGTCGTGCATGATTTCCAGGCCGTAGTGGAGGGCGAAAACGATGCCTTCCTGCGCGGCGCGGAGGAAGTGCGGCTTCTTGTGGATGTTGAAGTTCCAGCCGTGAACGGAAGCGCCGATGTTGCGGTTCTCCAGCGTCCGCTCGGCGCCGTTGCCATAGGGCAGGATCACGAGGCCCTCGGAGCCGACGGGCACGGTCGCGGCCAAGTCGTTCATCTGCGGATAATCGAGACCTTCGCCGGCAATGTTGTGCTTGAGCCAGCTATTCAGAATGCCGGTCCCGTTGAGGCACAGCAGCACGCCGTAACGCGGCTTCTTGGCAGTGTGGTTGACATGGACGAAGATGTTCACGCGCGATTTCGGATCGTAGTTGCTCTGGTCGGTGACACCGTAGACGACGCCGGAGGTGCCGGCGGTGACCGCGACCTCGCCCGGCTTCAGCACGTTCAGCGACAGCGCGTTGTTGGGCTGATCGCCTCCCCGATAGCTGACCGGAGTGCCGGCGGCCAGGCCCAGTTCGGCCGCCGCGGCCGGCGTCAGCTCGCCCTGCACGGAGAACGTCGGCACCGTCTCGGCGACCAGGTCACTCGAAATACCGTAGTTGTCCAGCACGAAATCGGCGAGTTGGTCCTTCTCGAAATCCCACAGGATCCCTTCCGACAGGCCCGAAGGCGTGGTCTTGATCTCGCCGGTCATCTTCATCGCGACAAAGTCGCCCGGCAGCATCATCTTGTAGCCCTTCGCGTAGGTCTTCGGCTCGTTCGCCTTGACCCAGGCGAGTTTGGAAGCGGTGAAGTTGCCGGGCAAGTTGAGCAGGCGCTTGAGGCACTTTCTGGCGCCGATGTCCCTGGCCGCCTTCTGGCCGATCTGCACGGCCCGGCTGTCGCACCAGATGATCGCCGGCCGCAGCACCTCCTTGTTCTTGTCGACCAGAACAAGGCCGTGCATCTGGTACGAAATGCCGATGGCCTTGACGTCGGAGGCGTCGAACGCGACCGTCGCCTTGATCTTCTGCGTAGCGAGCTTGACATGTTCCCACCACGTCGCCGGGTGCTGCTCGGCCCAGCCCGCCTGTTTGGCGATGATCTCCAACTCCCGGTCCGGCGAGGTCGCCGAAGCCAGCGCCTTGCCTGTCGTCGCATCCATCAGTGTGGCCTTGATCGAAGAGCTGCCAACGTCATATCCCATCAGTAGCGCCATATGCGTGTCCCCTTCTTGGTGATAACCAGGAATCAAAGATCAAGAATCAAAGTGAAAACCTACGGAAATCGTCGCCACAACGCGGCGACCCTGCTATTTTGATTCTTTCCTTTTGATCTTTCCATTTGCTATTCGTAATCCCATTTGAGAATCCATGGGTCATTGGTTCGTTTCTGGAAGGCCTTGAGCTTGGCTTTCAGCGCGTCGAGCTGATCCCGATACTCCGGCTCGTCAGCGAGATTAACCACCTCGTGCGGGTCGCTCTGGAGATCGTACAGCTCGAACTTCGGACGATGCAGGTAGGCGTCGATCGTGCGCTTGCCGTACGTCATGTTGCCGCGCTTCCGATTGCCCTGCCAGGTCGCCGATTCCCACAGGTCGCTGGCAAACGGATACTCCAGGCCGTGCGCGATGTTCCAGATCAGCTTGAACCGGCGCTCGCGCACCACGCGCATCGGATAGTACATCGTGATCTCGTGGAACGTGTGCGACGCGTACGTCGTGTCCCATCCACCGACATGCTCCCGTTCGAGCACAGACCTGAAGGAGCGACCGTGAAACTCATAGTCGTTCGGCGTCGCGCCGGCCCAGTCCAGGATCGTCGGCGCCAAGTCGGCATAGTTGACCAGCGCGTCACAGACAATGCCCTTGCTCTCTTGCCAGGGGGTGCGAACGATGCAAGGCAGATTCATGCCCGGCTCGTATAACGTCGTCTTGGCGCCGGGGAAGGCGATGCCGTTGTCGGAAAGATAGATCACGATCGTGTTGTCGTATCGACCCGTCTGTTTCAGGATACCGATCAGGCGTCCAACGCCCTGGTCAACGCGAGAGACCGACTGGTAATACTGCGCCAACTCGGCCCGGCATTCGGGGATATCGGGCAAGAAGTCCGGAACGACAACCCTCTCGGGGTCATATGTCACTTCCTCGATGCCGGGGTAGCCCTCGTCGCGATTGCCGAACCGGTCGGGTTGGTGCGGCACGCCCATCGCCTGGCCTCCGCCGCGATGCGGATCGGACGTGCAGAAGTACAGGAAGAACGGTCTGGCGTCGCCGTCGGCGATGAAGTCTTTGCAGTTGTCGGCCATCTGAACAGGGCTGCGGCTGTTGCCCGGCAGCGCAACGTCGAACTTGTACACCTCTTCCGGCGCGACGTGATACTTGCCGATGCGGGCGGTCCGGTAGCCGGCCCGCGACAGCAGCACAGGCAGACTGCGCACGTGGTCAAAGCTTCGGAAATGGTGGTAGCTGTGCTCGTGCCCATACTGGCCGTTGTAGTGGTTATAGAGGCCGCTGAGGATGACCGAGCGACTGGCGCTGCAACTGGCGGTCGTGCAAAACGCATTGGTGAAACGCACGCCCTCGGCCGCCAAGGCGTCCAGGTGGGGCGTCTTGACGACACGGTTGCCATAGCAGCCCAGGTCACCCCGCCCATGGTCGTCGGCAACGATCAGGACGACGTTGGGTCTCCTCGACGCCACGTCGTCAGCTCGCCCACGGGTCCGCGACAAAGGCGCCAGCGCCGCAGCGGCCGAGCACCTCAAAAACTGCCTTCGATCCATGCCGGATGGCATACACCACTCCTTCAGACGTTGGCCGGATCGGGATGGACCCACGGGCTGCGATAGGGTCGGGCCAGAAGGCGGTTGGCCTCGTCGTCGCCGACGACCTTACCCAGCTTCGGGTCCCATTCAAGCGTGCGGCCCAGCTTGCAGGCCAGGTTCGCCAGGATACAGGAGGTCGCCGTGATGTAGCCCTGCTCGATGTCGCAGACGGGTTTCTCTCGCGTCTCGATCGAATCGAGCAGGTTCTGCCAGTGACGCCGCATCGGCGCCGCCACGTGCCGCTCCAGGTCCTTTTCCGTCTCGTCCTCGGGATACTTGTCGTACTCGTACAGGGCCTTGCCGGTGATCCGTTCGCCTTGGCCGAGCGGGATGAACTCATACTTGTAAACGTCGGCCTTGAGCGTTCCCTTCTCGCCGTAGATGATCCCTGCCCAGGAATACTCCGGATCGGGGGCGCTGCCCCAGGTGCGATGGGTCCACACGACCGGAAGCTCGCCAAAATCGAACGTGGCGATCTGCGTGTCGTTGGTGTTGGCCTTGCTGGCCTTGTCAACGAGAATGCCGCCGGAAGAACTGATGCGCGTAGGCCAGCCCAGATCAAGCAGCCAGCGCACCATGTCGAGCATGTGCACGCCCATATCACCCATGATCCCGTTGCTGTATTCCATGAAGGCCCGCCAGCCGCGAGGATGAAGCCAACTGTTGTACGGCCGCATCGGTGCCGGACCCGTCCACATCTCGTAGTCGAGGTTCTCCGGCGGCGCCGTCTCGCCCGGATTGCCCCGCGCCCGCATGGGATAGTAGCAGCAGATCTCGACGTGGGCGACCTTGCCCAGCTTGCCCTCCTTGATGATGCGATCGCGCGCCTCGATGAGGTGCGGCGTGCTGCGCCGCTGCATGTTCACCTGAACCATCCGGCCGTATTTGCGGGCGGCCGCCAGCATCGCCTGGCCCTCGACGACGTCCGTAGAGATCGGCTTTTCGACATAGACATCGGCACCCGCCTGAACCGCCGCGATCATCGCCAACGCATGCCAATGGTCCGGCGTCGCGACGTGCACGATGTCCAGTTCCTCGTTCTTGAGCATCTGGCGGTAGTCGCCATAGGTGCGAGGCGTCTTCTTCGATGCCTGGCGGGCGGCGACCATCTGGGCTGCCTCGGCGACCATGTTCCGGTCCACGTCACACAGCGCGACGACCTCGACCGGCGCGATCTGGAGCAGACGGAACAGGGCGCTCTTGCCGTACCAGCCGGTCCCGATCAGGCCGACGCGTTTGGGCCTGGGCTGCGCGAAGGCCGGGACGAGTCCTCCAAAGGAACTCAGAGCAACTCCGGCGGTGGCGGCGCGAAGGAATTGACGACGATTCATAGCGGTTCTCCTCGAAAACCATACCAAGAAGCAAGAAGCAAAAATCAAAACAGCGAAATCCGCCTTGGGCGGATGACTTCCTCCATTTTGCACTTTGGTATTTGATCTTTACTCTGCAATCAATGCACAGGTGCGACACATGCGCCGCCCGTGCTCAACGCCCCCTCATAATCGCCTGTCGGGCCCGATTTCGCAACGGTTTTCACGCGGGGTCCCGCCGTGTTTTGCGTTTGACCGGCATACCCGGCGTCCCTACAATCATGCCCAGTGCACAGGATCCGTGCGACCTGTGAACCGAACCGAAACAGGACGATGAAACGAGGTGAAGGAACATGAAGAACAGGCAAGGGCATTCCAGGCTTTCCCGTCGCGACTTTCTGGCCACTACCGCATCATTCGCCGCGGCCGGCGTCCTCGGAGCGGGCTGTGCAGACGGCATGAAGAATCCGTTCGCCAAACGCAAGATGCCGATCGGCGTGCAGCTCTACTCGGTTCGCGCCGAGTGCGCCAAGGACCTGCCCGGCACCGTCGCCAAGGTGGCCGCCATGGGCTATGACGGCGTCGAGTTCGCCGGCTATTACGACTACTCGGCCAAAGACCTGCGGAAGATCCTCGACGACAACGGCCTGAAATGCTGCGGCACACACACCCAGATGGACACGCTGCTGCCCGCCAATCTGGAGGCCACCATCGAGTTCAACCAGATCCTCGGTAACAAGTACCTGATCTGCCCGTGGCTCCAGCCCAACGACGCCAACCCCAAACAGGCTTGGCTCAACCACGCCAAGCGATTCAACGAGATCGCGGCGAGGGTGGAGAAAGAGGGCATGGTCGTCGGCTATCACTGCCATGCCCACGACTTCCACGCGCTCGACAGCGGCGAGGTGCCCTGGGACATCCTGTTCGGCAATACGGGCAAGAGCGTCGTCATGCAGATCGACACCGGCAACTGCATGGACGGCGGCGGCGATCCGGTCGCGTACCTGAAGAAATACCCCGGGCGCTCCCTCACGGTCCATCTGAAGGAATACTCCGCGACCAACAAGAACGCCATCCTCGGCGAGGGCGACGTCCAGTGGGACGAAGTCTTCGCCCTGTGCGAGACGATCGGCAAGACTGAATGGTACATCATCGAGGAAGAGAAGGACGTCTATCCGCCGCTGGTGGCCATTGAGTTGTGCCTGAAGAATTATCGGAAGATTCACGGCTGATCGCGTCATCCCGCCGAACGGCCGTGCCGTGCTTGATTGAGGATTCCGGATTGCGGATTCGCGCCTCGCACGCCAATCCGCAGTCCCCAATCCCCAATCAGGTTCGGGACGAGTCTCTCGATTGTGCCCTCTGCGATTTGATCCTTTGCTTTGATCTACAAGCGGAACCGCTGAACGGCGGCCGGCGCGGTCACAGGGATTGGGCGGTGACGTTCATGTCGGACAGATCGACGATCAACACCTGACCGCCCTGGCCCATCCAGTTCCGGGCAGCTCCCGGATTGACAATCAGGGTCCTGCCGACGCGGTGAATATCCGGATGGTGGGTGTGGCCGTAAACGACGAGGTCGTACGCCCCACTGTCGATCGCCTGTTTGGCCGCATGCGGGATGTGGGACATGTAGACCGCCTGGCCGTCGATCGCCCCGTCGAAGCACGACTCATGCGCCTCGCCTGCAAACGCTTCGATGGCGCTTCGAAGCGAGAGGCGGTCGGCATCGCAGTTGCCCATGACCGCAATGAACCGGCTGCCCCGAAGCGCGGCGAACAGGGACGCCGTGGACGGAGCCGTCATGTCGCCCGCGTGGAGGACATACTCCACGGCCTGCTCGTTGAAGATCTCGATTGCCCTGCGAACGTTGCGATGGTTGTCGTGCGTGTCGGAGATGATGCCAATTCGCATTGCGTCCATCCTCTGGGGGCAGCGGCGAATCATGATTCGCCGCTACGTCCCAAACTCCCGGCCGCAGGCCGCTTTCAAATTTCGGGTTTTGGGCTTTCGCGCTTGTTTCGGATTTCGCGATTCGAATTTCGGATTTGGCGCATCCGTCTGTGCCATCGTACCGACCCGCCGGTCAGAGTACAACACGCCGCTTTCGATAAACCCCGGCAAGAGCACGATTTCCGCAGTCGGAAGCCAGAATGGCAACAGAGTTCGGGCACGATCGGCCGATACTATAGTAGGTGTGCACGGCACACCCTGCGACCTGTACCAGAAAGCAAGAAGCAGAAATCAAAATGGAGCAAGCCATCCGCCAGGGGCGGATTCCGCTGTTTTGATTCCTGCATGTTGATCTCTGTTGTCAAGGAGTGACAACGATGGACGCACGACACAACGTGGTCGCTGTCATTGGCACTGCGATGATCCTGGCTGTTCTGGCCGGCTGTGAAGGCAACACCCGGGCAGTCTTCACCAAACCCGAGCTGATCAGCTACGAGCGCCTGGCGGTGCTCGGCCTGGACCCCGAACAAGAACAGATCTTCATGGCCGCCTACATTAAGACCTTCGTCAGCAAACCCATCACCTTCGTCGAGAGGGGTGAGTTGGCCAAGATCATCGGTGAGCAGGACCTGCTCGAGGGCCGGCTCAACGACAAGACGCGGGCCCGCATCAAGCAGATCCTGGGCGTCGAGGCGTTGTTCCTGTGCAGCTACTACAAGGATGAGGAGCGGCCGGGCAAACTGATGAAGCTGCGGGTCCGGGTCGTCGACAGCGAGACCGGGGCGATCGTCGGCTCGGCCCTGACGGAGACCTTCATGCGGTTCGAAGATCACGCCCGGGCGGCGGTCGAGGCACTGAAGGACGACCTGCTCGACGGAGGGTACCGGCGCAGCTATCCGGGCTCTGACCGGGAGCCCGCCCAGCCCTGATTGCGGATTGGGGACAGCGGATTTCGGATTCGCTTCTGCCGGCTGCTCCGCCATCCGAAATCTGCAATTCGAAATCGGCTCCTACGCGGCGTCGGCCTCGCGATAGGTCAGGGAGAATTCCACGAGGTGGGATCCGCCCACCCGCGTGGCGGCAATGATATGGATCATCCCGTCGTTCGGGCGACGGCGCAATTCGCGTCCCTGGACCACGGAGGGGACGGAGATAAGAATACTCTGGTAATCGTCCTGGATACGGGTCTTGACCGCCCCCATCACCATATTGGCGATCTCGCCTATCGCGTCGGCCAATTCTTCATCCGCCATTTGCTCCGGCGAATCCATGCAGAGCATGCCCGCGCCGATGGCGCGAGCGGCCGCCATGTCACAGCAGACGCCCAGACAGCCTTCCAGATTTCCGGCGAACGTGATGGTCCCAAGCAACGTCACTGCTGCAGGGTCAGGCGTCTGCCCCTCGACTTCCTCAAGGGGCATGAAGACCATCGATTCGAACACTTCCCTGGCGCTGTCCAGCAGCATCCCCTTGAGAGACGACGTTGCGACCATATCAGCTCCTGCGTTCACCATCAATCACCGATTCTTCCGTAAAGTGGCAGCCTCAAGCGGAGCCTGGCGACGCCACCGGTTGTTCATCGACCCGCCTGCGACGTCTCTCCAACGGGTTTTCTCACTTTTCCGCATTTCTGCCGGCCGCGACCACGGAATCACCCCCTGTATGGCGGAGAAATCCGCAGTCACCTCCGCAACCACTCCGGGCTGGCTGGTTTCTCGGACGATGTCGGCATCACGCCGAGGGTCTGGTCGGCAGCACGAATCTCGGATCTCGAATCTGGTATCTCGAAGATGGGTGCCCGGAGTCACGAGACACGACCGACGAGATACGAGATACGGAACGCGGATTTGTTTCGGATTCTCGGGCTGGTCAGGACAGGGGACGCTTGAAAATCACGACGACGTCGCGCGTCTCGCCATAGCTCTTGTTCGTGTCGAAGCCGGCCACCAGCTCCCATCCCTGGGAGCCCAGTTGATTCATGCAGGCGTCGAGCTGGTTCTCGTCGAACTTGCCGCCCAGAAATCCGCTCGTCGCCAGTTTGACCGTCCGGTATTCCCACTTCATACTGCTTCTCCTTCCCGATGACCGTCTTGTCCGTGAGCACCAGGATACTCTACCATTCCCGGTGCGCTGCGGACAAGCAGCGATCTGTTCCGTGCCCGGCCGGACAGAAGGGCACGCCATCGAGGCATTGTTGTTTTCAGGGGATCGATCAATAGCTAAGATGGGTCGGCATAGATCGATCCTTGGCTACGCCGGGTCGGACTCGAACAATCGCGCTGACAGCATATGGGAAGGAATAGAGGGACAACGAATGGCCAAAGCGAAACTGAAGTCGATCGCCGTGATGACGGGCGGGGGCGACTGTCCCGGCCTGAACGCCGTGATTCGCGCGGTGACCAAGACCGCGGTCAACGAGTACGGCCTGACCGTCTGGGGCATTCAGGACGGCTACCTCGGGCTCATCGAAAACCGGATCGACCGTCTCACATATGAACAGACCAGCAATATTCTCACCGTCGGCGGCACGATTCTGGGAAGCAGCAACACGTCCGATCCGTTCCGCTTCCCCGTCAAGACCGCCCGGCGGACGCAGATCAAGGATCTTTCCGATCAATGCCTGGACAACCTGAAGGAGCGCGGCATCGAGGCCCTGGTCTGCATCGGGGGCGATGGCACGATGGCCTCGGCAGCCAGGTTCGCGAAGAAGGGCCTGCCTGTCATCGGCGTGCCCAAGACGATCGACAACGACCTGGCGGGCACGGACGTGACGTTCGGCTTCGATACGGCTGTCACCACCGCCGCCGAGGCCATCGACAAGGTCCACAGCACCGCCAGCTCGCACCATCGTGTGATGATCGTCGAAGTGATGGGGCGTTACGCCGGCTGGATCGCGCTGTACGCCGGAGCCGCCAGCGGCGCGGACGTCATCCTGATCCCGGAGATCCCGTACAAGCTGGACACCGTTTGCCGGTACGTCCTGGGCCGATCCCAGTGCGGCAAGCGGTTCAGCATCATCGTCGTGTCCGAAGGGGCCAAGGAAAAAGGCGGGCAGATGGTCGTCCTGAAGCGCATCGCGACCAGCCCCGATCCGATCCGTCTCGGTGGGATCGGCAACAAGCTGGCCGAAGACATCAACCGCCGGACGGGCCTGGATTGCCGTGCGGTGGTCCTCGGACACATCCAGCGCGGCGGCACACCCACGCCTCGCGACCGGACCCTGGCCACCATGCTCGGCCACGCCGCGATTGAAATGCTGGCCGGCGGCGTCAAGAACCGACTCGTGGTCTGGAAGGCCGGCGCGATCTCCAGCGTTCCCCTGGCCAGCATCGCCGGCAGGATCAAGACCGTTCCCAGAAACCACCCACTGATCCGAGCCGTCCAGGCCATCGGCGCCACCTTCGGAGCGTAAGGCGGGACCGAGAATGACCCGGTACCAACCAAAAAAGATGTTCTTTTGGTTGTTGGCGATTCTTCTCGCCGTGACCTCCCTTCTGCTGTGGTGGCTGGGGCTGGCGGGACTGTACGCGTATCTCGTCGGGATCAACGCCGTGACCGTTCTGCTGTATGGTTATGATAAGCACCAGGCCATCGCAGGCGGAGGCCGCGTGCCGGAGGTGATCCTCCATCTGGCGGCATTGGCCGGAGGCAGCCCTGGCGCGCTGGTGGCGCAGGTGGCGTTGCGACACAAGACGCGGAAACTCAAATTCAGGATGGTCTTCGTCGGCATCGTGCTCGCGCAGGTTCTGGCAGCCGTCGGCTACTGGCATTTCGTTCTTCGGGCCTCGTAGGTGAAAACGTTCCCGTCGGACATCCAATTCCGCAAACCGTGGCGACGGTACCAGCAGCGAGTGCTGTCGGAACTGAACGACTATCTCGACGACGACCACCTGCACATCGTCGCAGCACCCGGCTCCGGCAAGACGGTGCTGGGCCTGGAAGTGGTCCGTCGGCTGAACCAGTCCGCGTTGATCTTCACGCCGACCATCGCCATCCGCGACCAGTGGGTCGATCGTCTCGTTGGCCTGTTCTGCCCGCCGGCGGCGAGTGGGCCCGGCGGGCCCGACTGGATATCAAGGGACATTCGTAACCCGCGATTCCTTACGGTCTCGACCTATCAGGGTCTGCACAGCGTCTACTCGGGCCGGACGGAAGAGGAGGAGAGCCAGGAACGACAGCCCCCCAAGGAAAAGACCGGGAAAGGTGGATTCCGGTCGGCTGCCGGAGATGCGTTGTTGAAGAAGCTGAGCGGCTTGGGCATTCGGACGCTCGTGCTCGATGAGGCACACCACCTGAGGAACGAATGGTGGCGATGCCTGATCGATGTGAAGAAGCATCTGGACAGGCCCACGGTCGTGGCGCTGACTGCCACGGCGCCATTCGACGTCTCGCCATTCGAGTGGGAGCGTTACGTCGATCTGTGCGGCCCCATCGATTCGGAGATCACCGTACCCGAGCTGGTGCAGGAGAAGAACCTCTGCCCGCACCAGGACTATGTGTACATCTCGACGCCGCTGCGGGCCGAGCAGGCCGAGCTCCACGAGTTCCGCCGGGAAGTCGACGCCTGCGTCAAGGCCCTGGTCGCCAATCAGGCCTTCGTAGAGGCGTTGGAGGGCGACCCGTGCGTCGGCGAGCCTCAGGCGCATATCGAGGAGATTCTGGCCGATCCCGGTTTCTACTCGAGCATCGCGTTTTTCCTTCACCACGTTCGAGGCCGGCCGCCGAGGAAGCTGCTGCGCGTCATCGGCCTGACGGCTCGCGAGTGTCCCGGCCTGAAGCTCGAATGGCTGGAGATATTGCTGACGGGCTGCCTCTACACGCACGCCAAGGCCTTCGAGGCTCATAAGGGTCTGTTCCTGCAGATCGCGCGCGACCTCAAGCGCATCGGGGCGATCGAGCGAAGGACGGTGAGTCTGCGCAGCACGAGCCGGACGGCGCAATTGCTGACGAGAAGCGCCTCGAAGCTCAAGAGCATCGAAGACATCGTCCGGATCGAAAGCGAATCGCTCGGGTCGAATCTGCGCATGGTGGTCCTGACCGACTTCGTGCGCAGCGCGGACTTTCCCAAGGACCCCGCCGACGTCAAGCCCCTCAAGAGGCTGGGCGTCGTGCCGATCTTCGAACAGATCCGTCGCAGCGAAACCCCCGGCGTGCGACTCGGCATCCTCACCGGAACGCTGACGGTCGTCCCCACCGACACACAGGAATCGCTGAGGACCGTCGCCGTCGGACTGGGAATCGACCGGGCGAATCTCGACTACCGGCCGCTGGCCCACGATGAGCGGTTCTGCGAGGTCGTCGTCCGCGGCCCCGACAAGCAGAAGATCGTCGCCCTTATCACAAACCTGTTTCGCCAGGGCGGTGTCACGGTGCTGGTCGGAACGACATCGCTTCTGGGCGAAGGGTGGGACGCTCCGGCGGTCAACGCACTTGTCCTGGCAAGCTTTGTCGGATCGTACATGCTCAGCAACCAGATGCGCGGCCGCGCCATCCGAACGGTGGAAGGCGATCCGACCAAGACCGCCAACATCTGGCACCTCGTCTGCCAGGAGGAAGGGATCGCCGAACCGGGAGAAGACCTCGACACACTGATCCGCCGGTTCAAAGCCTTCGTCGGCGTCTCGTTCAAGAGGAACACAATCGAGAGCGGCCTGGCCCGCCTCGGACTCGGCAACCCTCCCTACGATCCGACGCGCATCGACCACATCAACGCGGTGATGATGCAGCAGGCCCGCGATCGCGATGGGCTGCGAACGCAATGGGAGCTGGCGCTCGCCTCCGCTCGTCTCGGGGCCCTGCAGGAAGAGGTCACCACCTCGCCGTTGGCGTTGCCGCGAGATTTTGTCTTTGCCCGCGCGATTCTGGCGACGCTGTGGCAGGTCGGGTTTTGGGGTGTGTCAATCATCTCGGCGCTGATGTCCCGATCCGGAGCCTCAGCAGGACTGCGAATCCTGATGATCCTGTTGGCGGTCGCCTCGACCCTGGCGGCGATCGCGGCGCTGCCCAAGTTCTTCAAAGCCCTGTGGCTGCTCCTGCATCACGGGCCGGTCGCCTCGAGCATGAAGCAGGTCGGCAAGGCCCTGCTCAACGCCCTGGTGCAAGCGAATGTCATCGACAGCCGCCATGCCCAGCCCCGGGTGATCGCACAACGCCGCGATTACGGTTTCGTCACCTGCTCGCTCAAGGGCGGGGCCACCCGAGAACGCTCGGTCTTCCTTGACGCTCTTCAGGAATTGCTTGGGCCGGTTGACGATCCGCGCTACATCCTCGTGCGAAGGAGCCCGCTCGGACCGCTGATGCGGCAGCGTTACCACGCCGTGCCCAAGGTCCTCGGGAAGAACAAGGAATCCGCCGAGCACTTCCGCAGGATGTGGGCCCGCTGCATTGGCCCCTGCGAGCTGATCTACACGCGAAACCCCGAAGGCCGCCAGTCGCTGCTGAAGGCCCGTGCCCAATCCATATCCGCCGCCTTCCACCCCCGCACCGACCGCACCCGCACCTGGAGGTAGGTTGCGCCAAGCCGGGAGGTAAGACGCTCAGGTTGACAAGGCGTCTTCCGCGGGCGAACCGCGATCGTTGGTCGCGGCCTCCTTAGCCAATGAACACAGCACCGTCATCCCAACGGCGTGGAACATCATCCAGTGGCCGGAATACCCCCTGATGGAGTAGGCCTGATGTTTCTTGTATTCTTCATCGGAAAGCCGGCGAATCACTTTGCCATGACTGACCAAGGCCTTCCGTCCAGACTTGGCGGATGGTACACCCTCTCGAGTCAAGACGAACGCTACAAAAAAGAAGTTGAAGAAAGCATACGCCACCAGGACGACAGAGAGAATCTTCATCCAGAGCGGCGCGTGGTGCGTGACAATACCCCAGAAGTTCCGGCAGTCGTCCCGGGCACACATTTTTCGAACCATCATGACAACCGTCGGGATCCACACAACAAACAGCAACGCGTGGAGGACTATAGCCCCAGCGACTCCCCCCAGGGGATTCACGCCCAGCACTGTGGCTATGTGGATCACAGCACTGGCCATCAGCCCGAGAGCAGCAAGATAGAAAAGAGGCTTTGCCTTGCTCATGATTTCTCCAGCCTTCCACACGAAATCAACGCCCATGGGATCGGGCAAATCCACCAAGAACATCCGCACCTGATTCGCCCTCCACAAGTGCTTCCCGGCGATCTTATGATACAGCCAAGAGCCTCGGAGAATCAACGAGAACTGTGACATATGCCACGATCGGGTGCGGTTCACCTTTCCAGGGAACGGGCAAGGCGAGCCTCCTTGTCGTATGGAGCCACTGTGGAGGTATAAAGGAACAGTTGCGTCGCCCATCGAGGGTGCATGTTCTGCAACGACCCCGCGTTGGTCATGCTGAGCGAAGTCGAAGCATCTGGCCAGAGACTGGGCCTGCACCTTATTCGCAGCCGGATTCCTCCGCTCCGGTCGGAATGACAAGGTCTTTGCCGAAGCCTGCCTGCATACTTCAACGACGCTCGACGCGATGGGGAATTCGCCACCGGACAAAGGCGTTGGTACGGCTCTCAGTCTTTTGGATTGGAGGTGTTGAGGACATCGGGGATCTTTGTGCGGAAGTACTTGAGCCACCCGGTGATGAGCATGGCGGCGAGGTCATGTTGGCCGCCGCCGTATTCCTCGATGGTCTTGCCCCAGTAGAAACTGATGTAGCCGTCGGCGATCTTTCGCGAGCCTTCGATGAAGGCGTCCATCTCGTTGACTCCACGACGGTGGGCCATTCGCGCTGCCAGTAGTCTTCGAGCAGCCGTCCGGCGTCATCGTGATCGTAGTTGACACCCCAAGCCACGAATCGCCTGCCTGATTCGGCGCCGACAAAATGCGTCCCGTCGTCGCTGGGACGAATCCGCTCCATCGTTCCGTCGCCAGCCGCCCAGCACGTGGATGCCAGAACCGCCCCGGCCACCAGCCGGGCAACCGTCATCCTGAAACTGTGTCGCTTTCGGGCCATCTCAGATACCCTCCAAGGCCTTCCTCACCGATCCTCGCAGTACTTTTTCGGATCGTTCATGAAGTCCCTGTACGTCTGATAGTGCTGTGTCTCTTCATAGGCAACAGGTTCGATCGGAGTCCGGTCGAAGCTGTAGATGGTTGCGCCGGGGCAGGCCAGCAGGATGGGCGAGTGCGTCGCGATGATGAACTGTGCGTGTCCGGCGGCCGCCATCCGGCCCAGCAGCTTCAGCAACGCGATCTGCGTCACCGGCGACAGCGCCGTCTCGGGCTCGTCCATCAAATAGAGCCCCTTGATCCCATAGCGGGCCTTGAAGAACGACATGATCGACTGGCCGTGCGACTGGGTCAGGAGCGATTTGCCCCCGAAATACTCGAGCTGGCCCGGATCGGAGGCGGCCCACTCGTCCAGTATCCGGGCGAAATCCTGGAACACCGACGATCCGAAGAACGAGCCGGGCACCCAACCGTCGGCCCATTCCACCGAGATGCACCGATGGAACTGGCTTTCGTAGGGATTGTACCGGAAGCGTGTCCGGCCGCGCTCCTGCCAGATGTGGATGCCGGCCTTGCGAGCCATCGCTTCGAGCAGCGTCGACTTGCCGGTGCCATTCTCGCCGACAAACATCGTCACCGGGCGGTCCAACGCGATTTGTCCGGTTCGATGGAAGATGTCGAGATTGAACGGATAGTGCTCGCGGGTCGGATAGGTCTCCGGATGAAAGACGACGCGATTCAGGTGCATCAGGGTACCTCGTCAGAAGATGACTCGCACCAGGAGGGCCGGATCGATGCGGAAGATAGATCCCCTGCCCTCGAAGAAGCCGTGGACGGCGATCAGATGGGCGTTCAGGTCGGACCATCGGACGGTCTGGCCCGAGTCCGTCCGGCGGACCGTGGTGACGGTCTTGCGGAAGCGCGCCTCGTGGGGCCACGGACAGACCATCTGCCCGCGCGCCTCGTCGATCACGGCTTCGCGGACCTCATCGATCCGGACCCAGGTCCCCAGCCCCTTCCCGGCGGCCTCTGTGATCTCGGTCATTCGGGCGCCGAGCTGCTCCGGCGTAACTCCCAGTCGAAACAGTTCAGCAGCGTCCGCCTCGATCACCTCGACGACGCTGCGCGGATCGCTGCCCATAAAGCCGCCGGACACCAGGGTTGACGACCGGAGAATCTGCTCCAGCTTCTGCATGTCGGGCGACTGTTTCATCTGCCAAACTCCATCACGATCGCTCCTACGCGAACTTGTCGTAGAAGATGCTCGTCTCGGGCATGCCCAGGCCCGCCAGGACCTTGATGCAGGCGTCGATCATGCCCGGACTGCCGCATAGATAGGCTTCGTGTTCCGACACGTCGGTCAAACCCCTCTGCACGGCCTCGGTCACCAGGCCCGTTTCGCCATCCCATTCGGGGCTGTCCTGCGTCGAGGCGACGACCGGCACGAAGCGAAAACCGGCCAGCTCCGATTCGAACTGCCGCATCAGATCGGTCAGGCACAGCTCCTTGACCGCATTGGCGCCGAAGAAGTACACCGCCTTGCGCGGGTTGGCAGTGTTCTTCATGTGGTGGAGCATACACTTGATCGGCGCCATGCCCGAGCCGCCCGCGATGAAAACAATCGGAGACGGCGACTGGGAAAGGCGGAAATCTCCGTAGGGGCCGTTGAATCTCATCTCGTCGCCTTCCTTGAGGTGCTCGAAGCAGTATGTCGTGCAGATCCCGCCGGGCACCAGCCGGATGATCAGCTCGATGACCCCTTTCTCAGCAGGATCGGATGCAATCGAGTAGGCGCGGTAGACCTCGCTTCGGCTCTTGCCGTAAGGAGGCGTTCGCAACTGCACGTACTGGCCGGGAATGTAGTCGATGGTGGCCGGGTCGGTCAGTTCCAGCCGAAACAGTTTCATGTCATGCGTCAAATCGACGATCTTCGCGCAGCGGCAGGTGTATTCCCGGATGGCCAGCAACTCCTTCGGGATCTCAATCCGCAGGTCGCGGCGGACCTTCACCTGACAGGCCAGACGAAGGTTCGACTCCCTCTCGGCCTTGTCCAGGTAAGGTTCCTCGGTCGGCAGGATCGGACCGGCCCCTTCGAGCACCTTGACCTTGCACAGCCCGCATGTGGCGCGGCCGCCGCAGGCGCTGGAGATGAACAGCTTCTCGGCCGTCAGGAGTCCGAGCAGGTCCTTGCCCCCCTGGACCGTGAGCTCCTTCTCGTCGTTGACCGTAATCTTACACGGGCCGTAGTTGGCCAGGTAGTATTCCGCAACGACCAGGACGGCCGCCAAAGCCCCTGCGATGAGGCTGACAACAAGAACCGCGATCAGTGTGGACGCTATCATTGGCCTACCGCACCACGGACCATGCCAAAAATCAAGAAGCAAATATCAAAAGGGCGGAATCCCGATGGCCATCGGGATGAGTACGGGCGAATAATCATTCGCCCCTGCGTCCATTTTGCACTTTGCGATTTGATCTTTGCTTTCATCTTCCCTGGAGCACGCCGGTGAATCCGATGAACGCCAGTGCCATCAGTCCGGCGATGATCAGCGTGATTCCCGGCCCCTGCAATCCGGCCGGAATCCGCTCGTTGGCCAGCTTCTGACGGATGCCGGCCATCGCCATGATCGCCAGAAACCAGCCGACCCCGCTGCCCAGTCCATAGCCGATGGTGACAATGAAGGAGTAGTCGCGAATCACCATGAACAGCGACGCGCCGAGGATCGCGCAGTTGACAGTGATCAACGGCAGGAACACCCCGAGCTGCTGGTAAAGAAACGGCGAAAACCGCTCGATGGCCATCTCCACAAACTGCACGAACGCCGCGATGATGACGATGAACAGGATGAAACGGAAGAACTCCAGCCCCAAAGGCTGGAGCACGTAACGATACGCCAGCCAGTTCAGCAACGTGGTGGTCGTCATGACGAAGATCACTGCCAGCCCGAGACCGAAGGCAGTCTTGACCTCGCGCGAGACCCCGATGAAGGGACACAGGCCCAGGAAGTAGGCCAGCAGGATGTTCTGTGTGAAGACCGCGGCGACGCACACGGTGACCGCCTGCCAGATTTCCGCTCCAAAGTTCATTTCGTCTTCGCCTCCAGTCTGATCTGGATCGATCGAAACACCCATATCACGACGGCCAGCATGAAGAAGGCCCCCGGCGGCATCACCATGATGATCCACTTGTCCCACGCGGGCCCCGAGAAAAACGGCACTGCCAGCCCCGCGAAGGTCCCCATCCCGAGCACCTCACGGAACGTTGCGATGATCAGCAGGATGAAGGAATAGCCCAGCGCGCTGAAGGCGCCGTCGAGGAACGCGCGAGCGGGCGGATTGCTGTTGCCGAACGCCTCGCACCGGCCCATAACGATGCAGTTAGTGATGATCAGGCCGACATAGGGACCGAGGTTGGCGCTCATTTCGGGCCAATAGGCCTTCAACAGGATATCCACGATGATGACGTAGAACGCGATGATCAGAGTCTCGACCATCATCCGGATGTTGCGCGGCGTGATCGAGCGCAGCAACGAAACGCTGGCGGAGCTCAGGGCAACCGTGAACACCAGCGCCACGCACATCACGATGGTGTTCAGCACCAGATTGGTCACGGCCAGCGTGCTGCAGATGCCGAGCACCTGTTTGAAGATCGGATTGTCGCGCCACAGGCCGGTCAGAATGATCTTCCGGGTCTGGGACTCGCCACGGGGACCAGTCATGATCGCGTGCCCTCCTTGCCCACCTTGGATTGCCACTCGGCCAGAGCGGCATTGATGATCGCGTCGAGGCGCGTGCTGGTCTGCGTCGCGCCGGTGATGGCGTGGACGGTGCTGTCGTCCAGCTCTCCACCGGGGCGTTTCATGCCCAGGGGCTTGCCTTGGGCGGCGAGCACCTTGCCCCGGAACTGGTTGCGAAACGCCGGCTTGACGATCTCGGCGCCCAGGCCGGGTGTCTCGTTCTGCTCGTAGAAGGCGATCCCCGTGACGGTCTTTTGGTCCGGCTCGATGCCGAGAATGCCCCCGATGGGCGCCCAGAATCCCTGCCCCGAGAAGGGTAGCGCATAGGCGACAACGTGGCCGTCCTCCTTGACGAGATAGGCACCGCCGGAGGATGCCGTGGGTCCTTCGACCATTTCCGTGAAACGCGGATGGACCTCCGCATTGCTCAGTCTCACATCCGACAGCCCCGGCACCACTTCAAGAACGGCTCTCTCGAAGGCCAGTTCCGCGTTGGCCTCCACCCGCCCCCGCGTCGCGGACGCAAAGGCGATGATGATCGAACTGAAGAAGGCCGTCACACCAAACATGTACAGGATGGGGAACCAGCGTTTCTCGCGCATCACGCCCGCTCCCCGGCCTTCCGGGCCGATGGTCGTGCCCGAACCGCGTAATCAAGGATGGGCGCGAACATATTGCCGATCAGGATCGAGAACATCAGGCCGCCGTTGAAGATCGAGAAGTTGCGGATCACGACGGTGCAGACGCCGATAAGGACCGCATAGATGACTCGGCCGAGGTTCGTTTTGGGTGAGCTGACCGGATCGGTGGCCATGAAGAATGCGCCGAACAGAAACCCTCCGCCGAGGACCGCGGTCCAGGCGGCCGGCACGGGCGTCACGCCGAAGGAATGGAGAATCTGACTGAGCAGGCCGTACGTGACAATCAGGGTTACGATGATCGTCCGGTTGGCCGTCTTCGTCCAGAACAGATACAGACCGCCGATCGTGATCAGCAGCGCGCTGGTCACCCCCATCGTGCCGCTGATTCTTCCCAGGGCCAACGCTTTGAAAAGAGCGCTTCGCTTCAATTCCAGGGCGGCACCGTCGCCTGGATCGAACGGGACTTGGGACGTTGCAGTGGACTCGGAACTCAGAACGATCTTGCCGGCCTTGAGATGGGCCATCGGCGTGGCGCCCGTGATCGCGTCAGTACTTGACGCGGTAGTCCACGCGTTCAGAGCGCCCCAGGGACCGTCGGCCGCCGGGGCCCAGGTGGCCGTCAGGGCCACGGGAAAACAGATGTAAACGAAGCAGCGGCCGGCCAGAGCGGGATTGAAGACATTCCGGCCGAAACCGCCGAAGACCTCCTTGGTGAACATCACGGCGAACACCACGCCAATCGTCAGTACGTGCAAAGGCACCGTCGCAGGCATAACCAGGGCGAACAGAGTCGTGGTGACAAAGACGGCCTCGCTGACCGGCTCTTTGCGCCGGCGTGTGAAGATCCACTCGACCACAAAACCGACCACCGCCGCCCAGACGACCAGGAAAAGGCTACGCCAACCGAAAAAATAGATCGCCCCCGCTGCGCAGGGCAGCAGGGCCAGCAGAACGCGACGCATGGCCGGCTGTTTCAACAAGATCGTCTTGGGTTTTGCTTTTTCGGACATCCCTGACCACGTAGCACGTATCTCAGGTCTCGTATCTCGTGAAGCGCGCGGAGATACGAGGCAAGGGCGAGGCATGCCTCGCCCTTGGGGATCGGTTCGTCCATGTTCCTTTCCGTCCCGTTCCGTGTCAAGATGGACGAAAGATTCTGTTCTACGTATACAAATCAGGTGGATTCAGGGCGTCTTACCGTGAGAATGAGCATCCGAGTCGAGGACAGAGAACTTGGACAAACGCAGCCTCGATGAGGCGATACGAGAGGCGCTGTGCCGGGGCGATCCGGCCGCGGTCGAGCTGATATGGCGGCGGTACGCAGACAGCCTGCTGGCGTATCTGGTGACGAAGCTCTGCTGCCGCCACGATGCCGAAGACGTCCTCCAGGCCGTCTTCGTTCGAATCGCGGGCAAACGGCGCCAGCTGGCCAAAGCCGGCTGCCTGGACGCCTACGTTTTCCGAATCGCTCGCAACGAGGCTGTTTCATACACGCGCCGGCGCCGGCGCGATCGAAAGGATGAGACGGCCAAGGCCTCCTGGCTGGAGGCGTCGCAGGCCGGCCCCGAGCACACCGATGTCGTAGAGCAGCTGGAGGTGGCCCTGAGCCGGCTGCCCGAGTCCCAGCGCCAGGCTGTGGTATTGAAAGTATACCGCGACAAGACGTTCGAGGAGATTGCCCGGATCATGGGCATCTCGCTCAACACCGCGGCCGGCCGGTACCGCTACGGAATGGAAAGGCTGCGAACCCTGTTGGGGGAGCGATCGTCATGAATGAAACGGACAGAGACCAGGACAGAATCGAGCGCTTGATGAAGGCGGCGGCTTTGCCAGGTCCTTCGGACGCACTGAAGGCACACGTCATAGCGGCAGCCCAGAAGGCCTGGCGACGAGATTCGATCGACGTGCCCGCGCGAATCGGCCTGAGGCGTCTGGCAGCGGCGGCCGCGGCGGCGGTGATCGTCATCGCCCTGGCCGATCGGTACGGCGACCGCACCGTCTCGCCGTGGCGATCCGGCAAGATCGCAGTGGCAATGCAGGAGCCCGTCAACCTCGAGGCCTTGCTGGGCTCCCCTGATTTGGCGGCGGCGCATCTGAGGCTGCGGGGCCGACCATCTGCCATCGGCGCATCGACTCTGCGGGAATACGTCGCACGCATCCGCCAGATCCTCGACGAGACCCAGGGCAGCGCGAACGTGAACCCCTCTACACTCGTCGAAGGGCAAAGCCGGGTGATCCCGACGCAGACAGGTTTCGGCTCCTACTCATAAGGACAGATCGAAGGGATACTTTCATGCGCAGAAGAACGGTTCGAATCCTGACCGGGGTTGTGATGGTCGCGGTCGTTCTCGGCATCGCCTATGCTGTGGCGGTGGCGGTTTCGGCCGCGAAGCTCCGTCGGGCCTATGACGCCCTGGAAAAGGCCGGGCGGCCGACACAAGCCGCCCAGGTCATTCCGCCGAATGTGGCCGACGCAGACAACGCGGCCCTGCTGTACCGGAGCGCTGCTCTGCTGCTCAAGGCCCAGCCGGCGCCGGAGAAGAACCTCCTGGAATACCTGGGCAACCTGGCAGGGACATCCAGCGACAAACCGCTTGATCCGAATGAACAGGCCGAACTGGAAAGCCTGCTTCGACAGGACGTGATTGGCCAGGCGATGTCGATTCTCAAGCGGGGAACGCAGCGTCCCTCGTGCCGTTTCGACAATGACTACAGCGCCGGCATCTCGATGCCCCTGTCCCACCTCGCCGAGCAGCGCGCCTTGGCGCGGACCCTCGGGGCCAAGGCACTGCTCCACGCGAAGGATGGACAGGCCGATGAGGCTTGGGACGCCGCCCTGACCCAATTGAAGTTCGCCGATGCCTTGCGGGCCGAGCCGATCATCGTCAGTCAACTGGTGCGAGGCGCCCAGATCAGCCTGGCGTGCACCACCATTCAAAGACTGTGTGAGACGTCGGTCCCCAGCGAGCCGCGATTGCGCGACCTTCAGGAGTTGCTCGGCGGATACGACGACATCGCCCCTCTGATCATGGCCGCCGACGGCGAGCGATTGCTCTTTGGCGAGCACACGTTCGGTCTGCCAAGGAAGGAATTGCGCGACACGCTGGACGAGGACGACATGCCCGACATCATCTCGCGACTGCTGTTCCTTCGCGTGTCGTTCAAGCCGTTCTTCCTGGCGGACCACGCCGCCTACCTGCGGCGGATGCAGGACTGCACGAATCGCTTCAGCGAGCCGTACGATCCCAATGAAGCCGGAGCGTTTGACGGAGAGCTGTTCGAGGCGCACAAGCGGCATGTGCTAACACGAACCCTCCTGCCGGCGCTCGGCCGCGTCAAGGAGGTCTATCTGCGGACGATCGCCCAGGTCCGCATCACCCGCGCAGGGCTGGTCCTGTTGCAGTACCGAGCCATGCACGGCGGCTTCCCTGAGACCCTTGGCCTTCTCGATCCGGACGGTGTTCGCGATCCCTTCTCGCAGGCCAGTCTGCTGTACCGGCGACAGGGCGCCGGGTTCGATCTGTACAGCGTCGGCCCGGATCAGAAGGACAACGGTGGCATCGCTATGCGGGCCAAGCAAAAGACCGACTACGATATCGTCTGGCACTATGCAGGTCAGGCGACGCCATAGAACCGGACCGGTTTACGTATCGACTCAAGACAATGGGGCCTGTCCCGATGCGTAACGGGACAGGCCCCGTTCCATTTCGACAAAGCGCAGGGGCGTCCCGGCAGGCCGGGACGCCACCGCTTACAGCATTCCATCGTTTCCGGCCTGGAACTACTCCGAGGGCGAGCCGAAGCCGACGTCGTCGATATAGACCAGACCAGAGCCGCCAGCCTTCGGAGCGGTCTTGCTGCCGACGCCGATGACCATCTTCTCGACGCGGCCCAGATTCACGCCGGACAGCGCACTGTACGGAATCGTCCATGCTCGCCAGGTCAGACCAAGCACGAGTTCGTCATCGGAACTCGTGACCGTCGCGCTCTTGCCCGCACTGTCTTCGACCCGCACATACATCGGTGCCGGATCGTTGCTGGTCCGCTGGCCGCCGCCGATATCGGCCGTCTGCCACGAGCCGGTTACGTTGCCGGTCGTACTGACGTTTGCGAACTGGGCGCTCGTCGGACTGGCTCCCGCATTATTGCTGACCAGCGCCAGGCCGATGTAGACATCGCTGGCCATCGAGATCGTCAGCGTGGAGGCCGCCGCATTGGCCGTGATACTCACCCATGTGATGCCGTCGGCGCTGCGCTCGGCCTTAAGGCTGTCACCCGTCCGCGTCAACCGCACCCAGTACGGCGCCGTCAGACCCGCTTCATTGACGCTCAAACTCGCCTGATTCATGGTCGGCCGGTTCTGAAGAGCCACACCGTTGCCCGGCGTGACCACCACCATGGCGTGTTTCGAGCCCGGATCGAGACTCTCGCGAATCATTACGCCGCCCTTGGCCCAGCCGCTGGTGTTGTAGATGCTGTCGACCCGTGCCGTGATGGAGCCGTTACCGCTCAACCGCTTGTAAGCAAAGCGGAAGGCATCGGCGGTACCCCAGATGTCGCCGCCCGTGCTGCCCATGAGAATCGTTCCGTCGGCCCGCTCCAGGAAGACCGGCGGATTGCCGCGCACGTGCAGCACCAGCGTATCGGCGCCGTTGCCCGTCCAGTTCTGGGCGACGCTGAATTCACGCTCCGCCTCCGAGTAGAATGGCGCCTCGCCGTTGTCGTACGCCAGCGGCATCGACTGTTTGCCGCTGTGGACAATGGATGTCTCGGCAAACGGCATTTCGAAATAGCCGACGGTGGAACCGGTCTTGTTGACCCAGCCGTCGAGCCAGGTGTCGAAGATCGCGGTGCCGGCGTCGAGGTCGTCGTTGTAGCTCTCGAAGTCGTCGATCCAGGCGTATTCCTGGGCAGTGAAGCTCCAGATGTCGCCGGCCCATGCCGTGACGGCGTCGGCCTCATTGACCTCCACGATCTGCCAGTAGTAGGTACTGCCGAACTCCAGATTCGCCGGGACAAATGTGGCGCTGGCGACCGTGCCGGCCAGCGTCAGGGCGTCCGGAGCCGTTCCGAGATAGACCTCGTGCGAGACGGCCTCGCGACCGGCCCGCCAGCTCAGGGACGTGTTCACATCCACGCCGGTAGCACCGTCGGCCGGCTGCGGCTGGCGCGCCTGGGCGGGAATGTACAGGAAGCGGACTTCGCTCAGCCCGTACTGGCCCATCATGCCCCATCCGCTGTTGACGGTCAGACGCACGTACTTGGCCGGGACACCCTGGAGGTCCACCACGGTGTTGTAGACGTACGTGTCCTTGGCGGTCGCCTTGGCGAACTCCACATCGCCCAGGGCCGTCCAGTCGGTCCCGTTCTCGGAGTACTCGACGGTCACGCCCTTGAGCCCGAAGCCCAGGATCATCTCGAACTGCACATTGTAGTTCCAGACGAGTAGTTCGTGGAGCTTGTAAACGCGATCGAATTCGTACTGGACATACAGGGCCTGGTCCTCCGGGGCCTTGGCCAACCACATGTCATCACTGACCGTCGAGTGCTGGCCGGCGGCGTTGAGTCCGGAGCCATTGACCGTGTTCTGGGGCCCCACGCCCGGCTCGGAGATCCCGTTGCTGGTGGCGACCACGTTCTGGATCGCGTAAGCAAACGGCTCGGTGGTGAAGTACCAGACCTCGCCCTTGTAGATCGTGTTGTCGGGGGCGGCATTGACTTCATCGACGCGCCAGTAGTAGCTCGTCTCGAAATCGAGCAGACCCGCGGGATCGAACGCCGTCGTCGCCTGAGCTTGGCTGGCCAGAACACCCATCGGATTGGCGCGGCTGGCCGCGTTGACGTCGTCAAAAGACGTGCCAAAGTACACATCGTGCGTTGCCGCGAACTCGCCCGCCGTCCAGCTCAGAACGACGTCGCGAGGCACATCCGTCGCCTCGGTGGCAGGGTTGGGATTACTCGCCAACGCAGGATCGGTCCCTCGCATCGCCTCAGCGACCTCCTCCGGCGTCAGAATATGGTCATAGACTCGCACGTCGTCGATCATGCCGACCAGATTCTCACCCCACTGGTTGCTGCCGATGAGCAGCGGCCCGCTGCCCGCGCTGATCGCCGAACTGGTCTGCCGCTCCGTCTCCTCGCCGTTATAGTAGAAGATCAGCCCTTCGCTCTGGCTGGGCACGAAGGTGGCGGCCACATGCTGCCAGGTGCCCGCCTGCAACGTGATATTGGTGCTGCTGTGGTCCAGAATGCCGGGCGTGGTGAAGCGGACTCCGGTTCCATGGCCCTTGAAGGCATAGTTCCCGGTGCGGCCGACGAAGCCCTGCTCGCCGCCCGGCGCATCGGGATTAACCCAGCAGGCAATCGTAATCGCCTGGGTAAGCTCGAGGACGTTACCGCAGTCCACCCAATCGTTGCCGCCCACCCGCAGCGCGCCACCCAGCATGCCGGCCGCCCACTGAGGCGAGCCTGTGAGAGTTCCATTGTTCTCGTTTCCACTGGAATCATAGGCGATAGTCCCGGAACCCTCATCGAGTTTCCAGTGGCCGACCAGGTCGGCCGAGGCGTTGCCGGCCAAGCTCGACAGCAACAGAAGCGAAGCCAAACAAGACAATGTGACGCGCATAGTCAGTCCTCCTTCAAAGCACAACGAATGGTATCACGCAGCGCCCACACACACGTAAGCACACACCTTCTCCGAGACATGACACAACTCCGTCCGCTTCCTGCGACCCTCTTCACCTTCCATCCCAATTTCGAATTGCAGATTTCGGATTGCCGATGAACAACCAAACGCGAATCCGGAATCCGCAATCCCTGATCTGCAATCAGGGCCCGGGTAGCTCGCTCCGATCCCTTCTCTCGACTCAGTGACTGGGGGTATAGCCGAGCTTGCCCCAGCAGCCCCTCTGCATCTGATACAGGTCCTGGAAACCTT
>DAOTJE010000038.1:0-39865 GCA_035448545.1 Sedimentisphaerales bacterium | reverse complement strand
TTCGCAATCCGGGTTCGGCCAACAGCATGCAGATCGCCGAAGTCGAGCTGATCGGCGCGCCCGCTGCGAACGTGCTGTTTGCGGAAGATTTCGAAGGGCTGCCTCTGGGTCCGAACGTGGACGAGGCCCTGGCCGGAGATGCCGTCTGGACGAAGACCGCTCCGGAAGGCTGGCTTATCGACGACAGTGGTATGCCCGGCGTCGGTGATCCGGCGACGGACGGCGTAACCGAATGGGCCGGCTGGAGCTTCGCCAACAAGGACTGGTGGGTACAGACCGCCGGCGATCAGGACCGGTCGAAGTTCACCCTCGGAATTGGCACGGTGGCCATTGCCGACCCGGACGAGTGGGACGATCAGGATCACGCGGAAGGCTGGTTTGACAGCTTCCTCAGCACGCCGATCATCGATCTGGCCGGCGTCGAGGCTCAGATGCTGCAACTGCGGTTCGACTCGAGCTGGCGTCCGGAGTTTGACAACGACTATCACCAGACCGCGAAGATCACGGTTTCCTTCGACGGTGGCGAACCGGTGGAGGTGCTCCTGTGGGAATCGGATGAGAGCAGTCCGAACTACAAGCCCTATGCCACGAACGAATCGGTCGCTGTGGCGATCCGCAAGCCCGAGGGCGCCCAGAACATGGTCGTGACCTTCGGCCTGGTCGAGGCCGGAAACGACTGGTGGTGGGCGATCGACAACGTGCAGATCACCTACTACTAAACCAAGTTGTAGGTCTTGAAGAAGTGTCCGAACGGGGGTCTGCGGCACCAGCGCAGACCTCCGTTCTTTCTGGCATCCTGGGCGTCGCCAGGCCCGGCGGCCACGCGGGCCCCTTTCATGCTCGCAGGTGGGCGCCGGCCGCAGTTCGACTTCAGCAGGAAGGTCCAACAGACCATCCTGGCGATCGAGGGCGTACAGCCGGTGCACACCGGTATCCTCGTACCCGGACCGGCCTCCCAGCAAGTGCGATTCACCAAGCCCGCCACCCGTGGCCAAGGAGAGATGAGCTCGTGCATCAAGTTTTCCCTATCGGCCAGGATTGGACTGAGGGGGCGAGGATGCGGCTTCGGAAACCTTCCTCAGGGCCCGCCGCGGACAGGCTTTCGCGGCCGATCAGAAAGCACAATAAGAACGCAACCACCTTGAAATAAAGACGTTACAACACAAGTCCGGGCATGCTTTAGGCAGCGATACACAGGACATGCCTGGACAGTGGTTTTCGCAAACAGCCGGAGGAGTCTATTATAAAAGCGGTTGGGCGAGGATTCCAATAGGGGCGAATCCGCGATACAATGTGGCCCGGACTGGGAATACTTCCAACATTGTTGACCCGGTGGGGTCAGAAAGGAAGGGAATTATGCGAACACGATTGGCAGCGACTCTGGGGGTACTGGTTCTGGTGTGCGCCGTTCTTGTGTCGGGGTGCAAGAAGTCGCCGGAAGCGCCGGCTCCGAAGCAGGCAGCTCCTGGGGCACCGCCGATCAAGGTGGGCGCCATCTTTTCCATCACCGGCCCGGCCTCGTTCCTGGGCGCTCCGGAGGCCAAAACGGTCGAGATGTTCGCGGAAAAACTCAATCAATCCGGCGGTGTCCTCGGCCGCAGGATCGAACTGCTGGTACGGGATTCCGGGGGAAGCCCGGAGAAGGCCATCTCGCTGGCCAAGCAGCTCATCGATGAAGAGAAGGTCCTGGCCATTCTCGGCCCGTCCACCAGCGGAGAGAGCCTCCAGATCAAGAGTATCTGTCAGGAAGGCCAGACGATCCTGCTGTCTTGTGCCGCCGCCGAGGAGATCGTCGTTCCGCTGGCCAGTTATGTCTTCAAGACCCCGCAGAAGGACAGCCAGGCCGCCCAGTGCATCTTCAACACGATGAAGGACTTGGGGATCACCAAGATCGGCGTCATCACGAGCAATACCGGCTTCGGCAAAGGCGGGAAGGCCCATCTGGAGAAGATGGCCCCCGAGAACGGCGTGGAGATCCTCGTCAACGAGGTCTATGAGAAAGAGGCCACGGACCTGACGGGCGTCCTGACGAAGGTCAAAGGCGCCGGCGTCCAGGCGGTGGTCAACTGGTCCATTGAGCCAGCCCAGGGCATCGTGGCCAAGAACATGAAGCAGATCGAGCTGAACGTGCCCCTGTTTCAGAGCCACGGCTACGGCAACATCAAATACGTTCAGGGCAGCGGAGAGGCCGCCAACGGCACGATCTTCCCCTGCGGGCGATTGCTCGTGGCGGACAGCCTGCCCGCGGATCATCCGCAGAAGGCTCTGCTGACCCAGTACAAAAAGGACTACGAGTCGAGATACGGCGAGGACGCCAGCACCTTCGGTGGTCACGCGTATGACGCCATCCTGATTCTCACCGAGGCCATCAAGAAGGCAGGCTCTACCGACCCGAAGGCGGTCCGCGATGCGATCGAGAACCTCCAGGGCCTGGTCGGCACGGCCGGGGTCTTCAACTTCTCGGCGCAGGACCACAACGGCCTGGGCCTGGACGCCTTCGAGATGCTCACCGTCAAGGACCAGAAATTCGCCATCTACCAGAAGTAGCCGGGACGAAACAGATCCATGGATTTCGCCCTATTCGTTCAGTACGCTCTCTCGGGCATCACCGTCGGCAGCGTGTACGCCATCGTCGCGATCGGCTTCAACATCATCTATTGCACGACGGGGATCATCAATTTCGCCCAGGGCGAGTTCCTCATCGTCGGCGCGATGACGGCCATCAGTCTGGCCGAGGTCGCGCCGCTGCCGGTGGCGATTCTCGGGGCGGTCCTGATCACGACGGCCCTGGGGGCGGTGGTCGAGCTGGTTTTCATCCGGCAGGTCCGCAACGCCTCGGTGCTCCGGCTGATCATCATCACCATCGGCCTGTCGATCGTGATGCGGGAGGTCATGCTGCACATCTGGGATGAGCAGGTGCGGTCGCTGCCCTATTTCACGGGCACGGAGATCTCGACCGTCACCATCCTGGGCGCGCACATCTCGCCGCAGGTCCTTTGGGTGCTCGGCGTCAGCGCCGTCATCGTGGCGGCGCTGACCCTCTTCTTTCGGTACACCACCACGGGCAGGGCCATGCGGGCCTGCGCCGACGACCGGATGGCGGCGCGTCTGTGCGGCGTCAATGACCGCTGGATGGTCACGCTCTCGTTCATGCTCAGCGCCGGCATGGGCGCCCTGGCCGGCTGCGTCGTTTCGCCCATCACGCAGACGCAGTACGACATGGGCGCGCCGCTGGCGATCAAGGGCTTTACCGTCGCGATCCTGGGCGGCATGGGCAACAGCATGGCGGCGGTGGCAGCGGGCCTGTTCCTCGGTCTGCTGGAGGCGTTCGTGGTCAGCGTGCTGCCCTCCTCGTATAAAGAGGTCGCGGCCATCGTGGTGCTGCTGTTGATCCTCGTGTTCCGGCCGAGCGGCCTGTTTGCCCGCCGCGATATGAGTGCTCTGAGGACGGCATGATGCGGCGGCGAATCTACTACCCCGTCCTTGCCGCAGCGGCCCTGGTGGTCGTGCTGCACGTCGCGCTGGCGGCGTCCGGCAAGACCTATTACATGACGCAGATCACCATGTCGGCCTACTACGCCCTCGTCGTGATCGGCCTGTGCCTGCTCATGGGCTACGCCGGACAGATCTCCCTGGGCCACGCGGGTTTCTTCGCCATCGGCGGCTACACCATCGCCGTCCTGACCACATACAACCTGGGCAACTGGCGCGACACCCCGGCGATCGGACTGCTGCGCTCGCTCGGGCTTCTGATGCAGTGGCAGGACATGTACGGTCGCGACATCCTCTCGTTTTCGCCGTGGCTGGCCTTCGCGGTCGCCCTGTTGCTGACCACCCTGATCGCCCTGGCCATCGGCCTGCCTGTGATCCGGCTCAGAGGTCACTACCTCGCCATGGCCACACTCGGCTTCGGTCTGATCATCTATCGCATCGTCCTGGGCGCCCGGCTCCTGGGCCAGGCCGACGGCATTTCCAACGTGCCGGCCTTCGGCCTCGCCGACGGTCTCCAGGTCAACGGCAGGGCGCCGTTCCGCGTCCAGAACTACTACATCGCCTGGTTTGCCGTCCTGGCCGCCATGGTGCTGTCGCTGAACCTGATCCACTCGCGGGTCGGCCGGGCGCTGCGTTCGATCCACCAGAGCGAAGAAGCCGCCCACTCGCTGGGCATCGACACCTACCGCTACAAGCTGGCCACCTTCATCTTGAGCGCCCTGTTCGCGGCGGTCGGCGGTGCCCTGCTGACCCACTACAACGGAAGTATCGGCCCGTCCGAAGCCACCGTCATGAAGTCCGTGCGATATGTCGCCATCGTCGCGGTCGGCGGCATGGCCAACCTCTGGGGAGCGATGCTCATGGGCGTCGTGCTGAACTTCCTGTCGCTTCGCGGCGTCTTCGGCTCCTTTGATGACGCCGTGTTCGGCGCCATCCTCATCGGTGTCATGATCTTTGCCCCTCAGGGCCTGCTGCGCATGCCCCGGCTGCGAGCCGTGACCTTCCTGCTGCCGAGGAGGAAACGTGCTTAAGAAAACCCGAAATCCGAAATCCGAAACAAGTCCGAAATCGGAAGCACGAATGACCGAAACGCTGTCGCCCTTTGGGCGGTTCGTTTTGGATTTGGGGTTTTGGCCACTTGTATTTGTTTCGGATTTTGTGTTTCGCATTTCGTGTTTCCCGTCCGGCCGTTCGAGGAGGGTCTATGAGTGAGATCCTCCTGGAAACGAAGCACCTGCACCGCTCCTTCGGGGGCGTTCACGCCGTCAAGGACGTCAGCATGAAGGTGCGCACGGGCACGATCAAGGCGGTCATCGGCCCCAACGGCGCGGGCAAGACCACGCTGTTCAACCTGATCGCCGGCACGATCACGCCTCAGCGCGGCGAGGTCCTCTTCCGGGACAAGCTCATCACCGCGCGGAGGCCCCATGCGATTGCCGCGATGGGGATCGCCCGGACCTTCCAGACCACCAAGCTGTTTCCGCACATGACGGTGCACGAGAACGTCATGGTGGGCCGGCATCCGCGGACGCGGTCGGGCTTCCTCGCGGGCATGCTCAGCCTGCCGCGAACCTGGCGAGAAGACCGCCAGACGCAGAGCAAGGCGATGGAGATTCTCACGGACCTCGGCCTGGCTTGCCACGCCGGTGAGATCGCGTCGAACCTCTCGTTCGGCCGCCAGCGGCTGGTGGAGTTCGCGCGGGCCCTGGCCACCGAGCCGGCCCTGCTGTTGCTGGACGAGCCCGCCGCCGGACTGAACATCTACGAGACCCAGGAGTTGTCCCGATTGATCCTCAGAATCCGCGACCGGGGCGTTACCTGCCTGATCGTGGAGCACGACATGTCGCTGGTCATGGACATCTCCGACGAAGTCCTCGTCCTCGACCAGGGGCAGAAGATCGCCGAAGGCCCACCCGCCCAGATCCAGCGCAACCCCGACGTGATCCGCATCTACCTGGGGGACGACCATGCTTAGAATCCTCAACGTCGAGGCCGGCTACGGGCCCCTGCGGGTGCTCAAGGGAATCAGCCTGCACGTGTCCCCGGGTGAGGCGGTGGCGGTGATCGGCGCCAACGGAGCGGGCAAGACCACACTGCTCAAGACCATCGCGGGCGTCCTGAAGGCCCGCTGCGGCGAGATCGTGTTCGACAAGCAGAACATCCGCGGCCGGCCGGCGGAACAGATCGTCGCCCTCGGATGCAGCCTCGTCCCGGAGGGCCGGCACGTGTTCGGCACCCTGACCGTTCGGGAGAACCTCCTGCTCGGCGCCTTCTGCCGGCGGCACGTGGACAACAGCGCCATCGTCCACGAGAGCCTGGAGCAGGTCTACGATCTCTTCGGCATCCTCAAGGAACGCTCGAATCAGTTGGCCGGGACGCTCTCGGGCGGCCAGCAGCAGATGCTCGCCATCGGCCGCGCCCTGATGAGCCGGCCCCGACTGCTCATGATGGACGAGCCTTCGCTCGGCGTCGCCCCGCTGGTCGTCCAAAGCATCTACCAGACGATCCTCACCCTCAAGCGCAACGGCCTGACCATCCTGCTCGTGGAACAGAACGCCCGGGCCGCTCTGGCCGTCGCCGACCGGGGCTACGTGGTCGAGACCGGCCAGATTGTCTTGCAGGGACCCTCCCAGCAGTTGAGCGACAATCCGGAGGTGCAGCGGGCCTACCTGGGCAAAGAATATCGACGCATCGACGAATAAGAAAAACTCGAAATGCGAATTTCGAAATTCAAAACAAGCACAAATGGCCAAAACCTTAAGACCGAGTATCAAAGAGCAAGAAGCAAACATCAAAACAGCAGAATCCGCCGCAGGCGGATGATTTCCTCCGTTTTGCACTTTGCTGTTTGATCTTTGCTTTCACCATTGATATTCGGATTTCGAGTTTCGGATTTCGTGCTTCCGTGAGATCGGGGTTGTCCTATGGACCAGACCAGCATGTACAACGCCAAGTGTGAAACGATCCCTCGCCGCGAGCTGGAGCAGCTTCAGTTCGAGCGACTGCAATCGACGCTCAATCGCGTGTATCGAAACGTCGCCTTCTACAAAGCCGCGTTCGATACGCACGGCGTCAATCTCGAACGGATCAAGGACATCCAGGCGATGCAGGAGCTTCCCTTCACCACGAAGGAGGACCTCCAGAAAAGCTATCCGTACGACATGTTTGCGGTCCCCCTGCGGGACATCGTGCGGATCCACACCACCACAGGCACCGCGACCCGGCCGATCGTCGTCGGATACACGCCGAACGACCTGCGCAACTGGAGGGAGTGCGCCGCCCGCCTGCTCACCGCCGCCGGCGTCACCCAGCACGACGTCGTCCAGATCGCACTGCACTACAGCCTGTTCGCAGAAGGATTCGGCTTCCACCAGGGCGCCGAGCGGATCGGCGCTTCAGTGATCCCGGCCTCCCTGGCGACCAGCGTCGCCAAACAGATCGTCGTCATGCGGGACTTCAAGACGACCGTCCTGGTCTCGACGCCCAGCCATGCGCTGAACATCGCGGTCAGTCTCGATGAGGAGCAGGTCCGTCTGGAGCGGTTGTCTCTGCGGCTGGGTCTGTTCGGCGGCGAGCGATGGAGTGACTCGCTGCGCCGGCAATTAGAGGAGCGGCTGCGTATCACCTCGATCGACACGTATGGTCCGACGGAGGTCCTGGGCCCCGGTGTCGCCGGCGAGTGCCACCTGCGCCACGGCCTGCACATCAACGAAGACCAGTTCATCGTCGAGATCATCGATCCCAAGACCCTCGCGCCGGTCCCGCTCGGCGGGGAAGGCGAGCTGGTCCTCACAACGATCATGAAGGAAGGTTTCCCGCTCATCCGCTACCGCACGGGCGACATCACGCACCTGAATCCCGAACCCTGCGCCTGCGGGCGGACCTTCCTGCGCATGGCGCCTGTCTCCGGACGCACCGACGACCTGATCCTGGTGCGTGGCGTCGGGTTCTTTCCTTCCCAGATCGAGGAGATCCTCAGCGGATTCGAGGGCATCAGCCCGTACTTCCAGATCGTTCTCGATCAGGAAGGGGGCCTCGACACCGTTCAGGTCCGCGTCGAGATTTCCGACGCCATTCCGTCGGTCGACAAGATCAAAGTGATCGAGACCCTGCGAGTCCAGATCGCCCAGCGCATCGCGACCGTCCTGGACGTGGAGGCGAAGGTGATCCTGGTCGAGCCCGGATCCCTGTCCCCCAGAGGCGGACTCGCCGGCGGAGCCGAGCGGGTCGTGGATCGACGGCCCTGACAGCAGCGTGACAGCAAGGCCATTCGCACTGTGCTCGCAAGAGCCCGCAAGGCGGAAAATGTGAGAATTCCTGATATCACACCGTCCGCTCGGTGATATAATCGGCTGAGGCTTGGGGGTTGCGGTGTGCTTGTGCAGACTCAGGCGGAGATATCGAGATGAATGGGATGCAGCAGATGCAGGTCGCCTTGCCGTCCCCACGAAAGCTGTTTACACCCGGCGTGACGGGCATCCTTATCGCCTCGGTGGTGGGGCTTCTGGTCCATGCCTTCGCTCCGGGCTTTGCCACGGATATCCTGGGGGTCAGCGCAGACGGCGTTGTCGGCGGCAGGTTGTGGCAGGTTGTAACCTATGCGTTCGTCCATGATTCCGCGATGATGCTGGTGTTCAACGGCATGATGATCCTGTTCATCGGCAGCATCATCGAGCGGGAGTGGCGAACCGCGTCATTTCTCACGCTGTGGTTCGTGGTCTCGGTCGTGTGTGGGTTTCTCTGGGCGGGTGTCACCCTCGTCGCGGGCAGCGACGCGGTCGGCTTCGGGGCGACCGCGTGCTGTTATGGTTTCATCAGCACCCTCGGATTGCTCTACCGCGGCACCCGGTTCTTCATGTTCTTCGGCACGGTGGAGGCCCAGCATCTCGCTCTGATCCTGATCGCCATAAGCATCATCATGAACATCATGGCACCGCTGACCCTGGTGTGGATTGCCGGAGCCCCGGTGGCCTACCTCTACGTGAAGGCGATTTGGAGCCGTGCCGGGAAAAGGCCGGCCCGGACCAAGCCGCGCGGGACGAGAAGCCGGGGGGATTTCGTCGATATCGATTAGAGCCATGCCGACCCGAGCCGAACGAGCAAGAGAGGCCGCGAGCCTCGCGGAGGTGAACCTGACGTGCTGCCAGCTCTGCCCAAGGAATTGTCGCGTAAACCGAAGGGCCGGCGAGAGAGGATACTGCGGGCTCGACGACAAGGCCCACTGTTTTCGCGAGATGCTTCAATGGGCCGAAGAAACCGTGCTGATTCCCTCTCACCATATCTACTTCGCCGGATGCAATCTCCACTGCGATTTCTGCACGGTGGCCGAGTGGAACGAGCAGCCCTTGAACGTGAAGGCGCTGGACGAGGACTGGCTGCTGGATCGGATCGAGCAGCGGCAGCGGCAAGGGGCCCGGAACGTGAATCTCCTGGGCGGAGAGCCTTCCGTGAGCCTGCCCGGCATTCTCCGGCTGCTCAGTCGGCTGCGAATCCCGGCCCGGGTTGTCTGGAACTCGAATATGTACTACAATGAGTGTGTCGGTGATCTGCTGCATGGGCTCATCGACATCTGTCTGGCGGACCTGAAATGCGGAAACAGCCGGTGCGCCGAGGCCCTGCTCGGCGCCGGTGACTACCTCGACGTGGTCCGGCGCAACATCCGCCTGGCGGCCGAGCACACGGACCTGATCGTCCGCCACGTCATCCTGCCCGGACACGCCGAGTGTTGTCTGGAACCGACGCTGAAATGGCTGGCGGCGGAGGTGCCCGGCGCGAGGCTCAGCCTGCGAGGGGATTATATTCCCCCGGCGCGGGCGGTCGCCGCACCGAAGGACTACATGACGGACCACGAGATACGAAGGGCGGTGGATCGTGCCCGAGAACTGGGACTGAACGTGATCCAATGAACCCCGAACCGCACAAACGCGAACAGGGCGAACTGGAGCTGCGCATCCTGAAGGATGGGCGTCTGGTCGTCATCGTGCCGGACGAGGCCCTGCTGGAGGTGGCCCAGGCCGTAGGAGGTGAAGGCATTCCGGCACCGCACGATCCCCAGGCGCATCCATCCTGTCATGAAGGATCTGTAAATGAAACCGACGATGAATGAACTCGAAGTCCTGATTCGGGCGCGCTATCCTCTGATCTACGTTGTCAGTTGGGAGGAGCTGCGCGTTTTGGCCCAGGTTTCGAAGATTGCCTCGAAACTGAACAAGAACGTGTTCGAGTGGTCGGTCAACACCGGGCTGGTGCCGGCCGGGACGAACATTCAATCCCAGAAACAGCGCGACACCGCCACGCAGGATCCCCTGATTGCCCTGGGCAATGTCATCGAGCATGTCGAGCCGGCCCTGTATGTGTTCAAGGATTTCCATCCGTTTCTCAAGAGCCAGAACATGTCCGTGATCCGGCGACTTCGGGAAGTCGCCTCGTCGCTGAAGAATACATACAAGACGATCGTCATCGTCAGCCCGATGCTGGAGATCCCCCCGGAACTGGAGAAGGACATCACGATCGTCGATTTCGATCTGCCCCGGGAAAACGACTTCACGGCACTGCTGGACCGGATCATCGAGGAGGTCAAGACCAACCCCAAGCTCAACGTCAACGTGAACGGGCGGATGCGAGAGAGCATCGTCCATGCCCTGCTCGGTCTGACGCTGGCGGAGGCGGAAAATGTCCTGGCCAAGACCCTCGTGCAGCACCGCGGGTTCGGCAAAGAGAGCCTGGAGGTGATCAATGCGGAGAAGAAGCAGATCATCCGCAAGAGCGGACTGCTCGAATACTACGACACCGAGGAGACGATGTCGTCGGTGGGCGGGCTGGACGCCCTCAAGAACTGGCTGGTCAAGCGCTCCTTGGTGTTTTCCGATCAGGCCCGCGAGTACGGCCTGCCGGCGCCGAAAGGCGTGCTGCTCCTGGGCGTGCAGGGCTGCGGCAAGAGCCTGATGGCCAAGACGATCAGCAACATCTGGCAGCTCCCGCTGCTGCGGTTCGACGTGGGCCGGCTGTTCGGCAGTCTGGTGGGTTCGTCGGAGCAGAACGTCCGCCGGGCCATCCAGGTCGCCGAATCCGTCGCGCCGGTCGTCTTCTGGATCGACGAGATCGACAAGGCGTTCCGCGGCTCCCGCGGCAGCGGCGCCTCGACCGACGCCGGCACATCGTCCCGCGTCTTCAGCACGTTCCTCACCTGGCTGTCGGAGAAGAAATCACCCGTGTTTGTGATCGCCACGGCCAACGATATCTCGGCCCTGCCTCCCGAGCTGCTGCGCAAAGGCCGCTTCGATGAGATCTTCTTCGTCGATCTGCCCCTGTCGCGCGAGCGGGAGGAAATCTTCCGGGTTCATCTGGCCAAGCGGAAGATGGACCCGGCCACCTTCGATCTGGGTGCTCTGGCCAGAGCCTCCGAAGGCTACAGCGGCGCCGAGATCGAGGAGGCAATCATCAGTGCGATGTTCGATGCCTTCTACGACAAACAGAAGCTCAACACGGAACGTCTTCTGACGAGCCTGCGGCAGACGGTACCTCTGTCGCGGACGATGAAAGAAGACGTCGATGAGTTGCGGAAATGGGCGGCGAGCCGGGCGCGTCTGGCGACCAGCCCGGAAACGGGCGAAGAAGGCGTAGGCCAGCGCAAACTGGAAATCTGACGTGGGTCAAATGAAGAAGGAGTGTTGATATGGGTGCGGTATTGATCTTAGCTCCGGTCATCGTCGGTAGCTGGCCCGCGATCGCGGCCGCTGCGGTGGGAGCCGCCTCCGCCCTGGGTCTGGCTGTCGGACAGGCGGCCCGTCGGGCGGTCCGAGAGGAAGTCGAACAAGCAGAGCAGAACGTCGAGGTCGAGATGTCCAACAGCGAGGTGCTGGCCGAGCAGTTGGCGACGGACCAGACGATGATCCTGACCAAGGGCACCGTGAAGATCACCGTTGGGCGGGACGCTCGCGGACACTGCAAGGTGTGCGCCTCCGGCACGGGGCACACCAAGGCGGAGCTCGAACAGATGGCCAGGCAGTTCACCGAGAAGCTGACCCAGTGCTTCATCTACGACCGGGTGATCAAAGAGCTCAAGAGCAAGAGCTTCCAGGTGGTCAACGAAGAGGTAATGCAGGACGAGAGCATTCGCATTCACGTACGCAGATGGGTGGACTGAGCGATGGCACAACATGAGGTAGAGATCTCGATCTCCAAGACCGGCGATGTGCGGGTGCACGTCAAGGGCGCCAAGGGAAAGGCCTGCACCGCGTATGCCAAATGGCTCGCCGAGATTGTGGGCAAGGTGAAGGACCAGCAGCTGACCAGTGAGTACTACGAACCGGAGGGGAGGACGAAGATCGACCTTCAGCAGGACCTCAAGGTGGACGACGAGGCGTCATGAGATGCGTCCGATGCCAATCTGAGAACATGCCGGGACGAGAGCGCTGCTTCAAGTGCGGCAGCATTCTCGAACCCGCCGCCGTTGTGGACGTTCACCCCCCGCGGATGCCCGCGTGGAAAGCGCCGTTTCGGGAGATCGCGCGATGCGTCCGGGGGCTCCGCAGCGCGCCCGAGAAGCCGGCGACCCACAGAGCCCGCAAGGTCCTCTCCCGTGCGGCCAGCGATGCTCTGCTCGGGGTGGTGCTCAGTGTGGTTCCGGGCCTGGCTCACGCGCTCAATCGGCGTTTCAAGGAGGTTCGGCTCCACGTATTGCTCTGGGCGATCCTGTTGTCTCTGGGGCTGTTCCTGTACGGCAGCCCTTACGGGTTCGTGTGCGTGGGCCTGGCGATCGGGCTGCACGTGTGGATCGCTCTGAAGTTCGGGCTGCTCCAGGAGATCGGCGACCTGGGGACGAGAATCGGGGCCATCTTCGTGGTTACGACTGGGCTCACCGCGCTGTACTGGGCGGTGCCTCGGGTGGTCTTCTGGGGGTATGCCGGAGGATACACCGCCCTGACGATACCGGATATGAACGTCAAAGCAGGCGACTATCTCCTGATCCGACGCATCGGGGACATGCACCCGATAGCGCGCGGGACCCTCGTTCTGTTCCACCCTTCCGGCTACCACAACGTGCTGGCGCCGGGCGTCCGGACCGTCGGCCAGATCATCGGCCTGCCGGGAGAGACCGTGAGCCTTGCCAACGAGGTCTTCCGGATCGAGGGCCAGCCGTTGGACCCCGAGCGGTTTCCCGTGCCCGGCTGGCTCAGACGCCGCTCGACAGGCATTTCCGTTCCGAAAGACTCCTACTTCGTCAGCTCCGAGTACAGAGTCGGGGGCCATGGGGGCGTGCTCACCGACGAGATCATACGCAACACGTGCATCATCCCCGCGAAGGAAATCCGGGGGCGGGCGTTCATGCGCTGGTGGCCGCCGGCCAGAAGAGGATTCCTTGAGTAGACGGCATGGATAGATTCTCACAACTGGAGTTCGGAGACGCGGTTCCGGAGGAAAGCAAACCCGCCGGAGAAAAAATCCGCGACGCCGACTACTTCCATAAGGAAGCCATGAAGTACTGGCTGGCGGGCGACTACGAGTTGGCCCTCCGCAACTATTCCCGAGTGCTCGAACGCAACAACACCGTGTTCGAGGCGTGGGCCGGCCAGGTGCTCATGCTCATCGAGTTGCACGAGTACCGGGAGGCCGATATGTGGGCCGACAAGGCGCTGGAACTGTTCCCCGAGCACCCCGAGCTGCTGGCCCTGAAGGCCATTGCCTGTGCCCGCGACGCCCGGAAGGAGAAGGCCATCGCCTATTCGGACAATTCTGTCAGCAAAGAGAACCTCACGCCCCGCGTGTGGCTGGCACGGGCGGAGGTTTTCATGGACCGCCGAGGACCGATCTGCGAGAGCTGTATCGGCAAAGCGGTCGCCGGTGCCGGCCGCATGGCGCCGGTGATCAAGCTGGAGGCCGGCAGAGTACTCCGCCGGGCGCGCAACTATCCGCTGGCCCTGCAATACCTCAAGGACGCCGTGCAGCATCTGCCCACGTCGGCCCTGGCCTGGTACGAGCTGGGATGCTGCCAGGCCGCCCTCGGACGCGAAGAAGCGGTCCATAGCTTCGAAGAGAGCCTCCGACGCCGGCCGCACTGGGGCGAGTGTCAGGCGGCCCTGCGAAGCTTCCAGAGCCGGGGATTCTTCAGAAAACTGTTTGGAAAGTAGATTGTCTATGCCGGCCGATCCGGAAATGCAGAAGATTCTATCCTTCGCCCGACGAGAGAATGCCTCGGATATCCATATCGTGGCCGGGCTGCCGCCGATGCTGCGGATCAACGGCGAAATCGTCCTGTCCAACAGTCCGGCCCTGGAGAGGGAAGACACCGCCCGGCTGTGTTACAGCCTCTTGAACGACGAACAGAGGCGGGTCCTGGACCGGGACTGGCAGCTCTGTTGCTCGGTGTTTTATCCCAAACTCGGTCGCTTTCGTGTGTCGATCTACTACCACGCGGGGAATCCGGAGATGGCGATTCGCCCGGTCATGGACCACATTAAGACCCGCCAGGAGCTGGGGGTCCCCGCCGAGATCGAGGACTTCACCCGTCTGCCAAGCGGCCTGGTCCTTCTGACCGGCCCCACCGGAAGCGGCAAGACAACCACGATGAATTACATGATCGACGTGATCAACAGCGAACGACGCTGCAAGATCATCGCGATCGAAGACCCCGTGGAGTACATCCACAAGCAGAAGAAGGCGGTCATCGTTCAGCAGGAACTGCATACCGACGTCAAGACATTCTCCAAGGCGCTGACCCATGTGCTGCGCCAGGACCCCGACGTCATCTGCGTGGGTGAGATGCGCGATCTGGAGACAACCGAGACGGCGCTGATTGCGGCGGAGACGGGGCACCTGGTCATCGCGACGTGTCATACGCCCAACACGCTCCAGACCGTCGAACGCATCGTCTCGATCTTCCCCGAGAACAAGCAGCCTCAGATCTTCACGCAACTGGCCAACAGCCTCCAGGGCATCGTCGCCCAGCGGCTCGTTCCGGCCGTGGGCAAGAAGGACAGGAAGCTCGCCACCGAGCTGCTGATCATGAACCCCGCGGCCCGCAAGCACATCCGCGACCGGCAGCTCCATCTGCTCATCAACGTGATTCAGACCGGGGGCAAACAGGGGATGCACACGATGGACGATTCCCTGCTGGCCCTGTACGAGGCAGGGGAAATCACCTACGATACGGCGATCTGCAATTCGTACGATCCCAAGAATCTGCGCGAGCGGATCCACCGGGAAGGCGGCATGAAGAACGACTGACCGGAACGGGTCGCGGCATCGCGCACCGGCGACAAACCGCAGAAGATCAAAGATCAAAGGGAAAAGTGCAAAGTCGAGGAAGCCATCCGCCGCAGGCGGATTCCGCCATTTTGCTTTTTGATTCTTGTTTTTTGACTTTCCGTTCTGTGTAGAGCACCCCAGCCGGATGCGCGCGTGCCGAACTGATCCGCCGGCGGCGGACAGACGAATAAGGGAGAGCAGCCATGTTCGGGCGGTTTACGGATCGAGCACGAAAGGTGATGGCGCTGGCCAATCAGGAAGCGCAGCGTCTCAACCACGACTACATCGGAACCGAGCACCTTCTCCTGGGTCTGTTGCGGGAGCGCGACGGGATCGCCGCTCAGGTGCTGACGAACCTGGGGCTCCTGCCGGAGAACGTCCGCCAGGAGGTCCTGAACCTGCTTGGACACGGCTCCGGAGGATTCGCCGTAGTCGGGCCGACGGGCCTGCCCTCCTTCACCGAGAACGCCCGGAAGGTCATGGCGCGGGCCAATCAGGAGGCGCTGCACTACAACCACGACTGTATCGCCAGCCACCACATACTGCTGGCCCTGGCGAAGGAGGAGGCCGGAGAAGCGTCGAGAGTGCTTCGGAACCACAAGATCGATCCGGAGGTCATCGAGCGGGAGGTGATGCGGTCACTCAAGCCGGGCAAGGAGCCTGTGCGCGAGAGGGACCTGCCGCTGACACCGATAGCCCGGCGTGTCGTCGCCTACGCCGCCAAGGAGGCGGGAGACCGTCTCGAAGTAGGCACCGAGCATCTGCTGATGGCCTTGATGTGGGATCCCGAAACCGTCATCGCGCGCGTCCTGACCGATCTGGGTCTGCGACACGACGAGATCCGCCGGGAGGTGCGCCGGCTGCATAGAGGCAGCTACCGGGACCTGGCTGCGTGGCGCAAGGCCGATGAGCTGGCGTACCACGTCCACACCACCACGCAGGCGTTCCCCAAGAAGGAGGCCCGTGGGATCGTCGCCCAATTGCGGCGCATCGCATTGTCGATCCCCGTGAGTTTGATGAAAGAGCACTACCACCGAGACGAAAGGCGATTCAGAGAATCGCTCTGCGCCCGTTTGCGTTCGCTGAACCGGCTGCGGTACTTGCTGGACTTGTCGCGGAAACTGAAGCACCTCAAGAGTCCGGAGCACAAGGCGCTGTGTGAGCGGGTCGATGACGTCAGCGGCGAGCTTCGCACTCTTCGCGGGACCATGGACCCTCAGGGATGGATTGGAAACGACCGATGCCAGGCCCAAGCGGCCTGCGGGAGAATCGATATGTCTGAGCATTCTTCAAATGACGCGAGGAGAGAGAATCCACCCGTCGCCTCCTACAAGGACCTGCCGGTCTGGCAGAAGGCCGACCTGCTGGCCTGTCAGGTCTACACCGTCACGAAGGATTTCCCGCAGGAGGAGATGGACGGGATCATCGCGCCATTGCGCGAAACGGTCCTGCAAATCCCGCTGAGCATCGCGGAGGCGTACGGCCCGCGAGTCGGTCCTGGGCGGATCACGGCGGAGCCCTGGCGCGACATTGCCTTGAGGTCCCTGACACACGTACAGTATCTGCTGGATTTCGCCGCGCGATTGGGCTACCTCGATGCGTCGCAGGACCAGACGCTGCGCGAGCTGGCTGGGAAGATCGAAGCCGCTCTGGAGACGAACCCAACGCCGTGTCAACCATGTCAGAACGAGTCACAGAAGAATCTCAGCGAACTCGGGAAGATGCTGATCGAATATGTCAGCGCTCATCAAGACTGCTACCCGGACAGTCTGGAGCAGTACGAAAAGGAATGCGGGCAAGCAACTCGCCGGCTGGATTTCGAATGGGTACATCAGCATGCAGGCTATCTGGGTAAGGGCAAGTCATGCAAGTCAATGCCGCCTGATATGCCCATTGCCTATGACAAGACCGTGCTTGCCGAGAAGCAAGAGACCTATGTGCTGTTCAACGCGGCCTACGTGCGCTACGCCTCCAGGGACAGGTGTATCGAACTGGGGCTGATAGACTCTTAGGGCGACCCCCTACGGACGGCAAACGCGGGATAGCGATTGCACGGCGGGCATTCCCGGGATAGGATGCGGGCGAGCTTGCGGTTCGTAGTGACGCCGTGAGGCGTTGCCTTCGCCGGGACAAGTATGCCCTCACGGGCACACTACAAACAGGTCACTCATTGGCAGGAGCGAACGATGAACGGAATGGCCAGAGCGGTTCTCATGTTGGCAATCATCGCGGGGCTTTCGATCGTGACGGTACCGGCATTGGCTCAAGCGCCTGCCGATCCGCTCGAACGAGGCTTCATGGACCCGCCCGATTCGGCCAGGCCACGGACCTGGTGGCATTGGACCGGCGGCAATGTCACGAAGGAAGGGATCACGAAGGACCTCGAATGGATGAAGCGCGTCGGCATCGGCGGCTGTCAGTTGGCCGACGTCAGCTTCGGGTTTGGCCAGACCGTCGAAGAGAAGATCGAGTTCGGCAGCCCGGAGTGGCTCGACGCCGTCCGTCACGCCGCCTCCGAGGCCCAGCGGCTGGGACTGGAGCTGGCGATCTTCAGCTCGGCCGGCTGGAGCGAGACGGGCGGACCCTGGGTCCGGCCCGAGCAGGCGATGAAGAAGCTCGTCTGGAGCGAGACGACTGTGGAAGGGCCGCAGCGCTTCGCCGGCAAACTCCCGCAGCCTCCGTCCAACAACGGACCGTTTCAGAATCAGGGCTCCGGCGGCCGCGGTCCGCAGCCGGACCCCACCTGGTACGGTGACAGTGCGGTCATCGCCTTTCGCACGCCGCAGGCCGAAGTGGACATGGTCGCCCTGAGCCCGAAGGTCACTACCAGCGCCGGCGACATTGACGCCGGACCGCTGTTCGACGATGACTGGAATTCGGCCGCGACGATTCGCCTGCCTGCCGAAGGCGCCGCCTGGCTTCAGATCGAATTCGCCCGGCCGTTCCGCGCCCGCGCCGTCACGATCGCCGGACCCGCCGGCGTTCCCGTCGGTCGGGTGGTGGCGGGCGACGACGTTGAGCACTTGCGAACCCTCGTGACGCTGCCGGGCGCGCAGCTCTACCGTCAGGGCAGGATACGCACGTTCGCACTGCCCGAGACGACGGCAAAGATCTACCGCATCGAGATGACCGCAGCGCCATTGGGACCCGGCCCGACGATGAGCCAGGAGCCCACACCGCCGGCCAGACAGTATTCGCTGACGGAGGTGCGCCTGCATTCTGGCGCCCGCGTGCACCGCTGGGAGGACAAAGCGGGCTTCAGCCATCTGTTCGAGTACGAGACGGTGCCGACGCCTGATGTGCCCGCGGAAGCGGTGATCCAACAGAAGGACGTGGTCTGTCTGACGTCGAAGATGGCGCCTGACGGGAGCCTGGACTGGGATGTGCCGGCGGGCAAATGGACCATTCTGAGGCTGGGCTATTCGCTGACCGGCGCCAAGAACCGGCCGGCGCCGCCCTCCGGCTCAGGCTACGAGGCCGACAAGCTCAGCGCCAAACATATGGAGGCCTACTATCACGGCTACTTCGATCCGATCGCCAAGGCGCTGGGGCCACTGTTCGGCAAGAGCCTGCAATACGTGGTGATGGATAGCTGGGAGGCCGGCCGACAGAACTGGACGGAGGAGATGATCGACGAGTTTCACAGGCGGCGCGGATACGATCCGACGCCGTATCTGGCCATTCTGACCGGGCGCGTTGTCGAGAGTGCCGAGGCCAGCGACCGCTTTTTGTGGGATTTCCGCCGGACGCTCGCCGACATGTGGGCCGATTGCCACTACGGCGTGATGGCCGACCTGCTGGGCAAGCACGGCATCGGCATCTACGGGGAAGCGGCAGGTGTCTCGCTGGAGATTCCCGAGGACACCCTGCTCAACAAGAGCAAGGTTGCGATCCCGATGGGCGAGTTCTGGGTGGGCAAGATGCATCCGCCGCTGATGTACTATCAGGACGTTCGCGGGGCGGCGTCGGCGGCGCACGTCTTCGGCAAGACGCTCGTCGCGACCGAGTCCTTCACGGGCGGCGGCTACGAAGCGCCGTACGCGCTGAAAAAGGTCTCCGATTACTGGTTCGCCCAGGGCGTCAACCGGATCGTCTTCCACACCTCGGCGCATCAGCCGCTCGACACCAAGCCCGGCAACGCGATGGTCGGCACGCACATTCACCGCAACATCACGTGGGCCGAGCAGGCCAAGCCCTTCATGACCTACCTGGCCCGCCAGTCGTTCCTGTTGCAGCAGGGCCTGTTCGTGGCCGATCTGGCGTACCTGCTGGACGAAGGCGCGCCATCGACGATGCCGATCTGGGGCGCGGGCCTGACACCGAAACCGCCCGAGGGCTACGACTTCGACTACATCAACGCCGATGCGCTGCTGAATCGAACGTCGGTCGGCGCCGGCGGCCGCCTGGTCCTCCCCGATGGCATGAGTTACCGCGTGCTGGTGCTGCCGCAGACAGACAAGATGCGGCCGGAACTGCTTCGCAAGATTCGCGATCTGGTCCTGGGCGGGGCAACCGTTGTGGGACCGAGGCCCGTCCGCTCTCCGAGCCTGGCGGGCCGGCCGGAATCGGACCGGGATGTGCTGGACCTGGCGGCCGAAGTGTGGGGCGACCTCGATGGCGTCAGCCGGACCATCCGATATGCCGGCAAGGGTATGGTCGTCTGGGGCCTGTCGCTGGAAGACGTCCTGGCATCGCTGAAGATCCCGAAGGATGTCGAGTTCGGCAAGGGACTTGACGCCGACATCGCCTGGACGCATCGGCAGACTCCCGATGCGGACATCTACTACATCGCAAATCTCACGGATGCGTCGCAAGACGTTCAGGCTCGCTTTCGCGTCAGCGGCAAGGAGGCGGAGCTATGGCATCCGGACAGCGGGGAAATCGAGCCGGCCTCGTACCGCATCGTGGAAGATCGCACGATCGTCCCGCTGCACTTCTCGCCGCGAGAGAGCCTGTTCGTGGTCTTCCGCCGGGCCGCGTCGTTACCGACCCGCACGTCGCCGCAGCAGACTACCACGACGCTGGCGACCGTGGAGGGACCCTGGGATATCAGGTTCCCGCCGGACCTCGGCGCGCCCGAAAGGGTCCAATTGGCCGACCTGGCATCGTGGACGGTCCATGCCGATCCGGGTGTGAAGTACTTCTCCGGCACGGCCACCTACACCAAGACGATCCAGGCGTCGCAAGGCTGGTTCCACTCGGGCGCCCGAGTCGTGCTGGACCTGGGGGCGGTTCGCGACATCGCAGAGGTGTCCGTCAACGGCGAGCCGCGCGCCACGCTGTGGAAGCCGCCGTACCAGATGGACGTGACCGACTCGCTCAAGCCGGGCGAGAACCGGCTGGAGATCAAGGTCACGAATCAGTGGACGAATCGCCAGATTGGGGACCGGCTGGCCCCGGCCGGCCAGAAGGTGCTGGCCGAGCCTGCCGGTGGCTTCGGCCCGATGGCGGGCTTCGGCGGCCCCCAAACCCCGGCCGAATCAGGATTGCTCGGTCCGGTCACCGTGATCTCCACAATCCGTCAATGAACGTTCTGAAAGGGTCGGTGCGATGAGAACTGCTCGTCTCTGTCTGGTCTTGTTATTCGTTTGGAGTGCTGCCGAGGCACAGATCGCGGACTCGCCCGACGAGAACGTGGCGGGCATCCCGGTCAACTACACCGAGGCGAAGGCCGGTGCGTACACGTTGCCGGACGTGCTGAAGCTCGCCAACGGCGAGCCGGTGCGCGACGCCGCCACCTGGTTTGAGAAACGCCGCCCGGAGATCGTCAGGCTGTTCGAGGAGAATCAGTACGGCCGCAGTCCAGGCCGTCCGGCCGACATGAGCTTCGACGTGTTCGACAAGGCCGGGCGAGCGTTCGGCGGAAAGGCGATTCGCAAACAGGTGACGATCTACTTCTCCAAGGATAAGGCCGGGCCTCAGATGGACCTGTTGATCTATCTGCCCGCCGGCGCAGGCAAGCCCGTGCCGCTGCTTTTGAATCTGGGCTTTGCCGGCAACAACACCATGGTGAACGATCCCAACGTCAAGGTCGGCACGTTCTGGGACCGGCGTCAGAATCGGAGAGTGCCCGCCACGAGGGGCTTCGGATTCATGGACGTGCTGCCGCTGCTGGAGAGGGGATTCGGTTTCGCCACCTTCAACTACGGCGACGTCGATCCCGATGCGCCGGGCGCGGTCGCCTATGGCGTGCGGAAGCTGTATCTGAAAGAGGGACAGACCGAGCCCGCGCCGGACGAGTGGGGCTCCATCGCCGCCTGGGCGTGGGGCATAAGCCGGGCCATGGATTACTTCGAGACGGACGCAGATGTGGACGCCAAGCGCGTGGCGATCACGGGCGTGTCACGTCTGGGCAAGACCGTGCTGTGGGCAGGCGCGCACGATACGCGCATTGCGATGGTGATCGCCAGCTGTTCGGGCGAAGGCGGCGCGGCGCTGAGCCGGCGCAACTACGGCGAGACCATCGCCCATCTGGCCGCGCCGACGCGATACGCGTATCAATTCTGCGCCAACTACGGCAAGTGGGCCGACAAGGTGGACGAGTTCCCCGTCGATGCGCACATGCTGATCGCGCTGATCGCGCCGCGTCCGGTGCTTCTGCAAACCGGCAGCACCGACAAATGGTCGGACCCCTATGGCGAATTCCTGGCGGCGGTCGCCGCCGGACCGGTGTACGAGTTGCTGGGCAAGCAGGGACTGGGCACCGACAAAATGCCTGCCGCCGGAGAGCCCATCCTGCACACGATCGGCTACTTCATGCACGACGGCGGCCACGGCCCTGCTCCCGCAGACTGGCCCGTGTTCATGCAATTCATGCAGATGCACTTGCAGCCGTGAGGTGTTCGTAGAGTACCCGTACGAACCGGCCCCTTCAACTGCGTTCAGGGCAGGCTCCGAGCGAAACCGAAGGGGCATACCTTCGATGGAACAGGTCGCGCCTTACAGCGTCATTACAAACTGTGGCGGCGAGGTCGCCTTAAAACGGGATCGCCAGCGGTTGGGTCCGGCCGGCCAGTCCGGCCACCTCGGCGGCTGACAACGCTCGCTGATAGATGTAGATTTCGTCGATGTCCCCGGTGAGCCAGTTTCCAGTGGCATCGAAGATCCCGCCGCCACCGATGTTGACGGGGAAGCTCGACGAGCCGTAGGTGTCGGTAATCGGCGCGCCGCCGGAAACCGCCGCCCGGCCATCCAGATAGATCGTCACAGACGTGCCGTCACCCACCGCGACGATGTGGTGCCAGTCGGCGGTGGCATCGTAGGGCCAGGTCAGGTTGACGGCGCCACTGGCGGCGCTCCAAATCTGGACGTTGTTGGCGGCGGAAATCCCGTACTCGATGCAATCGTTCTGACCGACCAGCCCGCTGCGATTCGCCTGGGAAAGGTCTCCCTTCATCCAGCAGGCGATCGTGAACGCCGTCAGATCGTTGAGCAGGCTCTTGCCGGTGGCGATATAGTCGCGGTGAGCCTGAAAGCGCAGAGCGCTGCCGGAGACGCCGGTAATCCAGGCGGGACCGCCCTCAATCGTGCCATGGTTGCCCCTGCCGGAGGAATCGGTCGCGACGCTGCCTGCCCCTTCGTCCAACGCATAGTGGAGCACCAGATTCGCCGGGTCCGGCTCCATCGGTACGATGAATTGAGGCGTCGCGGGATACAGCCGGAGGTCGTCGATGTATATGACGCCTGCGGCGCCGGCCCCTTCGATTCCGATGGTCAGCTCGGTGACACGGCTGACGCCCGAGCCGACGCCGGACAGATCGACATTCCACGGCTGCCATTGCGATTTGTCGATGTCGGCGGCATCGCCGCTGTACGCCACCTTGGTCCCGTTGATCTTGAGATACAGGTGCCCATCGTTGCCCTGGACACCACGGAAGTACAGCGAAAGGCTCCGGATGCCGTTCGCCGTCCAATCCTGCGGCACGTCAAACGCGCGAACCGCCTCGGCGACCGCGACGCCCGCATTGTCGTAGAACAGCGGCATGGACTGGCTGCCACCGTGGACGATAGACCTCTCGGCAAAGGGGGCGTCGAGGTGCCCGACCGTTGAGCCGGTCCCGTTCTCCCAACCGTCGATCCACGTTTCGTAGATGCGGCTGCCCTCCTCATCCGTATAAGCCTCAAAGTCGTCGACGACCAGATACTGCTGCGTCGTAAAGCTCCAGACCTCGCCGGGCCATGCACCGGCAGGGTCGGCTTCATTGACCTCGTTGACCTTCCAGAAGTAGCTCGTCGCCAGATGGAGGTCGGGCGGCGTGTAGCTGGCGTCGTCCACGGTATCGGCCGGAGTAGCGCCCTCGGCCACTGCGGCTTCGTCCGTACTGAGGTAAACCTCGTGCACGGCGGCCCCGCGACCGGCCCGCCAGGAGAGTGTCGCGTCCACTGGCACATCGGTGGCGCCGTCCGCCGGCTGCGGCTCCCGGGCCAGCACCGGAACGAACAGGAAGCGGACCTCACCGAGGCCGTACTGCCCCAACTGTCCATAGCCGCTGTGAACGATGATCTTGACGAACCTGGCCGCGATGCCTCCGAGGGCGACGGTCGTATTGGCCGTGTAGTTGCTCTTGGCGGTGGCTTGGGCAAATTGCGCGTCACCCCAGACCGTCCAGTCCGCGCCGTTCGCGGAGTACTCTATCGTGACGTCTTTGAGCCCAAAGCCCAGAATCGGCTCGAACGGCACATTGTAGTTCCACACCAGCATCTCGTGCAGTTTGTACACGTTGTCGAACTCGTACTGGATATACACCGTCTCGGCGCTGGGCCCGGCCAGCCACATGTCCGTCGTCTCGATGGAGTGCTCGTCGGCGGCATTCAGCCCCGAGCCGTTGACCGTATTCTCCGGCCCCTGCCCTTCGCCGGAGGCCACATTGCTCGTGGCGATGATGTTCCGGATCGGATAGACGAAGGGCTCGACCGTGAAACTCCAGACGTTTCCCTTGAACACGGTATAGTCCGGGGCGCCGTTGACTTCATCGATCCGCCAGAAATAGGTGGCCCCATACGTCAGGACCTCCGCCGGCGTGTAGGTCGTCTCCGTCTGGCGTTGGCTCACCAGGACGCCTCGCGGCGCCGCGGCGGTGGCCGCATTGACATCCTCCCAGCTCGTGCCGAAGTACACGTCGTGGCTTGCCGCGGCGGCCGTCGCCGTCCAGCTCAGGCTCGTGTCACGCGCCACGTCGGTGGCGCCATCGGCCGGGATCGGCGCCGTGGCCTTCGAAGAGGTGAGCCCTCTCATGACTTCTGCGATCTCCTCGACCGTCAGAGCGACGTCGAACAAGGCGACTTCGTCGAGCACACCGCTGAAGAACCCACTGGGCGTGCCGCCGGTCCACTGTGCGCCGATGAGAACCGGTGTCACGGTATCCGTATTCTGAGCGCCTCGCGCCTGTTCGGCATCCGGAACGCCGTTCACGTAGATTCGCATCGTCGCGCCGTCATAGGTGACGGCGACATGCCCGAACTCGTTGTTGGGCAGCGTCAGGCTGCCGGAATAGGCCCAGGGCGCGACTTCGCGATGGAAGGAGACGGTGCCGCCCCCGCCGATGGAGAGGATATAGGCGCCGATGACACCCGCGTTGAATTTGCTCATGATGGTGCCGCCGCCCCGATTCTTGACCCAGGCTGTAATGCTGAACGGCGCCACTCCGCCGAAGGACAGGTTCGCGCTGGACTGGCGAATCTCCAGATAACTGGCACCGTTGAACTCCAGAGCCGAACCGTACCGCCCTCCCACCCATGCCGGATTCGCTTTCAGCTCGGCATCGTACCCATGCCCGGTGCTGTCCTTGGCAAGGCTGCCCGAGCCTTCGTCAAAGAGCCAGACCCCGACGATGGAATCGGGGTCCACCTCCGCGCTGCATGGAGACAAACACAGCAGACTGACGGCGGCGAACACAGCATACACGGTCAATGATCTTCTCGCAGTAGCCATGGCCAAATCCTCCTATCGCACCTTAGCCCGGGGTCCCCCATATGCCTTTACAAACCGACGCTCGGCACATCCTCCATCATATCAGAACCCACGTGCGAGTCTCAACATATCCCCCATCCATTTCGGCGTCATCGCCCAATGCGGAGGGCGTGCAATCCGCCTGGGGCGGACCGATTCCGTCGGGAGGCGGAAGGGGTGCGGCACGCACCCTACGGAGCTATCCCTCTGACCCACATGCACTTAGGACCTGAGCCGGGTGGCAGTCTCAAGTCCGCAGGACGTGGGAATGGTTTCTATCATCAAGCCATCCCCAAGCTGCGCTTGAGGCTACCCCCCGGCGCATTGACGGTTTCGGAAACGGCAAAGTGGACAACGAAGAACTGCGAGTGTAGACTGTTCGTAGCCGCTTTCGTCCATGAGGTCGCTTTTGACGAGGTGCTGCATGATAAGAGCAAAACGCGCCTTCACACTGATCGAGCTGCTCGTGGTCGTGGCCATCATCGCCCTGCTCATGTCCATCCTGATGCCGAGTCTGCAACGGGTCCGCAAACAGGCTCGGGCCGTCGCGTGTCTGTCCAACCTCAAGCAATGGAGCTACATCTGGCACATGTACACGGAGGACAGCAACGGCAAATTCAACACGGGTGCTACAGCCGGCAGCGACGCCGCGAATGACTGGCCCGTCATCCTGATGCCCTACTACCAGGACCGCGGAAAGCTGACCGTCTGTCCGGCGGCGACGCGCCCGATGGTCCTACCGGGGCCCTTTGCCACGCGGGCCTGGTCCTGGGACCGGCAGGGCTGGGCCAACCTCAAAGAAAAGGAAACCATCGACATCGGCAGCTACGGGGAGAATGAATGGATCTGCGACCGCCCCGCCGCTCAGTATTGGAAGGACCGCAACACGATCAAGGACCCGGCGAACGTGCCGCTGTTCTTCGATTGTGCCTATGTGGACGCGTATCCGAACGCCAATTCCGGCCCGCCGGCGATCGAGGGAGACACGTCCGGCCTCATTGAGTGGACCCTGGTTTGCATGAACCGGCACTCGGGGTACGTGAACTATCTCTTTGCGGATATGAGCACCCGCAAGGTGGGACTGAAGGAGCTGTGGACCCTCAAGTGGAACCGCACGTTCGACACGTCGAACGCCTGGACCACCGCCGGGGGCGTCCGACCCGAAGACTGGCCCGCCTGGATGAGGAGCTTCAAGGACTACTGAACGTCTCTGCCATTCGAGCCTGGCGCGGGCACTGACACGAGCTTGGGTTTGACGGGTCTTTTGCCTTGACGGGAGGGTGGACGGCGCGGTATCTGAGATCGGCGAAGCTTGTGCGTGCGATGTCGGCCATTCGTGGTTGGTGATCATCCGGCCGACGCAGGTGTCGGAGTCTTTCGATGAGGAGGAATCGGGCCATGTCATGCGAGGCGCCGAGTCGGGAGGGGTGACTCTTTGTCTCGCAGTTCAGCTATACCCATCTCAACTAACAGCTCGCCTTGTTTTCTGGAAGGAAGGAGGTGCGGTCCTGCACAAGGTGTCCTGGGCAACAGTGGAGCAATCGTGGAATTCGGTAAGGCTTGCTTTGGTGTGTGGCCAAGGCACAAATCGCAATTCAGGTGACCTTTCGGGGAGGAACACGGCTATGTGGAAGAGATGGCTTTATCTGGCTTCGTTTGCTCTGGTCCTTGGTCTGGCGTTTGCCGGCGGGACAAAAGCGGCCGATCCCAATCTGGTGGGGTGGTGGCCCCTGAATGACGGCGCCGGGGAGACGGTCGTCGATCTGTCCGGCAGCGGCACCGACGGCACAATCCACAACCCCAGCGGCGGTCTGGGGCCGGACGGCTCGGTCTGGGTGGAGGATCCGGAACGCGGCATGGTCATCAGTTTCAACGGGGCGGCGAACGGCGCTTATGTTCGCGCCGGCACCATCCCCCAGATGACACTGACGAACGACTTCACCTGGGCCTTCTGGGCTAAGCAGGACGCCGGCCAGACAGGGATCAACGACATCATTTTCGGTAACCGCATGAATGAGAACGCCGTCGATTTCGTGCCGCGCCAGTTCATCAAGTTCACGCCGACGAAATTCGAGTGGCACATGAACGGCAACGGCAACGACAACATGGAGTATGAGGACATCCCCGCCGACGTGTGGCTCCACCATGCGGTCGTGAAGGTCGGCAATCAGTTGACCTATTACCGCAACGGCATTGAAGGCGGCTCCAAGACGATCACGCAAGCCCTGGACTTTCCGCAACCGCTTTTCTTTGGCGGCGACAACGAGGGCGCCGAAGGTGAGAATTGGCGCGGATTCCTGAGCGACGCACGGATCTACAACCGGGCACTGACCAAACTGGAGGTGCAGGCAATCGTGGCGGGCGTCGAGCGGATCGACATGGAAGTCGGCTTTGCCGTGGTGCCTCCCGTCATCGACGGCGAGGTCGATGCCATCTGGTCGGTCGCCTCGACGCAGTCCTTCGTCCCGCTGGCGGATCCGGCCGATGGCTCCGGCACCTGGAAGGTGTTGTATGACATGGAGAATCTCTATGTTCTCCTGGATGTCACCGACGACAGTCTGAAGAACGATTCCGCCGCGTCCTGGCAGGACGACAGCGTGGAGGTCTATTTCGACGGCGGCAACACCAAGCTCAGCACCCCGCTGTCGGGAGACGACCACCAGTATACGTTCGGGTGGACCGCAGACGACGTCCAGGGAACCAACATTACAGGATACACCGAAGGCATTGAACAGGCCCAGGTAACCACGGCGACCGGCTGGCGGATCGAGATCAAGCTGCCCTGGCTGTCAATCCAGGGTGTAGCACCTCTGGCGGGTGACTTGATCGGGATTGACTGCTACTACAATGACGATGATGACGGCGGCGATTCACGCGAAGGCAAGATGCTCTCCTTCTCCGCCGTTGAGGGCTGGAACGACGCGTCTCAGTGGGCTACGGCTATCCTGGGGGTCCCGCCGACGCCGGTGGACCCGGGCACCAACGGTCTGGTAGCCTACTATCCGCTGGACGCCGATGCCGGCGATGCGTCGGGCAATGGCCTGGACGGGGTCGTGATGGGCGATACCACGCCGACCGATGGGGCTTCCGGCGGCGCGATGCTGTTCGACGGGGACGGCGACTACATCGAAGTGGCCCACAATACCCTGCTCGACATCACCGGGCCGATCTCGCTGTCGCTGTGGATCCGTCCGGACGCCGAGGACCCGGAGGGCAAGGGCACCGAGACGGCGCCGATGGCCAAGGCGCTCAGCACCGCCAGTCCCAGTTGGAGCTGGCAAGTACGGTACGGATGGGGCAGCCCGAAGCCCTATATGGCCTTCACGTTCAACACCTCGCCGCGCGCCTGGGCCTACGTCGGCCAGAAGCTTACGCAGGGTGAGTGGCACCACATCGCCTGCTCGGCGGACGGCCAGACGCTGACCGCCTATCTCAACGGCCTGGCCACCGAATCGACGCCCATGGGCGCGATCACCAGCAGCCCGACGCCCGTCCTGATCGGCTCGGACGGCTGGAGTTGTGACTGGATCGGCGCGATCGACGAGGTCGCCATCTACAACCGGGCTTTGTCGGCCGAAGAGATGCTGTACCTGGCCGGCTTCCGTGCCGACACCGGCGGAGACCCGTCTCTCAGCATTTACTACTCCTTCGACGAGGTCGGCGAGATCGTGCCCGATGAGTCCGGCAACGGCAATGACGGCACGGTCGTCGGCGATGTTACCGGCGCGGCGGAAGGCGCGGTGAATGGTGGGGCGAAATTCGCCAATGGCGGCTACCTCGACCTCGATGGTCCGAACGTCGCGGCCGAGGACATTCCCACCTCCGGCATGACGCTCGCTGCCTGGATCAAGTGCGACAATACGGGCGATCATCATGCCCTGTTCAATGCCAGGGCGTCCGACCAGACGTGGGTGGTTCACCCGGAGGCCCGCAGCAACGGTGAGTTCCGATGGCTGCTGCGCTCCTATGGCGGCACGACGATGTTCGACATCCGGGCAGGCGCCGTCACGTGGGGTGAGTGGCAGCATTTTGCCGGCACCTACGACAAAGCGTCGGCCAAGGCCGCGGTGTGTTTGAATGGCGAACCGGTCTCCGAGGCGGACGTGGCCAACGCTGCGGACATCGCCGGAGACTGGGGTATGGGCGCTCGCGTGGGCAAGAACATCGACGATGCACGACCCTTTACCGGGCTCATGGATGAATTCCGCCTGTACACTCGGGCGCTGTCACAAGAGGAGATCGTGGAGCTGGTAGCAGGAATGTAGTTCCTCGTCCGGCGCAGGTCATGAAGGCGTGCCTGCGCCGGTCAACGACTCTGTGTCGTTCCGGGGCCCACGCTGAGCGAATCAGTGTGGGCCTCTTTTCTATGCATCGCACATGCGGCGAGCACTCAACGTCGCACGTTGATCCTGCCCAACTCGTACCAGCCGTCCGACCGGCGGCCTTCGATGGCCAGCTTCACGACAGGCTCGTCGAGGCGCTCGTCCAGCACACCGATATGCAGGTCGTACGCGCCGTCCGGCGTATCGGAGGGAACCTCGACGGAGCTGTCATACAGGTTATCGCCCGGCAGCCACGATCGCAGGTCGGCGCCGGTGACGACAATCCGCTCGTTCGTACGGTTGTGCAGACGAAACGCCAGGCGAAACGAACGGTAGCACGGGGCAACGCCCTTGTTCTCCCACCACGAGGTGAAGGTCAATCTGCCGCCCGCCTTCACCGTCGAGGGGTACGTGAACTTGCGAAGCACAAAGCGATAGCCCATTCTCGTGAGCCACCGATTCACCGCCGGCCACCACTCTTCGGGCACAGGCGACGATTTCGCGTTAAGAGACGAGATGTGCCATTTGAGCGACTGCTCGATGATGTAGTCGATGTCCCAGCCCTTGTCTTTCCAGGTCTGCATGACCCAGCACACTTCCAGGCTGACCGGCGCCTTCTTCCAGGCGTCTTTCATGCCGAAGTTGATGATCGCCTGTGGGTAGTAGTCGCACATGTGACACCATGTCGGGCTGAAGCCGCCCATGTCGCCGAGACAATCGACCCGCCAGCCGACGGCCCGTTTCGACAGGCCGTAGCGATTCGTCCTCTCGTCCGTCAGGAGCATGATCAGGTGCGTCTTGCGAAAGGCCTCCAGATAGCTGTCCACAAGAGCTTCGCGCGTCTTCTGCGTCAGCCGTTCCGAGCCGGCGCCCTCTCCCCAGGCGCCCACGATGGCCAGATCCACGCTCTCCAGCAGCGGATGCCCATCGTACCGGGCGCCCAGCGCGCGGATCATCGCACCGAAGTGCTCGACGTATCGTGGATCTTCCGGATTCGTCCGCCACTTCTCTTCCGGCTGCTTCTCCTCTTTGCCGACCAGCTCACGATACCAGTTGGGCACATCGTTGTCCGCCCCTGTCCCGTATGGAGCGATGCGCAGCAGCAGCGTCTGATGCCGGCTGCCCGCTGTCTGGAGCGCCTTGTCAATCAGCTCCCACCGATACTGCCCCTGCGCCGGCTCGATGAACTTCCAGTACACTCGGAAGTACGCCAGAGAGGTGTCCGGATAACCTTCGTTTGCGAGACTCCGGTCGAAGGCCTGATAGGCGATCGGGTACCCCTCCGTCCATCTCTGGCCTTCGTTCAGCCGGTCGCCGTTGAACCGCTGGAAGGTCATGAACCCGATTCCCGGATTCGTCAGAACGTCGTCGATTTCCACGGGCCGCACTACGATGGTCTCCTGCCCCAGGGCGACAAGCGGACACAGGGAGAGCAAGACCAGGGATACATTGCATACAGTACGCATGGGAAGACCTCATTTCATGGGATCGTATGACATCGAACCGCTCGGCGATCTTCACTTTTCTGACTGTTGCGGCGTGCCTCGGCCATGCTATCATACAACGCCGGCGCCGGACAGGATCAGAGCAAAGATCAAACCGGAAAATGCAAAATTGAGGAAGTCATCCGCCGCAGGCGGATGCCGCCATTTTGATATTTGCCTTTTGGTTCTTGCTATTTCTTTCGCGGCGGGATCGTCTTTTCTGACGACCGGCAACGGCTCCCGGCACGCCGGCGAGCTGGCCGCGGCAGCAGCGGCAGCCTGCCCGCACGATTGTCATCGCAGGGAGCGACGGCACAGCGTATGTTCCTTTGTTTCCGCATGAGCTCGCGCATCACTATCACTCAGCGAACCGACCCGACTCTGCTCGGCGGCCATCTCAGTCAGGCAAAGATTCCGTGAAGCTATGTGCGCTCGGTCCACCCTGCCGGAGAAATCATTCTGGCTCTGGATTTTGCCTGCGATCTACGTTAGACACAATGGAAGTCAAGACAAGGATTGGCAGAATGGAGAGAATACCGATGAGACGATGTGCATTTGTCGTGGTGTTGCTTGCCCTCGCCGGGCCGGGCCGTCCCTGTTCTGTTGCGGACGAGAAGACGCCCGTCACGGCGATTCTCGGAGCCTTCGGGGAGGAAGTGGAGATCATCGAGGGCCAGTTGGAGCAGGTGCAGTTCCATACGCTGCTGGGCATCGACTTCATCACGGGCCGACTGAAACAAAGACGCATCGTCCTGGCACAGACCGGCATCGGCAAGGTCAATGCCGCCATGACCACGGCCCTGCTGATTCACGAGTTCCGGCCCAGCGAGGTGATCTTCACGGGGATTGCCGGTGGAATCGATCCCAATCTGTCCCCGGGCGATATTGTCGTCGCCGAGAAGGTCGCGCACCACGACCTGGTCATCTACACCGAGGACGGCTTCGATACCTACCAGGTGAGGAACCCGCTCACCGGGCGCCATAATCCCATATTCCTGCCGGGCGACACGAGGCTCCTGAGTCTGGCGAAGAAAGCGAGAGAAGGCTTACACCTGGAGAAGCTCGTCACGAGCGCCGGCGAGAGAATCCCGCGGATCGTCGCCGGGACGATCGTCAGCGGCGACGCCTTTGTCGCTTCTGCCGCCAAACGGGCCGAGCTGCGCCGGCGTTTCCAGGCCGACGCGGTGGAAATGGAGGGCGCGGCCGTCGCGCAGGTTTGTTTTCAGCAGGAACTGCCTTTTCTGGTCGTGCGAAGCCTGAGCAACACCGCGGACTCGGATGTCCGGATGGACACAGCGCAGTTCAACGAAGTCGCCGCACACAACTCCGCTCGGTACGTTCTGCGAATCGTCGAACGCCTGGCCGACGACCTCCCCTCGGAGACGTCCGCGGACGCCAAATGAAAGCGGAGCGGAGGCGCATTCCGTATCGTCTGCGGCGATGCGTCCAGTCGGCAGGGCCGACCATCCCCGTGGACGCAAACAGATTCCTGCCCGCGGCCCTCGTCACGGCAGCGGCCCCGTCACCACTCGTCAGGGAAGGTTCGGCCCCGAGGCAGCCGGCTCAGTGACTTCGCAGCCCAGCAGCGAAAGCATCTGCACGGCATAGCGCCTTCCCAATTCGCGGTAGCCCGCCGGGCTGAAATGCAGATGATCGGGACGGCTGGCGCACCCCTTCGAGGAAATGACATAGGAATTGGGAAGAACCTTCGGCAGCTCTGCAATGATTGAATTCATACTCGCGCAAGCACCTTGTTGATCGGCATGCACGACTTCGCCCGCCAGCAGCGGCACGGATTCGGGTTTGAGATTCAAGTCCCGAATCAGGTTGTCGTAGACGCCCTTGACCTTTGCGGGCCACTGCTTGTCGTTCGTGTTTGACTCACCCTGATGCAACAGAATCCCCTTGATGACCCCCACCTTCTGAGCCCGCTTTGCCATCTCGACAAGATGCCCATAGGGATTGCCGTTATATTCCCTGATGATGTTCTTCATCCACGGCGCAGCGGTGGAAGCATACGACTGGCCGTTGTCTTTGTCGAACAACTCGATTCGGCAGCCGGCCACCGAAACGTTGACAACACCTATGCGGATTCCTGCCGGAAGGTGGGCGACCATGGTTCTGCCGAAGTAGTCCGCAGGACACAGACCTGTCTTGTCTCGGCACAAGGGCGGGACGGCGTCGTACCAATGGCCCTGGGTTCGGCCCAGGGCGGGAAAATCAACCGCCGCCAGGAGCTGAAAGCGCTTATCCACCATTGTCTTGTCTTGTTCTTCCACTCCCGGAAAGCCCTCCATGTTGGACTGCCCCAGGCACAGGAAGACGTAGAAATTGGGGTCTTGAGAAAACGCATTCGCATTGAGCCAGAGCAATACTGCCAGCAGGAACACTCCTCGTTTCATTTTCATGACTCCCCAACAGAGGCGGAGGCGGCGCGATGAAATGCGCTACTTCACCCGCAGGGTGACCTTCTGCAAATCCTGATCCCGTGAAGAGTTGCCGACCATGATCTCAAATTCGCCGGCTTCGACCACGTACTTCATGTCGATGTTATAGAATGCCAGGTGCTCCGGCGTGATTTCCAGCGAGACGGTCTTCGTCTCGCCCGGCGCCAAGGTAATCCGCTCAAAGCCCTTCAGCTCCTTGACCGGCCGCGTGACCGAGCTGAACTTGTCGCGGATATACATCTGCACAACCTCGTCGCCGGCCCTGGCACCTGCGTTGGTCACATCCACCCGGACCAGCGTCGATTCGTTCCTGCGGATGACCGCCTTCTTCAGGCGGGGACGACCGAACTGGAACCGCGTATAGCTGAGGCCGAAGCCGAACGCGTAAAGCGGCGTCACATCGTCGAACAGGTATCCACGCCGGGCAGCGGGTTTGTAGTTGTAGTAGGCCGGGATGTGGCCGACGGAACGAGGGATGGTAATAGGGAGCTTGCCGCCCGGATTGATGTCGCCGAAGAGAGCCTCGGCAATCGCCCGGCCGCTCTCCTGGCCCAGATACCAACACTCGAAGATCGTCTGTGCCTTGGTGGTGAGGTTGCGAATCGAGATGGGTCGGCCGTTAAAGAGAACGGCAATGATCGGCTTGCCCGTGGCGGCCATCGCGTCGACCAACTCATCCTGCAAGCCGACCAGATCGAGCGAGGCACGGTCACCCAGATGGTTCAAGGCCCAAGCTTCGCGCGACGTCTGCTCGTTATCGCCGATCGCCAGGACCACGACATCGGCCTGTTGTGCGACCTTGACCGCCTCGGCGATGCTTTTGCGGTCCTGGTCCGGATCGCTCGGTGTGACCTCGTCCTGCTGCCAGGACCCGCCGACCGTGATCTTGCAGCCCTCGTGATACAGAACGTTGGCCGACTTGCCGACGCGGTCCCGGATGCCCTGCAGCACGGTGGTGTAGTGCTTGGGCACGCCGCTGTAGCCGCCCAGCATCTGACGGTCGGCGTTCGGCCCGATGACGGCAATCGTCCGGATTCGGTGCGGAGCCAGCGGAGCCAGGCCGCCGTCGTTCTTGAGTAGCGTGATCGTCTCGCGTGCCGCCTGGAGCGCCAACGCGCGATGGGCTTCGCAGCCGACGATTCGCTCGGCGACCGCCGGGTCCACGTAGGGATCCTCGAACAGCCCCAGCCGAAACTTCCAGGCCAGCATCGGCGCCACGAGAGTGTCGATAAGCGACTCCTTCAGGACACCCTTGCGGACGAGCTCGACGATGTGCGGATAGCAGTCGGGATCGGGCAATTCGATGCTGACGCCTGCCCGGACTGCGAGCGCCGCCGCCTGGCGGCCGTCTTCGGCCAGGTGATTACCGAACAGCTCCGGCCGCTCGTGCAGCTCGCGAACCGCGAAATAGTCCGATACGACGTAGCCTTGGAATCCCCACTCCTTGCGAAGGACGTCCCGCAGCAGCCACTTGTTGGCGTGGGAGGGAACGCCGTCGATCTCGTTGTAGGAGGCCATCACGCTGATGGCGCCGCCCTTCTGGATGGCCTGCTGGAACGGATAGAGGAACACTTCGCGGAGAACGCGCTGCGAGACATTCACCGGCGCGCAGTTCGTCCCGGATTCCGGCTGGCCGTGCGCGGCGAAGTGCTTGAGCGTGGCAATGACGTGCTTCTTGTCCTGGAACGTCGCGTCGCCCTGGAATCCCTGCACGGCGGCGATCCCCAGGCGGGCGACCAGATAGGGGTCCTCGCCGTAGGTCTCCTCGACCCGTCCCCAGCGCGGCTCGCGCGCCACATCCACCACAGGTGTCAGTGCCTGGTGGGTGCCGCGAGCGCGGGCTTCCGCCGCCGTCATCTCGAACAGCCGGCGCACAAGTTCGGGATCGAACGTGGCGCCCAGTCCGATGGGCTGAGGGAAGCTCGTGCCGTCGACAGCCGCGTGGCCATGCAGGCATTCCTCATGGAAGACGACCGGGATGCCCAGGCGCGTGTTTTCAATGAAGAATCTCTGGATATCGTTGGTCAACTCTGCCATTTCCCGTGCGTTGCGCCCGCCGCCGGCATCGCTGGGCCGGCCGACCTGTCCGAGGCCGGCGCGATCCTTGAAATAGGCCTTGGCTTTCTGGAAATCGAAACGGCCCTTCTCATCGACCAGCGTGCTGCTCTTCTGCTGCCAGATGCAGAGCATCTGCGCGACCTTCTCTTTCAGCGTCATACGCGACAGCAGGTCCTTGACACGCCGCTCGACGGAGAGCCTGGGATTGCGGTAGGCCGGCTCCGGCTGGGACTTCCGTTTGGGCTTCACGATAGCTCCCTTTCGACAAGGCTAATTGTCCTGGGCGGCCTTCACCACCGCGAAGAACGCCTCCTTGGGTTGGTAATTGCGATCGAACAGCAATGGCGAGCCACCAATCCAGGAGGTCTTGTCATAGACGCCCCAGAAGGTAACGCGGGAGATGTCCTTCTTGTGCTTGAGCAGCGTGGAGAAGATCTCCACGTACTTGTCCGCGAGCTTCTTCTGCGTCTCGGCGGCCGCGGCCGTCGGATCGCTCGTGCTCTCGCGGTTGACCTGGCTGATATCGGCACCGCGAGGACCGCGCGTCTGCGTCCTGATGTCCAGCTCCGTCACCATCACTTTCACACCCGTAGCAGCCAGGTTCGTGATGGCGTACTCGAGGCCTGCCACGCTGGGGTACGTCAGCCCGCCGTGCAGCTGGATACCGACGCCGTCGATGCGCAGACCCTTGGACTGAAGGTGCTTCACGATCGCGACGGCAGCGTCGCATTTGGCCTTCGACACTTCCAGGTTATAGTCGTTGTAGTACAGCTCGGCGTCAGGGTCGGCCTCGTGTGCCCATCGAAAGGCATTCTCGATATGGTCGTACTTCTTGTCTTCGGCACCTTCGCCGATGATGCGGAACCACGGAGTGTTTCGCATCCTGCCGCTGTCCTCGAGCGCCTCGTTCACGACATCCCAGCCCTTGATGCGGCCCTTATAGCGGCCGACCACGGTCAGGATATGGTCCTTCATCCGGGCCAGAAGCGCGTCGCGCGTCAGCGGGTTGCCCGCATCATCCTGAAACACCCAGCGCGGGGTCTGGGCGTGCCAGACGAGCGTGTGGCCGATGGCAACCATCTTGTTCTTCTCGCAGAAGGCCACAAAGCTGTCCGCCGGTTCCCAGTTGTATTGATTGGGCTGCGGATGCACCAGCTGCCACTTCAGATCATTCTCCGGCGTGGCCGTGTTGAAATGCGTCGCGGCAATCTCAGCCGCATTAGGGTCCTGACCGGTGACCAGCGGTCGGTTCAAGGCTCCGCCGATCAGGAAGGCATCCTTGAATACGTCTTTCAGCGCGGGCACACTCTGCCCGGCCACGCAGGATGCGGCGCCCAGCCATGCAATCGTCGCGCCAGCTACGCCCATCAGTGTGTGCGTTCTCATTATGTGCTCCTTTCTCTATGAAACGGTGCCTCTGCGTCAGCACTCCCCAGACTGTTTTCGCCGCCCGATCAGTTCGGCCTCCACTTGGGCCATCCTGGACTTGTTGAGCGGATAGAAGAACATGAAGATCATCCCCAGGAAGGCGAAGATGGCGGGGTAAATGCTCATGACCATCCGTATGCCCTGCAGTCCCGTCGCCGTCTGTTCCTGGTTGGCCGCGAAGCCGTATGCCTCCAGGATCCACGCCAACGCCGAGACGCCCAGAGCAATTCCCAGCTTCAGCGCAAACAGAGAGGCGGACATGACCAGCGCCGTGGCGCGACGGCCCTTCTTCCATTCCCCGTAGTCTGCCGCATCCGTGTAGATGGACCACTGCAACACGGACACCGGTCCGACCGAGAAGGAAGTGATAATCTGAAGAACGAACATGACGACAACATTCTGTGGCCCAAGGAAGTAAACGGCCCCCGAAGAAGCCCCGGCGACGCCCAGAAACAGAGCATACGCGATGGACTTGCCCATGATTCTGCTGATTCGGGTAGTGAGTAGAACGCCGAGAATCGTCGCCGCCGTCCCGGCCACCAGGTACGTGGAGAGCAGCTTCTCATAGGATACCGGGCCAAACCAGAGAATCTCCTGGCCCTTGACGAAGTACTTGAAGTAGTACGCGATGGCGCCGCCCCGCATGCAGATGTAGATCAACTGAAAGACCGTTGCGCTGCCGATCAGCACCCAGGGCCTGTTCGTGAGCAGGTCGGCCAGGTCCTGTTTCAGCGAGGTCTTCTGTCCTTTGGGAGGGTGTACGCGCTCTTTCGTCGTGGCGAAGGTGACAAAGAGCAGAACCACCGCCAGGGCCGAGAGGACCGTCATGGCCCACTGCCACCCCACCGCCGCATTGCCGCGTCCAAACCACTCGACCATCCGCAGCACGGAGTATTGAACCAGCAACGTGGCAAAGAACGCGGCGAAGAACCGGAAGGACGACAGAACGGTGCGCTCGTTGGAATCGGCCGTCATCACCCCCATCAGTGCCGAATAGGGCACGTTGACGACCGTATAGGCCATCATGAGCAGGGTATAAGTCACGTAGGCGTAGATCAGTTTGCCGGTAGGGCTGAAGTCGGGCGTCGTGAACGTCAGCACGCCGAGCACGCCGAAGGGTATGGCGAACCACAGCAGATACGGCCGGAATTTCCCCCACCGTGTTTCGGTGCGGTCGGCGATCATGCCCATCATCGGATCGTTGACAGCGTCCCAGATCTTGGTGATCAGGAACATCAGCCCCACCGAGCCGGCCGAGAGACCGAACACATCTGTGTAGAAAATCGTGATGAACAAGATGAACGTCTGAAAGAAGATGTTGGACGCCGCATCGCCGAGGCTGAAGCCAACCTTCTCCACCAGAGAGAGCTTCTGCGAAACTGCTTGTACGTCGACGGCGGTTTTGCCCAAGCGGTAGCCCGCGTCCCCGTCAGGGGGAAGTCCTTGCGATTCGTCTTGCATGTCGATCTCCTTACGCCTCGAACCGAGCCTTCCTGTTCATCTGCATCGCCGCAGCGATCTCGAAACCGTATTGTATCCCATGTGCGGGAACCTTTCACTACTGCGACAATGGCCAATTGTGTGCAAACACACCCAGGGTCGCGCCCTGGAAGCCACCGGCCGTGTCGGTGCAGGCACATGCAACGCAGCAGGCACGAGAGCGGTCTTGGGCATCATCCGCTCTCACGTGCCGGAACGGTCCAGGGTCAGCAGACCGAGTTGATAGGGCAACAGCTCGTATCGCCCGCTGCTTGCCGGATCGCGGCCCTGGTAGAGCAGCTGGAGTTTGTCTGGATCGAGGATCATCCTCTCGTCGTATCCGTCGCGAATCATCTCTCCGTGGCTGATGTCCCGGGTCCAGGGCGTTACACCCTCTTCAAATGTGACGTTGTTGATCCCAGCGAAGGGAGCTTGCCAGGAGTCGGCGTTCGGCACGGGAGTCCATGCGCCGTCGAGGCGGTCGGAGATCCAGGCGCGATAGTACCGCGCCGGGCTCAACGCCTCGATCAGGGTCAGGTAAGTGTTCGTGCCCTTGATCCTGTAGGTAATGCTTGCCTCGAAAAGGCTGCTGCGTTGGTCTCTGATGGCGATCTCCGGGTCGCTCATGCCCTTGGGAAAATCCTCGATTCGGGTCCGGCTGCGATAGAAGTTGCCGTCGTCGCCGGTGAAGAACAGATAGGCATGCGTGTCGTCGCAGATCACATGGTAGTGCTCCGTTACTTCTGATTTGATGCATAATCTCGGGTCTCTTTGCCGATGGGATAGTTGGACCCAGGTAAGGAGATCTGCCATGAAGAAGAAGTATATCGTAACGCTGACTGACGAGGAACGACAGACGTTGCAGGAGATGCTTTCGCGCGGCAAGGCGGCCGCTCGCAAGCTGGCGCACGCGCGGATTCTGCTGAAGGCCGATGCCCCGCCGGGCGGTCCCGGCTGGAACGACCAGACCATCGCCGAGGCGTTGGAGGTGGGTCGCGCGACGGTCGAACGGGTGCGCAAGGAGTTCGTGGAAGAGGGTCTGGACGCGGCGTTGGAGCGTCGGCGGCCTCGCCGCGTGTATCTGCGAAAGCTCGATGGCGACGGCGAAGCCCATCTGGTGGCCTTGGCCTGCGAGAAGCCCCCGGAAGGTCGCAGCCGCTGGACGTTGCAGTTGCTGGCGGACCGGATGGTGCAGTTGGAGTACGTCGATGCGATTTCGTACCAGACGGTGCGTCGGACGCTGAAAAAAACGAGATCAAGCCTTGGTTGAGCAAGCAGTGGTGCATTCCGCCGCAGGCCAATGCCGAGTTTGTCTGGAAGATGGAAGATGTGCTGGAAGTGTACAAGCGGCCGTATGATCCCCGGCGTCCGGTGGTGTGCCTGGACGAGACGAGCAAGCAATTGATTGGCGAGGTCCGCACGCCCGTCCCGGCGGCTCCGGGGCAGGTGGCGCACTATGACTGTGAGTATGTTCGTCGCGGCGTGGCCAATCTCTTCATGATCTTTGAGCCGTTGGCCGGCCAGCGGGATGTGGAGGTGACGGAGCGGCGGACCAAGAAGGATTATGCCGAACGCCTCCGCAAACTCTCGGACGAAGTGTACCCGGAGGCCGAGGTCATCGTGCTGGTGCAGGACAACCTCAACACGCATTCGCCCGCCTCGCTGTATGAGACGTTCGCGCCGGCTGAGGCCCAGCGACTGGTGGCCCGGTTTGAGTGGCACTACACCCCCAAGCACGGCAGTTGGCTGGACATGGCGGAGATCGAATTGGGCATCCTGGGCCGGCAGTGCCTGTCGCAACGCACCGACAGCATCGAGGCCCTGCGGCGACAGACGCACGCTTGGGAGAAACGTCGTGACACAGCCAGGGTGAAAGTCAACTGGCAGTTCACCACGGCAGATGCCCGAACGAAGCTCAAGAGGCTCTATCCCTCACTCGATGAGTAACGGAGCACTAGT
>DAOTJE010000037.1:0-41565 GCA_035448545.1 Sedimentisphaerales bacterium | reverse complement strand
GCATTATCCCGCTCCGGCAAGAACCGAAAAGATGTCCCTCGCCGGACGGTTACGAAATGAACGATCCGGATGCCAAGTTCTGCGACAACTGTGGATTCAAGTACGGATAGGAGCATATCAAAGTGCAAAGATCAAGATGCAAAGATGTTGAAGTCATCCGCCTGCGGCGGAGTCCGCCGGTTTGATTCTTGACCTTTGCTATCGGATTGAATTCGTCAGAGCATCAGCAGGCTCAAGGCCATGACGAGCATGCCGAAGACGATGCCGCCGATGACGAGGTGGCCGTGACCGTAACGGTGGGCGGTGGGCAGCAGCTCGTCGAGCGCGATGTAGATCATCACACCGGCTACAAAGGCCAGCGTGCCGGCCAGCACCGTCGGCGTCAGGACAGGCATGAGCACGACCACGCCCAGCAGCGCGCCGACCGGCTCGGAAACGCCGGAAAGAAAGGAGTAGAGGAATGCCTTCTTCCGGCTGCCGGTCGCATAGAAGACCGGAACCGACACCGCGATGCCTTCGGGGATGTTGTGGATCGCGATCGCCAGGGCAATGAACACGCCCAGCTTCACGTCGCTCAGCGCCGCCGCGAACGTCGCCAGCCCCTCCGGGAAATTGTGCACGCCGATCGCCAGCGCGGTGAACACGCCGGTGCGCATGAGCTTGTGGCTGCCGTGAGCGACCCTCGGCTCGTCCATGTCGTCGAAGTTGTGGGGGTTCTCCGGCTCGGGGATCACCAGATCGACCAGCCCCATGACCCCGATGCCGAGAAAGAACACCAGCACCGCCCATCCTTCGCCCATCGTCTCCATCGCACCGGGCAGCATCTCCATGAACGAGATGTAGATCATCACGCCGCCCGACAGCCCCAGCGCGAAGGCGAGGTAGACGATCTTGGGCCGCTTGATGAAATAGGCAATGGCGCTGCCGATCCCGGTCGAGAGGCCGGCCAGCAACGTCAAACCCAGAGCGACACCGATGTTCCCGGAAGCCGACATGGCCACACTATAGACGCGCGGCCGCCGGTTTGGCAAACGTCTTTCGCCGGCGCCGATACGCCCAACAGGGCGTTTCGTCGGATCGTCGAGTCGGTTAAGATGACCGGATACAGTGACCCGCATCGTATCGGCGATTTAATCTCACAGGAGTGATAGAGATGAGCAGAACCCTTGTGGCCCTGACAACCGTCTTCGCGCTATCCGCCCTTGTGACCAGTCGAAATTGTGATGCGGCAGCCGCGACGCTGTACGTGGCAGCGAACGGCAACGACGGCTGGTCGGGCCGGGCGGCGCAGCCCAACGCGGATCGCACGGACGGACCGCTGGCGACGCTGGCCGCCGGGTGCCGGGCGGCCCGTGCGCTGGGGACCGAGGCGCCACGGCGGATCGTGGTCCAGGCGGGCGAGTACTACATCGATGAACCTATCGTTCTGACCGACAAGGACAACGAGCTGACGATTGAGGCGGCGACCGGCGCCGACGTGACGCTGTACGGCGGTCGCAAGGTCACCGGATGGCAGAAGGACGGCCCGGACTTCTACGTCGCGACGCTGCCCGGCGTCAAAGAGGGCCGATGGGATTTCCGCGCGCTGATCGTCAACGGCCGCTACTGCCCCCGGGCCCGGCTGCCGAAGGAAGGACGCTTCGAGCACCTCAGCGTTTTCGACGTCCCCTGGATGAGTACCACCGGCGGCGGCTGGAAACGCAAGCCCACCGAGATCGAGCTGACCACAATGAAGTACAAACCCGAGGACCTGGGCCCATGGCTGGACATCCGGAATGCCGAGATCACCGTCTACCACATGTGGGACGATTCGCTGGTGGGCGTCGCGGCGATCGACACGGAGACACATACGCTGACCTTCTCCAGCCCGACGGGGCATCCGGCCGGCGCGTTCGGCGTCAAGACCTACGTCGTCTGGAATGTCCGCGAGGGAATGACGGAGCCCGGACAATGGTATCTCGACCGCACGGCGGGCAAAGTAGTCTATTGGCCCCTGCCCGGCGAGGACATGAGCCAGGCGAACGTCTTAGCCCCGGCCGTCGAGTCGATCCTCCGGATTCAGGGCCGCCGGGACCATCCCGTTCGGGACATCACCCTCCAAGGACTGACGCTGTCGGCGACGACCACGCCGCTCAAGGCCGGCGGCTTCGGCGCGGGCCTCTTCGACGGTGCGCTGTCGGTCAGCGGAGCGGAGAGTTGCACCTTCCGCGACCTGGAGATTGTCAACGTCGGCGGCCAGGGCATCAAGGCAACGGGCACGAACCTGCGAATCCAACGATGTCACGTCCACCACGTCGGCGCCTGCGGCGTCCGCTTCAACGGCACGGAGCTGGAGATATCCGACAACCACATCCACAACGTGGGCTTGACATACCCCAGCGCGATCGCCCTGACCGGCGGAGGCAGGGACTCGCTGCTCGCCCACAACCACGTGCACCATGCGCCGTACTCGGCGGTCACCTGCGGCGGCGAGAACAACGTGATCGAGGCCAACCGGATCCACGACGCCATGCTCGAACTCCACGACGGCGGCGGCATCTACTGCTTCGGGGGCAAGAACCTCGTCCTGCGCGGCAACTACATCCACGACATCGTCGATACGGGCGGCTACGGCGCCTCGGCCTACTACCTCGACGAACAGTCGGAGGGCTGCCTGGTCGAGGGCAATCTGTCCGTCAACGTCGTGCGTCCCTCCCACAACCACATGGCCAAAGGCAACACGATCCGCCACAACGTTTTCATCAACAACGGCGACCTGCGTCTGACCTGGCCCCGGTCGTCCGACTACCGCTTCGAGAAGAACATCCTCTGGGCCCGTGGCAAGATCGTGTTCGACAATCGTGAGGGCATCACCACCCTGGCGGGCAACATCCTCTACAGCGCCGCGGGTCAGGTAGAGTGCAGGAAGCTCGATCAGTACGCACAGACCGGCACGTACCAGATACAGCCGGAGGAGGCCAACGTGCTGGCGGACCCGAAGCTGACCGCCTTTCGCGAAGGCAAGGTCGAGCTTGCGGCCGATTCGCCCGCACGAGCCTTGGGCATCGAGCCGATCGACGTCAGCGGCGCCGGCCCCCGCCCATAAGATCGCGCTACCGGTGATGCACGTTTCCGTCTTGACCGAGCGTAACGCCTTTGCTATAAAGCCGTAACGGTTTCCACGGCATGCAGAGCAGGAGTCGAATCATGGCAGAAGAAAGCGGTTCGCGATGGTCGCAGGCAACGTCCTCTTCCGGCTACGATACCGACACAGGGCAGCAGACGGAGACCTCCCAGGACGCGCGGAACATGGCGATGTTGTGCCACATCCTCGGCGCCGCCGGCTTCTTCGGCCCGCTGGTCATCTGGCTGATCGAAAGAGACAAGCACCGGTTCGTGGACGAGCACGGGCGCGAGGCCATGAACTACCAGATCTCGTTTCTGATCTATCTGGCGGGCTTGGGCGTCACGGTCGTGGGGGCGTTTCTCATTCCGGTGCTGATCGTCGTGCACCTCGTCTTGATCGTTCTGGGCGCGTTGAAGGCCAAGCAAGGGCAGCTTTGGCGCTACCCGATCGCCCTGGCGTTTCTGAAGTGATCCGCCGCGGGCGGACCGGTCCGCCTACAGTGACTTCTGCAATCCCCGGGCGCGCTGCCGGAGCGATTCGAGGTGTTCGGAGCGGACCGCCCCACCATAGCGCAGGTTGGCATAATCGAGGTACCAATCCGACACACCCGCCCAGTCCCGATGGCTGTTGGCCCTGCCGGAACCCTCGAGGCGCAGCCGGCCGGCAAAGGCGTGCAGCGTCTCGGTCAGCGGACGCTGGACGCCGAGGACCTTGAGCCTGCGATCCATTCGGGCCAGCATCCGATGCAGCGCCGCAACCGAAGGGTCGCGGCTCCAACCCGGCGCGCCCCGATCGACCGCCCTTCGATAGCGTCGCGACAGGCCCCACCACAGCGCCACCGCCGAGAGCACCGCCAGCGCCAGCAGCGAGATCGAGCCGCCGTGGTATGTGAACAACCAGCTCAACGCGCCGAAGAGGCCGTATTCGTACAGGGCGTGGAGAAAGCGCCCGAGCCATACGCTCGCCGCATCGTCGGAAGCGTTCGCCTGTTCTTCGTCTGTCGCGACCGCCTCGCTGCTCTGGGCCGTCGCTTCAACCGTCACCCATCGATTCTCCTGCTCGTCCCAGGCCTCGACCCAGGCATGCGCGTCCATGTTCCGCGCGATCCAGGCATGGGTGCGGCTGTCCCGCTCCGTCACGAGGAAGCCGACGACATACCGCGTGGGCACACCCGCCAAACGCAGCAGGATGGCGGCACCGGAGGCAAAATACTCGCAATAGCCCTGGGAGCCTTCGAGCAGGAAATACGTCAGCTTATCCCGGCCCGGGGGAACCTGTGGATCATAGGAGTACGTGTAGTTCTTCTGGAAGTGGCGGACAACCGCCTCGATCTTTTCGGCCGTACTGTTGCAGCCGGAGAAGATCCGATCCGCAAGCCGCTCGATGCGCGGATCGAGCGACCCGGGCACATCCAGAGACCGGCTCAACTGCATCCCCCGCGGCGGCGCCGCCCGGGGCGCCGGAAGGCAAGCGACCCGATATCGCTTGCCCCGCGCCAGCTTCGGCGCGTAGATGATGTCATCGTCATCCCGCAGCAACAGCTTGAATGGCGCCTCGACATAGGACAGGCCCAGCGGCGCAAACGCCGCATCGTCAAACTGAAACGCGTGCCGAATGACCATGGTCTGGGCGGCCGAGGCGTCCTCCTCGTGCAGTCGAAAGATGTTCGTCCGGCTGGAGATGTACAGGTTGCCCGGCTGGGGAAAAACGGCTTCCTGATACGACAGATCGTGCCACTGCGACTGACGGTAGACCTCGAACGCGCGGCCGCGCAGGTAGCCGGGTGACTGTTCGCTCTCGATCTCCAGGGCCACCGTCGTATCCTGCTCCTCGAGGACCGACGCCAGGCTCGACAGGCGTCCCGTGGTCGAGAACGCGATGCGCGCCGCGTCCGCAGTCGTCGAGTCCATGTTGATCACCTGCTTTCCGAACCAGGCGGGCAGGTACTCGAGCAGCTCGACGTGCCGATAGAGAAGCGAGCTGATGACCCATCCGACGTTGGCCGCCGCGACGAGAATCAGCGCGCTGGCGACCCACCGCGGCATCGCGCGACGACGCGAGACAACGAGCCTGGCATCCTCCCGGGGCTGCGGCGCGTCGGGATTCGATTCCAGAGGGACCGGACCGTACGTGGTCGCCGCATAGAGAACCACAAGAATCGCCGAGAACAGCTCCAGCAGACGAAAGGCGATGAACCGGTCGTTCAGCAGAAGAACCTGCCCGGCGCAGATTGTGCTGGCCAGGTGAAAGAGTCCCAGCGACGGCGGAAGCTGTCGAGGCGATCCGAGAAAGAGCATGAGGATCATTCCGGCCAGAAAGTACCGCGCGACCGTCTGCCAGGCCAGACTCATGGCCAATTCGTGAGCCACCCAACTGTGCGGACGCGTGTAGCTGTAGTGCAGGGCGAAAAAGATCGCCAGAACCAGCATGAGCAGCGAGGTGATAATCCGCCGCTCGGGCTTGAAGTTCCACGTGAACTTCCGCGACAGACCCAGCAGACCCAGCATACAGAGGATCGCCGGATAGGCGATATCCACCGAGGCCCAGGCGGTGACCGCCGAGCTGGCCAGGACCATGACAACGGCAATGATCTTCTGCGGCTTCATAAGGGCCCCAGGCGGCCGGCCAGGACATCCTCGGGCGACAGCAGCGTTACCGAATCGCTCGGCAGCTCATCGCTCCCGGGGCTCTGGGTGTCGGCCCCCGCAATCTGATACACGCGGCAATGGCAGCGGGATGCGGCGGCCAATCCCAACAGCTCCTGATACACCCGGTCCGGTCGCAACAGAATGAAGACAACCTCAGAAATACGATGGAAACGGCTGGTCAGTGCGGCCGCGGTCTGGTCCAGGTCGTAGTCTTCCGCCGGCTCCACGGTCGCCAGGATCTCGTGGATCGCGTCCACGCGCGCCCCCTGTCGCCCGCGTCCCGCCCACGGACCGAGGGCAGGACGGCCTGCCGACGGCGTGAAGTCGTGCAGTTCGGGCCCGGCCAGCAGCCATTCGACGAGGCAGTCCTGCTGGATGGTAAACGCGACGGAGGCGCAGAGAGACACGGCCGCTTCGAGTTCGGGAACCTCCTCACCGCTTGCCCTCTTGCGGTCGGGACGGATTCGGGTGTCCAGCACGAGGGCCGCACAGCGGTCGGCGTCGTTGTGATACTCCTTGGTGGCCGGAACGGACAGACGGGCCCAGGCGCGGGTGTCGATCCGCCGCGGCGAATCGCCCGGCAGGAACGGACGGTTGCCCGCGTACTCGGGGGAGACCTCCGCCCGCCCCGCAAATCCGGCCACGCCGCTGCGCCCCTGACCGCTCAGACGCGACAGACGCATCGGGAGCCGGTAGAACACCGGATAGACCGTGAGCGTCCCCTTGTCTTTCCGATACGAGCCGAACACCAGCAGGTTGAACGGAAAACTCGACTGGCACATCGGCAACGGGATCAGATGGTGGCCCCGTCGTCGGGCCCGCATCGTGACGGCCACCTCGATCGACTCGCCCGGCCCCAGACGCGCGACCGTCTCCGCGCCGGCCACCTGCTCGATCGTCTCGGGCAACCCGACGAAACGGACGTGCAGGTCATAGGCCGGAACGCGCGCGACGTTCGTGAGCGTGTAGCGAAACAGAGCATTCTGACCTGCCACGACATGATCGGGAAGGTGCGCGGTCACCTCGATCCGGGGCCGCAGAACAAAGCCGACAATCAGAACCGTCAACAGCACGACGATCAGCGCCGATAGAACGCCGAACGCCGGAACAAGCTGCGCCGCCAGGCCGAAGAACACCGTCCCCATCAGAAGCATCCGTCCCGCTTCCGTCACGCCCAGACGCATTCTCGCCCGGGTTGCGGTCATATCAAGCACCTGCCCTACACCGGAACCTTGATCCGCCCGAGGATCTCCGTGACGATCTGCTGGGCGGTCGCGCCGCTGTGCTGCGCCTTGGCCGTCAGCAGCAGGCGATGCGGCAGCACGTGCGGAAGGCTCCACGATACGTCATCGGGAATCACAAACGTGCGATTCAGCGCGTAGGCCCTGGCGCGGGCGGCGCGAGCGAGCATCAGGGTCCCGCGCGTGCTGACACCCAACTGGAGCCGGCTGTCGTTCCGCGTCGTGTGCACGATCTCGACGATGTATTCGAGAATCGCCTCATCGATGTGCACGTTCGCCACCTCTTCCTGAATCCGGCGGACCTGCTCCAGGTCCATCACCGGCTCGATGGTCTCCAGCGGCTCGCGGTTCGCGTGCGACTTGAGAATATCGACCTCGACCTCCGCCGTCGGATACCCGATCGCCAGGCGGACCAGGAAGCGGTCCAGTTGCGCCTCCGGGAGCGGATACGTTCCGTGGAATTCGATGGGGTTCTCCGTCGCAATGACCATGAACGGCCGGGCCAGCGGACGGCATTGGCCCTCGATGGTCGTCTGATTCTCGTTCATCGCTTCCAGCAGGGCCGACTGCGTTCGCGGCGAGGCGCGGTTGATCTCGTCAGCCAGCAGGATGTTGCAGAAGATCGGGCCGGGATCGAAGCGGAAATCGCCGCTGACCGGGTTGTAGATGGACGAGCCGAGAATATCGGCCGGCAGCAGATCGGGCGTGAACTGAATCCGCCGGTACTTGGCGTCGATGCTCCGCGCCAGCGCCTTGGCCAGCGTGGTCTTGCCCACCCCCGGCACGTCTTCGATCAGGACGGAACCGCCCGCCAGCAGTGCCACGACCATTACGTCGATGCTCTCGCTCTTGCCGAAGATAACACTCTGGAGGTTTCGCTTCAGCGGCGTCACTTGCGGATTTTCCATTCGCTCGGTCGTCAAATCACATCTCCCTAAGTGCGGCTGGATTCACACGTTCATTCCTGCACGCCATTATACGCGCCGGACCGATACGGAACAAGTTCGCCACAGACCTCCGCCCACACGGGAAAGCCTGGATCGCAGGAGCCAACCGGCTTATCATAGGCCCTGGTGAATCTGTCCATACGATGGAAGGAGTCTTCTCCATGATACGCCGCCGACAAATCGCGTGGATCGGGCTGATCGTGGCAACGCATCTGGCTTCGTGCCTTGGCGCCGATTTCTTCCCGACGTCGGCGCGCCGTGAGGGCTTTCTCAAGGCCTTGGCCGCCCAGGATCAAAGCTACGACGGGTCCGCCAAGATGCTGGCGGGGCCGTTCTCCTCGCCGGGCTATCACACGACGCTCGAGTCCGGCACGGTCCACCGCACCCGCGATTCGCTCATCTACGCGGTGGCCCTGCTCGATTCCGGCGATCCCAATCGTCTGGAGCGGGCCGAGCAGATCCTCGACCGCGTGATCGATCTCCAGGACCAGGACCTCGCCAGTCACACCTACGGCATCTGGTCGTGGTTTCTCGAAGAGCCGCTCGACCAGATGTCGCCGCCCGACTGGAACTGGGCCGACTTCTGCGGCACACAACTGCTCCAGGTGGCGATCGATCATATGGACCGCCTGCCCGGACCGTTGCAGGAGAAGGTGCGTCTATCGATCCTGCACGCCGCCCGCTCCATCCAGCGCCGCAACGTCGAGCCCGGCTACACCAACATCGCGATCATGGGCACGTATGTCACACTGGTTGCCGGCGAGCAATTCAAAGACAATGAGCTGTTTGACTATGGCCGGCAGCGCCTCCAGCGATTCCACGAGTACACCGAGCAGAAGGGTTCGTTCAGCGAGTACAACAGCCCCACGTACACCATCGTGGCCATCAGCGAACTGACCCGCATCCTGGCCCATGTCAGAGACCCCGCGTGCAGGCGTCTGACGGAGGACCTCCACGACTTCGCCTGGTACCACCTGGCCCGTCGCTTTCACGCGCCGACGAAGCAATGGGCCGGGCCGCACAGCCGATCGTATGCGACGCTGCTGGGTCCGAGCGCCCTGGCCTTCATCCAGCGGGGAACCAAAGGCAAGGTGAGCTTCCTGTCCGAGGCACAGGCGTACGAATCCCTCGACGCGCACCGCATCCCTCTGGCATGTCCTGAGGATCTGCTGCCCTACTTCACGTCGCTGGCCGAGCCTCGCGAAGAGATCGAGACGTTCCTTCTGAACCCGCAGGGCCAGCACGACGTGATCGGCCGGACATATCTGCATCCGGATTTCACAATCGGCTCCGTCAACTGCGGCGACCTCTGGAATCAGCGCAGGCCCCTCGTGGCCTACTGGAACACTCCCTCGGGCCCGGCCGCGATGCGCGTCCGCTTTCTGCATGACGGCTACGACTACGCATCCGCGAGCATTTTCACGATCCAGGACGGGCCCGAGCTGCTCAGCGCGGTTCTCTTCGCCACCGACCGGGGTGACACCCACATCTCGCTCGATCGTATTGCCAACGGCACGATCCAGGCCCGGGACCTGCGGATGCGGCTGCAATTCGAAGGGGCGGTCGGCGATCTGAAGCTGCCCGTCCGGGCGCGCGTCGGCGAGCCGGTGGACTTCGAGTCCGGCAGCATCGAGGCCCAATTCTGCGTCCACGCCGCCCAGATCGACGAACTGCCCGTCCACATGGAGACGGGGCGCAACGAAGAGGGCGCCTGGATCGACGTGGTCCTCTACAACGGCGTGACGCGGGAGTTCGACTTCACCAGGATGGCCGCCGCCGGCGTGGTCTTCACGCTGTCGGTGGCGAGATCGAACGCCCCCATCCGCGTGGCCGATCCGAGTGTCTTCAAGACGATGGCCGGCACGATGATCGTCGAAGGCGAGGTGGTCCCGCCGCGTGACAAATGGCAATGGCGCCGACCGGGCAAGACCTCGCTGATCCTGACCGTGCCGATGACTCCCCTGCCCACGCAGCGCCAGACCATCGCCGCCACCGCTCAGGTGGACGTCGAAGACCCCTGGAAATCCCTCCAATAACGCGCCGCCCGGACCAATCTGGAGATAATTGCAGGATTTTTCTGGAAAAGTCTTGCGTTCAGACGGCCGATATGTATATTTGGTTGGTTTATGGATACTACGAAGGGCATATTTCGTTCCATCCTCAACGGCCGCATCGGCCTGCTCGCCCTGATCCTGCGCCGCTAAGGCGCAAATAACAGAACCACCACAACTCGTTGCCGTCCCCAATCTTACGCAAAACCGTAGCATTTCGGTCCCTGTTGCGGCATAATGCCGGCGGCTCGAAATGATTTTCCGGAGAAATACTATGCCTGACGATAAAGTCTTCATCTTCGACACGACGTTGCGCGACGGCGAGCAATCGCCGGGCGCGTCGCTCTCGATCCCGCAGAAGCTCGAGATCGCCCAGCAACTGGCCACCCTCGGAGTCGATATCATCGAGGCGGGCTTCCCGATCTCCTCCCCGGCGCAGTTCGAGGCGACGCGGCTGGTGGCCGAGCAGGTGCAAGGTCCTGTGATTGCAGGACTTGCAAGAGCGAAAGACGTGGACATCGAGACGGCGGGCAAGGCCGTCGCCCCGGCCAGGAGAAAACGGATCCACACGTTCATCGCGACCTCACCGATCCACATGAAGCACAAGCTCAACAAGAAGCCCGACGAGGTAGTGAAGATGGCGGTGGCGGCGGTCAAACACGCCCGCCAGTTCGTGGACGACGTGGAGTTCTCGCCGGAAGACGCCGGCCGCAGCGAAGTCCCCTTCCTCATCGAGATCCTGGCCGCCGTGATCGAGGCCGGCGCCACCACGTTGAACATCCCGGACACGGTCGGCTACATGCTGCCGTACGAATACGGCCAGCTCATCGCCCAGCTCAAGAGCAAGGTCCCGGGCATCGACAAGTGCGTCATCAGCACCCACTGTCACAACGACCTCGGCTTGGCGGTCGCCAATTCGCTGGCGGGCGTGCGCAGCGGCGCCCGGCAGGTCGAAGTCGCCGTCAACGGGCTCGGCGAGCGGGCGGGCAATGCCGCCCTCGAAGAAGTCGTCATGGCCATTCACACCCGCGCCAACTTCTTCGCCGACGGCAGCGCCACCGGCCTGACCACGAACATCAACACAAAGGAAATCTATCGCACCAGCCAACTGGTGTCCCAGTTGACCGGATTCGTCATCCAGCCCAACAAGGCCATCGTCGGCGCCAATGCGTTCGCGCACGAGTCGGGCATCCACGTGGACGGGATTCTCAAGGAGCGCAGCACGTATGAGATCATGACGCCGGAGACCATCGGGCTGGGCGGCTCGCGCATGGTGCTCGGACGTCACACCGGCCGGCACGGGTTTGCCGACCGCTGCCGGCAGCTCGGCTACAAGCTCACCAAAGAGGAACTCGAGCAGGCCTACGCGCGGTTCCTCGAAATCGCGGACAAGAAGAAGGAAGTGTTCGACGAGGACGTTGCCGCGATCATCAACGACGAGGTCCGCATCGTGTCGCAGGTGTACGAACTGAAATATCTGCACGTCGCGTGCGGTACCGGCACGTTGCCGACCGCCAGCGTGCGGATGAAAATCGCGGGCCAGGAACGGCAAGCGGCCGCGTGCGGCGACGGCCCGGTCGATGCGGCGTACGAGGCGATCCGCGAGGCTACCGGCCTGTCGCCCAAGCTGGAGAACTACTCCATCCGCGCCGTCACGGGAGGCAAGGACGCGCTGGGCGAAGCGACGGTGCGGATCGTCGAGGCCGGACGGACGTTCATCGGCCGCGGCGTCTCCACCGACATCATCGAAGCCAGCGCCAAAGCCTACGTCGATGCCATCAACCGGATGACCGCCGTCCAGCAGGCCAACGGCCAGGCGACGACGAACGCATAATTGCAGCCGAGAGAAGGAGTATCTGTATCAGCATTCTACGATGAAAGGACCGGAGCATGAGAAGCGAGACCAAATCAAGACAGGCGGAGTACATCGGTCGGCTTGACGAGTTGTATTCCGCTGTCGAGAAATGGATCGAGAACACGGGCCTGACCGTCTCTCGAAGTTCGATTGAGCTCAACGAGGAGATCTCAGGGCCCTATGAAGCTCCAGCGGCTGCGCTTCTCGACGCCGAGGGCAAGAAGGTCGCGGAATTGCTTCCACTCGGTGCCTGGATCATCGGTGCGGAAGGTCGTGTCGATCTGGTAGGATCGTTGGATCGAACGAGTCTGGTCTATCTGAGAAGGGGCGGCCCGCATATCGACAGGAAGGAGGCCGATGCCACCGGGCACCCCGAGGGTCGGTCAAGACCGCTGTTTCAGGGGATTGGGCGAGCCGGGTGGTATTGGATAGAAGACAAACGGCTGGGTCGGGCGCATCCGGTGACAAAGCGATTGTTTCTGGATCTTCTTGCGGGGGTGTCCGACCATGGCCTCTGAGAACCCGCTTGAATCGATCTGGGAGACGTATGTCGTAACACGTGACTGTCTAAAGATCGCCCAAAGAGCAATACGCAGAGGGCATGGAGGACTGCTTCAGAATACGGAGTTTATGGGAGATTCGCCGAAGGATGCCGGCATCCAGATTCGGGAGAGTCGGAGAAGAGCGGACGAATCGGCGATTCTGTCGCTGTGGGTCGTATTTGAGCGGACTCTGATTGCCCTCCTGCAGGAAAAGGGACGCAAACTGTTGGAGGTACAACCTGTGTCCCTGGCACAACCGCTATACGAGAAATACGAAATAGACGTGGAATACTGGAGAATCGACGATTCCCTGAATCTTCTGAAAGGCGAAGTCAACCAGGATTTGATCGGGTGGGTGAAGCAGGTTAAGCAGTATCGAGATTGGATCGCCCACCGCAATCCAAGGAGACCCCAACCTGCCAATCTCGACCCGAAGACGGCGCACACGATACTCTCAGAGGTTCTCGCATCCATAGGGAAGATTCGCGCGTCAACAAATGAAGACGTTAGGAATTAGGTGAGCAGATCATGGGAATGACCATAACGGAGAAGATTCTCGCACGGGCCAGCGGGCATGAGAAGGTGACGCCCGGACAACTGGTGGATGCGAACATCGACGTGGTGATGTGTCACGATGTGACGACGCCGCCGGCAATCTCGATGCTGGTCGAGCGCGGCATCGACTGCGTGTTCGATCGGGAGAAGATCATCGTGACGCCGGACCACTTCCAGCCGCCCAAGGACGTCAAGAGCGCCGAGTTGCACAAGCGGCTGGACACGTGGGCCAGGCAGCACAGGATCCAGTACTACTACAAGCTGGGCCGGGCGGGCGTCTGCCATGCGCTGCTGCCCGAGCAGGGCCATATCCGCCCGGGCGAAGTCATCGTGGGCGGCGATTCGCACACGTGCACCTACGGCGCGCTGGCCGCTTTCAGCACGGGGATCGGCTCGACCGACCTGGCGGCTTCGATCGCGACGGGCCGTCTGTGGTTCCGCGTACCCGCGTCGATGAAGTTCGTTTTGAACGGGTCGCTGCGGCCCGGCGTGTACAGCAAGGACGTGATCCTGGCGGTGATCGCGCGGATCGGCACGGACGGCGCACTCTACAAGGCGATGGAGTTCGTCGGGCCGGCGCTGGCGGAGATGTCGATGGAAGCGCGGATGACGATCACGAACATGGCCATCGAGGCCGGGGCCAAGAACGGCATCATCGGGGTCGACGAGGTCACGAAGGCCTATCTCGACGGGCGGCTGAAAGGCAAACAGGACTATACCGTCGTCGCCTCCGACGACGATGCAGAGTATGCGGCGGTCGAGGAATTCGACTGCTCGGCGATCGAACCGATGGTGGCCCTGCCGCACCTACCCAGCGGCGGGGTTGCCATCGGGAACTGCGCCGGCATGGCGATGGACCAGGCGTACATCGGCAGTTGCACGAACGGGCGGATCGAGGACCTGCGGATCGCCGCCGGTATCCTCAAGGGCAAAGAGGTGAAGATCCGGACGCTGGTCGTGCCGGCCACGCCCGCCATCTGGAAGCAGGCGGCCGACGAGGGGCTCTTCGACGTGTTCTACGACGCCGGCTGTGTGATCTCGGCGCCCACCTGCGGGGCCTGTCTGGGCGGGTTCATGGGCGTTCTGGCCGCCGGGGAGAAGTGCATCAGCACGACGAACCGCAACTTCGTCGGCCGGATGGGCAGCCCCAAGAGCGAGGTCTATCTCGCCAGCCCCGCCACCGTCGCCGCCAGCGCCGTCGAAGGCCGGCTCGCCGACCCACGCAAGTACCTGTAGCAAAATACGAATATCGAAAACCGAAATCCGAAACAAGCTCGAATGACCGAAGCCCGAAACTCAAAACAGTATGACTTGGAGGATCGAACGCTTGCGTTTGCCAGAGATGTCCGCACATTGGCAAGGGAGTTGAAGCCAACAACCGGCAACCTGGAAGATGGTAAACAGCTTGTCAGAGCGTCGGGCTCCGTCGGCGCCAACTACATCGAGGCGAATGAAGCTCTGAGCAAGAAGGACTTCATGATGCGAATCAAGATCTGCCGGAAGGAGTCCAAGGAGAGCCGCTACTGGCTCAGACTCCTCGATACCTGCGATGACCGGAAACTGGATGCCCGAAGGGAAGAGTTGATACAAGAGGCTACAGAGTTGATGAATATCTTCGGCTCGATCATCCGGAAGAGCGAATAGCGTTTGCGTATTCGATATTTGAGAATTCTGATTTGTCTCGGATTTCGATATTCGGATTTCGGATTTTGCGGACGCGTGATTTTGATCTTTGCGGTTTGATGTTTGATGTTGACTCTGGATTCAAACGGTGAGGAATCGTCATGGCAAGGGCGCATGTGTACCAGCGGGATCATATCAATACGGATGAGATCATTCCGGCGCGGTATCTGAATACGGACGCGGAGGCGGAACTGGCTCAGCATTGCCTGGAGGACCTCGACGTGGGTTTCGTCAAGAAGGTCCGGCCGGGCGACGTGGTGGTGGCCGGCGACGACTTCGGCTGCGGCTCCAGCCGCGAGCACGCCGTCTGGGCCATTCGCGGCGCGAAGGTTCAGACGGTGATCGCGCGGTCGTTCGCACGGATCTTCTACCGCAACGCGATCGACTGCGGGTTCTACCTGATCGAGTCGGCGGAGGCGGTAAACAAGATCGCCGACGGCGACGAGGTCGAGATCGACTACGACGCCGGCGTGATCCACGACAAGACGAACCGGCGCAAGATCCAGTTCCAACCACTGCCCGACTTCGCGCGGGAGATCATCGCCGCCGGCGGACTGCTGAACAAGATCGCCGCGGAACTCAAGGGCTAAGATCGATGCCGTTACGACGTGGACGATCCATGAAATGCGCGGCGCTCGTCGTCGCAGCGCTGGCGATGGGCCTCTGGACCCCTGCGCGCGCCGCCGTGGCGACCTATCCGACGCCGGAGGGAGCGCCGCAGGCCGCAGATTTTCAGGTGAAGGTCGACGGCCAGGAGCCGTTCGTCCACGACTCGCCGGTTGCGGCCTTCTGCACCTTCTCGTTCAGAGGAAAGGTGCACGTTTCCGTGACGCCTCAGAAGGCGTTTGCGCGGGTGGACATCCGGCCGAAGAGCCGCAACGTGGCCTTCACCATCGAGGATGGAACGATCCATTTCGACCTGGATCGTCCGTGTCAACTGAGCATCGAGCTGGATGGGGACATCGAGCGTCCGCTGTTTCTGTTCGCCAATCCGCCGGAGACCAGGAAGCCCAGGCCGGACCACGAGCGGGTGCACTACTTCGGGCCGGGCAAGGTCTATGACGCTGGAGAGATCGTCCTGACCAGCGGTGAAATGCTCTACATCGCCGGCGGCGCCGTCGTACGCGGCCGCGTGCGGGCCGAGAATGCCAGGAATGTGCGCGTGGCCGGGTACGGTGTTCTGGACGGCACGCATCGCGACACCAAGACCCAGATGCTCAAGTTCTCCAAATGCACCGGCGTCGAGGTGAGCGGCATCGTGATCCTCGGCAGCTATGGCTGGACCGTGGTGCCGGTCAAATCGGATAACGTCAAGATCGCCAACGTCAAGATCGTCGGCTGGCGCGACAACGACGACGGCGTCGATATCGTCGGTTGCCACAACCTGACGGTCTCCGATTCGTTCCTGCGAACGAAAGACGACTGCATCTCCGTCAAGGCCTCGCCGGCCTATTTCGAGGGCGGCGAGAGCGGGCTGCGCGACGTCCGCAAGGTGGCGGTCTTCAATTCGGTGCTGTGGAACGCCGAGTGGGGCAACGCGATGGAGATCGGCTTTGAGCTGCAGACCGAGTCCGTTCGCGACATCGTGTTCAAGAACTGCGACATCATCCACGTCGAGCGCGGCGGCACCTTCACGATCCACAACGGGGACTGGGCCACCGTCGAGAACATCCGGTTCGAGGACATCCGCGTGGAGGACTCGCGTGACAAGCTGATCGAGTTTCGCATCGGCCTGTCGATCTACAGCGGGGACTGCCCCCAGGAGTATCATCGGCAGAACCCGAACCGCAAGCGCAGCCCGCTCGGGCAGTGGCTGCCTGTGGCTGACGACGAGCTGAGCACGTACGCGGCCAAACGCGGACGCATCGGCAACGTGCACTTCAAGGACATCGAGGTAACAGGCGAGAAGCCGCCCGTATCGTTCCTGATCGGCTACGACAACGGCGAGCACAGCGTGCAAGACGTCAAGATCGAGGATCTGCGCATCAACGGCCAGCTCGTCCGCAGCCCGGACGAAGGCCACTTCACCATCGAACGCGCGAAGGGAATCCGCTTCGCTCCGTAAGGGCGACAAACACCTATGAACCGACGCGATTTTTTGAGAGCGCTGGGAACGGCCGCACTGCTGCCGGCCTGCGGCGTATCGCGCGCGCCGGCAGACAGCAGCGGGCCGCGACGACCGAACTTCGTGTTTTTCCTCGTCGACGACCTGGGCTGGACGGATCTGGGCTGCTATGGCAGCACGTTCTATGAAACGCCGAACGTGGATCGGCTGGCGGCCGAGGGGATGCGCTTCACGAGCGCCTACGCCGCCTGCCCGGTGTGCTCACCGACGCGGGCCAGCATCATGACGGGCAAGTACCCGGCCCGGCTTCGGACGACCGACTATTTCGGCGCGCCGCAGCCGGACACGGTGCAAAGCCACTGGACGCGAAACAAGCCGCTCCTGCCGGCGCGGTATCTCGACCGACTCCCGCTGGAAGAAACGACCGTGGCCGAGACGTTGAAGCAGCATGGATACGCAACCTTCTTTGCGGGCAAGTGGCACCTGGGGCCGGAGGGATTCTGGCCGGAGGACCAGGGCTTCGACGTGAACAAGGGGGGCCACGACCGCGGCGGGCCCTACGGCGGCAAACGGTACTTCTCGCCCTATGGCAATCCGCGACTGCCCGATGGGCCCGACGGCGAGCACCTGCCCGACCGGCTGGCGACGGAGACCTGCCGCTTCATCGAAGACCATCGGGATGGGCCCTTCCTGGCCTACCTGGCGTTCTACTCTGTGCACACGCCTTTGATGGCCCGTGAGGACCTCAGGGCCAAGTACGAGGCGAAGGCCAGGACTGTTGCGCACGATGGCCCGGCCTGGGGCAAGGAAGGCGACCGCGAGGTCCGACTCGTGCAGGATCACGCGGTCTACGCGGGCATGGTCGAGGCGATGGACCAGGCCGTCGGCAAGGTGCTCGATGCGCTGGACCGCCTGGACCTGGCGAAGGACACGGTCGTCTTTTTCATGTCGGACAACGGCGGCCTGGCGACCTCCGAGGGCCATCCGACGTGCAATCTGCCGCTGCGAGCGGGCAAGGGCTGGCTCTACGAGGGCGGGATTCGCGAGCCCATGATCGTTCGCTGGCCCGGCCACGTTCGGGCGGGGCGCGTGTGCGACGAGCCGGTGATCAGCACCGACTTCTATCCGACGATGCTGGAGATGGCCGGTCTGCCCGGGGTGCCGCAGCAGCACCTGGACGGGCGCAGCATGGTCCCGCTGCTGCGCGGGCAAAGTCTACAGAAGGACCGCGCGTTGTACTGGCACTATCCGCACTACGGCAACCAGGGCGGCTCGCCCGGCGGAGCAGTCCGGCTGGGCGACTATAAGTTGATCGAGTTCTATGAGGATCATCGCGTCGAACTGTATAATCTGCGCGACGATCTCGGCGAAAAAAAGGACTTGGCCGGGGCGATGCCCGAGAAGGCCGCCGAGCTTCGCCGGATGCTGCACGAATGGCGCAACGAGGTCGGGGCGGCCATGCCCACGGTAAACCCGAACCATAAGGTCTGAAATCTCATCGAAGCACATTTGACATCGTGAAAGAAGGAGAACCGAAGGTGTACCAGATTGCAGTGATACCCGGAGACGGGACGGGGCCGGAAGTGACAGCCGAGGCCGTAAAGGTGCTCAAGACCGCCGCGACGAAGTTCGGCTTTCAGGTCGATCTGACCGAATTCGATTTCGGCGGCGAACGATACAAGCGGACGGGCGAGACGCTGCCCGACAGCGCCGTCGCGGAGCTGCGGACGTTCGACGCGATTCTGCTGGGCGCGATCGGCCATCCGGACGTCGCGCCGGGCATTTTGGAGAAGGGCATTCTGCTGAAGGCCCGGTTCGAGCTGGATCAATACATCAACCTGCGACCGGTGAAGCTCTATCCCGGTGTCGAGTGCCCGCTGAAGAACAAAGGGCCGCAGGATATTGACTTCGTCGTGGTCCGCGAGAACACGGGCGACGCCTACACCGGGACCGGCGGCGTCACGATGAAGGGCACGCCCCACGAGGTCGCTGTCCAGACCGCGGTCTACACCCGGCATCAGGTGGATCGCTGCCTGAAGTACGCCTTCGAATACGCCCGCAAGCACGGCAAGAAGGCCCGGGGCCGGGGCGCCAAGAACACGCTGGCCCTGTGCGGCAAGACGAATGTCCTGACCTACCTCTACAACCTTTGGGAGCGGGCCTTTCACGAAATGGGCAACACGCAGTATCCGGACATCGCTCGCGAGTATTACCATGTCGATGCGACCTGCATGTGGTTCGTGAAGAACCCCGAGTGGTTCGACGTGATCGTCACAGGCAACATGTTCGGCGACATCATCACGGACCTGGGCGCCATCATCCAGGGCGGGATGGGCATCGCCGCCGGCGGCAATATCAACCCCGAGGGCGTCAGCATGTTCGAGCCGATCGGCGGCAGCGCGCCGAAGTACACCGGCCAGGGCGTGATCAACCCTCTGGCGGCGATCTGCGCCGCCCAGATGATGCTGGCCGATCTCGGCGAGGAGAAGGCGGCGGACGCCATCGAGCAGGCGGTGATGTACGTCACCGCCAACAAGCTCAAGAGTCTCGCCGCCGGAAAGATGGGCTACTCCACCAGCCAGGTCGGCGACCTCGTCGCCGAAAAGGTCGCCGGATAGACCGGAATACGGAAAGGCAGAAGCCGCCATCGAATCCGGCTTCTGCCTTTGCTCTCTGTCTTCTTGTTTGAAGGTTGTCAGAACGATGCCGGCGAACCTGACACCGGACTACTTCAAAGCGGAGCAGTGGTACCGCAGCGCCTCGACGAACGAGGAGAGGATGCTCGCGCTGGAGCAGACACCGATCGAAGGCGGACCTCGCCGTCCGGGGGACGCCCGGAACCATTACGAAATCACTCACGACTCAGGATGTGACCCCGGTCCTGATGCCGTTCGCAATTCGACAGGCACCCCGTCCGCAATCCCGGGAAGGCCGTGGAGCCACGACCAACGTGAGACGGCGCGTCCCGGCTGGAGGCGATGCCGCGGACCGGCTACCACCAGAGTCTCCGGCCAGAATGTCACTCGGACGGGGTACACATGGCTATCGGGGAAACACCGACGCAGTTCCCGTGACGACAGCAGTCGAGTCTGAACCCTGCTCCGGCCATGCCCGAGCGCATATCTATGATGCACGTGATCGTAGCCAAAGAAGGCTCCGACCCACTGATACCCGTGAAAAGGAAGCCAATTCACGAAGGGCAGTCTCAGATGGAACTCGTAGGGATACCAGCGATTCGGCGTTGTAACAAACCACGCCTTGCCCACGCGCATGATTTCCGCGTCCATTTGCCTCTGGTCTTCGGCACTGCCGACGTGCTCGATCACGGCGTTCGAATAGACGATATCGAAGTACTTGTCGGGCCACGGTAGCTTTCGGGCATCACCCACCACGGCCTCGATCTGGGGATACCGTTGCTGAATGGACGCGATATGCTCCGGTGAGATGTTGACAGCCGTGATCCGGTCCTTCCAGTCATAACAGCCGATGAACTGCAGGGTCTCGCGGCAGGCAGGATCGATCTGGGCCCCGACGTCAAGGATCCTCATTTCCGGCGTCGGCACCATCAGTTCTCGAAACATCCGGAGCTTTGCCCTGCGGCTCACCGCCGCTAGCGTGACAAACAGCCCCATCCTTCATCCCCTCCTCTCTCTTCCCTCTCTTCCAGTCATCCGAAGTCCAAACGCCGTCGGCGCAGGCTTGCAGCGGATACACCCTGTTGTGTACTATAGCATGATCTACACGCAAGAGCAATGGACCGGGGGCCTCCTTTTCCACATTCTTCTCGGTCTGCCGGCATCCCCACATCTCCTGTGAGTTTTCCACTTAACCGACATCTGAGAGGCTCAGTGATACGACGTCATGTTGTTCCGCCCCCGAATCGACGGGGAGAGCACGTTCCGCCGCATGCGATAATGCAGAGAGAAACCCGGTATGCTTGTCCGAAACAGTCCGCACAATGCGAGATCTTGCGTACGGTCCGATGTAGTTCAACCGGCGGCGGTGGGAGCAGTTCGACCTTGGAAGTCGAGCGCTTTCGTCAAGCAGTACGACAGAGCGATGAACGACAGGATCGGGTGCCATCGCGACTGCACGACAGATTCGTGCAGCGGGTCCGCAGATGGTGAAGGAACAGGGGGCCCCGGTCGGCACGGAAAACCGCTGTTCTCACCCAGGTGCCCTCCTATTATAATGCCGAGGAGGCAACACAAGAGAATACATGGCGTGTGAGTGTCGTTGCTATGCCGGCGAACCTGACACCAGACTACTTCAAAGCGGAGCAGTGGTATCGCAGCGCCTCGACGAACGAGGAGAAGATCCTCGCGCTGGAGCAGATGCTGGCGGTGATGCCCAAGCATAAGGGGACCGAGCATCTCCAGGCGGACCTGAAGCGAAAGCTCAGCCAGCTCAAGGACGCCAGCGCGCAGCAGAAGAAGGCGGGCAAGCACGCGGACATCTTCCACGTGCCGCGTTCCGGGGCCGGGCAGGTGGTCCTGCTGGGGACCCCGAACTCCGGCAAGAGCGCGATCCTCGCGGCCCTGACCCACGCCAAGGTCACGGTGGCGGATTTTCCGTTCGCCACGCACGCACCGGTGCCCGGGATGGTGCGGTACGAGGACGTGCAGATCCAGCTCGTGGACATGCCGCCGATCACCGCCGACTACGCGGCGCCGGGCCAGGTGGGCACGTATCGCAACAGCGACCTGATCGCGATCGTCGTCGACCTGTCGCAGGATGTCGAGGAGCAACTGCTGATCCTGCTGGACTTCCTCGAATCGCGGAGCCTTCTGCTGGATGAAAAGACCCCGGCCACAGACGGGCACGGCAACGCCCTCGGCCGCAAGGCCTTCTGCCTGTGCACGAAGGCCGACATCGCGACCGACGGCGCGTTCGAGCTGGCAAAAAAGTCGTGTGCCAAGCCGCTGGAGTTCGTGAAGATCTCCGCACAGACCGGCGAGGGTCTGGACGCCTTTCCGAGATTCCTGTTCGAGGCACTGGGGATCATTCGCGTATACGCCAAGCCGCCGGGCAAGCCCGCCGACATGAACGAGCCCTTCACGCTGCCGGCCGGCTCGACCGTCCAGGACCTGGCCCGCACGATCCACCGCGAACTGGCTGAGAAGCTCAAGAGCGCCCGGTGCTGGGGCACCGGCGTCCACGACGGCCAGAACGTCCACCTCACCCACGTCCTGCACGACAAGGACATCGTCGAACTCCACTTCGGGTAGACGCCCCTCCAGAGGCACCGCCACCGATGCGACGGGCGACAGGACTCAATCCTCGGCGGGGCGGACGCGAGGCAGATAGTCCTCGCGGACTGGGGAGAAGACCTCGATGGCAACGCTGTCTTCGAGCACTTCGGCGCCGTGGATCACGTCGGGCGGGATGCACCAGCTGTCGCCGGGGCGTGTGTCGTGCTGCTCCTGTCCCACGGTCAGGCGCAGTCTTCCGCGCACGAGATAGCCGGTCTGCTCGTAGGGATGCTGGTGCAGGGGCAGGACGCGTCCGCCCTCCAGTCGGAACTCCGTCATCAGCGTCCTGGCCCCATAGGCCAGAGTCTTCTGCCGAATGCCCTCGATGGGCGTCGAGTAGCCCTCGTCGTTGCCCTGCACAAACATGCGCTCGCCCCTTTCATGCTCACGGATATCGAGTGTGTCACCCCGCCGTTCTTAGCATGAACGAAGGGCCCCGTCAATGCCCTGCCGGTGTCCGGCCGGGAGGTCGGCGGAGCGCGTCACGAATCTCCGTGGGGCTGTGACAGATGCGATCAGGATTGGCAGCGGCAAGTTCCTCCATGCTCCCGAAGCCGTAGGTCACCGCAAGGGTACGCGTGCCGTTGGCCTTGCCGGCGAGAATATCGCGGGCCCGGTCGCCGATCATGATCGCTCGCTCCGGCGTGATGGCTCGCTCGCGCAGGATGTGGGCGACGAGTTCGCTCTTGTCGTCGAACCGGCCGTCCAGATGGGGACCGAACACCTCTTCGAAGTACTCCGTCAGCTCGAAGTGATCGATGATCCGTTCGGCGTAGACCGCCGGTTTGGACGTGACGACGAACAGCCGAAATCCGTCATTGCGCAGCGTCCGCAGCAATTCCGGAATGCCGGCGTAGAGTTCGTTCTCGAAGAGGCCGACGTCTGCGTAGCGTCGCCGATAGTGTTCCAGGGCGGCATCGACCAGGACCTTGTCGTCGCTGGCCAGCAGGCGGGGGAACGTCCATCGCAAAGGAGGGCCGATGTACTGCACCAGTTCGGCCTGCGGCGGAACCGGACGGCCGAGCTGGGCCAGGGCGTACTGAAGACACCGAGTGATCCCCTCCTTCGGGTCGGTCAGCGTCCCGTCCAGATCGAAAAAGAGCGTCGTACTACGCCCTGCCTGTTCACTCATTCGAGAGTCGCTCCGCTAGAGGACTACCGTCAGTTCGGATCTTTGCATCCCTCCGGTCGCCTGGGACCAAAGGACCTGAGGGACCGGAAGGACGTCAGGGTCCCGCCGGCTTGCCCTTTGTCGTGCGACAGGCGGCACAGCGTTCGGCGATGATCTGGCAGTGGCTGCACACCTCCACGCTGTCGCCGAGGGCGACCCCGGTATAGGTTTCCACAGCGTGTCGCGTCGAGGCGTCGAGCGTGGTCACGTTCCTGCACAGCGGACAGACGCAGGTCGTATAGGTCAGCCTCGTAACCGGCACAGAGCGGGTCTGCCTCTTGCAGACCGGACAGGGCCGGCCGGTCCGGATGGACCTTTGCGGTCCGTGACAGCCGGGCAGCAAGAGCCACCCGATCAGGCCGACGATCAACAAAACAGTCGAAAGCCTGTCTTCTGAAACCGTCCTCATCGAAACTCTCCTTCGCTGGTGCCGGACTACGGCATACGGCGGACAAGAGAGATTGTCCGCTCATCCCGGCGATTCGTCAAGACGGCAACCCGTCGGAGCCGAGAATCATTCTCCCCGGCTCGATTCTCCGTCCGCCGACGCCTTGGCAAAGGATTGCATTGATCGCCATTTGTCGTAAAATGAGGCCCTGTGCCTCTATCACTCTGAAACGGATCGTTGAAAGGAGACGTGATGAAACCTCGGCAGATTGCACTGATCGCCTTCGCGGGCACGTTCGTATCCGGTTGGGTCTGTGGTCGCGCCGCAGGTCGAGACTACCCGATTCGCCCCGTGCCGTTCACCGAGGTGAAGATGACCGACGACTTCTGGGCGCCGCGCATCGAGACCAATCGGACTGTGACCATTCCTTACGCATTCGGAAAATGCGAAGAAACCGGTCGGGTCGACAACTTCCTTCTGGCCGCCGGCAAGATCGAGGGCGAGCACAAGGGCGACTTTCCCTTCGACGACAGCGACCCTTACAAGATCCTTGAAGGCGCTGCGTATGTGCTGAACGTTCAGCCCGATCCGAAACTGGACGCGTACGTCGACGACCTGATCGCCAAGATCGCGGCCGCCCAGGAGCAGGATGGTTACCTCTACACCTGCCGGACCAACCATTGCGAGCGGCTGCGAAACTGGTTCGGCAACGAGCGGTGGGAGAAGCTGGCCGGCAGTCACGAGCTCTACAACATGGGCCATCTCTACGAGGCGGCCGCCGCCCATTACCAAGCGACGGGCAAGCGGAATCTGCTGGACGTCGCGCTGAAGAACGCCGAATTGCTCGATTCCGTCTTCGGTCCCGGCAAGAACACCAGCGCGCCGGGCCATCAGGTCATCGAGATGGGCCTGGTCAAGCTCTACCGTATTACCGGCGACGAGAAGTACCTGAACCTAGCGAAGTTCTTCCTGGACACGCGCGGCCCGGGCGGCGATCCGTACAACCAGTCGCATGAAAAGCCCTACGACCAGAGCGAGGCAGTGGGCCACGCGGTCCGCGCCGCCTATATGTACAGCGGAATGGCCGACGTCGCGGCGATGACGGGCGACGAGCGCTATCTCCAGGCGATCGACCGCATCTGGGCCGACGTGGTCTCGAAGAAGCTGTACCTGACGGGGGGCATCGGGGCGACGGGGCACGGCGAGGCGTTCGGCGGGCCGTACGAACTGCCCAACGAAACCGCCTACTGCGAGACCTGCGCGGCCATCGGCAACGTGTACTGGAACCATCGCATGTTCCTGTTCCACGGCGACGCGAAGTACATCGACGTGATGGAGCGGACCCTCTACAACGGCGTGATCTCCGGCGTCTCGCTCGAAGGCAACCGGTTCTTCTACCCGAACCCCCTGGCTTCGCACGGCCAGCACGAGCGCAGCCCGTGGTTCGGCTGCGCCTGTTGTCCGGGCAACATCGCCCGCTTCATCGCGTCGGTACCGGGCTACGTCTACGCCCAGACCGACGAAGACCTGTACGTGAACCTGTTCGCACAGGGCCCGGCGACGATCAAGCTGGGCGAGCGGACCGTGTACGTGTTGCAGGAGACCGACTATCCCTGGAGCGGGAAGATCAAGCTGACCATCAGCCCCGAGCCGGCCGGCCGATTCGCGGTCTGCATTCGCATTCCGGGCTGGGCCCAGGGCCGGCCGGTGCCGAGTGATTTGTACCGATACAGGCTCTCCGGCGTACCCCGTGTGGACCTGACGGTCGACGGCAAGCGGCAGGACATCGACATCCACAAGGGCTATGTCCGGCTGGAACGCCAGTGGAAGACCGGTGACGTCGTCGAACTGAATCTGCCCATGCCGATCCACCGGGTCATCGCCCATGAGAAGGTGCGGGCCGATACCGGTCGGGTCGCCCTGGAGAGAGGGCCGCTTGTTTACTGCCTCGAATGGCCCGACAACGAGGGTGGGGTCTTCAACGTCGTGCTGGAGGACGATGCCGCGCTGATGGCGACGCATCGGGACGACCTGCTCGGCGGCGTGACCGTCCTCCGGGGCCAGGCCGTGAGCCTGCGGTACGCCAGCGATGGAAAGACCCTGCTGCGAAGCGAGCGGGACATCACGGCGATTCCCTACTACGCATGGGCCCATCGCGGACCGGGTGAGATGACCGTTTGGCTTGCGCGAACGGAGGAGGCCGCGGCGCCGACGCTGCCCGAGGACATGGTGGGCAACGCCTCGTTCGAGCGCCCGGAGGGGGCGCTCCCGGCAGGCTGGGAACAGCGCACCTACGGAGGCCAGGCGCGGTTCCGTCACGCTCAGCCGGGACGAACGGACCAGTGGTGTGCGATGATCGAATCCACCACGGGCGCCGACGCGGGATGGTTCGCGGTGACTCGCGTGCGACCGTTCTCGCGGTATCGCCTGAGCGGCTGGATCCGCACGGAGAACCTCGACGCGGGAACCGGCCGCGGCGCTCTGCTGAACGTCCACGACATCCAGACCGTGCGGACGCAGGCGGTGACGGGAACCAACGACTGGACGAAGGTCGAGACCGAATTCGACACGGACGCCCATTCCCAAATCGGAATCAACTGTCTCTTCGGTGGCTGGGGCCAATCAGCCGGCACAGCGTGGTTCGACGACATTCAGCTCGAACGCCTGGGCGACGCGACCGATTCGCCGGGCCGGCCCGAGATGTACTACACCGATGACTCTTACGAAAAACCATTCGCCAAGGACCCCGACGTCGTGCGATTCGGCAACCGCTACCTGATGTACTATTCGATCGATCGGGGCAAGGCCGGCTTCGCCGTCGGCATCGCAGAAAGCAACGACCTGACGAACTGGAAGAAGGTCGGCGAGGTCCTGCCGGAAGCAGAGTACGAACGGAACGGTCTGGCCGCCCCCGGCGCGCTGGTCCGCGACGGCAAGGTGCACCTGTTCTATCAGACCTATGGCAACGGACGGGACGACGCGATCTGTCACGCGGTCTCCGACGACGGGCTCCACTTCACGCGAAACGCCAGCAACCCGATCTTCCGTCCGGAAGGCGACTGGAACTGCGGCCGCGCGATCGACGCCGACGCGATCGAATGGAAGGGCTGCCTGCTGCTCTACTGCGCCACGCGCGATCCGGCGATGAAGGTCCAGAAACTCGTTGTCGCCGCCGCACCCATCGACTCCGACTGGGGACGCGACAAGTGGACGCAGCTCTGCGACACATCCATCCTCGAACCGCAACTGCCCTGGGAAGGCCAGTGCATCGAGGCGCCCTCCGTGATCGAACGCGACGGCCAGCTCTACATGTTCTACGCGGGCGCCTACAACAACGCACCGCAGCAGATCGGCTGCGCCGTGAGCACCGACGGCGTCTCCTGGACGCGCCTGTCACGGTATCCCCTGCTGCCCAACGGCGGCGCCAATGACTGGAACGCCAGCGAATCGGGCCATCCCGGTGTCTTTCAGGACGAAGATGGACAGACCTATCTGTTCTTCCAGGGCAACAACGACAACGGCGCGAGCTGGTACTTGTCCAAGATGAAGGTGGCGTGGGACGAAGCGGGGTTTCCGCTGCTAGTGCGTCCGAAGGACGGTCGCGTATTCCGGATCAAGGAGAGTATCAAACCGGTGGTGACCATCGACGCCAACGCCCAAGGCGCGCCGATCTCCCGGTACGTGTACGGCCAGTTCATCGAGCACTTGGGCCGCTGCATCTACGGCGGCATCTGGGCCGAGATGCTCGAGGACCGCAAGTTCTTCTATCCGGTCGGCCGTCGGCCGTCGGCGTGGGAGACGACCGGATCGACCAGCGGGCTCGTGATGGACCGCACCGATCCGTTCGTGGGTGAGCACACGCCGGTCATCCACGCCGCGTCCGGAATACGGCAGCGTCACCTGGGCGTCGTCGAGGGCAAGCAATACAACGGCTATATCTGGATCAAGCCTCAGTCGGCCTGCGGCGCCAACGTGGAGGTCTGCCTCGTCTGGGGCGACGGTCGCGGGCAGCGCGAGACGAATTTCTTCACCGTCAACGCAGAGCAATACATCCAGTGTCCCCTGCGCTTCACGCCGGCTGCCTCAACGAACGAGGCCGCACTGGAGATCCGCGTTACGCGCGGCGCTGCGTCCATCGGCACGGTCTCCCTGATGCCGGCCGACAACATCGACGGAATGAGAGCCGACACGCTCAAGCTGCTCAAGGAGCTGAACGCGCCGGTCTATCGCTGGCCCGGGGGCAATTTCGTCAGCGGCTACAACTGGCGCGACGGCGTCGGCCCGCGGGACAAGCGGCCACCCCGCAAGAACCCGGCCTGGCAAGGCGTCGAGCACAACGACTTCGGGCTCGACGAGTTCCTGCGGTTCTGCAAGGAGATCGGCGCCGAGCCGATGATCGCGGTCAACGCCGGTTTCGGCGACGACTTCTGTGCCGCACAGGAGGTCGAATACGCCAACGGCTCGGCCGAAACGCCGATGGGTCGCTGGCGGGCGGAGAACGGCCATCCCGAGCCCTACGGCGTCACGTGGTGGTGCATCGGCAACGAGATGTACGGCTCCTGGCAGCTGGGCCACATGGCTCTGGAGCAGTACGTGATCAAGCACAACCTGTTTGCCAAAGCGATGCGCACCGTGGACCCCGACATCAAGCTGATCGGCGTCGGCGCCGTCGGAAGCTGGTCGCGGGGCATGCTCGAAAACTGCGCCGAGACCATGGACCTGATCAGCGAGCACTTCTATCGGCAGGAGCGCGAGCCGATCGCGGAACACGTGCAGCAGATTCCCGACGCCGTTCGGAGCATCGCCGACGCGCATCGGCGATACCGGGAGCAGCTTGATGCGCTGGCGGGCAAAGACATCCGCATCGCGCTGGATGAGTGGAACTACTGGTACGGACCGCATGTCTTCGGCGAACTGGGCACGCGGTACTTCATGAAAGATGCGCTGGGCATCGCCGCCGGCCTGCACGAAATGGCGCGAAACAGCGACTTGTACTTCATGGCCAACTACGCCCAGACGGTCAACGTCATCGGTGCAATCAAGACGACCGCGACGGCGGCGGCGTTCGAAACCACCGGCCTGGTCCTGAAGCTCTATCGCCATCACTTCGGAACCATCCCCGTTGCCGTGAGCGGCAAGTTGCACGGGCTCGATGTCGCGGCAGCGTGGACCGCCGACAAGAAGGCGATCACCGTCGGCATCGTGAACCCCACGGAAGCGGCGTATGATGTGACGCTGATGGTGGAAGGAGCGACGCTGGCCGGCCGAGGACGCTGTTGGACGATTGCCCACGACGACCCGATGGCCTACAATGAGCCGGGCCAGACGCCGAAGGTGGCGATTACCGAAGACGCGGTGTCCGGGTTGTCCGACACGCTGGACTGCCCGGCTTACAGCGTCCGACTGTTTGAATGGGAGGTCCGCTGAGACAGGAGATCGGTCATGGGGTCGCGCTTCAGTCGATTCGAGGAAGCGAGCGGCTATTGCGGCAAGTGTCTCAAGCAGGTGGCCGTTGGGCGACAAGGGATTCGCCACGGGCCTCATTTGATCCTGACCCTGCTGACCGGCTTCTGGGTGTTCTTCTGGATTCGCGACGTCCGGCGGCCGCGACCGTGGAAGTGCCTCGAATGCGGGGCTGAAGTGTACAAGATCATGAGCAATCCACTCGAAAGAACTAAACGACACAAGAAACTGAATCAAAGTGCAAAGGGCAAAATGCAAAATTGAGGAAGTCATCCGCCTTCGGCGGATTCCGCAATTTCGATCTTCGATGTTTGATTTTTTGATCTTCTCTATCAGGAGAACAGAACCTCATGGAATGCAAGAAGGACAGGAATCTCAAGAACTGCAACTGCTCCTATCCCGGCTGTGACAACAAGGGCATCTGCTGCCAGTGCCTGAGCTATCATCTCGCCTCGAAGCAACTGCCCGCCTGCTGCTTCCCCGACGACGTCGAGCGGACCTACGACCGCAGCTTCCAGGCCTTCGCCAAAGCTTGGAAACTGTAGACAGCGTATCGCCTCATCCGCCGACGTATTCATCGAGCCCCACGGCGACATCCGAAAACTGCCTGCGGACCCGTCTGTCCGCCGTGACCAAGGGCCGCCTTTGCCCTGCCAAACCGGCGACTGGTGATCGGATGGGCCGCGCCCGCCCGGCAGGGCAGATTCGAAATCGGAGACTCGAAATCCGAAACAAATACGAATGGCGCAAAGGCTCCAAATCCCAAACGGACGCCGCCAGGTTGGGACAGCGTTTCGCTCTTCGGCATTTCGTGTTTTGAATTTGTTTCGGATTTCGGGCTTCGGGTTCCATCATGCTGTTGTCGCTCATCTTCGCACCCCGCACGCAGACCACCGGCACATCTGCATCGAACGGGTCATCTTAGCGGGGACGTGAGTTTGCGATAAAGCCGCACACTCCGTTCTTCTGCGGGTCCGGCAACAGCGTCCGGGCCGAATCCTATGTGCCGGCGTCGTAGTAGACGAGGTAGTCGCCCTCGTGATTGCTGGGGGTCAGGTCGTTCCACTTAACGAAGCGGACCGAGCCGTCGAGGTAGCCGACCGCCAGGCCGTCGGGGGCCGGGTGCATCGGTTGGCCGACCGCGTGCCGGAACGTGCCGCGGATGTGCGATCCGTACCAGGCGGGCCAACTGCCCGAGCCGCCGACCGCATCGTAGCGGTTGTAGCAGAAGCAGGTGACCAGCGTGTTGGAGGTGGCCTTGTCCGTGGCCTTCTTGGCGGTGATGTACTTGCGGCCGGTGTCCTTGTCGGTCCAGTCGCCTCGATGGCCCCAGTAGATCCAGCCGACCTGCGTCGCCTCGACCAGCGAATGCGGCGAGGGCAACGGACTGAGCCAACCTTCCTGGCTCTCGAAGTACTTCCGCGCCGTCTCGCAGGTGGCATGCTGTTCGGTCAGTCCGTAGCGGCCGAAGGCCATCATCGTCTTGTAGTTGATCAGGGTCAGCAGATCGGCGCTGTCCCAGTCCTTGTTGTAGCCCGGCGCCGACTTGTCGATGACGTTGCCTTCCGGCAGAAACCCGTCGAAGTCGCCCGCGTACATCTGGCCGGCCAGCAACCCCTGGTGCAGGTTGTTCTGGCAGGCCACCCGACGCGCATGCTCCTTCGCTTTGCCCAGCACCGGCATCAGGATCGCCATCAACAAGGCAATGATCGAAATGACCACCAATAGCTCGATGAGCGTGAATCCCTGCCTGCTTGGCTGTGTGTATTTGTGGATAGACATTCCGTGCCCTCTCTTGCGTGAGTGTTTGTCAGTCGTTGATGATGCTACTGTTCTATGCGCTGCCGGCGCTCTTTCAGTTCGCGCCAGTTTGTCAGGACGATGCCGTCGGATTCGATGAACGCCTTGACTTCGGGATCGGTCATCAGGCGCAGCTCCGCCTGACGGGCGGGGCCCGAGCCGGAGATATAGGAGAAGACTTCCGTCGGCTCGGTGCAGTGCACGATGATCTGCGTGACCCCCGGCTTCATGTCACGCAACAGAGCGATCAATTCGCTCTTTCGCCGTTCGTACTCCGGACCCTTCGTCGGCTGCGTCACCAGATCGTCGATCACAGGCAGGCCGGAACGCCACAGCTCTTCGGACAGGGACCGCAGCAGAGGCTTGAACTGGCCGGCCTCGGCGCTGATGTGCTGCATGTGCCCGCCGAACATCAGGACCGGAATGCCCTTCTCCAGACCGAGTTCGACATAGCGCTGGATGAACTGCGGCTGGAAGCACGTTCCCATGTGGCTGTCGAGGTGCGTCGGCGGAATGCCCATGGCCACGGCCTTGTCGAGCTGGGCGCGAATCTCGGCCTCGAATTCCTCGGCACCGGCGTGGACCACCACGTCGGCCACGTCGGCCCAGAGATAGCCGTGCCCGTCCGCCAGACCCGGCACGGCCGACCGGCCCGCGACCGGCCCCCAGCGGTAGTTCTTCCACTCGCTCGTCAGGGTCAGATGCACGCCCGCGTCCACCTGCGGATGGTCCTTCAGCCAGGCGGCACATTCCGGCACCCACGGACAGGGCATCATGATACTCAGCGACGTAGCGATGCCGTTCTCGATCGCCTTCCGCGCCCCCATGTTGGAATCGTGCGACATGCCCGCGTCGTCCACATGGAAGATGACCGCTTTCGTCCCCGCCGGCCATCCCAGCCGCTCCGCATACGTCCGCTCCTGTCCGTGCATAACCGTCGATCCTCCGAAAACCATCTCCACCGCCAAGACACCGAATGCCACGCGTCGTGCGATTGTCCCTGTTGCCCTACTATTCTGCACGATCGATTCCCTCTATCTCTGCTACCCCTGCGGTGCTTCGCCGGCACGCGGAAGTCTACTGATCCAGGTCCTCAAACGCACTGGGGTCGAAGAACTCCGCGGCCTGCTCGGTGGAGTACTCCAGAATGGCGTCCGTCACCTGGCCATCGCTCGGGTCCCAGACGCGGATGCGTATGGGCAGCCGGCTCTCCCGCAGCGCCCAGATGCGAACCCATTCGGACGTATCGGGCAGGTCCAGATCGAAGACCACCACGTCCTGGGAGATGACGGCATCCGGGTTGACCAGCGGCGTGACATCGTGCATCTGGCGCCCGAACATGACCCGGATCACCGTCTCCAGCGAGAACACCTCCGCCTCGCCGAGTTTCTGCAAGAAGAAGACGGCGACCCCGTCGGGCTCCACCGGTCGGCGCGATTCGACATCGAATGCCTGAATGACTTGCCCCCGTCGCCCGAAGACGATCTGACGGCCGAGGCGGGCCCGGGCGCGCCCATCCCGACTCATCCACAGTTCCATCTGTCGTGGTTCGGCGGTGGCGTCCTGCTTCATATAGATCGTGGCGCTGAAGAAAGGAATCGTCTGAAAGCGCTGCGCGACCTCGGCCCAGGCGACGCTGCCGCCGGAGAGCATCGAGCCGAACTGGCCGACGAGCACGCCCAACGCCAGGAGGATGACTGCCGCCGCGGCCCGAAGCGTGAAGCGTGAAGCGTGAAGCGTCACTGTCTTCGGCCTCCAGCCTCCGGCCTGCGTGGAATGCTGATACGCTTGCTGCATCCGGTCTCGCACCCGCTGATCCGCCGCGTTGTTGATCTCAATCGACGCCTCTTTCAGCACCCTCTCGATCTCATCGTTGGGTTTCATCGTGCCACCTCGTCATTCAGAGCCGACCGGAGCTTGTCCAGGCCGTAGCGATACCGGCTTTGCACCGTCTTGATCGACGCCTGCTGCCATTGGGCGATCTCGCGAAAGGCCATGTCGCCGTATACGTGCAGAGCAATGACCTCGCGCTGTTCGGCGGGCAGGTCCGCCATCGCGTCGGCGACTCGCTCGAACTGCTCACTGAACACCATCCAGGTATCCGGCGGCTCGCCCGGCGATGCCAGGTTCGTTACCGCGTCGAGGTCCGTCGTCTTGCGCCGCGCCGCTGCCTTGAGCCGGTTGCGGGCGGCGTTGGCCACGCACGTGGCGAGATAGCCCTTGAGACTGCCGGTCAGGCGAAAGGTCCGGGCCGAGCCCGCAAAGGCGACGAAGACGTCCTGCACAATGTCCTCGGCCGCCGGACCGTCATGCAGCATCGCCCCGGCCAGTCGGAGCAGATCGTCCCGGCACCGCTCGTACACCTCCGACAGAGCCGTCGCGTCCCCGCGATTCAGCCGCCGGACCAGCAACCTCTCTTCCCACTTCACCGAAAGGACCCTTACGTCGAGACCATTCCCGTCTCACCAATATAACAACCCAAGAGAACACATTGCTTTGGAGGTCTGGAAAATCTTGTCCCAATCGAGACAACACAGGGCGTCCACGAATCGCCGGGTATGCCCCACGACATCGTTCACAAGAAGGACGGCGGCTCTATAGACTGAGCGCCTCGAGGATTTCGGTGACGATCCGGTCGTGATTCTTGTCGGTGCCGTCGATGGTGATCCGGGCGTACCGGCGGTAGAGCGGATCGCGTTCGGCGTAGAGCGAGCGGATCGTCTGGCCCTTCTCCATGACCACGCCTCGCGTCTGGAGGTTGCGGATTCGCTCTTCGATCCGCTCGACAGGCAGGTCGAGGTGCACGATGACGCCGTGCTCGGCCAGATGTCGCATCGCGTGCTCGCTGTAGACGACGCTGCCGCCGGTGGCGATCACCGTGTTCATCACGTCGAGGCAGAGGACATAATCCTCCTCGGCCTGACAGAACGCGGCCAGGCCGTCGCGGTCAATCATCTCCTGCAACGAGCGGCCCTGCATGGCCTGCATGAAGACATCGGTGTCGAGGAAGTGACAGCCGAGCGCCTTGGCCAGCAGCACGCCGATGGTGCTCTTGCCCACGCCCGGCATGCCGATCAAAACGATATTGCGGTCCTGGTTCTCCATGTTCGCTGACAGGGTAATCGGCCGGCCTGCCGGCAGCAACCCCCAAGCTCCGCGCGTGCCGGATTGACAAACGGCCGGCCATCCTGTAACAACGGGACGGCAGTATCACGATGTCCGGAAGCCGAAACCGGTGCAATGGATGTTAGGAGACGGTCGCATGAAAATGGGTGGGACGATTCTCGCTTTGTGTTCTCTGATGCTGGGGCTGGCAACGACCTGCCCGGCGCAGACGCGCATCACCGTGCGGACCGACCGGCCGGGAGCAGTGATCCGGCCGACCATGTGGGGCATCTTCTTCGAAGACATCAATTTCGGCGCCGACGGCGGCCTGTACGCCGAACTGGTGAAGAATCGATCCTTCGAGTTCCCCGATGGAATCATGGGCTGGAGCCGCATCCTCCGCGATGGCTCGGAAGGCTACATCTACATCGAGCGATATCCGCAGGAACAGGTCAACGCCCACTTCCTGCGCATGCGGGTGGGCAAGACCGGACAGGGCTTCGGGGTCTCCAACGAGGGCTTTCGCGGCATGGGCATCCGGGAGGGCAAGGACTATCGCTTCAGCGTTCTGGCCCGCCTGACCGACGGCGCGTCCATGACGCTGCGGGTCGAACTGGTCGGCGGCGGCGATCGCAAGCTGGCGGAGGCGAAGCTGGACGGGTTCGGCTCCCAGTGGCACAAGCACACGGTGGTGTTGCATGCCGAGGCGACGGAGCCAAAGGCGCGTCTGAACCTGTTCGTCGAAGGAAGCGGAACGCTCGACCTCGACATGGTCTCGCTGTTTCCCGTCGATACGTGGAAGGGCCGCGAAAACGGTCTGCGCGCCGATCTGGTGCAGATGCTGGCCGACCTGAAGCCGGGCTTCCTGCGTTTCCCCGGCGGGTGCATCGTGGAGGGCCGCAGCCTCGACGTGCGGTACCAATGGAAGACCACCATCGGCGATCCGGCCGAACGCAAGCTCATCGTCAATCGCTGGAACACCGAGTTTCATCACCGCCTGACGCCCGACTATTACCAGAGCTTCGGGCTGGGCTTCTACGAATACTTCCTGCTCAGCGAGGACCTCGGGGCCGAGCCGATGCCGATCCTCAACTGCGGCATGGCCTGCCAGTTCAACACGGGCGAGCTGGCGCCGCTGGACGAGCTGGGTCCTTATGTGCAAGATGCCCTCGATCTGATCGAGTTCGCCAACGGTCCGGCCGACCACGGCTGGGGCCGGCGGCGAGCGGAGATGGGGCATCCCGAGCCGTTCGGGCTGAAGCTGCTGGGCATCGGCAACGAGCAATGGGGGCCACAGTACATCGAACGCTACAAGGTCTTCGTCAGGGCGATCAAGGACAAATACCCGGACATCCGGTTGATCGCCGGGACCGGGTCCGATGCGACGATCTTCCCCAATGGCCCGCAGGAGATCGACTACCTCTGGTCGCAATACCGCCAGCTCAAGGCCGAGATCGTCGACGAGCACTTCTACCGCCGGCCCGACTGGTTCCTCGACAACGCCCACTTCTATGACAACTACGATCGCGGCGACTCGGAGCTGTTCGTCGGCGAATACGGGGCCCAGAGCATCGGAGTCGCCAGCCCCGACAACCGCAACAACTGGCACTGCGCCCTGGCCGAGGCCGCCTTCATGACCGGGCTCGAACGCAATGCCGACCTCGTGACAATGAGCTGCTACGCGCCGCTGTTTTGCCACGTGGACGGCTGGCAGTGGAAGCCTGACCTGATCTGGTTCGACAACCTCCGCGTCTTCGGCACGCCGAACTACTACGTGCAGAAGCTCTTCAGCGTCCATCGAGGCGACCGCGTCCTGCCCGTGGAGGTGGCCGACGCCGCGATCGCGCCGAACGGCAAGCCGCGCTTCTACGCCTCCTCCGTCTACGACGAGACGTCGAACGAGATGATTCTCAAGGTCGTCAATGCGACAGGCGAGCCGGTCAGAGCAACCATTGAGGCCAAGGGCGCCAAAGCGGTCGGGCTTTCCGCGGACGTGACAGTTCTGGCGGGGGACAGTCTGAACAGCGAGAACTCGTTCGAGACACCGAAGCAGGTGGCTCCCGTCGATTCGAAGATCCCGGTGCCATCCGCCGAGTTTCGCCACGACTTCCGCCCGTACTCACTGACCGTCATCCGGCTGATGTGCCGAACCCGGTAGCCGAGGGCTACTGACGATTTATGATTGATGATTGGGCACTGACGATTCCAAGGGCATCGCGCAGCTCCCATGATCAACCATCAATAATCACTCATCCTTCCCCGAAAGGTTCATGTCCTCGCTGCCCTGGACGTCGAGCTTGCGGTCCTCTTTGGTCCGGATCGAAACGTCGTCGAAGCGCCAGCCTTTCGCGAACATGATCTGCCCCGCGGTGTCCGCCTCGATGCGGATATCCTTGAGATGGAAATCCTTCAGAATGGATATCCTCATGCCGGAGGCGCTGATGGCTCGCCGGGCACCGGATGCGCGGATCCGCGAGACATGGACGTCTTTGATCTCGGGAATTCCCCGCTCGAGCGGTTCGACCGTCTGGAGCATGGTCTTCCAATGCGGCGGGAGCGTTTCGTACGTGTAGCCCTCGGGCAGCGTCGAGTAGCTATAGCTCGGGTTCCAGTTCACCGACACTTCGAGCACCGTGCCGACACCGTCCATCTCAATGTCCTCAAGGTGGATGTCCTCAACCGTTCCGCCGCGGGTCCGGGCCGACTTGAATCGCAGGCCGACGCCGGTGCCCTTGGCCTTGAGGTGGTGAGCCAGGACGTGCCGGATGCCGCCGGAGGTCTCGCTGCCGCAGGTGATCAGGCCCCCGCCCGCGCGCGAAACGCAGTTGCGAATGACAACGTACTCCGTGGGCCGGTTCACCCTCAGTCCATCGGCGTCCCGGCCGGCCTTCAGACAGAAGTTGTCGTCGTTGCAGTCGATGTCGCAGTTCTCCACCAGAATAAACGACGACGAGTCGATATCGATCCCGTCGGTGCCCGGCCCATGGCCATCCGTGTTGTTGCGGATCACCACGCCGTCGATGGTGACGTGCCTGGAGTAGAGGATGTGGACCGTCCAGAATCCCGCCTGCCGGAGCGTGATGCCCTGCACGGTGACGTTTGAGCTGTTCGACACCAGGAGCGTGCGGGGACGCTTGCAGTCGTAATCCACGATCCAGCGAAGCCCTCTGGGCTCGTATTCTTTCCGCCGCATGGTCCAGTACTGGTCCCAGAACGGCTTGCCCCGGGCGTTGATGAGCCCTTCCCCGACAATGGCCGCGTTGTCCTGGTCGCAGACGTTGATCAGCGCGGCGGGCCAGCGCATCTCGATACCGGCGACGCGCGTGTCGATATCGGGATAGTCCGCCAGGTCCTGGCTGCCGAGGATCTCGACGCCCTTATCGATGCGGAACGTCACACCTTGCTTGACGAAGATCGAGCCGGTCAGATACGCACCGGGATCAAACGTCACGACGCCGCCGCCCTTGGCGGCGCAGGCGTCGATGGCGGCCTGAATAGCCGTCGTGTTAAGCGTCCGGCCGTCGGCGACCGCGCCGTGGTCGGTCACGTTGAACGTCTCGGTCTTGTCGGGCCTCGTCTGAGCGCCCACCTGCCTGGTCCATTCCTGCATGAGCATCGCCTCTTCCCTGGGCTGAGTGTCATCAAAGCGCTTCTACTGAGGATCATCCATTCCCGGCGAGCCGCCGATGTGCGTGCTGGCGCGCCAGTTTACCGGGTCTCGGAGCAGGCGCGAATAGTCATTCGCCCCCACCGACTGCCCGGGGATGGCAGAAGGCAACGGCACCAGCGAATGGCCCTCGCCGTCGGCCGGGGCGGGCCAGCCGTCAGAGTCATCGTAGGCGAACTCGGCAATCGCGCCGCTCCAGAAATCCACCAGCCGGATGCTCTCCCCCTCGTTCGCCAGCTTGCCCTCGTACTGCCCTGCGATCAGGGCTCCCATCGCAGAGCCGTAGCGCGACAGGAAGGCCTCCCGGTTTCGGACGACCAGGACGAACTCCCCCGGCGGCAGCAAGGTGATGTCCCCATCACGAAAATCGAACGCGACTCCTTCAACGAAGGAAACGGCCGACAGGTCCAGGACCTCCTCGCCGGTATTCTTCAGCTCGATGAACTCGAACTCCTCGTTGTCGATGTCCGCCTCTGAATCCAGAGTCGGCGGATTGTACATCAGCTCGGTAATTCGCAGCCCGGTCCCCGAATCCACCGAGAGGGATTCGCCCGCTTCGAACTGCACGGGATCGGACCAGTGGCTCCATCGGCCGGTGTTGTCCTTCATCCGGCAACGGACCCGATAGGTCCGTCCGGCGCGGACCGCACCGGCCGGAATCGTGACTTCGGGATCAAATATCACGGACTCAGCGCTCTCCCAGACAGCCTCGATCTCATACTTGCGCGGGCTTGTCTCAACAGCCCCGCCGTCCCGAGGCGATTCCTGCAAACACAAATGCCCGATCAGACGCAGATCGAAGAAGCAATCGGAACTGCTGGCGAGAGAAGAGTTGAGCACTTGAACCGCAATCGTGTTCAGGCCCTCGACCAGATACGCACCCGCGTCCGCAAGAGGACAGGACACGAAATCAGACAGGTCGATAGCGCTTTCCGCCGTAGCATCATGAGGCGGTTCGGTCGAGGCGACGTTCTCGCCGACGGCAAGCCGACCGTTGATCCAGACGAGGATGCCGTCGTCGTACTGAACCTCGAGAAGCAGGCTGTCGAACGCGGCGGGGTCGGACACGTTGAACGGCTTCCGCGCATACACCGTTGTGTAACGCCCCTGCATGTCACTGAGGTTCGTGGCGATAAACGCCTCGCCGTATCCGATGGGCGCCGCGCCCGTCTGCCAGGTAGAGTCATCGAAGCCGGCTTGACGCCAGGCGCCTGTGGTGGTCGACGGCTCGACCAGGCCCTTGAGATAGCGCCACGACGCTCCATCCGGCACAAGCGTCAGACTGGCCGGCTGCGCGGACCTCGATGCGGCCGGCGAGACCTCCGCGATGCGCCACTTCATGGCGCCAAACGTGTGCGCACCCTGCGGATCGGAGAAGGCGGATGTCCGAAACCGCAAGGCATTGGTCGGGAATCCGGGCTCGCCCGCGTATGTCACCGTCGGCTTGCGAGGAATCAAGCCTCCCTCGGCCCCGTCGGCGAGCGAATCGAGAAAAGCAGCCCGGCCACCCGGACCGACGCTCCCGCCGGGCCAATTGCCGCCCTCAAAGGCGAAGTTCTTCATGTCGCGCACCAGAGCGGCGATGCCGTTCTTGCCCGCACCGCTCAGGCTGTTGTAGTTACCCGCATCGGAGGGGGCATTCAGCCACCGCTTTCGGTCAACCTCCACGAACTCGACAATGGGTGCGGCGAGTTCATCGATCAGCGGCTCGATCTGATCCGGCTGCCAGAGCAGATCGCGAATCTCGCGGACCGCGTTGAAATAGTCCGTCTGCAGTTCCGCCCGGCCGCCGCCGGACCCGAAGACGCTGTTGTAGACGACGTCGTGACCCTCGTTCCAGGTGGGCCCCCACGTCGCGTCGGTGTCCCAGGGCAGCGTCCACATCAGGCCGAGAAAGTTGTTCTGGGGCGTGTAAACCGGCTCAAAGTACCACGCCGCGTTCTTGTTGGCGCTGGGCCAGTAGTCGTAGTGTCGAATCGCCTGACACAGCGCGTGATAGACGTACCACTTGTCGAGACGGACGTGATTGCGGATGAACGGCACGGTGCTGTAGGCAGTCAGATTGTGCTGGATATTGTCGTGGTCCGAGCCGTCCATCACCGCGTCCGGCGCCTGATAGCGCTGCTGGGCCTTGGCATCGGTGGTGGAGTTGATCAGCTTGTAGAGGTTGCCCCGCGCCAGCCCATGTGCATCGAGGAAATCGCTGTCGTATGCCTCTTGTGCAAACCCCAGTCCCCAGAAGTCGCCATGCCACGGATCCGGGGCCTCCTCGGCGCCGTCCACCACGCGGAAGTGGAAATAGTACGAATAGGGAGCGGGCACACCGAGCTTGTTGAACAGGTGGAAGTTGATGTGCTCATTGAGCGAATACGTCAGGGTCAGGCGGTTGTCGAACCCCTTGGCGGTGGTCAGCGTCCGCCACTTCGTGGGGTAGGGCTCGCCGTTGGCGCCGGGCGCCTGAAAGGAATGGCCGCGATGGAAGCGGAACCGCATGCTGCGCTTCGTGCGGCCGCCCAAATACCGGCCATTGGCCCCGCGCAGGCGGTAGCGGATGTTGTCGTAAACCATGCCGTTGTAGATGAATGTTCCACACCAGTTGTAAACGAACCGGGCCGGATTGGAGCCGCCGGCCGTGAATTGCGGAATCTCCTCGTCGCAGGCCTGGCGCATGTCCTCGCTGCGGGTCAGAAGCAGATGCACCGGCAGCGATTGCAGCATCGCAGAGGAGAACCCTTCATAGTTCGGGACGCCATCGTAGACGAAGTACGCGAAATTCAGTGCCGCATCGTCGGCGCGGGGAGCCGTGGCGCCTTTGCCCAACATGTCCATCGCCTCGATGCGGTAGCGAACCAACGTGCGGTTTGCCCGGCCGGGCAGCGTTGCCGTGTAGACCTCATCGCGCGGGACCGCGTCGCCATCGGTGCCGTCGTCGCGCAGGAAGACCTGGATCCAGTCGGCGGAGTCGTGGTACCGAGGATTCGGTACCGGCGGGGCATCCGGGTTGTCGCCGAGAACGGCCGGCAAGATCGGCAGAAACGCCGGGATGTACTTGCCCGGCGCAACGACCTGATACCCCAGGGCAACACCGATGACGCCATCGGGATCAGTCACCCTCACCGTCACGGTTACAGGCTGGCCGGAAAGCGGCTGGGCGGGCTCGTGTCGGACCTCATCGATATACGGACCGACGTTCTCAGAATATACCGCGTGATTCACCGCCGTCGGAGTGGGAGCTGCCGAACGCCAGTTGCCGGCAATACGGTTGTCCAGATCGGGATGGACCAGTTGCATGGAATACGCTGTGCCGCTGCTATTGGTCAGAACAGGGTCTCCGACGGTAGGCCAGGGGAAACCGATTCGGTAGTCAACCTCGTCTTCGACCTCGCCCAGGGCATTGCACAACACCAGATTCTCTCCTTCGTTGCTCAACCGGCCTCCAAAGGGACCCAGTACAAGATGCGACGGCAGACTGAATCGGCCGCCGCTCCACTTGGCGTGGACCGCCGCCGGGTTTTCGCTTACGATCAGGTACCCCCCTGCCGGCAGTGTGGTTCCTTCGGGGAAGACGTACGATATGCCCTTGGCGAAACACCAGCCGGAGAGATCGACATCGCCGGCACCGCCGTTGACCAACTCGACAAACTCCACCCGTTCCGTCTCGTCGTCAGGATTGCAGTGAATCTCGTTGATAACAACCGACCCGGCGGATTGCCGCGCGACGACGCACAACAGAAGCACCATCACCGCCAACCACCCCTTTTGGTTGTGGATTGCGGATCGCGGATGGCGGATTGACACGCCGAGGCGAATCCAAAATCCGCAGTCGCCAATCCGCAATCGGCATCGCGCCGCCGCCCCCGAGGACAAGGCCTTTCCATGAACTGAAATCATCGCCATTCCTGTTCTGCGTGTCGATCCTGACCACTGTGTCATTATAGCACAATCGGCACCTTTCGCAAAACCCTGCTGATCCGATAGAGACGGGGCCTGGGACCCCGATGGGCATCGGGATTCCAGGCCCCGTGG
>DAOTJE010000036.1:0-42266 GCA_035448545.1 Sedimentisphaerales bacterium | reverse complement strand
CCACCGGGACGCTGTACATCGACGATATCCGGCTGTACCCCAGGGCCCCGGAGTTCGTCGTGCCGACAACGCCGGATGACACCAATCTGGTGGGACTCTGGAACCTCGATGAGGGCAGTGGAACCCTGGCAAAGGACTCGAGTGGAAACGGAAATGACGGCACGCTCGAGGGCGCCGCACAGTGGGTGACGGGTGTGATGAACAGTGCCTTGCGGTTTGACGGCAACAGCCGTGTCAACTGCGGCGACGCGCCGCAGCTTGCGCTCACCGAAGCACTCAGCATCACGCTGTGGGTCAATCCGTCCGACCTTGTGGGAGACCGTGCCTTCGCGGGTCGTTCGGCGGCCAATGTCGGTTATGCCTTCAAGAGCATGAACAATCACCTGCGCTTCACGACCCCCGGCGTCATGGACCATGACGGCAACAACTCGACTTTGCAGTTGAACACCTGGCAACACGTGGCCGTGACCTTCGTGGCCGGTCAGGCCGCCGGCTGCACGTTCTATGTCAACGGCGTCGCGACGGACACCATCAACAGCAGCAATCTGGTCGCCGGCGCCGGGCCGTTTGAAATCGGCCACAATCATTGGAATCAATGGTGCCTTGGCATGATCGACGAGGTCCGCGTCTACGATCGCGTCCTGTCGGCGGAAGAGGTCGCCGGACTGGCCGGCCGCACCGAGCCGCTGCACAAGCCCTTCTGAGTCGAAGGTGCGGTGACGCGGGAATCGCCATCTGCAGTGGTGTATGCTTCGGGGCCCTTGTCCATGCGGCAGGGGCCCCGTTCTTTTCCGCATGGCGTCACCGGCTCGCGTTTACGGCGTCGAGCATGGCGACGATGTTCTCGGGCGGGACGTTGGCCAGAATGTTGTGGACCTGCTGGAAGACGAAACCGCCGCCCGGCGAGAGGATGCGGACCTGATTTCGGACGTGCTGGGCGACCTCCTGCGGGCGTGCCGTGGTGAGGATCTCCCGCGTATCACAGCCGCCGCCCCAGAACGTCAGGTCCCGCCCGAATTCCTTCTTCAACTCCGCCGCGTTCATGCCGGAGCAGGTGATCTGGACGGGGTTGATGGCGTCCAGACCCGCTTCGATAAGGTGAGGGAGCAACTCGCGGACGCCGCCACAGCAATGGAGCATGACCTTCACGTCGGCCAGTTCCTTCGCCCGCTTCCACAGAATCTGGTGGCGGGGTTTGAAGAACTCGCAGTACATGCGAGGACTGAGCATAGGACCTGTCTGCATGCCGAGATCATCGCCGAAGAGAATGATGTCGATCGACGAGCCGACCGCGGCGAGGAACTTCTCCAGGTTGGCCAGGTGAATTTCCACCAGGTGGTCCAGGAAACGGTGTGCTCGCGCAGGGTCGGAGGCCAGCAGCATGAAGAAGTTGTCGGCCCGGTAGAAGAACTGGCCGGTCTCGAAGAGATTGCCGCCGAACAGGCCGATGATGGCCCGGTCGGTGCTCCGGCGGAGGCGCCGGGCCCCCTCGCGAAGGGTCCGCGAATCGACCGGACCGGGCGGGGACGCCACGGCGGTCCACATGCATTCGCCGAAGGCGTCGGCGAGCCTCCCATCATCCTCGGATTCGGCGAACGGAAAGTGCGTCTGTTCGAAGTATAGCGTGCCGTCGGGCATGTGCGCGATGACTCTCCCGGAACCGGAGAGAATGACCCAGCGATCGGACCGACGCTCCATGCGGGTCCAGGCGGGAATGAGGCAATCCGTGCCGTCGGGAAGCCTCCAGGGCTTCCAGTCGTCGTCGGCAAGGGCAAAGCCCCGGCCCATCTCGATGCAATCGACGCCGAAGCGATCGAGAACATCCTCGTCGACGATCGCGAGTTGCTGGACCACATCGTAGACGCGAACGGGTCTCGGTTCGAGTCCAAGGTGCTTGCGCAGCTTGGGGTACAGGATCGCGGCGATGCCCGAGGAGCGATGTCCCGACAGATCGATCGGGACGCGGTCGGGTTCGACGTGATTCAGTGTGGCCAGGACTCTTTCTCTCGGTGTCATAGGCTTACCATTTACAATTCGCCATCTGCGATTTACTATCTGGCTGTCGCTGAGCAGAATTGTAGATGGCCAATCGCAAATAGTAAACCCCGAGGGTCGCACGATGCATGGCATGCTTTACCGCTGTCTGGTCCTGCTGGTGATTCTGGAATACGGGAGCACTGGAATGTTGGCGGCCGCGTCGGGGACGGGGCCATCATCACAACATTTCAGCATTCCATCGCTCCAATCGGTCTCCGTGGCCCGCCGGATTCTGGCCGACCCGAACCTGCCGCTGGTCCTGGACAAGGCCCGGAGCCTGCTGAAGACCGGATTCACTGCCGGCAGCGGTTACGGCGAGGTGTGGATTCGCGATCTGAACACCTTCATCGAGCTGTCGCTCCAGGTGAACGATCCGGAGCCGGTCCGCGAGGCCCTGTTGACCTTCTTGCGGTTCCAGGGGCCGCAGGGTGACATCGTGGATGGGTACATCCCCAAGGCGCAGGGCAACATCGCCTACAAATACCGCCGGTCGGCCCTGGCGCCGGAGATGCTCGCCCACAAGAACACCGTCGAGACGGACCAGGAATCCTCGCTCGTTCAGGCCGTGCGGAAATACATTGCCGTCACGGGGGATGCGTCCATTCTCGACGAGAAAGTGGACGGCGTGTCGGTTCGCGATCGCTTGGCTCGCGCGCTGGAGTACGTGCTCGCCCACCGATGCGATGCCGCGCATGGTCTGGTGTGGGGCGCCACCACCGCCGATTGGGGCGACGTGCAACCCGAGCACGAGTGGGGCGTGGAGCTGGACGAGAGCTCTCATCGCGCCCTCGACATCTACGACAACGCCATGTTTCTTGTGGCTATCGACGATTACCTCTCGTTGGCCGGCGACACAGAAGCTCAGTCGGCACGGTGGCGCAAAGTGCGGGATGACCTGCGAGCGAACGTGCGCAAACACCTCTGGGATGCGGACCGGCGCAAGTTCCGTCCCCATGTCTATCTCGAAGGATCGCCGTTTCCGAGCGCCTTTGACAAAGCGGCGGTCTACTACCACGGCGGTACGGCGGTGGCCATCGAAGCGGGCTTGCTGACGCAGGAGGAAATCGCAGACGCACTTCGACGGATGGTGGAAAACGTCCGAAGCGCCGGCGCCAGCTCGATTGGCCTGACGCTCTATCCGGTCTATCCGGAAGGCAGCTTCAAGAATCCCGCCATGGGGCCCTACTCTTACCAGAACGGCGGCGACTGGTGCTGGTTCGGCGGGCGGATGATCCGACAGTTGATTCGTCACGGATATGTTGCCGAGGCCTACCGGGAACTGACGCCGATGACAGCAAGGGTGCTTCGGCATGGCGACTTTTATGAGTGGTGGTCGCGCGACAATCAGCCGCGAGGTTCGGGGCAGTTTCGCGGCTCGGCGGGCGTTCTCGGAATGGCGATCGTCGAGCTGCTAGCCTGGGCCGAACAGCAGCAGGGCCCCTCGGTCGACCCTTCTACCGTGCTGTGGGAGATCGGCCGGGCGGACAATGACAACGCGGAGTTTGCCCTGGCGCCGGACGGCTATGCGCAGTTCGAGGACGATGCGTTCTTCGTGGTTGGGGCTTCCGAGCCGAAGAAGGATTGGCCGTATGTGCAGCCCGGCCCGGCGGACTGCTGGGCGGGCGCTCGGCCACACACGTTCGTCGTGCTTTTCGGCGTGAAGACCCCGCCGGCGCACGGTGAATGCCGGCTCCTGTTCGACCTGATCGATACCCACAGTGCCGGCCCGCCCAGGTTGCGCGTGGAAGTGAACGGGCAGGCGTTTGAGCAGTCCCTGCCCAATGGTGCGGGCGATGCCTCCGTGTTCGGCCGGCCGGAGAAGGGCCGGGAGCACAAATTCGCGGTCGCCTTTCCGGCGGACCTGCTCAAGAGGGGCGACAACGAAGTCCGCGTCACTACGCTGAGCGGCAGTTGGATGCTCTACGATTCGCTGTCGCTGGTGGCGCCGCCTGGCGCCGAACTGTGCCCGGTGCAGTCGCGAACGCTTCTGGAGTCAGTCCAGCCGGTGCGCGCCTTGCAGGAGCAGGACGGACGAATGTCCCAGCCGCTCCTGGTGACCGTGCGACATTTCGGCGAGGACGCGGATGCCGTCGTGGGTCTCCTGAATGGGCCTGCCAAATCTCTGCGCCTCACGCAGGGGACGCAGGAAGTGGAATTGATGGTTGACGCCGTCGACGCGGAAACGAAGGGGCAGGTGACGGTCGCCGTGGACGGCAAGGTGATCGCCGAGCGAGAGGTGACGCTCAAGCCGGTGAGGAAGCTGACGGTATATATCACGCCGCACTCGCACACCGATATCGGCTATACCGAGATTCAGACCGCCATCGAGGCCAGGCAGGTGCAGAATCTTGTCGATGGGATCGCCGCCGCCAAACGAACGGCCGACTACCCCGAAGGGTCTCGTTTTGTGTGGAACGTCGAGGTGCTCTGGGCGGCGGACCTGTATCTGCGCCGTCTCGACGACCGGCAGCGAGCGGAGTTCCTCGATGCAGTCAAGAACGGACAGGTGGTGCTCAACGGCATGTACCTCAACGAACTGACCGGGCTGTGCCGGCCGGAGGAGCTGATTCGCCTGTTCAGGTACGCCACGGAGCTGGCCGAGCAGATCGGCGTGCCGATCGACGCGGCCATGATCTCCGATGTCCCGGGGTACACGTGGGGCACGGTTACCGCCATGGCCCAGGCGGGAATCCGCTACTTCTCCGTGGCGCCGAATTACTTCGACCGCATCGGCACCATTCTGCGCGAGTGGGAGAACAAGCCGTTCTATTGGGTGGGTCCCGACGAGCGGTCGAAGGTGCTCGTCTGGATTCCATTCTGGGGCTACGCGATGTCGCACCGTTACGGGAAAATGTCGGCCCGATTGGTCGAGGACTTTTCCGATGGGCTGGAGCAGCGCGGCTATCCGTTCGATATCGCCTACGTGCGGTGGGCGGGCCACGGCGACAACGCGGTGCCGGACCCGGCTATCTGTGAGTTCGTCCGCGACTGGAACGCCAAATACGCTTGGCCTCGCTTCGTCATCTGCGGCACGAGCGAGGCATTCCGGGCGTTCGAACAGCACTACGGCGACAGGCTGCCGCTCGTGCGAGGGGACTGGACGCCGTACTGGGAGGACGGCGCCGGCTCATCTGCCCTGGAAACCGCGATGAACCGTGCCAGCTCCGACCGGCTCAGTCAGGCGGAGGCGCTCTTCGCGATGCTGCGTCCGTCCGCGTACCCGGCCGAGGCTTTCGAAGAGGCGTGGAACAAGGTGCTGTTGTACTCCGAGCACACCTGGGGCGCCTGGTGCAGCGTGAGCGAGCCGCAGCGGAAAGAGACGCTCGAACAATGGGACATCAAGCGCAGCTACGCCGAGTCGGCGGACCGGCAGTCTCGTGAGCTGCTGGCGGCCTCCCTCGGAGCCGAGCGAATCGATTCCGGCGCCACGGTTGGAATGGTGGATGTCTTCAACACGCTTTCCTGGCCACGCACGGAGCTGGTGACTGTCTCGAAAGCACGGGCGAATGATTATTCACCACTACCTGCTGCCGGGGACCGCGTCACCGACGAGGCGGGCCGGCCGGTCCCGTCGCAACGACTGACATCCGGCGAGCTGGTCTTCCTGGCGCGCGAAGTGCCGCCGTTCGCCGCCCGTCGGTATGCCGTGGTTTCCGGTGCGCCTCATGTCGAGGGTCACGCGACTGCGGAGGGCGCCACTCTGGACAGCGGTGCCATTCGTGTGCGGGTCGACGAGAGGACCGGCGGCATCGTCGAATTGACGGCCAGGGGCCACAGCGGCAACTTCGCCGACACCCACGTGGGTGAAGCGCTCAACGACTATCTGTATCTGATTGGCGACGATCCAAAGGACGTTCAGCGCAGCGAGCCGGTGACGATTCGCGCCGGCGAAAAAGGCCCGCTCGTTGCGTCGCTGGTCATCGAGTCAGCAGCGCCGGGCTGCAAGAAGCTCGTGCGGGAGCTGCGCGTGGTGGCCGGGTGTGATTATGTCGAGCTTACCAATACGGTGGACAAAGAGCGGCTGCAAGCGAAGAGCTACCACGCCAAAGAGGGCAAGGAGAGTGTGAATTTTGCGTTTGCCTTTGCCGTGCCGGATGGCGAGATGCTCCTCGATATTCCGCTGGGCATGATGCGTCCGGAGATCGACCAGATGCCCAGCGCGTGCAAGAACTGGTTCACGGTGGGCCGCTGGGCCGATGTCTCCAACGCCGAGCGCGGCATCACGTGGGTGACGCTCGATGCGCCGCTCGTGCAGGTGGGAGGCATCACCGCCACGCTGCTCAACTCGCAGACCGATCCGAACGTCTGGCGACGGCGCGTGGAGCCGACGCAGAAGCTCTACTCCTGGGCCATGAACAATCACTGGGGCACCAACTACCGCGCCTACCAGGAGGGCCCGACCGTTTTCCGGTTTGTCCTGCGACCCCATCGGCGTCGCGATCCGGCCGAGGCGTCACGCTTTGCCACCGGTTTCAGCCAGCCGCTCCTGGCCGTGCGTGCGACGGGCCCGAAGCCCTGCAACGTGCCGTTGTTGAGCGTCGAGCCCGCCGATTGTCTCGTGACGGCTGTCAAGCCCAGCGACGACGGCCGTGCTCTGATCGTCCGTCTGTTCGGCGCGACGGACAAAGCGCGGTCGGCCCATCTGAAGTGGGGCAGTGTCCGGCCGGCGGCCGTCTTCCTGAGCGATACGAGCGAGCGGGCGGGCGAGCCTGTAGGGGCGGCCATCGATGTGCCCGCGTGGGGGCTGGTGACGCTACGGGCCGAGTTCAATTAGGCCACTATGACAAATGCGAGGCCGCGCGACATGGACATGACCGGCGATGGCGGTACGAAGGAGACGCATGGCGGTGCGATGCTGTTGACCAGTTCCATCATCGCGGCGTTGGGTTCGTTTCTGTTCGGGTTCGATACGGCGGTGATCTCGGGCACGACGGAAGCTCTGCGAGGCGTATACTCACTCAACGATAATCTCCTGGGCTTCACCGTCTCCAGCGCTCTGATTGGGACCCTTTTCGGCGCTGTGCTGGTGGGCCGGCCGGCGGACTGGTGGGGTCGGCGGCCCGTGCTGACGGTGCTGGCCTTCTTCTATCTGGTGTCGGCGGTCGGCTGTGCCTATGCCTGGAACTGGTATTCGCTGTTGTTCTTCCGCTGGATCGGCGGTATTGCGGTCGGCGGGGCGTCCGTTGTCTCGCCGGTGTACATCACGGAGATTGCTCCGGCGCGCCGCCGCGGCCTGTTGGTGGCGGTCAGCCAGTTGAACATCGTCGTGGGCATCCTGGCCGCGTATTTCTCGAATTACTCAGTGGCCTATCTGCTGGGGCCGGAGCATCCGGCGGCGTGGCGATGGATGTTCGGCGTGGAGGCGGTCCCGGCGGCGGTCTTTCTTGTGGCCTCGATCCTGATTCCGGAAAGCCCCCGCTGGCTGGTGAAGAAAGGGGACCGTGCGGCGGCCGAAGAGGTCCTGACGAGGTTCGGCCATGAAGACCCTCGGCGGGAGGTCGATGAAATCGAGCAGTCGCTCCGCTCCGAGAGGATCGGCGGCCATCAGAGCCTTCTGCATCGCAAGTATCTCAAGCCGCTGTTGCTGGCCGGCATGATCGCCGCCTTCAACCAGTTGGACGGCATCAACGCGGTGATTTATTACACCGCCGACATCTTCCGTATGGCCGGCGCGGACAAGGCAGGGGCCCTGATGCAGTCGGTGATCATCGGCCTGACGAATCTCGTCATGACGGTGTTTGCGATGGCGCTGATCGACCGGGTCGGACGCAAGGCGCTTCTGCTGGCCGGGTCCGTGACCTTCATTCTGTCCCATGGATTGGCCGCCTGGGTTTTTCCATACGCACACACAGGGCTGGATCGTCATCGTGGCGATGATGGGGATCGTGGGCTCGCACGCCTACTCACAGGGCGCCGTCGTGTGGGTATGCATCAACGAACTGCTGCCCAATGCGATTCGCGCCTCGGGATCGGCGGCGGCCTGTTTTCTGATCTGGCTGCTCTGCATCGGCGTGAGCTGGCTGTTCCCGGTCGTGGCGAGTGACTCAGGCGCTGCGGCGTTTGGCTTCTTCGCCGTGATGATGCTCGTGCAATTCGTCCTGGTGCTGAAGTACCTGCCCGAAACCAAGGGGGTATCCCTGGAGCAGTTGCAGAAGCGCCTGGGCGTGGGCGAGTAGCGCCGCCGGAGAAATCGATCAGTAGAGCGTGAAGTTGAACTCGCTTCCCAGGCTGGTGCCTTGTGCGGGCTTGGCGCCGTTGTCGTTCCTGAAGACGTAGAGGGCATCGGTTGTGACGAGTGTCACATCCGGCACACCGTCGCCCGTGAAATCGCCGATCAGCATGCTGCGTTCGCCCCTGTCTGCCTTGGGGGCGGTGAGCGTCGCGATGCGTCGGCCCGCGTGGTCGTAGACCGCGCCGCTGTGCGCGTTGACGATCTCGTCGAGCCCGTCGCCGGTCCAGTCGAGCAGATGATGATGGCGGGCGTAATCGGTGTTGATGCGGCCGAGCAGGACGCCGTTCTCATCCATCAGCAGAAGAGGTGCCTTGCCGAAAGGCTGGTGATCGATATCCACGAGGATTTGGGGGCCCGGGTGTTCCGCGATGACGCGGCCGATATCGATGGACTCGAAATGACTGCCCACCTGCTCCCAGATCACCCGTCCGTTTCCGTCGATCATGGCAATGCCCTTGGCGCCGCAAAGGGTGAGGACCAGACGAACATCTTCCAGCCTGTCGGCGCGGCGAAACAGGCGGATGCAGTCGAGATGGCCGCGGTTCTCGTCGACCCTGGCCGAGCGGAACCTCCATCGCAGTGAGCCGTCGGCGTTGAGCAGCGCGTAGCCCGCGGCGATTTCGTCCTTGCCGTCGCCGTCCAGATCGAGCGGACGTGGCTGGTGCGCGGTCGAGGCGCCGCCCGGATCGCGGACGTGCCAGAGCAGATCGCCGAGGCAGTTGTACGCGTAGATGTCGTGATAGCGGTTCTTGACGAGGACATCGGTAGGGCGGCCCCGCCCGGCAAGGTCGGCGAAGACGACGCAGTCGGTGGCGTCCTCGGCGATCGGGATGCGGCGCCGCTCGGCGCCGGTGCGGCCGTCCAGCTCCACGAGGGCCCCCCTGGTGGCGAGGATGACCTCGGGGTGGCCGTCACCATCCCAATCGTGAACCTGGCAGGCGACGTCGTGGTGCCATTCCTTGCGGCCGGTGTCGGCATCGCCCCAGCGCCACAGCACACTGCCGTCCAGGCGGTGCGCGACGGCGGTCGAGGTGTAATGAACGTCGCCGACGTTGTGGTTTTCACAGGAGACGAAATCGACCCGGCCGTCTGCGTCGAGATCGGCCGCAACGACCCATTGGCCGCCGTAGTCGGGATCGAGGCAGACGGTTCGCCAAGGCCGAACGGCGGGGACATCAGCCGGAGCCGGCCCCGTGTCGTTGGTATCGAAGAATAGCGGCTCAGCGGCGGCCCCAGCCACCGAAACGAGACCGACGATCACCACCACAAGGTACTTTTTCGATGTCTGTGCCATGAATTGTCCCCGCCGGTTGCCATTGCCTGTGGGTGCACAAGAAAGCCAAGGGAAAATGTACCCGAAAGACACGCGGCGGGCAATCCTCCGAATCCAGCACTGGTTCGAGCCAGTGCCGGAGGTGACAGCGGGAAAAAGACGCCTTGTGCCGCAGATACCGTATTCGCACACCGGCCGGCATGGTATGATTGCCGCCGGTCTTGTGAGGCCTGAACTCGCAGTAGAGCGGCTCACGGATCTGCACTTCTTTACCAGGAAGGGAGTTGTGCCATGGATGCGATGCCCCTGAGCGTCAGAGTGCGTCTGAGTGTCATGATGTTTCTCCAGTACCTGATGTTCGCGGTCTGGTGGGTTCCCCTGGCGGCCTACCTGACGAAACTGGGCATCGAAGGCGACGCCAAGGCGTGGATTCTCAGCGTCATGCCGCTGGGCTGTCTGATCGCCCCGGTCTTCTGCATGGTGGCGGACCGTCACTTCGCCAGCCAGAAGGTGCTGACGGCCCTGAATCTGTGTTGCGCCGTGCTGTTTTTCTTTGGGGCGCGCGTTACCGATGCGACGGCCTTGTTCGTGATTCTGCTGCTGGCCATGTTCTGCTACATGCCGACGTGGAGTCTGACCAACGCCATCGCTATGGCCAACGCCCCCTCGGAGAAGTTTCCCCAGATTCGGCTGTTCGGCTCGATCGGCTGGGTGGCGTCCGGGGTCTTCAGCATCGTGGCGGCCAGGCTGTACGATGGCCTGAAGATCGACAACACGGCGATTCCTCTGTACTGCGGTGCAGGTACGGCGTTGGTGGCGGCCCTGCTGAACCTGACCCTGCCCAACACGCCGCCTCCGGCCAAGGGCCAAAAGTCTTCGGTCGTCAACGTGCTTGGGTTGCAGGCGCTGACACTCATGAAGGACCGCAACTTTGCCCTGTTCATCATCATCTCCATGCTCGTGATGGTCCCGTTCACCATGTACTTCTCTCTCGGCTCGCAGTTCTTCGAGAGCCAGGGCTTCAAACTCATCACGGCGACCATGAATCTGGGCCAGTTGGTGGAGATGTTCGTCATGCTGGTTGTACCTATCGCGCTGGTGCGGTTCGGCGCCCGCTGGGCCATGGTCATCGGGCTGGGTGCGCTGCTGGTGCGCTACGCGGCCTTCTGGACGGGCGGGGCCATGGGGCAGACCTGGCCCTATTACATCGCCATTCTCGTGCATGGTGTGATCTTCGGTTTCTTCTTCGTCGGCGGGCAGGTCTACGTGGACAAGAAGGCGCCTCCGGAAATTCGCGCCCAGGCCCAGGGCTTCATCATCCTGGTCTGCTACGGCGTGGGGATGCTCCTCGGAACCTATTTCAATGTGCAGCTCATCAACAGGTACACAACGGACGGCGTCGTGGACTGGAATCCCATCTGGATCATCATGACGGTCATGAGCGCGGTGCTGCTGGGTCTGTTCGCGCTGCTCTTCCGCGATGCGGCCGCCAAGACGGCGCCGCTGGTCACTGAGTAGCGCCCTGGGCCACCGAGAAGTGGATAGCGAAAGGACGTTCAGAAAGGAGACAGTCCCATGAAGCGATGGCAGTGGTATGTGTGTGGAGTCTTCTGCGGGTTGGTTTTCGCCGGTTCGTTCGGTGCCGCGCGGCTGGGGATGGCGAGTTCCGCCGCAGACGTTGCCGCCGCGGTGGGGTCCACAATGGCGAGTCTGGAAAAGGCGCCGCCCGAAGACGGCAAGCTGCGGATCATCGCGTTTGGAGCGCACCCGGATGACTGTGAGATCTACGCCGGCGGTGTGGCATGTCTGTGGAGCGACCTGGGCCATCATGTGAAGTTCGTCTCGACCACAAACGGCGACATTGGGCACTGGCAGACGGCCGGCGGGCCGCTGGCCCTGCGGCGCACGGCGGAAGTTCAGAAGGCCGCCAAAATCCTGGGCAACACGGTCCAGGTGCTCGACATCCATGACGGCGAGATCGAGCCAACGCTGGAGAACCGCCGGACGTTCACCCGCCTGATCCGCCACTGGAATGCGGACATCGTGATCACCCACCGGCCGAACGACTACCATCCGGACCATCGCTATACAGGCATCCTGGTCCAGGATGCGGCGTACATGGTCACCGTGCCGTTCTTCTGCCCCGACGTGCCCGCGATAAAGAAGAACCCGGTGTTTCTCTACGCCTCCGACGGGTTCCAGAAGCCTAATCCGTTCCGTCCTGATATTGTCGTCTCCATCGATTCCGTGATCGAGCGCAAGCTTGATGCGATGGCGGAGCTCGTGTCGCAATTCATCGAAGGCGGCTGCGGCGGCAGCGCCGGCGATATCCCGCGAGACGCGGCCGATCTGAAGGCCCGGCAGGAGCAACTGCGCAAGGGCTGGCTTCGGCAGCAGCACGTGGACCTCGCCAACCAGTATCGTGACAAGCTGATTGAGCTGTACGGCGAGGAGGCAGGCAAGAAGGTCCGGTATGCGGAGGCCTTCGAGGTCTGCGAGTACGGACGGTCCCCGACGAAGGACGAGTTGCGCACGCTGTTTCCGTTCGTGCCTCAGGGCAAGTGAATCTCGTTGCCCTCGGAGACAGTCCTAACGAGGCGGCATGCCGAGTATCGCGGCCAGCGACCGAGTGAACTGAGCGGCCTGTCGCATCATTCCCACGTCATTGGGGTGACAGCCGTCGACCGTGCCGTCTCCATCGGTCCCGAGCATGTCTCGATTGGACAGGAAATGCAGGTTGCCGATTCCCTCGGCCGTCAGCTCCTCATAGATCCGCCGGAGGATCGTGCCTTTCTCCGTCGGCGTGGTATTGTTGACGCTGGAGTCCTCCACGAGCAGGATCGGTGTGTCAGGCCGGGCCGTCCGAAGCGTTTTGACGAACGGTCCTACCCGCTCCGAGACCTCAGCGGGCTGCATGTTCCACAGACAATCGAGGACGTACACCGCCGGGTCCAGCTCCGCCAGAAGGTCCGCTATCTCCGGCTCCATCCTGCCGTTGCCCGAGAAGCCGAGGTTGACCACGGGCACGTCAAGCTGTCTGCGGACGATGGCGGTGGACGCCATGCCCGGGCGGGAGGCGCATCCGCCCTGGGTGATGGACGTGCCGTAGAACACGATCGGCTTGTGCGACACGACGCCAGCCGCAGGTCTCGAAATGCCCTTGTCCCTGGCGACGCCGATCTGGATCGACTCCACTCCGTTGTACAGAGGCAGGTACAACATGCATTCGGCGTCCGGCCTCACGCGGAACGATGCCTCGTTCGATCTGGAAGTGGGTCGCCCGTTTTGCACGAACGTCCATTGTCCGTTGTCGGTCCTCGCGTACAAGTCGATCCCGCTCACTCCCGTGGCGGGCATGTGGGGCATCGCCAGGTTTTCACGGCGGAGCGTCCAGCGAATCCGGACCGATGTTGCCTCCGTCAGGAAGCGAAGACACATCCCGGCACTGTGCTGACTGAGGTCCCAGACCGGAGCGCGGACCTTGTCTCTTGCCTTGGCGGGCAGCCGGTCGTAATACGATTCGGTGTTCTCCCAGCCCTTGCCCTCCAGCAGAAGGAGCCGGCCGTCGTACCACAGCGTCCCATCGCAAGGGTCTGCTGTAGCCACCGCCGGATCGATTCTCTCCGCGCCGACAGCAGCCAGTGTGCAAGACAGCAGCAAGGCGGCAAAGACCTGGAAGGTCAGTCTCATACGGTCATTCTCCTTACATCAGGCAGTGACGGATACCACAATTTCCTCGCGGTGAGGATAGCAGCGCGGTCGGGCCCGTTCAAGTTACAGCCCGACGGCGCGTTCGGCGAAACCGTTGACAGCAGGGGGGCCGCCTCATAACCTGAACAGATCATGCAGATATGTGCCAGTCCTGTCCGGTCAGGAGCGCGAACGAAAGGAGAGACGATGAACCTCACTCATACAGCGGCCGTTTGTCGTGTGCCGCAGCGATGCCTGTATCCCATGTCGACGCGTGCCTTGTTCTGCGGCGTTTTGCTTGCAGCGATCCCTTTCTGTGCGGAGGCTCAGAATGCTCCGGCGAGCGGCTCGTCGATCCGGATCGTATCGGTTCGCCCGACGGTTCTGTTCTCGCGCGACGGGGATGGACTGGTTCAGACGGTCGAGGTCGCCGTCGAGAACGCCGGCGATGCCGTCCAAGGCGATCTGGAAGTCCGGATCGGCTCGGCCCGCCGAACGGGGCCTTTGGTGCCGATCCCGCCAGGCGAGTCCACGCTGCGATTCCAGACGCCGGATGTTCGGGAGGCGGCGTCCGCCGAGTTCGTTCTCCGGACGGGCGGCAAGGTCCTGGCCACGCACCGGACCCCGTGGCAGCCTCGCAAGCACTGGACCATCTACTTCGTGCCGATCACGCACCATGACCTGGGCTACACCGACACGATCGAGAACGTCCTGAACCTCTACGCGGGCTTCTACGACGACGTGCTGCGATTCTGCGACGAGACCAGCGACTGGCCGGACGAGGCGAAGTACCGCTACACGCTGGAGGGCACGTGGTCGCTGGCACATTTTGTCGAGAACAGGCCCCAGGAGACAATCGACCGATTCGCAGCCTATGTCCGGCAGGGGCGGATCGAAATCGGCGCCCTGTTCGGCAACGAGATCGACGCCCTGTGCGGGCACGAGCAGCAGATCCGGCTGATGTATCCGTCCTTCCGGTTCGTGCGGCAGTATGGCGGCGAGATCGCCGTCGGCTCGATCACCGATCTGCCCGGTCTGAGCTGGGGCCTGGCGTCCGTCCTTTCGGGCGCCGACATCAAGTACTTCTTCGCCGGACTGCCTACCTATTTCGAGTGGGGCCGCAACGACATCCACACATTCTGGGACGAGGCGGCCATCCTTCGTCACGGCCGGCCCGACGCCTTCCGCTGGCAGGGGCCGGATGGGCGGACGGTCCTGGTCTACTACCAGGGCAGCTACGGTTTCTTCAGCCGCGTGATCGGGCCGGACACCTATGATGAGGTCATGCAGGCTTTGCCCGGCATGCTCGACGAGATGGACGACCGGAGTTCGCCGTTCGACGTGATGCGGTACATCCACAATGGCGTCGACAACCACCCGCCCGACAGAAGGATCAGCGAGGTGGTAAGGCAGTGGAACGAGACGTGGGCGTATCCGAGGCTCGTCGTCGCCACGAACACCATGTTCTTCAAAGCCCTCGAAAAGCAGTGCGACGACGTTCGCACGTTTCGCGGCGAGCTGCCGCACACGGACTACGTGGTGGGCGCCGTCTCGACGGCCAAAGAGACCACCATCAACCGTCTGACCCATGACAAGCTGCTCTCGGCCGAGAAGGCTGCAACGATTGCCTCGCTGGTCTGCGATCAGGCGTATCCGTCGGAAACGATCGCCCGCGCCTACGACGACATGCTCCTGTACGACGAGCACACCTGGGGCAAGGACTATCCGGCGGGCGAGCTCCAGGACTGGGCCTGGAATGAGAAGAGCCATTATGCCTACCGCGCCGCCGGACTGGCCCAATCCGTCCTGTCAGGGAGCTTGCAGAGTATCGCGAAGAACATCCGACTCGGACAATCGGGGCGGCATATCGTGGTCTTCAATCCGCTGGCCTTCGACCGAACCGATGTGGTGCGCGTGACGAAGTGTGCCGTGGAAGGCCCCTTCGATCTGGTCGATACCAGCAGCGGGCAGACGGTGCCTTGTCAGGTCGTTGAGCTCGACGGTCCGCTGGCCGCTGTTCCCTATGCCCCGCACCGCTGGGCGCGCGGGCAGTTCGAGCGAAATGAGTTGTTCGATCTGCTGTTTGTCGCGGAGGGCGTTCCCTCCATGGGCTACAAGACCTATCGCATTGTGTCACGGCAGAACGCCGCCAAATGGGACAGTGGGCCGGCCGTCACCGGGAACACCATCGAGAACCGTTTCTTCCGGGTCACGCTCGACCCGCGGACCGGCGCGATCGCGAGCCTCTACGACAAGGCTTTGTCGCGCGAGCTGGTGGACCGCGAATCACCGGACAAACTGAACCAGTTCGTAGCCAAGTGGGTGCAGACGAGCAAGCGCGAAGGCCCGATGTGCAGCGAGATTCGCACCGGACAGAAAGGGCCGGTCTGCGCAAGCCTGGTGTCTCGCGGCTTCGGCCCGGGCTGCCCCCAGATCGTCCAGGAGGTGGTCCTGTACGACCGGATCAAGCGGATCGACCTGTTCAACCGCGTCCTGAAGGACTCGACGCCGCTGCTGGAGGTCTACTTCGCGTTTCCGTTCGAGGTCGATGCGCCGGCGTTTCGGTTCGAGGGCTCCAACTCGGTGATCGAACCGCTGCGGGATCAGTTCCCTGGGTCGAACTCGAACTATTACGCCGTGCAGCACTGGGCGAGCGTGTCGAACCCGGATGTGGGAATCACGCTCTCGCCAGTGGAGTCGCATCTGATCGAGTTCGGCGGCCTGTGGCCCTGCTACGTCTCGCAGGCCCACCACGGCGTGACGGCGCCGGACTTCGGGCAGCCCTTCGTCACGCCCAAGCAACTCACAACCGGGCACATGTATGCCTTCGTCCTGGACAGCAACTTCCGTACGAATTTCCAGCCGGTGCAGCAGAGTGACCTTCTCTTTCGCTACAGTCTGACCAGCCATCTTGGGCCGCAGGCCAACCGCGTCAATCGTGACTTCGGCTGGGCCGCCCACAATCCGCTCGCCGCCATAGTCATCAACGGTCCAAGGCAGGGCGACTTGGAGGGTCAGGCGAGCTTCTGCCGCGTGGAGCCCTCGAATGTGCTGCTGACCACCATCAAGCAGGCGGAGGACCGCGACGGTATCATTGTCCGCTTGATCGAGACCGATGGCAGGCCGACGACCGCGACGCTCAGCGTGTCCGGCTTGAGCATCGAGAAGGCCTGGCAGACGAACCTCGTGGAGAAGAATCAGACCGAACTGGAGTCGGCGGAATACGGCGTTGACGTGCCGGTCAAGGCGTTTGGCATCGCCACCGTGCGATTGCAGCCTCGTCAGCGGTAGGAGGTCACCGTCGTGCCTGTCTGATAGACAGGCGAGGTTGCCAGACACGGGCGCGAGCCTCTTCCGTGCCCCTATATTCGCATCGTTTGCGTCGGTACCTTGCCCTGCGTGAAAAGGGATTCAACGATCGGGCTATCGTGCGGAGCGTTGCCTACCCTTGCTCCGAGACCGGGCCAAACCTCAGAGCCGGGCCCAGCGCCATCTGAAAGCGCAACTCGGCGCAAGGGGTGGATTGCGCGAGTCATTCCGCCCGGCAGGCTTGATCTTTACAGGGCGGTCCTTGTGACCCCGTGAGCCTCCAATTCCGCCCGGACATATGTGATGGTAGCCGCCAGTTCCGCCGCGTAGTCGTCCTTTACTATGTCGATGGCGGTATTCAGGATTTCCCTCATCAGATCGGCAGGGATATCGACGACGATCCCCATCTCGGCCGCCAGGAGCAACGAGGCCAGATCGGCGCCCTGTTCTGCCAGGGCAGCGACGGGGTCTTCCTGACTCAGCAGGGTTCCGTATAACTCCATCTGAAGTCTGAATTCGCTCTCGGCCGCGACGATGAGCGGCGTGGCGACGGCCTCCGAGGTTCCCGCTGTTGCGGCGAAATCCGCCGCATACGCTTTGCACAGCAGGATTGGAGCCGACCATCCTCTGGTGCGGGCCGCCATCGCCAGACGCAGGCCGATGGCGGGGTCTTCATTCCGGCTGATCAGCAGATCGACGGCTGTTTCAATCGCGGCATGGGCCACGGTCGGCAGTATTTCGTCGATCACCGTGTTTACGTTGGACACACCGCCCAGAAGAAGAAACAGCCTGATGCGAGGCGCCAGGACAGCCGCCAGCTCGTTCTGCTTGCGCACCACGTAGCCCTGGCCGGGCTGAACGATTGAGCTGACGTGAGCGGTCTGATCGGCGCCCCAGACCTCATTGTGACTGGCGAACCCGATGACCAGTGCCTTGTCGCTTTCGAACTCGGCGTACTCGACCGGGTTCATGAATTCGTAATGTGTCTGCGTCCACAACTGGCCCTGGTAGGGGTCGCCGAACATCACGTTGAAAACGTCCGGCAACACTGCACCGTATACCTCATTCAGGTTCGAGGCTCCCTGCCGTACGCCGATCTGGTGGGCAATGTACGCGTGGGTGGCCGATCCCCAGCCGTACAGGGGCGACGATAGACTGCACAGCACCATGAGGAAAGCCGCGAGAAGGAATGTGCATCGGGCCATCTTTCACCTCCGTCACGAAGCGGTCTGGAATCGAGGGAGAACTGCGATTCGGCGCCCAGGATTGCCCCGAGCGCGAAGGTCTCCTCCACGAGCAGACGCTCAAACAATATTAGACCAAATCGGCCTGTTCGCGTCAACGGCCACGGTGATTCCGAAGCGATGAAAAGGGTCGAAAGAGCAACCCGGGCAGGCGGAATTGACGTGGCGATCCCTTGTTCGCGGCTACCGCTGCGCGTTGGCCCAGCGGATAGCGGCACGCAGCAGCTCGTTGGCGTCCTGGAGATCGAGCTTCTCCTTGATATGGGCGCGGTAGGTCTCGATGGTCTTGACACTCAGGTACAGCTTCTCGGCCATCTCGCGCGTCCCGTAGCCTTCGCCGATCAGGCGGAAGACCTCCAGTTCGCGGTCGCTGAGCCGGTCGACGGGGGAGGTGCCTTTCTCGCTCGGGCCGGCGATGATCTTACTGACCATCTTGGCGGCCATCCCCTGACTTACGTAGACCGTCCCGGCCAGGACGCGACGAATGGCGTTGACCACCTCCTCGGTCGCCTCCTGCTTCATGATGTACCCTCTGGCCCCGGCGCGGAGCGCCCGTTCGGCATAGATCGCCTCGTCATGCATCGACAACGTCAGCACCGGCAGGTTGGGAAACTGCACTTTGATATCTTTGATCAGCTCGATACCGCTGGTGGTCCGCAACGAGATGTCGACGATGACGAGATCCGGGTTCAGCTCTCGAATGGCGCGCATGGCCTGATGCGCATCCTCCGCCTGACCGCAGACGTACAGGTCGTCTTCCTGGTTGATCAGTTGGGTCAGGCCCTGTCGAACGATGGGATGGTCGTCGACGATGATGATGCGGCGTTTCTCAGATGGGTCGGTCCTGCCCTGCATCCGTGAGGCCATGCTCCATCTCCCCTTCGCTGACTCGTGACTGCGTGTCAAAAGCACAGGTGACCCGCGTCCCGCCATCGGGACCGGGTTGCACCTCAAGGGTTCCGTTGATCATCTCGGCGCGGTGACGCATCATCTGGAGCCCGATGCCCTTGTGATCGGTGGGCCATTCCTCAAAGCGCCGTCCATCGCTGGTGATCGTCAGCAGCCCGCGCGAGGTGGGCGCGCTCAGCTCGATCTGAATGTGATGCGTCTGGCCGTGCCGGATGGCGTTGGTTACCGCCTCCTGCGCGATCCGGTACAGGTGCAGAGCCATGGAGGCGTCGCGCACCAGCACCGCCCGCTCGCACGAAAAAACGCACGGAATGCGGAATACATTCTGCGTGGCCTCCGCCAGCGACTCCAGCGCGGCCATCAGACCGTTCTCGTCGAGCGCCACGGGGTACAGGCCGCGCGACAGATGGCGTGTTTCCTCGACGGCGCTGTTGACCAGGCGTGCGATCTCCTTGGCATCGCCCGCCTCGGCAATCGCCTGCCGCCGGAGCTTCCGCTCCAGGGCCTTGGTCATGATGGCGATGCCGGTGAGCAACTGGCCGAGACTATCGTGGAGTTCCTGGCCGATCCGCCGCTGCTCCCGTTCGCTGATCTCCAGCAAATCCCGTTCGAGACGGCGTCGGCGCTGAGACTCCAGACGCAGGCGTTCATTGGCGGCACCCAACTCGGCCGTCCGCTCCCGCACGCGCTGTTCGAGTCGTTCGTTGAGCTGGCGAATCTGTCGCTCGGTTCTGCGACGCCGCCCGATGTCGACGCAGTATTCGAGGACCCGGACGACCCGGCCTTGGTCGTCGAAGACGGGGAAGGCGTGCACCTCCATGGTCTGCGGATGCCCCGCGGGGTCGCGATGGATGTGTTCGACGGTGACCGGCTGCTTCGTACGGACGACCGTTCTGCGGGGACACATGTGCCCACCATCGTCGCAGGGAGTTGCCCGGCCGTGCGTCAGTTGGTAGCAGGTGAGTTCGTTGCCGACAACGGCCCGGTGGGCGGCCCGGTTGACCAACAGGATCTGGCAGGTGCACGCGTCAATCACATAGAAGGGATAGTCCAGGGAATCCAACACCGCCTGCGTGAGAACCTCTCCCAGTGGAGCCCCCAAACCGGCGTCCCTCCCCGGCGTCTGTTCGCCACGGTCTGTCATAATGGAGCCTCCCATGTGGGGGTGCCAATGTCCATTCTTCCAGCCCCGGACGCCACGGCACAATCCCGACGCCGGACCCTCACACGAGGACCGCTCGACTCGTACATCCGGGTCGCATCCGTCCGCTACGCCGAGCAGACGCATTATATGCGGGGATGCCGGGCGATCAACAGAAATCCGCTCCTGCATCGCGCACGGCTGGACACGAATTGACCTGCATGGAGTAGGGGTATTGCCCGTCAAAGACCCGCAAGACGACTGGGCTATCGGGGATTTCCCGATATGGAAACCGAGGGGAATCCGGATGCCACAACCAGCGAATGCCCGATTTGCACAAATGCCCCATCTGCTAACATGACACGTAATCAAGATAGGCAACTATTCGAAGGGGATTGCTATGGATGACACCAAACTCTTGAAGAGATATGCGGCAGGCGATGAACAGGCATTTCAGGAACTGATGGACCGGTATCGAGACAGTGTCTACGCCTTCCTGAGACGGTTCCTCAACCGGTCTGATCTGATCGAAGATGTGTTCCAGGAGACGTTCCTTCAGTTGTTCGTCAGTCGGGACACATTCGATGTATCCAGACCCCTGCGTCCCTGGCTGTTCACCATCGCGGCCAACAAGGCCAAGGACGCGCTGCGCCGCATGCAGCGCAACGAGGTGGCGCAATTGGGCAATATGTTCGACAGCGAGGAATCGACCATCGACGACGTGGTCAACGCGCTGGACCATGACGAGCGGATGCCGTACGACGATCTGATCCGCGACGAGCGGGCGGCTTCGGTCAAGCGCGTGATCTCACGCATGCCGGCCAAGCTGCGCGAGATCATCGTCCTGGCTTACTTCCACAAGTTTCCGTATGCCGAGATCGCCCAGATGCTGGACATCCCTATCGGTACGGTCAAGAGCCGTCTTCACACCGCCGTAGGGCGCTTCGCTGAGGATTGGGAAGCCGCAACAATGTGCGAGATGGCGAATTGACCGTTTTGTCAGACCACACGACGACCCGGAGAGGGTGGATGGAGGCGCGGAATCGAAGCCGCGCCGAAAGGACAGGGGTACGAGCGGGAGGGTTCTGGACCTCCTCTCGTACCCCTGAAGGTGTCAGGACGGATGACTGGAAAGGCGTCGGAGAACCTCGGACTTGTTGGCCCAGCGGTGCATGTCAACCTCGCGGTCGGTGAAGAAGTCTTCGGCCCAAAGCCCGCACCACCACGTCCAACATATTCGTATCAGCGCTCTCATGGCTCGTCCCATCCTTCCTGCGATCGTGCGATGTCCAGTTTCGTTGTTCCGGCCCACGCCGGAGACTTCGGAGCGCTCTCTACCCATTAGAGGCACGGGACGAAAGGGTGGTCACGCCGCTGGGGATGCGATTCTGCGGGTCGAGAGCGTACGACGTGCCTGCTCGCCCCGGCGGCCCGCAGACAGGTACGAGAAGGGCAAATCACACCTATAACTGGCGTTTGATCGCCTGGGCGTGGATCGTTTCGAATATGGCCTTGATGAAGTCCGCGTCCAGGCCCACCTTCTCCGCCTTGGCGATATGGTCCTCCAGCAGGTTCTCCCACCGCCCCAGTTGCAGGACCGGGATGTTGTGCTGCTGTTTGAGCCGGCCGATCTCCTCGACCCACTTCATCCTCTCGGCCAAGTCCTCGATAATCTTGGCGTCGATATGGCTGATCTGGGACCGCAGCCGGGCCATGTGCCTCTTCAGGTCGCGGTCGGTCACCTCCGCGTCCCTGGCACGAAGCCGTTCCAGCATTGCGCAAAGGTCCTTGGGCGTCAACTGCTGCTTGGCATCGCTGAGCGCCTCTTCGGGATGGCAGTGCGATTCGATCATCAAACCGGTAATGCCGAGGTCAAGGGCCATCTGGGCGACGGGCTCGACCAGGTGGCGCACGCCGGCGATGTGGCTCGGATCGCAGATCAACGGCAGATCGGGCAGCCGGCGCTTCAGCTCGATGGGAATCTGCCAGTTGGGCTCGTTGCGGAACTCGGTCTCGACGTAGGTGGAGAAGCCGCGATGCAGCGCCGCCAGCTTGCTGATGCCTGCGTCGAGCAGCCGCTCGACGGCGCCCAGCCACAGGCCCAGATCGGCGTTGATCGGGTTTTTCACCATGACCGCGATGTCAACGCCGCGCAGGGCGTTGGCGATCTCCTGGACGGAGAACGGGCTGACCGTGGTGCGGGCTCCGATCCAGAGGATGTCCACGCCGTGGCGCAGGCACAGCTCGACGTGCTCGGTGTTGGCGACCTCGGTGGCGGTCGGAAGGCCCGTCTCCTCCTTAACCGCCTTGAGCCAGTCAAGCCCGACCTCGCCGACGCCCTCGAACGAATTCGGGCGGGTCCGCGGCTTCCAGATGCCGGCTCGGAACACTTTGACGTGCGAGGACTTGAGCAGGCCCCTGGCGGTGGCCAGCATTTGTTTCAGCGATTCGGCGCTGCACGGCCCGGCAATTACCCACGGGACCCGGTCCTGCGGCAGCCACGTCTCGACCGGCGCGATCGCGCGGCTGAGCTTCTTCAAGGGTTCAATACCGTCTTTCAAAACCGTCCAAACCTTTCCAGAGGTCATCCCATTCCGGACACAGCCGGGTGCCCCGATGTCTATGCGGACCGCCGGTTGAATCAGTACAGGCACATCCTGCGTCCACCTCACCGTCTGTCATTATACCCGGCGCGGCCCCTTGTTTCCATCCCAAACGGCCCCCGCGTTCTGTGGTCCACCCGGGTTGCGGAACGGGCGGGACGAACCTGGATTGCACAACACCGGCAGGGGGGAGCAAGAAGAACGGCCGGCAAAGAACCGAGTGGGGATCCCTGCCGGCCGTAAAAAAACCGCGTTGTTCCTGAGGCCGCAGCGGTGGCCCGGAGGGCTGCTACGACCGCCTGCGGAGCTTCGTTCCGGCTACGCCGAGCCCGAGCATGCCCAGCAGGGCCGCGCCGGGAACCGGGGCGTGAGGAGCATCGGCCGGCACGTCCTCAAAGTGCCCGCTGAGCGTGGAGGAGTACAGGCGAAGGTCGGCGTTTCCCAGAGGATTCCAGATGTCCAGTTGCACATTTAGCTTGCCGTCCGTGAGCCAGTCGATGGCCAGAACGGTGGAATAGGTGCCGCTGTCTACATCCTGGCCGTTCGACACGTCGGTGATGTCGAACCAGGTGACGCCGTCGTACGCGAGCTTCACAAACTCCCGGTAGTCATAGTACCCGAAGAACCAGCCGTGACTGTCACCTTCATCGTCGCCGAACGTCAGCGAGAGGGCGGCATCCGTGACGCGATGCGTGTTGGGGATATCCAGTCCGTGGGGACCGGCGTTCAGGTCGTGGGTGTACTCGATGTTCGCATGGTTGCCGATCGTGATGTAGTCCGCGGTTTCAATGTATCCGCCCCACCAATGGAAACCCGTGTGGAAATCCATCGTGTGGACGAATTCGTTGCCGGAGACCACGAGGCTTGGCGTGACATCGGCGGAGACAGACCCTCCGATCAGGGCGATCAACATGGTAACGACTGCAATGCTGCACTTCTTCATGATGGTGGCTCCTATTCTGGTTCAAATTCTATCCCGATTGGTTCGATTTCCGTCGGCACAGCCGCGAGGCTGCTTCTGCGACCACCCTCGGGTGGGATCGGCGGCTATGCGTTCGCGCTGCGGTGAGGATCGACATGCGGCGGATCGACCTGGCGTCCAACCACAGTGAACGAGACCACGACATCCGCAGGGATGCCTTTGTTGCACCGAGCACGAAAACGTCTACCCCCATAGACATCAACAGGCCGTATTGTAGCAAACTGTCACCCAGTTTGTCAACGCATTCCGGCATGATCTTCCCTGTATTGTGCCGATGCCACATCTTGACACGCGGGATCCGCGACGGCACGCCGGCGAGGTCTGCATTACAGGACGGGGTACTCGTGCGTAAGCTTCTCCGCGACGTGCCGGCCGCAGGGTAGCCTGGAATTTTCGCCTCGTATGGTTCCGAGACGTGCAGGCCGGCCCGGGTCTGCGAGCCGCCTTACGTCGGTGGCGGCCTTGACGCCGAACGAGCCTTGCGGTAGAGTGATCTCGGACGTGCACGGAGGACGTTTGCGCCGAGAAGCGGCAAGAATCGGGCCGACAGGCAGAACGGACGCACAAGCAACATGCGAGGACCGGACCGACTATGAGGGAGAAGCCGCCGGAGAAGTCGCTGCTTTGTCCTTGATTCTGCCCTTATTGTCCGGATTGCCAGAATCGCGACAGGTTGTCGAATGCTCTGCGGGACTTTCATGAGTGGTGGCCGACGAAGGAGCTTCATTATGGGCGAGCAAAGACAGAGAACTGGCCGTGCGGTGGCAGGAGCCGGCACTTCCGATTGCCGAGACGTCAGACGGGGCGAGGCATTCACACTGATCGAGCTGCTGGTGGTGATCGCCATCATCGCGATTCTGATGGCCATCCTGATGCCGACGCTGAACCGGGTCCGCGAGCAGGGCCGCCGCGCCGTGTGCCTGAACCACATGAAGACCCTCACGCTCTGCTGGATCATGTACGCCGACGAGAACGACGACCGGATCGTCAACGGTGAGGCATACTGGGATCCGTCCGGTGCACCGGCGGCGCCGGTCCCCACTTCGGGCCCGCACGCGGGCGAACGGTATTGGGTAGGCAACGACTGCGCCAGCGGCTATGCGACGGGCGAGCAACGGCCGCAGGAGACCCAGATGGAGGCCATCCGGCTCGGTGCGCTGTTTCCTTACGCCAAGGCCGAGAAGGTGTACCGCTGCCCGACCGGTATCCGCGGCGAGATGCGCACGTACTCGACCGCCTATGGCATGAACGGTTGTTTCGATGCTCCCGGGACGTATGAGGGCAACCGGGGGGTGCGCGTGGGCAACACGGTCCTGATGGTCAAGAAGCGGTCGGAGATCACCGTCCCCGCTCCGGCGTACCGGCTCGTCTTTCTGGACGAGGGCCGCATCACCCCGGACAGCTATGCCATCCATTACCTCGTTCCCCAGTGGTGGGACCCGCCGTTTGTCCGGCATGCCGACGGCACCAACGTCGCCTTTGCCGACGGCCACAGCGACTACTGGAAATACCGAGGCAAGGAGACCATCGAGGTCGGAAAAATGGTCAACCCGCAGCACAACTACCGACCCACCACCGAAGACGGCATCGAGGACGTCAAGAAGATGCAAATCGCCACCTGGGGCCGACTGGGCTACTGATCGGCGTCAAGAGGCTCGGGCCCTGGTCGCGCGGGCGTTCTCGGCCATCCGCAAGACGTCACGTAGTCGGAAGCCGGCAGCCCGAGGCTTCGACGCCTCAGGAATGGCAGTGTCCTGAACTGTGCACCCGTTGGACGGTCGCGGCGGGGAATTCTCTGGACGGCCGGCGGGGCGGGCGCTTATATGGTGGGGACAGCGCCGCAGCGGCGTGGCCGGCCAGGGTGTGGGAACACCGCTCGACAGGGAAGGGACAGGAGCGTGGCAACAGGACGGACGCGGCAGGGGATCTCGGACGAGGTGGACCGGTTGGCGGGCGAGGGCGGTCCGCCGGAGGACGACCGATCCCACGGCAGGTTTCTCGTTCTGTGTCTGACGGCCCTGGGCGTCGTGTTCGGCGACATCGGCACCAGTCCGATCTACGCGCTGCGCGTGGCCTTCATGGGCCACCAATTCCTGACGCCAACGCCGGACAATGTCCTGGGCGTCCTCTCGCTGATCTTCTGGTCGCTCGTGGTAATCATCTCCGCCAAGTACATGCTCTACGTCATGCGCGCCGACAACGAGGGCGAAGGCGGGATTCTGGCCCTCATGGCCCTCGTTCATCCGATGCACAAAGGCTCGCACCCCGAGCGGAAGGTGGTGGCGATCCTCGGGGTGTTCGGCGCCGCGCTGCTGTACGGCGACGGGATGATCACGCCGGCCATCTCCGTGCTCAGCGCGGTCGAGGGTCTGGAGGTCGCCACGCCGGCGTTCGATCCCTACGTCGTTCCCGCCACGGTGGTCATCCTGGTGCTCCTGTTCGCCTTCCAGCGTCGCGGCACGACCCGCGTCGGCTTCGTCTTCGGCCCGGTTATGGTCGTGTGGTTCTCCACACTGGCGGTGCTGGGACTGCGCGGCATTTTCCTGCAGCCGGCGGTACTGTCGGCTCTGGTCCCGACGCACGCCATCGGGTTTCTCGCAAGGAACGGGCTCGAGGGGTTTCTCGTGCTCGGCGCGATCTTTCTCGTGGTCACAGGGGGCGAAGCGCTCTACGCGGACCTGGGCCATTTCACGCGTCGGACGATCCGATTCACGTGGTTCGCGCTGGTCCAGCCGGCGTTGCTGTTGAACTACTTCGGCCAGGGCGCCCTGCTCCTGGCCCATCCGGAGGAGGTGACGCAGCCATTCTATCATCTGGCGCCGGCCTGGGCGCTGTATCCGATGGTGGTCCTGGCGACGGTGGCGACGGTCATCGCCTCTCAGGCGATCATCTCCGGCGTCTTCTCGCTCACGCGTCAGGCCACCCTGCTGGGGTTGTTCCCGCGGGTGCGGATCGTCCAGACCTCTTCCGAGCGGGTCGGGCAAATCTACATCCCGGGCATCAACTGGCTGCTCATGCTGGCGACGATTGCCCTGGTCGTGGCCTTCCGCAGATCGAGCAATCTGGCGGCGGCGTATGGCATTGCCGTCTCGATCACCATGGTCATCACCACGATGCTCGCCTACGTGGTGGCGCGCGAACTGTGGAGATGGCCCAAGCCGGTCGCAATCGTGACGACGCTGGGGTTCGTGGTGGTCGACAGCGCGTTCCTGGGCGCCAACCTGTACCGGATTGTGGAAGGCGGCTGGGTCCCGCTGCTGGTCGGCACGGTGGTCTTCGTGGTGCTCTGGACGTGGAAGACCGGGCGCACTCTCATCCGCGGCAAGCTGGCGACGAACGTCGAATCGCTCGAAACGCTGCTCCGCGAGATGGCCCAGAATCCGCCTGCCCGGGTCGGGGGAACCGCGGTGTTCATGTCGGAGACGGCCATAGGAGCGCCGCCGATGCTGCTGCGTCTGCTGCGTCACAGCCGGGCTTTGCACGAGCACGTGATCCTTCTGACGGTGGTCATCGAGGGCGTGCCTCGCGTTTCTCGGTCCCGCCGGCTCGAAATCGAAAACCTCGGACACGGCATCTGCCGGATCGTGCTGCACTTCGGCTTCATGCAGAACCCCCACGTGCCGCGGGCGCTGCGGCAGAACATCAAACAGATCGGGCCGGGCATCGACCTGGACGACGCCAGCTACTATGTCGGCGGCCAGATCCTGCTTGTGGGCGATCACCATCGCGGGATGGCACGATGGAGAAAGAGGCTGTTTGCCTTCATGGCACGCAACGCCACCCGGCCGATGGCCTTCTATGGCCTGCCCCTGGAGCGCGTGATGGAGATCGGCACCCCCATCGAGTTCTGAACCCCCCCGAGTCTGACGCAGGCCGGCCGCAGAAACGAGCGTGACAGAGACGGTCTGGTCTGGTATGATGAAGGGCCGGAGACTGACGAGTATGTCAATCTTATCGGTGGGAGGCTGGTCATGGATCTGCAACGGATCGGTATGGTGTTTTTGCTGGGGCTTGGGGTTGTTTTCCCCGCCGGGGCGGTGACGCGGACGGCGCCGGTGATCGTCGATCATACGTGCACGGACATCGCTCGAATTCCAGCGGAGGCGATTCTGGCGGCCAAGGCGTCGTTGCACATTGCCTATGGGCATACCTCGCATGGCTCGCAGATCACCAGCGGGATGACCGGGCTGGTGGCATTTGCGAACGGCGGGGGCAAGGGCTTGCAGCATCCGGCCGGGATGTTCGCCTGGAACCACGGCGGCTCCGGCGGCGCGCTGGACCTGCACGACTACGCCATGGGCGGCGACGTCGGCTACTATCCCGACTGGGTGAACAACACCCGGGGCTACCTGGATGGTCGCGGGCACGAGCGCGTCAACGTCATCATGTGGTCGTGGTGCGGCCAGGTGAGCGGCAAGTACGCGGGCGGGCGGCTGTTCAGCGAGTATCTGACGCCCATGAGCCAGTTCGAACAGGAGTATCCCGATGTCACGTTCGTCTATATGACCGGCCACGTCGACCACGGCGCCGACAGCGACAACAAGGCCGCCAACCAGATCATCCGCGAGTACTGCCGAGCGAACAACAAGGTCCTGTTTGATTTCGCCGACATCGAAAGCCACGATCCGGACGGCAAGTACTATGCGTTCCCGAGCGACAACTGCGACTATTATTCCGAGATCAACGGATCGCGGCTGGGCAACTGGGCCGTCGAGTGGCAAAACAGTCACACGCGCAATGTGGACTGGTACTCCTGCGATTCGGCACACAGCGAGCCGCTCAATGCCAACCTGAAGGCCTACGCCGCCTGGTGGCTGTGGGCGCGCCTGGCGGGCTGGCCGGGCCCGGCCGGCTCGGCCGACCTCGACGGCACCGGCCGCGTCGATGGCCGCGACTTGGCGCTGCTGGCCCAGCAGTGGCTCATGGAAACCGAAGTCGCCGCGCCGGACGACGAGGCCGACGCACCACGCCGGCGACGGTGAGATGCGCCGGTCGGGATTGCCGCAGAAGGGAGTTGTGAGATGAGACGACAGGAGTTGGATCGGCGACAGGCGACGAGCGCGGGGTGGAGCCGGCGCGAGTTTCTCCAGAGAACGGCGCTGGCGGGCGCGGCACTGGCGGTGGGGGCGACCGCCGGAAGCGCGAGCGAATTGGGCGGGTCGGAATTGCCGATGCGCGTGCTGGGCCGGACCGGGGCCAGAGTCACGATCCTGGGCCTGGGCACCGCGCCGATCGGCGAGGCGCGTGGGGACATGGCCGAAGCGGTGAAGATCTTCAGCGAGGTCATCGACCGCGGCGTGAACTATGTCGATACCGCACGCATCTATGGCATCGCCGAGGAGGCCCTGGGCCAGGTGTTGGCGACGCGGCGCGACAAGGTGTTCCTCGTCACCAAGTGCTGGACCGATTCGGGGCAGCGCGCCCAACAGATGTTCGAGGAATCGCTGCGGACGCTCAAGACCGACCACGTGGACCTCGTACATATCCACAACATCGGCAACAAGGATCTCGACAAGGTGCTGGCCAAAGACGGCATCCTGGAGTACCTGCTCAAACAGAAGGAGGCGGGCAAGACGCGGTTCATCGGGCTCTCGGGCCATGAGAGGCCGCCGCACTTCGTCAAGATGCTCGAAACGGATCAGATCGACGTCGTGATGAACGTGATGAACTACGCCGACCGCAACATTTACGACTTCGAGGGCACGGTACTGCCCGAATGCCGCAAGCGTAACATCGGCGTCGTGGCGATGAAGGTCTATGCCGGCATCAAGGGCGGCTTCCCCAATCACCGCAAGGGCTGGGTCGGGTGCAACACGCCGCCGGAGCGGCTGGGCCAGGCGCTGGCCTACGCGCTGGACCTCGAAGGGGTCCACGTCGCCAACGTCGGGCCGTTCACGATGGAACAGGCGATCCAGAACGTCGAGCTGGCCCGGCGGTACAGGCCGTTGACCGTCGACGAGCGGCAGGAGTTGCTCGCGTTCGGCCGGGAGCTGGCGCCGACGCTCGGCCCGCGGTACGGCCCTGTCGCCTGATGCCCGGCGCGCCGCAACTGTACTTCGCAAAAGGGTGGCAGCCGCAGGCAAGGCTTGCCGATGGTTCTACCTGTCTTGCCCCCCTCTCTTCGACAGGGAATGCCGGAGGTCCACGATAGTCTTCGCGTGAAAGGGAATCGATCAATGGACAGGCGTTACGTACACGGATACGATCCGCGGGAGAACACGCGGTTGCAGGACCAGGCCTCTACGCTGGTGCAACTGTTGCATTCGGACACGGTGTACCCGGCGGGGAGCACCATTCTGGAGGCCGGCTGCGGCGTCGGGGCCCAGACGGTGACGCTGGCGCGGCACAGCCCCGGTGCGAAGATCACGTCCGTCGACATCTCCGAACGCTCCCTCGCCCAGGCGAAGGAGACTGTGCTGGCCGCCGGGGTGACCAACGTCACCTTCCGCCAGGCGGATGTCTTCGATCTTCCGTTCGATCCCGAGTCGTTCGATCACGTCTTCGTCTGCTTCGTTCTCGAACATCTTGCCGATCCCACCGGCGCGCTGATAGAGCTGAAGAAGCGGCTCAAGACGGGTGGCACGATGACGGTGATCGAAGGGGACCACGGCTCGACGTATTTTCATCCCGACAGCGCCAAAGCCCACGCCGCGATTCGCTGCCAAGTCGAGTTGCAGAAGCAGGCCGGGGGCAACGCCAACATCGGCCGCGAGTTGTTCCCGCTGCTGACGAGGGCGGGCTTCGGTTCCGTGCGCGTGTCGCCCCGAATGGTATACGTCGACGCGAGCCGCCCGGAGCTGGTCGACGGCTTTACGCGCAAGACGTTCACCGCGATGGTCGAGGGTGTGCGGGCGGCCGCGCTGGAGGCCGGCCTGATCGGCGCGTCCGATTTCGACGAGGGGATCCGCGACCTGTACCGGACGATGGAACCCGACGGTGTGTTCTGCTACACGTTCTTCAAGGCCTTCGCGCTCAAGAACGTCTGACGGGCGAATGGAGAACGAGTCTCATCCGAAGGTGTGGCGGTCCCAGCCCCAGTGGGTGGCGGCCAGTTCCTGGAACGTGACATAGATGCGATCGGTCGGGATAGCCAGCTCCTCTTCGAGCATCTGGCAGATGCGGCCGGTGAGAGTCTGATTGACCGACTTGCTCAGACCCCCGATCCCTTTGACGGTCACGAGGGCACACGGCCCGATTTCGCCTGCCATCGTCATGGTGGCCTTGTCCTGCACGCATACCATGACATACTGCTCGGGCTTGCCGGTCCCCTCGGCCGCCAAACGCGACAAGGCCTTGGCGACGGATTCCCTCTTGTTTCGGTCGGACAGATCACACGAAGTCTCAAGCTGAATCAATGGCATCGTCGTCTCCTTATCGACCACCGACATACCGTTCGTTTCTCCGGACCGCTCTGTACATACCACGATTCTCGCGGTTTGACAACCGCAATCGACTCGTGGATTCTCCTCGGCGCCCGTGTGTCTTACGAATTCGCGTGGCAGCCTCGATCTGCCGCAGGCGGACCGCGGACGGTCCGCTACGGACGCGTCGGCGTAGCAGCCCAGCGGAACTTCGCGGAGGCGCTGCGGGGGTTCGAGGCGATCTCCTGGCGCGACGGCACAATCACGTCTTCGCCGGCCGCCTGGTACAGGCCGGTTCGCACACCTTCGCGGAACGACTGCTTGACGAGCCGGTCTTCGCCGCTGTGGAAGCTGATGATGCCGATCCGTCCGCCCGGACGCAGGCAATAAGGGGCCAGGCCGAGCAACCTCTTCAGGCAGCCCAGCTCATCGTTGACCAGAATGCGAAGGGCCTGGAAGGTGCGGGCCGCCGGATGGAGCAGGCCGGGATGCGAAGCACGCCGCTTCTGCCAGGTCTCGACGGTCATACCCTTGGCGGCCAGGACCAGCTCGACCAGTTGCGATGTATGCGTGATGGGGCCGGCGGTCCGGCGTCTGACGATGGCTCGCGCGATCGCCTCTGCGTCCGGCTCGTCAGCCAACTCGTGCAAGGCTTCCGCCAGCTTCTCTTCACTCAGCGAGCCGATCAGGTCGGCGCCCGTCCGCGTGAGGCGGTCGTCCATCCGCAGATCGAGCGGGCCTTCGTGCTTGTAGCTCATGCCGCGGTCCGGGTTGTCGATCTGCATGCTCGAGACGCCGAGGTCGGCAAAGAGAATGTCGCAGCCGTCGAGCCCCTCCTTGGCGAGCACGTTACTCACGCCGGCGAAGTTGCTGTGATGGAAGCTCACGGGCACCGGAGCCTGCCCCAGACGCACCCGGGTGCGTTCCAGTTCGGTGCGGTCGACGTCCAAGGCGATCAGCCGCCCGCCCGGCGTGATCCGCCGTGCGAATTCCAGGGCATGACCGCCATAGCCGACGGTGCAGTCGATGACGATCTCGCCCGGAGCCGGATGCAGACAGGCGAGGACCTGCTCGGTCAGCACAGGTACGTGGCTGCCCGCAGGCGTGCCGCCCTTGGCCCGCACGTGCGCGGCGATCTCGGGGTAGGCCTCGAGGTTGTGCTCCTTGTACTTGTCGTGAAAATCCTTGGGATACGTGCCTTGATACCGGCGTCGCCGTGGCGGCCTGGTCGGCGGCTCGGCGCCGTTGCCCAAGGGTCCGGATGCGCTCATACATACTCCAGGTTCTCGTGCTGCCGGCCACCTGCTATCCGGTCGCATACGAAAGGGCCGATAAGCCCGGCAGCGACATGATAGACGACCCGGACTTGGATGCCAAGCGGCGGGCTTGGGCGGCAAGCCATAAGCCGCCCGGAGGGTATGACACTACGTAGAACTACGTATTTCACCGGGGCCGGCCGGGTATTCCCTTGAGTTGTGCCGCCGGCAGGTCGATGAGTGAAGGCGGATACACCCGTTTCCGAGATGGTCCGGGTCGACCGGGACATGGGTGCGGATAACCAATTGGCGAGGGCACAACGATGACCTGTGACGCTTACTGCGAGACCGAATTGGCCGGGCAGTCCACCTGCCTGAATAACCCCTTCGATGAAATGGACGATCTGCTGGCCCGAGACGTGATGCAGGTCGGGGTCGTGAGCATCGACCGGAAAGAGCCTGTGCAGAAGGCGGTCGCGCTGCTGATTGAACGCGACATCAGCGGCCTGCCGGTGACCTGTGACGGTCGCCTGGACGGGATGCTGTCGGAGAAAGACCTGCTCAAGCTGCTGTACGAGGGGCAGTATCTGCCGGGCCTGGTCGAGGACTACATGACGCCCCACGCCACCAGCTTCGATGTCGAGGACAAGGTCTCGGCGATCTACCGGCATCTGCTGGAACGCTCGTTTCGGCGCGTTCCCATCCTCTATCAGAAACGATTGGCCGGCATGATCACGCGGGCGGACCTGGTCCGCCTCCTGTTGCGGAAGCTGTGCCCATCCGCATGCCCGGCCGGCCCGAATGCCGCGGACGAGATGCGTGCAGAAGACGCCATGAAGATCGGCCTGCTCACGCTAAGACCCGAGGCGCCTCTCTCCGAGGCCATGGACCTGATCGCCCGCCACCACGTCACGGGCCTGCCGGTAGTCGACGGCGGGATGAACCTTCTGGGCATCATCACGGAGAAGGACGTGCTGCGTCATGCGACCACCCCGGAGGCCATCGAAACCCCTGTCGAGAGTCTCATGACCAGGAGCGTCGTGTCCTTCGGTCGAAAGACCAGCCTGTACCGCATCTGTGCCTGCCTGATCGAGCACGATTTCCATCGCGTGCCGATCCTCGACGGGACACGCCTGGTGGGCATCATCAGCCGGTCGGACATCCTCAGGCACCGCGCCGCCGTCTTCAAACGCTGATACCCTCGACGACACAAACGAATCGAGCGCTCAGACCGACGGACGCGATACCGGGGGCGACCTCCGTCTGCGTAGGCTCCAGAGAATCCAATTCAGACATGAAGAGACCCCTCATCCCGCGTGCATGTCCTCCGCCGACTCCAACGACGTCTCGGTGACGGGAGGGTACGTCTATCGAGGCGGCAAGCTCGGAGGCTTGCAGGGGACATATTTCTTCGCCGATTACGGTTCGGCGCGCATCTGGTCTTTTCGCTCGGCGGATGACGCGTGCCTCACGTCACGCCGGATAGCCAACGGTCTGCGCGAAGAGCACGCGCTGTTGCGGCCGGAGCTTCAGCTCCTTTGCGGTGTTCTCCCTGTCGCAGTTGTGCAGCCACGCCGCCAGGTCCTGCGAGGCGCAGAACAGATAGACGTTCTGTGCGATGAGTCCCGTCGCGCAGTAGTAGTACGACTTCTGGACCTCCGGATCGCCGATCCTGCGGTCCGGTTGATTCGGCCCTGTGTCGTATCGGCTCAGGTCCACGACGTAGAAGATGTTCACCGGAGCCGTCGCTGCCGCACGCCGGCCCGACCTGGCGCGGAAATCGCCCGCCACCACGGGATTCAGACGATGGTTGAGCCCGTCGTAGAGATACACGCCCTCGGGCAATGCCACGTACAAGTCGATCTCCTGCGAGTTGCTGGCCGATGGCGCCGTGCGGCCCGGCTTGCCGAACGAGCCGCTGCTGCGATTGACGCCGAACGCCGCCCACAGCAGGTTCGACAACATCTGCGCGGGCAGTTTCCGGTCGCTGATGTCCCGGTTGGTCCTTCGCGCCTGAAGCGCCGCCAGGACCGACCTGCCCCCGTCCGTCTCGGGGTGGGGCAGGGTGATGGGTGTCAATTCCTCCGCGCCGCTCGCCGTGGCGCCCGCCAGTACCGCCATCGCCGGCACTGCCTTGATGAACGTCCTGCGATCCATGCCATTGTCCTTTCCTCAATCAGTCCCCTATCTCAGTCCGTTGATCCCGGCGGGCATTCCGACCAGCTTGCCGATCGTCTCATAGGCGGCGAAATCCTCGGCGCCGTTGGGACCCTCGTCGGGCTTTCCGATGCCGAAGACGAAGGGCCACTGCTGATTGCGCATCTGGTTCATGATGCCCCACGAGGCGCCGTTCTCGAATGCCGCGGTCGCCTTGGCGGGCGCATCGGCCACGCCGCGACTGTCGTCGCTGAAACACCAGTCCTCATTGAACACGATAGGCTTGCCGTACTTCGCGACCGCCTGGATTCGTTGGGGATAGTCCTCGCTCTGCGTTCCGTTGCCGTGCAGCAGGATGAAGTCGGCCGCTTCGCACAGCGCCGGGTGCAGTCGCGCGTCGCCCACGCCGCTGGTGGAGACCAGGAGTCGCGGATGCACCGACCGTACGAGAGCCATGAGCTGCGCCTCGCCGGCCTCCTCGCGGAGGATCGCGTGGTCGAACCCCTCGTGACGGTACTCGTTGGCAATCTCGATGAGCACGTTGGTGTAGCCCTGTTGTGCGATCCACGTTGCGGTGTTTCGCGTCGCGGCACGCACCGCGTTCTCGTCGGCCAGGATCTGGTCCTGCCGCTGATAGAACAGGCCGAGGATGACGACCAGACCCTTCGCGTCAGCCGCCTCGATAACGCGAGCGACCCGCCGCAGGTACACTGGCTTGAGACTCCCGTCCCGCGCGAACGCCGAGTTGATCGCCCCCTCGTAGCCCGGATAGCCGCCCTGGAGGTTGAGCGTGAAGGCCAGAATCCCTTTTGCCCTGTACTGGTACATCGAGTCGATGAAACGCGTCGTGTTCGCCTCGGGGTCGAATCCCTCGGGTCGCGTCGCAGGGTTTTCGTCGTCGAAGGTCGCGTTGACCATCCGCACGTTCATCAGCTTGCCCAGTGCCTTCGGCGACAGCCCCAGATACGTAGGCTGCCCGTTGAGGAAGAAGCGGTCGGCCTCGATCGTCACCGCCGTCTGCCAGGCCCGCGCAGCGGAACCGCCCGCCGCCATTGTTGCCATCGCCGCAAGCATCGTTACGATTCCCATTTGTCTGGTCATAACTGCTCCTTTCCAGCTGGTCAACCAACGCCGTCGTCAGGCAGTATGCCGGAAGTGTCTCCCCGCATTCTGCACCCTTCGCCGACGCGTGCGAGAAAGAAACGAGGCAGGCTTCGGGGCCTGCCTCGCTGTTGCCTCTGCCTTGCTACAGGCCAACGCCGTCACGGCCAGAATCGCCGCAGATAGTCAATGCTCTTGCTGGCGATGGTTTCCGGATCGGGGTCGTACTTGAAGACCTCCACCGAGAGCCACTTGTCCCAGCCGACCTCGTCGATCGCCTCGGCGATGGGCGCGTAATCGACGTCGCCCATGCCGGGACCGTAGAGGTTCGCATCGTTGACGTGGAAGTGCCCGATCTCTTCAGCGGTCAGCGAGCGAATAATATCGGGCACCGGCCGGCCTTCCGAACACATCGCCTTGACGTCGAGATGAATCTTCAGGCTCGGATGGTCGAGTTGCCGAACCATCCTCATGCCTTCCTCGACGGTGTTGATGAAGTTCGTCTCGGCCGGCGACAGCGGCTCCAGGCAGATCGTCAGGCCCAGCGTGTGCGCCTTGTCCAGCACGGAGCCGAGCAGATCGGCCGCACGCTGCCAGGCGCCCTGGTATAAATTCGAATTTCGAAATCCGAAATCCGAAACAAATCCAAAATTCGAAGCACCAAGGACCGAAACACTGTTGCCGGATCCACCCTGTCTTGAATTTGGGATTTCGAACTCTTGTGCTTGTTTCGAATTCTGGGATTCGGATTTCGGATTTTCCCAGAGGATGCTGCGCTGCTTGGGCGAGCCGAGCACAAGGACGCTTCCGCCCAGATCGCGGCACAGATCGAGCAGGGCGGACAGGTAGTCCCGCGTGTGCATCCAGGTCTTCTTGTCCGGCGTGGTCATGTGCAGGCCCGAGGAGCCCGCGAACAGCCAGTGCAGACCCACGCATTCCAGACCCTCGCCTTCGATCACCCGGCGCGTTTCTCTGCGCTGCGCCGTTGTCACCTCGGTCGCCGACGGCGCCAGCGTGAACGGCGCGATCTCCAGGCCGTGATAACCCAGCCTCCGCGCCGTTGCGGCCACCTCGGCCATCGGCCGGTTCTGGAACATCTCGTTGCACAACGCAAACCGCATCAGACGTTCTCCGGGACGATGAACGGCTCGCGGTAGTTGCGTTTGAGGTACATGTTGGCCATGTCGCTGTATTCGCCGACGTACTGTTCCCTGTCGGCGTCCATCGTCAGCACGGGACCCAGCGTGATCGGCTCCTTCTCCAGGTCCACCTCATTGGCGACCAGATGCTCCACCATACGGCTGAACGAATCAAACATCTCTTCGTTGTTGCCGACGGCCTGGAGAATCTCATCGACCGTAGCCTTCTTGCCGAGGCGATGAGAGGTGTTGGCCATGTGGCACAGCGCGGCGGACAAATGGCCGATCTCGATGTCGCCGTTCAGGTCGCTGACCTTGCGGCTGCGAACCGCGTTGATGAAGTTCTCGTGGTGCCCGGCGCCGCCGCGACCGGTGAACTGCTTGATCTTGTTGCCGTCGTTGTCGCAGACCCAGCCGCCGCCGTCGTCGCAGGCGAAGTAGCCGCCTTCGCACTGGATACAGTCGCCGACGCGCGTCCCGCGATAGTGGTCCATCGCGCGGTCGCCCTTCTTGCGGGGCAGTCCGCGCACCTCGAAGATCAGCGGGGCGGGCTGGTAATCGAAGTAGGCAATCTGCGTGTTGGCGGTCTCGCCGACGTCGTCGGTCTCGCCCATGCCGAACCGGCCGCCGATGCTGAACACGTGTCGCGGCAGGCCCGGATCGCCCAGCGCCCAGCGGGCGATGTCCATCTCATGCGGGCCCTGGTTGCCGATGTCTCCGTTGCCGGTGTTCCACATCCAGTGCCAGACGTAGTGCAGGTCCGTCCGATGCAGCGGGACCATGTCGGCCGGGCCGCACCATTGGTTGTAGTCCACGCTGGCGGGAATCGGATTCGGGCCATTCGTGCCGTGAACGATCCCGTTGCTGCCGGGGCCTCGATGCTTGTAGCAAAAGCCGCGGACCCACTTGATCTTGCCGATGTGACCTTCCCGAATCCACTCGAAGGCCGCGGGATGCGCCTCGGACGAACGCTTCTGCATGCCGATCTGCACGATGCGCTTGTACTTGCGCGCCGCCTCGACCATCTTGCGCCCTTCCCAGATGCAGTAGCTGGCCGGCTTCTCGATGTACACGTCCTTGCCCGCCTGGCAGGCCCAGATCGTCACCAGCGCGTGCCAGTGGTTGGGCGTCGCCGAGGTGATCGCATCGATGTCGTTGCGTTCGAGCAGCTTGCGGACATCGGTGTAGCCATCGATCTTGACGCCCTTGTCCGCGAACTGCTTCACGCTCCGATCCACGTGATTCTGGTCTGCATCGCAGACCGCCACGAAGCGGACACCCGGAATCTGGCTGAAGATCTGCGTATGGTAGCTGCCCTGACCACCCACACCCACGGTGGCGATACGGATGTCGTCATTGGCGCCGAGCACGCGCGAATGCGGGGCCGCCACGGCCAGGCCCACTCCTGCGGCCAGCGAACTCTTGATGAAGTCGCGACGTGTCACACTGCTCATGATAGCTCCTTTCGTCTTCAGGTCTGCTCTCGAACGGGTTTGTCTGCGTTCGTCTTCGGTTCGTCCTCAGGAGGCGTACTCGCGAAAATGCTCGGCCACCCGGCCCTCGATTTCGTTTCCCTTGTGGAAGTAGAAGCGCCACCGGAATGTAATGCTCTGCCCGGCGGGAATGGTCAGGTTGCCGGTGCCGACGGGCTTCTTCTCAAAGTCGTGGATGCCGAACGGATTGGCGGCGAACAGGCCGTAATCGCGCACGTGCCACCGCGTCGGATGGCGCGGGTTGCCCGGGTGGTCGAAGATCGCCACACCCACCACCTCGCCGTTGACCGGCCCGTAGTAATCGCACCAGGCGGCCCGCTTGCCCCAGGTGTCGCCATCCCGGACGCCTTCGCTGTTGACGATGTGTCCCTCTGCCGCCTTGCCGCTGGCTTTCATGACTCTCGACGGCGCCAGTTGCATCGTCGGCGCCAGGCGGATCGCCATCGAACCTTCTTTCGTGTCGCCGAGTACCACGTCGCCGTGCGAGGCGTGGATCGTGACCTCGAAGTCGATCATCGGCCCCTCCGGCCGGTTGTGAAAGCGGTGTGTTCGCGTATCGGTGCACACAATCTTGCCGTCGGGGGCGAGCCACTTGTTCTGCTGCTTGATGACGCCGACCTGTGGGCCCGAGCGGATTTCCAGGAACCTGTCGTGGACGACCTTGCCCTTGTTGTCCCCATCGGCCCAGAAGTCGATGCCGTTGACGTCGCCGTGCGTGAACCACAGCGACTTGTGGTGCGGATGGTCGTCGTCCTCGTCGGGGCCGCGATCTGCAAGGGGCCAGTGCCGAATCACCGGCACGCCCGTCGGCCCGATCACCGGATAGAAGTAGGGACGCTGCGCCTGCGTAAAGCAATACTCGGTGAACAGCTTGCCGCCGAATTCGACGGTGACCTTGTCGGTGTGCTCGGTGATCGTGACGCCGCGAGCCGCCCGCGACCCGCCCGACCGCGCTTTGGCCACCATCTGCTCGAACACCGCCTTCTGCTCGGCCAGCGCCGCGACACGGTCGTCAGGCTTCGTCCTCGCCTCCAGCAGCACCCACCCATCGTAGTCGGTCGCCACCAGCAGGTCGATCAGTTCCTGGTAGGGATAGTCGCCGAGATTCAGCTCGCGGACATGGGCGGTGGCGCCGAAGTACGGCCGGACCAGGTTGAAGTTGTACTGGAGCCCTTCCCCTTCGAGGTCTTGGCCGTTGCAGTTCCAGCAGACCTTCACGTTCGGGTGGTCCGTCGCGTCCATGATCGCCTTGATCGTCGGCAGTGGCGAGCAGCCGCCGTGCACCTCCAGACGGATCTGCTGACCGTGCTCGGCGCCGAACGCGCCGAGTTCGTGGAGCGATTTGCCGATCTGTTCGATCGTCCGCTCGTACGACACGCCCTGGGGCAGGTCGTTTGGCTTGACCTTGACGCCGGAGCCACCGACGTCGGCCGACAGCAGGATGTAGTCCTTGGCGCCCGCGATCTCCTTCTGGAGCCGGTCCCGCTCGGGATAGTGGAATGCGAAGTTTGTGCCCAGTCCGACGAGAGTCACACCGCTGTCGGCGAACCGCTTCCGGACATCGGCACGCTCGGCCTTGGTGAGTCTCGATTCGACGCCGTGCGCGTGCTCGGTCCGCAGCTCGACGCCGGGGACATTCGCCGTGCGGCAATTGGCGATCAGCACCGGCAGCGTCCAGTCCTGGCCCCAGAGGTAAGTGACCAAGCCGAATTTCATCTTGGCGCCGGACGCCGCCGCCGGCAGGATGCGGCCCAGCGGACCGACCGTAACCAGACCGGCCCCGACGAACATGGAATTCCTGAGGAAATCGCGGCGTGTGCTCTGACGTTCGCTCATAGTGACGCCCCTTCGGAATAGACATGATGGATGCAGCAGGACCACACCGCTCTGGCCAAGCCCACACGATCCGTCCGACCCGCAGGTCCGGCGTCCGCCGTGCAACCGCCCATCCCGGCGGCCCACCGACCCCAGCCCGCGAACCCTGATTATCCTCGCCCCCACCCCCTCCGTCAACCTTCTTTCCGGGCGTGGAAAATGCACCGCAGATCGCACCTCCGCCGGCAGCGAAGGAGAAGCTTGCGGCGATGGGCGGTACAGGACTCGAACCTGTGACCCCCTGCGTGTAAGCTTGAGCATCGGGCATAAAATGCCCTGAATGGCCCCTTTGGACGCGGTTTTCGGGGGTCTAAATGAGGGTTGTAATGAGTCGTGTCTGATTTCCGTGTGGATTGTCACTCAGTCTTTACTTGGTTCTGTTTCGTTTGGACGCGGACTTGGACGCGGAAGAGGGCCGCCTTTGAGCGGCCTCTTTTTTTTTGCGCGCAATGCCATGTCGCGCGGGAAAACCCTTTCACAGAAATCTGTGAAAGGGTTCGACACCAGTCAAAAAACACTCTTGACAGATGGCTTCGCCTTGATAAGTTCCGCGCCAATCGAGCAACCCGGCCGGCGACGGCCCAACGGTTTGGGTAGTGAGGTGTGTTCCAGCTTTCACGCTTCACTGCCCAAACCAGCCGGGAAAAAGGAAAGCTGGAAATGACAAGTCAAGCAACCACTTCGCTTCGAGGCGAATGCACATTCGCGCTCTATCCTGTGCGCCCGTTTGACCACATGTGGGGTTTCGATCTTTGGGGCTGGCCCCTTTTGGCAGAGCGCAGCGGTCCTTTCAAGGTTCCAGATCCCGACGACCCGAGCGAGGCGATGATAATCGAACGCCTGAAATTGCGCGGTCAGCCGGGCTACGAAGTTTGGCTCAGTGTCTCCGTTCTGCCCGACGAACTGCCAGATGGCCTGACCGACCAAGAACCCTTCACCGACGAGGACAAATCGCTATTGATGGCGCTTGGACTCGCAAGGGTTGTGGATGGGGTATTCCGACCTGACTGGTGGTGCTTGCAGTCGCACTTGGTCGTAGTTCGTGGTGTGCCCGAGCGACACTTACCGGGTCTGTTCTGGCGAGACATCCTACAACTTATTCACGCGCGGCTGGACCATAGCGAGCGACCGTCCCCGCTGTCAGGGGCCTCTGGCGATCGGCATAGGTACTACGAACGTGCCATGAGCAAGAAGGAGATCGGCCAGGCTCTCGGGCAGGATGGCAGCGACCGAAAGATCAGCGAGAAGGTTGATGCGTTGTTCCGAGCGTTTGGGTGCGACCTTCGGAAATTGAAACACGCCAACTACCTTGTGCCCCTGGACGTTCTGCCGCCGCATTTTCTGGACCGCTTCCGGAGATACGTCAAAGACTTTGACGGTGTAGACCTGAAGTAAAGGGTTTCCCCCACTTGACCCCGCTTTACCCTACTTGACCGGTTGGCTTATTGCCACCGTGCGCCCGCCCTGTAGGTTGCGGGCATGACTACACGACTCCTAATTCCGATTGAATTGGATCGCCTTTTGAGGTATCCGGCGGGGCGGTCTGAACGGCTGGCAAAGCGCGGCAAGATCCCCCACATCAAGCTTCCGGGCGGCGAAGTCCGTTTTCGTCCAGAGGACGTTGATGCGATTCTGGCGACGGGGGTGTGTGGGGCCCACAGCACGGGCACGACCTGCCCCACGATCCCGCGCGAGGGGGTGCAACATGGTTGACACCCAGCACACGAGTCCCCTGTTGACTGCCCAGCAAGCCGCTGAATGGCTCCGCCTGACCGAAACCGGTGTGAAAGACCCGCTGGCCTCTCTGCGACGGTATGTCGATCAGGGCCGGCTCAGGGCCTTCCGGTGTGGGCGGTGCCTGCGATTCCCCGTATGGGAGCTTGAGGCGTTCGTTCGGCGCGAGATTGAGGGGGCCGAACGATGACCACCTGCGAACAGACCATCGCGTCAACAATCGCAAGCCCTGCCCGCGGCGGATCTTCCACAGGGTGCCCGCCCGCGATGTCCGGCGGCGCGTCGAAAGGGGGCCACGAATGAACCTTGCTGATTTCAAGGCTCTGGTCGAGCGACATGGCCCAGTAGTTCGTGACGGCGGCGATTGGCGCGGACGTTGCCCGTGTCACGACGATGATGGGCGACGCGGCGATTTGACTTTCCGCCAGGGCGACGACGGACGAATCGTCTTGCACTGTTGGGGCGGATGTTCGGCGAAGAGCGTCGTCTCCGCGCTGGGGTTGCAGTGGTCGGACCTCTTCTCGGAGAACGGTCACGGCAGGCCCCAGGCGACGGTAAAGCCCCAGAAGGTCTATCGGACCCTGTACGAGGCCGTTGAGGCCATCCAGCAACGCCTGGGCGGCTCATACACATCTGATTGGACGTACCACGACGCCGGCGGCGACGAGGTGATGTACGTGGTGCGATTCGACGCCTGCAAGGCCCTGGACGGCAAGAAAACCTATCGGCC
>DAOTJE010000035.1:0-43270 GCA_035448545.1 Sedimentisphaerales bacterium | reverse complement strand
AACTCCTCGGACGGATCTCTCATCCGCTGGTCCTCTACGCCTTCGTGGCGCACTGACTGTCCCTATTTGTCCACGTTCTAAGCTTCTGTGTTATGTCTTTGCTGATCCCTTGTCGTTTCGGGGTGATCCGAAGTATCGCCTTGAACATGGCTATCAACTGCGGACGACTCGAAATCTCAAGATAGTGATCAAGGATATTGAGTGCTGCACAGCGGTGGTGATGACTACAGTTCCTCCTCAACATGATCTTCTTCAACATCCTTAACACTGTTTCGTCTTCTGTCATGGCATAGCACAAGGCCAGGGCCGTGACCCGGAGATGAACGCTCTTTTCTTGGCAATATTCGCGGATCAAGGGCAAAGCCCTACTGCCTAGGAGATCGTAGTACGCCATGAGGGCGTAAGCTCTGACAGAGACGTTACGGTCCTGAAGCCGAGCTTCAACCAGATTGCGGAATTCGGTCAACTTGAAGTCACCCACGAGTTCTACAGCGCTGGCCCTAATGATATAGGCGCTATGCTGCGTGAGTCTCGGGAGCGCAGACTTGAGCGCCCCTATGTTACGAGTCGAGGCCTGATCTAGCACGTCTACTATCTCCAACCAGCATGCCTTCTTCTCTGCCTCGGATAATCGCTTCAGAATGGCGCTCTGACTCGAGTGCTTTCTCATAAAGGCGGCTCCTTTCTTGAAAAGCATATGAAATGATGGACGACGGAGCGCAAGCATCGAGTTTTGTGGCTGCGTTAAGCATTCTCTCAATGACGTCAGAAACCTGCGCCGTTCTCAGCTCAGTCTGTTCTGATCCGAATGTCAGACGTGTGATTGTTCCTGTTGCATCGCCAATCAGCACTATTCTGCCCTGGAACCACCTTGAAAGCTCGTCACACGACAAGCTACGTCAACAGGCAAGTAACAGGTACAAGACCCCCTGACATATCAACACGATCTTGAAACTGAGCCGTCGCAAGAGATGGCTTCTCAGGATCCCCATCCGAGCATGCCACCCACTAAGGCGCCAATCACGAGAGTGGTACCTCCTATGACGATTCCACCGGCCAGGGCAACATTCGCCAGACTTGGATCCTCCCACGCTTCGCGTAGGGCTTCTCCTAATGCCCCGCCCGTAGTGTAGATGATCTTCTTCACGCGACTCTGTCTCGCCTGCCTGGCCTTTTGCTCTTCTTTGATTTGATTAGCCTTCACGTTGTCGCCCGTCCTCCTTGCCTCTTCGTACATACCCTGAAGATCTTCCGTTTTAATACCCTCCAGCCAAGTATGTCTATGCCTGCCCCCTCCGTGCTGGCTCGCCAGCTCCACTTCAGCCACATCCACAAACCCCCGGCCACCGGCTACTGGGTCCCAGTCATCCGGGATCTCCCAGAATTCGCGTGGTCCCTCGTAGTAGAACAGCACGCCAATTACTTTGTTTGGATCGCAAGGGTCACAGGGATCATAGATATAGATGGTGTGAATATAAGCCGGGTTTGACTCCATCTCGCTGGCGACCCCCTGAAAATTGTATGTACCTGTCAACTGCAACAGGAGGTTCCGCTCGCCATCCCAGTAATAGCCCTGGAGGTCGTTAACCCCAGTTCCGAATGTCCAGTCAAGTCCCAGAGGGTCCACGCAGTTGAGTGAATTGTTGCCACAGTAGCCGAACATGTTCATGCCACCCTCGTAGCCGATGGGGTCGGTTTGGAGGAAGCGGCCGATGGTCGGGTTGTAGTAGCGGGCGCGGTAGTAGTAGAGGCCGGTTTCGGTGTCGAACTCGTGGCCGGTGAACATGAAGCGGTTGGGGTGGTTCGGGTCGGAGGCGGCGACCTGGCCATAGACGTCGTATTCGTAGACCTGGACCGTATCGCCGTCGGCGTCGCTGAGCGCCACCACCGAGCCGAGGGCGTCGTAGTGGTAGAAGTACGTGCCGGCGTAGCCGCCCGCCGCTTCGATCATGCAGAATGAGCCTGCCCTGAGCGAAGCCGAACGGGGCTCGTCGATGCACGGGCCGTGGATGTACTTGCGCAGCAGGACATCGTTGGCATCCCATTCGGCAGGCTCAGGGCAGGCGTACTCGGCGATGCACTGGTCGCCGTCATACAGATACTTCGTCACCACGCCATCGACGTCCTTGGCGATCCGCCGGCCGGAGGGGTCGTAGGTGTAGGTGATCTGCTCCCAGTCGGCTCCGCCGCCCGATCCCGGCACGCCGCCCGACCACTGGATGGCGTCGATCCAGCAGGAGCCGGCGGTCGAGCCGGAGTACTTGTAGTACTTCCACTTGAGCGTGTGCGTGCCCGACGGCACCGCGAAATTGCCCGTCCAGGGCCAGGTGCTGCCCTGCGACCAACTGGCGGCCAAGTTCGTATCGATGTAGAAGGCCAGGCTATCCCCACTGACCGAGGACATCTTGTACCGGAAGCTGACGTTGCCGGGCCCGACGACCGTCGTCTGCATCCAGGTCTCCTGCCCCGAGCCGATGGTCCCGCTCTGTGCGGCGTCGTTGTCCCCTTCGGCAAGCTCAGAGCCTGCCCTGAGTCCCGATCTGCATCGGGATCGAACGGGGCAGGCTATGTAGCACTCGACCGACTGGGCGAACCACTCGGCATCGCCTCGCGCCGTTGGGTTTGTTGGCCGGATTGTGGGAGCGTCTCGACGCATAGTTTCCCTTCGCACATCCAGGGCATAGCGTACAGGAATCTCCCGGCGGCGTCAAGTGTGTTTCCCGGCCGGTTCCGGCGGGGTTTGGGACTGCGGGGCGGGGCGGCCGTCACTGTTCAATTCGCGCGGCAACCGCGTTCGCGAGGGCCGTCAGTCGGCATCGAATGGACCACAAGGGCTTCAAACTTATCCGGCATTGACCGGCATGGTTTTGTGCAAACCGGGGCCTTGTCTGTCTGGTGGCCGGTGGATAGGATGAGAATGTGTCACATGCGGCGGGGTTTTGCGTATCGAGGCTCGATGGGCAATGGGCCGGCTGAAAGGACGGAGCAGATCGATGAAGCACGCGCGGATGGGAATGGCGGAGGCGATGGGTCGGGCGGGCGAGGTGCGTGTGGTCGAGATCGAGCAACTGACCGCCGGCGACTGGGCGGGAGTTGATCTGGTCGTGGTGGGCAGTCCGACGCATGCGTTCAATGTGCCGACGACCGTTCGCTCCGCGCTCGCAAAACAGCCAGAAGGCATCCTGGCGGGCAAGTCCGTGGCGGCATTCGATACGACGGTCCGCGCCTGGCCGTTCCGGCGTCTGCGGGCCTCGCCCAAGCTGCTGCGCCGGCTCCGCCGACTGGGAGGCACGCCCGTCGCGAAGCCCGAGACGTTCTTCGTCCGCATGCACGGCGCGCCGGCGGCCGGCGGGACGGACCTGCTCGAAGCCGGCCAGATCGACCGCGCCCGCCAGTGGGCCACTGAGCTCCTCGGTGCATCAAGAACCTGAGCGCCGTGTACAGCGTCCCGCCTTATTCAAGGCACGCGATGTTGAGGTTCTTGGCGGCGGCGGTTTCGTTGGGGCGAGAAACGGGCGTCGTGACGGGAGCCGCCTTGAGCTGCTCGGGGTCCTTCTGTGCCAGTTCGGCGATCTCGATCATCGCGGCGATGAACGCGTCGAGCGTTTCCTTACTCTCGGTTTCGGTCGGCTCGATCATCATCGCCTCTTTGACGATCGTCGGGAAGTAGACCGTGGGCGGATGGAATCCCCGGTCGATCAGGGCCTTGGCGATGTCGATGGCGTGGACGCCGTTGGCGGCCATCGTCTCGGTCGTGCTGAAGACGCACTCGTGCTTGCAGAGCTTGTCGAAAGCGGGAGCGTAATGATCCCGCAGCTTACAGCGGACATAGTTGGCGTTGAGCACCGCGTTCTCGGCGACGCGGGCGAGACCCTCTTTGCCCAGCAGCAGGATGTAGACATACGCCCGCAGCACGATCCCGAAGTTGCCATAGAACGGCGCGACGTAACCGATGGATTTGGGCCGGTCGTACTCCAGCGCGTAGGTCCCATCCGCGCGTTTGACCACGATAGAAACAGGCAGGAACGGTACGAGGTGCTCCTTGACGCCGACCGGACCGGCCCCGGGGCCGCCGCCGCCGTGCGGCGTGGCGAAGGTCTTGTGCAGGTTCAGGTGGACGATGTCGAAGCCGAAGTCGCCCGGCCGGGCCTTGCCTACGATCGCGTTGAGATTGGCGCCGTCGTAGTAGGCCAAGCCGTCGACACTGTGGATCAGGTCACAAATCTCGCGGATGTGCGGATTGAACAGGCCCAGGGTGTTGGGGCACGTCAGCATCACGCCGGCGACGTCGTCGCGGATCGCCTTCTTGAGGGCCGCCAGGTCCATCAAACCGTCGGCACCGCTGGGAATCGACACGACGCGGTAGCCTGCGATGGCGGCGCTGGCGGGGTTGGTGCCGTGCGCGCTGTCGGGCGCCAGCAGGACGGTCTTCCTGTTGCCTCTGTCGCGATGGTAGGCGGCCATGATCATCATGCCGGTCAGCTCGCCGTGCGCGCCGGCCATCGGCTGCATGGTGAAGCCGGCCATTCCGGTAATCTCGCGCAACAGCAGGTCCATCTCGTAGAGGATCGCCAGGGCGCCCTGCGTGAGCATGCCGCCCATGCGCAACTGCGGCAGCAGCGGGTGCAGGTGCGCGAAACCCGGATACGCCGCGATCCGCTCGGCAACCTTCGGGTTGTACTTCATCGTACAGGAACCGAGCGGATAGAAGTTCGTATCGACGCCGAAGTTGCGGCGGGACAACTCCGTGAAGTGACGCACCACATCCAGTTCGCTCAGCTCGGGCAATGCGGCACAACGGTCACGCAGCAGATCGCCGTTGATATGGATGGTTGTCGGAACATCGCTCGGCCCGGGACCCACACCTCGACGGCCCGGCACGCTCTTCTCGAACAGCAGCTTCATAGCACACCCATAAGGCAAATCAAAATGCAGAAAGCAAAGATCAAAACCACGGACCAAAGATCAACAAGACGCTCGCCGAAGGCGATTCCGCAATTTCGATCTTTTATGTTTGATTCTTCGTATTACAGTACGCTCTCCAGCGCCTCGGCCAACATGCCGATCTCCTGCTTGGTGCGTTTCTCGGTCACACAGATCAGCATGGAGTTTTCCATCCCTTCGTAGTACCGGCTCAGCGGGAAGCCCGCCGCAAAGCCCTTCTCGATCAGTCGAGCAACCACGTCGGCCGCCTCGCAGGGCAGGTCGAGCACAAACTCGTTGAAAAACCACTTGGCCTTGAAGTGCGGCTCCACACCCTGGATCGCCGTCAGACGCTGGTAGGCGTAGCTGGCCTTGTCGGCGCAGCGCTGGGCGGTTTCCCGAAGCCCTTCCTTGCCCAGCAGCGACAGGTACACCAGCGCCGTCAGCGCGCACAAGGCCTCATTCGAGCAGATGTTCGACGTCGCCTTGTCGCGACGGATATGCTGCTCGCGGGCCTGGAGCGTCAAGACGAAGGCGCGTCGGCCTTCGCGGTCGGTCGTTTCGCCGACGACGCGTCCCGGCATCTTGCGCACGTGCTCCTTGCGGGCAGCCATGAAACCCAGATATGGACCGCCGAATGACATCGGCATCCCGAGACTCTGGCCCTCGCCGGTGACGATGTCGGCTCCCATCGAACCGGGGGTCTTGAGGATGCCGAGCGAGATGGGGTAGCACGAGACCAGCAGCAGCGCCCCCTTCTCGTGCGCGGCTTTGGCCAGGTCGGTGAAGTCGTCAATACAGCCGAAGAAATTCGGGTTCTGGACGATGATCGCGGCGGTCTGGTCGTCGAGCCGGTCGAGAATCTCGGTGCGATTGGCCAGACCGTTGGCGCAATGCGTCTCGTCCAGGTCGATCTGGAGGTTCTGCGTGTACGAGTGAATCATCACGCGGTAGATCGGGTTGACGCTGTCGTCGATGATGACCTTGTTGCGTCCGGTGATGCGCAGCGCCATCATCATCGCCTCGTACATGGCGGTTCCCCCGTCGTAAAGCGACGCATTGGACACCTCCATGTCGGTCAGTCGGCAGATGACGGACTGGTATTCGTAGATCGCCTGCAACGTCCCCTGGGACAGCTCGGGCTGATACGGCGTATAGGCGGTATAGAACTCGCTGCGGGAGATAATCGAGTAGACCGCCGACGGGATGAAGTGGTCGTAGAACCCGCCGCCCAGAAAGAGCGTCAGGTCCACCGAGTTCTTACCCGCCAGGTCGGCCAGGCGGTTGCGGACCTCCATCTCGCTGAGACCCGCCGGCAGATGGAACGACCGCGCCTTCAGATCGGCCGGGATGTCGGCAAACAGATCGTCCATCGTCAGGCCGATCTGGGCGAGCATTTCCCGTTGTTGCTGCTCTGTGTGTGGTATGAAGGGCATGATGGCCTTGGCTCCGAGGATTGGGTCTCACAGGACCGACAGGACCTGTTGGACCTACAGTGTGTCGAGGTACTCCTGGTATTTCCGGGCGTTCATCAGATTGTCGAGCGATTTCCTGTCGGTAATCTTCAGCTTGCAGATCCAGCCGCTCTCGTAGCAGTCCTCATTGATCAGCTCGGGCCTTGTGCTCAGCTCGGAGTTCACCTCGGTGACGGTCCCGGTGACAGGGCTGTAAACGTCCCCAGCGGCCTTGGAACTCTCGACCACAGCAATCTCTTTGCGTGCGGCGAATTGCTTGCCCACCTCGGGCAGTTCGACGAACACCAACTCGCCCAACTGCTCCTGGGCGTAGTCCGTGATGCCCATCGTCACGAGGTCCCCCTCAACCTTCGCCCATTCGTGGTCTTTCGTATAGAGCAAACCCTCGACGACCATTGCGTTGCCTCCCGTCAAAACTTCTCGAATCGGCCGACGACCTTGCCCGCCAGATCGGCCTGTGCCTGTTGTCCCCTGTCCATGCGTTCGGCTCTGCCCTGCTGGACCTGGCTTTGGCTTCGCGCCAGGTAATAGACGCCCAGAGCATTGCCTTCGGTCGCCGCGTTGCGGCTTACATAGGCGAGGGCATACTGCTTCTCGCCGGCCGTCGCGGCGCTGAGCACCCAGCCGACACAGACGCCGCACCCGTCAATGATCGGGTCATCTGGCCGGATCGGGCGGACCCCCTTTGCGGCGGAGAACTTCAGACGCGCCACCTGCATGTCATACGTCTGGGCAATCTTCGCCATCGGAGCCTTGCCCACGAAGAACGCCTTGTCGAGCTTCACCGCCCACCCATAGCCGGCCTCGAAAGGCGAGATCCCGAACTTGCCGTCCAATTCATGCCCGTAGAGCGGCAGACCCGCTTCGATTCGCAGGCTGTCGCGGGCACCCAGCCCGCAGGGCAGCACGCCCAGCGGCTTGCCCACTTCCAGGATCAGGTTCCAGAGCCGGGTGGCCTGGTCGGGGTGGACGAACAGCTCGAAGCCGACCTTCGACCCGGTATACCCGGTCCGGCAGATCAGACAGTCAATCCCGGACAACTCCCGCTCGAAGAACGCGAACGGCTTCAGACCTGACAGCTTCTCGGTGATCGACCTGTCCGAAGACAGCTTTGCCAGCACGTCGATGGAAGCAGGTCCCTGCAACGCGATGTCGACGCGACAATCTGATCCGGCCGTAGTATCGCGCATGTCGCGGAGGATACACGGCTCGCACGGACTGAATCCCGTTCGCTGCGGCTCGACCTCGATCACGACCCGCCCCGCCAGAAGCTCCTTGAGGTAGGTCTTGATCTTGGGCTCGTTGGCGGCGTTGACGACGACCATGTAGAGCTGCTCGGCCCGGCGATAGACGATGATGTCGTCCAGGACGTTGCCGGCGGCGTCGAGGATGTAGCTGTACTGGGCCCGCCCGACGGCCAGCTTATGGACGTCGTTGGTGGTGGCGGCCTGAAGGACGCCCACCGCCCCCCCGCCGGCGAACTCCAGCACACCCATGTGGGTGCAATCGAACAATCCGGCGGCTTGGCGCACGGCTTGGTGCTCGGCCGCAATCGACGAATACCAAAGCGGCATCACATACCCCGCAAAGGGGCTCATCCGAGACTTGCTCGTCAGTTTGAGATGCTCGTCGTACAGCACGCTCGGCGCCGGCTCGGCGGCGGGAGGCTCGAAGACAAACTGGCCTGAAGGCATACTTCCCTGCACTTGGTAGACTCCTTTCCAGGGCGTGAAAAGCCATAGGATAGGACAATCCGCCCCGCCGTCAAGTACCTTCTGGGCAATTCTGCCGCCGCAGGGCCTTGTGGGTCCCCCAGGTCGGGGTATCGGTTACCAGCCTGCCGCGTAGTGCCTTCTACGTGGAGGGCAAAGACCCATGAAATGGAAACCCCAACCTGGGAGCACGAACCATGAAAACGATCGACAGAATCCTGCTGTTGGCTGCGGCAATCCTGGCAATGGTGTCATTGAGCGGATGCATCGTGTTCTCGTGTTAGGAGCCCATCGGCCGGACCAAGCCAACCGGCGCCCACCTCCTGAACCTCTAATCAAAATCCGAATGGCCCGTGCCATTCACAACGAAGAGGACCAGCCAACGAGAGCGAGCAGAAATGAATCACCGCGGGCAAAGTCTTCCTTGCCATCTTCCCAGATGAATGCTATTATTAACATTAGCATTGGAGATAGCACAAATGGGAAAGATACCTCAGATTGTTCCGATTACAGACCTGCGGCAGGACGCCACCTCGATCGTGGAGCGTGCTTCGACCACCCCGGAGCCCATCGTGATCACGCAGCGGGGTCGACCGGCCGCTGTGATGGTTGGCATCGAAGCCTATGAGCGTTCCCAGCATGAACTGGAACTGCTGAGGCTTCTGGCACAAGGCGAAAAGGAAATCGCCGCAGGCAAAGGCATCGACCTCGACGCGGTTATGGCGGAGGCGGAGGCTCTCCTGCGGGAGGCACAGCGGTGACCATCCGCTTCACTCCGTCGGCCCGCGACCAATTCCTGCGCGTCATCGCCTACATCTGTCGCGACAGCCCTGCGGCCGCAGAGGCGTTCCGGCGCAAGGTTCAGAAGCGTCTATCCAGACTTCACAGGTTCCCTCGCAGCGGGCGCACGCTACCCGAATTCCCCGATCTTCCGTTTCGAGAGGTCGTCGTCCCACCGTATCGCTTCTTCTATCGCACCGAGGGCAAGACCGTCTGGATCGTCGCGGTCTGGCACGGAGCCCAGCTTCGCGATGAACCACACGACCATCGGCCGAATGAACGGTAGGACCGTACCGCCGGTCAACGTTCGATGAGGGATTCGTCGACTTTCATGCCGAAGTGGCGGCCGCCGTGGGTGGTGTGGGCAAGGACCTTGTCACCGGGTTTGAGACTGGTGACGGCGACCGCCTTGCCCTGCGGATCGACCAGGCGGATGGTCTCGGCGTTCTGGAGGACCAGACTGACGGGCTGTCCGCCGGCCTCGGCCTCGATCAGCATCATGGGCCGGCGTTCGATCTTGTTGCGGCCCAGGTACGCGACCTGGCTGTGTCCCTGCCAATCGACGAGCAGAACCTCGTCGCCCGCCTTGAGGTCGGCCAGGTATTTCGTCTTGCCGCCGGGCACCAACGCGTAGGCGTGCACGGCGCCCGCGTTGACACGGAAGGGTCGCGAGGCGACGTAGGGGTTATCGATCGACTCGGAGTGCACGAGGAAGAAGCCCGAGGCTGTGTTGCCGACCAGCATGCCCTCGCCCAGCGTCATCTGGGTGCAGGTGTCCAGGCAGGCGCGGTCGCCCATGCCGAGCTGTCGGACCGCGGTGACAGTGGCCTCGACCACAACAATCTTCTCGCTGACCCCATGGACGATCTGGGCCGTTTTCTTGATCTCATTGACGTTCGTCGTATTGAGCAGGATGCCGTCGACGCCCTTTTCGAGGATCTCGACCATGAGCCTGGCCTGGTCGCTGTTCTCGACCTGGACGATCAGGTTTCCCCCGCGTCGGGCCAATAGGTTCTCGATCGGGATGATGGTCCAGTCGAGCATCTTCAGGACGACGATCTTGCCGGCAGGCACGGCGGCGGCCCGATCCTCGTCGGCCTTGCTGCGGATGTCGATGAATTCGACGTCCACGCCGGGCTTCAGGTCGCCGGATGCTTCGACGGTCTTGATCCTGCCGAACTGCCGCACCGTGTCGCTCTGTCCATCCGGCAGCACGACCGCCTCGGCGCCGCTCTCCAACGCCGCAATGGCGATTTCCTTGACGTAGGGGTTGGCGTTTACCCAGAGTCTCTTCATTTCCAGCTCCAGCACGTTTGGACACATCTTGAGGTTCTGTCTCCGATTAGACGTCCGACAGCGCCGACTGTCAATAGACTTGGCGAACTGCAAGAGCAGATAGGACTTGACAGTCGCTCGGGCTCGGGCCATATTGGGCCTCAAATTGGGGAGGTCGGTGCCATTCGTTGAAAGGGTGGGAGAATGGATCGAGACAAGGACTCATACCCGCAAGGCGGATCACCAGCGCATACCACAGGTATGGCCAGGCGACAGCCGAGCGATCCGGACGTGGTGACTTCCACAAGGCGGAGAGCTCAACCAATAGGGATCGCAAGACAGGCACGTCGTGCGCATAAGTGCCATGTACGAAGAAACCGGGGAATCGCGGCTGTCCAGACCGTCTGACCAGCCGGCATGTTGGGGACACAGCAAGACCCTTGAGTAAGGAGACATGAGTATGAGTATGTTGCAGGAATTCAAGGCGTTTGCCATGAGAGGCAATGTCGTGGACATGGCCGTGGGCATTATCGTCGGTGGCGCCTTCGGCAAGATCGTGTCTTCCTTTGTCGCCGATGTGATCATGCCGCCGATCGGGCTGCTGCTCGGGGGCGTGGATTTCTCCGACCTGTCCATTACCCTGAAGAAAGCGGTGGGCGAGACGGCCGCGGTCACCCTGAACTACGGCAAGTTCATCCAGACCGTCATCGATTTCCTGATCATTGCTTTTGCAATCTTCATGGCGATCAAGGCGATGAACGCGCTGAAGAGAAAGCAGGAAGAGGCCCCGGCCCCGCCGCCGGCCCCCTCCCGGCAAGAGGTTCTCCTGACCGAGATCAGAGACTTGCTGAAACGCAGTTAAGCTCGTTCCCGGTTTCTCGGACCAGGACATGTCATTCGCGGCAACCCGGCCCGGCGGTGGCGAGCGCCGGGCCGGATACGCATCTGGTTGTCAGAAGGGAACCATCTCTATCGTCGGCGGCCGGCCCCTGCGTGATACGCCGCAAAGGAGTTCGCGGTGAGCCCCAAGACAGTGAGGAAAAAGGGCAGTGTCGCAGCAGCGGTGGTGTGGATGTTCGTCATCTCGCTGCTGCTGTTCTGGCTGCCGGTGTTCGGGCCTTTGATCGCCGGGCTGGTCGGAGGCAAGAGGGCCGGCGGTGTGGGTCCAGCCATCGTGGCGGTGTTCTTCCCCGCCATTGCGCTCGGCGTGTTCTTCCTGGTCTTCTCCACCGCCCTGACCGGTATGCCCGTAGTGGGCCTTCTGGCGGGCGCCGGCGGGTTCCTGCTGGCCGCCAGCGGCGCCGGGATGCTCCTGGTCGGCGCGATCGTCGGCGGCGTTCTGGCTTGACACCGCCGGCACAGATCAGTACTGTCGCTTCGGCGTGTGCGGCATGAATCCGAACATGGTGACGTCGAGTCAGGAGCGCATCGTATGGCGAGCGAGCGTACCAAGGTGGTAGGAGTCCTGTTGGTTCTTTGTCTGTGCGCAACCGGCTGGGCGGACTTTCTGGCCGATCTGGCACAACCCCACGAAGGGCGGAGCATGCGGGCGACCTCGACCGCCAAGTTGGGCCCAAACCCGCGCGAATGGCACGGCGAACCCGATCCGAACAGCAACAGTGACAACAGCAGCATCCCGCCGGGCCAGACAAAGGTCCTGATGGACGTCAAAGGTCCCGGCGTGATCACGCACATCTGGATGACATTCCTCGGGCCCGAGCCGCACCCCTGGGCTAAGAACGGCTCGGCAAACCACCAGGAGATGCTGTTGCGGATCTACTGGGACGGCGACGACCGGCCGGGCGTCGAGGCCCCCGTCGGCGATTTCTTCGCCAACAGCTTCGGCAAACGCAGCGAGGTGATCAGCCTGCCCGTGATCGTCGAGGACGCCGATTCGTACAACTGCTTCTGGCACATGCCCTTCCGCAAGTCTGCCCGCGTCGAGGTCGTCAACCAGAGCGAAAAACCGATCAGCCTGCTCTACTTCAACATCGACTGGATCAAGAAGGACAAGATCGCCAGGGACACCCCCTACTTCTACGCCCAGTACCGCCAGGAGTACCCCGTCGAGAACGGCAAGGACTACGTGATCCTCGAAACGCAGGGCAAGGGACACTACGTTGGCACGGTCCTGAGCGTGCGAACGCGCAGCCCATCCTGGTTCGGCGAGGGTGACGAGAAGATCTACATTGACGGTGAAGCCAAACCCTCGATCTGGGGTACCGGCACCGAGGATTACTTCCTCTCGGCCTGGGGTCTCCAGACGACGAGCACGCCGTATTTCGGGGTGCCCTACTTCGATGAATGGGGCATCGTCGGCGGTCACACCTCTGCCTACCGCTGGCACATCAACGACCCGGTGGTCTTCAACAAAGGGATCAAGGTGACGTTCGAGCACTTCGGCTGGATGTCGCCCGATGAGAATCCGCAGTACCAGTCACATAGCTGGAATGAGCGGGAGGACGACTACTCCAGCGTCGCGTTCTGGTATCAGACGGGCCGGCCGACATTCACAGCGCGAGCGCCGCTGGAGCGCGCGTTGCCCAACCTCGACCGGATCATCGCCGCCCGCCAGTTCACAGCAGACGAGTATCACGGCCAAGGTCAGGCCGAGGCGCAGAACCTGGACCTCTATCCCGACGGGCATCTGCTGTACAAGCCCGACGGCCCGGAGAACGCATGGGTCGAGATTCCCTTCGAGGTCGAGAAGAAAGAGCCCAGGCGGCTCCTGCTGGTCCTGACGAAGTCCTACGATTTCGGCCAGTATCAGGCCTACCTCAACGGCGTCAAGCTGGGCGGCGTGATGGACCTCTACGGCAAGGACGTTGCGTCGCGCGAGTTCCACCTGCTGGACTTCTGGCCCGAGCCGGGTCAGTACACGCTGCGGCTGGAGTGCGTCGGGAAAAACCCCGCCTCGACCGGCTGCTATCTCGGCATCGAGTCTGTACGACTGCGCGAACGACGCCCTCGCGTCGCCGAGTACCGCCACGACGTCGACAAAGACTGGCGCGAGAAACCCATGCTCTACGATTGACGGGCTGCTCCTGTACAGCGCATGCCGGTCACAGAGGGCGAATCCAGATGTTGCGGAAACGGACGGGATTGTTGTGCCCGGCCAGCACCAGCGGACGTTTTGGCGCGATCGGCCGGTCGTACTGGGGCAGGATTCGATGGCCGGTGGGACCGTAAATCTGCTGGTTGTGGTGGACGAGAATCCCGTTGTGCAGGACCGTCACATAGGCCGGCTTGACGAGTTTCTTTCCTTCGAGAACCGGGGCGAAGAAGATGATGTCATACGTCTGCCAGCGTCCCGGCTCGCGGCAGGCGTTGACCAGCGGCGGAGTCTGGCCATAGACGCTGGCTGCCTGGCCGTCGGGATAGAGCGGCGTCGTGTACGTGTCGAACACCTGAATCTCGAAGAGGCCCATCAGCGTGACGCCGTTGTTGCCGTGGTCCCAGTCCTCGCCGACCGGCGGATTCGGCGTCTGCCACTCGACGTGGAGCTGGCAATCGCCGAATGACTCCTTCGTCGTCAGGCTGCCCGAGACGGCGACCAGGTCGCCATCCTCGATCTTCCAGTCCGAAGGCTGCCACTGCGACAGGTCCGTCCCGTCGAAGAGAACGACCGCATCGGACGGCGCGGCGCCGCGACGGCCCGGATCATGCACGTGGTATCCGCACCAGGGCAGTACGGGCGTGTCCTTGTAGCCCACGACGCCCGAGCCGTCCTTGGCCTTGACCAACTCGGCGGCAATGGCGTTGGCGGTGTACAGCAGGCAGAAGACAAAGACGGTTGCGACAGCGACAACAGCGATGCGGCGACGCTTCATGGTTCATCCTTTCATCGGTTGGTTTGCCGGGGCTCCCCTGACGCGAGGGCTCGCATGCCGTCGTCCGAGAGCGCGAACTCTGCGCGTCACTATAGCCCGGATGAACCGGCGCAGCAACCCCTCCCATCGCGAGCGTCTGGGCGTCGAATGGCAGCTTCGTACGCGGAGCGTTCAGCGAGGGTAGACTTGGCTATCGTATCGAATGCAAAGCATCGCCAACGCAGAGAACCATCCCCACGTTTCTCGAACTTGAGGCTGCCACACACGACGCCTTGCGCGATGTGACTGTTGATCCACTGCCGCTGCGATACTATAATCATGGCCGCGCAGATGCGGCAGCCGATGGGGTGGATTCGGTGCAGTGGTTGTGAGGCGATGTCAAGCAGCAAGGAAGAAACGGCAGTGGTAGCGACAAACCCGCAATGCGGCAAAGATCATCCGGCAATCGCCGGACGAGCATTTCTGTGGGCGGGCTTTCTGTTGTCGGCCGCGTGCGCCGGCCTTGTGCTGGCGGCCGAGCGACCGGGGCGACGAGATGAAGCCGTATCCGTCCGCCGGGTCGCATCGGGCGACGGCGTCAACCTGATCGTGGAGAATCACGCGCCGTGCGACGTGACGGTCACCATGACTGTCGACGGCAGCAACGTGCGTGTGAACTGGATTCGTCCGGAGACCGAGGCCTATCCGGCTGGTTCCGAGACGGAGGCCGTCCGGATCGTCCCGGAGAACCCGAGCCGGCCGTGTTCATGGCGATTCCACTTCAAGTGGGTCAAGGGCAACCTCCACGCCAGGCACAAGGAGAACACCCTCTACCTGCTCCCGTTCGAGGCGGGCCGGTCCTTTCGGATCTCGCAGGGCTACAACGGCACGCTGACGCATTTCGATCAGGACCAGTATGCGGTGGATTTCGCGATGCGGGAAGGCACGGCGGTCTGTGCGGCCCGCTCCGGCATCGTCGTCGATCTCGAGGAATCGTACAAGATCGGCGGACCGTCCAAGAAGTACAAGAGCTACGTGAATTTCGTGTCGATCGCACACGACGACGGCACGATCGCGGAATACCATCACATCCGGCAGAACGGCGTACTTGTGGAGATCGGGCAGGAGGTCGAAGCCGGACAGCGTATCGCCCTGTCGGGTAATACAGGGTACTCCACCATCCCACACCTGCACTTCGGCGTCTACTCGCCGGTCGATGGCAAGCGGCTGCGGTCGCACCCCGTCGCGTTCGCCACCCGCCAGGGCATCGTCACCGATCCAGTCGAAGGAAGGACCTACACCGCACTGCCGGCCGCGAGATGAGACGTGCCCTACCGCTGATCCTGGAACAACAGTGACGTGAATTCGATCAGGTTGCGGCGCCAGACCCTGAAGCTGTGTCCCCCGTCCGTCTGCACCCACGTGGGCGTCACGCCTTTAGATGTGAGCCAGTCGACCAGCTTCTGGTTGACGCCCAGCAGGCCGTCCTCGCGCCCGCACGAGATCCAGAGCAGTCGCAGACGCGTGTTGAGGCTCGCATCCACCGCCGGATATCGCCGGTCGAAATCGGTATCGAGGCCGCCGGAGCTGAACGCGCCGATCCACGCGAAGCGGTCGAGCGCGTTGAGCCCTGTCATAAGCGACTGCGTGCCGCCCATGGACAGACCCGCGATGGCGCGACTGTCGCGATCCGTCGAGACACGGTACGTCTTCTCTACCAACGGGATCACCTCGCCCAGCAAGGCATCGCGGAACTTTTCGTTGCTGTCCCGCCAGACGGCCATGTTGCGCAGACCCGCCCAGCCCCCGGCGATCACTTCTGTGTTCCCGTAGCCCAAGGGCATCACCACCAGCATGGGTTTGGCCTTATCCTGCGCGATGAGGTTGTCGAGGATGACGTTCGCACGGCCGACGCTGGTCCAGGCGTCTTCGGCGTCGCTGAAGCCGTGCAGGAGGTAAAGTACGGGGTACTTCTTCTCGCCCGTCGGGTCATATCCCGGCGGCGTGTAGACCATAAAGGGCCGATCCAGACCGATGATCGCAGACCGGTAGGAGTGACGGTGGACGACGCCACGCGGCACATCGCCGACCTCCCAGGCCAGCGTGGCCGGTCCCGGCACGTGCACTTGGCTGTCGGTGCTGAGCAGATTGTACTTCAGCAGCGGATTGGCCAGGTCGATCATCCGCAGCCCATCGACGCTGAAGGAATACGCATAGATATCCGGCGGCATCGGCTCCGTCGTAACCGACCAGACGCCCTGCTCGTCCTTCTGCATCGCCGAGGCGCTCGTGCCCTCGCAGCGGACCAGGACCTCCTTGGCGTTGGGTGCCCGCAGCCGGAACGTGATGCGCCCGTCGGCGTGAACCTCGGGTGAAACCAGCGGCTGGCCCGAAGCCGGCACTGCAACCGTCATCAGAACAAGGGACAGCAGGTTTCTCATTGTGCATACTCCGTCAAGCCATTCATCTTCTGCATCCGCTCTGTGTCCGGCATCCAGACACATTCGCGTTCGACGTCCACTTCATAGCACGAGGAGCCGAACAAATCAAGTCGCCGGGCCGGACAGCCCTGTCGTGAGTCGGTCCAGCTCGATCCGAAGGCCGCCGCGCGTGCGAATCAGGTGGAACAGAATTGTCTCGATAGTTGTGTCGGCAGGGTCGGGGTCGCAGGTGAATTCGACAAACGTCAGTTCCGTTTCGCCCTCGGATCTCGTGCTGGAAGCCACCATGGGATCTCGGAAAGCCTCGCGGAAGTGATCGGGGGCGAGGGTGCACTTGATGTTTGTAGGTACACCTTCACGGGGGCTGCAATCGACTTTGTCATTCCGACCGGAGCGCAGCGGAGTGGAGGAATCCGGCTGCGAACGGGCTATTGCCTTATCCTCGGCCAGATTTCTCCGTGCGGGCTTCGCCCCATTCGACTTCGCTCAGGGCAAGCCCTTCGTCGAAATGACATCCGCCACGTGCTTCGAGATGACAGCCCCCTTTCCTGGCCTCCGCAGGAACCTACCTACAAACACACAGTGCACCATCGGGGGCAATCGAACCGGATTTTTACTTGACAGACCTGCGAAAAGGCGCTACAATTCGAGCGTTATTGCGGCTGTAGCTCAATGGTAGAGCGCGACCTTCCCAAGGTCGATGTTGTGAGTTCGAGTCTCATCAGCCGCTTCTTGTATTTTCAGCTCCCCCAATTGCCCATCTTCCCACCCAGTTCCCTACGCATGCGTCTCTTCTGCGTCACTGGACGCGCTGCTCGATGACCTCTTCGCGCCGGACCTCATGGGTCTGTCCTTGCCAGGACAAGGTCGCCGGACCAAAGGCGTGGAAGACACGAATGGACGCCGACTCCTTCAGAGGCTTGCCATCAACCGACTGAAGCGCGAACAACGCCCCTTGTCCGTAGTCCGTGCTGTTCCATCGCTTGGCGTGGAAGGCGACGAACTGAGGTCCTTCCACAACGAAACCCCAGGGCGGCAGGATGGTGTGTCCGCCAAGTTCGCACGTCACTTCGGCATCGGCCGCGCCGAAGTTGACGATGACGGTTGTTGCGTTCGCACCGCCCCCATAAACTGCTCGTCTGACGTTGCGGTCGCCGGAGAGATAGTCGAATCGCGTCAGCCGGTCGTAGGCGGTGACGCGATGCAACGGTCCGAGCACTTCATGCGTGTTCTTGATAAACACGTCGAGCGGATGCATCCCCTGTGCCCAGCCGTTATCGCTGCGCGTGTAGCAGGCCAGAGGCGCCGTGGGCGCATCCGGCGTGGGTCGGCGTTCTGCTTGCCAATAGAGATGGTCAGGGAACGAATGGTAGTGCAGCGGTCTGGCACACAGGATGTGGTGCGCGATGTATTCCCCGGCCTCCTCGGCGCGATAGCCGTACTTGCCGTAGCAAATCTGGCAGTCGTGGTAGACCATCTCGAAGAACGGAATCACGGTCGCGCCCAGTTCCTCCGGCTTGAGGTTGTGGTAGTACCGTCCACTGACCCCGACCAGTCCCTCGAAGAAATCGCTGTGGGGCAGCGCCCACTCGCGACCGCACTCGCTGCCGAAAAGGCCGAACACGTTTCGGGCATAATCGCTCAGGCGGATTTTCCACGCGATGTCGTCATTGCGTCCGATCGGATGGCTCGGGTCGAAGCATTCGCGCGGCCCGACGGCGTACGTCGTGTCGATGAAGTAGCTCCAGGGCGCAAAAAGCTCGCGAATCGCGGGCAGGTTCTGGGGCCGCTGAGCCAGTTCCAACTGCTTCGGCGCACAGACCATGTACGCCCGGCCACCCAGCCAGCGCCCGCCGGCAATCAAAGACCCGTCGGGATGCTTCTCGATGAAGCTCGGGTCCCAGCTTTTCGCATCGCGATACATATCCTGCACGTTGTCGTGCAGACACGCGACGTAATCCAGTGTCTGTACGCGCCGCACCGCGTCGGCCAATGCCTCGTTGCCGCCGCACTCGGGATTGGCCGGCAGGTTGTCGGGGTGTCGGCAGTCGTAGCCGCCCTCGGTCCAGCCTCCCATCATGAAGAAGCAGCGGTCGAGTTTCACGTCGTTGTGCAAATGCTCGGCGGTCCGCGCCGCCTCATCAAACGTCCAGCGGACCTGGACCGATTCCTCGGCGGTGCTGTCCTCGTTCATCCGGCGTGCCAGACAGGTCCACAGCTTGGCGTTCGAGGCGCCGACCATGCGTTCGAGATGCCGATCTCGCTCAATCTTCTGCCGCAGCGTCACCGCGAAGCCCCGCTTCTCGGCGTATTGCCTGTACGCCCCGGCGATGTCGTTCCAGTCGCCGCGTCCCAGAGGCATCAGCCGCAAGACCTTGGCGCTTTGCCGCAGCTCGAATGTCGTCACCAGCGTCTGGCGGTCCGCCTGGCCCTCCGGAACTCTGCGCTCCACTTCGGGGAACACATAGGCATCATCCCATGTCACAATCAGCGCGGAGCCTCGCTTGGCCAGGCCCAGCATGTTCATGTGGCAGCCCTCGTAGTCCGAGGTGCCGAAGATTTGCTTGAACGCCTTGCCTCCATCGGCGGGCACAAGCAGACCCTCCCGGCAAGGGACAATCACGTAGCCGTCGTCGCCCACGATCGTCAGAGCATCGTCAAGGACGCGAATCGTCTCGTCGGCCGGATCCTCGTAGCGAATCTCCACCGCCTCGCCGCCGTGCGCCAGCGCGAACGTGACCGCCCGGCCGCTGTCCTTGACCAGCCGCACCGAATCCGCCCCGCCGCGCTCGACCCCGGTGAAATCCCCTTCGAGCCAGGCCGCACTGCCCAGGCCCGCTTTGCCCTCGGAAGGCCACGTCACGCCGGAACGCACGTCCAGAAGCTGCCACCGGCCCGTAACGTCGTCGATCTCCACTCGCAGGGCGGGACTCTCCAACGTCGCGGCGCCGGCCCAACCGCGGATAACGCAAACCAGATAGAACACAACGCCGAAGAAGAACCTCGGCCTGATCGTCATGGACGCAGCTCGACGTGCCATCGTTCATACCTCCCGGACTGTGCTGACATGGTTTCAGGGTCATCACAGCATACCCCGAGGGGACGATGCGAACAAGTCTCATACGCTCCAGTGTCGCTATTCCCCCGGTAGTTTCAACAGAGTCGGTGAGTACGGGGCCGGACAGGGTTGCGTCGCGGATGTGCCCGGGCGCAGGCGGGAAAGGCCGGTCCGACCGGAACGCAGAACGCGTCGTTGAGTACAGTCCGTGCGCGCGAACAGCGGCACCCACGCCACCAAGCGCCGGCGTACAACACCAAGCCGGCCAGCAGGACGCCGCGGTGGATCGTCGAATGGACAGAACTGATCGACTGACCTGTCGGCAGGCAGATGGTGTCGCAAGCCGGCATGCAACACAGACTGAAGTGACACATCCGCAAAGGCGACAGACTTTCACGCGGATATCCAGTCGCGCTGGCTCCTTCTCCCGTATCGAGGCTCTTGTCTGCTCATCGAGACCCGCGGACTGTGAGACAGAGTGTCCTGGAGAAGAGTGTTCGGGTATAATGACGCATCGAAACAGGCGGTAGCGCCACTGGTGGCGTCGCAGCAAGAAACCCGGCTGGAGAATTGAGGAGCATAACCATGACGAACGAGAAACAAGCAAAGGAACGGCGAACGATATCCCGGCGAGAGCTCTTGGGCGGTGCGGCGGCGGCAGCGGCGCTGGCGATGGCGCCCGGCACCATGGTAAGCCACATCGGCGCCCAGCCGATGGGCAAACCCAATTCCAATTTCAACGGCGTACAGATCGGGACGATCACCTACAGCTTCCGCGACCTGCCCGGCACGGCGGAGGACATCCTCCAGTACGTCGTCCGGTGCGGGATCAGCTCGATCGAGCTGATGGGCGAGCCCGTCGAGCAATATGCAGGCGTTCCGGCGCCTGTGCGCGGACGTCGGGACGTGACCGACGAGCAGCGCAAGGCAATGGAGAAGAGCCGCGAGGCACAGCTTCAGTGGCGCCTCTCGGCTCCGATGGAGAAGTTCCAGGCGCTGCGCAAGATGTACAATGATGCGGGCGTCAACATTCACATCGTCAAGTTCGGCAACATCGGCGACGGGAATATGACGGACGGCGAAATCGACTACTACTTCAACGTCGCCAAGGCGCTCGGCGCCAGGGGCATCACGCGTGAGCTGTCGGAGGAAGCGGCCAAGCGACTCGGGCCCATCGCCGACCGGCACAAAATCATGATCGGCTTCCACAACCACACGCAGATGACACCGACCACGTACGATGGACCGATTCTGTCCTACGGCAAGTACCTCGGGATCAACTTCGACATCGGCCACTACGTCGCGGGCACCAACCAGTCGCCCATCCCGATCATCGAGAAGTTCCATGATCGGATTCTCAGCCTGCACCTGAAGGACCGCAAGGTCAACAACGGCCCGAACATGCCGTTCGGCCAGGGCGACACGCCGGTGGCGCTGGTCCTCCAGTTGCTCAAGCGAGAGAAATGGACGTTCCCGGCCGACATCGAGTTGGAATACCCCATCCCCCAGGGCTCGGACTCCGTTGCTGAGACGACCAAGTGTGTTCAGTTCTGCAGGCAGGCTCTGGCCTGACCAGTCAGAGAGTTGGAACCATCGAACGTGCCGTTCGCCACGCCGACTGCGGACGGCACGTTTCTTCCACGGGGGAACGTGCTCCCCTATCTGGTTCCAGATGATGGAGCCAGGCGGTCGCGGAGGGCGAAGCCGAGGCCGAGACCGAGCCCCAGGGTGGTGGACAGTCTCGCGTACAGCCGCAGATAGGGCCAAACCTCCGTTGCGCGGAACAGAAGCAACAGGACGACACCCGCCAAGAAGAAGATCACGCCCGAGACGACCGCCCACGCCAGAAACGTCCGCAGGAAGCAGGGACGCGAATGTCGGGGCAGAAGCCTCGCGCTCACAAATACGATATCGGTCAGAGCGATCATCAGAATGATGGTGTGCACCGCGACCCGCGCCGATGCGCCGGGGGCGAAACCCAGCATCCCGACGGTCAGCACAACAGCAGCAGTCAACAGACCGGCCGACCTCCAGCGGCGCGCCGCGAACACGAGCACCCCGACCACGAAGCCGTTGACAACCACCTGGAAGGCAGGCGAAGCGGGCGAAATCGCCCGAGTCCCGAAGGCCATGAGCGCCGTCAGAAGGCACGTCGCCGTCGGGAAGACCACCGTCAACACGCCTTCGACCGCCCAACCGCCTTGCGACGAAATTGCTCGATCCGTACTCTGCATCGCGCCGGGGCTCCTCAATGCGACTGTTCTGTGCCCATGGTGATGCGCACCGGCTCATTGTCGGCAAGAGCATTATGGTCAAGACGACCGGGACAGGCAAGCGTCGCATCGGTCCGGACAATCCGCATGCAGAGCGTGACAGACACCCTGTTCCCGGCAGATCGGGATGCGTTGCTATGATTTTGAAGGTTGACCCCCGCCAGAGAATCATTATAATAAAGCAAATAGGTCCCGTGCGGAAGGCGAGGGCCTTGCAGGAGCGAGGAACTGGTCTACCGGTCCATTGGGAGCATTGTGCAAGAATGAGCTGGAGGGAGTACGCATGAAGACGTGCAATCGAAACAGAATCATGGCGGTCGTAACGGCGTCGCTGGCCTTGGTATCCGTGTTGGCCTTTGCACTACCGTCGCCGGCGCGACAGCAGACCAGCCAAGAAACCGTAGAGGTCCGTCCAGCTTCGCAGGCTGTCCATCCGGCTGACCGCCTGCGTTATGTTCCGGGCGAGGTCCTTGTCAGACTCAAGGCGGATTCCGTCTCGACCGGTAAGACGGCCATGCTGCAGGAGGAGGCCCGGCTGCTGGGCCTTCAGAAGCGATATCAGCTGGAGGTCCGCAAGTCCGTCTTCTCCGACACCGGCGCCAAGGCGAAGGCCCAACGCCGGACGAAACAATCGTTTCATCTGCTCCGGACGGAAGGCGACGTCGAGGCGATCTGCGCGCAGCTTCGCAACGATCCGGACGTGGCATCGGCGCAGCCCAACTACGTGTACCATCCGTGCCGCGTGCCCAACGATCCCGATTTCGCGGACCAGTACGCTCACCAGTTGATCCAGATGGCCGATGCGTGGGACATCTCGACAGGTAGCCGCGACGTTGTGGTGGCGGTGCTCGGTACGGGCGTGGACGTCAACCATCCGGACCTGAAGGACAACATCTGGCTAAACGTCGACGAGATTCCCGGCAACGGCGTGGACGACGACAACAACGGCTATGTCGACGACGTGCACGGATGGAATTTCGAGAGCAACAACAACCGACTCATCCCCGAGTCGGTTATCTATGGCATCGAAGGACACGAGACGATGGTCGCCGGGGTAATTGCGGCGGTCGGCAACAACGGCGAAGGCGTCTGCGGCGTCAACTGGCAGTGCAGCATCATGCCGCTGCGCGTGAGTCTCTACATCACGACTGCCGAGGTGGCCGAGGGTCTGAACTATGCGGCCGCCAACGGCGTTGACATCCTGAACATGAGCTTCGGCGCCGATGACTTCGGGCCGGATGGTGATCCCATCGTTCAGGAAGCAATCGACAACGCCTTCGCCCAAGGCATCCTGCTCGTGGCCAGCGCCGGCAATTCCGCAACGGACGCCATCCACTATCCGGCGGGCTACTACAACGTCTTGTCCGTCGCATCCACCGACGGCGAAGACGCCAAGACCGATCACAGCACGTTCGGATCGTGGGTGGATATTGCCGCACCGGGAACGGACATCGTAACCACCGATTTGAATGGGGCGTACATCGCCACCGCCGGGACATCGTTTTCGGCGCCGTACGTTGCGGCGGTCGCCGCCCTGGTCCTGGCTCACCAGCCGGACCTGACCCACGTGGAGCTTCGGGCCATCCTCGAAAACACATCGGACCCTGTCTACTATGGGTTGGTCGACCCCGACCTTGGCTACGTCGGGACCGGGCGAGTTAACGCCTATGAGGCCCTCCAGGCCGTCGACCGAAGGCACCCCTTGGGCGAGATCATCACTCCCAGACAGGTTGCATCCTTCGCGGCCGACGTCAATTCCATCGACGTGCTCCTGTTTGTCCACGGCGACGGCTATCGTCTCGAGTACAGCGGATACGGCAACCATGACTGGACGGTCGTGGCCGAAGGCGTCGGCCCCAGCGATCCGAACGGACTGGTCCGGCTTTCGCTGGCCAACCCCGGGGCCGGCACGTTTGAGCTACGGCTTGCCGTGACGACAGACGGACAAACACATTACGACCGAAAGATCTTCGGCGTCCGATGGGCACCGGCGCAGACACCATGGCCGACGCCGAGAAACGTGGCCTATCCGCCCGACGATCAGTTCTTCGGCGGCCCGATCTGTATGGATGTGGACGGAGACGGACGCAACGAGATCGTTCAGTCCTCTATCTCCTGGACTGACTTCGACGACATCCCTCGCCTGTCCGTCTGGCGAGAGGACGGCACGGCCCTGCCGGGCTGGCCGCAGACGCTGGCCTTCGCCTACGACCCGCCCTACTGTGCAGTCGGTGACATCGACGGCGACGGAGACTACGAGATCGTCGGCACATGCAACTATGACGCCGTTGTCTGCGCCTGGCACGCCGAGAGCGGCCAGTATGTAGACGGCTGGCCCATCGCATTGGGCGGCTGGTACTACAGCATCGTCGGCTATCCGGTGCTGGCCGATCTGGATGGAGACGGCGACAGCGAAATCGTCGTCGGCCTCGATGCCGACCCTGGTGAGATGGACGGTCTGTACGCCCTTCAGGCCGACGGCACCTCGCTCTGGCAGCGACGCTATGCCTGCGAGGGCTCCATCAGCGTGGCTGACTTCGACCGGGACGGCGACGTGGAAATCGCCGTCTGCGGCTACGGTCCCGGCGTCAGCAACATCTACACCCACATCCTCGATCACCAGGGTCAGCTCGTCAAGAAGTGGCGCGGCGGCAGCAGCAAGGGAACCGCCATCGCCGATCTGGACGGCGATGGACAACCGGAACTGGTCTTCTGTGTCGAGGACGGTTTGCAGGCCGTGCGTATCGACGGGAGCACCATCTGGAAAACCCGATTGCGCGATTCGTTCGACACCGAGGGCTCGCTGAGCGTCGCAGACATCGACAACGACGGACACAGTGAAGTCTATGTCAACAGCTACATGGAATCCGACGGCTACTCGTTCACCCAGGTTTACGCCGTGGACCATCGGGGCCGCCAGATGACACAGGCCGGGTTCCCGAAAACCGTGATGAATGACCCCGGCGATAGCGCGCCGCTGATCGCCGACATCGACGGGGACAGCCAGAAGGAAATCCTGGTCGGCGCGACGGGCACGCCACTGATCGCCTGGGAGGCCGATGGATCCACCGTGACAGGATTCCCCATGCTGACGCTGCTTGCCGAAGTCTACTGCACAGCCGCGATCAGCGACCTCGACCAGGACGGTGACACCGAGATACTCATCGGCGGGTACGACTATCGGTTCCACGTTGTGGACTTGCCCGGCCGATACGACCGGGATGCCACCGACTGGGGAGCCGCAAGGCATGATGCACAGAACTCCGCGTGGACTTCGAAGGCCCCCACGCTCGACCTGGCCGCCGCACCGGAGCAGATCCAGCCGGGACAACGGCTGCTCCTGGAGTTACACGCCACGAACCCGGACAACCGACCGCTGCGATTCATGGTCGGCAATCTGCCCGAGGGCGCTTATTTCGACGCCAATGCGCTGACGGTCTCGTGGAAACCCACGGCCGATCAGGCCTTCCACACGTATCGTTTCTCCTTCCTGGTCACCGACGGCATCCATCAGACCAGCCGCAGCGTCGCCATTTCGGTCGCGCCCGACGCAATCTACTCCGCCAACATGGACTCCGATCCCGCCTGGCAGCTTGACGAAGGATGGACTTGGGGCATCCCCGCAGGAAAGGGGTCGTGGAACGGCGATCCCGCTTCCGGACGCACCGGACAGAGTGTCATCGGGTATGCCCTCGACGGGGATTACGAGGATGGTCTGACCGAGACGCTCTACGCCACGATGGGCCCGGTCAACTGTGAGGGCTACATCAACATTCACCTGGGCTTCTGGCGCTGGCTGGGGATCGAAGCGCCCTACGATGATGCGTGCGTCCAGGTCTCGAACGATGGCGTCAACTGGATCGACCTGTGGACAGTCGGCCATTCGCACGTTTCCGACGAATCGTGGCGATTTGTGGAGTACCTCGTGCCTGCGTCGATCGGCGACGGACAGTCAACACTCTATTTCCGATGGGGGATCGGTCCGACGGATGAATCGGTCACCTGTGCCGGCTGGAACATCGACGACGTCCAGGTGACGGGAGACGCCGTGCAATAGAACAATTGCCCTTTCCTGGAAAGTGCCTTGAACCCTGCCTTCTCTCGGCGGAGACGGCAGGGTTCTCTTTCTGCGCCTGCGAACAGGGGGCCGTGCCGGTTGTCCGAAGCGAGAGAAAACACGTTACGACCTCGGCGCGGTTCGGCACTACCGTTGTAGAGGGCAGAAAACAGCCCCCTCATGGGATCGGGACGATCCATCGGGTGGGTCAAACACGCTATGGAGTAACCTCCGAACCCTCCGGAGTTACATCGCGACCGAGGCCGCGGGGTGCGACAACCCACGGCCTCGTCTTTCAGCGCAGGACAAGGGCCAAAGCTACCTGGAGGTTTCCGTAACCAGATTCTCCGTGTCTTGTGGGGTACGTGTGCCACTTGACCTCGCCGTCCATAGGCATCTTACGACGGCCAGGCGCCCACCACCTCGGACTTGGGCTGACCGGAAGTAGGTTCCGCGTGAGCGCCACCGAAGCCCAGCCGCAGGGACAGGCGACTGAGCATCACGTAGAGCGACGGGACCACCACCAGCGTTAGAATCGTGGCGAAACCCAGCCCGAAGATAACGACAACCGCCATGTTGCGCCACCACTGCGTCGATTCGCTTTTGGTGGCCCAGCTGAAGGTGTGGAAATCGTAAGAGACGCCGACCGCCATAGGGATCAGTCCGATGATCGTGGTCATGGCCGTCAGCATCACGGGCCGCAGACGGGTCACGCCCGCTCTGGACGCCGCCTCGATCAGGTCCATGCCCTCCCTCTGCAACTGCTGCGTGTAGGCCAACAGCACGATCGCATTGTTGACCACCACGCCCGCCAGGCTGATGATCCCGATTCCCGACATGATGATCCCGAAGGGCAGGCCGCAAACCAGCAGCCCGATCAGTGCACCGATCAGAGACAACGCCACGGTCGTCATGATGATGAACGGTACCATGAGCGAATTGAACTGGATCACCAGGACCATGACCACCAGCAGCAGCGCGATCGCAAAGGCTTTCGACAGGAACGCTTGCGCCTTGTCCTGCTCTTCCTTCTCGCCGGCGTACCGAATCTCATAGCCCAGCGGCAGTTCGATCGACGCCAACGCCCTCTGCACATCGGCGAGGACTTCCGAGCCGAGGCGGCCCTCTGCGTCGGCCGTGAGCGTGACGACACGTTTCTGGTCGACGCGGTTGATCGTTCCGAAACCGCCGCGGTAGGTGAACGTGCCCAGAGAGCTGAGCGGCACTGCATCCCCGGCCGTGTTGGGAACCTGAAGACGGTATAGATCGTCGACCTTCGTACGGTCCTCCACGGGCAGGCGCACCGTGATGTCGTATTCTTCGTTGTACTCGCGGTAGGTGCCGACCTTGCTGCCGAACACCGCCATCTTGAGGAAGTTGCCCACGGTGGCGGTGTTGACGCCCAAGAGCATGGCGACCCGGCGGTCCACCGTGAAGGCCAGTTCGGGGCGTGCCCCTTCGAAATCGCTGCGCAGGTTCACCACATTGGGCACCGCCGCAATCAAGCGCCGGGCCTGCTCACTGAGCCGTTCGAGCGTCTTGAAGTCCTCGCCCATGACGCGGACCGTCACGGGCGCCCCGCTCGGCGGCCCTTCTTCCTCCTTTTCGACCTTGATTTCCGCGCCGGGGATGTCGGAGATCGCCTGACGAATCTCCGCAATGACTTCGTTGGACGGCCTCTGGCGATCGACAAAATCGTGGAAAACCAGGGTGATGCCGGCCAGGTGGGACCCGCCAGCGCTGGCCATCAGACCCATGTTCACCCCGCCCGCCGAGCCGACGTTCGTGATGACGTGCTTGAGCCAGGGACGATACGGCGCCAGACGTTCCTCGATCAGACGGGCAATTCGGTCGGTCTCGTGGATGTTGGTTCCCTGCGGTGCGCGAATGTCGATGACGGCCCGCTCGGGGTCTCCTTCCGGGAAGAACTCCGTTCCTTTGCCGATCTTGGCGTATAGGATGCCCAGGCCGACCAGCAGGCAGAACGCCAGAAACAGGGTCAGTCCGGGATTGTACAGCCCCGCCTCCTGGATACGACGATAGGCCCGCAGCGACCAATGATCCTTCTGATGGGGTTTGGGCGAGCGCCCCGCCCAGACCGAGCAGATCACCGGGTTGAACACCAGACCCACGAACAGCGACGCCAACAAGCCCAGCGTCAGCGTGATGGGCAGGTACTTCATGAAATCGCCCATGACCCCCGGCCAGAACATCATGGGGAAGAACGCACAGACGGTAGTCAGCGTCGAGGTCGTCACCGGCCAGGCCACCTCCCGGGCCCCCCGGATCGACGCATCGACCAGATTATAACCGAGCTGCAGATGCCGGTAGATGTTCTCCACGATGACGATCGCATTATCCACCAGCATGCCCAGAACCAGGATCAGGCTGAACAGCACGATCATGTTCAGGGTATAACCAAGGGCCTGGACCAGAAAGAAGGTGATGAGCATGCTCAGCGGAATGATCATCGCCACGATGGTGCTCGGGCGCCAGCCGAGAAACAGCAGCAGAACCGCCGTCACCAGGATCAGGGCCGCCGCAATATTGTTTTCGAGATCCGCCACCATGCTGCGGACCATCTTTGACATGTCGTACGTGACGTCGAATTTCACGGCGGAAGGCACACGCTTCTGCGCCTCGGCAATCACCGCTTTGATCCGGTCGGAAACCTCCACCGCGTTGGCGCCAACGCGCTTGCTGACGCTCAGCGTAATCGTATCGGCGCCGTTGAGACGCGAGAAACTGGTCCGGTCCTTGAACGTGTAGCGCACCGTCGCCACATCGGCCAGATAGATGGGGGTCCCACCGCGCGCGGTCAGCATCAAATGATCGACCTCTTCCGGCGTCACGAACTCGGCGGGGATGCGCACGTTGAACTTCGTGCCCGGCGTCTCAAGCCCGCCCGCGGAGATATTGACGTTCTCCGATGGAATCAGGGCCAGAATCTCCGGGATCGTCAGGTTGTACTTGGCCAGGCGGTCGGGATCGAACTCCAGGCGGATTTCCCGTTCCAGATCGCCGGCCATCTCGACCTTCAGCACGCCCGGCATGGCTTCGAGCACGTCCTGCACCTCATCGGCAATCTCCTTCAGTTGCACGGGAGAGACGTCACCCGAAAGACTGATCAACATGATCGGCAGTTCGGCGAAGTTGATCTCTTTGATGATCGGCTCCTCCGCCTCCTGAGGCAATTCCCCTTTCGCCAGGTCAACGCGGTCGCGCACACGCTGCAACGCGACCTCGCTGGGCACGTCCGGGTCGAATTCGACACTGATCAACGACATACCTTCGGCGCTGCTGGAGGTGATCTCCTCCACGCCGCGAATCCCGTTGAGTTCCTTCTCGATCTTCATCGTGACGGACGTCTCGATGTCCTCGGGCGAGACTCCCTCGTACATCGTCGTCACCATGATGTAGGGAATGGGGATATCGGGGGCCGCCTCGCGCGGCAGCGAGACATAGCTGCTGGCGCCCAGCAACACGATGATTAGACCCAGGACAGCGACGGTTGTCCGGTTTCGGATCGCAGCATCGGTAAGGAGCATGGCTTCTACTTCTCCGGCGACTCGATACGGACGTTCTGGCCCGGGGCCACAAAACGGTGTCCGGCCACGATCAGTCGGTCCCCGGCCTTCAGCCCGCTGAGGACCTGGATCCGGTCGCCCTGGATCACACCAAGCTGGACATCGCGTCGCACGGCCTGCGAACCCTCGACGACATAGACAGCATAGCCATCTTCCAGGGGAATCACCGCCAGCAGCGGGATCAGGATCGCATCCTTCAGCACTCGACGCGACAGCCGGACTCGCACGATCTGGCCGCTCCGCAGCAACCCTTGACGGTTGTCCAGCGTGATTTCGACAGGCGTCGAGCGCGTCTGCGAATTCGCCAACTGGCTGATGTAGCTGATCTCGCCCACCACGGATTTCTCGCAACCCCTGACATCCGCCAGGACTTCGGCCTCCTGTCCCACTGAGAAGAATGCGATATCCCTTTCCGGGATGTCCACGACGACCTTCACGGTGTCGATCTCGACGATTTCCGCCACGGGCGTGCCGGGCGAAACGTACTCACCCTCCTCGACGGGCAGATCGTTGAGCACCCCGTTGACGGGCGAGAGAATGTGCGTGCGATCCAGGCGGGCCCGCGCCTCCTCGAACGCCGCCTTACTGGCCGCCAGTTGCGAAATGGCATTGTCCAGGTCCTGCTGCGGCGCCGCATCCTCTTTGACGAGCGCCATCATCCGCTCGTATTCGATCTGGTCGCGTTTGTATCGGGCTTCGGCAGTGGCGAACTGAGGCTGAATGAGGTCTGCCTTGAGCTGGATGAGCAGATCGCCCCGCCGCACCGTGTCACCCTCCTTTGGCAGGATACGGGCAACGACCGCTGCTTCTTCCGCTGACACGGTCACCACGCGATTGGGTTCGATGATCGCCGGAAGGGTAAACGTGTCCGCCAGCGTCGCCTCCGGCACGATCTCCATCACCGAAACGTTCACAGGAGGCGCCTCCGCAGGGGGAGTCTCCTTGCTCGGCTGGGGCATCATGGCGATGGCGATCACCGCCCCCACTGCGGCCAGTGCGATTACCGTCTTGGTCGCAATTCGTCGAAAGCGACCGCGGCCTTCTTCAGACCTCTGGTTCTTCTGCAATCTGTCGCTCATGGACTCTACCCGTCTCTTGGCATCAGGCGCAGTCCCCACATCCCGGGCTGTGTCGGCCAAGCCATTTACTATAGTTCTGCGTCCACCCTTATGCAAGGTTCGCAAATCGGAAGCATCATTAGTGTTCCGCCAATGCGTGAAAACCGGCACAAAAGAAGCATGGCATCCGCACTCTTGCGACGACCATCAGCAGTATCGCGGTCCGGCCCGAACGCCGGGCCGAAGGACCCTGATATCACAGTCGCAGGCAAGCCACCGCCGGTTGCAAAAACACTCGTTTAATACGGCAGTTTAAAACATCTGTTTGGAAAGTCAAGCTGCCGTTCCACGAAAAAGAGCAAAAAGCATTGCGACGGCACGGCCTGACCCTCGAAATCCACAACTTGACCGTTTGGGCCGGCCTCGCTACCATGCAGCGGGCCGTGACACACAGGAGCCAGCACGGCCGCAACATCCCGTTGCCATGGCAACAGAAGGAGTAATCGCGTGCCCCAGGAAGAGCAGGTACTGGTTGTCGAACGGAGGGTCGTTGATGAGGTGGGCAGCTTTCACGGCCTGAATTTCGACGTCCAGAAGTATCTCGATGCCCTTTTCGCCCAAGGCCAGCCGCGTTTCATTCCGCGACCGCAGGCGGAGAAGGACCCCTCCTTCAAACAGCTCATCCCCTATGTCGTCATGACCTGCGAGGACAGATTCCTCACCTATGTCAGGGGCAAGCGGGCCGGCGAGACCCGCCTCGTCGGAAACCGGTCCATCGGCATCGGAGGCCATATCAACCCCGTTGACTGGACGCTGTTCAGCGCCGATTTCTACAAGACATACTGTGAAGCCGTCGAGCGAGAAGTCAGTGAAGAGGTCTGCGTCGAGGCCAATCATGCCGACCATGTGGTTGCCCTGCTCAATGACGACTCCAACGAGGTCGGGCGGGTTCACCTGGGGATCGTACACTGTTGGGTGCTGGACGCACCGAACGTTACCAAGCGCGAGCAGATGATCACACAGATGGACTTCCTGACCGTCGAGCAATTGCAGGCGGTCCGCGACACCATGGAGACATGGTCGCAACTGTGCCTCGACGGCCTGCCGCAGGTGATGAGCCGCATCGAATCGGCACCGCAGTCGGACGCTCGCATTTGACTTTTTCGTGAGGAGAAACCATGCCCAAATTGACGACCGTTCTGCTGCTCGGACTCTTCCTGCCGACCGGTGCCGGCGCCCAGGAATGGAGGCTGGTCTGGTCGGACGAATTCAACATCGTCGGGGCGCCCGATCCGAACAAATGGGATTACGAACGGGGCTACATCCGCAACAGAGAGCTGCAATATTACACCCAGGCTCGGCCCGAGAACGCACGCGTCGAGGACGGTTGCCTCGTCATCGAGACGCGAAAGGACGGTTTCGAGGGCCATCCCATCACCTCGGCCAGTCTGCACACACGGTGGAAAGCATCCTGGTGTTACGGACGGATCGAGGTCCGCGCCAAGCTGCCCACGGGCAAGGGCATGTGGCCGGCCATCTGGATGCTCGGCGTCAATCGCGAGATCGGCTGGCCCGCCTGCGGCGAGATCGACATCATGGAAAACGTCGGCTTCGATCCGCTGACCATCCACGCCAACGTCCACACCAAGGCGTACAACCATGTCCTGGGCACCAACAAGGGCAACCGCGTCGAGGTCGCCGACCCGTCGAAGAACTTCCACGTTTATGCGATCGAGTGGTTTGAAGATCACATCGACTTTTTTGTGGACAGGACGAAGTACTTCACGTTCCGCAACGAAGGGGCGGGCAACGATGTCTGGCCGTTCGACAAGCCGCACTACCTGATCCTCAATGCCGCGTACGGCGGTTCCTGGGGCGGGGCCCAGGGCACCGACGACAGCATCCTGCCCCAGAAGTACTACATCGATTACGTCCGCGTTTACCAGAGCAAGTAACGATCACGTATTTGGATTCGCTGGAAGGGAGAACGCATCGCATGAGAACCTTTCAACACCTCGGACTGCTGTCGGCAGCTCTTCTTGTGTTCCCAGGTTGTGCATCGAAAATGGAGATCATCGCGCATCGGGGAGCCTCGTACCTGGCCCCGGAAAACACGGTCGCCTCGGCCAAGCTGGCCTGGGAGAAGAACGCCGACGCTGTCGAGGTCGACGTCTATCTCACGACGGATCAACGCGTCGTGGTGATCCACGACCGCACGACCAAGCGAACCGCCGGCGAGGAACTGGAGGTCGCCAACAGCACTGCGGAGCAACTGCGTCGTCTGGACGTCGGGAGTTTCAAGGACGCGAGCTTCGCCGGCGAGCGTATCCCCCTGCTGGAGGAAATCGTCGAAACGGTGCCTGCCGGAAAGAAGCTCTACGTGGAGATCAAGTGCGGCCCGGAGGTATTGCCGGCGTTGGAAAAGATCATCGTCAAAAGCGGCAAACGCTCGCAGATCGTGATTATCGGCTTCGGACTGGAGACCGTCACAGCCTCGAAGCGACTCATGCCGGACATCCCCACGTACTGGCTGGTCGGCACGAAGAAGGACGAACAGACCGAGGCGTGGATTCCACACGATAAGACCCTTGTCGACCAGGCGGCCGCCGCCGGCCTGGACGGCCTGGACGTGCATTATGCCGGCGTCACGAAGGAATTCGCCAGGAATGTCCGAAAGGCGGGCCTGGGCTTATATGTCTGGACGGTAAATGACGTCGCGGAAGCAGCCCGCCTGGCGAGGATCGGCGTGGACGGCATCACAACCGACCGCCCGGGATGGCTCCGAAGCGAATTATCCGGCTTCAAGAAGCGCCTGTTCTGATCGGTTTGGATCATACGACGGACATAGACCTAAAGGGCAGGTCTTCAACCCGCCCAAGTCAACTTCGAACCTTCGGCAGCCATCGTGCCACGCTGCCCGACGTCCACGATGTTCATCGCATTGAGCGCGGCCTGCTGGATCACCCGTTGACGCCGAGCCTGGCGACACAGGCTTCGATTTCCTCAAAACGCTCCTCGGCAAGCAGCTTGCCGTAGTCGCGCATAGCTGTTCCGACGTTGCTCCAGGCCGCCCAGATGGGCCCCTTGCCCCGCGGCGCGGCGAGTTGTCTGGCGACCAGCGCTGCCTCGGCGTCGAGGAAGCGGTCGAGTATCTTGTAGTCCCACGTGGGCATCCTTCGCGCCACTGTGGCCAAGCGAGAGACGATCGTTTCGGTAAGGACGCGGCCGTCTTCGGCGGACGCCTGCGTCTTCGGATCGCGTCCGTGCACCCCTCGGTGCGGCGGGTCGCCCAGCCGGGACAATCGGACCGTGTCAGGATAGAGGTGCATCATCAGTGACGTCTCGCCCCACGCGGCGTGGTCGCCCGTGTAGTCCACATCCAGCGCCAGCATGTACTCCGGCGTACCCAGCACCGGAATCGCCAGAGCCCGGCTCATACGCACGGCGGTCTCGCGTACGACGATCTGCTGCGCCGCCCCGTAGTGGCCAGTGAGAATAATGATCGCGCGGAACCCGTCGCGGGCCATCTCTCGACAAAGCTGTTCGAGCCACGGCCGCAACAGCCGGCTGAACACGTCGTCCTCAGGATCCATGATGAACGTATGGGCCTCGCTCAGTCCGCCGACGCCGCCGTAGAGCGGCGGCGCCACCACTCCCCCGCCGGCCTGCGCCGCTCGGATACACAGCGCGTGGGCCTTGACCGCGTCGACCCCCACCACATTGTGCACACCATGCCATTCGATCGTGCCCAGCGGCTGGAAGATCGTCGCACAGGTCGCCTGCGCCGCCTCCAACTCCTTCGGACGAAGAAACTCCAGCCGGACCTCCTTCGAAGCCGGCACATCCAAAGTGTCCACCTCACGCGCGGGCGCAAGAGAGCTGTACAACGCGCCGGCCGCGCCGACACCAAGCAGTTCCCGCCGCCGGAACTTTCGAGTCATAACCCGTCCCCTTCACTTCCAGACGCCAGAGAATGTGCCTGCGTTTCGACTCTTTCGCATTCTCCCCAAGTCTACGCGCACAGGTCGTCCATGCCAAGGGCAATGAGTTTTGGCGTTGACATTTGGCGGGATACCCCCGACGATGGCCGTATCGAATCGAAAATGGCTGTTCTTCACAGGAGAATGCAGATGTCGGAGCAGGCACTGACCGTGCTGGCCCGTGTGAAGGCCAAAGCAGAGAAGCTACGGGAGGTCGAGAAGACACTGACTGGCCTGATCGGCCCTACGCGGCGAGAGCCTGGCTGCATCAGTTACACGCTGCATCAGTCGAACGACGATCCGTGCGTGTTCGTATTCGTCGAGATCTGGAGGAGCCAGGCTGACCTCGACGAGCACCTCCAGAAGCCCTATTTGCAGGCGTTTGGCGCCGCAGCGGGCGATCTGCTGGCCGAGCCGCTGGACGTGACGCTGTGGCACGAGGTTCAGCCGTAGCGATTGCCGTCATGATGGGGGTGTAGGATGGAGTATTCGGTCGGACAAACCGGTCGCGTGGTCGCCGCCAGACTGTTCGAAGGCGAGGATTTGTACGAGTCCATCGAACAGATCGCGAAGAAAGAGCAGATACGCTGTGCCGCCGTGCTGATCACCGGGGGGTTCCGCAAAGCGGACGTCGTCGTTGGTCCCAAACAGGAAAAGCCGAAGATCGAGCCCGATTTCCGCACATTCACCGGTCCCGGTGAGGCGTTCGGCGTCGGAACGATCTATTGCGATGACAAGGGTCCGAAGCTGCACCTGCACGCGGCGATGAGCCGCGGCGGCGAGACTCTCGTGGGCTGCCCTCGCGGCGGCGCCAAGACCTTCCTGATCCTGGAGGTGACGATCGTTGAGATCGTGGGGATCGAGGCGGGCCGCAAGCTCGATCCCGCCACCGGCTGGAACCTGCTGCGCGTGGGGTAATCGGCCTTTGGACCGCCCAAGCGACACTCTCGACATGATGCAAGGAAGGACCCTGCAAGTGAGCCAGCCAGCCCTGACCCCCGAGTACATCGATGGACTGCCCAACCTGTGTGGGTCCGAGGACCGCATCGCCGAGACGATGAGCCGCAGCGGGCCGTTCTATCTGCCCGAGAGCAGGATCGACTTCGACCGCATCCAGAGCGCGTTCGCGATCGCACTGCACATGCACCAGCCGCTGATCCCGGCCGGAGGCGACAACCTCCGGACCGCCCGGATCATCAGCAACCTCGAACACATGATGAACCATCCGAACGTCGGGGACAACCACAACGCCACCGTCTTCCGCTCCTGCTACGAACGCATGGGCCGGTTCATCCCGCAACTCGTCTCCGAGGGCAAGCAGCCCCGCGTGATGTTCGACTATTCGGGCTGCCTGCTCGATGGGCTCTGGCGGATGGGCGCGACCGACGTGATCGACCGGCTTCGCAAGATCACGTGCGATCGCACGTATCGGCCCTGCGTCGAGTGGCTCGGGTCCGCGTGGGGACACGCCGTGGCGCCCTCGACGCCCGTGCAGGACTATCGTCTGCACGTCCGCGCGTGGCAGCATTTCTTCGCCGCGTTGTTCGGGTTTGAGGCGCTGGCCCGTGTGCGCGGCTTCTCCCCGGCCGAGATGGCCCTTCCCAACCATCCCGACGTCTGCTACGAGTTCGTCAAGACGCTGAAGGACTGCGGCTACCGTTGGGTCCTCGTCCAGGAGCACACGGTCGAGCGGGTCGAGGACGGAGGTCCGCTGCACTCGCCCCACGTGCCGCACCGGCTGGTAGCGAAGAATTCCAAGGGCCAGACGCTAAGCATCACCGCCATCGTCAAGACGCAGGGCAGCGACACCAAGCTCATCGGGCAGATGCAGCCGTACTACGAAGCCAAGGGCCTGGGCCGCCGGGAACTGGCGGGCCGCTCGATCCCTCCGCTCGTGACGCAGATTTCCGATGGGGAAAACGGCGGCGTGATGATGAACGAGTTCCCGCCCAAGTTCCTCAACGTGGTCGCCGAGGCGTCGGGCAGCGCGACCATTCCGGCCAATGTGACCGAGTACCTGGAGTATCTCGACCGCCTCGGAATCGGCGAAGCGGACCTTCCAGCGATCCAGCCGATCATGCAGAAGCGCCTCTGGGACCGATTCACCGACGGCGCTGGGCCGGAGAAGCTCGACGAAGCCATTGCGGAACTCCGCAAAGAGGATGGCCGCTTCCACATGGAGGGCGGAAGCTGGACCGCCAACATCTCCTGGGTTCACGGCTACGATCACGTGCTCGGGCCCATGCAGAACGCCAGCGCCCTGTTCGCCGAGAAAGTGCTCGCTGCCAGCATCTCGACGACCGATGCGCGATACCGTAACGCGCTTTACCATCTGTTGACCACGCAGACGAGTTGCTTCCGCTATTGGGGCGAGGGCGTCTGGACCGACTACGGCCGCGAATTGTGCCGCCGGACCATCGAAATCCTCAATGCCGACTTCTGATCGGATCCTTCTGCCCCGGCACGAAGCAGACCGCTGACCGCTGCGACTCCAACACTCGCCCAGAGCGTGTTCGCTCACCAGTGTCAGACGTCGGCTGGCTCCGACTCAGTGTCCGGCTCCTCGAATTCATCTTCCAACTCCTCTTCATCGTCGCTCTGAGGCACCGGCCGGCCCAGCCGCTCGTACGTGGCCTCCACCGCCTCGCCAAAGGCCTCCGAGCTCATGGCCTCGACGTGTCCGTCCAGGAACAGGACGTTGATCGTGTCGTCGCAGAATTCGGGATTCTCGTAGACCAAGATGTTGCCGGGCGGCATCGTGGTGGTCTGGCCGGCGATATAAATGTAGCTCGGACCGTCAAAGTCGTCGGGCTTGCGGGGCGACTCAAAGACCCTCGGACTGCCCAGATAGGGCCTGATATCCTCCAGTTCGTCGGAAAAACGACCGTCGTGCTCCTGGGCATACATGAACAGGGCCAGGCCCATCTGCTTCAGATCGTTCATGGAACTGACTTGCCTGGCCTTTTCGCGCGCCCGGCCCAGGGCCGGCATGATGACGCCGGCGGCCAGAGCCCCGCCGGCCACGCCCCGTAGGCTGACTTCGAGCCCTGTGCCGCGGTAGTGCGAGTAGAACCCGTCCGGGCGGGCGTAGCCGTACTCACACGCCGGCTGCATGTCCTTGATGATCGCGCCGAGGTTCGGCAGCATCACCGGCAGCTTGATGCCCGCCTTCATCGCGCCCATCGTCGCCAGGGGCCAGACCTGCTGAAGCTGCATCATCATCTGTGTGAACTGCGCCTGCGAGTCGATGTAGCTGAGGCTCAACAGGTTCGCAGGCAGGTCGGCAGTCGCCTTCCTGTAGCCCTCGGTATCCAGCAGGGACGGTGTGTCCTGGCCTGTGGAGGCCAGCCGTTTGATCCCCATGGTGCACAGGGCGGTGTTGGAGCCAATCACTGCGTGGTCACGCACAACCGACCAGGTCGGCATCACCTGTGCGAAGGCGAGCACCGGACTGGCCCAGACGTGGATCGTGTGACCCTGCTCGTCGGTCTGCGAGCCGACCTGGAGCATGCCCTCGGCCTTCTGGCCGACAAAAGTCCCGAGTGTCGTCATGGTCTTCTCGAACAGCGCGGCGTCGGCGAGCTTGAGCATCGCAACCACGCCTCCCATCGGCGCCTCGGGCATCTTTCCGGCCGGAAGCGAATAGAGCACGACAGGCCCGGCCAGACTCTTGAGCAGACCGTCGCGGAGCTGAATGCCTACCTCGGACTCCAGTTCCGCCAGGCCCTTCTGAACCTCCGGATACCCTTCATCGGGCGAAACGGCATTGAGCGTCTTCATGATCGTGTCGTAGATGTGCCCGAGATCGACATTCACCACGCTGGCGGTCACCGCCTGGGCATCCACCGCGCCAAGCATGGCTGCATCGACCGGCTTGAATGCCGCGAACAGACCGGTCCGCGGCTCAGGCACCTGAACAAAGGAATCGGAGACCAGATCGGTTCCGGAAATGCCGACCCGTACCACAATCGTCCCGAGCTTGCTCACGCCCAACTCGTCGAGCGCCAGCTTGATAGGAATCAGATCGTCCTGGCCTCCTTCCCGGAGGGCGAAGCTCTGCACGATCTGCCAGATCTGCTGCAAGTCCTCGTACACCGCCAGGACATCGCCGTGGCCGGGGACCTTCTTGAGATGGTCGGTCCCCGTCGCACGCGGGTCCGCCAGGTACTTCGTCGCCACCCCCTGCTGATCGTTGACGCCCACAATCAGGTAGTTGCCCACCCAGCCCCAGTAGAGCGGGACACGCTCGTTGTTCTTGAGGCTGTGCATCTTCAAGGCGCCGACCTCGATCTGGCCGATTTCGTCTTCGCCGATCATGGCCTCCACCTGGGCCAGCGCCGCTTCCAGTTCCGGCTTGCGGTCGCCTGCATCGAGGATGCCGAAGCAGCAGGCCGGCGGCCCTTCCGTCGTCTCGGCCCGTGCAGCGCCGATGAGGATGGGCCTCTTCAGAAGCAACTGACCGTATCCCATCGCCATCTTGACCATCTGGGCCACCTCGGCATGCTCATCCTCGTGTCCGACCTTGGTCATCAGCTCATTCTTGATCTGCGTCACGAAGCTGGTGACCTGCGGGTCGTGGCAAATCCGGCCGAGGATGGTCTGATCGCATTGGTCCTTCAGTGCGTCGCAGCCGCTGGTGGCGACGAAGTACACGGTGTCGTCAGGCATCACTCTGGTCAGTTCTTCCACCGCTGAGGCCGCCCCAGCGTCCGTGACGACGAAGCCGGTCTCGACGAAAAGCAACAGACACATCCATGACAACCCTCGTAACCTGTTCATCGCAGTCTCCCTTCAAGAAAAGTTCGCGTACCTCATGCAACCTCTCGTCAACGTTCCGACCGGGCGTAGCGAACCACCAGACACGGGCCTGGCAGCAGCACCTCGATCCCATGATGCTCGGTGTCACTGAGCAGGGTCAGCGTATTCAGCCCCGGTTTCAAGTGGGACGGATCGACCTCCACATCCGTATGCACCACGTCGTGAACAGCGCGACCGGACGTGATCGAGTAAGGATGACCATTGACCTTGAACGGCTCTTTCACGGTTCCCTCGCCTCCATCCCATATCTTCACGATCAGCCTTGCGGATTCGACGTTCGTCAAGTCCGGCGGAAGATCGATCGTAGCCGTGCAGACCTGCGAGGCCCGCGACCAGAACGGCACAGGCATATCGCGACATGCATACATCTGCACGCGAGGGCGTCTCCTGGCGAATTCGAGCTCGTCCAGAACAGGCGTCCAGTAATGCAGACCACCTTTGAGGTGGACCAGCGCCCGCAGCGCCATCGGGCCATCCTGATCGGGGATCATCCGCGTATCCCATACCGTCGAGAACGGGGCCGCGGTCGCCTTACCGATGTGATGGACGTACTCTCGATCGTGCGTGTATCCATGCCAGTCGTTGGTCCGTCCGTCGCCGTCGTCGTCATAGCCGGCATAGCGTCCGAAGTACTCGACCGATTCGATCTCCGCTTCGAGCGACGCCGGATAGGTCAGCGCAATAGAGACCTCGTCGCCGAGGGCGGCGCGCTGCGTTTGCAGCTCGACACCCGCGGAGAATCCCTGGAGGCCTTGCGCGATCAGATCACGATGGTCCGGCTTGAGATAGCAGCGGATTGCCGCGTCATCGACGATGAAGTGCCCCCAAAACGTCTGGCCCCGGTCGCAGGCGAACTGCACCGCGTTGCGGCCGCTGACCAACTGCTCGACCCTCAAAGGAATCAGCGGATAGCTGTAGGCGCAATGCCCCGCTTGGCAGCCGTCGTCGGGAATGGCGTACATCTGCTTGCCGTTGAGGAAAAAACGCTTGTTGGTTGTTTGGGGGTGCCCGCCCCAGACTTCGAGGTAGAGATCGGCGCCCTGCAAGGCGAACAGGTCCTCGGGCACATCAATCAGGGTCAGGCCGTTCGCGCGGGCCTCAGGCCTTCTGCCATATTCGGGGTGCAGGCTCAGTTCGGCATCGTTGACTCGGAGCATGCGGCCGGACGAATTGCTGATCGTGGCGTCGAACCGGGCCCAGTGCTCCCGGAAGAAAACGCCCGTCTCAGCCCAGTGATCGCCAGACTCCGAAGGGCGCAACGGCTCGCGCAGCGCGAAAGCCGAACCGGCGACGGTCAGCAGAACGGTACAGATGACGGAAATCCTTCCGGGACCGATCATTACGACACTCCTCATACTCGCCCGGAGCCTTCTCTTCGCACGATGCTGATGCCGGAGGCGATTATAGGCCCGACCGAGGCCGGTGGCAAGCCTGCCAAGAGCCTGTCGAACCTCCTGTGTAATCAGACGCCAGGCGAGCCGAAATGTTAAGGCATTCGTGTAGTAAAACCGTGAAATGAGACCCTCGTGAGAAGCCGATGGACACGGTGGAACGCATCCCTATCGAATGCCCGTCGATCCGCCGAAAAAGGCGGTATACCGACCGGCGGCCCAACATACCGAAAGCCAAGGCAACCCCGATGGAGCACGAGAACTGCGTTCCGCAGCTTCGGGATGTCTCGAAGAGCTTCCACGAAATCAAGGTTTGGACCGGGTCAGCATCGGGTTCAGGCCGGCCACGATCCACCAGGAGCTGATGTACGTGCCGCACATGACCGTGGCGGAGAATATCCTGCTCGCAAGAGAGCCCGCCTTCAGGTTCCTCGTGCGAATCGACCGCAGAAAGGAACGCGGCAAACGAGACGGCTTCTGCGTCAGGATGAGCCTACCTCTCCTCTTTCGCAATACGAAGCCGAACAGCTCTTCGGGATCATCGCCCGGTTGAAGGACAGAGGAGTCAGCGTCATCGACATCTCGCACCGCCTCGAAGAAATCTTCCAGATTGCCGATGAAGTCACGGCATTGCGTGACGGCCGGGTCACGGCCCCATCGCCGGCGGTGCCAACCAGTTGATCGTTCCGCAGACCCCTGTTTTGCATGTGCCGACCGAAGGTCCATAGGACCAGGCAGTCATCCAGTATCTGGTTCCAGTTCCCCTGGCAGGCTGAAGGCCGGTTCGTTGTCCGCCAGCCATTCAATGTAATTGACGCGGATGGTCGCCTTGCAACAGACATGGGCACTGCGCAAAGGAACCTATACACCAGCACCAGGCCAATCCCCCGTCCGATTCGAACGAGGGCCTTCTGCCACAGGGGTCGGGATAGTCACTTGGCGCGACGGCACAGCGCCGCCAAGATTCGGTTCCATAATAGGCTTGCAATTGCCACCCGGACGCATAGAATGGCCTCCCTGAGTGGGCGACGCCGCCCGCTCCTGGAGCAGTGGCCGAGTGGCTTAAGGCGACGGTCTTGAAAACCGTTGGACCGAAAGGTCCCGGGGGTTCAAATCCCTCCTGCTCCGTTGAGTGACAGACGGTGACATTGCGTCGCTATCTGTGCCTAAGTGACTGTGCGGCAAGCCGTTACCGAAATCCTCCCCGACATACTCGCCGTGCATTTGTAGACCATCGTCGGTGACAATCGATGACGACCGAAGCGTATCAAAGTAGGCCGTTTTTGTAAGTTTTTTGTAAGCCGGTTTGTAAGCGCTTTCGCCCTGCTCCACGGGCAGATCATCCGTTCCGGTTTTTCTTGCCACGGCCGAATTGCACTGATCCGTCGTCGAGTCCGGCAAGGGCGGCAGCACATCCAGTGCCGCCCTCTCGTCGTGCAGCCCGATGTGCGTATACGTGTCCATCGTCAGACCGATGCTGCCGTGCCTGGCCAGGGACTGGGCGATCTTCGGCGATACACCTCCCCGTGTGAGGTTGGTGATGAAGGTGTGGCGAAGACTATGAAAATCCACCACTCTGCCGGCCTCATCCCGATACGGTATTCCTGCCGCGTCCAAGTCTTTGCGGAGCATCTTGGCGGCCTTCTTCGGGTTGAATCCGGGAAAGACCTTTGCCCGTCCATCCGCACGTAGTTTCTCTCGCCACGCGAGAAGCTGTCTGGCAAGATCGGGCCGCAACGGCAGCACATCGTCTCGCCGGTGCTTTGAATACGCCGCCAAGACCCTCACCGAGGGCTCAGAACCGGTCAGGTTGAACGAATCCCAAGTCAGGGAGGCCAACTCGCTTGCCCTCAGGCCGGTCTCGGCATCGGTCGTGTAGAGCATTGCTCGTGCTTCGGCCGTCATACCGCTGTGATCCCCTCCGCTCCGCGCAGCAGTGATAAGACGGTTCTGCTCATCCCCGCTCAACGCCCGTCGCTCATGCCGCAAGTCGGTTTTGACGTTCTGCCCCTGCAAGTAAGCCAGTGGATTCTCGGCCGTCCTGCCATCGGCCACGAGCCAGCGACAGAACTGCTTGACCGCCTGGAGGTAGAAATTGCTGCTGCGAATACTCAAACCCGCTCGCCGGCGGTCGGCCAGATACCCCTGGACCTTTGAAGCGGATATGTCGGCAATGAAGGCGAACCCGCACGCAGTGATGACGGCCCTGGCCCGATTGTACACGAGGCACGCGTGTTTATCCGTGTTGCCCTTGTTGAGCAGACTGGCCTTGTAGTCGTCCAGGTGGACGAGCAGCGGCCTCGTGCGATGCTCCTTGTACCGGTCGATGATCCCGACATGGGCCTGTTCGGCTTCGCGCTCCAACTGCGCCGCCCATTGAACCGTCGCCGCCTTGTCCTTGAAGCCCTTGACCCGGCGTCTGACGCCATCGGCGTCCTTGTAATCGATATACCAGAACCGCGACTGCTTCCGCACCTTCCTGCCGTTCTTGTCTCTTGCGGTGTATTTCTGTTTGAAGATGCTTGCCATAACGTCACTTCCTCTTTCTTTCCGACCGCGACCTTGTGTTCACCGACCTCAATTCCAGGTTCAAGTATTGGCAGAGTCTGTCCAGCGTCTCCAGATTGCAGCCC
>DAOTJE010000034.1:0-43828 GCA_035448545.1 Sedimentisphaerales bacterium | reverse complement strand
CATCGGCCAATTCAATCCTTTACGATTAACCCCTGTCGACTTTGCGTTTGCCCTGGGCGAATGATAACTCGCCCCCGCGCAGATTGCGCATCAGTCCGTGCCGGGCATCTCGTAGCGGGCCAGCGATGCGGCGTCTCCCATCTCGGGACTGTACGGTCGGATGCGGAAGCGATACGTGTAGGGCTTGGCCGGCAGGGTGTATTCCGGGTGCGTGCGGGCACCCCAACTGTCGTCGCCGCCGACGCCCATCTGCCTGTAGTCGAGGTTCAGCGTGATGAAGCCGCGCCGAGGCAGCTCGTTGATGTGCGTGGCCTTCTCGAGGTCCGCCATGCTGAACGGCCAGGCGCTGGCGCTGAGCAGCGGCATACCGACGGCGAGCAGGCCCCTGCCGCGCTGGTTGGTCAGCGTCATCCAGCGCACGTCGGTCTTGTTGCCGTTCTCCTGAGGCCGCACATAGAGGTGAATCTGCTCTTCGACCGGACCGGAATACAGCCCGACGGCCGCGCCGGTCTGGCGGTCCCAGTACGTCTCCTGCGGCCCGCGACCGAACCATGTCATCGTCGAGAACTGCGCCGGAATGGCCATCTGCATCCCGTAGCGCGGCAGGTCGGGAATGTTCTGGCCGGAGGGAGTCAGGCTCATCGAGACGACAACGTCGCACGTTCCGTAGACGTCATAGGTGGTGACACACTGCGTCCCGTCGCCGACCGGCAGAGTGGCATCGACCGTGATGCGAGCCATCTTGGGATTGACCTGCTCGGCCCGCACCGAGGTGACGGTGCGATTCGGCCCGGCCGTCCGCCAGGCGCCCTGGCGTCGCGGCATGCCGTTGCCGTTGTCGTTGTCGATCGGCGGCCGCCAGAAGTTCGGCACGAGCGGCGCCGCCATCATCTCGAAGCCTTTGAACACCAACGATTCGAGCGCCCCGCTGCGGTTGCTGACCGTGACTTTGAAGTCCGGACCGCTGACGCTGTACGCCTCCGGCTCCTGGTGCAGCGTCACTTCCGGCATCAGGCGAAGGTCGGCCACCGTCGGCCTGGGCGTCTCGACGGGGACCTGGAACTGGTCCCACGCAACGATATGGCCTTTCGGCCCCCAACGATGATCCTGAGCCAGCGCGAAGGTCACCTTCAACCAGTACTCGGCAGCACGGTCCGGCGCAGGCATGGTGAACGGAATCCTCATCTGTTGCGTCTCGCCGGCGGCAACGGTCAGCCTGGGCAGTTCGCCCTTCTGGACCACGGTCCCGTCGCAGGTCAGCTCCCACGTGACATCGACGAAGTCGAGGTCGAGGAAGTCATACTCGTTCGCGACCGAGACGAGGCCGGCCGCCGCATCCACCGGCGTGACATGAATGCGCTGGTAGACCTTCTTGACCTCATACAGCGAGGGGTTGGGCCGGCGGTCCGGCTGGACGAGACCGTTGCAGCAGAAATTGCCGTCGTTGGGATAGTCGCCGTAGTCGCCTCCGTAGGCCCAGAACATCGAGCCGTCGTCAGCATACTTGCGCAGCCCCTGGTCGGCCCAGTCCCACACGAAGGCGCCAATCAAGCGTTTGTGGGCCCGGATGGCATCCCAGTATTCCTTGAGGTTGCCGACGGAGTTGCCCATCGCATGGGCGTATTCGCACAGCAGCACGGGTCTCTCGTCACGCGGATCCGTCGCCATCTGAACGATCTCGTGGATTCGGGCATACATCCGGCTGCGCAGATCGACGTAGTACGGGTCCCTGGGCTCGCCGACGGCGCCTTCGTAATGGATGGGCCGGGTCGGATCGTAGTCGCGGATCCAGGCGGCCATCGCCGCATGGTTCGGCCCGCAGCCGCTCTCGTTGCCCAGCGACCAGAAGATCACCGACGGGTGGTTCTTGTCGCGCTCCACCATGCGGACGGCGCGATCCACAAAGGCGCTGTGCCACGTCGCGACGTTGCTCAGATAGCCCCCCTGGCCGTGCGTTTCGAGATTCGCCTCATCAATGAGATAGATGCCATACAGGTCGCACAGCTCGTACCACGCCGGGTCGTCTGGATAGTGCGACGTGCGGACCGCGTTGATGTTGTTCTGCTTGAGCAGCTTGATGTCCTGCACCATGCGCGCGAACGGAATCGCCCGGCCGTGGTCGGGATCGTGCTCGTGACGGTTGACACCGAACAGCTTGACGGACCGGCCGTTGATCAGAAGCTGGCCGTCTTTGATCTCCACCTTGCGGAACCCCACCTTGCAGCTTTCCGCCTCGACCACTCTGCCGTCGGCGTCGTGCAGCGACAGGACCAGCGTGTAGAGGTTCGGCGTCTCGTCCGACCACTTCCTGGCTCCAGGAATCGTCGCCTGCATCAGCGCGAACGGGACGTTGTCTCTTTGGGGGTACTGCTCGTTCAGAATGGCCGACGCGTCGATCTTCAGCGGCTCGGAGAGCACGGATTCCTTGCGGTCGTTGTAGAGCCTCGCCTGCACCGTCCAGTCGCGCAGCGGCTCGTCCGCGTAGGCCGCCAGTTTCGGTCGGATCATCAGGACGCCGTTCTGGCACAGGTCGTCCAGCGTGCTGCGGACGAAGAAGTCGCGGATGTGCACCTTGGGGGTCGCGAACAGGCAAACCCTGCGATAGATGCCGCTGAACCGCCACATGTCCTGATCCTCGAGATAGCTGCCGTCGGACCAGCGATAGACCTCGACCGCGAGGATGTTCTTGCCGGGCGTGAGGTATCGGGTGATGTTGAACTCGGCGGGCGTCATGCTGTCCTGGCTGTAGCCGACCTTGCGGCCGTTGACCCAGACGTAGAAGGCGCTCTTGACGCCGTCGAAGTGCAGAAAGACCTCGCGTCCGTCCCACGACGCGGGAATCTCGAAGACCCGTCGATAGGAGCCCACGGGGTTGTAGTCGTGCGGGATGTGCGGCGGGTTCGGCGGGAACGGGTATCTCATGTTCGTGTAGATGGGCCGGCCGTAGCCGTACTCCTGCCAGTTGGCGGGCACGCGGATGTCGTCCCAGCCGCTCACGTCAAACGTGGGCTTGTAGAAATCCACAGGCCGATCGGCCGGCTTGATCACCCAGTTGAACTTCCACGTTCCGTTGAGCGACTGGTAGAACGGCGACGCCTCGCGAATGCCCTCCAGGGCCGATTCGATGTCCCCGTACGGCGTGAGCGTGCAGTGCCCGGGCTCCTTGTTCAGCCCGATCATCTGCTCGTTCTCCCAGTCCAGGGGCAACAGAGAATCTTCGCCCGCGTTTGCCACCGCGCACACCGACAGCAGGAGAGCCGCAAGCAACATCACACACGACAACACCAGGAATCTGGGCAGCTTCGACATCGTAGTCCTTCTCCATAGCAAGAGGGTTGGTCACGACGTCTCGCCAAACGGGCCTCCGTCCACGGCGCGTCCGCAAGGCGGACGGACCGCGGGAAAGACGCCGTTGGCCGACGTCCATGGGATCAAGGTATACCACTTCGAGGGGAATTCTGCAATCTCGCGACGGCCCATCCCGGCATCAGTGCTTCTGTTCCGGGACCCTTTCCTTTATAATCCGCCCTGGCAAAGACTTGCTTGAGGTATTGCGATGGGCAGCCGTCTGAAGGACAAGGTAGCGATCGTGACGGGCGCCAGCCGGGGCATCGGCCGGGCGATCGGTGTGGCCCTGGGCGCCGAGGGGGCGAGCGTGGTCCTCGTGGGGCGGGCCGAGGCGGACCTGGCTCAGACGGCTTTCCGCGTTCGCGAGGCTGGGGGGACGCCCGCGATTATCCCCGCGGAATTGACCGAAGAGCAGTCCATCAAGGACCTGATAGCAAAGACGTCCGAGCGCCTCGGGCGGCTCGATATCCTCATCAATAACGCCGGGATCACGCACTCGGCGCCGCTGGAACAGACCCGGACGGAGGACCTTGACCGCTGCTGGGCGGTCAACGCGCGGGCGCCGTTTCTGCTGTGCCGCGAGGCGCTGCCCCTGCTCCGGCGGGCCGAGCGGGCGACCATCGTCAACATCTCTTCGGTCGTCGGGGTCAAGGGCTACCCGCTCCAGAGTGCCTACACCGCCTCCAAGCACGCCCTTCGCGGGATGAGCATTGCATTAGCCGAGGAGCTTCGCGGCTGCGGCGTGCGGGTCCACGTGATCTGTCCGGGCGGCGTGGACACCGAAATGGTGACGCGCGTCCGTCCTGACATCAACAAGGACGAACTTATCGGACCGGACGAGATCGCCGAGCTGGTGCTTTATCTCGTGACGCACCAAGGCAACGCCGTCATCGACGAGCTGCACATCCGCCGCGCGACGGCAGCCCCCTGGTTCGGCTGAGAGGACAGATCGAATGGTTGACAGATCAATGTGGGTGCAAGCTCTCCTGGGCGTACTGCTGGCGAGCACTTGGGCGAGCGCCGACGAGACACAGATTCTCTACCTCTCCGGCCAGGGCAAGGACGACCCCATGACGTGGGAATTCCATTGCACCGCCGGACGCAACAGCGGGCGCTGGACCACAATCGGGGTGCCCTCGAACTGGGAGTTGCAGGGGTTCGGCTCGTACAACTACGGCAACGACCGACGCAAGAGCGACGAGCAGGGCAGGTACCGCCGCAAGTTCACTGTGCCGGACGCCTGGTCCGAAAGGCACGTTTTCATCGTCTTCGAGGGCGTGATGACCGACGCGGAGGTTCGGATCAACGGCCAATCCGCCGGACCGAAGCACCAGGGGGGCTTCTATCGGTTCAAATACGAAATCACCGATCTCGTCAAGCCGGGCGAGAACCTGCTGGAGGTGAACGTCAGCAAGGTCTCTTCCGACGCGAGCGTCGAACAGGCCGAACGGCAGGGCGACTACTGGGTCTTCGGAGGCATCTACCGGCCCGTCTATCTGGAGGCGGTCCCGAAGCCGTACATCGAATCGGTCGCCATCGATGCCCGGGCCGACGGCTCGTTCCGGGCCGATGTGAGCCTCCGGGGGATCGGCCCTGATAACACCACCAAGGCGACTGTTATCGGTCGTCGCGGCTGTCCGATCGAAGGGGCCGTCACGCTTGTGGCACCGCTCGACGACGGCCAGACCACCGCATCGCTGACGGGCAAGGCCATCGGCATTGAGGCCTGGACCGCAGAGACGCCCTGTCTCTACGACGTCCAGATCAGCCTGCTGAGAGGGGAGGAGATCGTTCACTCGGTTACACAGACGTTTGGCTTCCGCACGTTCGAGGTGCGACCTGGCGACGGGCTGTACCTCAACGGGCAGAAGATCCGCCTCAAGGGCGTCTGCCGGCATAGCTTCTGGCCCGACTCGGGCCGGTGCCTGAGCCGGCGGATCAGCTACGACGACGTCCGCCTGATCAAGTCGATGAACATGAACGCGGTGCGGATGTCGCACTATCCGCCTGATACGCACTTCCTCGAAGCGTGCGACGAGCTGGGCCTGTACGTGCTGGATGAACTGGCCGGCTGGCAGAAGCCGCCGTACGACACCGAGATCGGCAAGAAGCTCGTCAGGGAGATGGTGACACGGGATGTCTGTCATCCCTGCATCCTCTTCTGGGACAACGGCAACGAAGGCGGCTGGAATCGCGATCTTGACGCCCAGTTCGCCCTGTACGATCCGCAGAAGCGGACGGTCCTCCATCCGTGGGAGAACTTCAACGGCATCGACACGGACCACTACGAGACCTACGAGAGCACGTTGCGAAAGCTCTCCGGCTCGACGCTGTTCCTGCCGACCGAATTCCTGCACGGCCTCTACGACGGAGGCCTCGGCGCCGGACTGAACGACTACTGGAACGCCATCGTCGCTTCGCCGATGGGTGCCGGCGGATTCCTCTGGGCGCTGGTCGACGAAGGCGTCGTACGGACCGACCGCGACGGTGCGATCGACGTGGCGGGCAATCAGGCTCCCGACGGGATCGTCGGCCCCTATCGCCAGAAGGAGGCGAGCTACTACACGATCAAGGAGATCTTCTCGCCGATCCAGATCGGGATGGGAAAGCTGCCGCCCGATTTCGACGGACGACTGCCATTGGAAAACGGTTACGATTTCACGAACCTGCGCGATTGCCGGTTCGAGGTCCGGCTCGCCGAGTTCCCCGGACCGGATGACGGCGCGGATGGACACGAAGCGTTCTTCCGGAGTACCTTCGCTGGTCCCGCTGTTCGCCCCCACGACAAGGGCGTGCTCGATCTCGGATTGCCGGGCAATTGGACGCAGGCGGACGTGTTGTACCTGACCGCTTTCGATCCGGCTGGCGACGAGGTCTGGACGTGGTCCTGGTCGGTCCAGGACAACGACTACTACCGCGACAAGTACGTCGCGACAGGGGCCGACGAAGCCCCGCGCGTCGAGATCAGCAGCACGACAAACGAGATCCACGTGCACGCGGGTCCTCTGGTCCTGGCCTTCACGGGCAACAACGGGCAGCTCGCCTCCGTGAGCCTGGGGGGCAAGCCGATCGCGTTCGGCCCCGGGCCCCGGTTGATCGGCGGAACCGCGGAGCCTTCGAAGGTCTCGTTTTCCCAGAAGGGCGATGGCCTGGTTCTCAGCGTCACGTACACGGGCGACATGGACAGCGTCCTCTGGAACATCTACCCGACCGGCTGGGTCCTGCTGGAATACCAGTACCAGCTCGAAGGGACGTTCGACGCGTTCGGTATCAGTTTCGACTACCCTCAGGACCATGTCAAAGGTATCCGCTGGCTCGGACGTGGGCCGTACCGCGTGTGGAAGAACCGCACCAGGGGCGGCGTGCTCAACGTCCACCACAACAAGAACAAGAGCCATACGCCCGGCCTGATGTGGGACTTCCCCGAGTTCGAGGGCTACTATCGCGACTGGCACTGGGCGGTCCTCGAAACGGACCAGGGGCCCATCACAATGGTCAACATGAGCGACAACCTCTTCCTGGGGCTCTATCGTCCCGACGACGGTCCCGATCCGAGAACCACCAGACTGGAGGTGCCCGAGACGGGCATCGCCTTTCTGCACGGCATCCCGCCGATCGGGACCAAGTTCCACCCGGCCGAGGTCCTGGGGCCGGAGAGCGGCAAGAACATCGCGTCGGGCAGGTACCGCGGCGCGGTCTGGCTGCACTTCGGCGGTCTGGATGCGCGCAGGAGGCCGGCCGCCATCCGACCGGATACGGCACGAGAGGAACCATAACGTATAGGAGGACAGATGCGGGCAGTCATTCAGCGTGTGTCAGAGGCAGAAGTGACGGTACAAGGGGACCTCATCGGGCGGATCGGGCCGGGACTGCTGGTCTATCTCGGCGTCGGCAAGGACGACACCGGCAAGGATGCCGAGTTCATGGCCGACAAACTCGTGAACCTGCGCATCTTCTCCGACGAGGCCGGCAAGATGAATCGCAGCGTGATCGACATCGGCGGGGCGGTCCTTCTGATCAGCAACTTCACGCTGCAAGGCGACTGCCGCAAGGGCCGCCGGCCCGGCTTTGATGCAGCGGCCCTGCCGGAAACGGCCGAACCGCTCTACGAGAAGGTCGCCGAGCTGATCGCGCGCAGCGATGTGCCCGTCGCCAAAGGCTCCTTCGGCGCCCATATGCACGTCCGCAGCGTCAACGACGGCCCCGTTACTTTCCTGTTCGACAGCACGCGGCTGTTTTAGGCCGTTCGCCGGACCGGCCGTACGTCGCAATCGTCCGGGCAGCCGCGAGTCGCTGGAGCTTGGCCCGCCGCTGGACGATAAAACATGATAGAGCTTGCCACAGTCGGCCCACTAACGCAACCGAAACAGCGGCGTGGGCAAAACCATCACAGCTTCTTGCAGGAGTGACCAAAATGAAGAACACGATCACAGCACTGTGTGTGTTGGGCGTTCTGTGCTGGGCCACCGGCGCATGGGCCCAGGGCCAGGGCAAAGGCCGCCAGCAACGCCCGGCCAGAACGGACAAACCCGCCCAAGCGGGCAACAACGCCCAGGAGGCCAAGGCCAAGCAGGCACAAGCCGAAGCCACCGAGAAAGCGGCCCAGGCCAAACAGAAGGCCGAAGCCGCCCAGGGACAGGGCGCAGGCAAGGCCGCAGAAGCCAAGGGCAAAGCCGGCAAGGACGTCGAAGCCACCCAGAAAGCGGCCCAGGCCAGGGGCAAGGACCACCAGCAGCAGTTGCGCGCCTTCGAGGCCCAGCTCCAGCGTCACCGCGCCAAGCACATGGAACGTCAGGCTCGGCTGGCCCGAATTCGCGAACTGGCGGTGCAGAAGGGCGATGCCGAGATGGTCGCCCGCGTGGACAAGCTGATCGCCAAAGAGCAACAGGTCCATGAGCGTAAGGGCGCCCGGCTCCAGGAACAGAAAAGGGCGATGACGGGCGCCGAGCCCGCTGCCGCGCCGTCTCCCGGTCCGGCCGCGGTTCCGCCGACGCCGGCCGAGACGGCCGAGACACAGCAGGCCCCACCGGTCGAGAACGCCCCGCAAGAGGCACCGCCGCAGAACTGAGCGAACCGTCGCGCACAACCATTCCATCAGATGATACCTACGGAGACTGAACGATGTTGCGAAAGATCGTTGCCGTTTGGATCGTGGCGCTGGTCTCGCTGAGCCTGGCCGGCTGCGGCAGCAATGAGCCGTCCGCCCCCGCCGAGCAGACCAAGACCGCCGCCGAGTACAAGGCCGAAGCGGACAAGGAGATCACCAGCGAGAACGTCGAAGCCGAACTCGACAAACTCGAGCAGGAAGTCGATCAGGAAGCCGGCCAGGAACCGTAGCTGTCGGCGCCGCACGGACCAGGATGTGAATCAAAACCGTCAGCCTTCTCCCATTCCGTCCGGTCCCTGTCTATTCGCTGCGCGCCAGTACCTGATAAACAAACCGCCCATTGTCCACCGTGTCGGTATGTGCGGCGTCTGGGCCTGTAGAGTCCGCCATCGGCTAACCGTCCGAGCCAAATACTGCATCGGGCGCATGTGGCATGCCGCTCGGTAATTCCTACGCTCTACTGGGAGCGTGATCGTCCGTGCGGCGGGATTGCAGCAAGGTCCAAGTGGGGGACCGGCCGATGAAGCGCATCCGCCATCGCAGAGGGCTGACTCTCATTGCGTGTATGATCTTCCTGGTGATCTTCCTGGCCTTCGGGGCCAGCCTGGCGGCCCTGTCCGGGACGAACGTCCAGATGGCGGCGAATCAGCGACGTGCCGCCCGCGCCCTGGCCGGCGCCGAATCCGGCCTGGAGGTGATGCGCTACTGGCTCAGCTTCGTCACGATGGAGGCCACCACGCCGCCGGCGCAGTACCTCGCCACCATCGTCGACCAGGTTCAAACCGCGGCGAGCGGCACTAATCTGGTGCTCGCCGGTGACGGGACCGTTCCGGCCGTAGCCATCAATCCCGCGACCAAACAGGCGTTTACCGCCCAACTGGGCCCGATCCGCACGACCATGGACCCCACGAGGCCACACATTCTCGACGTCACGGTCACCGGAACATGCGAGGGGGTCAGCCGGACGATTCGCGTCGGCTTCGACATCGCGCCGTATCAGCATCCGATCTTCAACTACGGTCTGGCAACCAAGGGCCCGGTGCAGTTCCCCAACAACCCGACTACCAGCACGGTCACCAGCAACTGGGAAGCCGATATTTACGTCGAGAGCCTCAGTGACCTGGTCGCCGTCTACGTCGGAGGCAACACGAACTTCGACGGCGACATCAGCGTCGGCAATCCGAGCGCTGTCGTGGACTTCGGAGGCGCCGTGCAGATCGCCGGTGACGTCGGTCAGGCGGCCATCGACAACCACGTCGAGATCGGCGCCCAGCCGGTGGAGTTTCCCGAGCCCGACACGAACCGTTTCCTGACCTACGCCACCGGGCCGGTGGTCGATCCCAACACGATGAACCTGGCCGCGCCCGGCATGACGCTGGTGAATGCAAGGATTCCCGCTGGGACGAACCCGACGTTCGCCGGGACCGTCACCATCCAGGGAGTCCTGTACATCGAACAGCCGAATGTGGTGACCTTCAATCGGAACGTCGTGTTGCAGGGAATCATGGTGGGGGGCGGCGACAACGATTCCACGCCCGGCAGCAATCAGATCAATATCGCCGGCAACTTCGCCAGCTACGCCTTCCCGAGCGACCCCCAGTTCGACGCGATTCGCCAGGAACAGGGCACCTCGATTCTCACACCCGATTTCGACGTGTCCTTCACCGGCAACTACTCCTCGATCGAGGGAGTCGTCGCCGCCGGCAGCCTGTACTTCAGTGGCAACGCCAGTGCCGTTCTGCACGGTTCGCTGATCAGCTACTCGGGCGAACCCACCGTGGTCGAAGGCAACGTCTCACTGACGTTCGACCGGGCCGGCTCGGTCAAGCTGCCCGCCGGCTTCGACACCAAGCGGATTCTGGCCTACAACCCTGCGTCCTACACCATGGTCTTTTGAGCCGGGCGTGCACAGGGAACCGCTAAAGTTCCCCCGGCATATGGCCGAGTTCCCTGAGCAGGTGTAACCACGCAACCGTTCGTTTCTGAACGTCTGTCGACGGAATTTAAGGAGAGAATACGATAAGACAGGCAATGGCCCTGGCGGCGATTCTCGTCGCCGTCTTCTCCACCAATGTGTGCGCCAACGGCGATCTGGGCGTCGGCGTGATGGTGGGCGAGCCCACCGGCCTGAGCGTCAAGTACTGGCTCGACGACCGGCAGGCCATCGACGGCGCTGCAGGCTGGTCGTTCTCCGGGAAGGACTCGTTTCACCTTCACGCGGATTATCTGGTCCACCGATTCGACTTCTTTGACCATCCCGAAGACGCGGAAGGCCTCGCGGGAACGGCGTTCTACTACGGCGTCGGCGCCAGACTCAAGGACAAGGACCACGACGACGACACGGCGTTCGGCATCCGCATCCCGCTGGGCATCACGCATCTGTTCGACGACGCTCCATTCGATCTGTTTGCGGAGGTCGTCCCGCTCGTCGATCTGACGCCTGATGTCGATCTGGACCTCAACGTCGCCGTCGGCCTGCGGTTCTACTTCCGGTAGCGCCAGACACGACGAACCAACGATCATCCTGCCCAGGGGGTCATGCGTCGCCCTTGCCGAGCCATTGATACGCGAGCCCCGCCAGCAGCGCCCCGACGATGGGGGCGACCCAGAACAGCCACAGTTGGCTCAATGCCCAGCCGCCGACGAAGACCGCCGGACCGGTGCTCCGCGCGGGGTTCACCGACGTGTTGGTCACGGGAATGCTGATCAGGTGGATCAGGGTCAACATCAGGCCGATGGCGATGGGAGCGAAGCCCTGCGGCGCCCGCTTGTCGGTAGCGCCGAGGATGACCATCAGGAACATGAAGGTCAGGACCAGTTCGGCGACGAACGCCGCGAGGAGCGAATAGCCCCCGGGCGAATGCGCGCCGTATCCGTTGGATGCGAACCCGCTATCGAGGCTGAAGCCCGCTTTCCCGCTGGCGATCACATAGAGGACGGCGCCGGCGGCAATGCCCCCGACGACCTGCGCCGCGATGTAGGGCAGAAGATCCGAGCCTGGAAACCGCTTGCCCGCCCACAGACCCAGCGAAACCGCCGGATTCAGGTGGCAGCCCGAGATGTGCCCGATGGCATACGCCATGGTCAGCACCGTCAGCCCGAACGCCAATGACACGCCCAGCAAACCGATTCCCACGTTGGGAAAGGCCGCCGCCAGAACGGCGCTGCCGCAACCACCGAACACAAGCCAGAACGTGCCCATGAACTCCGCAACCGAACGCTTCGCCAAAGACATGGAATGACTCCTTTCCTTCTTGCCCCGATTGAACACATCCCGCATGTCTGTTGCAGGCCGCGTTATGCGCCGGGTGCAGGGGCGAATCCGGATTCGCCCCTGCACCGCATGCGATTCCATCAATACTGCCGCGTAGCTTCCGTCTCTTCCACCGGGCGTCCCAACTCCTGCGTGTTCATCGTCACGCTGAAGCGGATATCGCCGGCGCGGAGAGCCTTGACGACCACGCGCCAGGTCGCCTTCTGCTTGGCCGGCAGAACGCCCAACGGCGCGAAGCGGATCGTCCGGCCTTCCACGGTCGCTCGCGTCGGCCCGTCCGAGGAGACATACTCCTGCGCATCTTCGAGCACGCAGGTGATCTGGACATTGTTGTCCGTTGCCGAACCCTGGTTCGTCGCGGTGATGACATACGTCTCCTGCGCGCCGACCTCGATCGGGTCGGAGATATCGACCACTTCGAGCAGCACGGCGGCGATCCCCTCGACGCTGGTCCGGGCCGAGGCGGTCACGGCGTCCGCACAGGCCGCCACCGCCGTAGCGGTGTTGACCTGCGGCTCGGCCGTCGTGGGTGTGTAGGTCACACTGAGCGTTCGCGAGGCATTGATCGCCAGCGTGCCCAACTGCCAGACCACTTTGCTCCCGGAGACCGTGCCGCCCGTGGAGGCCTGAACGCCGCGCACGCCCGCGGGCAGCGTGTCCTCGACGGTCGTGTTGACCGCCGGCGCGTCGCCCTTGTTCGTGACCGTGATCTGATACGTCAGCGGCCGGCCGAGGAACAGCCGTTCGGGCCCGGTCTTGGTGATCGCCAGCACGGGCTGGTGAACGATCGTCCGGGTTTCCGCCTCGGCCTTCAGGCCGCTCGCCGATGTGGCGACGGCTCTGTTGATGTACGTTCCCGTTCGGGCCGCCTTGAGGTTGACCGAGAATTTCTTGGATTGTCCGGCCGCCAACGTGCCGGCGTCGACCGCGATCTGGTTCTTGCCGTCGGCCGTCTCCAATCCGGGCGGCAACGTGTCCATAACGCGGACGCCCTGGATGTCGCCGGTCCCGCTGTTCGTGACGACAAAACTGACGGGGATCGGGTCACACAGAATGACTTCCGCCGGCGCCGTCTTGGTCAGCGTCAGCTTCGGCTCGACCACCTCGATGTTGGCGCACGTCGGGACCACAAAGTCCACCGTCGCGCAGTGCGTCAGACACTCGGCGCTGGTGGCCATGCCCGTGACCCTCAGTTCGCGGCTGGCCTTCGGGTCCAGCGAGCCCAGCGCCCAAATGAGCTGGCCGTCGGTAGCACTGGCGGGAGGGTTGGACCCCTGGACGCGGAAGTTCCCCGGAAGACGTTCCTTCACGACCACCTCGCTGACCATCACGTCGCTGACGTTGGTGGCGCGGATCGTGAACTCGAACGGCGCGTTCAATGCGACCTGGGGCGGCGCCTGCACATCCAGACGAACGGCTCCCTGCGCCGGGTACATCTGCGAGGCCACCGAGGAACCGCACCGACCGCCGGAAGACGGCCGAGCGCCGGTCGAGTCCTGCGCCGTCAGCCGGGCGGGTGCTGGGGCCGGTGTCGGTGGCGGGGCCGGGGCCGTTTGCCGAGCGGGAGCGGGTGCCGGGGCAGGCTGCGGCGCCGGTTGCTGCGCCGTCGTGGTGCGCCGCGGCGGGCCGGTGACTCCACCCGATGAACAGCCTCCCATCACCAGTGCCGCCACGACCAACCACATCAGTGCCAATCGTACTGCCGTACGCGATTCCATGGTTTTTCTCCTTTCCAAACGCTGGGTCACCGGCACAGCGCCGGCCTGAATGCCAAAGAACACAGACGATATCCCCCGGATTCTTCTCACCGCCTGCGACACACCCACGGAAATCCCGACGGTCCCGATAGGATACTAAGCCTCCCCGATGGGAGAATCACCTAAGGAAATTGCTCGATTTCGTTCGCCCGTCGCCGGCGGTCCCGTCGCGTCCCATTCAATGCGCAGAAACGCTGCCGCACCTCGCAACGCAACGCCCCAGAAGCCACTCCAACGCCCGGACAGAACGCGGTCAACTGTGGCAACTACGTATTCTTCACGAGGGATCGAGCCGGCACAACGGGGCTCGTATCGACGGGGCCGGCCCGTGGGCGCAAAGCGTCGCTGCGACCGCCGGCACATTTGTCCGCCCAGCTTCCGGATAATCGTTGGCGCACCCCAGCCTGGCACGCGACGACCGGCCGGATCAATCTACGAAGAGGGGGCGGAGGTGACGATCGTAGAGGTTCGTGGTGACCTGTTCGGCGATCGTCTCTTCATGGCATTCCAGCGCTTCGAGGAAGCGCGGGCCCATCTCGGCGGCGATCTTGTAACCGACGTGGAGCAGCTGGCGAAAGTGCGGATTGTAGTAGGCGCAGAACGGGTCGTGCCGCAGGGCTTGGGCGAACAGCGAGCCGTCCCAGTTGGCGACAATCCGTGGATCGGGCAGTCTGCTCTTGTCGATCTCAATGACGGTCGCGTACGGAGCGCACAGTTCATCCATGCGCGCCAGCGCCTGGTTGTACACCTCCTTGGCGATGGCCAGACCATCGTCACCGGCCAACGCCAGCCCGATCAGCTCTTCCAGCCATGTCGTGCCGGCGGTCTTGACGTGCAAGCCCGCGCCAAACCGCTTTAGCGCGTTCTGAATGGGCTCGTAGATCGAGAACTTGTCGCTGCCGGAATGAATACTGAGCTTGAGGTCCTCGGGCAGCCCGAACTGCCGGACCGCATAGGCAATCACCGCCAGGTCCTGCTCGAACTCGGTCGCGAAGGTATCGAGATCGCCTACGTAGTCCACTCCCTTGTTGAAGCGGCCGCTGAACTTCGGCGCCACCGTCTGCGCGGGGATTCGCTCGTCAGCGACGGCCGCCAGGATGACCAGCAGCTCGACCGGCGTCTGCGGCGCGTTCGTCTCATCCATGGACACTTCCGTGATAAAGTGGCCCGCGCCCTTGCGCGCCTCGATGCATCGATAGATCCGGCCCGCCTGCCTCACCGCGGCCAGGTACTTCCCCGCAATCGCCCTCAGACCGTCTGCCGTGACGTGCAACTTCTTTGCGATGCCGTCGATCTGCAGGGCGCCTACCAACGCGGCGTATCGGGACACGAACGCATCGACATCGGCCGGGTCTGCCTGGCGTCCGATAAAATCAGCGACATCAAGAGTGAAAAAATCGCAGGCTTCGATGAAGTGCTCCACGTTGCACAGACGGATGTGATCGGCATCCACGAAATAAGGGGTCTCCCAGTTGCAGGCGGCGACCGCCGCATCGGCCTCGCGACGGACATCGCCCGGCTCGGTGCCGATGATGCCGTGTTCGCGCTGCGACTTGTTCCAGACGGGCGTCACATCGACCCCCGCCTGTCTGGCCTTCGTCAGCGCGGCCAGTTGAGCCTTTCCCTGGTGACCGAACCGGTCCCCGATTCCAAACGAGTACTTGCCGAGCATCATAGACTGCCCCATCAAACCGGCACGAAGACAACAAAAAAACCCCGCAGCGCATCCGTTCGCCACGGGGCAATGAAAAACCATCGGCACATCGTATTCGGTTGCTGTCTGAGAACCCGGTGAAACGGCTCTACCGCTTTTTCTCCATAGTCATCGGGGGCGCCTCGGGCGATTCAACAACCACTCCGAGTCTGCCCAGCGCGCCGGCGACGTCCGGCTGGCGGGGATTCAACTCGAAGCTTCGGCTCAGGTACTGCCGGGCCTTGGCGGTGTCGTTCTTGCCGAGGTAGTAGAAGCCCACCTGCTTGTTGACGTCATAGGAATCCGGTGCGACCACCAGCGCCTGCCGGAAGCAGCGCAACGCGTACTCGTCGAGACCCAGCTTCTCGAACTCCCAGGCGAGCCGCAGCAGCTCCTGATCGTTCGTCGAAATCTGCCGGATATAACCGGAAGCATACTGCTCGCCTTTGGCCTTCTGGCCCTGGTCGATGAACAACTGGACCACACCGGCCTGGGCGGCCCGCAACGCCGGGTCGAATCCCAACGCTACATTGTAGTGATACTCCGCCTTCGCCCACTTCCCCGACCGCGCATACAAGCGGCCCAATTCGTAGTGCGCCTGGGGGTTCTCAAACTTCTTTTCGATCTCCGCGAGCAGCTCTCTCTCACCACGTTCGGACGGAATCACGCCGGTGGAATCGACGGGACCCCCACTGGTCGTACGCTGGCAACCCACAACGAGGAACAGAGCCGAACAAACCAGCAAGAACACCAACCAGCCTCTGGCCGCTGGCGTCTTCATGCTCCTGCGTTCCCTCGTCATCCAGCGTCTCCCTATCCTAACGGAGCCTATCAAGCGGTAAACACCTCATCCTTCAACCCACGGCGGGCATTGTGCCAACACGCGGCGCAGATTGCAAGCGAAAAAACAACGTGCTTCCAATAAAGTCGCACTTTTTTTACCGACAGCGTGACATCGGCGCCGTGCGATCGCGTATTCTCCATTGCTGTAATAAAACGGGCGCGCGGATCGACTTAGTTGTAGTGGCAAAATGGGCAGGTTCGACATCTTGTCGCGCGCGAAAAGGCCGGCGGAACGTGCACGAGTGGAAAGCAAGAGGTCGTCGTTTGCAAGTGCATGACTGGAACCAAATTACTGAAGAACACGCCTCGGCGGTCTGGCAGACGGCCTATCGTCTGCTGCACAATCCGGCGGACGCCGCCGATTGTCTGCAAGAAACGTTCCTGGCGGCGTTCGAGCTGGCGCAGCATCAGCGTGTGCGCAACATGCGTGGTCTGCTGCTGCGTCTGGCGACCACGCGAGCCATTGATCGCTTGCGTCAACGCACGCGACGACCATGCCAGGAATCGCCGTGCGAGGACTGGGAGCAACTCGCCAGCGCCGAACGCGGGCCCGACCACCAGGCGCAATCGTACGAGTTGGCCGAGCGCTTGCGTGCGGCGCTGGGCCAACTGTCGCCGCAGGAAGCCAAAGTGTTTTGCCTGCGGCACTTTAACGAACTGAGTTACCGCCAGATTGCCAAAGAGCTTCAGATCACCACCGGTGCCGCCGGCGTGTTGCTGCACCGCGCCAGAACGAAACTACGCGTGCTCCTGGCGCCGGTCCAGTAGGAAACGAGGTTACCCTATGGAACGTGAAGACGACATTCTCCAACGAGCGATCGAGCAGTACCGCAACGAACCCGTCCCTGCGCATCCGCCGCAAGCAGTGGTTGATGCAACAGTTGCGAAACTCGGCGAAGCCGCCGGACGTACGGCGGACCTGCACCGACGGCAGTACACGCACGTGTTCAGGCTGACGACAAGACTTGCCGCCGCAGCCGCAGTCCTGATGTTCGCCGGCTACGCCGTCGGCAGGCTCTCGGCGCCTCGAACCCCCGACACGGAGCAGCTGCGCCAGGCCGTCGAGGCCTCGCTGGCCACCATCGAGCCGAAGGTGCGCCAGAAAGTGATCGAAGACCTCAGCCGGCAGTGGCAAGCGACGCTCGAAGCGACCTGTGTGGCGCTGCGAGAGGACCTTACCGTGCAGTACCGAAACGATATGGCGCAGGTCGCCGTCCAGACGCTGGCGGCTTCCAACGCCAACACGAATCGCCTGCTCGAAGATCTCATCGAGGCCATCAGCGTCGCGCAAGCACAGAACCGCCAATGGCTTGCCGCAGGAATGCAGGAACTCGACGCGGCGCGCCGTCAGGACAACACCTGCCTGGCCGGGGCACTCGTCAGCTTCGCCAGCGCCCTGGGCGGTGAATTTGAACGAACCAAACAAGACATGGTCAATTTGGTGGCCGGTATTCGCGCGGGCTCTCCGGGGCCCGATCCGTTTGATGCGGCCGCCCAGAACTGAAGGAGCACCGAAATGAATCTGATTTGCCGAACGTTCAGTCTCGTCACCGCCGTGATTCTTGCTGTTATCTCTCTCAGCAGTGCCCAAGTGGCCTCCAGCCGCGTGGAGCAGACCCCGACAGGCAGCGTGCACAGCTCGGCGGGGGTCGCCACAGACCGATTGCAGAGCGTGCTGCAATTGCCCAACCTTGCCTCCACGAGCCGCTCCGCGTCGGTTTTCATCGTGCCGGCTCAGCCGATGACCACCGAAGAACTGACGAGCATCACGGAGGACGTCAACGTGATGCGGCGCATCTTCGAGAACAAGCTCCGGCAGGCAAATCTCCTGCCTCCGGCGGGCCCGCTCTCGGTCTTCCTCGGCGGCGGCCCGCGGTACTTCGGCGGCGCCGAAGGCGATGCGGGGCGAACCATGTATCTCCAGGGCTACGGCGTCCTGTTCGTCATGGATGTCGATTATCCGCTGGCACCCGGGCCGCAGCTCGAACCGAACCAACCGCCCCAGCAGCCCCAAGCCGAAACAGATCCCGTCTGGGCCAGAACCCGCGATGAGATATACCGGCCTGCCTCGTTCGATCCCTGGCGAGACACCGACGTCGCAAGACCCAGGTACAGCGCCGAAAAGGTTGAGAACCTCAAGACGACGGTCATCCAAACGCTCGTACATGCCGCCAATATCCGCTGCCTGGCACCGGAAGAGTCGGTCATCGTGAGGGTGACAGGGAGCCCGGAATCCGATGTCCTCGCCGGCAAAACGATCGCGATTCCGGGAACGGGCCACATCGTTGTCAAGAGCAGCAACAACGACCTGCGCATCATGGAGAGGTCTCTGACCGAAGCGGCGCAGACCGTGCTGACGATCCGGGCCAAAGCGGCCGACATCAAGGCTCGTGCCGAAGGGAAGCTCAGCGACGAGCAGTTCCGTCAGCGGGTCCAAGTGCTCTCGCAGCCTGTCGTCGGTGCGGCGGCCATGAACCCGGCAGCCCCCTCCGCAGGGACCGCGATCGCGACGGGTGAGCGCATCACTCGCTGAGCCACAGGGCAGATCCGCGACGCCCGGGCAGCCGGCCCGGGCGTCCGGCTTTGGAGCCCGCTATACGTCGAGGTTCTGCACCTCGAGCGCATGGTCCTGGATGAACTTGCGTCGCTTGTCGACGTCGTCGCCCATGAGGATGCTGAAGAGGCGGTCGGCCTCTCCGGCGTCGTCAAGTCGCACGCTCAGCAGCGTGCGCGTCGCCGGGTTCATCGTCGTTTCCCACAGTTGTTCCGCGTTCATCTCACCGAGACCTTTGAACCGCTTGATCTCGATGCCCTTGCCCCCAATCTGGCGGATCGCCGGGCAGATTCCCGCCAGCGAAGCCACCTCGTAGGTGTCCTCGCCGTGGGTCAGCTGGAACTTCGTCGGCAGCGACTCACCCGACTCGGTCTTCTCCTCCGTCAGCACGAAGTCGTTCAGGTCGAGGTGGAATTCGCTGCGCAGTCTCTCCCCGATCTGGTTGATCCGGGCGACTTCATGCAGTTCCTCCGCCATCACGTGGGATCCTTCCCCGTCGCCGCCGTTGTCGCCGTTCAGACGCCGGCCGGCACCCAGCTCGTCGAGGCGCTTCTCGTAGTCGGCCGCCTCGTAGAACGCTTCCTCACGCCCCTCGTGCCGGATCACGAACCGCGGCAGCTTCTCGCCATTGTAGTGCGCCTCGTGGAACTTGGCGAAACTGATCCCGCGACGCTCCAGAACGCCGATAATGCGCTCCGCGTCGGCGAGCATCTTGACCAGCTCGGCGAATTCCTTGTCCGTCAGTTTGCGAAGCTGGAAGCTCGGCGCCTTCTTCGGGGCGCCGTTGCCCCGCGTCCCGACGGACAGGCCTTCGCGGATGGCCAGAGATGTTCCTTCCATGCCACGCTCGATCATGCGCCGGCGCATCTCGTTTTCCGTCAGCACGTACTCGGATTTCTTCTTGCCCTTGGAGCGCACCTCGTACAGCGGCGGCTGCGCGATATAGACCATGCGTTTGTCGAAGAGAACCGGCATCTGCCGGAACAGAAACGTCAGCAGCAACGTCCGAATGTGCGCGCCGTCCACGTCGGCATCGGTCATCAGGATGATCTTGCCGTAGCGGCACTTCTCCACGTCGAATTCATCGGTGCCGATTCCGGTGCCGAAGGCACTGATCATCGTGCGGATCTCCTCGTGGGCGAGCATCTTCTCCAGGCGGGCCTTCTCCACATTGAGGATCTTGCCCCGCAGCGGCAGAATGGCCTGGATCGTCCGATCGCGGCCGCCCTTGGCCGAGCCGCCGGCGGAGTCGCCCTCGACGATGAAGATTTCCGTCGTGGCCCTCTCTCGGCTGGCGCAGTCCCAGAGTTTGCCCGGCAGGTTTGCGTTGCCGAGGGCGCCTTTGCGGCGGGTCAGCTCGCGCGCCTTGCGGGCGGCTTCGCGGGCGGCGGCCGCCTGGATCGCCTTGTTCAGGATGCGTTTCGCCTCCGGCGGGTGCTCTTCGAGGTAGTGACCCAGTTGCTCGTTCACCACCGTTTCCACGAAACTGCCGACCTCCGGGTTGGTCAGCCGCACCTTCGTTTGAGCCTCAAAATGGGGCTCCGCCAGCTTTACCGCCACGACCGCTGTCAGACCCTCACGGAGGTCCTCGCCCGTGGTCGCTTGCCCCTCCTTCACCAGATTGTTGCTGCGGGCGTACGCGTTCATCGTCCGCGTCAGCGCCGTGCGGAAGCCCGACAGATGCGTGCCGCCGTCGATATTGCGGATGTTGTTCGCAAAGACCAGCACGTTCTCGTTGTACCCGTCGTTGTACTGCATTGCCACCTCGCAACTGAGGCGGGCCTCCGGATCCTCCTTGCTCATGTAGATGACGTCGTTGTGCAGGACGTTCTTGCCTTCGTTCAGATGCCTGACAAAGGCCTTAATCCCGTCGGGAAAGTGGAATTCCTCCTTCTTTTTGGCACGGTCATCGCGGAACGTGATCTTGATGTTGGCGTTGAGGTACGCCATCTCCCGGATGCGCTTCAGCAGCGTATCGTAGTTGAATTCCAGGTCGCCGAAGATCTCCTCATCGGGCTTGAAGGTGATTTTGGTCCCGCGTTTGTTGGCCGGGCCGATCCGCTCGACCGGGCCCCGTCGTCGGCCCCGTTCACACTCGAAGTGGTAGTGGTGCCCGTCGCGGTAGACGTCCGCTTCCAGCCATTCGCTCAGCGCGTTGACCACGCTGACGCCGACGCCGTGGAGCCCGCCGGCGACCTTGTAACTCTCGCTGTCGAATTTGCCGCCGGCGTGCAAGGTCGTCAGAACAACTTCGAGCGCGCTGACCTTTGCTTCCTTGTGCGTCTCGACCGGAATGCCACGGCCGTTGTCCTCTACGGAGCAACTCCCGTCCGCCTGGATGCGGACGGTGATCTCGTCGCAGGCGCCGGCCAGCGCCTCGTCGATCGAGTTGTCCAACACCTCGTAGACCAGGTGGTGGAGACCTCCGACGCCGCGGTCGCCGATGTACATGTCCGGGCGCTTCCGCACGGCCTCCAGACCGCCCAAAATCTTGATGTTACTTGCATCGTACTTATGTGCATCCATATCCGTCCTCGAATACGATGTTCTTCTGTCAGCTCGCTCCGCTCGTGCAGCGGGGCCGGACCTGTTCGCCGCAGGGCGCCGTTCTCAAGCCCCTGGAGCACCGTGTCGCGGACGCTGCGCCATCGCGACGACGATGCGCCGCAGCCCCGCACCGGGGCAGAGTCGCTGCAGCTCGGCGAGCAGCTCACCCCTGCACAGTTGGAGCTCGTACCTGTAGCTGGCCGAGTCAACCGCGACCCTCACGGAACCCCCCGTGATGCTCTCGATGCGGCAGTGCTTGCGCATCGCAGCGGGCAGGAGCATCTCCCACGCCTGCGTCACCGAACCGCATGACGCGTGCAGCGGCGCCAGACGTTCCACGAAATCACCGACCACATCCCCCAGCTTACATGGCTCAACCGCTCGTGGATTCGCGTTCACGTGACCCTCCTGGCCCGGCGCCGCGCGGCTAACCCAGGTTGATCGGCATCAGAACATACAGAAAGTCGGCGCCGCTCTTGATGAGGCCCGGGCGATCCGCCTGCCCCAGTTCCAACTCGAACTGCGGCTCGCGAATCACCTTCAACACGTCCAGGAGAAAGACGGGGTTGAAGCCGATGTCGATGGCCTCGCCGCCATACTCGACCGGCATACTGACCTCTGCCGCTCCCGCTTCCGGCGAACTGCCGGAAAACACAACCGTGTTGGGTTTGACCGACACCTTGATGCCCTTTGACTCTTCGGTGGTCAGCAGCGACGCACGGCGCACGGCGCTCAGCGCCAGTTCCGTCGAAAGCTTCAGCTTCTTATCGTAGTCTGTCGGGATGATGTCCTCGTACTTCGGGAAGTTGCCCTCCACCAGATTCGAACTGATCACGACATTGGCGCAGCGCAGGAGGATCTGGTTGTCGACGAGTTTGACAGAAACGCTTTCCTTGCCGTGCGAGACAAGCTTCTCCAGCAGGCCCATCGTCTTCGCCGGAACGATGATCTTCGGGGCAGCCTTTTCGTCCTTCGGGGCTTTATCAAGCGAGACACGGCAGCGCGCCAGACGACGACCATCCGTAGCCACCAGAAGCAGTTTCTTACCGCGCACTTCCCAGAGCACCCCGTTGATCGCGTATCGACTGCTCTCTTTGGCGGTCGCGAAAAGGCACTGCTGAATGCCGAGCTGCAACTGGTCCAAGGTGATCGTCATGTCCACGTCCGCATCGTCCAGCGAAGGTACCTTCGGGTACTGCTTCGGGTCCTGGCCATAGATTGTGAAGCGGCTGTCCGCACCCCGGATTTCACAGGTGGTTTCCGCCGCATCCAGCACCAGAACGTCCTCCACACTGGCCCGCACAATATCCGCAAGGTGATTCGCCTCAACAACCACCTCCCCCTCGCGCGCAATCTCCACCTCGGAAACCAGGTAATTCAGACCCATCTCGAGATTCGTAGCGCAGATTCTGACCTGCTTGCCGCTGGCGGCAATGCGGACACACTTCAAGACGGGTTTCGGCGTCCGGCTCGGAACCACGGATATCACCAGTCCGAGGGCCTCGGCCAACGCGGAACGGTTGAATGTGACTCTCATGGCAGACCTCTACGCTAAGGGTTTCTCAGGCTGCAGAAGGCGCAGCGGGGTTCTGCTAAAACAGCCCAATAGTTTAATCGCTATGTGCTCGCAGGACAATCTTTTTCCGCGAAAACCTCGTCCGCCTGGGTATTCCAGAGAACCGCAGAGACTTCGGGACACTACAGAGGGACTGCCGTGTCGTTGCGTGCGTTTGTTCGTCGTGTGGACAGGCGAGGGGAATGCCAAGGATAAGAGAAAAGTAAGGCAGTAGTATCAGTCATATGGCCTACGGCTTTGTTAGTATTGGCAGATGGAGTTTTATAAGCCTTTGCCGTTGCAGCAGATGAAATGGTGGTTGGCGGTCCGCCGGCTGTGGAAAAACTGTTACGTCAGCGGTGGGTAGCCTTGACAATATGGCTGGTTTTGAGTAAGCAGAGGGTCTGTGTGCCCGCTTCCAACAGGAACGATCAGAAGAACTAACAGTCGATGTGTCTATGCACAGCCGGACGCAGTTTCCTCCCAGGGGGCTGGCGCCGCAGGACTCTTTGATTGCGGTCGTCCGCCGTCTTGACAGGGGTACTCTATCGCGAGGATCGGCCTGTCGGTGCCGGCAGGCGCCCAGGTTGCTTCAAAAGGCGAATCGCGCGGCTGGAAGGGGTCAAGGGCAAGCACATATACGGATGGACAATGATGCAGGGGAACGACAGCGTGAGTTCGGATCAGAAGCGTCGCCGGGAGGGGCTCTTCGTAGGGATCGACATCGGCAGCAGCGCCTTGCACTATATCGTGCTGGATGAGGAACGAGCGGTTGTCTATTCGCCGCGGCCGATCATGCATTTTGCCAATCCCCTTGGAGCGCTCGGCGAGGCGTGGCAGGACATCCTGACACGTTTTGAGCGCGAGCACATTCGCAGCACGGCGCTGACCGGCAGTGCGGCGCAGGGCTTTCCGACGGTGATGCGGGGGGCGCTGTATGTCTACGACAGCGTCGCGATTCCGAAGGGTGCCGAAGTGGTCGCCGCGCAGGCGCGGCACATATTCCATATCGGTGCCAAGGACGCTTACTTTTTCACCGTCGGCGCGACCGCCAGCCGCCAGATCATTCGCGAGTGGCGCACCGGAACGAAGTGCGGCGGCGGGTCCGGCATGCTGATTGAGAAGCAATGCCGCCGGCTCTTCCAGGGCGAGGTGGCGAGTCCGACGCTGGAAAATTGCAGCCCCGCAGACGACGAGCGGCGCCGCGCCGCCGTGGGCGCACGCAACCGGCGCAAGCTCCAGGAGCGCCTCGAGGAGATGTTCCGTCGGGCTGAGCGGGAGGCCGCCCGCTCCACCGAGCCGAGCGAGTTTCTCGCGCGCTGCGGGGTTGTGGTCCAGTCGGACCTCATCCACAAGCAGAATGAAGGTGCTACGCGCGTTGACAATCTGGCGGGTCTGTTCCGAACGGTGGCGCGGAATTACGTCATCGACGTGCTTGGCTCCAGCGAGTTCGACGGAGTCAGCCAGGACGGGCACGCCGTCTGTACCGGTGGCGTATTCTCCAACGACCTGATCCGTGCCAATCTCGCCCAATTGCTTGGCATACCCATCATCCGGCCGGAGCACTATGAGAACATCGCCGCAGCCGGCGCCGCCCTCAAGGCCATCGAGGAAGGCAACCGGTTTGTGCTCGATCCTGCGCAGCTCGCCCAGGTGGCCGAGCACAGTCGCCAGAAGCGGGCGTTCGCGCCCCCGCTGAGCACCAGTCTGGCGCGCGTGCGCGAACGCAGTGAGCAGCTCGCGGCTCAGATCGCGCCCGGCACTGAGGTTGTCCTCGGCATCGACGGAGGCAGCACGACGACCAAGGGCGCGCTCGTCGAGCTGACGAGCGGGCGGCTGCTCGACAAGCTCTACATCAAGACGCACGGGAATCCCGAGGAGTCGCTCAAGCGCGTGCTGCGCTATCTGGCCCGACATAAGGACAACGTCATCATCAAGGGGGTCGGCGCCACCGGCTCAGCCCGCAAGCTCTACGAGAAGATCCTCCTGAGCAAGAAGAAGGCGGAGCAGTTCGCCGCGCAGGGCGTGGTGCTGGCGGACCGCATCACCGACGAAATCACCTGTCACGCACTGGGCGTCAAGCACTGCAACCCGGAAATCGACACGATTTTCGAGGTGGGCGGCCAGGACATGAAGTTCACGTGTTTCGCACCGGACGGAACCGTGAAAGAAGCAAAGATGAACTACAGTTGTCAGGCCGGCTCGGGCCAGACGCTGGAGAACATGGCCGACGTGATCAATCTCGACGTCGAGAGCACGCTCCAGGAAGCGGCCTTGCGGGCCGAGCGTGTGCCGATCATCGACTCGACGTGCGGCGTGTTCATGGAGATGGATGAGAACCGCCTTATCGCCGAGGGTTTTGGACGCGACGAGATCGCCGCCGCGATCCTGCGCGGCACGGCGGCCAGCTACTACTATAAATTCGTCGGAGGCGCGCAGCACGTCGGCACCAAGTGCTCCGCGCAGGGCGGTCCGGCCCTCGGCAAGGCGTTCCTGGCAGCCCTGGCGCAGGTCACGGACGGCGTCGTGGAGGCCTATCCGCACCGCGAGATGTTCGGCGCCTGGGGCCAGGCCCTCGATATCATCAAGCACATCCGCCAACTCGAAGCCGAGGGCCGGGCGCACGACACGGCATTCCGCGGGTGGGACCTTGTGGATATGCCGTTCGAAAAACGCAAGGTTGCCTGCCGGGACCTCTTTGGACAGCGCTCCTGCGGGATCCGCGACTGCCAGCTTGAAGTATTCCAGATCGAGGACGACGAGATCATCACCGGCGGTTTCTGTCCGCTTGGCAATTCCGAGGCGGTCAAGAAGCCCAAGACCAATTACGTCGATCGCTACCAGCGGATCTACGAGAAGCACTTCAAGAAGCAGGGGTGCATCCAGACGGAGCTGCGCTCCGCCGAGCCGACGGGCCCGACCGTCGGGATCAAACGCAGCATGGCGACGCTGGGCGAGAAAGGCATCTGGAGCGCGGCGCTGTTCCGCAGGCTCGGGTTCTATCCGGTCGTGTCGCCGCGCAGCAACAGCGAGATCGCCAAGATCGGCGTCGACAAGTCGCGCACCGAATTCTGCATCGCGCGCAAGCTCGCGACCGGCCACGCCACCGTGCTCAACGAGGACCCCGCCATCCGGTACCTGTTCAACCCGAGCTTCATCGAGCAGCGCAGGCCCGAGCGACCCGACCTGAAGTACTGCATCTACACCGAATCCGAAGGCTACGTCCTCAACGACGTGCTGAGCCTCGACAAGATGCGTCAGATCAACCCGATCCTGCACTTCGGCGATCTGCCCCTGCTGGTCACCGAGCTGCGCAAGGAGTTCGCCCGCATCGGTTTCTCGTTCACCGACCGCCAGATCAAAGACGCCATCGCCTACGCCGACAGCGCCGAGAACCAGTTCAAGAGCGACCTCTACGCCGAGGGCGACCGCTTCCTCGAGCGCGTCGAACGCGAGGGCGGCAAGGCGTACGTCGGCATCGGACGCGATTACGTCCTGCTCGATCCCGAAGCGAGCTCCCATTCCGGCGCGATGTTCTCGCAGGTGCGCGGGCTGGACTACATCCCGCAGCAGTTCCTGGAACACAAGTTCATGGACCTGTCGATCCGGGAGTTCGTCGAGAACGAATTCTGGGTCCAGAGCGTGAAGATTCTCAAGGCGAACCTGTTTGTCGCCAACCACCCCAACCTCTTCCCCATCCGCATGATCAACTTTGCGTGCGGGCCCGACAGCCTCAAGATTTATCAGGAGGAGAACATCCATCAGGCGGCCGCCAAGCCGCTGCTCGTGCTGGTCACCGACGCGCAGACGAACAACGCGCCGTTCGTGACGCGCACCGAGGCCCACGAGCGCGTGGTCAACGAGAGTCATCCGGTGCCCGTGGACATGGCGAGGCTGCGGGGGTATCCGACGAACAACTACAACAAGCGGACCTGGCTGATCCCGTACATGGGCGATGCCAGCTACATGGGGGCGGCCGGTCTGAGGCACTTCGGCATCAGCAGCCAGGTGCTGCCGACGGACACACCGCGCGGCTATGAAGTCGCGCGCAAGCACATCTACACCGAGGTGTGCTATCCACTCAAGGGCGTGGTGGGGGACGCCATCGGCTTCCTGCAGGAGCAGATCGAGCAGACCAGCCGGCAGGAGGTGGAGGCCAACTACCTCGTGATGCTGCCGACGACGAGCGGGCCGTGCCGGTTCGGCAAGTACACTGAGCTGCTCCGCGAATTCATGCGGCTGGAAGGCCTCGAGAAGATCCCCGTCGTCGGACCGTCGTCCGAGACCGACTACATCGATATCCCGCTGCCCGAGGGCCTGCGCCCGTCGGATCGCATGAAGATGCAGCAGATTCTTTTCAAGGGGATCAACGCCTCGGATCTGCTGGAAGATATTCTGCGTCGGTTCCGCCCGTACGTGGCGGACAAGGGCCAGGCCGACGCGTTGAAAAAGGAGCGCCTCGAAGCCGTCAGTGCCATCGTTGCCGCCGGCGCCGACACCGACAAGATGGTGCAATGGGGACACGAGACGGTTGCCTTGTTCGAGGCGCTGCCCCGCAGGTACCATGAGCGATTCCCGCTGATCCTCTACATCGGCGAGATTTACATGCGTCAGCACGACCCCTACACAAACCAGGTGATCCGCCAGCTCGAAGACCAGCAATTGGAGGTGGTGCGCGACCCCATCACCGACTGGCTGCTGTACGTCAACCGGATGAACGTGCGCAACAACAAGCGCGATCTGCGTCTGGGCTTGCGGTCGTGGAATCCGGCCCGGGTGTGGCGTTCGGGCGGGCAACTGAGCAAATCGCTGCTGAAGTCGCGCTACATGAACCACGTCGCCCAGAGGCTTGCGGAGCCGTTCCACGAGGTGCTGGCCGGCCGGCACGTGCTGCCGCATCCGATGGAGATCATCGAGAAGCTCGAACGCGAGCACGAAGGCCACGGCAACATCGAGGGCGAGTCGCCCCTGAGCACGGGCATCGCGTATTACTTCATGCACGACCTGATCCGGCCGCACGCCGACGCCTGTATCTCCGGCATCTTCCACGTCGGCCCGTTCACCTGCATGCAGGAAGGCGTCGCCACCGCCAAGATCGAGGCGATGATGAAGGAGTTCCGCAAGAAGAACCCCGATCTGGTGTTCCCCATCATCCACGCGTTCTTCGGCGATTCGCCCAACGCCAACCTCGCCGCCGAGATCGCCGTCTTCCGAGAGCAGTGCTACCAGAAGCGCGACCTGCTGCGCGGCCGCCGCGCCGAGTCGCATCCGCACGAGGTCCGCAGCTATACGCCCGCTCGAAAAAACGCCGACGCGAAGGCCTCGCCCGCGCCACGCTGAGTCTCGTGCGCCATCCCCAAGCTCTTCGAGCTTGAGACTGCCACCCGTGCGCTAGCGCGCCGGTTTGGCGTGGCTGATTCGCAGTACGATGGGGTTGGGCCATTTCGAATCGTTGTAGATTCGCTGGGCGCGCACGACGGAGACGTGCAGCCCGTCGGCCTCCTGGCTCCAGCGCGCTTCCGGGACGACCTTTGTGTTGTACTCCAGCACGCGGCCGCTCTGGCCCAGCACACTGACGGTCGTTTGTTCTGTCGCCCTGACGCTGCGGAGGGTGAATTCCTTGCGGTCGCCGCGTTTCCAGTCGGGCAGTTTGGTCAGGAAGGCGTAGACGATAGCATCGTCCTTGGCCTTCGTGAACCAGATGTCGCCTTCGCGGATCACGTGCCACGGGCGAATGCCGTGGATGGCCTCGCCGTTGATGAACATCCACAGCGCCAGCTCGCGGATGCGTCGCTCCTGCTCGAAGGGGATCATGCCATCAGGTTGCGGCCCGACGTTCAGCAGGAAGTTGCCGCCCTTGGCGCGGATCTCGATGAGCATCTCGATCAGTTGCGTGCCGGACTTGTAGTCCTCGTTGGTCGGTTTGAACTGCCACTGCGTGCCGAGGGTATAGCAGGCCTCCCACGGTCCGGGCATGGGCGCATCCGGCGTGTTCTGCTCGGGCGTCTCCATCTCCCCCCGCGTGATGACCAGGTCCGGCTGAAGCTCCCACGCCAGCTCCTTCAGCTCGTTGGGCTCCCCGTCGATGAACAAGATGTCGATCGGGCCATACTGCGTCAGCAGCTCACGAAGCTGCGCCTTGTTGTGCGCCATCAGTTCCGGATTGTTCTGCGGCAGCGCCTCGGGCCGCCGGCGGCTCACATCCTTGCCCTGCATGTGCAGCATCCAGAAGTCGTCGGGCGAGAAGTACACGCCGACCGCGATGCCGTACTTGCGCAGGCTTTCGAAGAGCTTGCGGGTGATGTCCTCGCCGTAGGGCGTGTTGGCGATGTTGAATGGCGTCGTCTGCGTGTGGAACATGCAGAAGCCGCTGTGGTGCTTCGCCGTGAAGACCACGTACTTCATACCCGCCAGTTTGACGAGGCGCGCCCATTCGTCGGGGTTGAACCGCTCGGGATAGAACGTCTCCGGCAGATCGTTGATGAAGCGGTCGAGGTAGTCGTCCGAGGCGCCCACCATCGAGTGGCTGATCACCGAGCCGAGCTGCGAGTCCACGCTCCAGTGCACGAACATCCCCAGCCCCTGGTCCATGAACCACTCCACCCGGTCGGGCCGGTTCGCCGCATCTGCACTGGCGCAAGTAAGGGTGAATCCGAGTAACAACACGATTGATCGATGAATGCTCATTCGGTTGGCTCCCGTTGTGAAATCAAAAGTCAAAAGGCAAGAATCAAAACCACAGGTCAAAATGCAAAATGACGGTTCCTCATGGTGAAGCCCGTCATTGCCGCGTGTCGGCAACGCCGCGCTTTTGCTGTTTCCAGTCTACATTTTGCTTTCCTTGAGTTGTTCCTTGCGCTGCTGGACCCGCCGCCGGGCGTTTTCGTAGCGGCGCTTCTCTTCCTCGGTCTGGGGCACGAGAGGCGGGGCCGCGGTCGGCTTCTTGTCCTTATCCAGCGCCACCAGCGTCAGGTGCGCGGTCGTCGCGGTCTGGCGGGCGCCGGTCGTCGGGTCCTCGCGCGTGACGCGGACGCCGACCTCCATCGAGGACCGGCTGACGTAGTTGACCGCCGCTTCGAGCACCACGTGGTCGCCGATGCGGATCGGCGCCTGGAACGACAGCGAGTCGATACCGGCCGTAACGACCTCCGTGCCGCAGTGCCGCTCGGCTGCCATCGCCGCGACCATGTCGATCCAACCCATGATCGCGCCGCCGAACGCGGTCCCCTGCGGGTTGGCCTGCTGCGGCATCACCAGATACCGCGTCACCACCGCACTGTCACTCGGCGCCTTGCCGGTCTGGCTCATAGGGATGTCCTTTCGTCGCTATTGAACAGCCTCGCGGAGGATGTCGAGGTAAAGCGTACCGTAATCGACGTACTGCTGGCCGCCGGTCAGCGCGGTGCCGTTTTCGGAATCGTCCCTGCAGGTGGCCGGCTGCGTGCCTGCCGTCGCTTCGATCTGCGTGTCCTCGACGTCGCTGAAGTATCGCGCCCGGCCGGGATGGCCCCGGCGCACGGCCGTGTCGTTGTAGCCCGGTGCGATGGTCGGCATGAAAGCGACGCCCACGCTGTTGGCGGCCGCTTTGGCGGCGGCGTAGTTGGCCGCGAGCCGCTCGATCGCCGCATGCGTGCCGCCGCGCGGGCCTACCGATTGCCCGTAGACGTCGTACGCGGTGACCGCGTCGAACGGCTTGGCCCACTCCGCCCGGTAGCCAGTGCCGAAGACGTCGTCGCCGACGAGGTACAGGTTCGGGAACTCCTCGCGCATCTGCCGCAGCGCCTCGTGGCCCTTGTTGCGGAAGTACTCGCGGGTCAGGTACAGGAAGAGCACCGGCCGGCCGTCGATGCGCAGGTAGTACGGATGCTCGAAGTAGGTCTTCGCCAGGTAGGTCAGGTCTTCGATCCACCGGCTGTAGTCGGGGTTCGCGAACGTGCCGAGCCGGCCGGTGGATTCGTACAGGATCGCGTATTTCAGCCTGCCGGCGTCGGGGTGCCGGAGAATGACGTCGCGCAGCGTGGTGTCGGTGTAATCGCCCGGCCGCCACCAGCTCGACGCCCAGAACGAGATGCCCGCGCGAACGCTCTGGGCGATGTGGTCGGCCACGACGTTCGGGTCGCTCGAATCGTAGCGGCCCAGCTTCGGTGCCTGGGCCGGCACCAGCCGCTGCCGCAGCACCTGCCGCCAGTTGCTCGCGCGGTTCGTGCCCTGGGCGCGGTACCAGGGATAGTAATACACGCCCACCATCGGCCTGGCCTGGGGCGCGGAGACCTCCTGCGTCCATCCATTCGCCGGCAACCACGCCAGCGCGAGAATCGAAAGAACGGCACGCCGGCCCATCGCTCGCCACCTCGAGCAGGTGTGCACCCTTGCCTCCATTGTCTGATCTCCAACCATTCCTTGCCTGCCATTTCTCATGGCGCCATACTGTCGCGTGCCGCCGACCAAGTCAAGCGGCCAACGTGCCCCCGGATGCGGATCGTCAACGAGCGCCACGGCCGCGCCCGCTCTCTGACCAACTCCAGGCTGTCCAATCCCCCTGCAATCGCTCCTTCCCGGTGGCGGGGCCGATCTCAGCCGTCGTGATCCGTGCTCGGCGCGCTGGGACCGGGGCACTCCGGGCAGTGTGCGCTTGTCAATCGCGGCAAGGGGGCGGGCGGGGCGAACGGTGCCAAAATGACAGGTGCGCGGACGGCGAAAGGCCCCCGAAAACCCGCGTTTTCGGCCCGAAAACCCGGCTCCGACCGCCGCCAGCCTGTCTGGCACGCGGTTTGCATAAAGGCATAGTAGACCAGCAATGTGCTGGAAAACGGAATACGAACTGTGTTGTGGTCCAGAGACCAGAAAGGAGGTACGACTATGGCACTGCTATCGTTGAACAGAAGGAATCGAGGCGAACTGGCCAGACTGCATCATGAGATGGACGACTTGTTCGAAAGCTTCTTCCGCGGGCTGGATCGGCCGTTCGGCAGCTACAACGCCTGGCCGGCGATCGACGTGATCGAGCACGATGACGAGGTCCTGGTGCGGGCGGAGGTACCGGGCTGCAAGGCCGACGATATCGACATCAGCGTCTGCAACAACACGCTGACCATCTCCGGCGAGAAGAAAGAGAGCAAGGAGGAGAAGGGCAAAGGGTACTACTACTCTGAGAGCAGCTACGGCTCGTTCCGTCGGGATGTGAGTCTGCCCGCCGAGGTCGACGCGAACAAGGTCGAGGCGACCTGCAAGGACGGCGTGCTCAACATCACGCTGCCCAAGGCCGCCAAGAGCAAGGCCATCAAGGTGCAGATCAAGAGCTGACATCCGTTCGCCGCACACGTACCAGTAGCCGGGCCGCCGTCCCATGGCCCGGCTACCACCGGACGTGCCCGCCATTGTATTTTTTCCATTTTTTCCGAATTTTGTTGTTGCACAGACACCGAATATCGTGTAGTTTGTAACTGCTTCGCAGCAGCGAGGCGTTTCTCGCCCAGCAGGGCAAGGTGGCGCCGTGGGCGGCCCGGGTGGCCGCCCGGAACCGACGATAGACCTGCACGCCGCCGGGGCGAATCCCCATTCGTCCCAATCGGTGTGCGCGCGAGAAACGCCGGAGGAACCCATGCGAAGCTGCCGCAACTGTGCCTATGCCCACTGGATGGCAAACCGCTGCCCGATCCCGCCGCTGGGTGGTTGGACGCCCAGCCTGATCTGTGCCAACTGTGCCGAGTGCCCGGGCCACCTGCGCGAGGTGACGATTTCCAAGCCCTGCGCAAACTACCGCCGCCGGCGGGAGGAGCCCGTCTGGACGACGGTGCCCGATCCGGCCGACGACGAGGTCCGCTACATTCCGCTGACCAAGGGCCTGTTCGCGGTCGTCGACGCGAGCGACTATGATGCCTTGAGCCGGTACAAATGGACCGCCCAGATGTCCGGCGGCAAGGTCTACGCCGTCCGCAACGACCGGGGCCGGGCCGTCCTGATGCACCGCGAGATCATGCAGCCGCCGGCCGACATGGTCGTTGACCACATCGACGGCAACGGCCTGCACAACTGCCGTCGCAACATGCGCGTCTGCACCCGCCAGCAGAACCTCTGCAACACCCGCCCTCGCGGCGGACGCTCGCAGTACAAAGGCGTCCGCTGGGAGAACCGGCGCAAGAAGTGGGTCGCCGAGATCACCTGCAAGGGCCACCGCTACCACCTCGGCTCCTTCGACGACGAGATCGAAGCCGCCAAAGCCTACGACCGCAAGGCCCGCGAACTCTTCGGCCCCTTCGCCCGCCTGAACTTCCCCGACGAAGCTCCAGCCCCCGCCGGACCGTAGACGCGTAGAAGCGTAGACGCGTTAATGGGTGAATGCGTCCCGCAGGCCGAGCGGCCCATCCGATCCCGATCCATCGCAGGGGCGAATCATCATTCGCCCCTACCCCGGGCCCCGTCGCCCGCCAAATCCCGTCCCCCGGTAGGGGCGAGGCATGCCTCGCCCTGGCGCACTTCGCCTTGTCCCGGCCTCTCCGAGACGCTGTAATAGAACGCGTGAGTAGTGGATTGGCCGGGCCCATTCCGGCCCACAGGACGAGAAGAGATGGCCATCTTGAAACTGCGCCAGGACGATGAACGCGCTGAGGTGGAATTCGAACTGGACTATCTGACATCGTTGACCACGCGAGAGCGGTTTGAACTGATGCTCCGCAAGAGCAGGGAGATGGCCCTGCTGCTGAGGCGACATGGACGTCGAAGGGCTCCTCAAATCATCAAACGAACGTAGCCGCGTGCACGCACTGCTGCACGACGTGCGTCCCCGCTCACCGACCCCGCCGAATCCCGTCCCCTGGTAGGGGCGAGGCATGCCTCGCCCTTGTGTCGCGTTGTTTTCGTAAGCCGGTCTTTTTCTGGCCGGACGCGGTGTTTCTGCCGATACAACGGATAGGAACCGCTGGTTGATCGGCTTCAATAGACGGCCCTATACGAAGTACAGGTCTTGCTGAGATATGAGACGCGAATACTACTCTGACGTTATTGCCGCCTTCCTCGACAACGGCGAGGATACGATTCTCGGTGTCCTTGCCTCGAACCATGATAACAGACTGGAACCGTCACAACGCGATGCGTGGCTTGAGGAAATCAGGATACTGAAAGAAGTGCTCCGTCCCTATCAGCATCGAGGCAAAGTTTATTTTGAGTACTCAATCCCGCGCCTTGGACGGCGAATCGACGTCGTGGCCCTGATCGACAGTGTGATCTTTGTGATCGAGTTCAAGATCGGCGAGAGGGAATTCACATCGTCTGCTATCGATCAGGTCTGGGACTATGCCCTGGATCTCAAGAACTTCCACGAGACAAGCCATTACCCACCTGTCGCCCCCGTTCTGGTAGCCAGCAAAGCCTCCGATGTCACTCCCTGCGTTGCCCTCACTCCACAAGATGACAACCTGTTCTTGCCCATCCTCAGCAACACCGTCGCGTTAGGCGATGTCATCAGAGAGGTGCTGACGTTCAGTTGTGGCCCACCGGCTGACATTGAGCAATGGGAACGGGGTCGGTACAGTCCCACGCCAACCATCATCGAAGCTGCCATGGCGTTGTACGGTGGCCACGCTGTCACGGAGATTTCCCGCAGCGATGCGAGTGCCATCAATCTCAGTCAGACCTCTGACGCGATCTCCGACATTATCGACACAGCAAGAGCGACCTCTCACAAGGCGATCTGTTTCGTGACAGGCGTTCCCGGCGCTGGCAAGACGCTCGTTGGCCTCAACATCGCCACCAAGCATATGGACAAAGAGAACGATCTCTACAGCGTGTTTCTCTCCGGCAACGGACCCTTGGTGGCGATCCTCCGCGAAGCACTGGCGCGCGACCAAGTCCGCCGGGAAGCGGAGCGGGGACACCGAACGACCAAGACTGAGGCTCGCAGTCAGGTGAAGGCGTTCATCCAGAACGTCCACCATTTTCGCGACGAATGTCTCGTCGACCAGGAAAGACCTCCGATCGAACACGTTGCTCTCTTCGATGAAGCACAACGCGCCTGGAATTGCGAGCAGACAGCGAGTTTTATGCGCCGCAGAAGACACGTGCCAGACTTTACTCAATCGGAACCGGAATTCCTTATATCGTGTCTGGATCGACACCCAGACTGGGCGGTTATTGTGTGTCTGGTAGGCGGCGGACAGGAGATCAATACAGGTGAAGCCGGCATAAGTGAATGGATCGATTCGCTGATCCGCGCCTTTCCGCACTGGCGCATCTATATCTCCTCGCGACTGACCGACAGTGAGTATAGCGGCGGACAGGCTCTCCAACGTATCGCATCGCGTCCCGGCGTTGTGCTCAGAGACGAATTGCATCTGGGCGTGTCCATGCGATCATTTCGAGCCGAGCATGTATCCTTGATGGTCAAGCAACTGCTTGATATAGAACCCAACAAAGCGCGTCAGACGTTGGGGCAGATTGCTGATCGCTATCCCATTGTGCTTACCCGGGACCTGCACAAAGCAAGAAAATGGCTCCGCTGTAAGGCGCGTGGGTCTGAACGCTACGGGATTGTAGTCTCTTCGCAGGCACAACGCTTGAAACCGCACGCCATCGATGTGCGAACTCCGGTGGACCCGATTCATTGGTTTCTCGATGGCAAAGAGGATGTGCGATCGTCATATTACTTGGAAGATGCCGCGACCGAATTTCACGTCCAGGGCTTAGAGCTTGACTGGGCATGTGTGACATGGGATGCGGACCTCAGGCATACGAGAAATGGTTGGGAGCATTGGTCATTTTGTGGCGATCGCTGGAACCGGATTAGGAAGCCGGAGCGGCAGACATACCTGGAGAATGCCTATCGCGTGTTGCTGACGCGAGCACGCCAGGGGATGGCTATTGTGGTGCCCGAGGGTGACCCCGAAGACCGTACGCGACACGCTACGTACTATGACCCAACATTCGAATACCTGCGGGTGATTGGTTTCGAGGTCATTTGACACATCATCAGAATGAACATAATATCTGCAAGAAGGGCGACGCGTGCGTCGGCCCTACGGTGTTGGATGGGTGATTGGTAGGGGCGAGGCATGCCTCGCCCGGGACGGGAGGGGCAGCGAAATGGTGTATGATCCGAGGGCGCACCACCGCCGGTCGATTCGGTGGTTCGCGTATGATTATACGCGGGCGGGGGCGTACTTCGTGACGATCTGCACGCATGGACATCTCTGTCTGTTCGGGCGTGTCGTTGACGACGTTATGGAGTTGAACGCGGCCGGGGAGGCGGTGGCGAGCTGCTGGCGTGCCATTCCTGCGCACTATCCCGACGTCGTGTTGGATGCGTTTGTGGTCATGCCGAATCACGTGCATGGGGTTTTGATGATATCGCCGCCCGGCGATGTGCGGGCCGATGTAGGGGCGGATAATTATCCGCCCGTGCCGGGGACGGATGATGATGTGCCCGCACGGGCGTGGGATCGTATTGGGGCGAATGATGATTCGCCCCTACCGACAGATGAACGGGCGGCGCCAATGCATCGTCGGATTGTGCGGGCGCGGGGTACGTCGCGGACCGTTGGCGCGATCGTTCGTGGTTTCAAGATCGGTGTGACGAAATGGATGCGGCAGAACGCGGACGTGCGCGACGTGTGGCAGCGGAACTACTACGAGCACGTCATTCGCGGCGGGCAGCAGTTGAGCCGCATCCGGCGGTACATCGAGGACAACCCGGCGAACTGGATGCTCGATCACGAAAACCCGCAGGGCAAATGCTACGGGCAGAGCGAGAAACAGCAGTTCTTCTCTTATTGACACGATCTGGGCGAGGCATGCGTCGCCCCTACGATCTACGGGCTGGGCGAGGCATGCCTCGCCCCTACCATTTGCGGGCTGGGCGACGGCCCTATGGACCACAGCGATCATATTGCGCACGCGCGCAAGATGATGGATATCAAGGCGAGGACGCCCCGTAAACCACGGCACTGCCCTTGGAACTTCTGCAAAGAACGTGTGGAAGGCACGCAGCCTTCCGCGATGGTATCTTGCGGGGGACGCACCCAAGCCTGAATGGTATTGGCTTGCCCCGAGTAGTATGGCATGGAAAGCCCTGATATTCGACGGCAAATCCCGTAGCGAAGGGCCTCGCGGCTACCGGGCATGCCGAGTGGCTCGGCGGGATCGATTGTGGTGCGCGGGGTGGGGTGCGGCGGAGGATTCGCGGCGGGGAGGGGGTTGACGTGGGGTTGGGGCTGTCGTAGGATGGCGGCGGAGGTGGGATGAGACCACGCGCAACGGGTGCATCGCGGGCCGGTGGGCTTGCGGGCCGCAGGTGTTGGGCGGGCGTGGGCGTCCTATAATAATAGGAATCTTAACGTCGTGTGCGGCGTGGCGGCGGGCCAGGCGGTTGGGACGCTTTGGCGCGCGACGCCGGTGCGACGGGCGGCAGGGCGGGGCGAAAAACGGGATTATCAGTGCCGATAAACCGGTCCGATTGTGAAGTTTGCGGGTCTTTTTATGGGCCGGTCCCATAAAAGGATAAAGTTTTCGACAGATCCTTGCCGAAAAGAGAATATGCGTTACTATCCGGCGCAGCAGTGCTGATAGGCGGGTTTTCTGGAACGCTGGTCGCCGCGGCCCTCGGGCCAGGGACGGCAGGATCGAAGGTCATAGACGGAGACAAAGATGAGAACGATCGCGGTGGTCAATCAGAAGGGCGGTTGCGGCAAGACGACGGTGTCGATCAATCTGGCCAGCGCCCTGGCGGATTTGGGCAAGAAGGTGCTGCTGGTGGATATGGACCCGCAGTCGCACTGTGCGGTGGGGTTGGCGGTGCCGGAGGAACAGATCGAGCAGAGCATTTACGATGTGCTGATCAGCGAGAGCCGGAACGAGCCGATGCGATTGACCGAGATTCTCTGGCAGATCGGCGAGCGGCTGGAGCTGGCGCCCGCGAGCATCGACCTGTCGGCGTTCGAGCAGCAGATGGCCGGGATTCCCGACCGGGAGTGCTGCCTGAAGAAGGTGCTCGACGGCGTGACGAACGATTACGATTTCACGGTGATCGACTGCCCGCCGGCGGTCAGCCTGCTGACGTTCAACGCACTGCGGGCCGCCACCGACGTGGTCGTGCCCGTCGAGACCGGCTATTTCGCCCTGCATGGGCTCAGCAAGCAGCTCGAAACGCTCAGCATCCTCTGCAAGCGATGCCAGCAGCAGGTCTCCGTCCGCGTGCTCGCCAGCATGTACGACATCCGCACCAAGATGGCCCGCGAGATCCTCGCCGAGCTCCGCTCCCACTTCTCCGACCGCATGTTCAAGACCGTGGTTAACTTCAATACCCGCATAAAAGAGGCAGCGAGCTTCGGGCAGCCGATCAACGAATATGATCCGGCGAGCAAGGGTCAGCAGGACTTCCGGTCGTTGGCGCAGGAGCTGATCGGCGCGGACGAGCGTCTGGTGACCAAGAGCAAGCGTCTGGTGGACACGCTGGCCGATCAGCTGGAATCGATCGGGGCCAGCGCGACGGAGCTGTTGCGGAAGACCCAGCCCCAGGGGCCGGCTCGCCCGGCGTCGGTGGCGCCCCCCGCGCCGTCTACGGTGCGTCCCGAGCCGCCCGCCGCCGTCGCGCCGAAGCCGGCGACCCCACCCGCGCCGCAGGGGATCGCGCCTCCGGTGGTGAAGCCTCCGGCCGAGCCGGTGGCCGCGCCCGTGACCGCGACGCCGGTGTTCGCGGACGAACAGAGCGAGCGGCCCGTGTCGGCGGGTGCGTCGTCCGAGACGCCCATCGAGGCCTTTGCCGCCGTCCCCGCGACGACCGACACGAAGCTCTCCGACTACTACGGCGTCAACCAGATCCGCGACGCCGTCGTCTTCGTCACGCTCTACCCGCGCGCCTCGAGCGTCCAGATCGCCGGCGACTTCAACAACTGGCAGCCGGCCGCCACCTCCATGGAACGCGTCGGCAACAGCGGCGTCTGGCAGGCCAAGCTCAAGCTGCCCCACGGCACCTACCGCTATCGCCTCGTCGTCGACGGCCAGTGGCAGCAGGACCCGTACAACGAACGCACCGAGCTGAACCCCTACGGCGAGTTCAACTCCGTCCTCGAAGTCCAGTAGACCTCCCGACCGCTCCGCACCACGATCCCGTCCGGCGGCGCCGGCCCCTCGCGACCCGCGCCGCCGTTTGTGTTCCGCCCGCACGCGCATCTCGCCGTTCGTGGTGTGCTCGCCGGCCCCTACGCCTTCACCGAGCACGGCGTCAGACGCAGTACGCTTCACGCTTCACGCACAACGTGGCCGCAGGCCACCCGCCCTTCGGCTTCCGCCGAGCCAGGAAGCAGTGACTCACATGGGACGACGAACTGAAAGCCGCTGCGGATGGCCTCCGCAACCGCCCGTCGCGAGCCAGTTCTCGCGGCCCGCCTTGTCAGTCAGGAGAGGAGATCAAGGTGGAACGAGGTTGAATCGCCCGTGCCCACAGCGTACAATGGCAGGTGGTAGCTGAGGGCCGGGTTGTTCTTTTGGATGCCGGGCATGTATTTTGAGCTTCTTGGGGAGATTCGCGATATCGAGGTCATTGCCGTGGGTGGCGGTATCGACGATATCATGCGTCTCCGCCACCAGTTCGGTCCCGGCAGGTGGCGAAAGCTCAAAGGCGTTGCCACAGTGAGAACCGCCCGCGGCAACATCCGCCTTGCCGAGCTGCATTGGTACGAAGCCCACGGCATCGGACGCAAGAAGATGAAGATCAAGCGATTTCTGGATTGAACTATGACTGAGCCGGCCCCCGACAGGCAGTTCGCCTTGTGCGTCGAGAACAAGGACACCGACGATCTGGAAAAGCGCAAGGTCTACGCGGTCGTCCCCGATGAAGAGGCCGCGAAGGAAGGCTATCTGCGCGTGATCGACGAATCGGGCCAGGACTATCTGTACCCGGCGTCCTATTTCATCCTGATGGACCTGCCCGCCGAAGCGCAGAAAGCCCTCCGCGCTGCAAGCTGACCGCCGCCAAGGCCCGCGACCGCAAGGCCTACGAGCTGGCTGGCGAGTTCGCCTGCCTCAACTTCCCCGACGAGATCGAACGGTAGGCGGGAGGCTGTAGGCGGCACGACCTGAACAGACGAGATACGAACCCCGAGATATGAGATACGGCTTCTGGCCGCACCCTTCGCACCCTTCGCACCCTTCACACTCTTCACACCCTTCACATGCGAGCGGCTTCCGCCGGACCACAAGCCGGCGACCCCGAGGCGACGACCAAGTCGAACCCGCCAACGCCCCGAACTACCCCTTTCTGCGACGTCCCATCGGTGTTTTCGGACTTGACCCTAAACAGGGGGCCCGCATTCTGCCGATATAACGGTAGTGCCGCACCGTCCGGCGGATGCAGCGAGGGACAGCGATAAGGAGTCCGGTTCAATGACAGTACCCGTGGAAGTTGCGAGACTCATCCAGACCTTCGAACGAAACATCGAGTCGTACCGCCAAGGTCGCTACAACGAAGCGCAAGTCCGAAAGGAGTACATCGACCCGTTCTTCAAGGCTCTCGGCTGGGACGTCGACAACACCAAGGGTTATGCCGAGGCCTACAAGGATGTGATCCATGAGGACGCCATCCGCGTCGGCGGCGCCACAAAGGCCCCGGACTACTGCTTCCGTATCGGCGGCACGCGCAAGTTCTTCCTGGAGGCCAAGAAGCCGTCGGTCAATATCAAGGACGCCCCGGACCCCGCCTATCAACTGCGCCGCTACGCCTGGTCGGCCAAGCTGCCCCTGTCGATCCTGACGGACTTCGAAGAGTTTGCGGTCTACGACTGCCGCATTCAGCCAAACAAGACGGACAAGCCTTCCAAGGCCCGCATCCTGTACTATACCTACGACCAGTACAGCGAGCGGTGGGACGAGATCGCGGCGATCTTCTCGCGCGATGCGGTCCTGAAGGGTTCGTTCGACAAATACGCCGTCTCGGAAAAGCGCAAGCGCGGGACCGCCGAGGTCGATGCCGCGTTCCTGGCTGAGATCGAACGATGGCGTGACCTGCTCGCGCGCAACATCGCGCTGCGCAATCCCGATCTGACCAACCGCCAGCTCAACTATGCCGTGCAGATCACTATCGACCGGATCATCTTCCTGCGGATCTGCGAGGACCGGGGCATCGAGCCGTATGGCCAGTTGCAGGGTTTCATCGGCGGCACGGAGGTCTATCCCCGTCTGGTCGCGTTGTTCCGCCGGGCCGACGACCGCTACAACTCCGGGCTCTTTCACTTCCTGCGGGAGAAGGACCGGACCGAGGGACCGGATGAACTGACGCCGGAACTGATCGTCGACGACAAACCGCTCAAGGACATCCTCCGCTCGCTGTACTATCCCGACAGCCCCTACGAGTTCTCCGTCCTGCCGCCGGAAATCCTCGGCCAGGTCTACGAGCAGTTCCTCGGCAAGGTCATCACGCTGACGGCCGGGCATCACGCCAGGGTCGAAGACAAGCCCGAGGTCAAGAAGGCCGGAGGCGTTTACTATACACCTTCCTATATCGTCGATTACATCGTCGAGCACACGGTGGGCAAGCTGCTCGAAGATCGTGGTGTTGAGGTCACGGAGATCAGCCGGGGACGCGGCAAGAAGCGCCTCCAGACGCCAGTGATGAATCGGCCGTTGCGCGTGCTCGATCCGGCGTGCGGCTCCGGCTCGTTCCTGCTCGGCGCCTACCAGAAGCTGCTCGACTGGTACCGCGACTTCTACGCGAAGAATGCCCCGGAGACCTGGGCCAAATTCGAGGAGCCGCCCATCGCCTGCGCGCCCGACGGTTCCTGGAAGCTGACCACCGCCGAACGCAAGCGCATCCTGCTCGACCACATCTACGGCGTCGATATCGACCCACAGGCCGTCGAGGTCACCAAGCTGTCGCTGCTGCTGCGGGTCCTCGAAGGCGAGAAGAACCTCGTGCTCTTCCACAACGAGCGGGCCCTGCCCGACCTGGCCGACAACATCAAGTGCGGCAACTCCCTGATCGGACCCGATTTCTACGAGGGCCGGCAGGCCACGATGTTCGACGACGAAGAACGACTCCGCATCAACGCCTTCGAATGGCACGCCGAATTCCCCCACGTCTTCCAAGACGGCGGCTTCGACGCCGTCATCGGGAACCCACCGTATATTCGCATCCAGACGCTCAAGGAGACGCAGCCCGAATCGATCCCCTACTTCAGTCGCCATTATCAGGCCGCCTCAAAGGGCAACTACGACATCTACGTCGTCTTCGTGGAACAAGCCTTGAGACTGCTGGGCTCCCAAGGCCGTATGGGCTATATCCTCCCGCACAAGTTCTTCAACGCCCAATACGGCCAACCCCTCCGCAAACTCATCGCCGACGGCAAGCACCTCTCCCACGTCGTCCACTTCGGCGACCAGCAGGTCTTTGCAGGAGCAACGACGTATACCTGTCTGCTGTTTCTTGATGCGACACAACGAGATGATTGCACAGTGGCGAGGGTAACCGACATTGTTGCCTGGAATACCGCACGCACATGCGTGCGCGGGACTGTCCCAGCAACCACTCTTTCGGCCAGAGAGTGGAATTTCGTTCTGGGGCGCGAGGCGTCCGTGTTTCGACAACTATTCGCGACACCGACAAAGCTCAAGGACATCGCACTACGCCTGTTCCAAGGGCCAATAACAAGCGCAGACCCTGTGTTTCTGTTCAAGGAATACGGCGAGACTAACGACCAGATTGTGACTGTTCGCTCCGAGCAACTGGATAGATGTGTCGCGATTGAACGCAACATGCTCAAACAGGTGGTGCGATGCGCCGACATAAGACGCTACTCCGCATCGCCAAGCGCCTTGGTGCTCTTCCCATATGAGGTCGTGGATGCGCAAGCCCGACTTTACACTTCGGATGAACTACAGGAGAGATACCCGCTTACATGGGCATATCTACTTGAAAACCGGACAGTGCTGGAGTGCCGTGAAGGTGGTAGATTCCGTGACAGCACATGGTACCGGTTCGGTCGTTCACAAAACCTTGGCATGTGGGAGCAGCCCAAGCTGTTGGTGCCTTACATGATCACACGACTGAGAGCCTATTATGATCCATCACATGACTTCTACTTCATCAACGTGACAACAGGGGGCTATGGCATCACACTGAATCCTGAGACTATGAGTTATCCCTTCTTGTGCGGATTACTCAATTCGAAACTTCTCGACTTCTATCTGAAACGGGTCTCGACAAACTTTCATGGGGGCTATCTGGCAGCCAACAAGCAGTACATTGAACAACTTCCGATTCGCACAATCGATCGTGACGATCCGAGCGACGTAGCGCGTCACGATCGGATGGTGGGGTTGGTGGAACGGATGCTGTCGTTGCACAAGTCGTTGTCGGTGGCGAAGACGGCGGACGAGCGGAACGCGATTCAGCGTCAGATCGACGCGACGGACAAGGAGATCGACCGGCTGGTGTACGCGCTGTACGGCCTGACCGACGACGAAATCCGGATTGTGGAGGAAGCGACGCGATGAGATGTCTTTCCGTTCGGCAGCCGTGGGCTCACCTGATTGTCAATGGCCCCAAGGACGTGGAGAACCGCATTTGGGCGCCCACGTATCGTGGCCCGTTGTTGATCCACGCCGGACTCACACTGCACGCCGACGCTTTGGATTACCTCCGCCGGTGGCACAGGATTGAGGTGGACCCTTCCGAGCTTCAGTTTGGCGTGATCCTCGGGGCAGTCGACCTGATCGATTGCCGCAAGAAGAGAACCAGCCAGTGGCACCAACGCGGGTATTTCGGCTGGTACCTGGAGAACCCCCGTCGCCTGCGCACGCCGATCCCCTACAAAGGGCGGTTGAAGCTGTTCGACGTGCCCGACAGGCTGCTTCCCAAATCGTGGCGACCATAATGGACAAGCCCGCCATGCTTGATGCCCGAGCGACACACCCTTTATCCTCTGTGCCGTTCGCGAGGGCGGAGGGGAGATCGCAACCCCGTTGGACAAACTAGGGTGGACAAACTAGGGACAGTCAGTGCGCCACGAAGGCGTGGAGGACCAGCGGATGAGAGATCCGTCCGAGGAGTTTTCGGTTCACCCCGGTAGCCACCCAAGCGGTGCGGCTGGGTAACCGGCCGTGCCGAAGCCTTGGGGTCATGGCACACGAAAGGTGTGCCTGCAACCGTGCGGGCCGTAACGCCAG
>DAOTJE010000033.1:0-54151 GCA_035448545.1 Sedimentisphaerales bacterium | reverse complement strand
GACTCTTAATCAGCGGGTCACAGGTTCGAGTCCTGTATCGCCCATTTCCCCAAGTCGTTGCGAGGCGTGCGGTCGTGAGACGCTGCGGTCGACGCGGTGTCTGCAACAGGTGTGAGAATCCACCGGAAGGTCCCCCCGGCGGCTGCTTTTCATCGAAGCAGAACCCCTGCACAGCAGGATAGAAAAGGAGAAGGCGGCGCCCGGATTCGAACCGGGGAATAACGGTTTTGCAAACCGTCGCCTTAGGCCGCTTGGCTACGCCGCCGGGCAAGGCAAGGGCGGCTTATACACGAAATGTGGTACAATTGCAAGAGGAATTTTGGCTTGGTTGCCGCCGCTCCAGAGGGCTGTCACACCGCTGGCTACAGGGGCCGCGACGATGGTTCGTTGAGACAGCATCGCCAGGCGAAGCGCTGGTGATACTAAGGTTGGACTTCCGGTCTGCCGATAGAAGGTCGTTCATACGTCTGTTTGGAAGTCTGTTTGATGAAGACGAACGACCCGATAATAGCGGCACTGGCCCAGGAAAGCACCGTCGCTCCGGCGATCCTCGAGAAGCTGATCGAGAACCAGAAGCAGACGGGACAAAGCACTTTGTCCATCCTGCGGCGGGACAACCTGCTCAGCGAAGAGCAGATTCTCCGAGCGGTCGCCAAAGCGAACCGCATCGAATATGTTGAACTGACGGCCGACCTGATCGATCCGATGATCGCCCATCTGATCTCTCGTGATGTGGCGAATCGCTACCACGCGATCCCGATGCGGTGCCAGGACGGGGCCCTTCTGGTGGCCATGGGTGCGCCGTGGGACCTTGCGGCGAGGGACGAGATCGAGGTGAAGACCGGGTACCGTGTGGTTCCGGTGGCGGCCAGTGCGGGGGCGATCCGTCAGGCGATCCAGCGGCACTACGACGAGGTGGACATCACCAAGCAGGTGGTGGCGTCGATGCGGCTGAAGGAGGACGCCACCGGCGGCCCCGGGGCATCCGAACACCGACCCCGCATGCTGCGCGAGGGCGATGATCCGATCAGCAAACTGGTTTCCTCTATCGTCCGCGGCGCGATTTCGTCCGGGGCCAGCGATGTGCACATTGAACCGCAGCCGCCGGACCTGCGGGTCCGCTATCGGATCGACGGGACTCTGAGAGATACGATTCGGGTCCCGTCGTCGGTGCAGCAGGAGGTCGTCTCGCATATCAAGATCATGGCCGATATGGACATTTCCGAGCGCCGCATGCCTCAGGACGGACACGCGACGATCGAACACGAGGGAGCCGAGTACGACCTGCGCGTCTCGTCGCTTCCGGCCGTCGGCGGAGAGAAGGTCGTGTTGCGGATCCTTGACAAACGCGTCGAACGCTGGGCGTTTGACAAGGTGGTTACCTCCGGGCAGGACAACAAGACGTTTCGTCAACTGGCCGGGAATCCCTACGGCATGCTGCTGCTGACCGGGCCGACGGGAAGCGGCAAGACCACCACATTGTACTCCGTCTTGCAGTTGATCAACACGGCAGAGAAGAACATCGTCACCGTGGAGGACCCGGTCGAGTACCGTCTCGACGGGATCACTCAGGTGCAGGTCAAACCCATTGCCGGGATGACCTTCCCGTCCGCCTTGCGGAGCATCCTGAGGCAGGACCCCGACGTCATTCTCATCGGGGAGATACGTGACCGCGAGACGGCGGAGATCGCGATCGGCGCGGCGTTGACGGGCCACTTGGTCCTGAGCACGCTGCACACCAACGATGCGGCGGGGGCGGTGTCCCGACTGATCAACCTCGGTATTCCCGCCTTCCTGGTGGGCTCGGCCCTGCTGGGGAGCGCCGCCCAGCGGTTGATACGGACGTGCTGTCCACAATGCCGCAGGCCGTATCGCGCGTCCGAGAGCGAGGTGCGAATTCTCTTCGGCCATTCGCCGCCGGAAGGCGATGTGGAACTCTGGCGTGGATCCGGCTGCAATCACTGCTATCAGAGCGGCTATCTCGGTCGTAAGAGTATCTATGAGATTCTCCCCGTCTCCCGGTGTGTCCAGCGGATGATCATCGACAAGATGGATGACGATGCCATCAAGACGCAGGCGGTTTCCGAAGGGATGCGAACGTTACGCATGGCAGCCGTGCGGGAGGTTCTGGCCGGTCGGACCACGATCGAGGAGATCATGCGCGTCGTTGACATGGAGCGTGGGTGATGCCGACCTTTCAGTACACCGCCAGAGATGCGTCCGGAAGACAGTTGCAGGGCACCTACGAGGAGATCGCAGGGGTCCGCGAACTGCGTCACGAGCTGACGCGGATCGGCTATGAACTCGTGCGTGCCCGGCGTGTGAAGGAACGCCCAAGCCGCCGGTCCCGCATCCGAGCCGAGGACATCGTGACGTTTGCCTACAAGTTCTCGGGGATGTATTCGGCGGGGCTCTCGGTCACCTCGTGCCTGGAGACGCTGGCCGATCAGGCGGAACGGCCCCTGCTTCGGGTGGTGTTGTCGGACATCAAGAAACGGATCGAGGCCGGAGCGAGTCTGACGAAGGCTTTTGAGCCGTACCGCGCGGTTTTCTCCGAGTTCTTCCTCGGCATGCTCGAGGCAGGGGAAGCCTCGGGCAAGCTGGTGGAGGCCCTGGAAATGAGCGCGGTCTATCTCGAGAAGCGAGAACAACTGCGCACGAAGGTCAAGTCTGCCTTCGTCTATCCCATCGCGGTAGGGGTGGTGTGCCTGGCGGTTCTGCTGGGACTGCTGTTGTTCGTGGTCCCCGTGTTCACCAGGCTCTATGCCGGTTTGCATGTGTCTCTTCCCGGGCCGACGCTGCTCCTCGTGACTTTGAGCAAGATGCTGCGCGCCTGGTGGTGGCTAATGCTGCCGGCGGCGATCGGCGGGGGCTGGGGGCTGAAAAGCGTGCTCCGTTACGGCGGGTTGAAATGCGGCTGGGACCGCCTCAAACTGCGGCTGCCGGTGTTCGGCCGGCTCAATCGCCTCATTCTGGTTTCGCGATTCATGCGCCCCTGCGCCATGCTGATGTCGGTCGGAGTCTCCGTGCTGGACGCGTTTCGCATCGCCGGCGAGATCGTTCGCCACGCGGAGATGACCACCGTGGCAAAAGACCTTCAGAGGATGGCTCAGGCAGGCAACCCGGTGGGTAAGGCGTTGGCCGCCCATGACATATTTCCGTCCGAGATTGTGCAGATGGCCGTCTCGGGCGAGCAGGTTGGTCGGCTGCCCGACATGCTGGCCAAAGGCGTCGATCTGCTGGACCGTGACATCGAGCGGATCATGGCGGCCCTGGTGGTCAAACTGGAGCCGGCTCTGACTCTGATTATGGGACTGGTCATCGGGGTGGTTCTGATGGGCGTGTACCTGCCCATGTTCGATTATATGACTCACCTCAAGTAGAGAAGTTGCTCCAGGGGGGTGGGCCTTGGGCCGGAGTGTATGACATGTCGGCGCCCGACGTCGATCCGGCTGGCGCGGAAGACACCTGCGGCAACGGCCTCCCCGCAGAACGATGAAGAACCGGACATGAGATTGTCCTGCTCGATATATCGGGACAGGTAAAGTCGTGCGGTTCGCCGGTCGATACACGCTGGGTCAGGCTATGAGAAGTCACCTTTGCAAAAGGAGAACATCATGAGGTGTGAGAAAGGCTTTACGTTGGTTGAATTGTTGGTCGTGGTGTTGATCCTCGGCGCGCTGGCGGCCATCGCCATTCCGCGAATCAGCCAGAGTGCGGAGACCGCCAAGATCAACGCCTGCAAGACGAACGTGGACCTGATCAACTCCCAGATCGAGCTGTACTACGCCACCACCGGCGAGTGGCCGGAGAACCTGAATGATCTGACCAAGAACTCGGAATACTTTCCGGACGGGTTGCCCGTATGCCCGCTGGGTAAGGAATACAAGTACGACAGCAGGAAGACTCACCGTGTCGCTGAGCACAGCCACAAGTGATGGCGTTCTCGCCTCTTGAAGTGCGATTACAGGCTGGCGGTTGACCGCTGCTGCCAGCCTTTCTTCCTTTTCTGACACGAGTCCGCCACATGAGGGTGCCACGGGGTCATACGCTTGCGGAGTTGCTGGTGGTCGTGTTGATCATCGGCGTTCTGACCTGTGTGGCGGTTCCCCGGCTCCCCTTCCGGGCCCTGGATCGCCAGCAGGCGGAAGGGGAGGCCCGGAAGATCGTCATCGGTCTGCGGCGGACGCGGAGTCTGGCCATTCTCCATGCCGCCACCCACCCCAACGGTTATGCGTTCGAGATTCGCCGCCGGGGCCCGACCACGAGTGTTGCGATTCTCGATCTCGACAACTCGGCCGTAGTCGATTCCCAGACCCTGGCCGCAGGGGTCCGCTGTCAGGGCGATCTGCGTTTCAGCTTCAATGGCCTGGGGGCCCTGAAGGAATCCGGCCAGGCGTCCTTGGATGTATCGCTTTCGGACAGGACGTTCCGCATCACCGTGACGCCGGGCACCGGCGCCGTTCAGTGCGTCCAGAGTGAACCGCATGGCATACACACGGCAGACAGATTGGCTCGCTGACCGAGGCCGGAGGATGGAGCGGGGCCGGCTGAGGGGCATGACGCTTACAGAGGTGGCCGTCGCCTCAGCGGTTCTGGCCATTGCTCTGGTGCCGATGCTGCGGGCGTTGACGATTGCGCAGATGACCGGCATCGCCGTCGAACGCAAGACCCAGTCCCTCATTCTGGCGCAAGGCAAACTCGAGGAGATCCGTGCCCGATCGATCCATCATTATGCGGATCCATTCAACGAGAGTTCCACACCTCTGGCCAGCGGCTACCTCTGCACGGTGGAGGATGACCAGGACGCCGATCTCCGGCTGGTATCCGTGGCTGTCGGGTGGGATGCCGACTCGGATGGACGCCTGTCCGACGAAGAGAGTCTGGTCTGTCTGACCACCTACGTCGCACGGATGCAGTAACCTCGGCGGCCAACCGGGACCGTTGCGTTATGGGGCCTGTGGCCAGAGCGGTTTTCCACATCCACAAAGTCCCTTTCCCCGACCGATAAGAACCGCGTTGCCGCTTCTTGAAGGCGGCCCGTGGGGGTCGGTGGCGCGTTGCGGCAAACTTGCACCGGCGGCCGAAGTGGGCTAACGGAAGGGCCCGGTCGTGCCGAAGAAATGACGGTCCAGCGCGGATGCTATAGACGGTCTGAATGATGCACAAGCAGATGAACAATCCGGAAGCGGCCAGGGGCGTGACGCTGGTCGAGATGGTGATCGGCATGGCGGTCATGGCGGTCGTCTTTGCGGCCATGGTGCCGGTGCTGGCCGGCGTTCGAAATCACTGGGATACGTGGAAGGCCAACGGGGAAATGATTCAGAATGCCCGGGTCCTTGCAGACCATCTCCATCGCACGCTGGCCACCGCGACTCGAATCACGGACGTCAGCCCATCCTCACAGGATCGCGGCTTTATCGAGTTCGCGGCCGCAGACGGGACGTCGTACCGGTATGCCCTCGGTCCGGACGGCTACGTTCGGTTCGGTCCTTCGGGCGAGCCGGGCGATCTGGCGGGACCCGTCCGTCGGTTCCGGTTTACCTGCTATGATGGCAACGACTTCACGGCGCCCACCGTCGACGCTTCGTCCGTGCGATTCATCATGGTGGAGACGACCTTCGCGAACCCCGCGCGGCTTGGCGCCGACAAGACGTTCACCACGCGGGTGTATCTGCGTGCACGATCGTTGCCGCAGGAAACGCCGGATACCTTCGAGCCGGGCGTGGCGCTCCGCAACTCCGTGGCTTGGGGTGGGAGCAACATCTGCATCGACAGCTATCGGTCGTCTCAGGGCCCCTACGATTCGGCACGACCGGGGACGGAGGCGGTTGTTTCCGTCAACGCGACGACAGACCACGCGATTATGCTCTGGAATAGCGCCGTCATCCGAGGCGACGCCTATATCGGGCCGGGCGGAGACCCGGCCAGCGGAATTGGCGTCTGGGGCCTCGCGCGAATCACGGGCCGCCGCGGGTCGCTGTCCAGTCCGGTGGACATCCCCGCGTTGTCGGCGCCGACGCGGCGTCCGTTTCGAGGGGTGTGCGACGACGCCATCGAGCTGACGCTTCAGCAGAGCCGCACCATCAATTCGGATCGCTATCTCGAATCCATCAGCCTGGGAGGCGATGCTGTGCTCGTTATCGACGGGCACGTCACGCTGGTGGTTAAGGGAAGCCTCAGAATGGACAGCCGAGCGGAGCTGAGGGTTCTGCGCGATTCCAGTGCGACGATCTACGTGGGAGGTAGCGTCGATATCTCCGGCAGTTCGCGGCTGAACAGTCTGAGCGCCGATCCGTCCCGGCTGCGGATCAACCTGATCGGCGTTGGCACCACGTTCCAGATGAACACAAACGCCGTTGCTTATGCGGTTCTCCAGAATCCGCAGGGTGGCGTGGGGATCTGGAGTCAGGCGGAATTCTTTGGGAAGATCAAGGCAGCCAGCCTCGAAGGCGGCGGATCCGTTCATGTGGACCTTGATTGTGGCTTCTAACGGTGCGTATGCGCGACAACCATCATAACCGAGGTGTGGTACTGATCCTGGCGGTGTTCATCGTGGCGCTGCTGGCGGCGATTCTCACGGGCATGCTGCAGATCAACACCGAGGAGATTCAGATCATGCAGAACCATGTGCGAGCGGCCGAGGCGCTGGCGGTGGCCGAAGCGGGATTGAACGACGCGATGGCGCATCTCCGTTCGAATGCGGCGTGGCAGGCCGGCTTTACGGCCAAGCCCTTCGCCGGCGGCGCCTACACGGTGACTCTGGACGGATCGCAGATCACCTCCGTCGGAACGTCTTCGCAGGGGTATACCGCACGGGTGAAGGCCAATGTCACCGTGGCGCCGGCCGGACCTCCCCACCGTGTGGCCGTCGACTGGATCCGGGTGAACGAATGAAATCCACTGCGAGGACATCGTTGGGCATCGACATCGTCGGCGACGAGGTCAATGCCGTACTGCTCAGAAGGACGCGCGATGGATTCCGCGTCTTGGGGACATCCCGCGCGTCTCTGCCCGCGGGAACTGTTGAGGGTGGTCGCATTGTCGATACCGCGCGTCTGTCGAAGGCCCTGAAGGTCATCCGAGAATGTCGCAGGAGGCAAGGACGCACGGTGCTGTCTCTGCCGCCGTCCGGCACGCTGGTTCGCGTAGTTCCGCTGGAGGAAGAGGACCCGCAGGCCATCGCCGGGTTTGTTCGCGATGAGGTCGCGCAGTACGCGGCATTCTCCGGCAGAAGGACCGCCTCGGACTACCACCTGATGGTCTCTTCTCGAAAGAACGCCCCCGGCAGGGCCCTGTTGGCAGCGGCCGACCAGGCCAGCGTGGAATCCCTGGTTCGTGCCTGTGGGACTTTCGGTGTCGGTGTCGGCGCCGTCGAGCCGGCCGTTCTGGCCTGTGCCCGGGTGTTCCAGACGGCGCGGTCTCTTGAGACGCTCGGTCCGAACGTCCTGCTGGCCTTGCTCAAGGGCGGCGTTCTGACCCTGACCGTCCTGCAGAAAGGAACCGTGGATTTCATACGGTCGCGCACCCTCCCGGCGGCCGACCCGACCTCTGTGGACCGATACGAGCGTACGGCCGACGAAATCAACGCCGTACTTCAGTTCTACACGATAGAAGGAACAACGATCAGCAGTGTCGTTGTGATGGACGACGAGCACGACTCGGGGCCGGTAGGGGCCGAGGAAACAGTCCGATCGAAAGTGGCCTGCGAGGCCGTGGAGGTCTGGACCCGAAGCACCCTGCCCGACCGCGTGGGCCTCGAACCGGGGTTTTCAGGGAAGGGCTCCATCGCCGCGCTCGGGCTGGCCATGAGGTTCCTGGTGGATGAGCCGAAGGCCGTGGGCGTGAACCTGCTTCCCAAGGAAGCTGACCGTGCCACTGTGGTGCAGCGGAATCTGATCCTGACAGCCATCGGCTTGGCCACGCTGTTGCTCACGGTCATTCTGGGGACCGGGGCCATGCGTTGGACGGTCGCGCGCACGCAGCGTCACCTGGGGGCGATGCTGGGGGCGCAACGGGGGCGGGGCGATCATGATCTTGCGACCGCCGCCGCAGAACGGGCGGCGACGGAGCGGCAAATCGCCGCGGTAGCGGCCGAGTTGGATTGCCTGGTGCAGGCGTCCCAGTCGCACCCCGATGTCGATTGGGTGCAACTGCTCGACGACGTGGGCGCGGCCGTTCCGAAACGGGCGCGCCTAACCGAGTTGACGGTGGAGGGCGCATCCAGCATGCAGGTGGCAGGGGTGTGCGAGTCAGACGAGGCTGTGGCTACGCTGGTCCTGATGTTGAACCGTTCGAAGGCCATTGCCCACGCGGAATTGCTGGAATCGAGACGTATCAACGGGCAGGATGCGGCCATTCGGTACGCGATTGCCTGCACCCTTGCGTCGAAAGAGATACGATGAGAATGCAAATTCCGAACTTGACATTCACACGAACGCACGACCGAGCCGCCATCGGGGCCGTGTTTCTGATCGCTGTCATCGGCCTCTACAACTGGGTGGTCCGTCCTCATGTGACGCTGCTGGTTGCATCGCAACGCTACGAGCAAGCCGCCACCCGACGGATCGAGACCGGTCTGGCCGTGAACGAAGAAGTCCGGCAGAAGCAGCAGGAACTCCAGGGGCTCTTGGCGCAGCGTGCCGCCTGGTCGCAGATGACGTTTGATGTGACCGGCGCCGAGGAATTCCTGCGCCATCTGCAAGAGCCCTGCAACGAGGCGGGCTGCCGTCTGATCTCGCTGAGCTACCTGCCCGCGGAAAGACTGAAAGCACGCGCCGCGCCTTCGTCGGCGGACTCCGATGAGGCCGAGGCACCGCCGCCGGTGACGTCGCTTTTGGCCAGGGGGGCGCTGATTACGGTCCACGGCCCCTACCGAAGCGTGGTCAGGTTCGTTGGGCTCCTGCAGTCCCACAGCAAGAAGGTCTGGATCGACCGCTGTCAGATGACCTCACTGCAAGCGGACACGGAGAATGTGGCCTGTGAACTGGTGATAACGATCTACGTGACCATGGGGAAGGAGATGGAACACGATGAGTAGCTCCAGATGGATGATTGCCGTGGGGATGGGTCTGTTCCTTCTCGGGGTGATACGCGGACCCGTTGACAGCCAGGCCATGCAGTCGGGAATCCGAGACGAGGCCATCGGACGAGAGAACCCCTTCGCGGAAATCGAGGCGCTGCGCGCCTCGCTGGTCCCGGCGGACGCCAACTCGCCGGAGGAGAAGCCCTCGGAGGTGCCGGAAGAAAAACCTGCCCTTCTGCTGGAGACCGTCGTGCTGAAGTTCCTCGACGCCACCAGTCTCAAGACCGTCCTGGACAGGATGGTGACATCGTTCGGCATGGTGGCGGTCAACAAGCAGAACAACTCCGTGGTCATCTGCGATACGGCGGAGAATCTGGCGAAGATTCTGGCCGAAATCAAGAAGGCCGATCGCATTCCGCCGCAAGTGATGGTGGAAGTGGTGATTCTCGACGTCCAGCTCAAGGACGATACGGAGATCGGGATCAACTGGGACCTTTTGAGCGACAACGGATACGATGTGATCTACCGGCAGAACTTCAGCAGTTCGCGGCTCCGCTCCACGATAGAGGACGCGGAGACGGTGGGCAACGCCACTGCCTTCAACACCGTGGGGATTGGCGGGGACTTCAGCGTGATCAGCGGGACCATCCGGCATGTGCTCCACGTCCTCCAGCAGAAGAGGGATGTGGACATCCTGGCAAGCCCGAGCACGTTGGTGGTCAGCGGGCAGTCGGCGACCATTCAGGCCGTCGAGGAGATCCCGTACAAGGAGTTGATCGATTCTGCCACCGGCGGGCAGGAAGCGCTGAGCACGACCCAGTTCAAGGATGTAGGCGTCACACTCCAGGTCACTGCGACCGTCACCGACGGAAACAGTATTCTCATAACGGTGACGGCCGAACAGAATGTCCGCACGGGAGTGAGCGACCAGGGTGTACCGGTGGTGGACACGCGAAAAGCCAACACCTCTCTGCTGCTCGAGGACGGACAGATCGTGGTCATGGGTGGGCTGCAGCGTCAGGAAAAGACCGTGGAGGTGAGCCAGGTCCCCCTGCTGGGAGACCTTCCGTTGATCGGCTATTTCTTCAAGAGCCGCCGAACGGTCACGAGCCGGTCGGAACTGGTCGTGTTGCTCTCGCCGCACATTCACGAAAGTGGGCCGCTGCCGGACCCTGTTGCGGCACGATATGAAGCCCTTCATGATGCGTCTGTGTTGTCGGCGGGCAATCGAAACCGGCACGAGTCAGGCGACGGGTCCAAACCGTCGGCCATGCCGGTGCCCGAACGCCAGTGATCCATCGACGGGAAGACGTGCGGGAGCCGAGTTGCCTCTGCTCCCCTGGAACAGTGAAGGGAAGGCACTGAGCTGCACCTGATGAAAGGAGAACGGAACGTGTTAGGACTGTTCAAGGCAAAGAAACAGACGTCTCGGATGAAGATTCTGATCGTCGATGATGAGCCGGACCTGGTCGGCACGGTCGAATACCGCCTGAAGTTCGCGGATTTCCAGACCTTCACAGCTTCCAACGGACGAGAAGGCCTGGAACGAGCGGCGGCGGAAAAGCCGGATCTGATCCTGCTTGATACGAATATGCCCGTCATGAACGGACACGAAATGCTCGAAGAACTCCGGGCCGACCCCGCCCTGAAACACATCCCGGTCATCATGCTGACAGCCCGGTGTGAGTCCCGGGATATTGCAGCGGCCTCGGCATACGGAGTCTCGGACTATGTGACCAAGCCGTTTGATTTTGCCCAGCTCATGGCCAAGATTCAGACCATTCTGAAGAGCCCCGGAGGCCATTGACCGGCTCCGGAAGGCCGCCAACGGGGTGCCGCCGACGGCCGCAAAGGAGAACACCATTGACTACCGCCAAGGCACTGCGAATCCTCATCGTCGAAGATGACGTTGTCGACCGTAAGCTGTTGGAGAGACTGCTGGTGAAGTCGTCTCTCGACGTCGCGGAGGTCCGGTATGCCGACCGTCTGTCAACGGCCCTGGAGTGTCTGAAGGAGTCGTCGTTTGATGTGGTGCTGCTGGATCTGGGGTTGCCCGACAGCCGTGGAACGGAATCGGTGATCAATATTCAGAGCCGCGCCCCGCACGTGCCCATCATCGTGCTGAGCGGATTGGACGACGAACTGACCGCGACGTCGGCTGTGCAGAAGGGCGTGCAGGACTACCTGATCAAAGGGCAGGTGGACAGCACGCTGCTGATGCGGTCCATTCGTTATGCGCTGGAACGCAAGAAGGCCGAGCGTCAGCTTCAGGCGGCCGAGCATCGCTACCGCACGATCTTCGACAACTCCGCCGTGGCCATCATGATGGTGGACAAGGAGGAACGTTTGGTCTCGTGGAACAAGTTCACCGAGCAACTGCTGGGAATGACGGAGGCGGACCTGCTGGGCCGGTCCGTGCGCAGCCTCTATCCGGACGCGGAATGGCAACGGATCCGCACTCTGAGTATCCGCCAGAAGGGCATGCAGCATCATCTGGAAACGCAAATGTATCGTCGGGGAGGCGATCTGATCGACGTGGATATCTCCCTGAGCGTCCTGAAGGACACGGACGGTGTGGCCACCGGCTCGATCGGAGTGGTTCGCGACATCACCGAACGTCGGCGCGTCGAGCAGGCGCTGCGCCAGTCGGAGGAGCGGTTTCGCCAGGTCGTCGAGAACGCGCGGGAATGGATCTGGGAGGTCGATGCCAGCGGTCTGTACACCTATGCCAGCCCGATCATCGAGCGGATTCTCGGATACAAGCCGGAGGAGATACTTGGCAAGAAGCATTTCTATGATTTCTTTCATCCGGATGATGCCCCGCTGCTCAAAGCGCGGGCCTTTGAAATCTTCAGTCGAAACGATGTGTTCACGGAATTCCAGACGCGCAACCTTCACAAGGACGGTCGCGTCGTGTTCCTGCTGCGCAGCGGCATCCCGATCCTTGATGAGAACGGCAGGCTGATCGGATATCGAGGGGCGGACGCCGACGTGACGGAACGGGCCCGCATCCACGAGATTCTCGATCGAAAGCAGAAGAATCTGGAGGCCATCTTTGATGCGGCACCGGTGGGCATGCTGCTGGTCAACGAGCAGATGACCGTCGTGCGCGCCAATGAGACGATACGTCACATCTCGGGAAAAGACTATCGCGAGATTATCGGAAAAGACCCGTGCGAGGCTCTCAGTTGCGTGCACTGCGCCGGCGCTCCGGATTGCCGCCGGGGCACGGGCACCGAGGGAGAGTGTTCGTTGCGGACAATGATCCAGGTGTCCCTGGAGTCCGACAAGCCCATTCGGGGCCTGGAGATCCGGCCGGCTTTGAATGACAACGGCGAGATCGTGCTGCCTTGGCTGCTGGCGAGCGTCGAGCCGGTCAGCATCGATTCCGGCAAGCACGTGGTGGTTGCCATCGACGACATCACGGATCGCCGACGCGCGGAAGAGGAACTGAAGGAGGCGGTGGAGATGAAATCGCAGTTCGTCTCGACCGTCTCCCACGAGTTGCGGACGCCGCTGACCTCCCTCAACGAGGCGGTAACGATTCTGTTGAACGGAGAGGCGGGAAAGATCAACAAAGACCAGGCTCACTTCCTGGACGTGGCGAAGCGGAACATCGAAAGGTTGACCCGACTGATCAACGATGTTCTGGATTTTCAGAGACTGGACGCCGGAAAGATGACGTTCGACATGCAACAGGGTGCCCTCGACCGGGTGGTCGAAGAGGCCTACCATACGATGTTGCCGTTTGCGAGCAAGCGGGGCGTCCACTTGAGCGCCGAGATCGAGCCGCATCTCCCGTTGATCCCATTTGACAGCGACCGAATCGTTCAGGTTGTCACAAATCTGCTGAGCAACGCCATCAAGTTCACCCCCGAAGGAGGTCATATCCGGGTTTGCGTTGGACGCCGCGACGAGCACCTCCTGATCAAGGTCAGTGATACGGGGATGGGCATTCCGCGAGAGGCGTTACCACGCATTTTCGAACGGTTCTACCGCGTACCCCGCCCCGGCAAGGAGATCAAGGGGACGGGGCTCGGATTGGCCATCGTCTCCAAGATCATAGCCGCCCACATGGGTCGAATCGAGGTCGAGAGCGAACTGAACAAGGGTACGACGTTCACGGTCTCGTTGCCAATCCAGCCGCGTGCAACAGCAACGCCTCTGCCGCCGCAAGTGGATGAGCGTCTGGAGGCCACACTGCAACAGGAGGTGCAGCCGCCCAAGGTTTGAAAGGGCCTTCTGGCGTTCGCAGCCAGGCGGCAGCGCAGCTTAAATCCGACTCCAGAGGCGGTGTTTCTCGATCGGTTCGGACCGCCGCGCTTCCAAACGAAGACAAAACCTCTCAAGTTCTACAACTTTGACTTGCCTCCGGCAGGGCGACGGCATAGCATGGATCCACGGAGACTGTGTTTCTTGACCGGGGGGCTCTGTCGCGTGTGCGACGCGAGGGAAGATTCGGGGCATATGGACACGGTGGGGACGGAAGTGCCGGATCAGGGGAAGACAAGAGAGGAAGTCCTGACCGAAGGAGATCGGTCGCGCCAGTGTCCCGGCGGTGGCGAGCCCTCTGCATACGGTCACGCCGGTCTGGGGCCCGGCGCGGCGCGAAGCGAACCGGCTGAGACCACGAACACGCGTGCCTCATACGCACAGAGACTTCTCGACGCGCTGCCGGAAGCGATCTCGATGACGGACCTGGACGGCCGCATTTGTTACGTCAACCGCGCGTTTCTCAAGAACTCGGGGCGGCGTGAGGAGGAAGTCATCGGAAGGACTTTCCCCGAGATCCACCTAGTGGACGCGGAGCGATTCCGCATGCTGCATCAGCGCGTACTGCCCCTGCTGATGGCAGAAGGCACGGTTCGCGAGGTGGGAGCTCCGGCGGTCAACTCGGATGGTTCACGGTCCACCGTACTGGTCGATCTTACCCTCCTGCGCGATGAAACCGGGGAACCGTCGCATATCGTGGCGGTCGTTCGAGAAACGACGGCCTTGGAGGCGGCGGAATCGTCGCTGATTGAGAGTGAACGGAGGTATCGAGAGATCGTCGAGACGGTGGGGGATCTGATCCTCACCTTCGACATGGAAGGGCGGGTGCGTTCGGTTAATCGCGCCGTCAAGACGATGCTCGGATTCGAGGCGGATCAGGTGGTGGGCCAGCCCGGCACCCTGCTTGTGTTGCCGGAGCACCAGGCGGACATCATGTCCCGGATCGAGCAGGTGCTGCATGGCCACAGTGTCCGATCCGAAACCGTCCTGGTAGGCCGGGACAATCACCGTGTGTATGTGGAATACAGTGCCGGCCCTCTCGTGGAACGCGGACGGATCGTAGGAGGACGGTGCATCGCATGGGACATCACGAAACGCAAGCGGCTCGAGTGCCAGTTGAAGGCGAGCGAAGAGAGATATCGCGCATTGGTCGAGAGCGCCGGCGAGGCCATTGCCACCGTGGACGAAAACGGCACGTTCCTTTTCATGAACAACACCGCCGCTCAGAGACTGGGCGGGCGGGCGGAGGATTTCGTGGGAAAGACGATGTGGGATCTGTTCCCGCCGGCGGTGGCGGATTTTCAGGTGGCCGACATTCGGCAGGTGATTCGTACCGGCGAGGGACGCAACACGGTGAGTCTGTCATGCGTCCACGGTGAGATGCGCTGGTACAATACAACCATCCAGCCTCTGCGCGATAATGATGGGAACGTTACGGCCGGCCTGATCATTGCCAGAGACATCCACGAGTTCAAGAAAGCCCAGGATGAGCTGGCGGCCTACCGCGAGCGCATGATCCGCGCCGAACAACTGGCGTCTCTGGGCACGCTCAGCGCGACGCTGTCTCATGAATTGACCCAGCCGTTGACGGTCATTCGGCTGTCGATCCAGAACTCCCTGAACGATCTGGAGAAGATGCCATGTCCGCCGAGAGTCCTGGAGGACTTGAGGGATGGGCTGGCGGAAGTGGCGAGCGTGACGGCCATCGCCGAGCGGTTCCGCAGCTTCGCCCGCCGCTCGTCGGAGAAGGCGGTGCGAGAGACCTCGATATCGGAGACTGCCGACCGTGTGATGCGGCTGTTCCACGAGAGCGCGCGGCGCGCGAACGTGACGCTGGAGATGCAAGGCCTGGATCTCTTGCCGGCGGTCCGCATCCACGAGAAAGACCTCGAGCAGTTGTTCTTCGCGCTGGCGCAGAACGCCATTCAGGCGGCCGACGGACGCCGGCCGCGGCGTTTTACCATCCTCGGTCGCCGGGAAGGGGATCAGATCGAACTGCAGTTCGCCGACGATTGCGGGGGGATCGCCCCGGAAATCCTGCCCCATGTTTTCGAGCCGTTTTTTACGACAAAACCGGCCGGCGAAGGGACGGGGTTGGGGCTTTGCATTGCCCAACGTGTGGTCGCTCAGGCACACGGTCGAATGTCGGTCGAGAGCGAGTACGGGAGCGGCACCACCTTTCGTGTGTCGCTGCCCATTTCGGGAGCATGAGGCTGCAAAGGGAGGATTCGCCGATGGAGAACAAGGCGCTGGATCGGGTCTTCTTTGTCGATGACGAGCCCACGGTGCGGCTGGTCGTGCGCAAGACACTGGAGCGCGTCGGGGTGAGCGTGACATGCTTCGCCGACGCCGACGATTGCCTGGCCTGCCTGGAAGCGAGCCCTTGCGATCTGCTGATCACCGACGTGAGGATGCCGGGAAAAGACGGGATCGAATTGCTCCGGGCCGTGAAGGCGAAGGTCCCGTGGCTTCCGGTGCTCGTCGTGACCGGCTTCGGGGATGTGCCCATGGCTGTCAAGGCCCTGAAGTTGGGTGCGGCCGATTTCATCGAGAAGCCCCTCGACCGGGAGGCGTTTCTCAAGACGGTTCAGTCGCTGCTGGCTCAGAACAGTCCGCCGGCGTCCGGTCATGATCTTGCGCTGACCAAGGCGGAGTTGCGGATTCTCCACCTGATTCTGGAGGGCAAGAACAACCGGGAGATCGCGTCGGCGCTGCATCGGTCACCCCGGACCATTGAGGTGCATCGCAGCCACGTGATGCGCAAGATGGGGGCCAGTAACATCGTTGAACTGCTGCGTCGGGCCGCGATCATGGGGCTGTTTGACATGGCCGGTTCGGCCGGTCCGGCCGGCGAGGCCTGATGCGGCATCGGCAGGGTGTTGTGATCCTCTCGGGCAGAGTGCGGAACCAGCACAGCGTCTCTGTTTTATCGGTCCGTCCGTCCCCGCCATGATCCTGGAATCGTCGCCGGGGGCACATTTCATTCTCGCTGCCCACAGCTTCCGGCCGGCGAAGACGGCCACAGAAATGTCCGCTCAGAGGTGTAACCATTTCCCGTCGTCCCACACTGTCCCGTCAGAAGGCTCGCAGAGGGCCGGCTGGTAAAGGCACCGACGGGCCGGACGGAGCAGAGAATGAAGGCAATGGGTGGGTTATGGACGGTTGCCACAGCGGATGCAGTTGTGTCTTGCCGCGTTCCCGCTGCCTGATCCGCGTCCCGCCGGATCGGTCTGTCGCCTCCTCCTGTGGGGGCGGTGGCAGGAGCCGGGAATTGCCTTGCCGGTCGCTGTGGGTTTCTCGTATTCTTTCACATATGAACGGTGTTTTGCAGTCCATCTCCGGCTTGCTGATGGGATCGGCGGTCTTCTCGAGTGCTCTGGTCCGAGGTGTCGCCGATTCGCTGGACGCCGACGCACTTCGCAGCGAGCCGGTGGCCGCGGATGCCGAGGACATTCGTCAGGCCAGGCAGGGGGATTCGGACGCCTATCGTCGGTTAATCGAGCGGCACCAGGCCCATGTGGCCAAGATCCTCTGGCGCTTCAGCCGAGACCGGGCGATCCACGAGGAACTGGTGCAGGACGTCTTTGTGGAGGCCTACCTGAGTCTGAATTCCTTTCGCGGCAACGCTCCCTTCAGCCACTGGCTGGCACGCATCGCCACGCGAGTCGGGTACCGGTACTGGAAGGAGAAAGCCCGGCAGAAGGACTCCGAGCCGTTCAGTCTGGCCGAGTGGGATCAGATCGCCGACGACAAGGAGGCGATCGAGCGCATCGATGCCGAACAGGCGGCGGGGCTCCTTCACGGCTTGCTTGAGCAGTTGCCGCCGCGAGACAGACTGGTGCTGATGCTGCGATATGTCGAGGGATGCGATGTGGCCGAGACGGCCCGACGGACCGGCTGGACCCGGACCATGGTAAAAGTTCAATCGCTGCGCGCTCGCGACAAGTTGAAGAAGCTAGTGGAGCGCAGCGGAATGGAGCTCATCTGATGAACTGGGAAGAGAAATTCATGTTGTTGGCCGCTCGTGCCCGAACCGAAGAGGTTCCCCAGGTCAACGTGGTGCCGGAGGTGCTGACGGTGCTGAGCAGCGGTCAGGCGGAGCCCCTGACGGTGGCGGAGAACCTCTGGATGTGGCTGGCAGCGGGCGCTTCGGCAGTCGCCGTTCCGGCGGCGGTCATCGCGGTCTCGGTGTATAACGCCAGCATGGGACCCCTGCGGGAAATCGTGAACAGTATTTCGTGGGCGATGTGATGGAGCAACTGGATGCAAATGTGAATCCGACCGTCGCTCTGCGGCGGATGCACCGCTGGCGCATGGTGCTGTCGGGCCTGGCCATCCTGGTGGCGGGCATTACGCTGGGGGTGGCAGGCACTCTGCTGGTGGTCAAGCCTAGCATGCCCCGTCCGCCGGACATTGACAACGCGGTTGTCATGACGATGATGAGGTTCCGCGACGAATTGAATCTGAGCGCCGAGCAGGTCGAGAAGATTGAAACGATACTGCGGGAGCATTTTCAGCAGTTGGAGGCCCTGCGTCGCGAGGCCCGGCCCAAGATCGAACAGTTGCTCGGTGAGATGAAGACGCAGATCAGTGCCGTGCTCAGCGAACAACAGCGGACTGACTGGCAGAAATTAACCGATCGGCTCGAAAGGGAGTTCCACCGGGGTATGCGGCGCGGTCCGGGGGGCCCCGGCGGTCCAGGCCGGCCGGGTGAAGGACCCCGAGGAGGCCGAGGCGACTGGCCTCGACGGCCGGAACGATTTGGCCCGGGCGAGGAAGGCAGGCCGTGGGGACCAGGTCCCAGGCCCGAAGGAGCCGATCCGAACGACAGACCCTGGATGCGAACGCCCAGACCGGATGCAAACGATGCTCCGCCACCCCGGATGGACGAGGGGCCCACGCCGCTCCAGACGCCCCCTGAGCCCAACGACATGCCGTGAATTCATGATCGCGTAAACGCACCCACATAGGGCTTTTCCCGCGGATAGAAACCGCAGGAAGAGCCCTTTCTCGTAGCAGAATCGATCATGGATCAGGCTGATGGCGTGTGCCCGCTTGCATGAAACCCCGCGCCGAAATATAATAGAATCGCCTGTGTTCCGATTGCGAGCAGACACGGAGGACCGGGCATGCAAGTCCGACAATCGACGGTTCGATGCTGGTGGGGCAGGCGGACCGTGTCATGCGCACGTATTGTGGAAGAGGAGAAAGCAGATGATCACGCCAGGCAAAACACTTCGGGCAGTCGCAGTACTCTTGTTGTTGGCGGGAGCCGGTTACGGCAGTTGGTCCGAGACCTTCAGCGGAGGCGGTTATGATCTGGCGACGTGGCAGTTCCTCGCCTATCCGCAGGTGGCCGGCACGTACACGCAGACCCTTGTGTCGGGGGCGGACGGCAACGGCTACCTCGCTCTGGGAGAGACCAGTTCGGTTGGCAAAGGCGGGGCCGCGTTCGGGGCCGGATTCGGCTCGGGCGAGGTTTTTGCCGATGTGCGGATGGGGGCGGTGGTTAACGTGAGCGGCAAGGCGTCGCACAACCACCACGGCCTCGGCGTTCGGATGACCTATTTCATCAACGCCAATCCCCCCGGACTGGTGGCCAGCGGGTACGTGATGCACATCAACTGGGAGAACGGCCCGGCCAATCTCCGTATCGACATCGAGAAGGTTGTGAACCTGCAGAACATCATGAAGACCGACTTCGAGGTTGTGGTGCCGACACTGGACAACGCCCGGAGCTTCTACGCCGAACTGGAGGCGGTGGGGGCCGGACCGGTCTATGTGACGGGTCGGCTGTACGAGTACCAGGGTGGGCCCCTGGTCGCCAGCACCGGGACGATGGTGGATACCAACGGCAACGATCCGTGGGAGGACGCGAATGAGCGAGACGAGGTCTTCAAGACCGGCGTCAGCGGTATCTTCGCTCAGAACGAGCATGCCGAGCCGGCCGGGTTCTACACCACATTCGACGATGTCTCCTCTGTTTCCGACGGTCCGGCCGCGGTAGCGATCAGCCCGGCCGACGGAGCCACCGACGTTTCCGTGCTCGCGCAACTTCGGTGGGTGGAAGGCGCCTTCTCAACCGGACGGCAACTGTGGTTTGGACCTGCTGGCCACATGCAGGCGGTGGACCCGGCCCCGGCCGGAACCAGCTACGATCCGGGCAAGCTCGCATCCGGGGCCGCTTACGAATGGCGAGTTGACCAGACCGGCCCGAGCGGCGTCGTCACGGGTCATACCTGGCAGTTTACGACCGGCGATTCGGCCACCGTTGAGGATTTCGAGGCCTATGCCGACAGCGACGCCATTGCGGCCACGTGGGTGCACAACATCGGCCCCGATTTCAGCTACGTTTTCCTTGACACCGGCACGGTCCAGCAGGGCGCCAAAGCGATGCGCCTCGAGTGCGAGAATCAATATGAGCCGTTCCTGACCGAGGCGACGCGCCGGTTTGAACAGCCTCAGGACTGGACCGTCATCAATCCGACGGCCCTTGTCCTGAGCTTCCGAGGCCGGCGGGACAACGTGGAACAGACGATGTACGTGCGACTGCGGGATGTTGCCGGCAATGAGGCGACGGTCGCCCATCCCTTCGAGTATGCCGTTCAATCGGAGCCGTGGCGCACCTGGGAGATTCCGATCAGTGAGTTCGCCGGTGTCGATCTGGCGACGGTCGATGCCCTGACCATCGGCATTGGAGATGGGGAAACCTCAGGCCAACCGGACGACGATCGGGACACGCTGTATCTCGACAACATCCGGCTTCTGGCAGGTGCGTCGGCCCGAGCCCGATGATAGACAACCGGTCTGTGGGTGCTTGGACTCCGGCGGCAACGGCTAATCACCGCGGTCAAGCGAGCGCCATGCGGCTTCGCCCGGGCGCGCGCCCGGTGCCGAGTCCGCCATCGTGAGGTCGCGAAAGCTCTCGAACCGGTGGAAGGTGAGGTAATTGGCGTCGTGCTGATTATGTGCCGCTTCGGCTCCCTGGCCATAAGCGGTTCGCGAGGCCGCGATGATATCGTGGCCTTCGAAGAGCCAGTCGACGTACTGGAACCCGTGCTTGTCGATGTCGGGATGGTACAGCAGGATGCAGCGGATGGTCCAGTTTCGCAGGTCCTTGCTGCACATCAGAGCCAGCGCATTGCGGACGCGCCCGGGGTTGGGGTCCTTATGCGCGGGCAGGATGGGGTTCGACAGCGTCCAGTAGAGCTTTGAGAGCGGGTCGAAACGAATCGTGAACTTCTTGGCCCCGCCGGGGAAGTTGATGAATCCGGTCTGGGGGTCGAAGGTGGCGGTCTTTCCGTCCTCGCTGACCTCAATGATCGCGGCCTTTCCACCTTCGGGCTTGGTGTCCACGCGCAGAATGTTGACGATCCCCCCGTTGGGCGTCACGACGGCGTTGCCTTCGAGCCAGCCGCCAAACGTGTTGTCGAGCCACGCAGGATCGCGGCCGATGCGGTTGCTGACGACCCAGTTCTCGGCGTTCAACAGCTCGGCGTCGACCGGCACGGACATCATGAAGGCGTTGAAGTGCCGGCCCCAGCCGCCGGGACCCATCGCGTCCTCCATGGCCCGCCAGAGCCGCCCTTTGTGGACGACCACAGGCACCGGGGCGCAGTGGTACTCGCCTCCGTCGATCAAGATGCCCGAACGTCTGTCCTTGGCCTGCGTCCAGGTCCTGCCCCCATCGGTCGATCGCCGGATCACCACGTCGCCATGGTTCCTGCTGGTGCCCAGGAGATACAACGCGTCTTCGTAGGTGAATACGCTGGCCCAGTACATGTCCTGGACGACCGACCGGCGCGACCACGAGGCCCCGCGGTCGGAGGACCCGAAGACCTCCGTGACGGCATGGCCGTGCTCGGTCGAACGGGGCCCGAACTGATCATGCTTGGCGATGTAGTCGCCATCGGGCAGAACGGCAATGCCGGGCGAGCCGATATAGATCTGCGATGACGCTGGGATGTAGTTGATCACGACTCCCGGCACTTGCTCTGCGACGGCGGCAGCAGCCATCAGCAGAGAACCGACGACAACGACAAGTGCACCTGCTCTTTGCATCTCCATGTCGCACTCCTTTCCGAACAATTGGGTGCGCTTCGGGTTCGTATCTGCCGGCCAACCAACGTGATAATAGGAACGTCGGCGGTCGGGGGCAAGGGCAGGCCGGACGGCTGTCAGAGCTTCGTCGGTTCCTTCCGCTGCCGCAGGGCCTGGATGATCCTGTTGTTGGCGGCCGGAAAGGCATATCGGCCCAGGTCACCCGGCCGGACCCATTTGACAGCATAACAGCCGAGGCATCGCGGCGTTCCCGAGACGTAGGTGCAGCCGAAGGCGTGCAGCCGGATGCGGAAATGAGAGTAGGTGTGATTGACCGTCGCAATCAGCCCGTCCACGCGGATTCGGATGCCGATCTCCTCCCGCACCTCGCGATGAAGGGCCTCTTCGAGGGATTCGCCCGGCCGCTTCTTGCCCCCGGGGAACTCCCACAGGCCGCCCAGCAGGCCTTCGGGCTTGCGTTTGTCGATCAAGATCTGGCCGTTGCGTTCGATCACTCCGACGACGACCGGATAGCATGGAATCGGTTTCTTCCGACGCCGGACGGGCAGTCTGGTCTGTTCGCTGTGCCGCCGCGCCAGGCAGGTCCGCCGCAGCGGGCAGGCTCCGCAGTACGGCGTCTGCGGCAGACAGACCTCTGCACCCAGTTCCATCAGGGCCTGGTTGAAATCGCCCGGGGCAATGGCGGGCAGCAGGTCGCGGGCGATGGACCAGATATGCTTGCGGGTCTCGGTCTGCTTAGGGTCCTTTCGGATGCGGAAGACCCGGCACAGCACGCGGATCACGTTGCCGTCGACGACAGGTTCCTGCCTGCCGAATGCGATGCTGGCTACCGCGCCGGCGGTGTAGACGCCGATTCCCGGCAGCGACAGCAGCTCCGCCCGCGTGTCGGGCAGGCGGCCGTCGTATCGCGAGACGATCTGCTTGGCAGCCTCGTGCAGGTTCCGGGCCCGCGAGTAGTAGCCCAGTCCTTCCCAGAGCTTCAGGACCGAGTCGATGCGTGCCCTCGCCAGCTTCTGCACGGTTGGAAAGCGTCGCAGGAATTGCTCGTAGTAGGGGATCACCGCCTGGACGCGGGTTTGTTGGAGCATGATTTCCGACACCCAGATAGCATAGGGATCGCGGGTCTTCCGCCAAGGCAGGTCGCGGGCCCTCTTGCGGTACCATTGCAGGAGAGGCCGAGCAATCGCCCCTTTCGAAGCGCCTGTCTGGGTGGGCTGTCGGTTGTGTTTCACGGTCGGGTCGATTTCGCCAGGGAAGTCGAATTGCGCCACAGCTCAGGCGGCGTCGCAGGAGATCGTCTCTTTCTTGCGGTAAACCATTCCCTCGAAGACCGCGATAATCTCACCGGCGTCGTCGGTCACCTCGATGGAGTAGGTGGCAAGTTTGGGGTTCAATGAGACCTCACGTGCGTTGGCGAGAAGAGTCCCGGACAGTCCGGCCTTGACGTACCAGATGCTGGCGTTGATGGCGACCGCGACGGTCCCGTGTGAATTCGAGGCCGCGGCGAAGGCCAGATCGGCCAGTGTGAAGATCGCGCCTCCGTGGACCACGTTGACGCCGTTGAGGTGACGGTCCTCGATCTTCATCCGGGTCTTGGCACGTCCCTCTCCGACTTCTACCAGCTCAATGCCGCAGTGTTCCGCAAAGCGGTCATTCTTGAAGAACTCCTTGATCGCGCGCATGGCGAACCTCCCAAATCGAACGCGGTGACGGGACAACGTGCGCCTGTCTGCCAGCATCCTATCGCAAGCCGGTTGTCATATCAACGGTGCGGCTCGGTACGACGCAAGCATAGAATTCCTTGGCGGCGACGGGCTGCGGCGACTAAGATGTCCGCCGGCGTGACAGGGCGGTGGCATATCCGGCCTGGGGACGCCGTGGTATCATTGGAGAACTCGGAATCGTGTCACAAAGGGTCATTGACTTCCATACCCATGCCTTCCCGGACGCGCTGGCGCCGCGGGCCATGCAAACACTCCTGAGCGAAGCGCCGGGGATTGCGGCCTATTCCGACGGGACCGTCGGCGCCCTGCTCAAGTCGATGGACGCAGCCGGGATCGAGACCAGCGTGGTCTGCTCCATTGCAACGAAGATCGACCAGTTCGAGCCCATCCTCGGCTGGTGCCGCCAGATTCGTTCGGATCGCCTGATTCCCTTCCCATCGGTCCATCCCGCTGACCCGAAGATGGCCGAACGCATCGACCGAATCGCCGCCGAAGGCTTCCTCGGTGTCAAGCTCCACCCGTTCTACCAGGACTTCTACGCCGCCCAGGACTCCATGCTGAAGTACTACGAGCAGGTGATCCGCCGGGACCTTCTCCTGGTGATTCACACGGGATTCGACATCGCCTTTCCAAGGCAGCGGCGTGCTGATCCAAAGGCTATGCTGGACGTGAGCGAACGCTTCCCGGAACTGAAGCTGGTCGTAACCCACCTGGGGGCCTGGCAGCAGTGGGACGAGGTGCGCCGCCACCTCCTCGGACGGCCGATCTATATGGAGATTTCCCTGGCGATGGAGGACCTCGGGGACGACGTTTCGCGGGAGATGCTTATGGGCCATCCGGCCGAGTATCTGCTGTTTGGAACGGATTCCCCATGGTCGGACCAGACGACCACACTCTCACGACTGAGAAGCCTGGACCTCCCGGAGCCGAGGCTGTCGCGGATGGTCTATCGCAACGCCGCGGGCCTGCTGGGGCAGCCTGTCAAACCGAATTGATATTCGGACCCTGCAAGGGCGCGAATCCATTCCGCAGGGCCGTCCCAAGTCCTCTCAAGTCCCTGCGGGTGGCAGGGGTTCCGAATCGGTATAGGCTATATTTTATGATCTTGTCCGGAAAAACCCCTTGTTTTTGTACTGTTTTCGGGTATCCTTATCCGATTAGAATGGTATAGGGTCGACTCTTGTCTGCCGTGTGCTCTGCGGAGTATGAAGTCTGTCTTGGGCAGGGCCGACCGTGACGTTTGGGTATAGGTTGCAGGAGCTGTGAAGAATCCGGTCATTCCATCTTTTTCTTGCGGTCACGACGGCCGTGACCTTGCTGACCAGGCCGGCGGCAGAGGATCGCCGCGGTTGGGGCTTCGGTCGATACATGCGGTGGGTCGCCGTGTGGCGGCGGATTGAACAAGGCACATGGGGATGGCTGAAGGGAGCTGTAGATGAGACAGAGAGCAGTGACATTGGCAACCATGGTGGGGGTCGTGGTCCTGACGTTCGGTTTGTGGGCGCAGGCCGCCGAGACGGAAAGCCCGACAGCGGCGCCGCCGAATGCCTGGACGGAGTTCTGGAACAACTTCCATCACCCCAACCCGTACCTGGAGATGGGGCTGGATCATCGTTTCCGAACGATCTATGCGGAGAACATTGATACGCTCAACAAGGAGAGCGACAACAACCGGTTTGACTTCCAGCGCTATCGCACGCGTTGGTGGACGAAGTGGATCCTCGATGAGGATGTGAGCTTCCACACGCGTCTGTGCTGGGAGTTCCGCACGTGGGACGATCCGCCGAGAAAACCCCAGGATACGGACTTTGACGAGGTCCTGTTCGACAACTTCTATGTGAGCGTGCGAAATCTGTTCGGCATGCCGCTGACCGCGACGGTCGGGCGACAGGACATGCTGATGGCCTTCGGCGTCGGGTGGCTGGTGATGGACGGCACACCGCTGGACGGCTCGCGGACGTACTTCCTCGATGCGGCCCGCTTCACCTACGACTGGACCGAGAAGAACACGAAGGTGGATTTCGTCTATATCGACCACGCGGCCGAGTCGGACCGCTGGTTGGAGCCGATCAGCGACGAGAACCGGGGCCTGACGCCGGCGGATGAGCGCGGGCTTATTCTCTATCTGACCAACAAGTCGATGGCGAAGACCCAGCTCGAAGGGTTCTTCATGTACAAGAATGACAACCCGATCGACACACCGGTGGAGGAGATGCCGCCGCATTGGACGCGGAAGGCGGAGATTCTCACGTTCGGCGGCGCGATCTCCGGCAGCCCCGCCGAGCGCTGGAAGTACCGCGTCGAAGGTGCCATCCAGACGGGGGAAAAGTCGGACATCACGAACAACTACTCCATCGGGGAGATGCAGGACCTCGAAGCATATGGCGCGCTGGCCAATCTGGAGTACTCCTTCCAGGACAAGCTGGAGAACAGTCTGCACATCGGTGGCGAATATGCCTCGGGCGATGATCCTGACACGGATGACAACGAGCAGTTCGATCTGCTCTGGGCCAAGTGGCCGCGATGGAGCGAACTGTTCATCTACACCTACACGGAAGAGACGATGATCGCCGACAGCACGAACCTGATCCGCCTTAACGTCGGTCACAAGTTTCGTCCGCACAAGAACTGGCAGATCTCGACCGACTATCATGCCTTGTGGGCCGACGAGACCGGCGTTCCCTGGAGGGGCGGTCTGGTGCTGGACGACGACAGCAACTTTCGGGGTCACCTGATCACCTGCTGGGCCAACTACACGTTCGGCAAGCAGTTGAAGGGGCACCTGCTCGGCGAGTACTTCTTCCCGGGCGACTACTACGACAGCGCCAACGACGACGAGGCCCTCTGGCTGCGGTTCAACCTGGAGTACACGTTCTAAGGGGACAACCGGCGTCACGATCTCCGGAAAAGGGGGGCCTCCGGCATCCGGGAGGCCCCTTTTTCGTTGAATCGAGAGCGTGGACTGCTATAATCAAGCTCTATGGCAAGAAAGACAATATCACGGAAAGCGTTACTCTCCGGCAACGAAGCACTGGCGTACGGGGCCTACGAGGCCGGGCTCGGCGTCGCCTGTGCGTATCCGGGGACCCCTTCCACCGAAATCCTCGAAACGCTGGCCGGGTTCAAAGACGTCGACGCGCAGTGGTCCGTGAACGAGAAGGTGGCCTATGAGGTGGCGCTCGGCGCCGCAGTGGCCGGGGTTCGCAGCCTGTTCGCCTGCAAACACGTGGGGCTCAACGTCGCGATGGACCCGCTGATGACGTCCTCCTACACGGGGGTCAACGCCGGGTTCGTGATCGTAGTGGCTGACGATCCGGGCATGCATTCTTCTCAGAACGAGCAGGACACGCGCTGGGTGGCGATCTACTCGAAGATGCCGATGCTGGAGCCATCCAGCCCTGCGGAGGCCAAGCAGTACATCCAGGAGGCATTCCACATCAGCGAGCGGTTCGATACGCCCGTGCTGGTGCGCATGACCACGCGGGTCTCCCATACGAAGGAGGATGTCGCCCTGGGCGATCGCCGGGTGCCGCCGAAGCGGACCTTCGAGCGGAACGCCCGCAAGTACGTGATGGTGCCGGGGCACGCCTACCAGCGGCACATTCTGGTCGAGAAACGATTGGCCAAGCTCAAGGCGCTGGCCGAACGGAGCCGGTTCAACCGCGTCGAGCCAGGCAACGGCAAGCTCGGATTCATCACGTCGAGTGTCGCCTATCAGTACCTCAAAGACGTCTATCCCGACGCGTCCTACCTGAAGCTCGGCATGACCTATCCGTTCTGCGACGACAAGATCAAGGCGTTCGCCAAAACGGTCAAGAAGCTCTTCGTCGTCGAAGAACTGGACCCCTTCCTCGAAGAGCACATCAAGACGCTGGGCATCCAGTTCACTGCCAAAGACCCATCGTTCCGGATTGGGGAACTGACTCCCGAATCGGTGCCCCAGATTGTGGCCGGGCGGGCCAAGCGGGAAAAGAAGGTAGCGAAACGACCGCCCCGTTTGTGCGCCGGATGTCCGCACTGGGCCTCGTTCGCCGCCCTGAAGAAGATGGACGCCTATGTCGCGGGCGACATCGGCTGCTATACCCTGGCGTGCCTGCCGCCGACGTCGGCGCTGCATTCCTGCCTGTGCATGGGCGCCGGCGTCACTTGGCACGAGGGTTGGCGCCGAGGCGCACCGGACAACAAGAGGATCGTCGGCGTGGTGGGTGACTCGACGTTCGTCCACTCGGGCGTCACCGGGCTGATCAATGCCGCCTACAACAAAGCCAAGGGCGTGGTTCTCATCCTGGACAACTCGACGACTGCCATGACGGGCGGCCAGCATCACCCGGCGACGGGTCTGACGATTCGCAATGAGCCGACCAAGAAGCTGATCCTTGAAGATTTGTGCCGCGCCTGTGGCGCCGACCACGTCGACGTGGTGGACCCGATGGATGTAAAGGCGTTTGCCGAGGTTTTGCAGAAACGAGTCAGCGAGGACGCGCTGTCCGTGATCATCTCACGGCATCCGTGCCGGTTGCTCAAGAGATAGGATTGCCGGAATCTCATGAAAGACACTGTGTACAGCATTACGTTTGGCGGGATCGGTGGGCAGGGGGTTCTGAAGGCTTCGGAAATCTGCGGGTGGGCGGCTCTGTACGCCGGCTATCACATCAAGAAATCGGAAGTCCACGGGATGGCCCAGCGGGGCGGCTCGGTGGAATCGCATCTGCGCTTCGGCAAGCGAGTGTATTCGCCACTGATCGCCGCCGGGGGCGCTGATTTCCTGGTCTGTTTCCACCGCGACGAGCAGCCGAGACTGAAGGCCTTTCTCAAGAAGGACGGCGTCGATCTGACAGGCTTACTCGACAGGGTCCAGGCCGCGATCGACAACCCGCAATGCCTCAACACCGCCCTCGTGGGTGTCCTTGCGCCGAAGCTGCCCATTCGTGACGAATGCTGGATGAAGGCGATCGAGACCGTCTTCAAGCCGGCCGTCGTGGCGGAGAACAAGAAGGTATTTCTGACGGGAAGGGAGATCGGCCGATCATGATCTGGAAACAGGATATCGAATGTATGGCTCCGGCAGAGCTTAAGGCCCTGCAATCAAACTACCTCAAGAAGCTCATCCCGTACATCTACCACCACTGTCCCGTCTACAAGCAGAAGATCGACGCGGCGGGCGTCCACCCCGACGCCATCCGATCCATCGACGATATCAAGAGGCTGCCCTTCACGACCAAGGAGGACATGCGGGATTACTATCCGTACGGGCTGTTCTCGGCGCCGCAGGACCAGATCCAGGAGATTCATGTCTCCAGTGGCACTACGGGCAATCCGACGCTGGTCGGCTATACGAAGGATGACCTGAAGCTGTGGGGTGATGTCATGGCCCGCGTCTTGTGCTGCGCAGGCGCCGAGCCGGGCGATACCATCCAGATTGCCTACGGATACGGGCTCTTCACCGGCGGGCTGGGCTTCCATTACGGCGCCCTGGAAATGGGCCTGCGCATCATCCCGACCTCGTCGGGCCAGACGGCGCGACAGCTCAAGATCATGCAGGACTTCAAGCCCAGGATCCTCGGATGCACGCCCAGTTACGCTCTCTACATGGCCGAGGAGGCCAAAGAGTTGGGGATCGACCCGACCCGGGGCAACTGGAAGATCGGCATCTTCGGGGCTGAGCCCTGGAGCGAGTCGATGCGGCGGGAGATCGAAGAGGCCTGGAACATGCTGGCGACGGATGTGTACGGCCTGTCCGAGATCATCGGTCCCGGCGTCGCCCAGGAGTGCCAGCACAAGGACGGGCTGCACATCTTCAGCGATGTGTTTTACCCGGAGATCATCGATCCGGCTACCGGTGAAGAGGTGCCGGAAGGCCAGGACGGCGAATTGACGATCACCACGCTGACCAAACAGGGCATTCCTCTGATTCGCTACCGCACGCGTGATATCGTGAGTATTCGCTACGACAAATGCCGCTGTGGCCGGACCAGTCCGCGCATCAGCAAGATCAAGGGACGCACCGACGACATGATTGTCGTCCGTGGCATCAACGTCTTCCCCTCCCAGATCGAGCATGTGCTGGTCGGCATCGAGGGCACCCAGCCCCATTACCAGATCGTAGTGGACCGAAAGGCCCGACAGCTCGATGAGGTCGAGGTGCTGGTGGAAGTGGAACAGAGGTTCTTCTCGGATGAGATCCGGCACCTCAGTGAGCTGCGAGAGAAGATCCGCAAGGAGATCCAGAACGTCCTGTCGATCGGCGTCAAAGTGACCCTCGTCGAGCCCAAGACGATCGAACGGAGCATGGGCAAGTCGCAGAGAATCGTGGACAAGCGAACGTTATAGGGGTTCACCATGAAGATCACGCAGATATCGGTGTTTCTCGAGAACCGCAAAGGAAGGTTGTACGACGTGTGTTCGCTTCTCGGCGCCCATGACGTGAACATCCGGGCGCTGACCATCGCGGAGACGGAGAGTTTTGGTGTTTTGCGGATGGTTGTGGACAAGTGCGACGCAGCCGTCAAGCTGTTGCGTGAGCACGGTTTTGTGGCCAACTTCACCGATGTGGTGGCCGTCGAGGTGCCGGACAACCCCGGGGGGCTGGCCGCCGTCCTGAAAGTCTTCGCGGACAACGATGTTAACGTCGAGTACATGTATGGATTTGTCGAGAAGCACAGCGACAAGGCCCTTCTGGTCTTTCGCTTCGAAGACACCGACGTCGCGCAGCGGGTTCTGGCCAAGCACAGCATCTCCATCGTCAGTAAGAAGGAGATCGAGGGACTTTAGCCGCCGTGGGACGGGCGCCTGCGTCCGCCGTCGCGCGCTTGTTCAGGCCGCCACCGTGCCTCTTCGAGACCGAGTCGGCAGATGGATATACCATTCTGGAGCAGAGAGATTGAGACACTGGACCGGGCCTCACTCGGAGCCGTCCAGTTGCAGCGCCTGCGCGACATGATTTGGTGGGCTCTCCGGACGCCTTTCTACAGCAAGAGACTGACGTCGGTCGGCGTCCACAGTCCCGACGATGTCAAGGACCTGCGGGACCTCGAGCGCATTCCGTTCACGACGAAGGACGATCTGCGGCGCGGCTTCCCCAAGGGTCTGCTGGCTGTGGAGATGACCGAGGTTGTCCGGATCCACTCCTCCTCCGGCACCACCGGCATACCAACCGTCATCTACTACGCCCGTGACGACGTGGACCGTTGGACCGATCTGCTGGCCAGGAGCATTGTCGCCACGGGGGCTTCGGCGAAGGACATCTTTCAGAACATGATGAGTTATGGCCTCTTCACGGGCGGCCTCGGGCTTCACTACGGGGCCGAGCGGGTGGGTATGGCGGTGATTCCCATCGGCGGTGGCAACACGAAACGCCAGATTCAGACGATGAAGGACTTCCAGACCACGGTTCTGCACGTGACTCCGAGCTACCTGCTGCACATCCACTCGCAGCTCGACGCGGAAGGTGTCAAGCCGGGCGATCTGGCCTTGACGCGGGCGTTCATCGGCGCCGAGCCTCATTCGGAGAACACGCGGCGAAAGATCGACGAGCTGTTGCACATCCAGGCTTTTAACTCGTACGGCCTGAGCGAGTTGAACGGTCCGGGGGTGGCCTTCGAGTGTGTCTTCCGCAAAGACATGCACCTCTGGGAGGACGCATACATCGTCGAGATCATCGACCCGGCCACCGGCCGCAACGTGGAGGATGGTCAGGAAGGCGAGGTGGTGCTGACCAACCTGATTCGGCGGGCCATGCCGATCCTGCGGTATCGCACGCGTGATCTGGCGTTTCTGCATCCCGAGCCGTGTGAGTGCGGCCGGACCCACCGCCGGCTCTCTCGCATCCTCGGACGCACCGATGACATGCTGATCATCAACGGGGTCAATGTCTTCCCGTCTCAGATCGAAGAGAAGATCATGAAGATCCCCGAGGTGGCGACCAACTACCAGATCCATGTCGACAAAAAGGGAGTCCTTGACCGCCTGACTGTGAAAGTGGAGATTTATCCCAAGCTGTTTCTCGGAGATGTTGCCAAGCTCGAAGCGCTGAGGAGCCGCATCCGGGAAGAGTTGCGGTCGTCCATTGTGATCAGTCCAAACGTGGAACTGCACGAGCCGGGCTCGTTGCCGGTCTCGGAGGGCAAGGCCAAGCGGGTCGTCGACGAGCGACCGAAAGACTGAGGGATCGACCATGGCCAAGCAACTGACGATCTTTGTGGAAAACAGGGCCGGCAGGCTCAAGACGATTACACAGAACCTTCACCGGAGTAACATCGACATCCGCGCCTTCACCATTCAGGACCGGGGCGACTACGGGCTGCTGCGGCTGATTGTGGACAGGCCCCACGATGCGTATCTGGCGCTGGCGGAACTGGGCTGTGCATGCGCCTTGAAGGATATTCTGGCGATCTCCGTGCCGGACCAGCCGGGCAACTTCCACCGGTTAACCTCCGCTTTGGCCGAGCACAACATCAACGTGATCGATGCCTATGGCTTCGTGCTGCAGCCGCACAAGACCGGTATTTGCTGCATGGAGATCGACCAGCCGCAGTTGATGAAGGCCCAGGAGATTGTTGCGGCGGCCGGCTTCACGGTCCTCCAGGATGAGGAACTCTGCAGTCTCTGACATCCGTGCCCCGCAGGTGGCCCATGGATCACGGCGTCTGCGTGGACCGCCCGCCCCGACGCAGGTCACACATCCGCATCGCCTGATCGGCGGTGTATGCGCCCACCCGAACCCGCTCCAGCTCTTCCACGTATCCTCCGGTTCCGAGAGCGTCGCCCAGATCGCGTGCGATGGCACGGATATAAACGCCCGGTCCCGTCACCACTCGCACATCGACCCACGGCCATTCGTACGCCAGTAACTCGATTGCTTTGACTTCGACCTCTCGGGGGGCCAATTCGAGGTCGTGATTCTTGCGGGCCAGACGATAGGCCGGTCGGCCCTGGATTTTGAGCGCCGAGAAGGTGGGGGGACGCTGCGAGATCACTCCACGGAACCTGTGCAGCGCCGTGCGGACGTCCTCTTCGCTGGGAATCCCGTCCACCGGGACTTCCTGTTTCTTGCCTTCTCCGTCATCGGTCGTGCTGCGGGCACCCAGACGAATCCGCGTGACGTATTCTTTGTCCTTTTCCGCGAGCTGGCCGAGCATGCGGGTGGCGGCGCGTCCGACCCCGACGACCAGCACGCCTTTGGCCAGCGGATCGAGCGTACCGGCATGGCCGACGCGTTTCTGGCCGGTTGCGCGGCGCACGGCATCCACGACGTCATGCGACGTCATGCCGCGCTCTTTATAGACGGCGAAGATTCCTTCGGTCGGAATGTCTGTCGGCATGGCGGATTATTGTAGGCGGACCACCCGGCAGGGTCAACCTCGATGGTTTTGCCGGTCCGATCGCTCCTGTTCAGTCCCATGTGCTTCTGGTACAATGACACCCGTCTCGTCTCGATGATAGGACAGGAATGGATGATTCCCGCACATCTCTGGCAGGCAAAACGGCCCTGGTCACCGGCGCCGCCAAGCGGCTCGGCAGGGTCATCGCACTGGCGCTGGCGCAGCAGGGCGCCAACGTCGTCGTCCACTACAACCACTCCGCAGAAGACGCGGCCTGGCTGTGTGAGGAGATTCGTGGCCTTGGAGTCTCTGCCTGGTCCGTTCCGGGCGACCTTTCGGACCCAGGGCAGACCGAGAGCCTCTTCGACCGCGCCACGCAGGACGCCGGGCCGATCGACATTCTCATCAACAGCGCCTCGACGTTCGAGAAGGAAACCCTTTGGGAGACCTCCACGCAGTCGCTCGAAGCGAACCTGCGCCTCCACGCGGCCGCTCCGCTGATCCTTGCCCGCGCACTGGCCCGGCAGAGTCGGGGCGGCTCGATCGTCAATATGCTTGACACCCGTGTCACGGTATATGACCGCGAGCACGCCGCGTACCACATCAGCAAGCGTGTGTTGCTGACGCTGACCCGAATGCTGGCCCTGGAGCTGGCGCCTGCGGTCGCGGTCAACGCCGTCGCCCCCGGACTGATTCTGCCGCCGGCCGGACAGGATGAAAGCTACCTCCAGAAACTGGCCCACTGCAACCCGCTGAACCGCTATGGCGATCCTGCCCAAGTGGCGGACGCGGTGCTCTTCCTGCTTCGCAGCCGCTTCATCACCGGGCAGGTGATCTACGTCGACGGCGGGTACCACATGAAGGGACACATGTATGAGTGACGGGACCGGGCCGTTGCCCCTCGACCAGATTGTGATCGGCGATCTGCGATTTCGCTGCATCGTGGGCGTCGAACAGGATGAACGACGTGAGAAGCAGGACGTCATCACCCAGATTGTTCTGTTTGCCGACCTTCGCGCCGCCGGACGCAGCGATGCGATCGAAGACACGGTCGACTACAAGGCCCTCAAGAAAGACATCCTGGACGCAGTCGAGCGGTCGCAGTTTCGGCTCATCGAGGCCCTCGCGCAGTGCATCGCGGACATCTGCCTGAACCGTGACCGGGTCGAACGGGTCGCGGTCACGGTGGAGAAGCCCGGCGCGCTGCGTTTTGCCCGAACCGTCAGCGTGCGCATTGTCCGAGACCGGCGAGGCTGTAATGCATGACATCCAGGGACTTTCCGTGGCTTTCATCAGCGTCGGTTCGAACATCGAGCCGGAGAGGAACATCGTGGCGGCTCTGGGACTCCTGAGAGACCGGACCCGCGTGGCCGGTTCTTCGACTTTCTACCGGACCGCGCCCGTCGGCCGGCCCGACCAGATGCCATTCATCAATGGAGTCTGGCGGATCGACACCGTGCTGAGTCCGGTGCTGGTTCGGGACGAACTGCTCAGGCCGATTGAGGGAAAATTGGGACGCCGACGCTGCGCCGACAAATTCGCGCCGCGCACCATCGATCTCGATCTGGTACTCTACAATGACCATGTCCGAAAGGACGAGGCGGTTTGCCTGCCCCACCCCGATCTGGTGCGTCCTTTTGTCTGCGTCCCTGTGTACGAATTGTTGGACGGCGCCGACGACATCGAGCCGGGTCTGCGATGTCGGATGCAGAAACTGTTACCGGACAGGCCAAATGTGCGGCCGGGCGAACCTTTGAATAAGCTTACGAATCGGCTGAGACACATGCTGTTTTGACGAGGGCCGAATCCGTGAGGCCGGAATCCGCCACATCCTTTAGGTAGTGAAGCGATGCATGAGAAAGCGTTCTTGAAACGAGCCTTGTTGGCCCTGCTTGTCGCGGCGTCCCAGACGTCGATCATCCGCGCCGAAGACATTCCCCATCTGGCCAAGCGGGGCACGGCGACGCAACTTGTCTTCGATGGCGAGCCCTTTGTGATGCTCGCCGGCGAATTGCACAACTCCAGCGCGTCGAGCCTGGAGTACATGGAGCCGATGTGGGACAAGCTCGTCGCCCTGAATCTCAACACGGTGCTGGCCGCGGTCACGTGGGAGCTAATCGAGCCGGCGGAAGGGCAATTCGATTTCTCCCTGGTCGAGGGTCTGCTCGAAGGCGCCCGCGAGCACGACCTCAAGCTGGTGCTGCTCTGGTTCGGCAGTTGGAAAAACGGGGTTTCAAGCTACATCCCGACCTGGGTGAAGAAGGACCTCGCACGGTTCCCGCGCGCTCAGGGCAAGGACGGCAGCAGCAAGCTTGTGCTTTCTCCCTTCCACGAGGCGTCCTGCCAGGCGGACGCGACTGCCTTTGCCGCCCTGATGCGGTACCTTCGCGAGGCTGATTCGGATGAGCACACGGTCGTCATGATCCAGGTGGAGAACGAGGTCGGATTGATGCCGGAATCGCGTGACCACAGCGCCGCCGCGGAGGCGGCCTTCCGCGCGCCGGTGCCTCGGGAGCTGATCGACTATCTCACAGAACACAAAGACAGCCTGCTTGCTGAGGTGAGCGAGCTGTGGGGCTCGACGGACTATAAGGACACGGGAACGTGGACGGAGGTTTTCGGCGAGAGCATCTGGACCGACGAGGTGTTCATGGCCTGGCACATGGCCCGCTACACCAATCAGATCGCCGAGGCAGGCAAGGCCGAATACGCGCTGCCCATGTACGCGAATGCATGGCTGGTACAGAACGATAAACAGAAGCCGGGCGACTACCCGAGCGGCGGTCCGGTGTCGCGCGTGATGGACATCTGGCGTGCGGCCGCTTCCGCGATCGACTTCCTTGCACCCGACATCTATCTTCCGGACTTCAAAGCAGTCTGCGCCAGCTACGTTCGCTCCGGCAATCCCCTGATGATCCCCGAGGCCCGCCAGGGGCCCGAGGCGGCGCGGAACGTCTTCTGGGCGGTGGCCGAGCACGATGCGATGTGCTTCGCGCCGTTCGGCATTGAGGACCTCGACCTGAACCACCCGCTGATCGAGAGCTACGACCTGCTGCGCCAATTGATGCCGCTAATCACGAAGTATCAGGGTACGGCGAAGATGGCGGGGATTCTCCAGCAGAATGCCGATGAGGAAGGGACCACGATCGACATCGGCGAATACCACGCTAACGTCCGCTACAACAGGCAGGCGAAGGGACAGGCGGACATGTCGTACGGACTGATCGTCAACATCGGTCCCGATGAGTACCTTGTCGCGGGCAACTGGTTCCAGGTGAACTTCTCACCGACGACGCCCGGACCGCGCCACGCCGGCATTCTCCAGGTTTGGGAGGGCGTCTACGAGGGCGAGGAGTGGATTCCGGGGCGCTGCCTGAACGGAGACGAAACCGCCGCCCATTGGGTGGCCAAGCTGCCGCCGAACGACCGAGACGTGTTCGCCGGCGCCGACCGCCCGCGCATCCTCCGCGTGACACTATACCGCCACGACTGAGCGAGGCCCCGCCTTGCCTGCTCCCTGATGGAAAGCACCGCTCGGTGTGCAGTCGGCTGGCGTGCAGAAGTTTCTGCTCTTTTTCCAGATTTCTCTTGCATATCCGCCGGGCCAACCCACAATACGATATGGATGAGGCCTGAGCGAGTATCGTCAGGAAACCCTTGGCGAGCAGGTCTGAAATCAGCGGTGGCGGCCTGCCGCAGGCAGCCGCGAACAGGAGAGCTCCTTCCGCGAGAAAGGAGCCAAAAGCGATGGGTTGCAGGACGAGACAATCCCAACGCAGATACCCGATGCCCATCGGGGCCCGCACCGATTCTGTTCAAATCATGTGGCGCGGGCAGCGCGGGCGATCCAAGGTGTCTGGCCATCTCTACGAAGGGGCGCGAAGGGAGGTGGTCGCCATGAGCTGAATGCCGTCGAGTGGCGCCTATGCGCGCCTTGCGCGAGAGAGAGTTTCTTTGCGAGCTAACATGTGGAGGTGAAGAACGATGCGCAAGATGAATGTATTGGTCGTGGTGCTGAGTGTCGTATTCGCGAGCCCGCTTTCTGCCGATTGGGTCTACCAGGGGACAACCAGCTACGTCAGCCCCCCGGATTCAGATTCTGCCCCGGATGGAAGCTGGTGGTACGCCTGGAACGGCCAGGGAGCAGCCTACGGTGCCCCGGGATCTTTGCTCGTATCTGGCTGGACGCAAGGGAATTGCGGTGTTGCGTTGGCCCCTGCTGCGGGTACGGGCTTGCAGGAGTGGATGTATATCTGGAGCCATGCCAACGGCCAGTCCACCTACATCTGGGAACCGGGGGGCTCGAAGGCCATAAGCTTCACAATCGCCAACACCACCTACACCGGTTCGGGTGCCTCGAATGACCCGGAGAACGTTACGGTGAGCCAGGACTGGGTCGACTGGTGGTACCCGTATCCATATGACTACAATGTAGGGTACGAAGGCTACTTGGCGTTCACGGCGTCACTTACACCGTCTTATCAGGGCGAACCGAAGGGAGAAATGTTTACGGTGAGTGCGACGGTGGGCGGATCTGCCGCGGCCCAGGCAAGTATCCAGATCGGCGACACCAACTACTACTACCTCCGCGCGGGCGGCGAGGGGGCGTACTCCATTACCGGACAGGCTCAGATTACCGTCTACGGCAACATCCGATAGGCCTATGCAGAGTTGCCTCTATTAGAGAAACGGATACGTCTGCCGGCCCTGTGTGCCAGGGCCGGCAGGACGCCTTGAAGGAGAACACAATGTACCTTCCATACAGATCGATGATGCCAGCGGTACGCCTCGTTGTCCTGGCATGTGTGCTGCTGTGCGTCGGTGCGGGTGCCGTCCAGGCGCCCGATCAGGGGCTCCCGCCGGGGTACCAGCGTCTGCTCGACGCGAGAGCTCCCGGAGAGGCAGCCATCATCCGTCGTCACCTCAACGTCGACTCCCACTTGGTGGATATCTCGCTCCTGATAAGGGAGCACGAAGATTTCCTTCTGACTCCCGCGCTGCTGGTACAGGAGGCGATCTCGGATGGAGTCATTCTGACGTATCCTGTGGAGTAGAGCCATGAGAACGACACACACCCCACGCCGCCTGTGGGTCGTCGTCTGCCTGGCGGCCCTCTCGGTGGCCGCCGGCGTCAGCACCCGGCAGCCGATTCAACCTTCCGGCCAGAAGGCCGGCCTGATCCAATTCGACGTGGTCAGCGAGATGAATCACGACTGGACGGGATGGACCAACCTCGTGGTGTTCGCGAGGTACTGGGTCTGCGAGGACTACTACGTCGTCTCAGTGATCTGGACGGAGTTCCCCGGCTTTGGCAGAGCTATGAGGACCCAGATCATCCTGAGCGATGAGGCTGGCTTTCGGATGGACCAGCAGTGGTTTTCCTGGTGGTTCCCGTTGAACACGACCTATCCCAAGCCGGTCGGCGAACGCCCACCGTTCCGCTGGGGCGGCGGCTTCTATGGCAGCGAGGAGATGCGGTTCGCCGAGGCCCAGGCGCTGGCCCGGCGCGTGTACGCCGCCGATCTTGGCTCGCCGGGCGATGGTCAGATCGACGTGAACGTGCCGGCGGGGCCTTCGGGCCTCGCACGCACGCTGGCGCGTCTGAAGGCTCGGATCGCCGACGATCGGATCGAGTCGATGGAGCTATTCGACGATTCGCAGCGCCTGCTGGCCTCGATGACGTACGAGTACGAACGCAGCGATGGGCCGGCTCCTCTGGCCAGGCTGATCGCCGAATTGCCCGTTCGGCCCGAGAAGCTCGCCATGGAAGGCCACGTGACGGTTACGTCCAGGGACACGACAGCGACCTACGAGATCCCCGACGTCAACTACGTCTCGCACAAAGGGGGCAGGACGTGCACGGTCACCTACGAGGACGTGACGCTGGGCGAGACGGTCCTGCGGCTGCCCGTGCAGGTGGCGGTGCATCGCACGGAGGACCGCTGGCCCATGCGGTCGGCGCGGCTGATGAACTTCCAGCGCGTGGAGCTGGACAAGGACGGCGTGTGGGAGGCGGCCAAGGCGTTTGGCGGCCTTGACGACGCCTATTCGACGTGGGGCAAGCTCGAAGAAAAGTATCTTTACCATGTGTCCGACCTCGGGCCGCTGGAGGTCGATCCGAACGATTTCGCCTTCGTTCGGACCTTGATCGCAAAGTATCCCGTCTGGGAGATGCCGGCGCCGCCGGAGAGCCCGAGGCAAACCGCCCGCGCGCCGCTTCCTCTGGACCCGGCAGAGGCGGCCAAAGAGCTTGACAGGCGCAACCAAATCCACAGGCAGGAGGCGGCCCAATCGCAGAAGCAGATGCGCAAGTGGCAGGAGAAGGTGGATCGGATGCCCAGGCCCCCAAAGAGGGACATCGAGCCGGCCGACGCCAGGCTGATTCGCCAGCTCCGCGCCCACTATCGAACTATCCTGTATCCATGGACCGAGGAGATGCGAACGGGACGGGACAGGAGACCCCGCAACATCCTCGCCGAGCCGGGCAGCGAGCTCGCCGAAATCAAAGAATTGGAGAACAAATTGGACAAAATCCTTCGGTACCACCGGGCGCCGGTGCTGCCGGAGGACCGCCCGCCGCAACTCAGTGACGCCGATCGCGTGCAGATCGCCGAATTGAAGCGGCATTACGAGAAGCTCGCCGGCGAGGGCGACCGGGGGCTCGGCGGCCGGCTCAAGGCCCTCCACGCCCTCGCCAGGATGGACTTGATCGTCAAGGACTATGACGCCTTCGAGCAGCGCGTCCATCGCTACTGGCGGATGCTGGAGGAAGCCGGGCTGCATCAGATGGTCATGGCCGGCGGATATCGCTACATCGACAGCCTTATCGGCGCCGGCCAGAGCGAAAAGGCCAACGCCCTTCTGAAACATTGGGTCGAAAAGTCCGCCGCCCTCAACGACGCCGACGGGGTGTATCGCTTCTGCCGTTCCATCCAGGGCTCGCCGTGGGCGAAGGTCCAACTGCTGGACCGGTTCCTGACCAGACCGGGGCTCTCGCCCCTGGAACAATATGAGGGACTGGCCCTGCGGGCCATCAGCCTGGACAATCTGGACAAGGCGCTGGCCGATCGCGAGGTCCTCCAGGACGAGTCGATGGCGGCGCAGATTCGCTGGGTCTTGACGAACACGACACGGAGCCGGGTGGCCGCGATGGTCGAGCCGGCGGTCCGCCGGGCGCTGGCGGCGTGGGAGGCCCTCGGTCCGGCTCGACTGGACGAGGCCAAGCCCTATTCATCCGCCAGCGTGGGGGCCGAGCAGAGAAACATCTTCGAGATGCCCGGCGCCACGCGCTTGCAGGAGGTCTCCGCGCAACTCGACCAGATCACCCGCGAACGAGGCATCCGGCAGACGCCGCCGGCGCCCCGCCCCGATGTGCCAAGGCGCCGCGGTCCGACGCGTCGATGATACCCGGGAATGAGGAGTACGCACCATGCCGATCGAACAGAGCAATCAACATGGATCGGGCGATCTCTGCGGTATTTCGCAAGGAGCGATTTCACGACGGGCACTGATGAGATGCACGGGCGCGGCGGTGCTGGGTGTGCTGGCGGGTTCGGCGCTCGGCCAGGAGCGGCGTGAGCCGCCGCCGGAAGTTCGCGAGCGGATGGAGCGATCGCGGGCCTTTTCCGAGCGGATGAGGAATGCCCGCAGCCCGGAAGAGATGCGCAAGATCATGGAAGAGCAAACAGGCCTGGACCGCACCAGGGCCATCGAGAATCTGAAAGGGCAACTCGGTGTCTCGCATGCCGAGTGGACCGTCGTGCGGCCGCGGCTCGAAGCGGTCTACGAACGGGTCCACGCCCAGCCGGTGCGAGGCAACGTCGAGCCGACCACCCCGGTCGAGCAGCGGAGAAAGGAGCTGCGCGAGCTGTTGCGCGATGAGGCGGCCAAGCCCGAGCAGATCAGGGAGAAGCTGTTGGCTCTGCGCGCCGAGAAGGAGAAGGCTCGCCAGGAGCTGGCCAAGGTTCGCCGGGAACTGCAACAGGTCCTGACCTTGCGCCAGGAAGCCGTGCTGGTTCTGGCCGGGCTGCTGGAGTGACCGTTGCGTCTTGCGATGCTCTGTGATTTTGGGTCAGGCCGAGCAGGACTGGAGCAGGTTCTCCCGGGCGTAGCGCACGGCGTTGCGGAAGATCTTGATGCCGTCGGGGTCGAGATCTTCGCCGAGCCGGGTCCAGTGGGGGTGCTGGGTCCGGCGGACGAACCGCTCGGGATGCGGCATCAGGCCCATGACGCGGCCGGTGCTGTCCGTCAGGCCGGCGATGGACGCCATCGAACCATTTGGATTGACCGGGTAGGGGCCTTCCTCGCCGTCGGGGCCGACGTATTTGTAGGCGATGTACCCCTCCGATTTCAGCCGCTCCAGTGTCGCGGCGTCGGCGGTGACGACCTTGCCCTCACCGTGGGCGACGGGCAGATAGATCTGCCGCTGGGGCTCGATGAAGACGCACCGGTCGGTTTGGGGCAGCAGGTGCACCCAGCGGTCTTCGAATTTGCCGCTGTCGTTGTACGTGATCGTGACGTGTTCCTGCTTGAAGGCCCCGTTGCCCGGCAATATTCCCATCTTCACGAGGACTTGGAACCCGTTGCAGATACCCAGCACGAGCTTGCCCTCGTCGATGAACCGACGGATCGGGTCGGCCAGATGGTGTACGATCTGGTTGGCGAGGATCCTCCCGGCGGCGACGTCATCGCCGTAGCTGAAACCTCCCGGGAAGACCAGGATGTGATACCGGTCCAACAGGGCCTTGTCTTCAATCAGTCGGTTGACATGGATGCGGTCGGCCTCAGCGCCGGCCAACTCCAGCGCGTGGCGTGTTTCCATGTCGCAATTGACTCCGGCTGCCCGCAACACCAATGCTCGAACCTCTGCCATCTCCTGTCCTCGTACTGCAACCAATTCCGTTACCAGTCCAGTGTTCTCTGCCACGCCTGCTTCAGGATGTCAATCTCGGCGTCGATGACGTTCCTGCCCTCGCGCGAACGAATCACGAGTTTCGAGCCGGCTGTGACCTTGCCGATCTGCCCGAACGGCAGATTCAACATCAGCTTGGCGAAAGCGTCATAGTGTCGCGGCTCGACTTCCACGATATAGCGGCTGTTCGACTCGCTGAACAACTGCGCATCGGGTCGGGTGCAGTCTCTTGATGTCGGCAGTCCGTGCAGATCTGCTTCGATGCCCACCCCGCCGGCGAAGGCCATCTCCGCCAGCGCCACCGCCAATCCGCCTTCGGAACAATCGTGACAGCTTGAGACGAGCCCATCGGCGATGGCCTGGGCCACCTTCCGGGCGATTCGCGGCGCCAGTTCGAGGTCCAGCTTGGGCACGTTGGCGCCGAGCTGGCCCCGAAGCTTGTAGAAGTGTGACCCGCCCAACTCGTTGCCGGTCCGTCCGACGACGAACAGCAGATTGCCCGGCCTCTTGGCGTCCATCGTGACGCACCGTTCGACGTCGTCCACGATCGACATGGCGCTGATCAGCAGCGTCGGCGGGATGCGGATTGTCGTGCCGTTCTCACAGGCGAACTCGTTGTTGAGCGAGTCTTTTCCGGAGATGAACGGGGCGCCGTAGGCCATGGCACCGTCGTAGCAGGCCTGGGCGGCCCGCACGAGCGTGCCGAACGTTTGCGGATTTGTGCAGTTGCCCCAGCAGAAATTGTCCAGCAGGGCGATACGGTCGAACCGTCCGCCGACGCAGATCAGATTCCGCACGGCCTCATCAATGCCTGCCAGCGCCATCCAGTACGGGTCGATGTCGCCGTAGAGCGGATTCATGCCGCAACTGATCGCCAGGCCTCGGGAACTGGCCAGCTTCGGCTGGATCACCGCCGCATCGCTGGGACCGTCGTTCACCACGCCGACGAGGGGTTTGACGACCGAACCGCCTTGCACCTCGTGGTCGTACTGGCGGATCACCCACTCCTTGCTGGCGACGTTGTACGAAGAAAGGATGCCCAGCAGTTCGTCGTTATAGTGGTCCTTCTCGGCGCTGGCCGGCTCGCTCAGTGCCGGGGTGGTCCAGATTGCCTGGCGGCTGTATTTCGGCACGCCGTTGTGCAGGAAGTCCATGTCCAGCTCCGCCACCTGCTGACCCTGGTAACGCAGACGGAGCTTCCGGTCGCTGGTGAAGCGACCGATGACCGTAGCCTCGACGTTCTCGCTTTCGAACATCTTCAGGAGCGCCTCGCGGTTCTCCGGGCGGACCGCCAGGACCATTCGCTCCTGCGCCTCGCTGATCCAGATCTCCGTGTAGCTCAGGCCGGTGTACTTGAGCGGAACGGTGTCGAGATCGACCTCGGCGCCGAGTTCGGCGCCCATCTCGCCGACGGCGCTGCTCAGTCCGCCCGCGCCGCAATCGGTGATCGCCTCATACAGGCCGGCTTCGTTGGCCTGAAGGAGCACGTCGAGCATCTTCTTCTCGGTGATGGCGTTGCCGATCTGTACCGCGTGGGAGAAGACCGTCTCGTGCTCGTGCGTCATCTGGCCGCTGGAGAAGGTCGCCCCGTGGATCCCATCGCGTCCGGTCCGCCCTCCGACAACCACGATGAGGTTGCCGCTCTGGGGGTGTTTGAACGCCTTGTCCTTGTCCATCAGGCCGATGTTGCCGCAGTACACCAGCGGATTGCCGAGATAGCGGTCGTCGAAGTAGATCGCTCCGTTGACCGTGGGGATGCCCATGCGATTGCCGTAGTCGCGGACGCCCGCGACGACGCCTTTCATGATCCGTCGGGGGTGGAGCACACCCTTGGGGATCTCGTCGAGGCGTTTGTCGGGCTCGCCGAAGCAGAAGACGTCCGTGTTCGCGATTGGGCGGGCGCCCATCCCGGTGCCCATCGGGTCACGGATGACGCCGCCGATGCCGGTGGCGGCCCCGCCGTAGGGATCGAGGGCCGAGGGGTGGTTGTGCGTCTCGACCTTGAAGCAGACCGCCGACTCCTCGTCGAACTCCACCACACCCGCGTTGTCGGCGAATACGGAGATGCACCAGTCCTTATCGAGGTCCTTTGTGGCCTTGAAGACGGTCTCTTTGAGCAGGTTGTCGAAGTGCTTCGTCTGACCGTCTGTGGTCATATCGACCGCGCTGCGAAGCGTCTTATGGACGCAGTGCTCGCTCCAGGTCTGAGCCAGGCTTTCCAGCTCGACATCGGTCGGATCTCGTTCGAGCCGGCGAAAGTAGGCCTGAATCGCCTTCATTTCGGTCAGGTTCAGGAACAGGTCGCGTTCCTTGCTGAGCGCTTCCAGACCACGATCGTCGAGATCGCGAATGGGCCAGTGCGTGATGCGCAGCTCATAGGGCTTCAGGTGAGGGCTGGGCGGCTCGGCCTCATCGCCCACGACCACGTCCTCGATGCAGTCGTTGGCCAGGACCCGTTTGGCGATGGTCTCGATCTGGGCAGGACGGATCTCGCCCAGCAGCACGTACTTGCGGGCCGTCCGGACATGCGCTGCCGAGAGGCCCATGTCCGAAATGGCCGTCGTGACGGATTCGGCCACCGGGTCAGTGACACCGCTCTTGAGGTGTACCTCGATCAATGTCGCGCGGGCCAGCCCCGCCGGCGCAGAGCTGCGACCGATGTAGTACTCCTCACAGACCGGGTCGCTCAACAACTCTTTGGCGACGCGATGGGCGAAGGCCTGGTCGAAATCTGCCTCGATGAGGAACACCTTGGCCGACTGCACCGCTTCGATCGTGGTGATCCCGAGCTCGCGGATATCCTCCAGCACTCCATTGCCGTGCACATCCGAGAAGCCGGGGCGGTTGAACACCTCAAAACGCCATTGTTTCACTACAGTAGTTCCTTCTTCCTGATCTTGTATTTGACGAGTCTGGCCCGCTTGCCGCGGGCCTTTTCGAGAAAGGCCTGGATGGTCTGGCGGTCTTCGGCCCTCAGGGCGTGCCTCACGGCGGAAAGCTCAGCGAGGATGCGGTCGATCCCTGCGACGATGTTCCTGGTGTTGGCCAGCAGGACATCGGTCCAGATGTCCGCCGGGCCCGAGGCGATTCTGGTGCTGTCGAGAAACCCTTTCCCTGCCGATTTCATGTCATGGGGATCGCTCGCGTTGACCAGTCCGGCGGCGATTACATGTGGCACATGGCTGACGTTGGCGAGAATCCGATCGTGCTCAGCGGGGCTCATGATCTCAACGTTGCAGCCCAGACCCGACCAGAACTGCCGCAGGGTGCCCAGTACGCTGCGATTCGCGCCCTGTGTGGCGGTTAGTATGCAGCGGGCATCCACGAAGAGATCGTCCCGGGCGAACTCGATCCCTCTCTGCTCCGAGCCGGCGATCGGGTGCGAGCCGACGTAGAGGGCTCCATCGGTCAATTGCTCCCGGGCCCAGCGATGCGGAAGCACCTTGGTTGATCCGACATCGGTGACGATACACCCGCGTCGGACCAGTCTGTTGAGCTCGGCAAAGTACTGCGCGAAGGTGAAGATCGGTGTTGCCAGGACGACCAGATCGGCATCACGGACGGCGTCGGAGAGCTTCTCCGCCACTTCCGTGGCGATCGCCAGACGTCTGGCCTTCGCCCGGGTGGCGGGCCGGTGGCTGTACCCGACGACGGACAGCGCAGGCATACGATGACGGACCGCCGAAGATATCGAACCGCCCAGTAGTCCAAGGCCAATGACGCAGATGCGACGTAAGTCTTTCACCAAGAAGACCTTATAACCGATGGATAGAACCCAGCCGACATTAAAAGGTATAGCCGTCGCGCCGGCCTGTCAATTTTTTTCTTTGCCGGCACAGGGCAAAATGTTAACATTCACGGTTCGAAACCGGGCCGACGGATCCGGCAAACGAAAAGGCAGTCCCCGCCTTAGGCGTGGGGCGTTTTTTTTGTACACTCATCGCCGCCTGACAGACGCCCGGCACGGTGGTGACAGCAGATGAGATGAGCGACCTGATGGCGCGTGAAAGCAACAGACCGACGAACGGCGGTTACCTTGACTTCGAGCAGAAGGTGGCCGATTTCGAACGACAGATGGACGAGCTGCGCACGCTCGGCGCCAAGACGGGAATCGATTATTCCGTCGAGATCCGTCGTCTCGAGAAGGACCGGATCGTCGAACTGAAGCGGATTTACTCGAATCTCACGGCCTGGCAAACGGTCCAGGTCGCCCGGCATCCTCAGAGACCGATCCTGCGCGACTACCTCAACCTCATGGTCAAGGACTTCCGAGAGTTGCACGGGGATCGGCTTTTTGGCGACGACCGAGCTATTATCACCGGGATCGGGCAGATCGCACGGAACAAGGTACTGATCGTCGGTCAGGACAAGGGCAAGACCACGAAGGAGAAGATCGTCTGCAATTTCGGCTGTCCGAATCCGGAGGGGTACCGCAAGGCTCTGGCGAAGATGCGGTTCGCGGAGAAGTACGGCCTGCCGATCGTGACGCTGATCGATACGCCGGGAGCCTATCCGGGGGTGGGCGCGGAAGAACGCGGCCAGGCGCAGGCGATTGCCGTCAATCTCAGCGAGATGTCGCGCCTGCAGGTTCCGATCATCTCCATCTGCATCGGCGAGGGAGGTTCCGGCGGGGCCTTGGGCATCGCCGTCGGCGACCGGCTGGCGATGCTGGAGTTCTCCTACTACTCGGTGATCTCGCCGGAGGGATGTGCCGCCATTCTCTGGCGCGACGGGGCGCGCGCACCGGAGGCGGCCGAAGCCCTCAAGCTGACCAGTCGCGACCTGTACCGGCTCGGCCTGGTGGACGCGATCATTCCTGAACCCGTGGGCGGGGCGCATCGCAACGTGCATGACACCGTTTACAACGTCGAGACATACGTCGCCAAGACGCTGGCCCAGTTGCAGCGTGTTCCCATCAACGAGCTGCTTGAGAGCCGCTATCAGAAATGGCGCTCGCTGGGCAGCAAGGCCACCCTCGATAGCCCTCGGCTCGTGGAGCACGGTTCCCGGATCGCGACGACGGGCCGATCGGCTACGGCTCAGCGAGACGCCTCGACCGCCCAGGTATAGTGGGGCCGCAGGCCGGTACACGCGCGTTTTCGGCGGACCTTCCTCGATCTGCAAACTCGTATGCGGCACAAAGGCAGCGATACCAAGGGCCTTTCGCAGGGAGATTCCCCGTTTCGCCACGACGGTCAGAAAACGCTTGACCGTGGCCGACCGATGGGATATCCTCAAGCTTGTCATTCGCGTGGATACAGACCCGAGGGTGATCTGGGCGTTCGAGCCTGGCCTGCTATAGCGGGACGGCTCGGCCTGTGTACGCCTTGGCTGACGCCGAGTGCAGGAGGAGGATCGGAATGATGAAGAGCAGACACGTAGTGGTTTGGTTTGGTGCTCTGGCGGGGCTGCTGGCACTGTGTGGCTGTGTATGTGGCTGCAATGGCACAACCACAGAGAATGCCGAGCTGAAGGGGCAGGTCGAGCAGCTGGCGGCCAGCCTGAAGGAGACCACCGCCCAGAGAGATGCCCTCAAACAGGATATCGAGAGGCTCGAGAGGTCGCTGGGCGAGGCCGAATCCGGCTTGGCCAACACCGTGGAAGTTCGCGACAAGCTCCAGGCCCAAGTGCAAGAGTTGACGGTCTCCCGCGATCAGCTCACCACAAGGGTGGACGAACTGGTGGCCGCTCGCGTTGAGCTGCAGAAGAAAATCGACGAGTTGGGGCAGGACAAGAGCCAGCTTCAGCAACGCGTCGGTGATCTGGTGAAGTCGCGTGACGAGCTCCAGGTGATGGTGGAGAATCTGGTGGACACGCGAGGGCTTCTGGAGAAGCAGGTGGCTTCCTTGAGCCGGTCGCGCGATGCAGCCATAGAGGACGCCAGGGCGGCCCAGGCCAAGATCGAGCAGTTGGGCAATAAGCTGAAAGTGCAGACGCAGCAGATGACGGAACTGCAAGGTCAGATTGCCGCCATCCGTTCCGTGCTCGATCAGTTGCAGCAGAAGCTGCAATAATCAGAGCAATCTCAATCGCTGCCGGGGACCGAGAGCGGTAACGGTCGGGATGTTGATGGTGCGGGAACGGTTTCGCACCCGCTATGAGGACAGCCAAGGAGCATGTCGCGCAGGCGGCAACGTGTGCGTGGCGCGATCGTTGCGCCGGGCCACGCGGACCGTGCATGTGAGCACGTAGCCTGTGGATCGAACCATGCACAAACTTCTGACCATAGTCTTCGCGTCCCTGTTCAACATTCTGCTGCGATGTGTCTGTGGTTCCAACCGGCTGACCGTGACCAACGAACGAGTGTTCCGCGACTATGTGGAGCAGGGGGGCAACATCTTTGCGTTCTGGCACAGTCGGCTTTTCTATCTGGTCTACTTCTACGTCAAGCACGCGCAGCGATGCAAAGTTGCGATGCTGGTAAGTCTCAGCCGCGACGGCGATTACGGTGCCGCTTTGGTTCGTAAGCTCCGGCAGGATGCTGTGCGCGGATCGACCAGCCGAGGTGGACAGAGAGCGGTTCGTCGGCTGGCGGCGAAGATCGCCGAGGGTCGCAACATCGCCATCACTCCGGATGGTCCCAGGGGGCCGGCACTCCACGTCAATGAGGGAATTGTGAAACTGGCCCAGATCACCGGCGCCAGGATTATCCCGGTCAGCTACGATGCCACACACAAGCGTCTGCTCAAGAGTTGGGACAGGTTTCTCATTGTCTGGCCGTTCGGTCGTGTGCACGTAGCCTTTGGCGAGCCGGTCGAGGTGCCCAAGAACATCACGCGGTACGAGCGCAGCCAGTATCGGGCCGGGCTCGAACAGACACTCCATGAGCTGGATCGAATTTGTGCGAGAGAATTGGCAAGAGGCAGGGTGACGACCACCGCACAGCCGATCGCCGAGACCGCCGGTACAGGACCACAGGCGTCACCGCGTCAACCGGCGGGGTAGCAGGCAGTGCTGTCAGCCGTTGTTCAGTTCCCGAGGATCCCGCCCTTCCTCGATCGCGCGGATCTTGCCCACCCGGCGCTGGTGCCGTCCACCACTGAACTCGGTGTTGAGCCAGACCTCCACGATCTTGCGTAACAGGACCTCTCCGACCTGGTCGCCGGAAAGGCACAGCACATTGGTGTCGTTGTGATCGCGCGAGATCTGGGCACTGAGCTCGTCGTGGCACAGGGCCGCACGGATTCCTTTGACCTTGTTGGCCGCGATGCTCATCCCCAAACCGGTGGCGCAGATCAGGATCGCGCGATCGGCCTGCCCTTCCGAAACCGCTTTGGCGACGATATATGCCAGATCGGGATAGTCCACCGGGTGTGTGTCGTCGGTCCCGAAGTCGATGCACTCATGCCCCATCTGGGTGACGATGGCTTTGGTCTGCTGCTTGGCGGCAAAGCCTCGATGATCGCTTCCGACAGCTACCTTCATATGTCGAGTTCACCTACTCTCGCTGCAATGGCAGCCTGGATCATATCGGCACACTTGTTGAAACACTCCTGTGGCTGCCCGACCGGGTCCGGAATCTCGACGTCGCGCGCCAACAAAGAGCATTTGACCCGACCGTCAGGAGAAAGAACACGAACCTGCTCGCAGTGAGCCCGCGTCATGCAGAAAACGACATCGCTTGCCTCGACCAGAGACCGGGTCAAAGGCTGGCTTCTGTGGCCTGTGATATCAACTCCTTTCAGGCGGCAAGCCGCGATAGCCCCGTCGCTGGCCGGAACACCAACCATATCCATCGTGCCCGCCGACTGGACCTTATACCCCTTCTGTGCAAGCTCGTCAACGCCGCAGCCGATTTTTTTCGCCAGATGGGCCCGGAAGAGCCCTTCGGCCATTGCACTGCGGCACGTGTTGCCGGTGCAGACAAAGAGGAACGTCATGGTTGCCATGGACTGTAAATCCAGGTGCGAGTACACCCCTTCCCGAAGCACTTCCACGCCTCGGCGTCCGACGCGGGCAACGGTGCTGCTCTTACAATACCTGCACGGCCCGCCGTCCAGGATGAGGTCCAGTCGATCTCCGAGCTGAGCGATCACCAGGTCAGCGTTGGGCGCCGGATCGCAGCCTGGCGGGTTTGCGCTCGGTGCAACAACCGGTCCATGCACCAGTTGCAGCAGTGTCGTCGCCACAGGGTGGTCCGGACAGCGAATGCCGATGGAGCCGTTCTTATAGAGGATCTCGAATGCCTCGTCGCCCACCCTGCTTCGCTGGTGACTGAGTTCAACCGGATGGGGTTCGAAGACCAGTGTCAACGGCCCTGGCCAGGCGCGTCGGATGAGATTCTCCACGCGGGGATCGACCTTTGGGACGTACAAGCGGTAGTCGCTGTTACGGGCGATGTGAAGCGTGTAGTGCTTTTGCGTGTCTCGTCCCTTGACTTCGTCCAGTCGCACGATAGGGCCCCGGCTGGCGCGACAGGCAATTCCATACACGGTCTCGGTGGGGAAGGCCACCAGACCGCCGGCGTCCACCACCTCAGCCGCTACTCTGAGCTGATCCCTGGAGGCATCCGAACCGTCGATTCTAATCACTTTCGCTGTCATGGTTTCCGACGATACAGCAAGAGAGCACATTCCGCAAGCAGAGTTGTCGCCGGATCGATGCGGCCGCCCGATTCCGGGACGCTATACGTGCGGGGCGATGTCCGACGCCCGACAGCCTGCGGCTTGCCTTGCAGTTCGTCTCGGGCGCTGCCACGTTCGTCCATAACCCGTTTCTTCGAAAGGTCTTATGTTCCGGAACGAGCGAATGTAGGGCTTTGGGTTGCTTGATCGCGTTCGTGGCGAAATCACCATCTTGTGCCGCTCCGGCGCAAACAGCGGGGGCCCGTGCCTCTTGGGAGGCACGGGCCCCGATTGATGCATCTGCTGTTACCGGCCTCTTGGGCTTTGCGCGGCCCGTATCCACCACGAAATGGCGGTCCTGCTACTGTGCCGTGCGGCCGTAGCCGATATCGTCGACATAGACGATGCCGGTGCCGCCGGCCTTCGGGGCCGTCTTGCTGCCCACGCCGATTCTGATCCCCTTGACCCTGCTCATGTTGACACCTGTGAATTCACTCAGTGGAATCCTCCACTGACTCCAGACAGGCGTGGTCGTGGCGGCAGCATACGGATGCGTGACCGTCGCGCTCTTTCCAGCGCTGTCCTCGATGGTTACATAGAGCGGTTCGGCCGAGTTGCCACTGGCAGGCTGCGCGACCCCGATCTCGGCGACCTGCCAGTTTCCGCTGACGTTGCCGGTCGTGGACACGTTGGAGAATTCGCCACCCGTGGAGATCGTTGCATTGTGGCTGGTCAGCGCCAGGCCGATGTAGACATTGTTCGCCATCGCGATCGTCACCGGGGCTGCCGGTACGATATCGATCCAGGTGGCGCCGTCCTCGGACCGCTGGGCGGTGAAGGTATTGCCTGTCCGCGTCAGCTTGACCCAGTACGGAGCGGCCAGACCGGCCGCATCAGTATTCTCACTGGCTCCATTGGTGGCCGTGCGACGCTGGAACGAAACGCCGTTGGAGGGTGTGACCACAACCATGGCGTGGGCCGAACCGGCTTCAAGACTCTCGCGGATCATCACACCGGCCTTGGCCCAGCCGTCGCTCATGTAGACGCTGTCCACCCGCGCGACGATGGAGCCGTTTCCGCTGAGGCTCTTATAGGCATAGCGGAACTGATCGGCGTTGTTCCAGATGTCGGTGCCGATGGCATTCATAACGATGCGCCCGCCGGCGGTTTCGAGGAACGCCGGCGCGACACCACGGAAGTACACTTCGAGCGAATCGGCTCCATAGACGGTCCAGTTCTGTGCGGAATCAAAGGTTCTCTCCGCCTCGGAGTAGAACGGCGACTTCGTGTTGTCATACGTCAGAGGCATCGACTGCCTGCCGCTGTGGACGATGGTTTGCTCGGCAAACGGGGCGTTGAAGTAACCGACCGTCGAGCCTGTGTTGTTGATCCAGCCGTCCAGCCAGGTGTCGAAGATCGCAGTCCCGGCTTCGAGGTCGTCGTTGTAGGCTTCCATGCCGTCGATCAGCTCATACTCTTTGGTCGAGAAGCTCCAAACGTCGCCGGCCCACGCCGGGACGGCATCCGCCTCGTTGACTTCGACGATCTGCCAGTAGTATGTGTTGCCGAATTGCAAAGCCGGTGCGAAGTTGGCAGAAGCAGCCGTACCGGCGAGAGTCAGGGCGCTGGGATCGGTTCCGAGATAGACCTCGTGCGAGGCAGCCTCTCGGCCGGCACGCCAGCTCAGGGTTGCAGCCGGTTCGACGCCGGTGGCGCCGTCGGCCGGCTGAGGCTCACGAGCTTGCGCCGGGATGAACAGGAAGCGGACCTCGCTGAGCCCGAACTGGCCCATCGTGCCCCATCCGCTGTTGACGTTCAGGCGGACGAATTTGACCGGCGCGCCGCCGAACTCGACGGTCGTATTGGCGGCGTAGGTGGCCTTGGCGGTGGCCCGGGCGAATTCGACGTCGCCGAGGACCGTCCAGTCTGTGCCATTCTCGGAGTACTCGACCGTGACCCCTTTGAGTCCGAAACCGAGGATCAGCTCGAACATGGAATTGTAGTTCCAGACGAGCATCTGGTGGAGCTTATAAACGCGGTCGAATTCGTACTGTATCCACAAGGGTTCGGCGCCAGGGGTCGCCAGCCACATGTCCACGGTTTCCACCGAATGTTGGTCGGCGGCATTAAGGCCCGATCCGTTGACGGTGTTCTGAGGTCCGGCAGCGGGTTCAGAGCTCCCGTTGCTCGTGGCGACGACACCGGCGATCGGATAGGCGAACGGCTCGGCGGTGAAGCTCCAGACTTCGCCCTTATAGATGGTGGCGTCCGGCGGGGCGTTGACCTCGTCCACACGCCAGTAGTAGGTCTGACCGAATTCGAGCAGCCCATCCGGGTCGAAGGTGCCCGCCGCCTGATTCTGGCTGGCCAGCACGTCCATGGGATTGGCTCGACTGGCATTGGCCACGTCGTCGGCGATCGTTCCAAAGTAGATATCGTGTGTCTTGGCATACTCGCCCGGCGTCCAGCTCAGGACTACATCGCGCGGGATATCGACCGCTTCGTCCTCAGGAACCGGGTCCGTGGCGGTTTCCGAGGTCGGTCCCTTACCCGCCATGACGTCCAGAACTTCCTTGGCACTCAACGCGCGCGTATAGAGACGCACGTCGCTCAGATAGCCTTGCCAGTTTTCCTGCGCGCCGCTGAAGCCATCGGCGCCCATGTAGAACGGATTCGGATCGACGGTCAGGGTCATCGTGTTGGTGAACAGCACGACGCCGTCACGATAATAGGTCAGAGACGCTCCGTCCTTGACCAGGGCATGGTGAACCCAAACGTCGCTCGGGATGGAATTGTAGTTGATCCCGTTGATGTAAGAGCTGTCATCGTTGTAGCACTCGAATCGTGTGGGTGTGAACTTGACGAACTGAAGGGGTGATGCCGTTCCGCCATAGCGATTGCCCAGGATGACGTCGTTATTCGTCGCCTGAGCCGCAGGCTGCTTGGTCCAGAAAGCATACGTGAAGCTGTTGGTCAGCGTCATCGCCGGAATGGTCACTGGGGTGGTGACGTAAGCGCCGCTGCCGTCGGCCCCATTGAAGCTGATGACCATGCCGCGCTGGGGGTCGTTGACCCAAACCGAGCCGCCGGCTCCCAAACCCGCATTGGGATTCATGATCGTGCCGTGATTGCCGTAATCGGACGAGTCCAGGACGACGGTGCCGGTTCCGTCGTTCAGCTTCCACCAGGCGATCAGCGCCGGATCGCCTGCCTGTGCCGGCGGCGTGGCCATCAGGCCCGCCACGAAGGCACAGAGCGTCAATGCAACCAGTTTGTTCCTACCCATAATTGTCCTCCTTCTCAGACGTGATGCAGACCGATGACACAGTCGTTTTCGGGGCAACACGCCCCATCCACCTTCTTCCACCGTGGTACGCATTCCTTCCTGCGTGCCGGTGCCGCGAAGATACCAAACGCCATGACTCAATCATCTCACCTGCTCAGAACGACTGTAGGGCTTGTGTGGCACCTCCTTTCTCTTGGCGCGTGCCACAGAGGGCATGGATGGGGACAGTCAGACGGCCCCAGCGCAAACAACCCGCGCACCCCCTTTAATGGCACGCCTGAAAAGACAGAAATCACTCCGGGCCTCCGAGGGGATGTGAACCCCGGCTCCTCGATATTCTCCGGCGTTGGCGGGTCGATACCACCTCGGGATCAACCGGTCCCGGAACCAACGCCCCCGACCCCATTTACTTATAGCAGATTCGAGCCAGGCATTCAACAGGATTTCGGCTGCCGCCGGTCGAAATCCGGGGCTGTCGGGCCTGGAAACGAGCGGGGCTCCGCGCCTGCGAACAGACAGGGGCCCCGGCAAATCCCTTCTCCGCAACCGACGTCGATGGAGGCACCCCATCGCCATCGGACACGGTTTGATTGGTTCCGCTATTGTGCAGCGGGGTGGCCGTAGCTGATATCGTCGATGTAGACGATGCCGGTGCCGCCCGCGGTGGGAGTGGTACGGTTGCCGACGCCAATCCGGAGCACCTCGATCCGGCCGAGGTTCACGCCGGTGAACTGGCTCATCGGAATCAGCCATTCGTTCCAGCCGGCCAGCAGGACCGCGCTGTCGCCCGCCGGATGGCTCACCGTCGCCGCCTTGCCCGACGCGTCTTCCAGCGTCACGTAGAGCTGACCGGCGTCGTTGCCCTCAGGCTGCGCGGCGCCGATCGTCTCCACCGCCCATTGGCCCGTTACGTTTCCGGTAGTGGTCACCTTCGAGAACTCCGCGCTGGCCAGAACACCCGCACTGTGGCTGGTCACCGCCAGGCCGA
>DAOTJE010000032.1:0-55095 GCA_035448545.1 Sedimentisphaerales bacterium | reverse complement strand
AGGCCGGCGGAACCGGCACCGTCTATATCGACGACATCGGCTACGGCCACCCGGCAACCGAGTAGTGTTGTGACGCAGTTCTGACCTGACACATCATGGGGCCCTTGCCGCCGGAGCAAGGGCCCTTTCTCGTTCTACACGCCGTCGTCCGCCTTGCCCATAAAGGCACCGGCGGACTCGCTGTGGCAGGGCTCCGGCTCACTGCGTCCGGACAGTCAGCGGCCGGCGAGGTGCCGGACGCGGTCGCCGCCCAAGCAGGCCTTCGTTCGGACCTTGACATCCAGCGGGAAGTTCCTGACTGGACGATAACCTCTGCCGTGCATGCAGGCAGTTCAGAACACCGAGATTCTATCCAGTCAGTTGCTGGGCCAGGTGGGTGAGGACCGTGTCGATCAGGGCGGTTCCCTGGGGAGTTTGGATCGAGATGCATTCGAAGATGGGGATCGTGCCGACGCGGTCGACGCCAAGGACCACGGACAGATGCCGCTGGAGCACCTCCCGAACGCCGGCGGCCAGCTCATTGCACTGGTCCTGGTCGATCTTGTCCCGCTTGTTGAGCACGACCGCGATTTCGCGAAGCTTCTTCTGCACGTGGCGGCTCTTGCGAAGCACGGTGTCCAGGCGGTTGCAGAACAGCGAGAGCCAGTGGATGGTCGCGCTGATGGGTTTGCTGCCATCAAGCATGATGACGATGGCATGCGGCTTCCGGTCGCCGACCAGACTGGCGTGCTGGACGGGTCCGGTCTGCCCCGGCGTGTCGACCGTCCGCCGGACGTTCAGCACGAGCCCCGATCGTCCCGACCGCGAGGCGTCCGGATCGGTTGCCAGCGTGAGCACGAACGTGGGCGATTTCGTCACCCCATACGTCATCTCCCGCTCGCCTTCCGGGTGCAGACGACCGAGTTGCAGGTACTCGGCGAATTTGCTCTTGCCTGCACTGCTGGGTCCGAGCACGAGGATTTCCTTGCCCGTGGCATAGGTCCTCAGGCGGGCCAAGCCCTTCGGCCGGTCGCGTTGCAGAGCCTTGTCTTCTGAGATCTCGAAAGCTCCTTTGCCCTTGGCGTCCATTCCACATTCCCCCGGAGCCAGTGCGGAGAAGCATCGGCTCCCGATCCCGATACGCATCGGGATCGAAAGCGCTTACCGTTGCCACTCGACGCGGCGATGGTCATTGGTTCGAGATACCTTGCGCCTACGGCTGTATCCTATTGAGGGCTTCCCGGGCTCGTCGCCTGGTGTCGTTGTTGCCGGATTTCTCGACGACGGCACGCAGCGCCTGCTGCCGCTGTTCCTTCGAGAGTCCCTGTGCCTCGGCGGCGACCTTGATGATGGCCGAGTACGCTTCTTCCGCGACCGCCGGGTCCTGTGCCAGCGTGGTCAGCAATTCAAGCGAGCCGCTGCTGGGGGCCTCGCCGAGGACGGCGATCGCCAGACGCTCCTCCTCGGGGCGTTTGATCTGAGGCCGCAGGTCCATGACTTTGGCCACCTTCTGGTCGCTGCTGAGCCTGGTGGTGCCTCGGATGTACTGGAGATAGCCGCGCAGGGCCAGCACCTGATGCGACATCTTGGCGCCCGATTGCGTCAGATGCAGCAAGGCGTCTGCCGCCTCGGTGTCCTCGGGCCAGTTGTTCGGCCAGGTCGAGAGAATCCGCACGGCTTCGTCCGGAACAGTGGCGTCGCCGCCCGCGATGGCGGACTTGACGGCTCCCAGAGCCTCGGGCCCACCGACGACGGCCAGTGCATGCAGTCCAATGATGTGAAGCGAGCTGTCGGTGCTCCTGGTCAGAGGCAGCAGGTGTGGCACGCTCTTGACGCCGGAACGGCCCGTGACCGCCAGCAGGGCCTTCTCGATGCCCGTACGCTCGGCGGAGTTGGTCGTCTTCTGGAGCAGCCTGGTCAGGTCGGCCATCTGCTGGTCCTGGCCAAGAACGCCGACCGCCTGGATGGCCGCACCACGAACGCCGGCGTCGGCGTCTTCCAGGCTCGAAACGATCGCGGGAAGGGCGGCTGCAATCTCCCGCTGCCCTGCCAGTTCGATGAGTACCTGGCGCATCCTGCCTTTGGCGTCTGCGAGCCGCCCGACGAGGGCGGCGTCCACGTCCTTTCCTCGCAGTCTGGACAGCGTCTCCCGCGCCGCCTTTCCAAGTTCGGCGTCGCCTTCGGTGGCTGCCTCCAGCAGCGTGGGAACACACGCGACGTTGCCCAGGCGGATCAGGATGTCGATGGCGGTGATGCGTAACACCTTCGGACCGCTCTGGGCCGCTCGCAGCACGGCGGGCAGGACTGCATCATCATTCCGGTCTGCCAGCGCCAACAGGAGCAGGGGACGCTTTTCGGGGCTCAGGCGATCCATCTCGGCCGCAAGAGCCTCCGTGACATCGCGTCCGGCCAGTTCTCTCGCACTCCGCAGGCCGATGCCGAATCGTCCCTTGTCTGCTGATTCCAGTTGCTCGATCAAGAGGCCGATGCCAGCGGACTTGCGGGCCAGGATCGCCCCTCGAATGGCTTCCAGGCGTCGTTGGTTGGGCACATCCGCCTGGCGGATGGCGTCGTAGAGTTTCACTGCTTCCGCTGCCTGGTCCTTCGCCAGGTACCACTCGGCGCAGAGGATGCCGCCTTCAGCTACCGCCGAGCGCACCGCGGCGGGCGACTTGGTCAGGGCCTGGGCGAGGGCTTCGGCGGCACGGTCACCCCCGATATGGCCCAGGGCTACGGCGGCAGCGGAGGCCACGTCCGCGTCGCTGTCGCCAAGCTTCTGAATGAGCGGCTCGACGGCCATGGCATCGCGGCGTACGCCGATTGAATTGATTGTTCCGACCAGCAGCCGACCCCGCAACGTGCGCATCGCCTCGCGCAAAGCCTCGTCGGGGGCCGAGCCGGGAATCGCCTCCAGCGCCGTCCTTGCCCACGAAGCGAGCTCCTGGTCGGCCAGCAGAGGCAGCAGAGTCGGCACCGCCTCCTCGCTGCCGTAGATGGCCAGTTGTTTGCAGGCGATGGCCTTCTCCGCGGGTGCGGCGTTCGATTGGAGCAGCGCGATCAACTCCTGCTGTTTGGCCGCCTGGTCCTGGGCGATCGCTGTCAGCGAAGCGAGCACCGTGATCAGAAGAACAGGCCCGATGAAGTGTCTATTCGCAACGTTCATGATGATCCTCGTCATGCAGGTAGACTCTTTCGAAAAGGTCGGATACTAAATCCGCCACGGTTCGCGCAGCGCCTCGGAGCGCAAGCGATTGGCTTGTTCGTCGCCGATGAACTCGCACTTCTGCGGGTCGAATCGGACCTTGCGGTTCAGGAACAGGGCGACGTTGGCGGCGTGGCAGGCGATATGCGCCCAGCAGGCCGCGTCGGCGTTGGCCCGGGTCTGGGCCCGCGACTTGACGCAGTCGAGGAAGTTGCGCACGTGGAAGTCCGCCGGATAGCCCGGAATCTTGGCGCCGCGACGCGTCAGCAGGTCCGGCGAGCTGGCGGCGAATTCCGCATCGTCGCCTGTCTCAACCCACCCCGTCGTGCCTTCGTAGCGAACCGGACACGAACCCAGCGGCAGCCACCCGTCGTTGCGCATCACGAGCTTGACGCCGTTGGCGTAGCGGGCATGCAGTTGCCCATTGACCGGCTCGTACTCGACCGGGGCGGTGTCGTCGGCCTGGTTGGCCCATTGGCAAAGGTCGACGCAGTGCGAGCCCCATTCGAGGCATCCACCGCCGACCATGCCGCCACCCTTCTCGAAGTTGAAGCCGTCGAGGAGCTTGCGGTTGTAGGGTCGCCATGCGGCCGGTCCGAGGTACATGTCCCAGTCCACCTGGTCGCGGGGCGGCTCGGGTTCGGCCGGCAGCCAGCCGCTCATCGAGGTCCCCAGACCGCCGGGATGGGCGTGCAGTGTGACCAGTTGGCCGAGCCTTCCGCTGTGGGCCAGTTCAACCGCATAGGCGAAGTTGGGCAGGCTGCGGCGCTGCGTGCCGGCCTGGAACACGCGGCCGGTCCGCCGGAACACGTCCGCCAGGGCGAGGCTCTGGGCGATGTTCTTCGTGCAGGGCTTCTCGCAGTAGACATCCTTGCCCGCCTTGGCGGCCATGATCGAGGCGGTCGCATGCCAATTGGGCCCGGTCGCAATCAGCACGGCATCAATGTCGTCGCGGGCCAGCAGCTCGCGCATGTCGATGTACGCGGTGCAGTCGTGGTTTCCGTAGCGGGCGTCGGCCATGTCCTTGGCGCGCTGGCGTCGGTCGCCCCGCACGTCGCAGACCGCGATGCATTGCAGGTCCTCCTCGTGCAGAAAGCAGCCCAGGACGTAGCTGCCGCGACCTCCAATGCCGATGGCCCCCAGCGTGATGCGTTCGCTCGGCGCGACGGTACCGGCCTTGCCCAGCGCGCTGCTGGGAATGACTTGGGGCAAAGCCAGCAGGGCGCCGGCTTTCATTGCCGTCTTGAGGAATTGTCGCCGGCCCGGGTGGACGGTCCCCTCGGGCAGGTGGTTGCGGGTTTGCGTCGTCACGCGTTTCATGTCGATCCTTTCCCATTTCTGCTGCGCATGGTTTCCTGCCTCGAAGCGTGGCAATCCAAAGAGCCAAGCGGTGTTCCCTGCACGGTCCGAAACCGGTCGGTATCGTCCGGACGGCCTCTCGAAGCTGACGGACATGATAGAGTGCCTGGACGCCGGCGGCAAGCACTTGTGCGGACGAATCGCGATTCACCGTTTCCAGTCTATCCGTGGGGACGTGATGCCTGATCCCGGATACGCGAGCCAATCGCTCGCAACGCACAGCCCTTTCCCTGAGTGGCAGGCCGAGGATTACCGCAAGCGCGGAACGCAGTCGGCACGAGGCCCGCGGTTGAGTTTCTTGGTTCTGTTTGTTAGGCTGTGGCCGCCGCGTGCGCAGGCGCATCGCATAACGCCGACAGATGGGGTTCATAATGCAGGCGATCTATCGACATCGGTTCACCGTGGGACCGGAGGCCATCGATGCCAACGGGCACGTCAACAACGTGGTGTACGTGCAGTGGATGCAGGACGTCGCGGTGCGGCATGCCGACGCCGCCGGCTGTACGGACGCGACGCGCCGAATCGGCGCTACGTGGGTGGCCCGGTCGCACTGGATCGAGTACCTTAACCCAGCCTTTGCCGGCGACGAGATCGAGGCCCTGACCTGGGTGGCGAGCTTCCGCAAGGTCCGCTCGCTGCGCCGTTACAGGTTTGTTCGAACGAGCGACAATGTGACCTTGGCTCAGGGCGAAACCGACTGGGTGTTCGTGGACCTCCAGAGCGGCCGGCCCCGAAGCATCCCCGGAGCGGTCAGCGCCGCCTTCGAGCTCCTGCCCGATGCACCTCAGCGTTAGGTGCAGAGCACCCATTCAGAGCTCGGTCTGCCCCTGGATTTGCCCTTGCCTTTCCCCGAGCGAACTGCCATCATGGTATCGGCATGAGCGAGTGTAGCGTCTCGGCACGGCAAGAGAAGGCTGCATGGGGAAAGGACAGACCATGAAGACGTCAATCGCCATCGTCGTGATAGGCTGCTGCGTTCTCGGGAGCGTGTGGGCCATGGCGGCCAGCGAGCAGCCGGACTCGAATTCCTCCGAACTCGAGAAACTGAAGGATCGCGTCAAGACCCTGGAGGAAAAGGTGGCGACGCTGGAGAAGCAGTTGCGGGTCAGCCCGCGGATCCCGAGGGCACTGCCGTTGCCGCAGTTTCCTCGCGGTCGCCAGGCGCCCGAGGGGTGGCTGCCGCGCGAGTTCAACGGGATACCCTACTACGTGATCCCGCTGGAGCAGGATCCGAACGGGCAACCGCCGAGAAGGTGAACGAGCGCAACGTGAAAACGCTACTCAAGTTGGCCATTGCCATTGGCGGCATGGTCTTTCTGGTTGCGATCATTGTGCCCGCGCTGGCAAGGCGAGGCGGCGCGCTCTATTCCGGCTCCTACGAATACGCCCGGCAGTGGGCAACAGAGTTGGCGGCGTGCGATTCGCTGGAAGATGTCAAGCAACGATTCAACTGCATTCGTATCGAGTCGCTCGGGGACGGTGCGTACCGGACAGTCAAGGTATCTGACGTCGGCAAGAAACGGCCGTCGGCTCTCCTGCAGGCATTTGCGGACGGCAACTGGATCGTGTGCGCGTATGCCAACAGCCACGGGAACAAGGCCGGCGGGACTCTGGGCGCCCGCGACAGCGAGGGGACGATCCGTGCCTTCTTCGGCCACATTTGCGGCAGCCCTGTCTTCGCGCGAGGCGAGACGCTCGATGAAGTCTGCGCGGAACTGGCCCGCAATCTGACGGAGGTCTCACTCACTCGCGAGGCACCGATCGATCCGAACGCTTCGTAGCGGACGCGTGGCGCTCCGGACGCTGTGGAGGGCGAGGCATGCCTCGCCCCTACCATTGCCGATCTGGTGATGGTGGATCAAGGATTGGCATCCGGGGGTCAAGAATTGCCATCGAAAATCGGCGGTCCGGTGGTCATACTATGCGCGTGGGTGGGCATAGGTACATGATATCGAATCCCGGAAAGGACGGTTGCGTATGAAGATCAGGCCGATGTGGGTCAGGCTGTGGATCGGATGCATTCTTCTCTCGGCGGCCTTCGGCCAGGGGAAGGACCCATACATTGCCGGTCAGTTGAGGGAAATTGACGAGTTCAACGCGCAGGGAAGCTGGGCGACGACGTGGGAATCGCTGAGCAAGCATGAGGTTCCCGAATGGTTCGCGGACGCCAAGTTCGGGATCTACGCACACCTGGGCGTCTATTGCGTGCCCGCGTTCGGGACGGAATGGTACCCACGGCTGATGTACCAGAGCGATCAGAAGGCGTTCGAGCACCACCGCCGGACGTATGGCGATCAGTCGCAGTTCGGGTACAAGGACTTCATTCCGATGTTCACGCTGGAGAGGTTCGACCCCGCCGAGTGGGCCCAGTTGTATAAGGACGCCGGAGCGAAGTTTGCCGGCCCGGTGGCCGAGCACCACGATGGCTTCTCCATGTGGGCCAGCAAGGTCAACCGCTGGAACGTCGGCAACATGGGACCGAAACGCGACATTGCCGGGGAACTGATCCGGGAGCTGCGCAAGCGCGACCTGCGGATTGTCACGTCATTCCACCACGCGTTCAACGTGCAGGGCTACTACACAGCCAGGGAAGGCTGGGACACAGCCGATCCGCAATATGCGGACCTGTACGGTTTTCCCCTGATGGAGGACCGCACCCTCGCGTACGATCGCTGGCTGATCAAGCTCAAGGAGGTCATCGACAACTACCAGCCCGATCAGATCTGGTTCGACTTCGGCCTCGGCAAGGTGCCCGACGAGTACAAGCGGAAGATGGCAGCGTACTACTACAATCACGAGAAGACCTGGGGCAAACCGGTCATCATCACCCGTAAGGACGAATACCTGCCCAAAGGGGTGGGTGTGCTGGATATTGAGCGAGGCTGGACGAAAGGCATCGCGGTCGATCTGTGGCAGACCGATGACTCGGCGGCGCACAATAGCTGGTCGTGGGTTCAGGGTCTGCAAGTCAAGACGCCTGAGGAGATGGTCCACGAGTTGATCGACATCGTCAGCAAGAACGGGGTCCTGCTGCTGAACGTCTGCCCGAAAGCGGATGGTACGATCACGCCGGAGCAACAGACCATGCTGCGTGAGATGGGCCAGTGGCTGAAGGTCAACGGTGAGGCGATTTATGCAACGCGTCCGTGGAAGATGTACGGCGAAGGGCCCACACACACGGAAAAGGAAGGCGGCTTCCTCAAGACCCTGCACTACACGTCGCGGGATATCCGCTACACCCGCTCCAAGGACGGCAGGACGCTCTACGCCATCGTTCTGGGCTGGCCGCAGAACGAGGTGACTCTGCGGTTCGTGCAGATCGAGAACGCCGGGCCTGATGCCGCCGTCATGTTGCTGGGCTACGATCAGCCGCTGAAGTACAGCGTTAACGACAGCGGGAATCTGGTGATTCAGGTGCCCTCGTTGGCTGAGGGCCAGCGTCCGGGCCGCTACGCTTACGCATTCAAGATCGAAGGCTTTCGGGCGGAGTTGAGCCCCGAAGGGCGGTCGTTCCTGCCCGGCGCGGTGGAGCTGAAAGCGGAGAATGCGGTGCTCGAAGGCGGCAAGATCGGCACCGAGGAACGCGATGGCAGGACGAACATCGGGTTCTGGGACGACCCGGCCGAGCGCGTGCACTGGCTCGTCTACGTGACGGAGCCGGGGCAATACACGCTGGCCGGTGAGTTCTCCGCCGTGGCAAATCAATGCCTGCTGACGGTCGAGGTCGCAGGCCAGGCGGTGCCGTTCACCGTCGGCAGCACGGGCGGCTGGGACAGGCCCAGGATCACCTCCATCGGCCAGGTCCGGTTCGACAAGGCGGGCGTCTACCATCTGATTCTGCGGGCGACCGACCGCAATAACTGGAAAGCCGTGAACGTCTGGAACGTCCGGCTGGTGCCACAGAGATAGGCGCTACGCTTGAGGTCGTGATGGGTTGTTGGTACGATGGACCCGTCAACGACCTTTCTTGCAGCGCGGCATTGAAAAAAGGAGATCGTCATGGCTGGTTGTCGTTCGAACCCCACACGTCGCGACTTCCTGAGGGCGGCGGGCATGGTGACCGCCGGGGCGTCGTTGCCCGGCTGGTTTGTCGAGGAATGTGCCGCTCAGTCGGCCGCAGTCGGACCGCCGGCTCCGTCGTCGCCCAGCGAGACGGTTCGTCTGGCCCTGATTGGTTGCGGTGGGCAGGGCCGGGGCGACGCCCGCAACGCGCAGAACTTCGGCAAGATCGTCGCAGTCTGTGACGTGGACGAGCGGCACGTAGAGAACGCCAAGAAAGACTTCCCCGAGGCCGACGGGTACCACGACTTCCGCAAGCTCCTGGATCGCAAGGACATTGACGCGGTGATCTGCGGGACGGTGGACCATTGGCACACGTTGATCGCCATCGCGACGATGCGGGCGGGCAAGGACATCTACTGCGAGAAGCCGCTGACGCTGACGATCGCCGAAGGGCAGCGCCTGATCGAGGTCGAGCGGCAGACCGGCCGCATTCTTCAGACCGGCACCCAGCAGCGCAGCAGTGTGCATTTCCGGCTGGCCTGCGACCTGGTCCGCAACGGGCGGATCGGCAAATTCCAGCGGGCCGAAGTCTGGCTGCCGGCGGGGCTGAGACAGGGGCCGTTCCAGACCTCGGCGGTGCCCGAAGGATTCGACTACGACTTCTGGCTGGGCCAGACGCCCAAGGTTCCCTACGTGAAGGAGCGGACCCATTTCAGCTTCCGCTACTGGTGGGAGTACTCCGGCGGCACCATGACCGACTGGGGCGCGCACCACAACGACATCGTGCTGTGGACCCTGGGACTGGACCACAGCGGGCCAGTGAGCGTCGAGGGCAAGCAACTGGTTGAGATGATTCCGGGCGGTTTCACGGCCGCCAGCGAATACGAGGTGACGTATACATATGCCAACGGCGTGATCCACACGTGCAGGAGCACTACCGCCAGCGAATGGCACGGCGGCGTCAAGGATCCGAACGGTCAGCAGCACGGCATCAAGTTCATCGGCTCGGACGGCTGGATCTGGGTCACACGCGGCATTATCCAGGCAAGCGACCGCCAGTTGCTTACGGAGAAGCTGCCGGAAAGTGCCCCTCGCGTCTATGTGAGCAACGACCATCTCGCCAACTTCATCGACTGCGTCAAGACGCGAAAGGCGCCGATCTGTCCGGCCGAGGTGGGGCACCGCTCCGCGAGCCTGTGCCATCTGGGCGTAATCAGCATCCGCCTGGGCCGAAAGCTGAATTGGGACCCGGCCAAAGAACAGTTCATCGGCGACGCCGAGGCGAGCACGTACCTGGCCCGCCCGATGCGAAAGCCCTACGACTACGACATGGTCTAACCTCTGACGGCGGCGTTCCGGGAAACGCCGGTCTCCGTTGCTCGCTGCGGCGTGTATTCTGCCTCCGGCGCGCCGGACCACTCGTTGGGCCGGCCAGGGCGAAAACCGCCCTTAAGCCCCCTTACCGGGCCGTTCTGACCGGGCGGGACATATCTGGAGCCTCTCGCGCGTACGTCTTGTGGCAAACTGCCCCGATTTCGGGTATCCTGGGACGGGTTGTTGAACACGGCAGCAAGGGTAGTTCGGAACGGAGCAGCACAACTGATGAAAAGCATCGTCACGGCAATCGTGCTGACCGGTGCGGTCATAACGACTGCGGCGGCGCGGGCCCGGGAACCGGACGGGGGCAGGGACCGGGACTTGGGGGCCTACAGCCGTGAGGCCACCGATGCCGCCAGGGCAAGACTCAAGGATACCCTGGTGGTGGTCTTTGCCGGCGGACGCCATGGGTTCATCAAAGGACAGCGGGTCAACCTCGATCCGTATGACTGGCGGACGGAGGCGGAAGTGGTCAAAGGCGACGTGATGGTTCCGAAGCGGTTTGCTTTGGCCGCCTTCGGAATCAAACGCCTGCCCTGGTTCGGGTTTCGGATCGCCGAAAAGGGACGGATGGTCTCGCTCTGCGATTTGGCTGCCAGGCTGGGCAAGAAGGTGTTCACGGAAGAACGCGGTCTGGTGATCGTTTCGGACACGCCAGTGACGCTCAACGATTCGCAGTTGATCGACTCGATCATCACGCTGTTCGACACGCCGGAGAAATTCGCCGACCCACAGATTGTCTATCGCAATATCCCCGCTCTCAAGGCCTGGGGCCGCTGGGCCGAACACGTCGAGTTTGCGCCCGAGCAGTTGGCGCTGTACGACGAGCCCGAGACTCCGTGGCGGTTGATTTCGGAGAAGCGGTACGATGAACCGGCCCTCGGTGCCCACGAGCTGGCCGGCGACGTTCCGCCGCCCGGCGTCCACCCGCGCATCCTGTTCGGGCCTCGCGATATTCCACTGATTCTGGCTCGCATCAAGTCGTCTGTGACCGGATCGATGTCCCTGATCGAGACGGAGTATCTGTTGGGCCGGACGTGGCTGGACCCGCACACGAGCGACGGACGCCTCTTCGCGAAGCTTCACACGGGAGACTTCGGCGGGCTGACGTTTGAATGGCAAGGGGACGGCATCCGCTCTTCGGGTGGCGAAGAGGTAGCACAGTGTCTCAATACGATCGCATTGTATGCCCTGTTGACGGAGAACGCCGATCTCGGCGCCAAGGCGGCGGCGGCGATCTGCAACTATTACCGGCTGATCGAGCCTCGAATCGATGCGTACGTGAACAAGCCGGACGTATACAACGCCTACTGGCGATCTCTGCCGGAATGGATTGGCCCCAGAACCTTGGGGCTGAATTATGACTTTGCTGCCCGGTGGATGACAGCTGAGCAGGCTGCGCTCGTCCGGCGCGTGATCGCCAAGGTGGTGGGGGGGCGCCGCGGGTACGGCCAGAACGGCCCCCTGCGCATCCGTGACAATCACTCGGTCACGCGCGACCTGACGATCTTCCTGGCCAATCTGGCCATCGAGGGCGAGGAGGGTTTTGACCGGGAGGTGCACGACTGCGGCATCGAGACCGTCAAGGCTTTTCTCCAATGGGGTATCGATGAATGCGGTATGCTGTACGAGTCCAACGGTCTCGCCAGCGAGGGATTGCCATTCCAACTGCTTTCGATGGTGGCCCTGGCCAGGCGGGGCGTCAATACGTTTGGGCATCCCCACTGGCGGAGGCTGATGGAGGCCCAGGTGCAGTGCACCTCGCCCGACGGCAGGATCACCGCCTCCCGTGGTGCGCAGGGCGGCGGGCCCCTGAACCGCCAGATTATTTCGGCGTGGAAGATTTTCTATCCGAATGACCGATGCGCCGATTACCTGCTGGGTCCGGCCTACTCCGTATCCGATTTCGACCCGAGACAGTACCGCCAGCAAGTGGCCGCGGGCAACGCGATCGGGTTCGTCCTGCCTGGCCCGACCGCTCCGGGATCCGCCAAGAGCCTGCTGTACGACGCGCCTTGGCGCTCGACCCCGCGCGAGGCGCTCGGTCTGCCACTGGACTTCAGCGATCCGTCCCAGGGTCTGTTCTCTTCGCGCAGCGACAACAGTGCGGAGGCGGTGTGGATCAACATGCAGGCCCGGCCCGATCTGTATCTCGGCGGGGAGGGCATGCACCATGACGCCGGCTCGTTTTGTTTGCAGGCTCTTGGGGTGACGTGGGGCCGCGACGGACTCTCCGAAAACGATCCCGCATCGACGAATCACTCCATCGTCCTGATCGATGGTGTCGGACAGGACGACGGCAGCGGTTTGGCGCCGTCCCGGGTGACGTATCTCGGTGCGGCTGTCGCGGAGGCGGGGGCTGTTGCCTCGGCCGACGTCCGGAACGCCTACGAATATATGTGGACAACTCAGGTAGATAACTGGGCGGAAGAACGGATCGCAACCCACTCGTGGGAGCTCGAAACCGATCCCTTCGTGGTGAGGGTCTTCAAAGGTACGCAGCGGTACCGCCTGAACTACGGGGTGCCACCGCTGCACAATCCGTGGCTTCCCACACTGCGTACGCGGTTCAACTCTGTGGAGTATGCGTATCGCTCGACCGGCCTGGTTCGGGGCAACCATCCCTACGCAATTGTCATCGATGACATCTGCAAGGACCAGGGTACGCACCGCTACGAATGGCAAATGCAGGGCGGTTTTCGGACGACCACGCTACCGGGGTGCGGCCCGGAAACGCTGGTGCTGGTCTCACAGGACGTCGGCGCCCGGGACCAGAGCATCCCCGAGGGTACGCCCCTGCTGCTGGTGCAGGAGGTCGGCCCCTCCGCCTGCCGGCTGGAGAATGCCCGCGACCGAACGCTGGTGACGACCGAGACCGTGGAATGCCGGTTTCGCGTCCTGATGGTCCCGTTTCGGATGGGCGAGGCCGTGCCCACGGTCAGCGTCAATGCCTATACCGGCTCGGCCCGACTCGAATGGACCGATCAGATCGACGAGTTGCAGTTTGAGGTTGCCAAAGACAACCGCACGCGTCTGAAGGTCCTGCGATATGGCGAGGAGATTCTTCAGAGCCGGTAGGCAGGCCGGTCGAGGCGGGTCCAGGGAAGAACGGAGAAAGCACGATGCGTGACAGAAGCTGGTCCGGGTGGTTCGTATGGATCGTCCCCCTGTTGTTGGCTTTGCCTGGCCATACCGCATGGGCGTCGGCCCTGGAATGGCCCAGCGTAACGAGCCAGACGAAGCCCTGGACCCGCTGGTGGTGGATGGGCAGCATCGTCGATGAGAAGGACCTCGCCATCGAGATGCAGAAATACGCGACGGCCGGACTCGGAGGGCTGGAAATCACGCCCATCTATGGCGTCCGAGGCTGCGAAGATCGATTCATCGACTACCTGAGTCCTCGATGGGTGGAGATGCTCGAATGCACGCTGAAGGAGGCCCGCAGGCTGGATCTCGGCATCGACATGGCCACAGGCACCGGCTGGCCCTTCGGGGGGCCGTGGGTCGGCGCAGCCGACGCCTGCAAGAACGCGGTCAGCAAGACTTATGCGTTGAAGGCCGGCGAGCGGCTGGCGGAGCCCGTGACCTGTATACAGCCGCCGCTGGTCCGTGCGATCGGGCGACGGCTGGACATCTCTGAGATTGTCGAGCCCCTCAGCGACAACAAGGACCTGCAATCGCTGGCCCTCGAGCAGGTGCGTTTCGAAAAGCCGCTGCCCTTGCAGGTGCTCATGGCCTATTCCGATGGAGGGCAGATTCTCAATCTGACGGACAAGGTCGCTGCCGGCGGCGAGTTGGACTGGACCGCTCCGCCGGGCCGTTGGACGCTCTATGCGGTTTTCCAGGGTTGGCACGGCAAGCTGGTCGAACGGGCCGGACCCGGGGGAGAAGGCAATGTCATCGATCATTTCTCACGAGAGGCACTTGAGCGTTATCTGAGCAACTTCGATCGGGCCTTTGTCGGCCACGATGTCGGGGGAATCCGGGCGTACTTCAACGACTCGTATGAGGTGGACGACGCGGCCGGCGAGTCGAACTGGACGCCGAGGTTCTTCGAGCAGTTCGAGCGCAGGCGAGGCTACGATCTGCGGAACCATCTGCCGGCTTTGTTCGGCAAGGACGAACCGGAGAAAAACGTGCGGGTCCTGTGCGACTATCGCGAGACGATCTCCGACCTGCTCCTGGAGGAGTTCACGATTCCCTGGCGCCGCTGGGCGGAGGGCAAGGGAGCCACCACGCGCAACCAGGCGCACGGCTCGCCGGCGAACCTGTTGGACCTCTACGCCGCCAGCGGAATTCCGGAAACCGAAGGCAGTGACATCCTCGGATTCAAATTCGCCTCTTCGGCCGCGCACGTCACCGGCAAGCCGCTGGCCTCGTGCGAGGCCGCGACATGGATGGCCGAACACTTCACCGGCACTCTGGGGGAGACCAAACGCTGGGTGGATCGCTATTTCCTTGGAGGCGTCAACCACATCTGCTACCACGGCACGACCTTTTCACCGCCGGACGAAGAGTGGCCGGGATGGATGTTCTACGCCTCGGTTCACTTTGGGCCGACGAATTCGTTCTGGAGGGATTTCGCGGCGCTCAACGCCTACGTCACGCGGTGCCAGTCGTTTCTCCAGGCGGGGCGGCCCGATAATGACGTGCTGCTGTACTGGCCGATCTACGATTCCTGGTCGCAGCCCGGGCGGGCGATGCTGCAGCACTACAGCGCGCAGACGCCGCGCGAGATAGAGTCGGCCGCAAAGATGTTGTGGGACGCAGGGTATTCATTCGATTATGTCTCCGACCGACAACTTGCCGAGGTCCGTTGTGACCAGGGCGTTCTCTGCACAGGGGATGCAACCTACCGGGCCGTTGTCATACCGAGGTGTCGCCACATCCCGCCAGCGACATTTCAAGCATTGATGGCTATGGCACACCAAGGGGCGACCATTGTGGTACAGGACCGACTGCCTGCCGATGTCCCCGGCATGGGCGACTTGGCGGTGCGGCGCGATGCGCTGAACAAGTCGATCTCACAACTGAGTTTCGTTGAGACATCCGCTTCCGGGGTTCGGGAAGCCAGGCTCGGAAGCGGCCGGTTCCTGCTCGGAGACGACGTGGTTCGGTTGCTGGTCTTCGGGGATGTCGAACGCGAATCCATCGCGGATCGTGGCTTGCAGTTCATCCGTCGGACGCTTTCGGATGGCAAATGTTACTTCATGTTGAACGCGACCGACGAGGCATTGGATGACTGGGTCCCGCTTCAGACCGAAGCCGCCTCCGTTGCGATCTTCGAACCGGTGCGAGGCGACAGAGCTCTGGCCGCTCTGCGGAAGAATGGACCGCGCAGCGAGGTTTACCTCCAGCTTGCTCCCGGCCAATCCTGCATTCTCAGAACGTTCGATGAACCTGTGCAGGGCCCGCGATACGTGTACTGGAGCGCCACAGGGCCGGCGCAACCGCTGGATGGGACCCGGACCGTCGAGTTCATCGAAGGCGGGCCGGAACTGCCTGCCACGGTGCGCACGCAGACGCTGAGGTCGTGGACCGATTTCGGCGGTGACGCGGTCAAGAGGTTCTCGGGGACGGCCCGTTACACGATCTCCCTGAAGAGACCTGCGGCGCAGGCGGATGGGTGGCTGCTGGACCTGGGGCGGGTCTGCGAGAGCGCCCGCGTGACGTTGAACGGGCAGGAGTTGGGCACGCTCATCAGCGCTCCGTTTCAGATCGCGGTCCCGGCCGGCCGGCTGGAAGAGGAGAACACGCTTCAAATTGAGGTGTCGAATCTCATGGGCAATCGGATCGCCGATCTGGACCGGCGGGGCGTGAACTACAAGAAGTTCTACAACGTCAACTTCGCCGCAAGGCTTCGCGAGAATCGAGGTCCCGATGGGAACTTCAGCGCCGCGAAATGGCCGCCCCAGGATTCCGGCCTGATCGGCCCGGTGACTTTGACGCCTCTGCAAGACCTGACACCCTGATGTCGGGATTTTGTTTCAGAATCCCGAGTACGTAGATGCTCAATGAGAGGAGATAGAACATGGATGGATGGCGCCGTGTGCTCGTGGCGGCATTGATTGTGTCTGCAGTCGGCGGGGCTTTGTGTCGAGCCGAAGAGCTGCCAACGGGCAGTGCCCGGCCGGCGATCCCGCTGAAGCATTTTCCGGATCGTCTGCACGCCTTCGTCTGGCGCAACTGGGAGTTGATCCCGCGCGAACGGATGGCCGAGGTGCTGGGGACCACGCCTGAGAACGTCCGTGACATCGGGGTCTCGATGGGCTTGCCTGTGCATGTTCGCCCGCCGGCCGAATACCTGCAACGAGGCTACATCACGATCATCCGGCAAAACTGGCATCTGTTGCCCTACGAGCAACTGCTGGCGCTGCTCGGCTGGGATGCACAGAAGCTCGCCTTTACGCTCCGCGAGGACGATTTCCTGTGGATCAAGCTCGGTTCGCTCAAGCCGGCCTGCGCGGCGATCCGTTATGCCGAGCCCAATGAGGCGACCCAGAGACGATGTGCCGAGATTCGCGAGATCGTCTCGTCGCATTTCGGCGAGGCCCTCGCTGCGCCGTCGAAGAAGCGGTTTGAGTTCTTCACCGAGACGGCGACGGACATGGCTGTAGTCGAACACCGGAATCAAAACGGCGAAGAACCGATTCGCTTTCTCTATTCGTACGCGGGTCTTTTCGGCGATCCGCTGCTCCACCCGGAGCTGGACCCCTACCCCGATGCGCTGCTGCGTCAGCTCTCGCAGGCGGGCGTCAACGGCGTCTGGCTGCACGTGGTGCTCTCGCAACTGGCGCCGAGCGATGCACTGGGCCGACCCACAGCCGACCATGCAGTGCGTCTGGCCAACTTGGCGAAGATGGTCGAGCGGGCCGCTCGTCACGGTGTCTCCATCTACCTCTACATGAACGAGCCTCGTGCGGTCCCGGCTTCGCTGCTGGAAGGCAGGGAGGAGCTGCGAGGCGTTCGTCAGGGGGACTATGCGGTGCTCTGCACGTCCGCTCCGCAAGTGCGGCAGTGGCTCACGGACTCGCTGCGGCACGTCTTTGAGAATGTGCCGAACCTGGGCGGCGTCTTCACCATCACCGCGTCGGAGAACCTGACCAACTGCTACAGCCACACCCGCACGGCGACGGGGTGTCCGCGATGCTCGCAACGCTCCGGCCCGGAAGTCATTGCCGAGGTCAACGCTGCGATTGCCGCCGGTGTTCATGCGGGCAATCCGAAGGCAAAGGTGATCGTGTGGGATTGGGGCTGGCCCGATGGCACGTCCGCCGGGTGGGGCCAGCCGGACTGGGCCTCTCGCATCATCGAGCTTCTGCCCGACGACGTCTACCTGATGTGCGTCAGCGAGTGGGGCAAGCCCATCGCGCGGGGCGGCGTCGCCGGTGCGGTCGGCGAGTACTCGATCTCGGCCGTCGGCCCGGGGCCCCGGGCGCAGCGGCACTGGGCGCTCGCCCGCCAGCGAGGGCTCAAAACGCTCGCCAAGGTGCAGGTCAACTGCACGTGGGAGCTGTCGGCGGTGCCATACCTGCCTGTGATGAACCTCGTCGCTCAGCATTGCCGCAACCTGAGCGAGGCGGGCATCGACGGCCTGATGTTGAGCTGGACGGTGGGCGGCTATCCATCGCCGAACCTCGAACTGGTCCGGCGGTTCCAGCAGAAGCCCGTGCCAACCGTGGAGCAGGCCCTGATGGAAGTGGCCACGGCTCGGTATGGCGCCGGCGTTGCCTCGGACATGGTGGCCGGTTGGGCGAGGTTCAGCGAGGCGTTCTCGGAATTCCCGTTCGACGGCAGCTATGTCTATCGTGGTCCCAGTCAGGTCGGCCCGGCCAACCTGCTCTATCTGGAGCCGACCGGATACCCCTCGACGATGGTCGGCTTCCCCTACGACGATGTGGACGGCTGGCGGGGCATCTATTCGGCCGAGGTACTGGCCGGACAGTTCGAGAAGGTCGCTTCCGGCTGGCAGCAAGGGTTGGCGGTCTGGAAGGCGGCTTTGAGCGAGATCGACGCGGCGCACGAACGCGCCAACGCGCGCAGCGATCTGGTCGTCGCCGAAGCCGCCGGCCTGCACTTCGACAGCGTCGCCAATCAGATTCGATTCATCCTGGCCCGTAATGCGCTGCGAGCAGGCTCTCTGAATCGCGACGAGGCCGATGCGGCAGTCGCGACGATGCGAGCGAAGGCCCGTGCCGAGGTGCGGAACGCCGAGCGTCTGTTCGCGCTGACGCGGCAGGACCCGCGCATCGGGTTCGAGGCGTCCAATCACTATTACTATCTGCCGCTGGATCTGGTGGAGAAGGTGGTCAACTGCGAATACGTCCTGGGCCGATTGCCGCGTTCACCACAGAATTAGGCCTGTCCGAGAGTTCCTCAGAAGGGGGTCGAGCCGACGGGGGTTTCCCGGTACAATCGTCTCATGCCGGGCCCAGACGCCTGAAGAATCAGCAGTCAAATGGAGGCACGTATGCAGTTACACAGAGGATCGTCTTTTCACAGAAGGATGGTAGTCCTGTTCGTCTTGCTGCTGAGCGGGTGTGTGTCCGCGGCATCGGAAGGGATGCGTCTGGATGGCAAGTCGCCCATTTATGAAGCGCCCGGCCAGAGGGCTTTGGACCTGACCGACGAAGTCACGCTGGAGGCGTGGGTGCAGGCCGACCGAATGCCACAGGGCGGCGGGCGCATCCTCGACAAGTCCATGCCCGGCACCTCTGAAGGCTACATGCTCGACACCTTCCCGGGCAACTCGCTGCGCTTTGTGAACGCCCAGGGGGCCTGCAGCTACGACGCGAAGCTGCCGGCCGATCGCTGGTCGCACGTGGTCGGTGTGTACAGCGCGTCGAAGAAGATCATGAAGCTCTACCTCGACGGCAGGGAAGTGGCCAGCGCCGGCGGCGACACGTTCGTTCCCATGACGCTGACGGGAGTGCCGCTTCGCATCGGGTGCGACCCGCGCGGGGACAACCGCTTCGTCGGCCGTATCAAGCGTGCTGCAGTCTATCGTCGGGCCTTGACCGCGCAGGAGATTGCCGAGCGGGCGAGCCAGGCGGAACCCAAGCCGCTGCAAGGCGTCGTCGGCGAGTGGGTTTTCGTCGCCGAGCCAGGGCCGAAGATCGAGCCGGCGGCCGGCCGGGTCGCGCTGGAAGCCGAAGGGCTCAGCATGAGCACACGGTTCTGGGGCGAGATGGCCGGGCAGGCGTCGCCGCCGCAGGAGCCGCTGAGCCTCTGGTACCGTCAGCCCGCGGTCGAATGGACTGAGGCGCTGGCAGTCGGCAACGGCCGGCTTGGCGCGATGGTGTTCGGAGGAATCGAACGCGAACGCCTCCAGCTCAACGAGGACACGCTCTGGGCCGGCGGGCCTTACGATCCCACGCGCCCCGAGGCGCTGGAGGCGCTGCCGGAAGCTCGCCGTCTGATCTTTGCAGGCCAGTATCGCCAGGCCGATGCGCTGGTCGGCAAGCAGATGATGTCCAAGCCGCTCGGCCAGATGCCCTATCAGACAGTGGGCGACCTGCTGCTGGCGTTCCCGACCGTCGCGAAGGTCAGCGACTACCGGAGGGACCTCAATCTCGATGAGGCCGTCGCGAGCGTGACCTACACCGTCGATGGCGTGACATACCGGCGTGAGGTGTTCTCCAGCCCGGTCGATCAGGTGATCGTCGTTCGCATCACGGCGACGGAGCCGGGAAGGATTTCCTTCACGGCTGCACTCAAGACGCCGCAGAAAGCGTCGGTCGAAGCCCAAGGCTCGGACACGCTGGTGATGACAGGCGTCAACGGTTCTTCGCAGGGGATCGCGGGCGCGCTGAAGTTCCAGTGTCGGGTACGGACGCTGGCCAATGGCGGGAGGGTTGAGACGGACGGTGACCGGCTCGTCGTGACCAATGCGGACGCAGTGACTCTGCTCGTCGCGGCGGCCACCAGCTACAAGAGCTTCAAGGATGTCAGCGGGAATCCGGAGACGCTGACGAAGGTGGCCATCGCGGCCGCCAGCGCCAAGCCGTACGAGGCGCTGCGTGCTGCTCACGTCGCCGAACACCGGCGGCTCTTCCGCCGGGTCGCGATCGATCTCGGCACGACCGAGGCGGCGAAACGGCCGACCGACGAGCGCATCCGCAACTCGAAGACCAGCGACGATCCGCAATTAGCGGCGCTGTACTTCCAGTTCGGACGCTACCTGCTGATCTCCAGCTCCCGGCCCGGGACGCAGCCGGCCAACCTCCAGGGCATCTGGAACGACAGCATGAACCCGCCCTGGAGCAGCAAGTACACGATCAACATCAACACGGAGATGAACTACTGGCCCGCCGAGCCGACGGCCCTGGGCGAGTGTGTCGAACCTTTGGTTGCGATGGTGATGGACCTGACGGAGACCGGCGCCAAAACCGCCCGCGTCAACTGGGGCGCGACCGGCTGGGTCTGTCACCATAACACGGATCTGTGGCGTGCCTCGGGTCCGATTGATGGCTCGTTTTGGGGCTTCTGGCCGACGGGCGGCGCCTGGCTGTGCAAGCACCTGTGGGACCACTACGAATTCGGCGGCGACAGGGTGTTTCTCGCGAAGGTCTATCCCGCGTTGAAAGGCGCGGCCCAGTTCTTTCTCGACACGCTCGTGGAAGAGCCTGTGCACAAGTGGCTGGTGACCTGTCCGTCGCTGTCGCCGGAGAACGGGCACAAGTATGGCGTCTCGATCTGTGCCGGGCCGACGATGGACAGCCAGATCATTCGCGATCTGTTCACGAACTGCATTCACGCCTCGATGATTCTCGCTGTGGACGAAGAGTTCCGCAACCAGGTCGAGGCGGCGCGGGCCCGCCTGGCTCCGAACCAGATCGGCAAGGAAGGCCAGCTTCAGGAATGGCTCGAGGACTGGGACATGGAGGCGGGCGACATCCATCACCGTCACGTCTCCCACCTGTACGGCCTGTATCCCAGCGATCAGATCAATGTACACGATACGCCCGAACTGGCGGCGGCCGTCCGCAAATCGCTGGAGATCCGCGGCGACAACGCCACGGGCTGGGGCATCGGCTGGCGGCTGAACCTCTGGGCCAGGCTCCAGGACGCCGAGCACACCTATCAGATTCTCAAGCTGCTGCTCGGGCCGGAGCGGACCTATCCGAACATGTTCGATGCGCATCCGCCGTTCCAGATCGACGGCAATTTCGGCGGGACCTCGGGAATCGGCGAGATGCTGCTTCAGAGCCGCGCGCGTTTCGAGGGGACGAGGATGACAGGCGAGATCGAGCTGTTGCCCGCATTGCCCAGGGCCTTCGCTACCGGCTCGGTCAAGGGCCTGCGGGCCAAGGGCGGGTTCGAGGTGGACATCGAATGGGCCGACGGCAAGCTCATTGCGGCGGCGATCCGTTCGCTGCTGGGCAACCCTTGCCGACTGCGTTATGGCGATGTGATTCGTGATGTGAAGATCGAGAAGGGCCAAGAGTTCCGTTGGGATGGCCGGTGAGACAACAGGACGTCAGATCGATAGAAGGTGAACGACGATGAACAACGTGAAGGTGTACCTTGCCCTGTGCATGGTGCTGGCGGCAGGGGTGTCGTTGTGCGATGCGGCCGAGCCACAGTTGCTTCCACTCAGCGGCGACACCGGTGTGCACGACCCGGTCATCATCAAGGAAGGCGATATCTATTACGTCTTCGCCACCGGCGGCCGGCGGGGGCGAAACTGCGTCCCGATTCGCACGTCGAAGAACCTGAGGGACTGGCGCATGACCGGGCATGTGTTCGCGGAGCTGCCCGAATGGGCGCCGAAGGAGATCCCGGGCACGCAAGGGATCTGGGCGCCGGATATCTCCTTCTTCGGGGGCAAGTATCACCTGTACTACTCGGTCTCGACGTTCGGAAAGAACAGCTCGGCCATCGGGCTGGCGGTCAACGAGACGCTCGACCCGAACAGCCCGAAGTACCAGTGGGTAGATCGGGGCATGGTGATCCGCTCGACGGAGGGCCAGGACGACTGGAACGCCATCGACGGCAACATCGTGGTGGAAGACAACGGCCGGGTGTGGCTGAACTGGGGCAGCTTCTGGAGCGGGATCAAGATGAGACGGATCGATCCCGAGACGGGCAAGCTCTCGACGGAGGATGCGACGCTGTACTCGCTGGCGAGCCGTCCACGGTCGGGGGCGCATCAGACGCTGCCGGTCACCGGTGCCATCGAGGCGCCGTTTATTGTCCGGCACGGGGACTACTGGTACCTGTTCGTCTCGTTTGATTTCTGCTGCCGTGGCCGTAAGAGCACTTACAACGTTCGCGTCGGCCGCTCACGTGATGTCACCGGGCCTTATATGGACAAGAATGACACGCCCATGATGGAAGGCGGCGGCACGCTGGTCATTGAGGCCACCAGCGGCGCTTGGCGCGGCGCCGGCCATCAGGCGGTGTTCCATGACGCGGGCACCGACTACCTCGTGTTCCACGCCTACGATGCGACGACGGGACGAAGCCACCTGCAAATCTCGACGATGGTGTGGGAAGACGGCTGGCCGCGCGTGGCATCGCTACCATAGCGTTGGCTCCGAAGATGCGCCTCGGCGGGGGCAGGGGAGGTTCCTGATGTCTGCGAGAGGTCATGAGGATGGAGAGGAGGACGGATATGAGGGCAGTGAAACAGAGATATGCGGTCGCGGCGTGGGCGGCGATATGGCTGTCGGTTGCTGCACCGGCGGGCGCGGCGAGTGAACCAAACGCGGTATCCGTCGGCGAGATCGACCTGAGCGGGGCGTGGGCGGTGGCGCTGGATCGCGAGGACGTCGGGGTGGATGAGGAGTGGTTCACGCGGGAATTGTCCGATCCGATTCGCCTGCCCGGGGCGCTGCGCGACAGCGGTTATGGCGATGAGATCACGGCCGAAACGGAATGGATGAGCAGCCTGCACGATCCGCACTGGTACTTACGAAAGGAATTCAAGAAGTACGCCCAACCCGGCAACGTGAAGGTCCCGTTCTGGCCTCAGCCGCAGCGCAAATATACCGGCGTCGCCTGGTACCAGAGGGACATCATGATCCCCGATGCCTGGCAGGGCCGTCGCGTGGTGGTGTCGTTTGAGCGGGTCCACTGGTCGAGCGCCCTGTGGGTCAACGACAAGTGGATCGGCGTCAACGACAGCCTGGGGACACCCCATGTCTACGACTTGGGCATCCTGGAGCCGGGACGCTACACACTGAGCGTTCGGGTGGACAACCGCTACCTCGTTGACGTCCGCCGCGATGCGCACAGCATCACGGACTCGACGCAGACGAACTGGCATGGCCTGGCGGGCAGGCTTGCCCTCCGTTCGACCACGCCCGTATGGATCGACGATGTGCGGGTCTACACGGACATCGAGCGCAAATCCGCGCGCCTCGAGGTGACTGTGGGCAACATCACCGGCCGGCCCGGCAAAGGCACGCTGTCGGCCGCAGGCAAGAGCGTGCCGGTGCAATGGGATGTTGGCGGAGGTTCGGTCCGGCTGGAGGTATTCTTCGGCGATGAGGCCCGGCTCTGGGACGAGTTCGACCCGGCGCTGCATCCCGTGACGTTGACCCTGCGCGGCGATCAGGCGGACGACGAACGCGAGCTGGCCGTCGGGCTGCGTCGGATCGAAAGCCGCAATGCGACGTTCTACGTCAACGGCAGGAAGACCTTCTTTCGCGGAACCCACGAGGGCTGCACGTTTCCCCTGACGGGCTATCCGCCGACGGACGTCGAGTCGTGGAGGAAGGTCTTTGGGGTGGTGAAGAACTATGGTCTGAACCACGTGCGGTTCCATTCGTGGTGCCCGCCGGAGGCCGCATTCGTTGCGGCCGACGAGATGGGGATCTACTTGCAGCCGGAATGCTCGAACTGGGGCCAATACTCGTCGCGCGACGACGGGATGAAGGAATTCCTCTACCGCGAGACCGAGCGGATCGTACGGGCATACGGCAACCATCCCTCGTTCGTGATGCTCTCCTCGGGCAACGAGCCGGCCGGACCCTGGCAGCAGATCCTCACCCCCTGGCTGATTGAGTGGAAGAAGAAGGACAATCGCCGCGTCTATACCACACAGACCGGACGCTACTACGGCGAGCGGCCCGGCCCGGTTGACCATATCGACTACCTGGTTGCGATTCGCATCGGCTCGTACCGCTTCCGTGGCGACAGCGGCTGGTTCGGTCGCGACTACCGCACCTCGCTCGAAGGGACCAACTACCCCGTCATCTCGCACGAGACCGGCCAGTGGTGCGCCTATCCCGACCTTTCGGAGATCGACCGGTACACCGGCGCGCTGAGGCTCAGGAGTTATGAGATCGTTCGCGAATCCCTGGCCGAGCATGGCATGCTGGACCAGGCCCGCGATTTCCTGATGGCCAGCGGCCGGTTCCAGGTGGCCTGCTACAAGCAGGAGATCGAGGCCCTGCTGCGCACGCCGGGCATGGGCGGGTTCCAGTTGCTCGATCTGCACGATTACCCGGGCCAGGGCACCGCGGTGGTCGGCCCGCTGAACGTATTCTGGCAATCGAAAGGATACATTACGCCTGAAGAGTTCAGGCGGTTCTGCAATGTCACGGTCCCGCTGGCACGAATGAGTCGGTCGGTCTACACAACCGCGGATGACCTCGACGTGGCGTTGGAGATTGCCCACTTCGGCCGGGCGCCTCTGGAGAATGTCACACCCGTATTCAGGATCGTCGACGCCAAGGGCAAGACGGTGGTCTCCGGGGAGTTTGCCGCGATGACGGTTCCGCTGGGCACCGCGATTGCCATCCAGAGTCTTTCGATGAGTCTGAGCACGTTCGAGGCGCCGCGGAAGTATCGCCTGGTGCTCGGACTGGCAGGTTTGGGATCGGTGGAAAACGATTGGGACTTCTGGGTCTATCCCGCCCGCGTGCCGGATGTGACGTCGGCCGATGTGCTGGTGACCCGCTCGTTCGCCGAAGCCGAGAAGAGACTGGCGGCCGGCGGCAAGGCTCTGTTTCTTCCGCCGTATCATCAACTGAGCTGGGACAGCCCGCCGGTGGGGCGGTTGCCGATTTTCTGGAACCGGCTGATGGGACCGGGCTGGGACCGCTTCCTGGGTATTTTGTGCGACCCGCATCATCCGGCGCTGGCACAATTCCCCACGGACTTCCATTTCGATTGGCAATGGCAGGATGTGACACAGCCGGCGTGCCGGGCGATGAATCTGGACCGGATGAGTCGTGATCTGCGTCCGATCGTCCAGGTGATCGACGACTGGTATCGCAACTACAGACTGGGCCTGGTGTTCGAGTGCCGCGTCGGGCCGGGCAGGCTGATGGTGTGCTCGGCCGATCTGGAGTCGGAGCTTGACCGCCGGCCGGTCGCCCGCCAGTTGCGGCACAGCCTCCTGGCGTACATGTCGAGCGACCGTTTCGATCCGACCGTAGAGGTGACACCAGCTCAGATTCGCAGTTTCCTCTTCGACAACGAGATCATGGCCAAGCTCGGCGCCGGCGCCAGGGCCGACAAGGAGGCGTTTGGCAGCCGCGCCGGCTATGCCATCGACGGCAATCCGAACACCTGTTGGCTGGCCGGCGGCGGCCGCGACCGGCAGACGCGTCACCCCTACGAGCTGACCATTGAGTTCGCCGAACAGATTGCGATGACCGGCTTGCTGTGCATGGCCAGGCAGAATCACCGAGCTCATGAGGGCGATATCCGCGAATACGTCGTCGAGGTCAGTGACGATGGGGAACTGTGGGAGGAAGTAACGCGAGGCGAACTGGAATCGACGTTCGAGCCGCAGCGCATCTGGTTTGGGAGGACCGTCGAAGGGAGACATCTGAGGTTGCGTGCGTTGTCGGGCTTTGCGGACGATACGGCGTGCGCGTTGGCTGAGCTGGCGGTTCTGCGCGAGACGCCACGGGATGTGGCGGCTGGAGACGCCGCACCATATCAGAATGTCAAGACAGCCACTGAGGAAATCGAAGGACCATAGGAGCAAAGATGGACAGAATCAAACATGCCGGCGTGTGCGCGCTAATCACGATCTTCGTGGCGGTCTGCTCCCGGGCCTGGGCCAGACCTTCCTGGTCGGACTATCGCGACAAGCCGGAGCAGTGGTATCGCAGCGAGGAGGCCATTCGCATCGCGGACAACGTTCTATCGTGGCAATCGCCACAGGGCAGTTGGCCCAAGAACGTCGACACGATGTCTCGCCCATTCTCCGGCGACCCTAACAAGCTGGACGGGACATTCGACAACGGGGCAACGGTGGGCGAACTGCGATTCCTCGCCAGAGCCTTCCGCGCGACCGGCGATCGTCGCTACGAGCAGGCGTTCCTGAAAGGGCTCGACCACGTTCTCGAAGCCCAGTATCCGACGGGGGGCTGGCCGCAGTCCTATCCGCCCGGCAGGGGCTATCCGCGGCACATCACGTTCAACGACGGGACGATGATCCGCCTGATGGACTTTCTGCGCGAAGTGCAGACGTCGACGGACTATGAGTTCGTCGACCGCGCTCGACGCGAAGCGGCGTGCACCGCCGTCAGCCGGGGCGTCCAGTGCATCCTCAAGTGCCAGATTGTGGTCGATGGCAAACGGACCGCCTGGTGTGCCCAGCACGACGAAATCGACTACAGCCCTCGGCCGGGTCGGACGTACGAACTGGTCTCTCTCAGCGGCGCCGAGAGCGCTGGCATCCTGCGGTTCCTTATGAGTCTCGATGATCCGAGTCCGGAGGTTGCCGAAGCCGTCGCCGCCGGCGTCGCGTGGTTCGAGATGGCCAAGCTGACCGGCATCCGGCAGACCCGGGCCGACGGCGACAAGACCGTGGTGGAAGATCCGGATGCGCAACCCCTGTGGGCGAGGTTCTACGAGATCGGGACAAACCGGCCGATCTTCTCAGGGCGCGATGGCGTCAAGAAGTACAGCTTGGCGGAGATCGAGGCGGAACGCCGCAACGGGTACGCCTGGTATGGCGATTGGGGCCGGTCTGTCGCCTCCGCGTATGCGAAGTGGCAGAAGAAGTGGCCGTCGCTGACCGGCGCGGAGAAAGACCAAGTTGCCGACCTGAAGATCGTTCAACTGCTGTGCGAGTATGCGGAGAACCCTCTGGGAATCGACGTGTCGAACCCGCGTCTATCCTGGAAGCTCGAAAGCGATGTGCGGGGCCGGCGACAGAGCGCCTATCAGATTCTCGCTTCCTCCTCGGCGGAACGCCTCGCGGCCGGCGAAGGCGACCTCTGGGACAGCGGCAAGGTGGCCTCGGACGAGACGGCGCACATTGCCTATCGCGGCCGGACGCTGACGTCTTCCCAGCAAGTCTTCTGGAAAGTGAGGGTCTGGGACGAGCGCGGCGAGGCCTCGACGTGGAGCCGGCCGGCGTCCTGGACCATGGGCCTGCTCGACAGCGGTGACTGGCAGGCGCACTGGATCGGCTCGGCTGCCGACAGCCAATCGCTGCTGCTGCGCCGGGACGTCACGGTCAGAACCACTCTGCGTCGAGCGGTGGTGCATGTCTGTGGACTGGGCCACTACGAGATGTCGCTCAACGGTGCCAGGGTAAGTGAGGACCTGCTGGCGCCGGGCTGGTCGAAGTACGACAAGACGTGTCTGTACGACACCTACGATGTCACGCCCTTGTTGCAAGAGGGGGACAACGCTGTCGGTCTGGTGCTGGGCAACGGCATGTACAACGTGCGCGGCGGGCGCTACATCAAGTTCAAAGGTTCGTTCGGTCCGCTCAAGGCGATCTGCCACCTGCGGCTGGAATACGCCGACGGCACAACGGAGATCGTCGGCACGGATCGGCAGTGGCGGACGCATTCGGGCCCCATCACGTTCTCGTGCGTCTACGGCGGCGAGGACCACGATGCTCGCCTGGAACCTCGCGATTGGGACCGCCCCGGTTTCGACGATTCCGGGTGGCCGGTCGCGCAGGAGATCGACGGCCCCGGCGGAAAGCTCAAAGGCCTGTCGTGTGCCGCTGCGCCGATCCGGGCGTTTGACGTGTTTGAGCCGGTTTCGATCCGGCAGCTCCACCCTGGTGTCGCTGTGTACGATCTGGGCCAGAATGCCAGCGTCATGCCTCGACTGAAGGTGACGGGGCCGGCCGGATCGGTCGTGCGAATCACGCCGGCCGAGTTGCTCAAAGACGATGGTTCTGTCGATCGAGGTTCCTGTGGCGGGGGCCAGGCTTATTGGCAGTACACGCTCGCGGGCAGAGGCACTGAGATGTGGTTCCCGAAGTTCTTCTATCACGGTAGCCGCTATTTTCAGGTCGAGTGCCTTCCCGCAGAAGGGCAGGACGAGCGGCCTGTTGTCGATTCGATTGAGGGCGTCGTGGTGCATTCCTCGGCGCCGCCGGTGGGCGAATTCGCCTGCTCCAACGAACTGTTCAATCGCATCCACACGCTGATTCGATGGGCGCAGCGCAGCAACATGGTCAGTGTGATGACCGACTGTCCGCACCGCGAGAAGCTCGGCTGGCTGGAGCAATATCATCTGAACGGCCCCTCGCTGCGGTACGAGTTCGACCTGACGCGGCTGTTCGCCAAGGGCATGAACGACATGGCCGACTCACAACTGGACTCCGGCCTCGTCCCCGACATCGCGCCGGAATATGTCGTCTTCGACGGCGGGTTCCGCGATTCGCCCGAGTGGGGCAGCGCCTGCGTGCTGGTTCCATGGCAGCAGTATCTCTGGACGGGGGATACCGAACTGCTGCGTCGTTATTACGACAACATGGCGCGATACGTTGCCTATCTGGGTGGCAAGGCCAAGGATCACATCGTCTCGCATGGCTTGGGCGATTGGTACGACATCGGCCCGAACCCGCCGGGCTATGCGCAGTTGACGCCGATCCCGCTGACCGCGACCGCGTTCTATTGCTACGACACGTGGATTCTCGCAGAGACCGCGACGTTGCTGGGCAAGAAGCAGGACGCCGGACGATATCGGGAGCAGGCCGCCGAAATCCGCCGCGCGTTCAATGCGGCGTTCTTCGACGAGTCGGCCGGACGCTATGCCACCGGCTCGCAGTGCGCCAACGCGATCGCGCTGGTGATGGGTCTGGTCGAACCGGAGTACCGGCAATCCGTACTCGACGCCATCGTTGCCGACGTGCGCCAGAGGGGCAATGCCATCACCGCCGGCGACGTGGGCTATCGCTACCTGCTGTGCGCCCTGGCGGCCGGAGGGAGGTCCGATGTGGTCTTTGACCTGAACAATCAATCCGACAAGCCCGGCTACGGATACCAGTTGAAGAGGGGTGCCACCAGCCTGACCGAGGCGTGGGACGCCGGGCGAAGCTCTTCGCACAATCATTTCATGCTGGGCCAGATCATGGAATGGTTCTATCACGACCTGGCCGGCATCGCGAGCGACCCGGCCGGCCCCGGTTTTCGTAAGATCGTCATCTGTCCACAGCCGGTCGGCGACGTGATGTGGGCGAAGGCGAGCTACGACTCGATCCACGGGAAGATCTCTGTCCAGTGGGATCGGACGGAAGGCCGGTTCACGTTGAAGGCCGGCATCCCCGCCAACACGACGGCCACGGTGTCCGTGCCGATCGGTGCGGACATGACGGTGACGGAGGGCGGCCGCCCGGCCGAAAACAGTCCCGGCGTGACGTTTCTGCGTCGTGAAGGCAGCAGGGCGGTCTATGCTGTCCCGTCGGGGCGATACGAATTTCGATCCAGACTGTGATTTGTAGCGAATCGGATGTTGGGACGACGAAGATGACAACCACCAAAGGAGAGACGATCATGGAGAAGAAAGTCCGGCAGATTCTGGCCTGTTTTGGCATTGTCACGATGCTCGCTGCGGGAGCGAGTGCGGCCGTGACGGTGTCGGCCGAGGCGGGCGCCGTCAACCGCCTGGTTATCCACGCCGATCAGGGCAAAGACACGATCTCGCCCGAGATCTACGGACACTTCGCCGAGCACCTGGGCCGGTGTGTCTACGAAGGCTTCTGGGTCGGCGAGGATTCGCCGATTCCCAACGTGCGCGGGATTCGCACGGACGTGGTCGAGGCCCTCAAGAAGCTCGACATCCCGGTACTGCGCTGGCCGGGCGGGTGTTTCGCAGATGAATACCACTGGAAAGAAGGCATCGGGCCGCGCGACCAGCGACCGTCGATGGTGAACACGCACTGGGGAATGGTCAAGGAGACCAACGCCTTTGGCACGCATGAGTTTCTCGACCTGTGCGAGCAGCTTGGCTGCGAGGCCTACATCGCGGGCAACGTCGGCTCCGGCACGATCGAGGAGATGCAGGACTGGGTCGAGTACATGACCTTCGATGGCGACAGCGAGATGGCGAATCTCCGACGCCAAAACGGCCGCGACAAGCCCTGGCGCGTGAAGTACTTTGGCGTGGGCAACGAGAACTGGGGCTGCGGCGGGAATATGACGCCGGAGCACTATGCCGATCTCTACAAGTGCTACCAGACCTACGTCCGCAACTACTCCGGCAATACCGTCGTGAAGGTCGCCTGCGGCCCGAGCAGCGATGACTACCACTGGCTGACCGTTGTCCTGGAACGCGCCGCACGCCACATGGACGCGATCAGCCTGCATCACTACATCCGCGCCTCGGGCAACTGGACCGACAAGGGCAGCGCCACACAGTTCGATGAAGGCGAGTGGTTCGTCCTGATGAAGAACACGCTGACGATCTACGAGCTGCTTGAGAAGACCGCCGAAATCATGGAGCGGTTTGACCGGCGCGGACGCATCGGGCTGTTCGTTGATGAGTGGGGGACGTGGTGGGACGCCGAGCCGGGCACGAACCCGGCGTTTCTCTACCAGCAGAACACGATGCGCGACGCCGTCTCGGCAGGCATCTTCCTGAACGCGTTCAACGAGCATTGCGCTCGGGTCCGCATGGCGAACATCGCCCAGACGAATAACGTTCTTCAGGCGATGATTCTGACCGACGGGCCGAGGATGATCGTCACGCCCACGTATCACGTATTCGAGATGTACAAGGTCCACCAGGGGGCGACGTTCTTGCCGAGCGACCTGACCTGTCGTGGCTACCGGCGTGGCAATCAGGAGCTTCCGTCTCTGGTCGCGTCGGCGTCGCGGGCAAAGTCCGGCGCGATCCACATCACTGTCTGCAACCTCGACGCGCAGAAGCCGGCCGAGTTCACCTGCGAGCTGAAAGGGGCCCCGATCAGCCGTGTCTCGGGAAGGGTGCTCACGGCTGGGACCATGAACGCCCACAACACCTTTGACGATCCTGACACCGTCAAGCCGACCGAACTGAACGGACTGACTGTCCAGAATGGTGCGGTCAAAGGGACGCTGCCGGCCCGAAGTGTGAGTGTGCTGACGGTTCAGTAGCCGAAGCACGTTCCTCCTGGAAAGGGGATGTGACCATGGGGATCAGACACGGCGCCTTCTGGTTGGCACTGGCTGTGACGGTGCAGATGGCTTGGGGACAGTCGGAGCGTGTCACGATTCACGTCGATGCCACGAACCGGGGTCGTCCCCTCCGGCACATCTGGCCGTACTACGGCTATGACGAGTGCAACTATACGACGACGCCGGACTGCGTTTCGCTGATGGAGACGGTGGCCCGGATCAACACCTCGCCCGTCTATCTGCGTCAGCATTTTCTGCTCAACAGCGGCGACGGCGTCGCCGCACTGAAGTGGGGCTCGAGCAACGTCTACACCGAGGACCAAACCGGTCGGGCGGTGTACTCGTGGGAAGTCATGGACGCCATCATGGATGCGGTGATCGCCTCCGGTTGCCGGCCTCTGGTGGAGATCGGCTTCATGCCCAAAGACCTCTCGAGCCGACCGGAGCCTTACCGGAACTCCGACACCTACCGGCTCGACGGAGGGTGCTTCTACCCGCCGAAGGACTATGAGAAGTGGGCCGAGCTGATTCGCCAGTGGGTCCGCCACAGCGCGACCCGGTACAGGAATGTGGAGGCCGAGTGGCTCTGGGAGTTGTGGAACGAGCCGAATATCAACTACTGGCATGGCACGTTCGACGAGTACTGCAAGCTCTTTGATTATACGGAACAGGCCGTCCACGAAGTGCTGCCCAGGGCTGTGTTGGGCGGACCCCACACCGCCGGCGCGCCGGAGTTCCTCCGGGATTTCCTGGAGCACTGCACCGCTGGAACCAATCATGTCTCGGGCACCAAGGGCACGCGTCTTGACTACATTGGATTCCACGCCAAGGGTGGGGTGTCGCTCCGCGACGGCCACGTGCAGATGAATCTGGGCAACCAGCTTCGTATCCACCGCGCCGGTTTCGCGATCGTGGCGGGTTTCCCGCAGTACGCCCGGACCCCGATCCTCATCGGGGAAGCCGATCCGGACGGCTGCGCGGCATGCCCGTCGAGTACGTCTCCCGAACGCGGGTACCGCAACGTTCCGGCGTACGGGGCCTACGAGGTCGCCACGATGAAGTACTCGCTCGACCTGGCTCAACGGCAGGGCGTGAACCTCCAGGGTGTGGTGACGTGGGCCTTCCTGTTCGACGGGCAGCCCTATTTCGAGGGGTTCCGCACGCTTTCGACCAACGGCATTCACAAACCAGTTCTGAACGCCTTCAAGATGCTGGGGCAACTGACGGGCGATGAAATCCCACTGGTCAGCGACGGGGCTCTGGGATTGGATGAGATTCTCAGCCACAGTGTCCGGACCAGACCGGACATCAACGGCATGGCGGTTGCGGACGATCAGCGGGTGAAGATCCTTCTCTGGAATTATCATGACCTGCTGACGGAAACGGTCCCTGCCTCGATCCGGCTGGTTGTACGGCTGCCCAGCGAGTGGGGAGCCAGGACGCGGATGGTTCACTTTCGCATCGACGACGGGCACAGCAACGCCTACGCGAAATGGATCGAGCTGGGCCGGCCGCAGGACCCCGGTCCCGAGGCCCTTGCGCAACTCCGGGCGGCGATGCAACTGGAGACCCTGGAGCCTGAACGGCTTGTGGATGTGACAGAGGGCCAGGTCATGCTGGAGTTCGCGCTTCCGCGTTTCGGTCTTTCGCTGCTGATTCTGGAGAGATCGCCATGATGGCGATGGGCGGGCCCGCCGGCAATTCTACACCAGAGGCTTGCCCTCATTGAGTTCCTCGTAGACGGTGATGTAGCGGGCCACCATGTTGTCCAGACTCCAGGTCTTTCTCGCCTGGTTCATGATCCGTCGCATCTGCTTTTCCCACTCGCGGGGGTGGTTCTTGAAGTAGCGGAGATGCTCGACGGCCTTGCTCAGGCCCCACCAGAGGCCGCCGCTGTCGTAGGTGCGGAACAGCACGCCGTTGCCGCTGTCGATGGGGGCGCCCCAGGCGCGAAGACTGAGCGGAGAGATCTTGTCGCTGTAGCCGCCGGTGTCCCGGTTGGTGGCCGTCGCGCCATGGATGTTGCCGACGACGTCGATCTGCCCGAACGGCTCGTACAGAGAGGCTCCGAAGACGTCGGCTGCCGCGGCATATCCAAGCATGCTCAGGTCCTGATCGAACCGGCGATAAGCGATCCGGCCGCCGGAAGCGCAGGCGATCCGCCCCATGATCTCGGCATGGGTGTTGTCGCCGCCGACAGGGTCGGCCACCACGGCGACCTGCACGTCCGGATTCTGGTAGACGAAGGGGCCGATGATGTCTTCGAGCAACTCGACGCCTTTCTGCATGGGATCGAGGCGAGACGGCCAGTACAACAGGATCGCCTCCGGATCGGAAATCAGACCCATCTTATGCTGGAACTTCAGGAGATTGAGACGTTTGGCCGCGAGGATGTTGTCGAAGGGGCCGTATCGCTTGGCCAAGCCGGGCGCATCCGGATCGGGGTTTTCCGGCTGGTTCTCCGGAAACACATCGGGTGAGATGCCGTTGGGGATGACGCACACCGCGCGATTGCGGAACTTGATCTTGGTCTCTTCCCGAACGCTCCACGGGATGATCGGCCGGTCAAGGAAGTAGTCCTCCACGATCTCCTTGAGGAATCTCTCCCCGACGTAACTGACCTTTGTCGCGTTCTTGATCGCGGTCGCATGAGAGTCGACGCACTGCTTCTGCTGATCCACGGAGATGTACAGCGCGTTCCAGAGTTTTTCGAGATTCACCCCGTAGAGCATGTCCAGCGGGATGTGGCCGGTATGCGTATTGTGGACCGTGTGCAGGATCGGGGTGCGTCGCAGGTGGGCGTACGCCACGGCGACTCCGCCGGCCATCCAGTCGTTCGTATGCAGGATGGCCCGGCCTTCGTACTTGCTGCGTATCTCCTTGATGTAGGTATTGACGATCTGCCTCTGGAATTCTGCGGCGTTGGCCAGCGGCCATCCGTCATACGCGCTGCGATAGCCCTCGAAGATCGCCGAGCTGACGAGATGCACGTTTTCCGGGTTCATCTGGTGCCGCTTCTGAATCCACTCCGTCTCGCTCAGTCCGGCTTCCTCCCGAAACCGCCGGGTCAGGTTCATCGTGATCAGGTGCACAGGGATGCGCCTCTCGGACAGCCCCTTGCACAGCGCCGAAATCACCTCGCCCAGGCCGCCGCTCTTGCCCGATACGTAGCGCGCAAATTGGCCCATCCCTTCCGACGGCAGACGCGCCGTCTCCGGCGTGATGATAATCACGGGCGTCTGATCGCTTCTCTGACGGATGTTGAAGCTCCGGATGGCATGGTACAGTTCGTCCGTGGCGTGTGTCAGTGCGAACGCGGCGGTGGCAGGCGAATCGTACGGGCTGCTCGTGGCCCAGCGGAGGTTTTCGGCAGAATCCTCGGTCTGGAGATATCGCCAGTGGTCCGACGTCGTCAGATAGCGGAAGTTGCGCAGGAGTTCTCCGCCGGCGCGGACGGCGTGCTCCTCCATGCTCTCGATCCGTTTGAACAGAACCCGCTGCACCTGCGATCGCAGCAACGTCGGGCCACCGACATCGTCCCCCGTTGCACAGAGGCCGTTCGGGCAGGGGCAGTCGATCATGGGACAATCGGTGATCTGGAACCATTCCGCGATCTCGCTGGGATTGGCCGCCACGACATCGACGTGCTCGGCGAATTCCTCGTGCAATCCCCTCCAGAAGGCTTCCATCTGCTCGTAGGCGAGTGTCCCCTGTTCGATGAGGGGAAAGTCGCATGCGACTACGGCGATTTCGCTCTGCGTCTGGCGGATCAGTGCGGTGTACTCTCGGGCGGTGAACGGCAACGTGCCCAGCCGCGAGACCAGTTCACGCGTCAGTCGGGTGTTGCGCGGCAGCACGGCCAGCTTGCGCGCCCGCCCGTTGCGCCCCTTGGCCCGAAAGACACGATCGCCCGCGATCGGGGCGCCGGTGCGACCGTCAATCATTTTCGCACACGGTTCGCAGAGGACCGCGCTATACCCCATGTCGGCCACGACATTGGCAAACTCATTGTTGTAGAGCAGTTCGGTGTTGGCGAACGCCGTCGGCCGTACGCCGAACAGATCGTGGATCTTCTGCCGATGGAGGGAAACCTGCTCTTTGAATTCTGTCTGCCGCTTGTCGGAAAAGAACGACGCCAGCGAGTGGTAGTACGTTTGCTCCAGAAGCTCAACCTGGCGGGTGTGGCGACCGGCGTCGAACGAGTCCGCCAGCGCACTGAGGACCCGGGAGTCGTACTGCTGAGCCTGTTCGAGAAAGGTGCCCGACAGGCAGTAGCTGATCTTGAAATCGACGTGTGTCTTCACGAGTTCCGTGAACAAGCGCAGAGTCGGAAGATAGCAGCGCTCGGCGCGGTGCGTGAAGATGCATCGGTTCTGCTCGTCCCAGAGAAAGGTCGTGCCGTCCGGGTTCAGACGGAAAGGTTCGTGCATGCGAAGGCACAGGGTTACGAGGGGCATGGCCAGGCACTCCCACGTGGCCGGACCCCACGCACGCGCGAGGTGACGAGAAACCTGTTCTGCCGTCTTATGTCGACCATCCTTGACTCCGACACGCACCCGAGCGCCCGCGCCGTTGATTCCACCGGCACGGGCCGGCATACTGAACCCCTTACGATACTCGACGAATATGGCCTCGGCAAGCCCCATCCGTGACGCGCCGCGTCTTTTCTGTCCCGTCCGAGAAAATCGCCGTTCTGCCCGAGTCACGCGGCTCGGTGACGAATTCATCTTCCGCCGCTGTGGGGTTCTCCCTGCAGTCTCCGGGTGGAAGCGGGGCAGACCGACGTACCGCGCAAGATCGGCAGCAGGCACCGTCAGCGGCCCTTGCCGATCAGATCCAGTTGCTGTTCCTTAGCCCAGCGGTGTCCGTGCTCGCCCAGATAGGACAGGAGCTTGTAATGGAAGACCTTGAAGGTGTCTTCGCTCAGGATCGAGGCCATGGCTTCCGCAATGATGACGCGCTTGAGCAGTTCCTTGCCCTTGCAGTTGTCCACCAGGATGCGGCGCTCCTGGATGTCGCGGAACAGCTCCGGACTGACGCCGTCGATTCCCATTTGGATGCTGATCGCCAGGAATTCATCATCGATGTTCTTCAGCTCTTCCTCCAGAGCCAGGAAGCCTTCCTCGCGGATGATCGACGCATACTTCCGCAACCGGAGAATCAGGTCGAAGCACTCCCTTTTGTCTTCGAGACTGCACTGAATCCGCTCGGCGAATTGCCAATCATAATACAACATTTCTACTTTCTCCTCTGCGACCGTTCTGATTGTTGACTTATCGCTGCCGAACCGGCATACGTTTACCCCCGAGCGAGGCGAGCGCTGGTGGGTCGGCATGATATCGTCGCACAAAGGCGTTGGCAACCGGGAGCGTCAATGCGCACGAAAAAAGGGCGGCCGTGATGCTACGGTCGCCCCTGAACAAACGAGTGTGTGTGTCGGCTCTTGTGCCCGATCAGAACACCCGGCGACGACGAAGATAGCCGGTCAGTCCCAAGCCGAGGCAGCCAAGAAGCATCGCGCCGGGAACGGGGACGGTTGTGATCTGGACATTGTCGAAGAAGGCGTCTCCGGCTACGCTGGCGGACGAGTACCGGAAGTCTTCGAACATCAGGTGGATGCTGCTGCCGATCGTGGTCGGAGCCGTGAACCCATATGTGTAGGTGTGCCATTGCCCGTCGTCGACGAGGATCGGAGCGGCGCCGCTGGTCGTATTGGTGCCGTAGTACCACATGTGGGTCCCCGGGTAGCCTTGCGAGAGGCCCGCGAATCCGCCGGAACCGCCCGGAATCTGGTTGGGCAGGCCCAGGTAGTCGAAGGAGACGGTATAGGCCTGGCCGGCCACCAGGTCGAAGGCGGCAACCGTGAAGATATCTCCGGCGCTGTTCAGGGCGGTGAACGACAGAACGTTGTTGCCCGCGTTCAAGGGGTCGGCCACGATGACACCGTGATGCACGCCGCCGCTCTTGCCGGTCCATAGAGACAGGTCACCCTCGAAATCGTCCACGAAGACCGGATTGGCGAAAGCGCCCACACTCGATAGACTTACCAGAACAATCATGCTGAGACAGGTTCGTTTGACGGTCATGGTCATTTCAACACCCCCACAATGTGGCGTGGCCCGGCGACTTCGACAGACGCACAGCCCGCGCGTTCTTGAATGATTCCCGCCCCTGGGACAAGCGCTCGCGATCTTGTCCGTGACCAGCCATCATTATACCCGATGACGGAGAACGGAAGGAGAGAAAAAACGCCACCGGCAGGCCCCGGTTCTTCCTGTCCGCCGCGTCCCCTGAAAAACCTGGGGATTACCGGACGGTCCCCGGGTTGGCCGCAGGATTTTTTCCGTCACCCCTGCGTGGCAACGCGCCGCCTGACGCGCGGCGTTTCTGATTGGGCCCGGCTGGATTCGAACCAGCGGCCAAGGGATTATGAGTCCCCTGCTGTTAGAATCCAAGTCCGTTTCAAATAAGGAGTTACGAAAACCGGACTCCCAAGTGGACAGGAAAATGGACAGTAGAAAGTCGATTTCTACTCCCCAAGTGACCCAAATCGACGCCCCCAACCTGCCTCCAGACCTGGCCGAGGTCGTGACATGCTGGCCGGAGTTGCCGGAGCATATCAAGGCGGCGATCACGACGCTTGTGCAGGCCCACAGCAAAGGAGGGAAGTGACGATGGCACGCAGGAGCGCTCGCAAGCGAATCCCTCTGGCGCAGCAGATGGTCTATGACGACATGCGCGAGCAGTTCGAGGCGATGGGCACGGGAGGACAGTACCACCAATGCCAGAAGGACTACGCCCTCAAGCTCATCGGCAAGTACGGCGTCCGGGCGACCGCACGGATTTTGGAGATTCCCCGCCGAACGCTGCAACGATGGTGTCGCAGTCAATCGAAGCGCGTCCGTCGGTGTCCGGCCTGGGTCTATGCGTGGGCGGCCAGACGACGCAAGAAGCGTGCGTTCTGGTCATGGAGAGGCTACGGGTAAATCGGCCGCAAAGCGAAAATGTCGCCACTTAAAAAGGGATTCCGGCCGATTGATGGACAGCATCCGCAGGCGGGATCGGAATCCAAAGCAGCCCCCGCGAGCTTCTTGTCCGTGTGCATTCTATTTCCGGGATAATTGCCTGTGAGGGGATTATCCACCCTATACCGTGCAACGGAGCGCGCCGGGTTACGCCCAAGGGCCACCGGGTTTCCATGATTTCGGGAAGGCTTGTCTTTCAGAGGTAGCCAGCAATGGTTCAAGCAGGAAGGTCCGGAGATCGTGGACGACGCCGGACAGGCTGGGTGGTGCGTCAGTAAGTCCGCTGCCCTTCAAGAACGCTGCCCATTGTGTCTGCTTGGTGCGGTCGTTGGCGAACTCGTCGGTCAAGGCCGTCGGTACACCGCCGGGGATAGCCGTGCCGCGACGCTCGAACGTGGCGGCGATGGCTGCCGATAAAGGCGCTCCCTCGAACGGGAACTGCTTCGACAAAGTCCACATGTCGTAGAAGTCCTTCATGCGGCTGATAGCCATGTCGAACGCTACGAGGGCTTGGAGCTTCTCGGCAATCACCGTCTCGCAGGGGTAGGCCCTGATCCTGGGTGCGGGCATGTCCAGCAAGGCCGGATAGTCGATCTCTGATGGCTCCGGTGTCACTGCGTCGCCGAAGCCCACGTCGATCTGGAGGTTCAAGCGGGCGTTGCCGAGACGGGTCGGAAGCTTGATCCGCTTGCCTGGATAGTCCTGTGCCTCTCGAATCTCGGAGATGCTGATGCTGCGGCCATCGAACTCCAAGCCATCCGGTTCAACCGATGTGCCAACGATCTCCCCGAAAACCCGGATCAACGCTTGATCGGACGAATCGCCGATTCCAAGCAGATCGAGGTCTCGGGTGGGCCGATGCGGCTGGTCGGTCCAAGCGGCGAAGAGCATGGCCCCCTTCAAGATGAACCGGTCACGATGGGCCGAGCATGCGAGACGGTACAGGAACCGCTCCAGGGCATAGTGGATCAGAATGAGGTTCGGGTCTTCCCGTCGCTCCCTGGCCTTGTTCAGCAGTCGCTGATGGACCGATTGTGCGAGATGGCGGGAAGGCGCCGGTGTCACGAGACGGCCTCCATGTATGGCCGCATCACTTCGGTTACGCGGCACACCTTGGCATATTGCCAGAGCTGCGCCCGCGTGCACTTCCTGCTTCGCAGGCCATCGCGAAGGGCTTCGATGGCGACATCGAGGCCGATCTTGTTGCGGTACTTGAAGCAGTCCGCCACGGTCTTGGCCGGGCCGTAGACCTTGACGTGGACCCCTTCAATCCGATGCCGCTCGATACCTTTGGCGAGCGCATCACCGGAGAACCGGACGACTCGGAGCGGCGGATACTCAACTCGTGGCCGCCGGACGCCTTGGTCGATGGCCATCCAGACCTCGTGGGGGCTCTGCGTGCCGATTTCGTGGAATCGAAGGGCTGATAGCAGACAGATGACGCCGTGAGGCACTCGCCGGGCTGCCTGGGCCAGGCCGGCGTTGGCGGAAAGCTCCGCATCTGCCGGAACATACAGACCGCGCCCGATCCGTGCGAGCATCCCTTTCTCGTAGAGCCGACGCAGGTACTCCGGGTGAATCCCCGCTCCGCGCAGGTCCTTGACCCGCAGGATGCCCTTGCGTTTGGCGAGGGCCAGAACCTTCTCTTGGGTTGGCGTCATCCTGCCATCTCCGTGTGTATAACTGTCCATACTTATGGATATCTATGGGCGCTTTTACACAGCAGGGTCGTAGCTGTCAACCCCTGTTCCTCCTGGGAAACACTTCCCCACGGCCCCTCGCCATACCCCTGGCCCGCCAGGCCACAAGGTTCAGAATCGCCGGCCGGCCTGACGTCCGAACCCTGGTCCTGGGCCATCGTCAGCCACACTCCACGCGGCGGGCAGCCAGCACGGACCCACGCGAGAATCTCCTCGTGTCGCCAAAGCTTTCGCCTTCCAAGCGTAATAGGCATGGGACCAAGCTGACCGGTGTTACTCATGCGATAGAGTGTGGCCCGGCTGATGGACAGCATCGTCGCGACGGCCTTGGCGTCGAGCAGCAGGGGAGCGACGCCGGACTGATCCTTCGTCTCGGGTTGGTCCGGAGGCTTCTCCATCATGAGGCCAGATTGTATCGCCCGTGACATGGAAGGAGCAAGGCTCTGGCCCCTTGCAGCCGTTCCTGGCACGGAAAATCAAGTTGTGACGCCGATTGGCCGATAGTATTATGAAGATTATGGGGCCGGGGGGATAACCCTGGGTGTATCCTGAGAGGGCGACATGGCGGAGCAATGGCCGGTCATCATTGACAATCCGGGGGACGCAGTTGCTCTGCGCAATCCCAGATGCGGTCGGCGATCAAGGCTTTGGGAGCGGACCCGATAACCAGAAGGAGATAGCCTTTTGCCGCGAATTTTCGACAATATTCAGGAAAAGCTCCTGCCGGCCCTGGCAGAGACGATGACGCTGTCCGACCGAGCCGATTTCTGCGTGGGTTACTTCAATCTGCGTGGATGGAAGTCGCTCGATTCCTATGTCGAACGCTGGTCCGGCGGAGACGGACATTGTTGTCGCCTGCTTGTCGGCATGCACCGGCTGCCCCAAGAGCAGGTCCACGAGCTTCTCGGTCTGATGAAGAGCGACGAACAGATCGACCAAGCCACAACGGTGCGCCTCAAGAAGGAACTCGTACAGCAGTTCAAGGACCAGTTGACGATTGGCGCGCCGACCAACGACGATGAGGCGGGTCTTCGGCGGCTGGCCGCGCAGATCAAGGCCAAGAAGGTGGTTGTCAAACTGTATCTGCGACACCCTCTGCACGCGAAGCTCTATCTCCTCTTCCGACCGGACCCGATCAACCCGACCGTCGGCTACCTGGGAAGCAGCAACCTGACGTTTGCCGGGCTCTCCCAGCAGGGGGAATTGAACATCGACGTGCTCGACCACGATGCCTGCGCCAAGCTGGCCCGGTGGTTCGAGGACCGCTGGAACGACCGCTGGTGCATCGACATTTCTGCCGACTTGATAAAGGTGATCGAGGAGAGTTGGGCAAGAGAACAGTTGATCCCACCGTATCAGATCTACATCAAGATGGCTTACCACCTGGCCCGCGAGGCCCGCGAAGGGATATCGGAGTTCCAGCTTCCCGCTGAGTTGCGGAACAGACTGTTTGGCTTCCAGGAAGCAGCGGTCAAGATCGCCGCCCATCACATCAACAAGCGGGGCGGTGTGCTGATCGGCGATGTCGTCGGCTTGGGCAAGACCCTGATGGCGACGGCCGTCGCTCGTATCTTTGAGGACGAGCATGACCTTGAGACTCTTATCATCTGCCCGAAAAACCTCCTGCCGATGTGGAACGACTATCGCGAGCGGTATCATCTGCGGGGTAAGGTGGTGTCCCTGAGCCGTGTCACGCGCGAACTGCCGGAAATGCGGCGATACCGCCTCGTGGTGATCGACGAAAGCCACAACCTTCGCAATCGCGATGGACGGCGCTATAGTGCCATCCGCGACTACATCAAGAAGAACGATAGCAAGTGTGTTCTCCTCTCGGCTACACCCTACAACAAGACCTATCTCGACCTATCGAACCAATTGCGTCTGTTCCTGCAAGATGACACGATCTTGCCCATCCGCCCGGAACGGCTGCTGCGGGAATTGGGACCGAGCGAGTTTGAACGAAAACACCAATGCAAGCCCGAGACCCTCAGCGGCTTTGAGAAGAGCGAGTATGCCGACGACTGGCGGGAGCTGATGCGGCTGTATCTGGTCCGCCGTACGCGCAGCTTCATCATGGACAACTACGCGAAGACGGACCCGGCCAATGGCAGGAGGTTTCTGCCCCTCCACGATGGACGACCCTACTACTTCCCGACCCGTATCCCGAAGACCGCCAAGTTTACCGTCAACGAAAAGAGCCAGAAGGACCAGTATGCCCGCCTCTATTCGCCAGATGTCGTGGGGACAGTCAACTCCCTGCACCTGCCTCGATATGGCCTGGGCAACTACGTAGCCCCGTCGCCGGATGCGCCGCCGACACAGGAGGAGGCCAAGCTGCTGGCCAACCTCTCCCGCGCGGGCAAGCGGCTGATGGGTTTCTGCCGCACAAACCTCTTCAAGCGGCTCGAATCCAGCGGCCAAGCCTTCATTCAGTCCGTCGAACGGCACATCCTGCGCAATTTCGTCTACCTTCATGCCATAGAGGCAGGCAAGCCACTTCCCATCGGAACGCAGGATTCCGGTCTGCTGGACGCTCGGATTTGCGACGAGGATGTCGATCCGGTGGAGACGCTGTTCGAGAACAACGATGACGAAGATACTCGCCATGCGGAGGATGTGTCGGCCTTGCGGACGCCGGAGGATTTCGCACGCCGGGCCGCCGAGGTCTACCAACTGTATGCCACACATGGGCGAAGACGCTTCGATTGGCTGCGGCCCAGTCTCTTCGACGCTGTTCTGGCCGAGAACCTCCGCAGCGATGCCACGGCACTTATCGGAGTCCTCAAGAAGTGCGGCGATTGGAACGCCAAGCAGGACACGAAACTCGATACACTTTGCCGCCTGCTGTTCCAGGAGCACCCAGATGAGAAGGTCATCGTGTTCTCGCAGTTTGCCGACACGGTGCGCTACCTCGAAGCGGAGTTACAGGCGCGTGGCCTTCTGGACTGCGCCGGAGTGACCGGCGACAGCGCCGACCCGACCGCCTATGCCTGGCGATTCAGCCCGGAAAGCAACGAGAAACGCGGCCAGATCAAGCCCGAGGACGAGCTGCGCGTCCTTATCGCGACGGATGTGCTCAGCGAGGGCCAGAACCTCCAGGACTGCGCCATCGTGGTCAACTATGACCTCCCTTGGGCCATCATCCGGCTCGTGCAGCGGGCTGGTCGTGTGGACCGCATCGGGCAGAAGGCGGAAGAGATCCTCTGCTACTCTTTCTTGCCCGCCGATGGGGTCGAGCGTCTGATCCGCCTGCGTGCCCGCGTCCGGCAGCGTCTGTGGGAGAACGCCGAGGTTGTCGGCACGGATGAGGCGTTCTTTGAGGATGACCGCAACGACCAGGCCGTACGGGACCTGTTCACCGAAAAGGCCGGCATTCTGGACGGCGACGCCGACAGCGAGGTGGACCTGGCGTCCTATGCCTACCAGATATGGAAGAATGCCGTTGCCGCCGATCCGAAGCTGGAGAAGACCATCACCGATCTTCCCCCGGTCGTCTACTCGACCAAGGCCCACGAGCCGGCTGTCGGCGGTCCCGAAGGCGTGATCGTATACCTGCGGACGGCGGAGGACAACGACGCGTTGATCTGGATGAACGGGAAGGGCGAAGTGGTCACGGAGTCTCAGAAGACCATTCTCGACGCCGCCAAGTGCGGCCCGGATACGCCGGCCCTTGCCCGGCTGGAGAATCACCACGATCTTGTCCGCGAGGGCGTGACGCAGGTCCTGACAGAGGAGAAGTCCGTCGGCGGTCAGCTTGGCCGCCCGTCGGGGGCGCGCTTCCGCACCTACACGCGGCTCAAGCAATACGCCGAGGACGTCAAGGGCACTGTCTTCGAGAAGCAGGAACTGCACCGGGCCATTGAGGAAATCTACCGCTATCCGCTGCGCGATGCGGCCAAGGACGCCCTGAACCGCCTGTTGCGGACCCATGCCTCCAATGACGACCTCGCTGCCAAAGTCATGGCTCTGCGGGACGCCGACGCCCTCACCGTCAAGACCGAAGAGGCCGAGTCGCGAGAGCCCCGCATCATCTGCTCGATGGGCTTGCGCAAGCCAGACTGAGGAATGTAGTTCATGAAGATCGATTTCGCCGCAGTACGCAAATGCCTCAAGGCATTTGACTTCAACACGCTCTTTCGGGAGCATCTGGGCTGGGACAACCATCACGCCCAGCTCGACATTCCCATCGACGGCAATACCATCCAACTCCATGCGGTAGCCCAGAAACGCGGCTTCGTCGCCTTCGTCTGCCCGTCGATCCCCGACCGGCCCACACGGTTGAAGCTCGATCATCAGGTCGCCAAATCCGCCCGCGAGCACTTCATCGTCTACGCCGACAAGGATTCCGGCCAGCAGGTCTGGCAGTGGGTCCGCCGCGAGCCGGGCAAGCCTCTTGCCAGCCGCGACCACCGCTTCGATGTGTCCCAGTCGGGCGATCCGCTCATCCAACGGCTCAACCAGATCGCCGTCAGTCTTGACGAAGAAGAGTCGCTCACTGTTGTCGATGTGGCTGGCCGCGCCCGAGCCGCTTTCGACGTAGACAAGGTCACCAAGAAGTTCTACGACCGGTTCAAGGTCGAGCACGCCGCCTTCCAGAAGTTCATCAAGGGCATCAAGGCCGACGTCGATCTCCAGTGGTATACGTCCGTGATGCTCAATCGCATGATGTTCGTGTACTTCATCCAGAAGAAAGGGTTCCTCGACGGCGACACCGATTACCTTCGCAACCGGCTTAAGATGGTCCAGCAGGTCAAGGGCAAGGACCAGTTTCTGTCCTTCTATCGCTATTTCCTGCTCCGGCTATTCCATGAAGGGCTGGGCAAGTCGCCCGACGAGCGCCAGCTCGACCCCGTGCTGGAGGAACTGCTCGGTGAGGTTCCCTTCCTCAACGGCGGGTTCTTCGAAGTCCATCAGATCGAAGAGCGCAACCCCGATATCGACATCCCCGACAAAGCCTTCGAGAAGCTGTTCGATTTCTTCGACGAGTATTCCTGGCATCTGGATGAGCGCCCTCTGCGTGCCGATAAAGAGATCAACCCCGATGTCGTCGGCTACATCTACGAAAAGTACATCAACCAGAAGCAGATGGGGGCCTACTACACCAAGGAAGACATAACAGAGTACATCTCCAAGAACACCATCATCCCGTTCCTGTTCGACGCGGCCCGAAAGAAGTGCGCCGTCGCCTTCGAGCCCGATTCGGCCCTGTGGCGCCTGCTCCGCGACGACCCGGACCGCTACATCTACCCGGCCGTTCGTCACGGCGTTGTCCGTAACGATGGAACGATTGTTGCAGAATCCGACCTGCCCGATTGCGTCCAGAAGGGTATGCACAACCCGAAGGCTCGCACGCACGATAACCGGTACAATCTCCAGCAGGCCCCGGCCGACGATCCCATTCGCCTCGTGACCGAGACCTGGCGCGAGTATGTCTATCGCCGCAACCGGTGTCTGGAGATTCGCGAGAAACTCCGCAAGGGCGAGGTCCACGAGATCAACGATCTCATCACGCTGAATCTGGACATTTGGCAGTTCGCCCGCGATGCCATCGTCAACGCCGAAGGCCCCGAACTGCTCCGCGCCTTCTGGCACACCATCGCTGGACGCGTGCCGGAAAAGTCGAACGAGAAGTTCGAGCAGGGCATCACGGTGCTGGACCCCACCTGTGGCTCCGGCGCGTTCCTCTTCGCTGCTTTACGCATCCTGGAGACGCTCTATAGCGACTGCCTGGAGCGGATGGAACGGTTCGTCGAAGACCTGGCCGGCAAGCCTCATCATCCAGAGCAATATAGCGACTTCAAGAAGGTCCTGGCCCAGATCGCCAAGCACCCGAGCGACCGCTATTTCATCCTCAAGTCCATCATCATCAACAACCTCTTCGGCGTGGACATCATGGAAGAGGCGGTCGAAATCTGTAAGCTGCGTCTCTTCCTCAAGCTCGTTGCCCAGGTCGAGACGGTCGATCAGATTGAACCGCTGCCTGACATCGACTTCAACATCCGCGCGGGCAACACACTGGTCGGCTTTGCGTCGCTGGAACAGGTCCGCAAGTCCCAGGAGGGAACGTTCGGGTTCGGGAAGGATCAGATCAAACGAATCGAGGAAGATGCGGAAGTCGTCGAGAACTGTTTTCGGATGTTTCGCCACAGCCAAGTGAACCCTAAGGGCCGACCCGAACGGACTGCGAAACGAGAACTGCTTGCCCGCTTGGCCAAACTCGACGACGAACTCGACCGTTACCTGGCTGGTGAATATGCCATTGCGTCTGACAAGTACCGAGGCAAGACAGCCTACGAGGAGGCCTTCGCAGAGTGGAAAGCCAGCCACCAGCCCTTCCACTGGTTCGTCGAGTTCTACGGAATCATGCAGGCGGGCGGCTTTGACGTCATTATCGGGAATCCGCCGTACGTCGAGTACTCGAAGGTAAAGCAGACATATACCATACAGGGCTATTCGACCGAGAGCTGCGGTAATCTCTACGCGTTCGTCTGGGAGCGATGCTTAGCCATTGTCAGGAATGCAGGCGCCGTTGGCATGATTCAGCCCGTCGCCGCCGTATGTACAGCCGGATATGAGCCACTTCAGACCCTCTTTCGCAGAACGGGGTCCTCTGTTGTCAGCAACTTCAACGACAGGCCCAGCAAACTCTTCGATGGGCTTGAGCACATCCGCTTATGCATCGTGTTGCAGAGAAAAGGCATGCCTCTCAGCACGTTTTCGACGACCTACAACAAGTGGCAGTCCATTGAGCGTCCCCATCTTTTCCAGAACCTCGCATTCATTGACACGTCGCCACTTGGCCTGGGTAGCGCAATGGCCAAGGTCGGAACGCCAATTGAAGCAGCGATTCTGAAGAAGCTACAGGACGAAAACGGCTTGTTGACCGAGTACGAATGCGAGGGCAAATGGCAGATCTACTATACGCGCAAACTAAGCCATTTCGTGCAGATTCTGGACTTCATTCCGGCCATAAACGACGCGAAGGGATGCAAGAGAGAGCCATCAGAACTCAAGACAGTCAGTTTTGCTACGCAGGACCATCGCGATGTGTTCCTGGGCATTCTCAATTCATCTCTCTTCTATTGGTTTCTGACTGTGTACTCGGACTGTCGCAACTTGAACCGAAGAGACATTGGTCTTGTCAGATTCGATTTCGCGAGGACCACCGAGTCAAGGCTCCGCCAACTCAGAGAGCTCTCCAGGAGCTTGATGGCTGACATCCGTGCAAACTCCAAGACACTCACTGTCAAATACAAGAACGTGGGTGAAATGAGAATCCAATGTACTTATCCAAGGTATAGCAAAGAAACGATCGACGAAATTGACCGCGTATTGGCGAAGCACTACGGCTTCACAGATGAGGAACTGGACTTCATCATCAACTACGACATCAAGTACCGCATGGGCCAGGACAACGAGGACGAGGAGGACTGATTCGTGCAACGACTGACACAGCTCGACGATATTCTGTTCCCTGTGGAAGAGCACCCTGTCTTCGCCAGTGTAACAACAGCCTCCGGCGAGCAGAGGCTGCCGATTCCGGACAAGAAGGCCATTGTCAACTGCGACAGCAACCGTGTAGTGGGCGTGGTGAGTCGTGGCTACCGCCTGGTCAGTAACCGCGAGGCGCTGGGCATGGCTTACGAGTGCTGCCGCACCGTGTTCCCGGAAACCGAGCCAGGGGAATGGGAGGTGCGAGCGACAGACGCGCCTGCGGGTGGCGGGCATTGCTTTATCGACATGGCGCATAATTCGACGAAACTGGACTTCAAGTTTGTTCCGGCAAAAGACCGTCCCGACGCCTTCGGCCCGTTTATCCGGGTGACCAACAGCTACAACACCCTGCGCGCCCTGGCCTTTGACATCGGTTTCTATCGGAAGGTTTGCAGCAATGGCTTGATTCTGCCTGAGTCGGTCATTCGCTTCAAATTCACGCACCTGCGCCGCGAGATCGGCGAGAGAATCCAATTTGAGATCGACCACGATAAGCTGGCCAAGTTCAAAGCCAGTTTTGCGGAATATCTGCGTGTGCTCTACGATTGCCCCGTCAAGCGTACTCAGTTCGAACCGCTGATGTTTGCGGCGCTCTTGCTTCACAAACCAAAGCACGCAAAGCCCGGCAGTTTGGAAGCATCGGACTGGGATGCTCTGGTGGAGCACGTAACGGCTATGTGCGAACGCTACGCTGGTGAACTTGGTGAGAATGCCTATGCCGTCTTCAATGCGATTACCGAGTTTGCCTCTCACCCGCCAGAAAACCGCTGCGTCTTCCGAGAGCGCCACAGCTTCGAGCGACTTGCGGGTGTATGGGTGAACGAGTTCAGCCGTGTTTCCCAGGAGCCAGGCTTCGATCTTGGTAAGTACATCGAGAAGATCGGCAAGAACGATGGCGAGGGAACGGAGGCGGCTGCCCGCCCACATAGGGGCCAGGATGCAGGCCATGACTGAACACATAGACGCAGACCAGCCTCGAAGGTGGCAGACCGATGTTCCGCCGGTCGTGAACGTGCAGAAGGGTGATGGGTGTTACCCAGCCTCGCTGGTGCGGCTACTGGGCGAGCAAGCGCCAGCGGTAGTCCCCGCGTGGGGCAACCTCGACATCCTTGAGCAGAAGAGGATTGCCCTATTCTGTTCCGTCCAATGCCCCGGCGAGCGGATCATCCAGGCATACGACCTTGCCCGCCACCTGCGGGACACCGGCAAGACCGTCATCAGCGGCTTTCATTCCCCGATGGAGAAGGAGTGCCTGACGCTGCTGCTGCGCGGCGAGCAGCCCATCATCATCTGCCCGGCACGCGGCCTGGAGAAGATGCGCCTGCCCGCCGACTGGAAGACGGCAATGGTCGCAGGCCGGCTCCTGCTGCTCTCACCGTTCTCCGGCAAGGCCCGCCGCGTCACAGCCGACCTGGCGAAGCAGCGGAACCTGTTCGTGGCGGCGATGGCCGACGAAGCCTGTTTCGTCCACACCGCCCCCGGCGGCAACCTCGAACAACTCAAAGCCCGCGTAAAGGAATGGGGCATCCCACTGATGAACATCTGATGGTACTTGAGGAAATCGGTATGGCTGATGAGATCATAGAACTCTTGAAGAATGAGAAGCTGCGTACAACGGTAATCAAGGAGATCGATGAAGTATACGACATGGCATTGTGGACAGTCGATAGGTTGATTGACGATGATCACCTGGATAAGCTGCCAGATGAGGTCAGAGAGTTCCTACGGGAGGCACACGATCGCCTACAAAAAGAACTTGAGGACATGGATGCGGAGAAGAAACTCACGCTGGATGAGAAATGGCACCACGCGTTGTTCGACCCAGGTTTCGGTCTGGAAATTGAACAAGCCTTTCAGCAACATGTCATCAACCGGATGTCACGACCTGCACGGATTACCCTTGACGACATCACCAGCGGGTTTCTCCTCTTGGCCAAGCCGATACAATGTAGGTCGGCATTTCCAGATCGATCGCAAGTGCCGGACTGGGAGAGTGTTTACGCGGTGTTTCTGAGCTATGTACAGAATCACCTTTTGTCCCACAAGCGGTTGCCAGCGTTCGAGGTGTGTCGGTCCCCGACGAAAGGTCCATTGGCGGCAGCGTTGTTCTACGTACTATGGCGTGCAAGGCGTCGTAGCAAGGATGAAATTGCGAAACTTGCTAAAGAGTTGACTGGAAAAACCGGCATTTCGCCGGAGTCGCAGCGACTACTCTCGGTGCTACCGAAATTCTTCGAACAACCGTTCTGTTGGTCGTCAGCAAATGGTATAGAAGTCCGCTTCTCGTGGGGGAGGGCAGAGGGTAGGTGGCGTTATGTCGTCGCCGAAGTCGAAGGGTGCATGAGTGCGGCCGCATCCGAGCTATTGCAGTCTGAGATGACGCATCTGCTGAAGTCTATAGTCAAATCCGTATCGTTGTTGGAGCCCTGCTCTGACGGTTGGGAGCCCGGTGAGCCTTTGGACCGAGGGCTACCGGCACTTGATGAGGATACGCTGCGCGACCAGGAGGCATTCGTTCGTGCCTGTCTGGATGCGTTCTACACCAAGCCTGCAAAGAAAGATTCCATAGACAGACGCATCCATAACGCGGTTCACCTGCTGATGGAGGCGGATGCGCAGTCCAATGACGCCCTTGGGCTCGCACTCTCGGTTAGCGCGATGGAAGCTTTGTTGGGCAAGGATAAAACAGAGATCTCGGAAAAACTGTCAACTGATGTTGCTGTCCTACTGGAGCCGGAGTCGGAAAGACGCCATGCAGCTAAGAAGTTCATCAAAGACCTTTATGACGGGCGTTCGGATGCCCTTCACGGAAAGGAGCTGCAGAAGGACGAGCATGTACGTGAACAAGCCCGTCTTCTGGCAGGGGGGATTCTCAGGGCAATGGTGACACGCCGTGAGTTCAGGCGAAAGTTGGGGTACGAGCCCGAGGATCCCGAGGATCTGTTAAAGGAGCTACGCGGGCTGTGTTTCAGGCCTGGGCAAACCGTTGGGGTTAACGAGCCCAATGTCCGAAAGCTTTGGGAAGAAAGCCATGATTGAGAACAATCCCACGAACGTTCAGGCGGCGTTTGAGATGCTCCTGGAGGAGATCGAGGCTGAGATCGACTTCGTCAACGGCGTCGGATCGAAAGCCTTCGAGAAGCGGGACTACGACCGGGCGAAGGATGCGCTGGAGCACGCCGGCAAGTTGACGGGCTTTCGGGACAAGGCGGTCGCCCTCAAGAAGGAGTGGGATGGCTTCGCCGTGATCGAGGTGGATGAGGAGGACCGCAAGACCGCCCAGAAGCAGCGGCAGAACCTGGGACGACTCAAGCGGGGGATGCGCACGCGCGAGGAGGCGTACTACGTGCCGATTCTCCGGGTGCTTTCGGAGATGGGCGGATCGGGGAAGGTAGCCGACGTCCTGGATCGGGTTGGCAAGAAGATGAAGGGCGTGTTGAAGAAGGCAGACTACGAGCCATTGGCGTCGAGCCCGGACAATCTCCGCTGGCGGAATGCCGCTCAGTGGGCGCGAAACTCGATGGTCAACGAGGGTCTGCTCAAGAAGGACTCGCCACGCGGCGTCTGGGAGATCAGCGACAAGGGCAGGAGCTACCTGAACCAGAATGAGAAAGCGGCGGTTTGACGAGGTGGGGTGAAGGTGACTGAATGACGAAATCGGTCACCCGGAGGGAAATGCATTATGAAGATATCCACGATTCTCGACCACATCGACACGGGGCACATGGCCTTGCCGGAGTTCCAGCGCGGTTATGTTTGGAACCGTGACCAGGTACGCGGGCTATTCGATTCGCTGTACCGCCGACACCCGATAGGCGGACTGCTCGTTTGGGCCACGGAATCGAGGACCGCCGAGTATCGCGGCGACGGGCCGCTCGCCCCTGGCGTGGTGAAGCTCCTGCTCGACGGCCAACAACGGATGACCTCGCTCTACGGGGTGGTACGTGGCAGGCCGCCCAAGTTCTTCGACGGCAACAAACAGGCGTTCACGGGCCTGTGCTTTCACCTGGAAGACGAGGTATTCGCCTTCTACCAGCCGGTGAAGATGCGGGATGATCCGCTGTGGATCGACGTGACGGAACTGATGCAGAAGGGTATGGGAGGACTGGGCGCGTTCGTCACGCGCCTGTCAGCCGATCCGGCCCTTGCCCCGCAAATGGGTGAGTACGTCGGTCGCCTCTCCCGCGTCCTGAGCATCACGGACATCGACCTGCACGTCGAGGAGGTTACGGGAGCGGATAAGACCCTGGACGTCGTGGTGGACATCTTCAACCGCGTCAACAGCGGCGGAACCAAGCTCTCCAAAGGCGACCTGGCACTGGCCAAGATTTGTGCCGAATGGCCGGAGGCCCGCGATGAGATGAAGGCCAGGCTCGCCGACTGGGCCAAGGCCGACTACGACTTCAATCTTGACTGGCTCCTGCGTTCTGTGAACACCGTGCTGACCGGCGAGGCCAAGTTCCAGTTCCTGCATGGCAGAAGCGCCGACGAAATCCGAGACGGGCTCGAGCGCGCCACTAAGTATATCGAAACAAGCCTCAACCTCATCAGTGGGCGGCTGGGACTGGACCATGACCGGGTCTTCTTCGGTCGTTTTGCTGTACCGGTGATGGTCCGCTACCTCGACCGGCGCAACGGTCAGCTATCCGAGAAGGATCGTGACAAGTTACTGTTCTGGTACGTGCAGGCGGGTATGTGGGGGCGCTTCTCGGGCTCCACCGAAACGTACATTGACCAGGATTTGGCCGCACTGGAGGGTCCGGATGCCGGCGTGGACAAGCTCTTGGAGCAGTTGCGTCTGTGGCACGGAGGGCTGCGCGTGGAAGCCGCCCATTTCGACGGTTGGAGCCAAGGCGCACGGTTCTATCCGGTGCTGTACCTGCTCACCCGCATGGGGGCCGCCCGTGATTGGGGCACGGGACTGCCGCTCAAGGCCAACCTGCTCGGTAAGATGAGCCGGCTGGAAGTGCACCACATCTTCCCCCGGTCGCAACTGTACAAGCACGGCTACAAGCGGCCCGAGGTCAACGCCCTGGCGAATTTCTGCTTCCTGACCAAGGACACCAATCTGAACATCAGCAACCGCCTGCCGGGTGAGTACTTCCCTGAGATTGAGCGGAAGCACCCTGGGGCGCTGGCCTCCCAGTGGATACCAACCGATCCGGCCCTGTGGGAGATCGAGAATTACCGTGCTTTTGTGGAGGCACGCAAGGCTCTGCTCGCCGAAGAGGCCAACAAACGATTGGCTGAACTGCTCCACGGGGATATGCGTTGGCTCGAAGGCCCGGCGGTGGCCGTAGAGGCCCCCAGAGCCGTCGAGGTGGTCGGGGGAATCTCCGGCCCTGATGAAGAGGAAGAGCTTGAGGCTCTTAACGCCTGGATGGTCGAGCGCGGACTGCCCGCCGGCGAACTGTCATACGATTACGGCGACCCCGAAACCGGTGTGCAGCAAGCCGTCTTCGACCTCGTATGGCCCAACGGGATACAGAAGGAACTCAGCCAGCCGGTGGCCGTTTTGCTCAATGAACCGGCGGAGACCATTGCCGTCGCCAATCGCGCTGGCTTCCGCTGTTTCACTACAACCGACGCGTTCAAGCAGTACGTCGAAGAAGAAATCCTGGTGGACGGGGAGGCGTGACAACAGACCAGGTAAGACTACAACGATGTGCACCTGTTGCTTCCTACAGCGGGGCGAGGGCCTCGGCTATGGCCAAGGTCAGCTATTCGCGAGACTGACCGACGGTCGATGGCTGCTCGTGGCCGGATTCGGCCCAGACGATTCATGAACCCAGATCACCACACCATACGACATAAGCCAGCGAGAACGTGACATTCACTGCCATATGTGATATGTTCATGTCACGCGTTCTACGGGAATACCCAGAAGGGATGACGACCCGATGTGGTCCGGTTATAGGCGACGTCAGTTGCCCGCCACATCACGTCCCCGGATCAACCTGGACGTTGCGGCTGGTGGAAAATGTCAAATAAGAGGCAATCGAAGCATCGCTGCTTGGGGCTATTCATGCCCTCAACGTCTGCAAGGACGCCGTACTGGCTAAGGCGAAGGGTGTTCTCAAGACCACGACGAGTTCCCAGAGGAGCCCAAGGCAGCTCCACTCTCTTGAACGCATCGGGCTCCTCGTACAGGACCAGGACTGCCAGGACAGCGGGCTTCAACTGGACAAGACATTGAGGTCACATGCACGAGCTTAACATATTGCAGGACCAGTTCGCTGATACGGCAAAGAGATACCCCGGCCTGGAGTGCTGTGTGATAGGCTGGCACAAGTCCTACAGGGAGGCCAAGAAACCAGAGGGCGAAGATGCCACAGATTGCCCAATCACACTTCCCCCGGAATACCGGTGCAGTGCGTCAGACTGCATATGCGAGTGGGAGCATCTTCCCTGTGAGGCGTACAACTTGATATCCTCTTCGCACCGAGAATACCTGAGTGAATCCGACCTGGCCGCATACGAAGATGAATGCGAAGAGCGAGTATCTTGGCGTAAGAAGACATTGCTAATGAGACGGACGGGCGAGACCTGGAAGAAGGAGACCGCCTTTGCCTCGCTGGCGACTCTGACAGACCGAACCATGCCTTACGTACGGCGATGGAATACGGTCTCACACTCGGCGTACTTTGATGTCGAGTCCGAACTGGAGGTCTACGCAGAAGGTACATGGAGTGACCAGGAAGAGTACAACCGAGATCCCAGAGTATGGGACCTGGTGAGATGGCTCTGGTTGTTGTTTCTCGTCAATACAAACCAAAGAGTCTGCGTACCATACGCGGGTGCAGGGGGATATGGGTCATACCCGGCACTGCCAAGCTATCGAGAGCGGCACTGGCCGTACGCGATGAAGATCGACGATGTGTTCCTCGAATCAGCCTTTCTGTGCACATTCCTCCTGAAAGCACACACGGATCACGGTACTACAGGGCCAATGCCGGGTTCCACCATCACCGTCCGGACCGCGCCAAGCCCAAGGTCGCCGGAAGCCAGCATGCACGCGGTGGGTGAGAAGATCCAGCCACTCGGCGGAAATGCGGAGAACGGCCCGGCGAAGGGAGCAGTCGATGCCCTTATCCGAGTGTGCGAAGCGGCGAGAATGCTCGGCGTACACGCAGGAACCGTATCTCGTATGGTGGCTAACGGACAATTACGAAGTAATGGCCAGAAAGGCAAGAGACGGAGAATCTGGAAATCCAGTATCCTGCTTCTGAAAGACAAACGTGAAGAGATGGACCGCATAAACGATGCGGCCGAGGTCCTTCACGATATGACTAACCGCATTCCTGACAAGCATTAGACCGCGACGTTCCTTTCGTGCGCAATGCTGCGCCGTCACAAAAAAAAGATCGCCTTCCTGCCTTTACAACACCCTGTGATAGGCGAACGGCGCACTTCATGAGCGTTTTCTGGTTGCGCAATCGTTGCGCGCAGGAGAACCGCCCTAAATTTGCCTCCAAATGATGTAACCGTCTTCTAATGGTCTTCTTTTGGAGGTACATGCCATGTCTGACGCACAAGTTGCTGTCTCAGCCAATCAACTCTTGAACGCTAAGGCCCTGGGGCGGGTTCTGGCCTTATCAAAACGGCAAATCTTCAGGTTAAACTCCTGTGGCAAAATCCCGGCTCCC
>DAOTJE010000031.1:0-56231 GCA_035448545.1 Sedimentisphaerales bacterium | reverse complement strand
CGAAGTCGAATGGGGCGAAGCCCGCACGGAGAAATCTGGCCGAGGATAAGGCCATAGCCCGTTCGCAGCCAGATTCCTCCACTCCGCTGCGCTCCGGTCGGAATGACAAAGTCGACTGCGACCCCCCGTGCCGGTCTACCTACAAACATCAAGTGCACCCGTCGACTGGTCGACTGGGCTACCGGCGACGACAGGGGCACGAACCTGAGGCCTGCGTCGGCATTGGTACAGGCCCCCGGTCATATCGACATGGTGATGCGGGTCTTCAGACCCCCGCCGGAGGCGAGACGATATCGCCGGTTCATCGATCCTGGCGGCCGCCGGCCTTCCTCCACCGTTGTCGATGCACCCTCGGTCCGCGTGCATTGAAGACAAGAGCGTGGCTTCGGCCGGTGAGGACCGAAGCCACGCTGCATTGCTGTCGATGGGACGGTGCCGCTTGCCTGACTGCCCGCAAGGGCGAGCGATCGTTTGCCCCTACTGTGTTGCGGCCGGCCGGCCGTAGCCGATGTCGTCGATGTAGACGGTGCCGGTGCCTCCCGCGGCAGGAGCACCGCGGTCACCGACGCCGATGTACATCTTCGTGACCCGGCTCAGGTTCACGCCGCTCAGGTCGCTGTACGGAATCTGCCACTGGTTCCAGCCCGTCTTCGTCGTCGCGGCCGGGTCCGGGTTCTTCACGACCTTGATCTTGCCGGCGGCGTCCTCCACGGCGACGTACAGGCCCGCGGATGCATTGCCTACCGGCTGCGTCGCGCCGATGCCGACGGCCTGCCATTGCCCGCTGACGTTTCCCGTGGTCGAGATGCTGGAGAACTGGGCGCTGGTCGGAATGGTGGCACTGTGACTGGTCAAGGCCAGCCCGATGTAGACGTTGGCGGCCATCTGAATCTCCAGCGCCGGACTGACGGTGATGTCCACCCAACTTGTCCCGTCGGCCGAATGCTGTGCGGTGAACGTGTTGTTCGTACGCGTCAGTTTGACCCAGTACGGCGCTGCCAGGCCGGCCGCGTCGGTATTGGCACTGGCCTGACCGGCGACCGGGCGCCGCTGGAAGCTGATGCCGTGGTCCGGCGTCACCGCCACAAAAGCGTGCTTCGAGCCAGCTTCGAGCGTCTCGCGAATCATCACACCCGCCTTGGCCCACTCGTTGCTGCGTTCCAGGCTGTCGACGCGGGCGATGATCGAGCCGTTGCCACTGAGGCTCTTGTATGCGAAGCGGAACTGGTCGGCCGTATCCCAGATGTCCGTCCCGATCGCGCTCATGACGATGCCCTGGGCACTTTCGACGAAGGCCGGCGCGTTGCCTCGGAAGTAGAGCACCAGCGTGTTCGCCCCGTGCGCCGTCCAGTCCTGGGCCGTGCCGAAGTCACGCTCCGTCTCGGAGTACCAGGGCGGGGTGGTGTTGTCATACTGCAACGGCATGGACTGCTTGCCGGTGTTGACGATCGTCTTCTCGGCGAACGGCGCACTGAGGTAGCCGACCGTCGAGCCGGTATCGTTGATCCATCCATCGATCCACGTGTCGAAGATCGCTTCGCCCGCATCGACGTTGTCGGTGTAGGTCTCGAACCCGTCGATCACGGCATACTCTTTCGTCGCAAAGCTCCAGAGATTCCCTTCCCATGCGCTGACGGCCTCGGCCTGGTTGACCTCGACGACCTTCCAGAAGTAGACGCTTCCGAATTCCAGGTTTGCGGGGGCGAGGCTCGGCTGGGCGACGGTGCCGGCCAGCGTCAGCGACTGCTCATCGGAGCCGAGGTAGACCTCATGGGAGACAGCCTCTCGTCCGGTCTGCCATCTCAGGACGGCGTCGGGGTCCACGCCGATGGCGCCGTCGGCCGGCTGCGGCTTCTGCGCGTAGACGGGAATCTGCAGGAACCGCACTTCGCTCAGGCCGTACTGGCCCATGACGCCCCAGCCGCTATTGACGGTCAGGCGGACGTACTTGGCGGCGACGCCACCGAAATCCACCGTTGTGTTGGCTGCGTAGGTGGCCTTCGCGGTGGCCCGGGCGAATTCGAAATCCCCCAGAGCCGTCCAGTCGGCGCCGTTCTCAGAGTACTCGATGGTGACGTTCTTGAGGCCGAACCCGAGAATCAGCTCGAACTGCACGTTGTAGTTCCAGACCTGCATCTGATAGAGCTTCTCGACTCGCGGGAATTCGTACCGGATCCAGGTGGCCTCGCCGACCGCCGGTGTGGCCAGCCACATGTCCTTGGCCGCGATCGAGTGTTGATCCTGGGCGTTCAGTCCGGAGCCGTTGATCGTATTCTCGATGGGGCTGTCTTCCTCGCTGGCGGCATTGGTCGTTGCGATGATGTTCTGGACAGGGTAGGCGAAGGACTCCGCGGTGAAGGTCCAGACGTCTCCCTTATGGATCGAGTTGTCCGGCGGCGCATTGACTTCGTCGATTCGCCAGTAGTACGTCTGATCGAATTCGAGGCGTCCGGGCGGATCGAACGTTGCCGCGCTCTGGCCCTGGCTGAGCAGCACGCCCAGCGGATTGGCCCGACTGGCATTGCTGACATCGTCGAACACCGTGCCGAAGTAGACGTCATGCGTGTTGGCAAACTCGCCGGGCGACCATTCCAGAATCACCTCTCGCGAGACGTCTATGTCGCCATCCGCGGGGCTCGGGGCGGAGGCCTTCTCGCTGCTGCCCTTGACGAGAATGGCGGTCCCCCAGGAGGCGGGGATCTGCCAGTCGGCGTTGCTGCCCGAGAAGGTCGAGACCTGGGCCTCACGGCTGTCGCCGCCGTCATCGTCGTCGTTGATGAAAACGTCGATACCGATGAGATCCCCCATGGCGGGCGCCGAGCCCTGGAGCGACTGCCACGGGAGCTTCATCTCGATGCGATAGCCGGTGTCTGTGTTGACCTGGGCGTGTTCGACCCCGTCCAGACTGGTGTTGGTGCCCTGGACGTCCGTGGCGGTCCAGCCGAAGGTGTACTGGCGGTCGTCACCCGACAACGGCGAACCCGGGCCTTTCGTGTTGCCTCCGTCGAAATAGAATTCCACGCTGTCGTCCAGATACGCGCTTCCGGAATTGTTCTGGAGAGAGTCATCGTTGACATCCACGATCACGTAGATGTACAGCCCGTCCCACATGGCGCGCCAACTGCCCGAACAGTCCGCGGGCGAAGAGACGGTGCCGTCGATGGTGGTCTTGATGTACTGCGTTGCGGCGATCGACCAGATCGGGTCGACCTCCCCGTCCAGGACAGGGGGCTTGATGACCGAGGGGATTTCCATGTCATAATCCTGCGCCGCCGCCGACCCGACCAGGCCCAGAATCAAGACCAACAGACACATGGTTCTTCCGCGCATACTTGTCCTCCTTTCAATCAGCCTATGGCATTGCATGGTGCTGCATTCATCTCTGATCGAGTTGTCAGGCCCACGAGGGGGCAGGGTACGTGCCGCGGCACCTCCTTTCCGAAAAAACGACAGGCGAAATCATGAAATGACGGATCACTCTTGGGAGTGGATATACACTCAGCCCGTCCCCCCTTGTGCCATGTGTGCAACGCAACACACTGCATAAGGGCCTCCGAGTTCGATGCGCTGCAGGGTGGCTCGCTTCACACCCGCACGACGGCCTCAAGAACCCACACATCCGTACATTCTTTATACCAGATGGAGCTCTGGCAAGCAACACGGTTTTGCGTCAAATCCGTGGCCGGCGGCAGGTTGCAGCCGCCGGATCCCGTCGCCGCAGCGGAATCGGCTGGCCGAAGGGGTTGGCCCCTGTGCCAGGGGCGGGGCGGCCCAACGGCGGTCCTGTGCCGCCGTGCAGGCCCGGATCAGTATCGGATGCGCCCGATGTGGTCAAAGGTGGATCGCACGATCAGCGCCACCCAGTCCTTGTCGGTGTCCAGCGCCGGCTGCCCGATATTCACGAGGCCCGGGCCGGAGGTCATCGCCAGCGTCCCAACCTGGAGCGGGCCGCCTTCGCGAGGGTTGAACCATCGGATGCGGAAGGCCCCCGTCGCGGTCCCGAGGTCCAGGTCGGTCGTTCCGCCCGAGGGCAGATAGATGGCATACACCGTTCCGGGCTCGGCGAAGCAGTAATCGTCTTCGGCCGAGGTCAACTCGTCGTGATGGACCATTCTTGCGAAGGGAAGGTCTCGGATGAACTCCACGGCGTAGCGCGTCAGGTTCCACATGTGCTCGCGGCTGCGCCAGCTCTCGCAGTTCAGGTCGTTGTGCGCGAACTGATAGCCGAAATACCATTCGACGCCCGCGCCGCCGGCCATGAGGTTGGCCCACAGGTGCTTCTTGCGTACCTCGTCGTGGGCGTAATCGTCGTTGTCGGGCTTGACTCCCATGTGGGCCGGACCGATCTCGTCCAGACAGACGAACCACTGCCGTCCGGCCTCCTTCGAGGCATCGAGCCACTTGAGCGTCTGTGCATGCGTGTCGTTGGTCTGGAGCGAAGGCCCCTCGAAGTCGGGGAAGCCCAGCAGCGGCGTGTAGACCTCGTCATACTTTCCCGGATAGGTGTGGCAGACGATCGGATGATCGTACGGGTCGATGTCCCGGATGTACTTGCAGAAGGCCTTCCGCTGGGCGTCGGTGTTCGTGTTCTCCTCGCCCAGATTCCAGACCAGCGCCAGATGATGGCCGAACCGGGCGATCAGCTCGCGGTAGTAGAGCTTCCGCTGCGGGCCCAGTTCGCCTGCGTCCAGAGCCTGATCGTTCTCCGTCTCCTGCGTGACGACGTGGAGCATGAGGCCGAGCCGGTCCATGTGCGAGAACACGATGTCCCATTGATCGAGCTTGCTGCAATCGAAGCGCATCTTGTCGCCCGGGACAACCCACGGCCACACGTCTTTGCCGTCGCCGCCGTCGACGTTGTAGGTGAGGAAGTAGACGCTGTTCATGCCTTTGGAGGCGAGGTAGTTCAAGGCGCCGATGATGGCCTTGCCCTTGCCGTCCTTCCAGGTCGGGTCGCCCTCACGCCAGTCCTGCACGTGCGGCTCGTAACGGTGGATGAACTCGGGGCCGGTCGCTTCGCCTTCCCGCCGCAGTTCCTCGGTGTCGTAGGTGTCGTCGAAGTCGGCATAGGCCAGGAAGTTCTCCGGGCTGTCGGCTCCGGCCTTGATGAAATACTCACCCGTCTGCGCAAATTGCAGGTAGCGCGCTCCGGTGTATCGCAGCAGGCCCTTGGCCCGCAGGTCGGGGGCGAGCTTGTCGCTGGCGTTGACGACAAACGTACCCGTGACGCCGTCGAACGCGGCGGGGGTCCCAACGTTCGGGTCGGTCATCAGGGCCACCGCCGGACCGGTGCGGAACGACACGGTGTAGGTCCACAGACCAACCTCGTCAGGGACGAAGTGAACGCGCCACCGGTTGCCGCTGTTGGCGCCGGTATTGGCGGCGTCGCCGTCGGCGGCGTAGTAACCCGGCACGACGTACCGCCGGTCCCATCGGGAGAATGTCACATTCAGACGGTAATCGAGAAAGGGATTGGGATCGGCGATCTCGTTGGTCTGGGGCCCTTCGAAGGTCAGCGTGACGGCGTGCCATTGCATCAGGGGACCGGCCACGACCGCGGCGACCCGGGGCGCGTGCGTGGCGCATCCGCAGGCGAGCATCAGCCAGAACAGGACCAGCAGAATCGGCCCATGTCGCTTCATATCGAGGCTCCTTTTCGGATCAACCATTCTCAATCGTCCCGGTATGTTAAGGGTCGTCTGGAAGCCTTGGCAATAGAATTCTGCCCCGCTGGTGATGTGCCCGTAAGCGCATACCCGCCGCAGGCGGGCCAGTCAGATCAACAGTCCGCCCAAGGCGGACCACTGCAAACGGTTGCTTCGCCGTGTCCCGAAAGCAGGGAAGCGGACAACGGAGCCTTGATGAGCGCGACGAACACGTCCTGGACGACGTCCTCCGCCCACGTCGTCTCATTGGACAGCGAAACCGCCAGCCGGAGCAGATCATCTCTTTACTTGCCATAGATGCGGCATAGCGCGTCGCGGCTTCCCTGCTTCAGCCGCCAAGCGAGATAACGGTCTTCCAGCACGGCGCCGAGCCTCCGAATCCCGACGGCCAATAGGGATCGATCCACGTTCGCCTGTATAACACCCGCCCGACCGGTTTTGCTCATTCGAAATGAGATTGCTCACCCCATCGAGTCGGCGGTCAGCGCCTGCGCATGAAAAAGGCCGGACCACAACGGTCCGGCCCGGGGAGAACACGTCAATCGGTGGGGCAATTGGTCGTCTGTTGCTGGAACGCCTCGGGGTCGAAGAAAGACGCGTCCTTTTCGTCGGCGTAGTTGAAGAGAAAGTCGCCGCATTCGTCATTTCTCGGATCGAGAAAACGCATGCGCACCGGCAGACTACTCTGGCGCAGTGCCCAGATCAGCAGGTGTTCTGGAGTGGAATCGGCCCTGGCCTCGAAGATGACCTTCTCCCGCGAGACGGCCTCCGCAGAACCGACTTGCCGTGGGGGACTGCGGGCGAGATTCTCCCTATGGCTTCGGCGTGCCCTGCGAGCAGATCACTTCGGTCCCGTCGCGGAGGGTGTAGCGCGTACGCGGGAAGACGAACACCTTGCCGTTGATCTCTTCTTCATAGCTGTCCAGGTCCTCGCCGGCACCCTGTTCGATTAACGCCTTCAGTTCATCCCAATCGACGTCGGTCAGGCTGGTTTTGCCTCCCACGGGCGTGCCTTCGGCGTACGTTACGATGGTGCCGTCGGCGAGCGTGAAGCGATAGGTCTCGAAGGTGAAGGTTTTGCCGTACATCTGCCTCTGGGACGTGCCGAGCGATTCACCTTGTCCGAGGGTCTTCAGACGTGACACTTCGGTGATTTGTTCCGGCGACGGGATCTTCGTCGCCGGAGGCAGTTCCGGATCGCCTTCCCCCATGCCGATCTCCCGCCCGTCGGCCAGCACGTAGCGGCACATCAGAACGCGGAAGGTCTGGCCGTCCAGGTCGTACTCGGTCACTTGGGTCACCTCGCGCCGGCCCTGCTCGCGCAGGCGCGCCACTTCCGCAAAATCGTTCTCCCTCTGCGTGGGTGTCTGCGGCCTGTCCACGTTCGGGGCATTCTCGCCGATTGTGATGGTGCGGCCGTCTGCCAGCGTGTACTTGACCTGGTACCCTCGGGTGAAGTGACCGTTGACCTGGGTGTCGAAGACTCCCACCAATTCTCCAAGGCCCTGGGCTCGCAGGCGGGCAATCTCCTCCAAGTCGCTCTGCATCTGTTCGACGTTCACCTCCTCGGAGTCACGCCCACCCATCACCACCGAACTGCCGCCGGCGACGCCGACGCCCTCGGTGTGGCCATTGGCGTCCTGGCTGGTCCGTTCGTAAACCGTCTTGGGTTCCGACTCGAAATGGTATCTGCCCTTGGTGTCCCGGCCTACAAAATGGTACCGATACACTCTCACGCCGATGGTTGCGCCGATGGCCCCGGTGACGATCAGGGCCAGCACCAGCGCCGCCTTCAAGATTCTCGCGTTCATGAGAAACCTCCCTACGCTTGGATTCGTGAGTTCCGATGGAGCGGTCGAGGACGTCTGTTGCGTCTGAACGATCGACTGCCACAGGCGCTGCCGCGTCCGCTCGGAGGCCTCACAGTTCGCTTTCTGGATCGCACGTTCTGTCTTTTCTGTCGGTCTCATCTTAGAGCCTTCCATTCAGAAGTGACCGCAGTGTCTCGATGCCTCGTCGGTAGCGCGCCTGAACGGCTACATACGAGACATTCTGCATTTGGGCAATCTGCTTGAATCCCAGGCCGGCCTTGATCCGCAGCGCGACCACCTCGCGCATCTCGTACGGGACCTGGGCCAGCGCCTCGTACACTTGGCGGGCCTGCTCGTCGCAGATCAGGCTCTCTTCGGGCGAGCCGGCCTCGCGCTGCGGTTCGGCGATCGCGCGAACCCGAACGGCGCTGCGCTTGCCCGCTCGAAGATAGTCCCGGGCCTTGTTGGCGACGCACGTCGCCAGATAGTGCTTCAGGCTCCCGGTGAGCCTGAACCGGTCCGGCGAGCGGGTCAGCGACACGAAGACGTCGTGCACCACGTCCTCGGCCGCAGGGGCATCGTTGAGAAACGCCATCGCCACGCTGAGCATGTAGTTCAGGTACTTCTCGTAGATGCGCCGTAGCGCCTCCGGCCGGCCCCGTTTGAGCCCGAATTTCAGTAGTTCGTCTTCAATCATGAACCGCTCGACACCGTCGGAAACGATCGTTTTCCACCATTATCACGCCGGCGACCTCCCCTCCAATACCAGAAATCCTCGTTCTTCCGTGCGAATTCGTTCCAAGGCTGAACGTCGCCCGGCGCAATCGGATTCAGCAACGACACGCAGACAATCGTTACGGACTGCAGAGCAGGCCCTTTGTCGTATGCCCGCACGGGCATGAATGGAGAGACCAACGCCTCACGGCGTCACTACAAACCGGATCGTTGCGAACCGGTCAGCGGGCGACGAGGATGTTGGGGACCAGCGGGACTTCGATGACGGTTTCCTGGCCGTCACGGACGACGGCCAGCATGGCCTTCTCGCCGACGGACCATCGCATGGACTGGCGGAGCAGTCCGTTGGTTTCGAGCACGTCGACGTTGTTGACGGCCAGGACTTTGTCGCCGAGCTTCAGGCCGGCCTCGGCGCAGCGGCTGCCGGGGCGGAATCGGCGGATGATGTACTTGCCCAGGAGCATGTCACCCGGCTCCCATTCGATTCCCAGCGAGGCCGTTGGGACCATGTACAGATCGGCTACGAAGCCAATGAGCGACTCTTCGACGTCGCGAAAGCGGGCGGTCCCGTGGATGCGGGCCGGCTCGTCTTCCACCACGATCGCATTCGCGCCGTACCGGGCGGCGATCGGTTTGGCAGCCTCGACGAAGTCGTCGATGGTGGCCAGGGGGTTCTCCAGATCGGCGTAGCGTCCGACCCAGGTCCCGTCCATGTCAAAGCCGGAGGTGCCCCGAACGATGTACTCCACGTCCTCGACGGCGATCGGATTGCCCACGTACCAGGGCGCAATGCTGAACTCGATCGCGTCGGGGGCCGGCGTGAAGGAGCCTCGCTTCGGCTGGATCGGTCGGCCGTCTTCCTTGAGTTCGTACTTCAGGGCCATCTCTTCGAACACGTCCGACGCCTTGTAGACGTCGTACGCGGTGCGGGCGTGCTTGGGGTCCTTGCGGAAGCAGGCGATGAGCAGTTCCGCAGACGGCTTGCCCATGCCGCCCACCTCGTTTTGCTCGACGATCACCGCCAGATACTCGAAGCCGTGTTCCAGGGTCACCTCCGCGGCGCGCATGAGCACCAGGTCCGACGCCTTCTGCTCCGAAACGAAAGCGTTTCCGGCGTACCGGACGCTGAAGACGTTGAAGTCCTTCTGCTCGCTGGCGAACCCACCGGTCATGGAGGACGCTCCGGACCGGTAGCCGCTCTCGCAGCCCGCGCCCAGGACGAACACCGCCAACACCACCCACGCGATGGGGAATCTCATGCTCAAACTCTCTTGAACCAAACCCTGTTCGAACAGCAACCTGGCTGGCACGCCACCGCCGCGGCGCACACGGCAAGCCTGCCTGAGGCGCGACCATTGTCGTCGAATCTCCGTCCCGCCACAACGAAAAAGCCGACGGTGGGTGGCACAAGCACCGGGGGCCGGGAGTATTCTGTTTGCCCGCCTTGGCGGAGCGGACTACAATGGCCGGCGGTGACGAGTGGAGCATCGCGCGGTCGTACGGACGATCCGAATGGCATAGAAGCGGCAGTGACGCGTTGAAGGGGAACGACCATGTGTGCATCGATCCGGTTCTGTGTTGTGACGTTTCTGGCGGTTGCCGTCGCATCGGTCCCGGCGGGGGCGGCTCCGGCGGCGGGGCAGTGGCGGGGCCTGCACGTGCTGAACTACGGCAGCGACGCAGCGCTGGTTGAACTAGGCGAGCAGATTCCGACGCTGGCGAAGATGGGGATCAATGTCCTGATTCTCGAAATCAATTACGGCTTCGCCTATGAATCCCATCCGGAGCTTCGCATGGGTGATGCGCCGGCGACGCGCGACGGGGTGCGCAAGCTGGTGGCGACCTGCCGCACCAACGGCGTTCGCCTGATCCCGCAGTTCTCCTGTCTGGGGCATCAATCGTGGGCGAAGAACACGTTTCCTCTGCTGACGAAATATCCGGAGCTGGACCTGACGCCCGGCGCGTTCCCGAACAACGAGGGGATCTACTGCCGCGAGTGGGACCCGCTGAATCCGAAGGTCTACGAGATCGTGCTGCCGATGCTCGATGAACTGCTCGACGCCTTCGACGCCGACGCGATGCACGTCGGAATGGACGAGGTGTTTCTGATCGGCTCGGAGCAGTCGCCTTCCACCAAGGGCAAGAACCCGGCTGAGGTTTTCGCCAAGGCGGTGAACGACCTGCATGCGCATCTGGTCGGCAAACGGCACGTCGAGATGCTCATGTGGGGCGACCGATTCATCGACGGCAAGGCCACCGGCTATGGCAAGTGGGAAGGGTCCGAGTGCGGGACCGCGCCCGCCATCGACCTGGTCCCGAAGGACATCATCATCTGCGACTGGCACTACGGGCAGCGGGACGAGTACCCCTCGGTGCCCATGTTCATTGAGAAGGGCTTCCGCGTCTGGCCGGCCGGATGGAACAAGGTGGAAGCGACGCACGCCTTGATCCGGTACAGCCGGCGGTTCGACGATCCCAAGATGCTCGGGCATCTGTTCACGACGTGGAGCGGACGCAAGAAGTGGAGCGAGTTCCCGCCGCTCGTCGAAGGGCTCAAGCTGCTCCAGGCGGCCGACGGAGCGCGTGGAGACCAGACCCGGTGAGCGAAGAAGACCTCCGTCGCGAGTGCACGACCTCCGAGCCTGACGGCCGGATCGCATCGGTCGATGCGCTTCGCGGCCTGGTCATCCTGCTGATGATCATCATGGGGATGTCGGTACCTCTGTCGCTCGGCGGGGCGCTGGAGGCTGGCCGATCCAGGCTTTCGCTGGCGCCCAAGGTCCTGGCCCGGACCCTGTCGCTGCTGGCGATGGGCGTCCTGATGGTCAACCGGGACCAGCACAATCCCGACTATCGCGGCCTGTGGGGGCTGCTGATGTACGTGGCCATCTTCCTGGCCTTTCCTGTCGTGCCGCGTGGTCCGGAGCTTCGGCGCAGAACGTTCCAGGTGGGGCGCATCATTGGCTTCGTTGGCTTGGCTGTCCTGGCCCTGGTCTATCGCACCGCCGACGGCAAGCACTTCGTCCTCGGTCCGCTGTTCGATTCGAGTGACACGGTCTGGCTGCGTCATTCGTGGTGGGGCATCCTCGGCCTGATCGGCTGGGCTTATCTCGTGGCGTCGCTGGTCTATCTCGTACTCGGGCGCCGGCGCGAATGGCTGATCGGCGTCGCTGGGCTTCTGGCGATGGTCTACGTCGCGGATCGCGAAGGGCTGTTTGTGCGAGTCGATTCGCGGGCATGGCTCGCCTGGGCCGCCCCGACGATCGGCCTTCTCGAACGCGCGTACCGCTGGGTTGGCTCGCACGTCTCGATCGGGCAGTGCTTCGGCTCGCTCGCGTCGATCTCGGTGGCCGGCTGCTGTCTGGGCACGATCATTACCGGCGACTCGCCGATTCGCACGCACGCGGAGCGGCTGCGATGGGCTTTTGTCTATGCGGCCGGTCTGGCCGCGGCGGCGCTGCTGTTCGATCCGCTATATGGGATCAACAAGACTCAGGCGACGCCGGCATGGTGCTTCTTGTGTTCGTCGCTGACGGCGCTGACGTGGGCCGCGTTGTACTGGATCATGGACGTGCGAGGCCTTCGCACCTGGAGCGTGATCGTCCGTCCCGCCGGAGCCAATCCGCTGATGGCCTACATCCTGCATCCTTTCGTCTTCACGGTTGCCTCGTTCATCGGTCTGCCGCTGGCGTTCTACAAACGTCCCGATCTGCCCGTCATCGTGAGCATCCTCGGTTGTCTGGCGATGGCTTTTGCCATCGTGGGCCTGACCGGTCTGATCGGCCGCCTCGGCTACCGCCTCAAGGCCTGATTCTGCCATTGCTTGCCGGTTTGCGCTGTCGACGATACAATCCACGCGCCCGCAGACCGAGGGTTTGCCGACGTAGTGAGAGTTCGTACGTGAAGGAGTATCTGATGAGAGCGTGCAGTTTGACGTGTTTGGCGGTGTTGCTGGCTCCGGCAGTTGCGCCGGTCGGCGGTGCACCGCGTGACATGGACGTGACCTTGCGTCCGCCGGCGGTGCCGCTGGTGGCGTGCGATCCGTACTTCAGTATCTGGTCCTGCGCCGACCAGCTCACCGACGACGGGACGCGTCACTGGACGGGCAAGCCCCACCGACTCACCAGCCTGGTCCGCATCGACGGCCAGACCTGGCGCATCATGGGCGACACACCCGCCGACGTGGCGCCCCTGAAGCAGACGTCGCTCCAGGTCCTGCCCACGCGAACGATCTACACGTTCGAGGGCGCCGGCATTGCGCTGACACTGACGTTCATGACCGCGGCTCTGCCCGAGGACATAGACCTGCTTTCCCGCCCCGTCACCTATTTGACCTACGAATTCCGCGCCACCGACGGCCAGTCACACGACGTCCAGGTCTACCTCGACGCCTCCGCCGAACTCGCTGTCAACACCCCGGACCAGGAGGTAGTGTGGTCCGCCGAGGAAATGGACGATCTTGTCGCCAGCAAGGTGGGCGCGAAGGACCAGCCGATCCTGGCCAAGAGAGGCGACGACATCCGAATCGACTGGGGCTACCTCTACGTGGCCGCCCCGAGGAGCGCGGTGTCGTCCCGCGTGTTCGCGCCACGCGAGCCCGCTCAAGCCGGCTTCGTCCGCGACGCCATGGCCTCGGTCGCCATTGTCAACGGCCCGACGGCAGCCGAGAACGTATGTGCTGCTCTGGCATTGGAGACTGTCAAGGTCTCGAAGAGACCGGTCAGTCGCTGGCTGATGCTCGCTTACGACGACCTCTATTCGATTCAGTGCATGAAGAAGAACCTTCGCCCGTACTGGCGGCGTAACGGCTGGCAGGCCGGTGATCTGCTTGAGGCGGCGGCTCGGGACTATGAGTCGCTGAAGAAGCGCTGTGCGGCCTTCGACAAGGAACTCATGGCGGACCTGACCAAGGCCGGGGGACGCAAGTATGCGTTGCTTTGCGCGCTGGCGTATCGGCAGTGCTTCGCGGCCGGCAAGTTTGTCGCCGACGACAACGGCCAGCCGCTGCAGTTCTGCAAGGAGAACCACTCCAACGGCTGCATCGGAACCTCCGATGTGTTCTACCCGATGGCCCCGCAGTTCCTGCTGTTCGGGCCTTCGGTGGCCAAGTCGTTCCTCGTGCCATTCATGAACTACGCCGCGTCCGAGCGGTGGCGGTTTCCGTTTGCTCCGCATGACCTGGGCCAGTACCCGCACGCCAACGGTCAGGTTTATGGCGGCGGCGAGCGCACCGAGGAGAACCAGATGCCCGTCGAAGAGAGCGGCAATCTGCTGATCCTCATGGCCGCCGTCGCGCAGATGGAGGGCAACGCGGACTTCGCGGGTCTTTATTGGCCGCAACTGACGGCGTGGGCCGAGTACCTCAAGGCCAAAGGCTTCGATCCGGAGAATCAGCTCTGCACGGACGACTTCGCCGGCCACCTGGCGCACAACGTGAACCTCTCGGCCAAGGCCATCTGCGGCCTGGGCGCCTACGGAAAGCTCTGTGCGATGCGAGGCGACAAGGCCAAGGCGGACGAATACGTGAAGCTGGCGAAGGAGTTCGCCGCCCGCTGGGTCGCGGAAGCCAACGACGGCGATCACTATCGTCTGGCGTTCGACAAGCCCGGCACGTGGAGCCAGAAATATAACCTCGTATGGGATGAGATTCTCGGTCTTGGCCTGTTCCCACCGGAGGTGCTCCGCAAGGAGATGGAGCACTACAAGAAGGTGCAGAACACCTACGGGCTGCCCCTGGACAACCGATCTCGCTATACGAAGCTCGACTGGGTCCTGTGGACCGCGACGCTGACACAGAATCAGGACGACTTCGAGGCCCTCGTCGATCCGGTGTTCCGTTTCCTCAACGAGACGCCGGACCGCGTGCCGATGAGCGACTGGTACTGGACGCACGATGCCAAGAAACGCGGCTTCCAGGCCCGGCCGGTGGTGGGGGGCGTGTTCCTGAGGATGCTCTATGAGAAGCGCGTCTGGCGGAAGTGGGCCCGCCGGGACGTGACGGGCGCCTCGGGCTGGGCGCCGCTTCCCAAGCCGCCCAGGGTGGTCACGGCGGTTCCAACCAGCCAGAACAAGCCGATCACGTGGCGGTACACGATTGACAAGCCTGCCGATGATTGGTTTGCGGCGGATTTCGACGCCTCCACCTGGAGCGAGGGTCCCGGCGGATTCGGCACGAGAGGGACGCCCGGCGCCAGCGTCGGAACGGTCTGGAACAGCTCCGACATCTGGCTGCGTCGCGAGTTCATTCTGCCCGAGGGGATGTGGCACGATCTGCAACTGCAGATCCACCACGATGAAGACGCCCAGGTGTATGTCAATGGCGTGTTGGCGCTGACGACGTCGGGCTTCACATCCAGCTACGGGGAGATGGCGATGACGCCCGAGGCGCTGGCGACCTTGAAACCGGGCCGGAACGTGTTCGCGGTTCATTGCCGTCAGACCTCCGGCGGGCAGTACATCGACGTGGGCCTCGTGGACGTCGTTCGGGAGGACGCACAGAAACCGTAGCGCGGCGTTGCCCAGCGCTTCACTTGTGAGACTCGCTATGGCCGGGATCGGCCGGCGGCCTTGATCTGTTCCAGCAGGGCCGCCATCTCCTCGACCGTCTCGGGATGTTCGGCTGCGACGTTGTTCCTCTCGCCGAGATCTGTTTCGAGGTCGTAGAGCTGCGGCTCGGGGTCGTTGCCCAACTCGATGTTGACGTTGCGGTTGATCTTCGCGGCTTTGCTGGGTGCGATGTACTTCCAGCGGCCCTTGATGAGCGAAAGCGTTCCGGCGTGCTCGACCAGGTGGTCGCGGCCGATTTGTGTCTTGCCCAGCAGGGCGCCGAGGACGTCGAAGCTGTCCGGCGCCGCGTCGGAGGCGAGTGTCTGGCCGGTCAGCGTCGCCAGCGAAGCGAAGAAGTCGATCTGGCAGACGAGGGCTTCAGAGACGCCCGGCGGGATTTTGTGTGGCCAGCGGACGATGAACGGCACACGCGTGCCGGCGTCGAAGGCGCTGTATTTCCCGCCCCGCAGCGGGCCGGACGGCTTGTGGCCGCCGAGCTTCTCCACCGCCTGGTCCTTGTACCCATCGTCCACCACCGGGCCGTTGTCACTGGTGAAGATCAGCAGCGTGTCTTCTGCGAGGTTCAGGTGGTCCAGCGTCCTGAGGATTTCGCCGACGCACCAGTCGAGCTGAAGGATCACGTCGCCGCGAGGGCCAAGCCCGCTTTTGCCTGCGAAACGCGGATGCGGCACGCGCGGGACGTGGATGTCGTGCGTGGCGAAATAGAGAAAGAAGGGCCTGTCCTTGTGGGCCGTGATGAAATCGGTCGCCTTGGCGGTGATGGTGTCGGCCATGTCCTCATCGACCCAGCGTGCTGACTTGCCACCTCTCATGTAGCCGATCCGGCTGATGCCGTTGACGATCGTCTGGTCGTGCCCGTGGCTGGGGTGCACCTTGAGCAGCTCGGGATGGTCCTTGCCCGTCGGCTCGTCGCCGACAGGTCCGGCGAAGCTGACCTCGATCGGGTCCGTCGGGTCGAGCCCGACGACCCGGCGGTTCTCCACGTACACACAAGGCACGCGATCCCCGGTCGCCGGGATCAGGAAGCAGTAGTCGAAACCGATGTCGAGCGGGCCCGGTTTGATTTGCTCGTTCCAGTTCAATTCCTGCTCTTGCGCGCCAAGGCCCAGATGCCATTTGCCGACGACGCCCGTGCTGTAGCCGGCCTCTTGCAGGAGCATGGGCAGCGTTGCGCGACCCGGTTCGATGATCATTCGCGCATCGCCGGTGGCGACGCCTGTGCCCTTGCGCCGCCAGGCGTATTCGCCCGTCAGCATTGCGTACCGTGACGGGGTGCACGTCGCCGAGGCGGAATGGGCGTGTGTGAAACGCACGCCTTCGGAGGCGATCCGGTCGATGTTCGGCGTCTGGAAGTCCCTGGCGCCGTAGCAACTGACGTCACCATAGCCCAGATCGTCGGCATAGATCAGCACGATATTCTTCGGGCGTTTGCCCTGGGCGGCCCGCAGCGGGGCGGGGACCGTGGCCGCAGCCGCGGCCAAAGCAAGGGACTTCATGAACGTGCGGCGGGAAATCCTGTGCGGTGACATTCGCTTATCTCCGATGAAAAGTTCATGTCGGAAAGGTCGGTCGCGTCGACCAAGACAATTGTGGCAGGCGAATCGGGGCAAGGCAAGCAAGATATGCCGCTGGCAGAGGCCGCCTTGCCGGTTCCGCACGAATCGGACCCCACGAGAGTCCTGAGAGGATGGCGTCCGTCGTTCCACTGTCTCTTTCTCGAACAGGAGAAGTACCCGCCCAGCCTGCTCAACCGCGCCCGGCAGTTGCTTGGCCCCGCAACTTACCACCTACCAGAAGCCGGGGAGGAGGCGGTAGGGGACGCGAGCGGCGTATTCGGTGTAGCCGGGCAGTTCGCGGTGGAGGATTCGATCTTCGAGGGCGGTTCGGACAACAATGGTGACGGCGACGAGCATGACGGGGATCAGTCCATACGCGGAGCCCACGATCAGCGGGGCCGCCAGAATCCACAGGCCCGCTCCCGCATATCCCGGGTGTCGGATGAAGCGGTACGGTCCACCTGTCACCACTCTGTGGTTGCGGTCGGTCTGGATTCGCACGACCGTCTCGAAGTGTGTGTTGACGAGCATGGCCCAGGTGATCAGGACGGTGCCGAAGATGTAGAAGACGGTTCCGACGACGAGTGACCACGTTCCAAGGTTCGACCAGTGGCATCTGCCGGCGTCGAGTCCCACCACGATGGGCACTACATAGAAACCGAGAATGCCAAACGTGATCACGAGAGGCTTGTCCCATCGTTTGGCATCCCGTTTCTTTTTCCAGCGGCCTCGGTGATTGACCAGTTCCGGGTTCTTCCGGGTGAGCAGGCCGATCTGACCGAACATGGCGACGAGACTCAGGGCCAGGAAGAACCACGCTCGTGGCAAGGCCAGCGTTCCGGCGGCGGCAAACAGCGCTACGCCCTCGATGAACGCCCCGAAGAATGTGCCGACGAGGACCGTGATCCCCGCCGCGTCCAGCCGCTGTCTGCCTCCGTCTTTGGGTGTTCAAGAGCAAGAAGCGGCACAGACCAGGACTGAAACGGACAGGTCGCGGCATGACGCTATTTGACTCGAATGGTATTCAGACACCAGCTGCAGATTGAGTCGGGCGGCAAGGTTCCCGTAAGCATTTCCAGGCGGAGCTGACGATAGGCGCTGCCGATCCAGATGTCACGGAAGTGGTCCGTCGCGATATTGCCCAACGGCATCTCGCCGTCGACGTCCAGACAGCAGGGCACCACCGTTCCGTCGGCGAGGAGACAGCCATGCTGGAACGGCGCAGCACAGGGCTTATATCCGGTCGAGTGTACCGCACCCGGCACGCGACGGTCCTTCATGCGACCGTGCCACATCATATAGTCGACGACCTTGACTTCGTCGACGCCGCTGGCCTTCCATTCGTCGATGAAGGTTTCGATCAGGCTGTCGGTTTCCTGCATGCGGATGATCTCGATGCACGTGCGAGGTCCGCCATGGGGAACGTGCTTTCGCAGGTCCAGATACCGCAGGAGATTGGAACGGACTTGCTCAAAGCTGGCCGGTGGACGCAGCTTCTCATAAATCTCTGCCGAGCAGCCATCGAAGGAGAAGGAGATGGAGGTCAACGGCGAGGCCAGGATCTTCTCCGCCATCCTGGCGGTCAGGATTGTCGCGTTGGTATGGATGGCGGTCCGACAGGCCCGTCCGTCGGCGTAGTCGATCATGTCGAAGAGGTTCTCGTGGAGAAGCGGCTCGCCCGACATGTAGAGCTTGACCAGCGGCTGGTTCTCACAGATGTCATCGATGAACTGCTTGAACATCGACATCGACATCTGGGCATGTCGACGACTCAGGTTGTCGGATTGAGGGCACATCACGCAGCGGAGGTTGCAGGCCCTGGTGATGTCGGCCCAGTACTCCGACGGCATCGGGGGAATGTAGTAATCCAACAGTTCGGCCACGTTGTTCCACAGGGTCATAGGCTGTCCCCCCTGTGACTTCGCGGCTGGTGCAGAAACGGCAGCGGTTGAGGCTGCCGGACGGATGCCGACCCTGGAACCGCCTGGGCGCAAACTCCCAGCGGCCGGGAAGACAAGCAGAGAGACATCTCACAACTTGGGGTCGTCCGGCAGATGGCCCGAACCATCGTGGACCATGCTGCGGCAATGTGTGCTGTCGTCGGCTCCATAGGGCGCCTCTGATGAAAGACCCATCATCAGAATAGCAAAGACAGCACAGTACGTCCAGTGTGAAAACTACGTGTTTACAATAGACGAACCACCCCGCTGCAATAGGGCCTCTTTGCTGCACTCCCGAATGCAGTAGCACTTATGGAGCCGCCCGGCTTATGCGGCCAAGCGGCTCGATGATCTCAAATGTCAAGACGCAGAATCTGTTTCCTGCTGTACTCCCCATCCGACTATGGCGGGAGCCTCAGGCTCATTTGTTGTGGAGATAGAGCCCGGCGCAGATCAGGCGATTCCCAATTCAGCCTTCAACTGGGCTTCTGCCTCTCGCCAGTTCTGCTCATCCTGCCCCGGCTTGCGTCCCTTCTGGATCCAGATGGCCTCGGCTCTCTTGGCGATCATTTCGTGGGTAAGCTTGACGGGAGCGGCAGGCGACTTCGTCGTCGAGCCGGGTCCTCTCATGGTAGCGGCTCCAGTCCCAACAGCCTTGGCGCCGCCGGATTGGGGGCTGCATTCCATCATTCCAGTGCTACTTTTCTGGGCCTTCCTGCCAGCCATTGTGAATCCTCCTTTGATACTAATGGAGTCCTTGTTTTTAAAAGACTTACGTTCAATGTGCACCGCCTCGGCTCCGTCGCCGAGCGAGTCCTTTCCGATTCAGAGTGTACGACTCATCCGGATTGTGCGTTCGCTGGTTCCCCAGTGTATCGCCTCAAATCGCACGTCTGCGAGTCTCCACACGGGAATATCAGTCGCCTCGGCCGCGCCGGCGGCTTGCGGCAACCCCCGATCCGGCCTTTCCGGCCGTCGGTTGCACAGTATATAGGGCGGATCGGGGCCTGTAAAGCAAGTTAATAGTCCGTGTGGGTGCCGGATTTTCGTTTGTGTTATCGTGGCCCCGTCCGCGCCGCCCTGGAGGACGCCTCCTGAGGCTCCTCCCGCGGCCAAGGAGGCCTCGGTCGATTCGAAGTGCTCCTGGGCGACCTTCAGGATGAATTCGACCGCCTGCCGAAGATGTGCCACAGCCTGCCCAAGGGGGTGTGGATCGTCGGCGGGGGTGTGTCGATGTCAGAGCTGGCGGAGCGGCTGCGGATGCCCGAGATTGCGTGCCACGGCACACTCTCCAGCTGGATGACCGCGCGCCTGGGCGACAACCTCGTCGTCGATCAGAGGCTGCGCGTCGAGCCTCTGGAGTTCACCGTGCGGAGGATTCGTCGGGGCAAACCATTCGAAGTGCTGATTTCGCCGGTCGGCCCCCCGCCTGGACTCTGATCCGATCGCGATGCGCACGAGCGGTCAGGCCAAAGGGCAGATCCCGAGGTCGGCACCGCCCGTACTCGGCTACGGAAGTCTGTCGCACCGACAGCCTTCAGGGTAGCGCTATCCGAACCGAAGGAGACACAGTATGGCAACACTGAGCGAGAAGATATGCAGGCCCTGTCGCGAGGGAGGTGTCCCGCTCAAAGGCGAGGCCTTATAGGCACATGTCGGGCAACCAACAGGCCCTGGCTTTCGTCAACCGGGTCGGTGAGCTGGCCGAGCGGGAGAACCATCACCCCGATATCGATCTGAGCTACGGCAAGGTCAGGATCGACTTGTGGACGCACAAGATCGGCGGTCTGCACGAGAACGATTTTATCCTTGCCGCCAAGATCGACAGGTTGTAGCTAAACGATGGATCTCCGTTTGGGGCAGCCGGGCAGATGATTCCGGGAAGGAGCCTTAAAGATGCGAAGAGTGATGTGGGGAGTTCTCAGCACCGCCAAGATCGGCTTGCAGAAGGTTATTCCGGCGATGCAGAAGGGCAAGTACAGCAGGATTGTTGCCATTGCATCGCGCGACTTGGGCAAGGCCCGGGACGCGGCGGCGCGGCTTCGAATCCCCAAGGCTCACGGCTCCTACGAGGCCCTTCTGGCCGACCCGGACGTTGAGGCGGTTTACATCCCTCTGCCGAACCACCTGCACGTGGAGTGGTCGATCAAGGCCCTGGAGGCGGGCAAACACGTGCTCTGCGAGAAGCCTGTCGGACGGGACGCCGAGGAGGCGCGCCGTCTGCAGACGGCCGCCGGGCAGCATCCACACCTGAAGGTGATGGAGGCATTCATGTATCGTTTTCATCCGCAGTGGGTCGAGACGAAGAGGCTGGTGACGGAGGGGCGAATCGGATCGCTTCGCACGATCCAATCGTTCTTCTCTTACTGCAACCTCGATCCGGCGAACGTTCGCAACAAGCCCGACCTGGGAGGTGGCGGCCTGCTGGACATCGGATGCTATTGCATCTCGCTGTCGCGGTTTCTCTTTGCCGCCGAACCTCGGCGCGTCCTGGGCATCGTGGAATACGATCCAGTGTTCAAAGTCGACCGGTTGGCCTCGGGCATCCTGGAGTTCGACTGCGGGACCTCGACGTTCACCTGTTCGACGCAACTGAGCGGGTATCAGCGGGTCAACGTCTTCGGCACGACCGGCCGGGTCGAAATCGAGATCCCGTTCAATGCCCCTGCGAAAAAGCGATGCAAGCTGTGGCACCAGAGCGCGTCGGAACTCCGCGAGATCCGCCTGGCCAGGACCGACCAGTACACCGTCCAGGGCGATCTGTTCTCGCAAGCGGTGCTGAACGATACCGCCGTCCCGACGCCTCTCGGGGATGCTGTTGCCAACATGCGTGTGATCGACGCTGTGTTCGCCAGCGCCAAGGCCGGCGCATGGCAAGCCCTGTGATCTGTTTGCTGGCACGGCGGCGTCCGCCGCGCGTGACGACGGGCGGTGGTCACGAAGGCCCCGTAGTTGCCCGGTTGCAGCCGAAGGCGCGATGTGGTAGCATGCCGCCCATGAGCTTTCCACGATATCGAACGGTTTGGAGGATTCCATGAAGGTGCAAGTCTGGTGGCCTGTCGCCGTCTTCACAGTGGTTCTGTTGGTTGCTTCGATCTCGCACGCCGAGGTCCGGATCTTGTCCGAGCGCACCGACGGGTCGGCGGAGTTTGCGTTCAAAGAAGTCCCGTCGCCTTCCCGGAGCGATGCGGCGACGCAGGCGTGTTTCACGGTGGTCGACGGCCGGCCGGACGGCAACGGAGGCGGCGTCGAGAAACTCCACGACGGCCGGGTTCCCACCGAGGAAGATCAGCCGGCCGAGAATTTCTTCTTCCGAGCCGGCACCGACGGTGGACGCCTCCTGATTGATCTGGGCGATGCCGTTGATATCAGGCAGGTCAACACATATTCCTGGCATCCCGGCAGTCGCGGACCTCAGGTGTACGATCTCTACGCCAGCGACGGGAAGGCCGAAGGCTTCGACGCCCGGCCCAAGAAGGGGACCGACCCTCAGACCTGCGGGTGGAAGCTCATCGCCAAGGTCGACACGCGCCGTAGTGCTGGTACTGGCGGCGGGCAGTACGGCGTCAGCGTCTGCGAACCGGGCGGCACGCTCGGTGCATACCGGTATCTCCTGCTGGATGTCTTTCGCACCGAGCAGACGGATGCGTTCGGCAACACGTTCTACAGCGAGATCGACGTGGTCGATCTCACCTCGCCGGTCATCGTCGCCAAGCCGGCGGTCGAGCCGGTTGGAGAAGTGCGCCGCGAGATCGTGGACATCGAGGGCGGCAAGTACCAGATCACGATCGACACGACTGAGACACCTGACCTGACCAAGTGGGCGCACGATGAGCTGGCGCCCGTCGTGAAGCAGTGGTACCCCAAGCTCGTGGCCATGCTGCCAAGCGATGGGTACGACGCGCCGACGCGAGTCACCATCATGTTCCGTGCGGACATGCAGGGCGTCGCCGCCACCGGCGGAACGCAGGTTCGCTGTGCGGCGCGCTGGTTCCGAGGTCAGTTGCAGGACGAGGCCAAAGGGGCGATCGTGCACGAGCTGGTGCACGTCGTGCAGGGCTACGGCCGGGCCAGACGGAATGCTCCCGACGCCATTCGGACGCCCGGATGGCTGGTGGAGGGTATCGCCGATTACATCCGCTGGTTCCTGTACGAGCCTCATGCGCATGGGGCCGAGATCACCGGCCGGAACGTTGACCGGGCCCGCTATGACGGCAACTACCGCGTCAGCGCCAACTTCCTGAACTGGGTAGCCGGGACATACGACGGCGACATCGTTCGAAAGCTCAACGCCGCGGCACGCGAGGGACGATATAGTGAAGACCTCTGGAAGGAATATACGGGCAAGACCGTGCAGGAACTGGGAGACGAATGGAAAGCGGCGATGCAGGCCGCGGTCGCTGCCGAGGCCGCCGGTCCAGCGCCGAACACGCTCACGCAGGAGGAAAGAGCCGCCGGCTGGAAGCTGCTGTTCAACGGCGAGAATCTCGACGGATGGCACAACTTCAAGAGCCAGAACATTCGTCCGGGCTGGCAGGTGCGCGGCGGGATGCTGGTCTGCGCCGACCCCCACAACGCCGGCGACCTGTGCACGGATGAGAAATACGACTGGTTCGAGCTACGGCTCGATTACGACATCAGCCCGGCCGGCAACAGCGGGATCATGTACCATGTCACCGACGAAGGGAATGCCGCGTGGGCGACAGGTCCTGAGTTTCAGCTTGAGGACAACAAGGAGGCCGCCGATCCGGTCCGCTGTGGTTGGCTTTACGCGCTGTATCAGCCTCCAACTGACCCCAATACAGGTGAACCTCTCGATGCCACCAAACCAGTGGGGCAGTGGAATCATGTCCGGCTGCTTGTGACGCCCGAGAAGTGCGTTCATGAGATCAACGGTGTCCAGTACTTCGAGTACGTGCTGGGCAGCGAGGACTTCAACGACCGCGTGGCCCGGAGCAAGTTCGGCCGGATGCCTCGGTTTGCCAAGTCAGACACCGGCTATATCGCACTCCAGGGCGACCACGGGCAGGTTTGTTTCCGCAACGTCAAGATCCGTCCGATCGGGCCCGCAAGATAAGAGGTCTGTTCTGCAAGGGAGAATCCGGGGACCTCTCGGAAAGTGAAGGTCCGATCAGCCGTTTCTCTTTTCTCGCTTGGCCTGCCTTTTTTCTTTGGCGGTCTTCTGCGGCGGCTTCTTCTTTTCTTTTCTGGTATCCCGCGACTTGGGCATGGCTTTGGTCTCCTCTGGCCTGCGCAAACCCCGAAAAAAAGAAGCGGTAACAGGGGTCTGCTACCGCTGCAAAGATGGTGAATGATTGTATAGGAACGTCTGTGTGTCGCGAGCCTCAACTCCCCGAAAGCCTTAGACCTCGGTCCGTCGCAAGCCCGTTCGACATGGCTCTGTTGCACCGAACGCCCTATTCTTGCCATTGTTCAATATCGGGAACGCCGGGCGGAAAACTTTAGGGAATTTTGACCGCCGGACCGAAAAAAACAAAGGCACCAGTCCTCCCGAATAGTTCCGGAGATCATCGGCAGCTCGGGCGGACCGCCTGAATTTCCGGTTCTCACGCCGCTCGAATCCCGCCGTGGGTATTGCCTGGGTCTCCGGCCGGTGTTAAGATGATGTTGTGAGTGTACTTCCGGAATCTGGCCGCAGGGCAACCGGGCCTGGTTACGCATGGGGCGCCGGGGCATTCGATAGTAGCGTTGAGGCGTGATATTGAAAGGGCCCGCACATGTTCAGGCGTAACGGATTCACTCTAATCGAGCTGTTGGTCGTCATTGCGGTTATCGCGATCCTTATGGCGATTCTCATGCCGGCCTTGAAAATCGCCCGTGAGCAGGCGCGGGGCATCAACTGCCTGGCGAACCAGCGGTCCTTGGCCCAGGCGTATATCATGTACGCCGACGAGAATAATGGCACGATCTGTGGGGGATGGGCTCAGGCCGCCGATAGCGCTGGGGTACCGCCTTGGGTCCGGCCGCCAGGAGATATTAGCGCCAGCGGGACCTACAGCCAGGTTAGCGGTGCCGTGACGCTCGAACAGCGATACAACGGTCTGCGGGCGGGGGCCTTGTATCCCTATCTTAAAGAGTTCGACGTCTACCATTGCCCAGGGGACAATCGCAAGAACCTCGGCACCAGCCTGGGCAGTGGCCTGGAGTATCGAATCTTCCGCAGTTACTCGCTATCCGACTACATGCGCGGGACGGCGGCGACCGACCCGAAGAAGCTGTTCACCTTCAAGGACCAGGCCAACAAGATGCTGTTCGTCGAGGAGATCTACGACGGTTCGGCCGGCAACTTCAACCACGACGGCTGGTCGTACATCCCCTACGATGGGAGTCTGTGGGACCCGCTGGGGAACTTCCACAGCGACGCCTGCACGTTCAGCTTCATGGATGGGCACGCCGAACGCAAGAAATGGGAAGATAAACGGACCATCATCTACTGCACCAGTCGAGGCGAGGCGGCGGCCCGGGGGTTTGGCAAGGGGCAGATATTCAATCCGCCCAATGCAGACCTTGCTTGGCTCGATGCGCACTATCCGGGGAAGACCCATCAAGCTGCCGGCAACTGAGACGGTCGGGAGCCGTTGCTCCTGCGGCGGAGCGCCTCGGGACGGAATCGAAACATGTTTGCCAATTCCTCCGATTCCTGTTTTACTGAGGCCCTGTTGTACCGGGTCACGCAGGGGCGTATCGCCGGCAGGTTGTCCGGGGTCGCGTCCCGGCAGGGACGAATCATCGAGGTTTCCTTGGAGGAAAGGCGCCGTGAACAGCGCTTACGACTTTCGCATCATCCGCGTATTGCGTCGTCGGCTGAATCTAACCTTGCAGGCGTTGGCGGGCCGTTCGGGCCTGACCTACCCGACCGTCGAATCGGTCGAGACGAACAAGACGCTCCCTTCCCTCAAGACGCTGGATGCGCTGGCCGGGGCTCTCCAGATCTCCACCAGCGCGCTGATCGGACTGGCCGAACGCCGTTTCGTCCAGAGGAGAAAGGCCAAGGAAGAGCCACGCGGTCCGATGTCCAAATCGGACAAGGGCTTGGAGAAGTGCCGCGTCGCCCGCTACGACAAGGGCAAACTTATTCGCGTCATCGCCGAGCAGGGCGATCACGTCCACGTGATGGGACTGCACGAGGACGTCCACGAGTTCTGCTATATCTTAAGCGGCCGCGTGGAGTTGCGGATCGAAGACAAAACCTATCGGCTCGGTCCGGATGACACCATCCTGTTCGATGGTCTTCTTGACCACTCCTATACCCAGATCGAGTCGGGCGAGTACGTGACCGTGCACCTTCCCAAGGACATCCGCGTCATCGAGCGACTCCTCGAAACCAAGTCCGACGAAGAGCCGGAGCCGTAGGATCGGCGAACCTGCCGGCTCAGCCCGCCGCGACGGCGGATTCCTGGCGGGCACGTCGCTCGGCGGCAAACCATCCCTGGGTTCGCAGGCAAACCTTGACCAGCATGAGCATGACCGGGACTTCGATAAGCACGCCGACGACGGTGGCCAGGGCCGCGCCGCTGGACAGGCCGTACAGCATGGTCGCCGTGGCGATGGCGACTTCGAAATGGTTAGACGCACCGATCATGGCCGACGGAGCGGCGTCCTCATAACTGAACTTCAACAGTTTAGCCATCGCATACGTAATCCCAAAGATCAACCACGTCTGGAGAAACAGGGGGATCGCGATCCACAGGATCGTCAGTGGGTTGCCGAGAATGGTCTCGCCCTTGAAGCTGAACAGCAGCACCAGCGTCGCCAGCAGGGCGATGATCGACACGGGCGTCAACACATGGAGGAATTTGGCCTCAAACCACGCTAACCCCTTGGTCTTGATGATCCATCTACGGGAGAAATAACCGGCCACCAGCGGAAGCGCGACGTAGATCGCGATGGACAGCAGCAGCGCCTGCCACGGAACGGGCATCTTGTTGACGCCGAGCAGCCAGCCGCCCAGCAGGCCATAGAGCACCAGCATCGTCAGCGAGTTGATCGCGACCATCACCAGCGTGTGGCCCTGGTTGCCTTTGGCCAGATAGCCCCACATCAGGACCATCGCCGTGCAGGGCGCGATGCCCAGCAGGATGGCCCCGGAGATGTAGGAGCGAAACAGCTCGACCTCCGTGCCGTCCTTGACGATCTCCGTGCCGGGAACCAGGCCCCGGAAGACGTAGCCCAGGAAGAATGTCGCGATGGCGAACATGGTGAAGGGCTTGATCCCCCAGTTGACGATCAGCGTCAGCAGCACCGGCCTGGGGCTCTTGCCTGCCTTGATGACCTCGGCGAAGTCGATCTTGACCATGATCGGATACATCATGAAGAACAGGCAGATCGCGATCGGGATCGAGACGACCGGGGCGCCACCGACGTAGATCGCCATCGCATCGAGCGATTGCGCCACGCCCGGCGCGACCTTGCCCAGCACAATCCCGCCGACGATGCACAGCGCCACCCAGATGGTCAGGTACTTCTCGAAGATGTTCAGGCCCTTCGTGGCCTTCGCGGGGGTTTGCTCTGCCATGATTGTGACTCCTGTAAATCCGGTCAGGTCTCTGTCGACGATTCGGTGATGGGTTCGACGGCCCTGGCGTCCATATCCGGGATTCCTTGCTTCTTCGCAACGAAGTTGACGCTGGCGACATAGTCTCCGAGCCTCCTGCCGGACGGCAGGCTGTCTCGGACCGTCCTGTACAGGGCGTCGTTACATTCGTCCATGACGTCGACATTGTACGGCTTGTCGTCCGTCTGCGTGGTATGGAGGCCGGCCGCCTCGATCATGCGAAGCGTCTCTTCGATTGGCACCGCCCCCGAGATGCAGCCGACAAGGGCCTCTGCGGCCGCCTTCACGGCGTCGGGCAGGGGCGCCTTCAGCGCCAGGTCGGAGACGCATGCGATCCCGCCGGGCTTGAGCACGCGTGCGATCTCCCGCCAGACCTGGGCCTTTTCCGGGGACAGGTTGATCACGCAATTCGAGATCACCACGTCGATGCTGGCGTCGGCTACGGGCAGGTGCTCAATCTCGCCCAGGCGGAACTCCACGTTGTTCAAGCCCGTCTTGCGGGTGAAAACCGGGATGCTCTTGCGGGCCTTGCCGAGCATCTCGGGCGTCATGTCCACGCCGATGACTCGTCCCGTGGGACCGACTTTGGCGGCCGCGATGAACACGTCGAATCCGCCGCCGCTGCCGAGGTCCAGGACGGTCTGTCCGGGTTTCAGGCCGGCCAGAGCCGTGGGATTGCCGCAGGACAGGCCCATGTTGGCCCCCTCCGGCAGGGCCGCCAACTCCTGGGCGGTATAGCCGATGGTCTGCGCCAACTGCGTCGGGTCCCCGCACCCGCAGCAGCACCGTCCGCTGCCCTGGGCGATCTGGGCGTATCCGCTCCTGACCGATTCGCGAACGGTCTCGTTGGTGTGTACGTCATGGGGCATCGTGAAATCTCCTGGGTGTCATTCTCTCGGCGTGGTCAGCCCTTGCGGCAGTCCGTCGATGAAGGCTCGAATCTCATCGCGGACGCGTCGGTAGCAGTTCAGGGCCTGTTCTTCGGACTTCGCTTCCTGGGCCAGGCGGGGCGGGTCGTCGAAGCCGACGTGGACGACCTTGGTCCTGCCGGGAAACAGCGGGCACGATTCGTGGGCGTGGTCGCAGACCGTCACCACGTAATCGAACGGGATACTCATGAGTTCATCGACGTGCTTGGAACGATGGCCGGAGATGTCCACACCGGCTTCGGCCATCACCTTCACGGCATGGGGATTGAGTCCATGGGTTTCGATGCCCGCCGAATACGCCTCGATCACGTCGCCCTTGAGGTGGCGGGCCCAGCCCTCGGCCATCTGGCTGCGGCAGGAATTGCCCGTACACAGGAAGAGCACCTTCAGCTTCTGCCTTGTCCCTTGCACAACACCTCCGGATCCAGCTTCAAGATTGCTTTGAGTTTTTCTGCATCCCGCGCGATCTCCGGATCGTCTGCCAGATGGCGGCGGAGCCATCGGAGGGCGTCTTTCACCGCCGCAGGTGCACCGCTGCCTGCCAGGCGATAGTGGACCCATCGGCCATCCTTGCGGGTGTCCACGAGCCGGGCTTGGCGCAGGATCGACATATGCTTGGAGACTGTGGACGGAGCCAACCCAAGCAGTTCGATAATCTGGCAGACGCACAGCTCGCCGCCCCCCAGAGCCACCACAACTCGTAACCGGTTTCGGTCGGCCAAGGCTTTGGTTATGTCCAATAACTCACGCAGCATACGCCTCCTATACTTCGCCATATGGCGAAGTATATCGTCTTCGGCATACCCTGTCAACGCTTTTTTGCGACTCGCCGTCCGTATTTTTCTCTGCCGACCTCACGACGAACCCCGACCTGACAATGTGCCGGATTGCTGAGCGCCGCGGGGCCGCGACTCGATCGGATCGATTATGCCAGCCGCCTCGTTTGCCCGCTACGCCACCCGGGCCCGAGGTTGTGAGAAGTCGTCCTCGACCCGATAACGGTGGCAAGGCCCGCTGTTCCACGTGCAGAACGGATAAAAGCGGCCGTTCGGCGCCGCGTAGAAGATCACACAGTGTCGCGAGCGGTCCAACTCGTAGTTGTAATCGTCCTGAAAGTGCATCGCCGCCATGAAGAGCATGCCAAATCGCTCACTTCGCTGTCTGGCCTTCCGGGCAACCCTGTCACGCGTGAGGGTTTCGCCCGGTTCCACGAAGTCCCGGATGAATGCCAGGAAGTCCTCGAACCCCCAACCGGCGGGCGCTCGGTCCGTGTGGAAGTGCCTTCTCAGGTGGCTCATCGCCTGCAACATCGAGAGGCTCTTCGTCCAGGAATGTCTCTCAATGCGAGCGGCCATCTTGCCCAGCGTTTCCATGGCCGGTTCAATGTCGATCAATGCGGGCAGTGGAGTCGCCGTATGCCGTTGCCTGTCCACCACCAGATACGTCGCGCACCCACAGTGCGGATGAACGCTGCAATGCATCTGCAGTTGTCGTGTGGTGAGTTCCATCAGACGAAGAAACGGCTCAACGATCGAGAATGGGTACCAGTCACGATACATATCCATGAAACCGCACTGCTCCTGCAGGTCCCGCGCCAAATCGGCCGTTGTGTATCTGATCTCGCGCCGTCTTGCCTCATCGATCCGCCCCGTGATGGCGACAGGCTGCCAGCTGATCGAGTTGACAACGTCGTTGTTGCTGACGGCGAATCGGGTAATGTCGCCCACCTGGTTGTCGTTTAGCCCCTTGACAAGGGTCGGGACCAGAACGACGCCCATGTTCGCCTTCTTTATGTTTTCTATGGCTCTGAGCTTTACCTCCAGGAGCGAACGTCCCCGGATCTTCCTGTACACCTCATCGCTCGTGCCATCGAATTGCAGATAGATCACGTCCAGCCCGGCGTCGCCGGCTGCCTGTGTGAATTCCAGGCTCTCCGCGAACCTCAGCCCGTTGCTGGCCACTTGGATTTGCCGGACACCCCTTGCCTTCACACGCCGTATCGCTTCAATGAAATCCCCATGTACGGTGGGCTCGCCCCCGGCGAACTGTATGCACCAGGGCGGCGAGGGCCGAATCGCCATGATTCGATCCAGCATTCGGTCCAGCTGCTCCAGGCTGATTTCGCAGACCCTTCCTGTGGCGTTGGCGTTGGCGAAGCACACAGGACAATTCAGATTACAGCGATTTGTCAGATCGATATTCATCATTAAAGGCGTGGAGAGATGCTGGTCGCACACGCCACAGGCATTCGGACAGCCCTCCGTATTGATGCACTGCGGATTCTCGATCTTTCGCGCCGTTTCGAAATGCCTGCGCCGCAGGTGCGTGAAGAAGTGAGCGTCGCTGCTGATGAGCTCGTCAAAGACGCCATGCTCTTCACACGTTTTCCTCATGAACACTCGATTCTCTCGCTCATACAGGTCGGCCTCGATAGCCTTCAGGCACACCGGGCACAGGCTTTCGGTTGTGGTGGGAAGCTCCCCTGCGATCCCGACGGATTGCTTTCTGCGTGCAGCCAACTGGTGCGGACACATTGTCACAACTCCTTTCTCGCCAAGCCCTCAAAGGGTACAACCCCGTCATCCCGACCCAGCGCATCCGCCATGCACCGCGGGCAGTCGTTGATCGCTGCGTCGTTCCTCCGTACGACTGTCAGCCCGACGGGTCCGATGCAGGATCGTCATGCGTTCGGATGCCGTCACAGGGGGGCCGTTGCATCAGCCTTCGATCTGGCAGATGTACAGCTCACCACCGGTCAAGGCCACGAACACCCGCGGCAGAGTCCGGTTGGGCCGGCCCTCGGTTCTCTCCAGAACCTCACGCATATGAATAGATGATACTTCGCCATATGACGACATATGCCATGCCGGATTATACGTCTCAACGGCGAAAGTGGTTCGTGGGCTAACTTCTTGTCGGCGTGAGCTTCCGGGCGACTTCGGCGACGCGCCGCCCGAGGTTCCTGGCGGTGCCGATGCCGAATTCGTCCTGGTTGATGTCATCGTTGCTGTTGACCAGCGTGGCCCCTAAATGGCCGGTCGGCCGCGCATCGCCCACCACGATCATCTCCTGGCAGAGCAGAGCGGCGTGCACCGATTGGATCGCCAGTTCCTGGCCGCCGTTGCGGGCAGCACCGACGGCGACGATGCCGCCCACCTTTCCGGACAGGGCAAAGCTCTGCTGGCGAAACGCCATGCAATGGTCGAGGAACGCCTTGCACAGCGAGCTCATGTTGCCGAAGTAGACCGGCGTTCCGATGATGATGCCACCCACGCTCGGGTCGGACAAGACCGGAATGAGGTCTGCGAAACCACCTTGACTGGCTTTGGGGTCGGCGGGGTCGTACACCCCGATGTTGCGGCCCGCCAGCTCGATCAGCTCGGTCGTGATGGCAGGATCGACGGCTTTGGCGGCTTCAAGGCAGATGGTCAGTGCGGCTGCCGTGGTCTTGGCCCTCCGGGGGCTGCATGAGATGCCCACAATCTTCAAAGGTTTGCGATCCTGAGCGACGGTGTCTGTCGAGGTCGCCGAGACCGCCGTACCCGCTACGAGGGTGGCCGTCAGAAACTTCCTTCGGTTCATGGTCTGCACTCCTTTGTGGATGGTCGGTTGATTGCTCTTGCACGTGTATTCAATTCCAGTGTCAGAATGAAAGCTCGGTCTGAAAGAAGAACCAGTTTGCGTCGGGGCTTGCTCCTGTGTTTTTCACAAACGGCCCGGGGAAGAAGTGCGAGTATCCCGCCAGGACCTGCCAGTAGTTACTGACTTTGTGGCTGAGCATGAGATCGATTTCCTGGCCGACGACAGAGCCGGATCGTCCCGTTGGGTCCTGTCGTTGCGGCTGCCCGCTGACATAGTACCATGCGTCCCGGCGGGAATCGAGGCGGAAAAGGTGCCAGTCGGCGAACAACGTGAGCCTCTTGGTCGGTTTGAGACTCAGAGAAGCCTGGTAGTCCTGGAGGTTCATCCAGGAGAATAGATTCATGCGACCGTAGTAGAGAATGTCGACGGCCCCGAAGATGCCGTCAAAGGTCTCGTAGTCTCCATCTCCGGGCCGGCGGTCACCGCTGCCGTAGCTGAACTCGCCGCCTACGCGCGGCTCCCAGGACGCGTCGAAGGTATATCCCAGACGGGCGTTGGCGCCCCAGGCATTGACATTGTCTGCGTTTCGATTCCCCAGCGTGTGTGCGAGAGTGCCGGCGTAGTCCCAGCTCTCCTTCACCTTGCCGGCGATGTAGCCACCCAGAGTGTGGGTGTCCAGATCGAGACGGTCCCCTTGCGCATTGACCACCAGATCGGGGTCGGTGTGCTTGCCTACCCAGAAGAAGTCCAGCTTCATAGGCAGGTTCTTCACCATGGCGTAGGCTCCGTAGGCGTTGAGGCAGCCATCTCGCGGGTCGAAGCTGTGGGGCTCGTAGCGGACCCGATTGGCGGCGAGGAAATGGGTCTCGGCGAAGGGCAGGTCCAGGATGAGCTTGGCGGCATCCCAGGTGTAGCGTCCAACGTTGCCCCAATCGCCGGGACCCCAGATCCGGTTGTCGCCGTAGAAAAGGGTCTGGCGACCGATTTTGACGCCCCAGGGACTATCGCCGATGCGAAGCCACTCGACATACATCTGACGCAGGTCTGCATCGTTCCAGTAGGGATTGTTCGCGAAGAAATCCTCTTCGCGGAAGTCCGAGTCGTACGCCCTGGAGTCCTGAATCTCGGTGTAGATGCACGCCCCCTCGGCAAGGCGAAGAGTGAGGTTCAGGCGCGCTCGCTGCAGGAGGAATCCATCCTCATCGTAGGTGTCCTTCCTCGTGTCGGCGTAGCGCTGGGCATTGAAATTCCTCTGGTGCTCGAAACGAAAGCGAAGACTCCCGCCGACATCGAGTTGGAACGGCCCGACCGGGAGGTCCTTGAGCGGCCGACTCTCGGCGGAGTCGACCGCCGCCGGACCATTCTTTGGGTTCGACGTTGCGTCTTCTGCGGCGGGCGGCGGGATATCGCCAGCAAGGAGGCAATGTGTCGGAAGAGCAAAAACTCCCCAGAGCAAGCCTGCCCATCGGAGCACATGTGCAGACACGCGTATCCTGTTTCTCGATGGCACCGGAAAGCTCCTTCCCGACCGGGCAAACACGAACGCGCTGCCCGATGCAGGAGGCTTCAGACTATCCCCGTTTCTCTGCGAGACGAATGGCCGCCTCGGCCACGCGGACGCCGAGTTGCCTGGCGGTCTCGATGCCGAACTCATCTTTCATGATGTCGTCCTTCCAGTTGTTCCACAGGGTCGCCCCCTGATGGGCCCTGGGCTTGCCGCCGACGACCATCACCTCGTGGACCAGCATGGCCGTCTGGATCTCCTGGATGATCAACTCCTGGCCCCCATTGCGGTAGGCGCCGGTCGCGAGCGCACCCAACGGCATGTCGGCCAGTTGCAGCTTGGGCTCGCGGAAGACCTGAAGTCGTTCGATGAAGGCTTTGCACAGGGCGCTCATACTGCGGAAGTAGCTCGGCGAGCCGATGATCATGCCGTCCGGCAGGCGAGGCGCCTTGAGCACGGGCAGCACTTCGAGATCGAAGTCGTCCTCCGGTTGCTTGGCCTCCGCCGAGGTCGCGCCGCCCAGCGAGCCGGAGATCTGAAGCCCGCCGAGGTCAATCAGCTCCGTCTTGATCCGAGGGTCTACCGTCCTGGCGGCGTCGAGGGCTACCTGGATGGCCGTGGCGGTCGTCTTGCCCTTGCGAGGGCTGCACGAGACGCCGACGATCCGGATCATCTTGTCCCCCTGAGCGGCCGCCGCCGTGGAGGCCACCGAGGCCGTCGCGCCGGCTGCCAGTGTTGTTGTCAGAAACGTTCTTCGATCCATGTTCTTTCCTCCCTTGTCAATGGTCGCATGAATGGGTTGAAATCTCACGACTATGGCGCCGCGTAGATCAGATAGAGTCCACCTAAGATGACCAGGACGCCGCAGACCTTCTTCACAATCGTTGTGCCTTTGGATTTCTCACTCCAATTTAGATATCGCTGGACCAGTTCCGTGCTGGTGCCCGCCAGGATGATGATGGAGCAGTGGCCCACACCATAGGCGACAAGCAGGATTATTCCATAGAGCAGGCTTGTGGAAGCGACTCGGAATGTCACGCCCAGCATGGGGGCCATGTAGGCGAACGTGCACGGCCCCAACGCAATCCCGAAGACCAGGCCCAGGATCAAGGCGGCCAGAAGCCCTTTTCGTTTCATCCCGATCTGGCCCGGCCCCGACCAGGGCATCGGGATTACGTCCAGCAGATACAGGCCCACGAGGAAGAAGATCAACGCGACGAAGTAGTTGCCGTATCGCCCGACGTCGCCCATCATCCGTCCGGCGGCGGCCGTGATGGCGCCGATAGCCCCGATTGTCACCAGGATGCCTATAGCGAACAAGGTCGAGATGAGGAACGCCCGGCGGGTGGACATTCGGCCCTGCTGGTCGATGAACCCGACGATCAGCGGGATGCTCGCCAGGTGGCACGGACTCAGCAGGATGCTCAGGATGCCCCAGGTGAAGGAAGCGATGAGAGCAATCGCCGGCGTCGCCTCCACGGCCTTCGTCAGTGCGGTGAACAACTGTTCCATTAAGGTGTTACCCCCATCTCCGCCAGTTTCCTTTCGATTTCGGCCTGCGGCCAGAATCCCGTATGGCGGAAGACCTCTTTGCCGTCTTTGTCGTAGAAGAACTGCGTCGGAATGCTCTGAATCCCGTATCGCGAGGCGAGAATCTGCTCCTGGCCGACGTGAACGAACACGACATTCAACTTCCCGGCATACTTGGCTTTCAACGTGTCAAGGATCGGGGCCAGCATGTCGCAAGGCACGCACCCGGTGGAACCGAAATCCACCAGCGAAGGTGTGCCGCTGCGGCGGGCCTTGTCCACGGGATTGTCCTTCGCGAGGAGGGATTGCTCCTTTGCCCAGGAGGCGGAGACCTCGATCGAAATGCGCCGTCCCATCGTACGGACATGCTCATCGACCACCGCTTGCTGCTTCTGTTGGAGCACCATGTGTCTGAGCTGGTCCTTAACCTGGTCCAGGGTCGCTCCGCCGCAGGCCTCCTTGTTCTCTTCGTAGAACGTGGCCACCTCCGCGTCGCTGACCTCCACGCCGGCGACCAATCCCTGGAGGTAGGTCTGAATCAATGCTCGCTCGTCCGATGCCGTCACATCTTTCTCTGAGGACTTGGCCTTGGCCTGTGCGACCAGGAGCTGACGCGTCGCCAGGTTTTCCAGCAGGAAGAAGGCGTTCTTCTTGAGCTGGGCCTGCATCTCTGCCGGCGCCTTGGCGATTTCGTCGGTGACCTCTTGTTCCTTTATGGCCAGACCATCCGCCCTCAGAATCACCCCGGGCGGCAGCTCCGACAGCCGTGCGTAGGTCAGGCTGTTCGAGGCCAGGCCCGGATAGACGTCACACACCAGGGCGGGTTTCGCTGCGACTTGGGCCGCAGATGTCGGAAGAATGGACACTCCAAGTACGACAAAGGCGGCTGTTGAAAGAACCTTGCTTCTCATCATGGTCATGATCTCCGGGTGCGAATCTGTTTCGGTCATTTCGGCGCGCATTCACCGATCTTGCAGGCCTTCTGGATCTGGGTGGGCGTGAGTTTCATCTTGTCGGCCAGCGCCTGGCTGATGCTGATGAGCCTGCCTGTCTCGAGGGGATTCTGCTCGACCCACTTCCTGAGGTTGTCGGCGCTGGCGAAGAAGCCCTGGTGGAAGCAGCCGGCGGAGGCCCACGTGCCGTCGGGTTTTTGTCGCTGGCCGAACCATGCGACGGCCGTCGCCGGTTCCAGTGACGCGACCTTGCCCTCGAATGTCTTGACGATGACCGGCTGCTTCGTCAGTCGATCCTTCTCGCGCACCTCGATGTCTTTGCCGGTCCGGGCGGCGACGCCGAGAGCGCAGTGCGAGCAGCAGCCCCAGGTGTGCACGCCGCCCTCGACGATCACCTCGGCGGCATCCTGCGGATAGCAGGCACGATCGCAGAAGCCGCAGCGGTGCGACATCTCCTTCTGTGCGAGCGATTCGAGGTTCAGGATGCTTCCTCCGGCGCCGGACCGTTCCGCGACAGCGGCATCTCTTGCGGCGAAAGCCTTGACCCACGGCCTGCCTGCGGCTTCGTCCTCGCCGGAGAGGAAAACAGCCTCGGTGATCGGGACCGCTTTGCCCGTAGCCCAGTCGGTGACGGTCACCTTCTTCTCGAAGTCGGTCTTGTCCTCGGTCAGGCACGAGTACATGATGAAATAGCAGTGAGGACCGCACATCCTGACCGAGCCTTTGTCCGTTTGGACGGTGACGAGCGTCCGGGCGTCGATATCCCCGTCGCACATGTAGCAGATGCGCTCCTTCGGACGCTCATCCGCCCTGGCCGGCGTGAGCCGCTCGAAGGGGGCGGCGCTGAGGCCGGACGCCGACAAGTCCACGCCCAACTCCTTCCACTTGGCCAGGATGTCCTCCTTGGAAAAGAACCCTTCGTGACGAAAGACTTCCTTGCCGGCGGCGTCGTAGAAGATCTGCGTCGGGATCACTTGAATGCCGTATGGCTTGGCCGCATCGGGATTCTCCCAAACGTCGATGAAGACCACCTCCATCCGACCGGCATACTCTTCCTTCAGTTCCTCCAGGATCGGGGCCATCATCTTGCACGGAATGCACTTGCCCGCCCCGAGATCCACCAGGCGAGGCAGACTCGACGCCTCCGGCAGGGCGGCCACGGTCGGCGTCGCCGGACCCGGTACCGGGGCCCCCTCCTTGCGTTGTTGCTTGATACGCACGATGGCGGCCACGGCCAGGATCAGAGCAGCGACCACCACGATCTTCATCGCCTTATGCATACCGTCTCCTTTCGATCTCAATACCGAAGGGGCCCACACGAACAGACACCACAGGCCCACTGCGGTAGCCAGCAGCAATGCGATGTTCGACGGAGCCTTGGTGCAACATTGTGCAAGCATCACCGTCTCACCTGTCCTGCGGCGGACTCAGACGCGCATGGATCTCATCGACCAGGCACTTCGAGAAGGCGTCCGGATTGCCCACGAGGGCCCACAATTCATCCAGCCGCTTGGCGTCCCTGTACTCGCCGTCTTCCATCCGCACCAGCACCAGTCCATTGACCGGCACATCGAAATGTTGCCGGAGAACCTCGACCCCCGGGTCTTCGATGCTGACGGACGTCCAGATTATCTGGCCCTTCTGCAACTGGTGAGCAAAGTGTTCCTCAATCTCGTAGGCCGCCATCGATTCTATCAGTCGGCATGAGGAACAGCGCTGGGCCCGATGAAAGTAGTAGGCGAACAGCACGGCACGGTCGGCCGCGTCGTTCGCGCCGGCGTCACGGCTCTGCGGATCAGCCACCGATGAGGCGGGACCTCGTTGATCCGACGGGTCCGCCGCGCGGCAACCCGGGCACAACAGGCATGCGCCCATCAGTAGCAACAACCGAACGGCCATCTGTATCCCCTTCTACGAGCGGATCATCTCGGCCGCCCGCGCGGCCACCCTGTTGACGTTATCGTCGGTCACCGGGCTCTTGCATTTCTCCATTCCCAAGTCGGCCAACTGCAGGTGTTTGAAGTCTGTGAACCCGGCTTGCTCCAGACCGGACTTGACACAGTTCAGTGGGCAGCCATCGATCGCCAGCACGCTGTCGGCGGCCTCCGTGGTCTTGAGAATGCCGCTGATCCGTCCACCGATTCCGGCCGTGCAGAACATCCGCCCCACTCCATCACGAGTCAGCTTCCTGGCGGCCTTGTCGGCGATTTCCCCGACATCCGCCGCACCGCTGCACGCAAAGATCAATTTCGGTCCGCCGCTGCATCCGCACGATTGCTGTTCGCTCATCGATAATCCTTTCCATCTCTTGCCCGACGTTTACGCCAGCATCTTCTGAATCTCTTCCGGTGATGCCACCTTGCCAACCACTTTCACTTGACCATCCACGGCCAGGGCCGGCGTCATCATGACGCCGAACTTCATGATTTCGTTGACGCCCGTGACCTTCTCAATCGTGTACTCGATACCAAGGGTCTTCGCAGCCGCCTCGGCATTCTCCGTCAGCTTCTTGCATTTGGGACACCCCGTTCCCAGAATCTGTATCTTTTTCATTTCGCAACTCCTGTCTCTTCCATCGTCAGTGTCCAGGACATGATCTGTTTCAAGGCAAGGACGACACTGTCCATACCGGAGTACACCACCGGAATGACGACCATCGTCAAGAACGTTCCGATCAGCAGTCCCACGGCGGCAACGATCCCCAGGGGGCTCATCCGTTCCAGCCCAACGGCCATCTCGAACACCAGTGGAATCAGGCCCACGATGGTGGAGACCGTCGTCATCAGGATCGGACGGATGCGCAGTCGAACCGACTGGAGGATCGCGTCGTCCTTGGCCATGCCCTTCTTCCTCGCCTCCAGGATGAAATCGAGCAGCAGGATGCTGTTGTTGACGATGGTGCCCCCCAGAAGGATCAGGCCCATTGTCGCCGGCTTGCACATGGGCTTATCAAAGAGCAACAGGCCCCACAAAGCCCCGGCAATCGCCAGCGGGATCGCCGCCATGATCGTGAGCGGATGTCGGAAGGAGCGGAACATGGCCACCAGGAGGATGTAGAGCAGTACGAAGCCGATCTTCAGAGCCTTGCCCATTTCGGCACTGCCCATTTTCATGTCGGCCATCGTGCCAGCGACCTGGATACTGTATCCGGCGGGTGGACGGATACCGGCCAGCCGCTTCTGTGTCATCTTGGCCACTTGCCCGATGGTGAAGACCCGGTTGACGGCGGTGATATCGATGGTGTTTCGCAGCCGCTCCCGCGTGATAAAGGGTTGATTCCGCTGGGAATCCACGCGTGCCATCGCCCGGATCGGCATCGGGCCGAACCGGGTGGAGACATAGGCATCGGACAGTTGCGCCGGCGTGCCGATGTCCTGGCCGGCGTACTGCACGGTAATCGGGATGTCCAGATACCCCTCCAGACGCATCGACGATCCGCTCATCCCCTTGACGGCGCCCTTGAGTTCGGCGGCCACGTCGGCCGGAGTCGTTTGGTACAGTCTCGCCAGGGCCGGATCGACGCCCACATGGTATTCGGTCTTGTCAAAGTACCAGCTTCGCCGTACATCCACCAGGCCAGGCTGACCCTTCAAAGCACCCAGGCACTGGTCCGCCAGGCGACTGATCACGCCGGAGTCCGGCCCGTTGATAATGATGTCCAGCGGTGCCCGCGTAGTAGAGACCGGTGTGGCTCCGTATTCGCTGAGGCGAAAACTGCGGACCCCCGGGAGACTCCGGAGGGCGTCGCGCCACTGATCCTGGATCTCCCAGATGGTTTCTTTGCGCCGGGTGCGAGCCGTCAGGTGAATCGTGAGCTTGCCGGACTGGGAGGTGGCACCGCCTCCCCCAAAGCTGATCTGGCCGGGCTCAGAACCCACGACAGACGACACGGATTCTACGGCAGGCTGGCCATAGACGATGCGCTCCACCTGATCGAGTGTCTTCTCGACTTCCGTCGGAGCCGTATCGGTGGGCGTCTCGAATTCCAGCGTCACGATGCCGGTGTCCATCGGGGGCATAAGCTCTCCGCCGATCAGGGGCTTCACCACCTTCATCGTTACCACGAAGAACGCGGCCGCCAGGATCAATGTCGCCACACGCCACCGCAGGGCGTTCCCCAGGATGCCCAAGTAGAGCCGCGACAGTAGATCCACGCCTTTGTCAGTTCGGGCGAAAAGGCGTTCCAGGAAGTTCCGGTGTTCGTGCGGCCGGGCCAGCAGCCGCGATGCCATCAGCGGCACCACGGTCAGCGAGACCAACAAGGAAGCCACCAGCGTGGCGGAGATCATCATGTTCAGCGGCCGCATCGTCTGCTGGGAATAGCCCCCGCTGAACATCACGGGAATCAGCACGATGACCGTGGTGAGCATGCCCGCCGTGACGGCCAACGCCACTTCGCTGGTGCCCTCGCGAGCCGCCAGGGCCGCGTCGGGATGCCTCATCTCGCGGTAGTGCCGGTAGATATTCTCCAGTACGACAATCGAGGCGTCGACGACCATGCCCACCGAGATGATCATCCCTGACAGCGTCACCATGTTCAATGTGTAGGGGCTGAACCAGAGCACCACCAGGCTCGCCAGAAATGCCAGGGGGATGCTGACAGAAACGACCACGGCGGCTCGCAGGTCTGCCAGGAAGACGAAGATGACCAGAACCGTCAGAAGCACGGCCTGCCACAGGGAACCGCGCATGCCGTTGACGTTCAGGTCGATGAGCGGCTGCTGGTCGTCAGTAATCTCGAACTCGATATCGGGATACTGGGCCGCGAGTCGGGGGAGGAAACCCTTGAGGCTCTGGATCGCGCTGACGGTGGGTCCATTGTCCGGCCGCAGAACATTGATCGCGATGGCGGGCTTGCCGTTGCCGTGATAGATGCTCCGTTGCTCGACCTCGCCCAGACTGACCTGGGCGACATCGGAAATCCGCAGCAGACCCTGGTTGGAATTGCGAAGAGGCAGGTCACGGATCTGCTGGAGATTGGCGAACTCGCCGGTGGTCTTGACCAGATACTCATTCTGCTGCGAGTAGATCATGCCGGCCGGAGCAGAAACGTTCTGCTTGGCCAGGGCGGCTGCGACCTCACCAATAGACATACCGTTGGCAGCCAGGCGGTCGCGATCCACCCGGACTTTCACCTCGGGCTGGTGCCCCCCGAACACATCCACATCGGCAACCCCGGGCAATGTCAGTATCTCATCCTGGATCTGGTTCTCCGCCAGAAGCCGAATCTCGGCGAGCGTCTTGGTGCTGCCCGGCTTCGGCGACAGGGCCAGCGTCACCAGCGGTCGCGTCGCATCCGTGATCCGATAGATGCGAGGTTCCAGGATGTCCCTGGGCAACTGGGAACGAATACGTCCGATGACATTCTGCACGTCCAAAACGGCCTCGCCGATGGGCTTGCTGTAGGCGAACTCCGCATTGACGGAGGACACCTCGTCGCGGCTGGTGCTGATGACCTTTGTCAGGCCGCTCAGGGTGTTCAACTCCTTCTCGATGATCTGCGTGATTTTGTCCGCCACGTCCGCCGCATCCGAGCCGGGGCGAACGGTGATGACGACCACCTGCGGCGGCACCGTGTTGGGAAACAGGTCCGTGGGCGTTTTGAAGAAGGCGAATGCGCCCAACGCGACCACCACCAGCACCAGGGCGATGACCACATATGGATTCTTCATGGAAAAGGCGGTGATATTCATTGTATCGCCTCCACGATTTGCCCGGAGGCGAGCTGCGCCCAGCCCAGGAAGGTGCTGAGAACCACCTGTTCGCCCGCTTGAATTCCATCGACCGCCACATCATCGCCGCTGGAGCCGAGGAGGTTGACCGGTCTGGCCTCCAGATGATGGTCCCGAACGACGAAGACGTGAGCATGTCCGTCCGGGGACTCGACGACGGCCGTTCCCGGCACGAGCGTAACATCCTTGTCGTTGCCCAGGACGACTCGCAGCGGCACATAGGCACCGGGTGAGAGTCCGTCCATTTCGCGCCCGCTGAGGTACACTTCGGCGCGGAGCATCCTGGCGGCATTCAACGACGGAAACAGGTGGGACAACGTCACCTCATGATTCTGCCGTGCCGCCGAATACTCAACGGCAAGACCTTCACGGACCTCCGGCAGGTCCTGTTGCGGCACATCGAAAGCGAGTCGGAGCTGGCTGCGATCTTCCACTACCATCAGGCTCTTGCCCGGCACGGCCAGGTCGCCAGGGTCCACCCTGCGATGCGATATGATCCCATCAAAGGGACTGCGGATCGTGCAATAGCTGAGCGTCGTCTCCAATTCGGCCTGCCGGCGTTGGAGGGATTCGATGGATCGCTCGATGGCGGCAGACTTCTGCCTCGCCGCATCCAGTTTGCCGCGGGCCTCGTTGGCTTTGTCGGAGGTCCCTTCCGCCTGCGCGCCGGGGATCGCGCCCTTGTCAGCCAAGGCCTCGTCACGCTGAGCCTCACGATCCCAATAGGCGACCGTTCTTGCCAGCGAATCCACCGTCGCCTGGTTGGAGGCCAGATCGGCCTGCGCCTGCTCGACCTGAGCTTTCATCGCCGCAATGCTCTCTTCGATCTGCCGGGAGTCCAGCGTGACCAGCACATCGCCGGTCTTCACCCATTCGTTCTCGTCGCGCAGGACTTTCTCGACCGATGCCGTCACCCGCGCAGAGACATCGGCAACCCGGATCGGCTCCACGACGGCCAGGTAATCCCGCATTCTTCGCAGGTCGCCCAGTCGAGCCGGCGCCGCGCGGACCGGCATGGGTTGCATGCCGTACTTGGGGGCAGCGGCCAGAGCTTTCTTCTTGTGTTTGACCAGCAGTACGCCCCCGAACCCCAGTGCGGCCATCATGATCAGAACGATCAGAATGCGAATTGCCTTCTTGAGCATCACATCTGCTTTCCCACTGCCAGACGCACCTGCGCCAGCGCCGTGTTATAGTCTGCCATGGCCTGATAGTAGTTCGTCTGCGAATCCAACAGGGCCGACTGTGCATCCAGGACATCCGTGATCGACCCTCTGCCAATGTCGTATTTCTCCCGCTCGGTCCGCAGGCTCTCGTCGGCTGAAGTCACAGCCGTCTCGGTCGCCAGAATCCGCTCGTGGGCGGACTGGACGTTCGATACGGCTGTCTCAACGTCCAGGCGGATCTGAAGTTTGAGCTCCCGCAGCCGATGGCGGGCGGCCGAGAGCCTTGCCTGTTCCTGACGAACGCGAGCATCGATTTGCCCCCCCTCAAAGAGAGGAATCTCCGCCGTGACCCCCACGACACCCACAGCGTCGGACGTGCTCGTTCCCGGCGGACGTTCCGAGGCATCCGGGGTCCATCGCTCCCCATAGGAACCCACCAGCGACACTGTCGGCAGATGACCCGCGCGTGCCGCGTCCACCACCTTGGCCTGTGCCTCCAGAGTGGCTTTGGCGGCCAGATAGTCTTCACGCTGAAGGTACGCATCATCCAAGCTCGCCTCCCATGGCTGCGTTGGCGACCACTCTGACGCCAGTTGACCTGCCACCGAAACCGGAGGACTGTCCTCGGGCAGCCCCAGGAGATTGGTCAGTACGAGGCCCTGGATCTTCAGGACATTCTTTTCCCGCACCAGCCGCTGCTGCAGATCGGCCAGACGTACCTCCGTGCGGAGGCGATCCACCCTGGCAGCCCTCTCGGAGGCGATCAGGTTGTCCACCTGCTTGAGGTGTTCATTCAGAGCCTTCTGAGAGAATTCGAGTGATTCGATCACCTTGCCCTGGGCCAGGATCGAGTAGAAGACGCTCGATACGTTGAAGACCAGTTCCTGTCGGCTGCGTGCCAGCCGATGCTCCGCCGCCTGCCGCAGAAGTTCGGCTGCCTCGACTTCGCGGGTCAGCCGTCCACCGGTGTACAGAGGCATCCTCACCACCAGGTCACCGCCAAAAATGTCCCTGCTGAAAACACCCAGTTCCCCGTTTTCGCGTACGGGAAGCAGCCGCTGGTCGTCCAGGTAACGGTTGAACCCTGCCACCGCGTGCAGGCTGGGCAATCGTTGACCCGCCGCAGCGTCTTGCCGAGCCCGGGCAGCGTCCACTTCATAACCCGTGGCGGCCAATTCGGGATTGTTGGCCAAGGCAACACGGATGGCCTCGCTCAACGTCAGCGGACCTTCCGCCGGACGCCGGTCCGTCTCCACGATCGGTTTCTCGGAGCCGTGTGACGCATCGCCGACATAGGGATCCATGAGATAGCTCGTTGTACAACCGGCCACCAACACTGCCAGGATCGACAACCAGGATATTCTTGCAAGAGTTCTCATCGGATCAGAAAATCGCTCCAAAGACCATGCCGGAGATCGTGGCCATTACAACCACCAGCGAGACGAAAACGACGGTCTTCTGTGTCCCCATGATCGAGCGAATCACGAGCATGTTGGGCAGCGACAGGGCGGGGCCTGCCAGCAGCAGCGCCAAGGCCGGACCCTTGCCCATCCCGGCGCCTACCAGACCCTGAAGGATCGGCACCTCAGTCAGTGTGGCGAAGTACATGAGCGCCCCGAATACCGACGCAAAGAAGTTTGTCCACAGCGGCCAAATGGCATGAGCTACACTCGCGAATCCGCCGCCGCCCCAGCCGGTGATCTCGAGCATCTTGTTCGGGCTGTCGCCTACAAGCATCTCTACATACTTGCTGGGAATGAACCCCTCATGGTCCGGGCGGCCCAGCAGGAAGCCTGCGACCAGCACGCCAAAGAAAAGCAGCGGCAGGATCTGCTTGGCAAATGTCCACGTCGCGCCGAACCATTCTTCGCCTTCGCCCTTACTGGAAGCCAGGGCCATCGATACACCTACGATGCCGGCGGAGAAGGGAACGAGCACCCACAGTCCGCCAGTCGGAAGGACAAACGCCAGTAGAACCGGCGCGATGGCCGCCAACACGATCTTCCACCATTGCACACTGAACCAGAGGATCAGGATCAGTGAGAAGGCTGCGGCAAAGCCGGCGGTTACAAGCCATTTGTTCTGCCATATCTTGGTCCAGGTGCCCGGCAGCGGGGCCTTCTCGATGATTCGTGAGGCATCCACCGTGACTTCTTGACCCTCATCCGGACCTTCCAGCATCTTCACCCGGTACACTGCTCCGGCCACAGCGGCATCCTCGGGCGCCTTGGTGATGGCCGCTCGGAATTCGGTTCCGTCGTCGAGAGCGATACGCCAGTCGTTGGGAGCGCCCCAATTGGCGAAAACAAGGATGCCGACCATCACGAAGAAGAACAGGGCGTTGTGTGCCAACGGCCGGGACACCTCCGGCTCGGGCATGCCCATCTGGCCGTTGGCCTTCTCCAGCTCCTCCTTGCGGTAGATCAGATGCATGATCAGGCCAATGATGACAGAAAAACTGATCGCACCCACCGCCCGCGCGATGCCGATCTCCAGCCCGAGGATTCTCGCCGTCAGAATGATCGCCAAAACGTTGATCGCCGGGCCGGAGTAAAGAAAGGCCGTCGCCGGTCCCAGACCGGCCCCCATTCGCCAGATCCCGGCGAACAGCGGCAACACCGTGCAAGAACAGACGGCGAGAATGCTGCCCGACACCGAGGCCACGCCATAAGCCAGCACCTTGTTGGCCTTGGCGCCCAAGTACTTCATCACCGAGGCTTGACTGATGAACACACCGATGGCCCCGGCAATAAAGAAGGCCGGCACCAGGCATAGCAGCACGTGTTCTCTTGCGTACCATTTCGCAAGGTGCAGCGCCTCCATAATGCCTCCGGTGAAGCGGTCCCAGCCCACCGGCAGCCAGAAGAACACCAGGAACACGACAGTTATCGCCGCAAGCTTCCTCCACTCGCTTTTCCAGTCCATTGAATCGGTTCCCCCCAGACTACAGTGAGGCCAGGAGCTTCTCGTGCTCCTTGGCCTGGCATTTCAGGACGCGGGTCGTGCAGCCGAGAAAGTCGACGACGCACGGGGTCCGCAGGCAGTAGAAGACCTTCAGGCCCTCCTTGCGGCAACTCAATACGCCGGCGTTGACCATCACCGCCAGGTGCCGCGATACGTTCGACCGCTCGGACTCGATGTGCTCGGCGATGTCGCAGACGCATTTCTCCCCATCTCGCAGGAAATCGATCACCGCGATACGCAGCGGATGAGCGATGGCCTTGGCGATTTCCGCCTGCTTCTCGTACAACAGGTGCTTACGGGTGTCCATAATCGTGCAGCTCCGACCTTTATCACGGGCCGTCCCGCGACGGTCCGACTTTATGACTATGTGGCAATATACTCACATAGTATCACAATGTTCAACTCCAATTCCAGATTTCGCGTCTCTGCGCCCTATGCCGCCTGCAAGGGGGCCAGGTCGGCGCGTTTGAGCGGGGGGAAGCCGAGCTCGCGGAGGACGCGGTTGAAGGTTGTCAGGGTTAGTCTGTCCGGCGCGAGAATCTCGATGCCGATTGGCTTTCCATCTTGTGTGAAGTCGATGACGAGGCCAGGCTCGATCCGCTTGGTCCACGCGCTCTTATCCGTCGACCGGCGCGGCAGATAATAATAGGCGGCAAGCGCTTGCCCATGGCGGAATGTCACCTCAAGATATGACTCGTTCATGTCAAGCTTCCCCACATGGATACGCGGTTATCACGACCAACCGCTTGGCACGGGCATCAGGTTCCACTACGACTTCCCAGATTCGCCTGCGATGAGTCGTCACAATGACCCACCGGCCGTCGACCACATCCGGTCTCCAGTCCTTTGGGTGATCGAGCATCGCTCGCAGATCCAGTTCCGAAAAACCACGATCCATCGCGCGTTTGACCAAGTGCGGACTGATTTCCAGTTCCACTCCCACCATTCCGGCCAGTCACGCACCGTACTGCTTCTACATTCTACCATAGTGATCATGGATGTCCGAAGAGCCGACAAAGTGCATTTTGGACGAAACGACTCCCGGGGGCAAGACCAGAATGAACTCCTTTCATCAGAGCTTCAGCGGGAAATTGGGGGTTGATGTCTCAGGGTCAGGGTGGTAAGACGTAACGACTTGCGATTATGGCAGATGCGAAGAGAACATACCGGCTGTTCATCAGCGCCAACGACCCCAGCGCCGACGTGCACTGCGCCGGGCTGATTCGCGCCTTGGCGGCGAGTGGCCGAAAGATCGAGTTCGTGGGCATCGGCGGGCCGAAGATGGCCGAGGCCGGCTGCGAGCTGATCGAAAACACCGTGGGCGGGGCGGTGATGACGTACAAGGCGGTGGCCCACGCGGGGTACTACTACAAGCTCCTGAAGCGAATCGGACGCCACCTGCGCGAGCATCCGGTCGATCTCGTGATCGTTTGCGATTCCCCCTCGTTCAATTTCCATGTTGCCAAGGCGGCCAAGCGGGCCAGTGTCCGGACGCTGTTTTACGTCGCCCCCCAGCTCTGGGCCTGGGGGGCATGGCGCATCGGCAAGCTGCGCCGCTGCTGCGACAAGCTCTGTTGCCTGCTGCCCTTTGAGGAGCCGTGGTTCCGTCAGCGAGGGGTTGACGCGACCTTCGTCGGCAATCCACTGCTGGACAAGATGCCCGCCGACCTGACCAGCTTCCGCAAGGACTATTCGGGGTTCGATGCCCGCCGGGCGCGGATCGCGCTGATGCCCGGCTCGAGGCTGGCGGAGATCGAGTCGCTCTGGCGGCCGATGCAGGAGATTGCACTGCTGTTACGACGCGAATTTCCTGGAACGCGATACGTGGCCGTGGCGACCAGCGAGGAGCGCCGGGCCCTGCTGAGCGGGATGGAGATCCCGGGCTTTCAGTGCGAGTATTCGATCGATTCGGTGACAGATACGGCCGATGCGGTCGATTTCTGCCTGGTCGCCAGCGGCAGCGCGACGCTCGAGGTGGCCTCCGCCGGCTGCCCCATGGTGGTCATGTACCAGACCAACAGGATCCTCTGGCATCTGATCGGGAGATGGCTGGTGCGGTCGAAGTTCTTCACGCTGGTCAATCTGCTGGCGGATCGACCCCTGGTGCCGGAATTCATGCCCTACTTCGTATCCGTTGCCCCGATTGCCGACCAAGTGTCCACTCTCCTGCGGAACCCGAAGACATTGAGCCGCCTCAGCAACGAACTGGTTGATCTGATCGAACCACTGACACAGAAGAAAGCCGGCCAGGAGGTGGCTCGAATTGTCCTCGACATGCTCGTTTGAATCCGCCTGTCGGCTCCCGCCGGGCGGTCTTCTCTCCGGATTGGAGGGTCCGCGGTGAACGAATCTACTTCCAAAGGCCATCGGATCGACATGGTTGCCACGGCGGCATCCCTCGGTGCCCTGTGCTGCTGGTCGATCGGGCCGATCTTCATCAAGCAACTGACCGGCTACGTCGATTCCTGGACGCAGAATGCGCTTCGGTACACGGTGGCCTGCCTGTTCTGGCTGCCCGTGCTGCTTCATTTCATGCGCGTCGGTCGCTTCGACCGTCGGACGTGGCGTCTGGCCCTCTTGCCGGTGGCGACCAACGTCGCCATGCAGAGCTTGTGGGCCGCGATGTTCTACTACATCCACCCGGGCTTCGCGGCGCTGTTGAGCAAGACCTCCGTGCTCTGGGTGGCTCTGTTCTCTCTGGTGTTCTTCGCGGATGAAAGGCCTCTGGCCAGGAGTCGATGCTTCTGGCTCGGCTTGGTTCTGTCGGTGATGGGGGTGTGCGGCGTGCTCTACTTCAAGCCGGACTTCAGCGCCACACGGACCCTTCGAGGCGTTCTGATCGCGCTGATTTGTGCCGTCATGTGGGCCGCGTATGCGGTAGCGGTGAAGGTCCGATTTCGAGACGTCGATTCTCGATGCGGTTTCGCCGTGATCAGCCTCTACACGACCTTGGGGCTCTGGATCGGCGCGTTTCTCTTCGGTGATCCCGCTCGGACCACCTCCCTGGGAATTCCTGGCTGGACGGCGGTGATTGTTTCGGGCATTACCGCCATCGCGCTGGGGCATGTCTGCTTCTATACCGCCATCAAACGCATCGGCGCGACCCTTCCGTCTCTGGTCATCCTGGCCCAGCCCTTCGTGGTTTTCAGTATCTCCAGCGTGGTTTTTGGCGAGCGATTGACGCTTGCCCAACTGGCCTTCGGCGTTCTGCTGCTGGCGGGGGCCGGCCTGTCGGTTTGGGCCCAGGAGGATCTCAGGACCACCGCTCAAGGGCCCTCGGCTCAGGACCGATGAATCTGTCGTTGACCGTCTGAGGCCCGGAACGGTATAATCATCTCGTCTGGTGATGCAGCAACTTCTTGCATGGACGGGCACACCGATTCTTGTCAGGAAGGGACCGGAGAGTGTGATATGAAGAGACACCACACGGAGCACCCCTGCCTTCTGATCTCATTGTGCTTGTCAACCGTTTCGGGTGAGCATTTCCGCAAACCGCGACAGACCTGTTGACGGTCTGCTGTTGTATCGGGTCGCCAAGCGGCCCGTTGGATTAGGAGGACCTGTCATGAGCTTTCGTACAGTCTGGTTGATGGCAGCATTGGTGGTTGGTCTCCTGGGGTCGGGTGCGAACCACGCTCAGGAGATCGAGAATCTGTTGGTGAACGCCGGTTTCGAGGATGGTACACAGACGGGTTGGGGCGGCTACGGCAGTCATACGCGCGAGATCGTGACCGAGATCGTGGGCGCCAACATCCCGGAGGACGTGGTCGAGGGGAAGTACTGCATGCACGTGGTCGTCCCCACGGCAGGTGCCAATTTCTGGGATGCCGGGATCCAGACCTTCTACAACGGCACGTTCGAATCGGGCAAGCGGTACACCTTCTCGGTCTGGCTCAAGAGCAAGGAGGGTGAACTGCGGCTCAATCTCAAGCCCGAGCTGGCACAGGATCCGTGGACCGGATACGGCGAAACGATGGTCACGATCAACGAAGAATGGGCGGAGTATCATGTGACAACGGCGGTCCTGACCGCCGCGGTCAACCCGGCTCAGATTTCGATTCACATTCAGGCCCAGGCCGGCGAGTTCTGGCTTGATTATGCGCAATTCTATGTGGGCGAATACATTCCGACGGTTTTCAAGCCCAGGACAACCGCCGCCGAACCCATACCTGCCAATGGCGCGACGGACGTGCCGAATGACGCGACCTTGGCCTGGGAGCCGGGTGTGTATGCGGTTGTGCACGATGTGTATTTCGGCGCCTCTTTTGACGACGTCAACAACGCCAGCCGGTCCAACCCGATGGGTGTCCTGGTCAGTCAAGGCCAGCCGGCCACGGCGTTTGACCCGCCCGGCTTGCTCGACTTCAACCGGACCTATTACTGGCGTGTCGATGAGGTGAACGCGGCTCCGGACAGCACGATCTTCAAAGGCGACGTCTGGAGCTTCACGGTCGAGCCGTACGTCTATCCGGTCGAGAACATCATTGCCACCGCCTCCAGCGCCGAGGCAAACGCGGGCCCGGCCAATACGATCAATGGCTCGGGACTCAACGCGGCCGATCAGCACTCGATTGACGCGAGCGACATGTGGCTGACCGACATGAGCAATAGCGGGCAGCCGGTCTGGATCCAGTACGAGTTCCCCCAAGTCTGCAAGCTCCACGAGATGTGGGTCTGGAACTATAACGTGCAGTTTGAGCTGGTGTTGGGCTTCGGACTCAAGCAGGTTGCCATCGAGTATTCGGTCGACGGTGTCGAATGGACGGCACTGGACGACTACGAGTTTGCCCGCGCTACCGCGAAGGCGACGTACGCAGCCAACACGATCATCGATCTGGACGGTGTGGTCGCCAAGTATGTCCGCCTGACGGCCAAGAGCAACTGGAGCGGCATGATGCCTCAGTTCGGCCTCAGCGAGGTCCGGTTCTATTACAAGCCGGTGGCAGCGCGCGAGCCGGCACCGGCCGACGGCCAAAGCGAGGTGGGGCTGGATGTCGTTCTCGATTGGCGTGGTGGTCGCGAGGCGGTGATTCACGAAGTCTACTTCGATACGGACCCGCAGGCCGTCATTGACGGCACAAACCCCGTCGTGACGGTCACAGAGAGCCGTTATGAGCTCAGTGACCTGAATCTTGGCACCTCCTACTACTGGAAGATCGATGAGGTCAACGAGGCGGCCACGCCCAGTCGGTGGGCCGGTCCTGTTTGGAGCTTCTCGACCCTGGAATACGCCACCGTAGACGACTTCGAGAGCTACAACGACGACATCGAGAGTGGCACCGCCATCTTCCAGACCTGGATCGACGGCTGGGAAAACAACACGGGATCGACGGTCGGCTATCTGGAAATGCCGTTTGCCGAGCAGAGCATCGTTCACAGCGGACGCCAGTCCATGCCGCTGTTCTATGAGAATACAAACGGCGTGACCATCGCGGAGGCCGTGCGGTCGTTTGACACGCCGCAGGATTGGACTGCGCACGGTGTCCAGACCCTCTCGTTGTATTTCCGCGGCACGGCAGGGAACACCGGACAGATGTACCTGAAGATTGACAACAAGAAGGTGCCTTACGATGGAGATGCGGGGGACATCGCCAGAGCCGTCTGGCAGCCGTGGAACGTCAGTCTCTCGAAGGTGGGTGGCAACCTGCGAAGCGTCAACGAGTTGACGATCGGCATCGAAGGAGCTGGTGCGACCGGGACGTTGTACTTCGACGATATCCGACTGTATCCCAAGGCAGTGGAGTATGTTACGCCGGTCGAGCCCGACAATTCCAGCCTGGCGGCCTATTATGCGTTCGACGGCAACCTGAGCGATGGTTCCGGCAACGGACACAACGGCGTCGCCAACGGCGCAATCGCCTACGGAGCCGGTGTCACGGGGCAGGCCGTTCAATTGAACGGCAGCGACGCCTACGTTTCGGTGACCGGCGTGGGGATCACAGGGGCGGCGCCCCGGACGATTGCCGGCTGGGCCAAGGCCGATTCGCTCGGCATTGCGGAATGGACCAATGTCTTCGGTTTTACCGGTCCCAGCGGCAACGGCGGCCACTTCGACATCGAGGCGGTGGGCACAACGGACAACACCACGCTGGGTTACTATGGTCTGCACCGCTACGGGTGGGAACGGGACATCATCCCAATTGACCTGGAGTGGCATCATCTGGCCGGAACCTATGACGGGACGACCGTGCGGTGGTATGGCGACGGAATGCTTATTGGCAGTGCCGATGTCGATCCCGCCGGCGTGAATCCGCCCGGACTCGTCCATATCGGAAAGCGCCAGGACAACACGAATTTCTTCCCCGGCTTGGTCGACGAAGTCCACATCTATGGCCGGGCGCTGTCGGATGGAGAAATTGCTTGGTTGGCCGGCAAGAGGGTCCCGACGCACAAGCCGCTTTAGGTTGTGTCTGGAGGAATGCGGCCCGGAAGGGTGTATCGCAGGAAGATGTACTCGACGAGAGTGTCGACTGGTTTGGAGAAGAAGCCGGCTTGAAACAGGCATGCTGCCGGCCAATCTCTGGGTGGAGGTTATTGCCCTTAACGGATTCCCGGTTCCAGTAGGGTTGGCAACGTCACGTTCCATTTTTGGGAAGGAGAGACACAATGAGGAAGATGATAAGTTTTGGTGTGCTGGCCTGTGCGCTCCTGATCGGCAGCGCGCGGGGAGCGGGTTTTAAGGACGACTTCAACCGGCCCAACGGAAACGTGGGGAATGGTTGGACGACGCAGACGAATGGGACCATTACGGTTGAGATCGTGGACGGCGAGGTTCTCATTGCGGGCACGCAGGCCACCGACTGGGTGCGATGCGGCATCTCCCGACCGGTTGTCGATGAATCGAAGGTTGCCTGTGACTTCAAGGCCGGGGAGAGTTTCAACTTCCACATCCGCATCGACTCCGCGGGCAGCAGCGCCTTCTTCGAGGTCTACACGTGGGGAGGGCCTTTGATCCATGCCAATTCCCCCGACGGCAGTTGGCCGGGTTGGACCGACATCACCAACTCCAATATCACCGCCGGACAGTACAACACCGTGGGCCTGGAACTGATCGGTAACGAAATCACCGTGAGCCTCAACGGCAACGCGGTCGGCACGTTCACGAATGCCGGCTTTACCCGCATCGAGAGCGTGCTCATCGCCAGTGATTCGGCCGCCGGCACGACGGGGCGCCTGCACATCGACAACGTGGTGATCGGGGAGGTTGTTCTGGGGGTGGCGGGCGATCCGAGTCCGGGGAACAACGCCACCGACGTACCCCAGGACGTGGTGTTGGGCTGGACGGCGGCCGCGACAGCGGCCACGCACGATGTGTACTTTGGCACCGTCCTGGAGGACGTGGACGCGGCCACACGGGCCAATCCGCTGGGGGTGCTGGTCAGCCAGGGCCAGACTGACAGTTCGTTCGATCCGGCCGGCTTGCTGGACTTTGAGCAGACCTATTACTGGCGTGTCGATGAGGTCAACGGCGCCCCCGACTACACGGTCTTCAAGGGCCCTGTCTGGACGTTCACGGTCGAGCCGTATGTCTATCCGGTCGAGAACATCATTGCCACCGCCTCCAGCGCCGAGGCGACCGCCGGGCCACAGAACACGGTCAACGGTTCCGGCCTCAATGCCTCCGATCAGCACTCGGTCGAAGCAACCCACATGTGGCTGACCGACATGAGCAATAGCGGGCAGCCGGTCTGGATCCAGTACGAGTTCCCGCAGGTTTACAAGCTCCACGAGATGTGGGTCTGGAACTACAACGTGCAGTTTGAACCGGTTCTGGGCTTCGGCCTCAGGCAGGTAACGATCGAGCACTCCGTCAATGGGGTCGAGTGGACGGCCCTGGGCGAGTATGAGTTTGCCCGCGCCACCGCAAAACCGACTTATGCGGCCAACACGATCATCGATCTGGATGGTCTGGCGGCCAAGTACATCCGGCTGACGGCCGGCAGCAACTGGAGCGGCATGATGCCTCAGTTCGGCCTCAGCGAGGTCCGATTCTACTATAAGCCGGTGGTGGCGCGCGAGCCGGTACCTGCCGACGGCCAGAGCGGGGCGGAACTGGAACTCTTGCTCGACTGGCGTGGCGGCCGAGAGGCGGCCTCCCATAAAGTCTACTTCGGTAGCGACAGGGCCGCTGTAGCCGGCGGCACGGCCTTGGCGGGCACGGCGGACGAGAGCCGGTACGCGATCAGCGGTCTGGACCTCGGACAGATCTACTACTGGAAGATCGATGAGGTCAATGATGCGGCCACCCCAACGGTTTGGTCCGGGCCGATCTGGAGTTTCTCCACGAAGGAGTACATTATCGTTGAGGACTTCGAAGCCTACAACGACGATATCGACGCCGGCACGGCGATTTTCCAAACCTGGATCGACGGCTGGGAGAACGGCACTGGTTCGACCGTCGGATACCTCGAGACACCATTTGCCGAGAGAAGGACCGTCTTCGCCGGCTCTCAGGCGATGCCGCTGGAATACAACAACACCGCCAGTCCCTACTACTCCGAGACACAGCGGGATTTCGGGGGCGCCAACTGGACCGTCAGCGGCGCCGACACCCTTGTAGTGCACTTCCGCGGCAACGCCGCCACCACGGCAGAGGCAGCCGGCAACGATCCTGCGCCGCTGTACATTGCGGTGGAAGACCGAGCCGGTCGCGTTGCGGTGGTGACACATCCTGATCCGCAGGCCACAGTGCTTACCACGTGGCAGACCTGGGAGATTCCGTTCAGCATGCTCAGCGGGGTGACTCTGAGCAATGTGGAGACGATGTACATCGGTGTGGGCAGCCGGAACAATCCGAGCGTCGGTGGTTCCGGCCGGGTCTTCATCGATGACATCGGTGTCGGGCACCCGGGCAATGTCGATCCGGGCAACAGCGGTCTTGTGGCCTACTATGCGTTGGAAGGCAACGTGGAAGACAGTTCCGGCAACGGACACCATGGCACGGCGGTCGGGAATCCTGTCTACGTGCCTGGACAAGTGGGTTCGGGTTTGATTTTCGATGGGACGGGCGCCCAATATGTCAGCTTGGGAACGCTGAATCCTTCTGAGGCTACCGGCCGGCTCTCGGTCTCGCTCTGGGCCAACTGGAACGGCCTGAGCGGCCAGTACCAGGGCCTGATCGGCAAACGAGATTCGTGGGCCGCCGCCGACATGATGTGGCAGATTGAGGCCAACATCGACACGGGCATCGTGCGCCTCCAGAGAGAGGGTATCGCCGACATCCCCACGACGGCACTGCCGATCGGTGAATGGTACCACGTGGCGATCACGTTCGACGGTGCTCTCGGGAAGGTTTACATGGCCGGGGATCTCGGCGCCGAGGGGCCGTTCTCCTTCGGTACCGATCCGGATTCCGCCATGGTATTCGGTGCCTCGGTGGCCAACGGTGGCAATCCATTTAACGGCGCGCTGGATGAGATCCGCATCTATGATCGCGTGCTGTCACCGTTTGAGATACGGTATCTCGCCGGCCAGTAATCCGGTCCGTTCGGGGCTGGGAATACGGCGACCGTTCCAACGCGAGCAGCGGTCTGAAGAAGGCAACGTTCGTGGGACCCACACGGATTTGGTGTGGGTCCCACTGTTCTTCCCCCCGGGTCGCTCGAGGGGTGCTCCGGCACGCGGGGCGAGCGAGTGGGTTCGGTCGGCAGGCCGGTCGCCTTCACAGTGTCCCATAATCGCCGCTGTTCGCGAAGTGGTTAGAAGAAAACGCAATAAGGCGTTGTTGGCAGAGGCCTGAAAACGACATAATCAACTGTCAGGCTGCGGCTCTGCGGGCATGCCGTTCTTGCCTGCATGACAAAGGAGCAAGGGATTCAAGAGCCCCCGGCAGTCCGGCGTTTGAGATGGACGCATCCCGCTGTGGCAACGGCATTTGAGATGCGTGGCCCGACTGGACATCGGCGGCTGGAATCGAAGCAGGCAGGACGCACAGGGTGAACGCGGAAAGGCTCGCTCTTGGTGAATCCGAGAAGTGTCAGGAGTGCCTTTCTCCCGGACAATCGACCTGTCGAGCGGGGTGATGGAGATATCCTCCTCGGGGATATGGGGATTCACGCCGATAGACAGAGCGATAGGTGTTTCCGTTTGAGACTGGGGCAACAACCGAGTCAGTGTCTTTTGAAGGAGGACAGGCATGCGTAAGAAACTGCTCTACGTAACTCTGGTTTTGCTGGTGTGGGGTCTGGTGGCCCCGGGCCGGGCGGCCGAACTGGCCCATCGCTGGAGCTTCAACGGCGACCTCACGGATTCAGTGGGTGGTAAGGATGCCGTGATCGTGGATTTGGGGCCAAACAACGCCATTCTGTCCGACACGGAGATCACTCTGACCGGCGGCGCCAAAGCCAGCTCGGACTACATCGACCTGCCCGACGGGATCGTCAGCAGTCTGGGTGATGCCGTTACATTCGAGGCCTGGGCCACGCAGATCTCGGTACAGAACTGGTCCCGTATCTTCGACTTCGGCTCGAGCACCTCGCACAACGTGTTCATGAGCTGGACCAGCGGCACGACGCTGAATGCGGATCGCGTTGAATGGCTCGGCCCCAATGACAGTGATACGAGGGACAACACGAATGCTCCCTACACGCTTGGCGTGGAATTCCACATCGTTTGCGTGTTCGACAATGGGCTGGTGACGTGGTACACCGGACCGGCGGACAGCCCGACGTTGGGAGAGGCCAAGGGGTCCTTCCAGTCCACGAACAAGCTGTCGGAATTGAACGACACGAACTGCTGGCTGGGGCGCTCGCAGTGGGAGGACGCCACTGCCAATGCCAGTTGGAACGAGGTTCGGCTCTGGAAGGGCGCGCTGACTCCCGACGAGATCGAGAAGTATCATCGCATGGGACCGGACGGCATCAACCCGAACGTTGCCGTCGCTCCTTCGCCGGAGGACGGCGCTACGGATGTCCCGCGCGAGGTGAGGCTGGGCTGGGGCGCGGGCGAGTCGGCTGCAGCGCACGACGTGTACTTCGGGACGTCCTTGGCGGATGTGGACGCGGCCAGCCGGAGCAATCCGC
>DAOTJE010000030.1:0-59367 GCA_035448545.1 Sedimentisphaerales bacterium | reverse complement strand
CCACCGGGACGCTGTACATCGACGATATCCGGCTGTACCCCAGGGCCCCGGAGTTTGTCGTTCCGACGACGCCGGATGATGCAGGTCTGGTGGCCCGCTACACGTTCGACGGCGACCTCCGTGATTCCGTGGGGTCTCATCATGGCATTGCGATGGGTGATGCTACGATCGTGAGCGATCCGGCCCGAGGGCAGGTGTTGGCGGTAGACGGCACGGGCGACGCCGTGGACGTCTCCTACAGCGCCGAGCTGAATACGGAGACATTCACCGTCAGCGTCTGGGCCAATCCGGACCCGGCGGGAAGCAACTATCGTTCGCCGCTCACCTCCCGTGACGACAACCCGCAGAGGGGCTACATCCTCTACCTGACCCCGACGAACACGTGGGAATTCTGGACCGGTACCGGGACAGGATGGAACGGCACCGCAGGCCCGTCGGCCCAGCTGGGCGAGTGGACCCATGTCGTCGGGACCTGTGTCAACGGCGACAAAGCGCTCTACGTCAACGGGCGGCTGGTCGGAAGAAGCACCGCGGCGCTCTCGTTGAACACCCAGCGTCCGTTGCGGATCGGCGGCGGCGCCACCGAGGGACCGGGCAACTACTTCTTCCAGGGGATGCTCGACGACGTGCGCATCTACAATCGCGTCCTGTCGGCGGAAGAGGTCGCCGGACTGGCCGGCCACACCGAGCCGCTGCACAAACCCTTCTGAGTCGAAGGCGCGACCAGATAGGTAAAGGGTCTGCATGAGATGCCAGCAGGCAGGGCAACATGGCGTTGCCCTGCCTGTCGTTTACGCTCACCACAGAGCAATACCGTCCGCACGCCTCATGCCCGGCCGATCAGCGTCGCCGCATCACGTAGGACACGTTGCCGTAGAATGCCGAGTATCGGCGATAGACGTCGATCTCCTTCTGAATCGACTCAATCAGGGCCAGTCTTTCCGCGTTTGCGCCGCAGCGCTTTCGCAACACCGCCAGACGCTGTTCGAGCGGATGGTAGTACGGTTCCCACCAGGCCGATTCCGGCTGAGCAAAGTGTTCGAGGACCTCGTATCCGCAGGCCTTGATCCAGGCCAGATTGTCGGAGATGCTCGCCATGGCCGGATACGCCTCGGCCCAGAACCGCCGGCAATCCGCCGGTGGATCGGACCGCAGCCAGGCCAGTTCGCTGACCACCAGCCCGCCCCCGGACGGCAGCAGAGCTGCGCAGGCGGTCAGACCCTCGCAAAAGCCCATGACGAACAGCGCGCCCTCCGACCAGACGACGTCGAACGGGCCGTCGTCCTTCGTCAGGGTGTGCATGTCGCGCAGCGCCACCTGAATCTTCGCGGACACGCCTGCCGTCGCAGCGCGACGCTCCAACTCGGCCAGGAAGGGCGGATGGTTGTCCATCGCCAGAATCGAGCCGTCCACATGCTGCGCCAGACAGATGGTCTGCGCGCCGTTGCCGCAACCGATGTCCAGAATTCGCATTGGGCCGGCCGTCCGGCCTTCGTCCCGTGCCATCGCGGCATACAGCGTTCGCCATGCCCTCGTTGTCGAGGCCTCGTCACCCGGTCCGAGCCGGGGCAGCGATGCGTCGAAAACCTCGTAGAAAAACTCCGGGAGTCTTTCTGTACCCATGATTCGTATCTCCAGTGTTCTCTTGCCTGCGAACTCCGCATCGGAAGAGGCAGGTCCGCGCCGTCTGTTTGTCGTGGAAATCCGTCGGGAGGGTGAGAAGCCATACTTCCGGCGCCGCACGTGGCGACGAGGGGAGCCACATGCCTGCGATCTTGCTTGCGGGAGCCTGACTTCTCTTAAAGGACAATGACCATAGATAATCACGATACACCGTTTGCCCCATCCCGTCAAGGCGATGTCGTGACGCGATTACTGGTTTCGGGGCGGCGGGGTACCTCCCCGCACCTTTCAGGGTTCGTGCGGAAGGCGAATGACCATTCGTCCTTGCAGACTTTCCGTGATTGTCCTTGTCCGCTCGGCGGCGTTCCGCGACAATGCAATGCCGGAAAATGAGACCGGGTGTGCGGCTGCAGAGAAGTGCACACCTGGTCGAGAGGAACGAACCTTGTGACTGGAGGCTGCCTTGACATGGCCCCCTCGGGAAAAAGGATTGTACGGGCCGCCCTGAATCGTGCGGCCCGGCTCTATGGATGGCTGCTGCCTGGTATGTACAATGCCGTCAGTGCCCGTCGGTACAAGGGCAGGGCGCACAGAAGACTCGAGATCGGCTGCGGACCGTGCCGCATCGAGGGCTTTGAGACCTTGAACATTGTCCCGGCCTGGGGGGTCGACTATGTGGGGGACGCTTCTCGGCGGATGCCGTTCCAGGATGGAACCTTCGACCTGATCTACGCCAGCCATGTTCTCGAGCACGTTCCGTGGTACCTGGTGGAGGGCACGCTGCGCGAATGGGTGCGCGTGCTGAAGGCGGGAGGCTGCCTGGAGATATGGGTGCCCGATGGTCTGAAGATCTGCCGGACCCTGGTCGAGGCGGAAGACAACCACCAGGATCGGACCCATCTGGATGGATGGTACAAGTTCAATCCGGAACGTGACCCCTGCGTCTGGGCGGCGGGAAGGCTCTTCACGTTTGGCGACGGCACCGGCAAGCTGAATCATCCCAACTGGCATCGCGCTCTCTTCACACCCCAGTATCTCGAACGACTGTTTGTGAAGATCGGGCTGCAAGACGTCAGACCCTTGCGGCGGGAAGAGGTTCGCGGGGACGACCATGGATGGATCAACCTCGGCGTAACCGGAAGGAAACCCTGACGGATCACCGCCCGCGAGACCCGATCCCGGCCCGAACCGGGTATTACACTCTGAGATGCGGGGGCACCCCGTGTGATCCCATCACGCGGTGCAGGGTGTTCTGTGGTTCATCTGCGGGCCGGTGCGTTCCGACTGTTCACCGTCTGGTGAACCTCACGTCGCTCAGGTCCGGCCCACCACGGATGCTGAAGCCGGTGATCTTGCCACTGTCATCACGGGAAAATGCGAGCGTGCCGTAAGACCTCGTGAACTGGTCCGGTGCCCCGGGCCTGAGCGCATTCTCCCCGTCCGGATCGCGGAAATTGCGCTGGAGGACGTCCGGGACGCGCGGAGCCCGCAGACACAGCCGACCCTGGTTCACGTACACCCCGTAGGTTACGTCCAGTTCGTCGCTGTAGTATTCCCCTTCGTATTCCGCCAGTTGCTCGGGGGTGAGGGGCCGGTCGTCGATTCTGGTGGCCGGGATGTGAAAACCACCCTGATGCCAGACGAGCTTTGACGCGGTTCCGTTTTCGTCGGGCCAGAAGGACACCTCGATGTCGGCCCCTTTCAGAAAGTACTCCGTCGCCGACTCCGGAAGCAGTTCCAGCGGGCCGGCACCCGGCGGCTGGATGAACAATCGCTTGTCATCGACGGAAACCGTGAGAATGGCGCCATCGTCGCCGCTGTACTTGCCCGCATAGCCCGCGTACACAGCGGGATCGACGTCAGCCACGGCCCGCGAGGCCGATGCCGTATGCGGGGTCGGCTCCGCATTCTTTCTCGGAAGCTCCAGATACAGGTCCGCGATTTCATAACAGAGCGCACCCGTGTTGAACTGGTGATTCGCCAGGCAGATCACGCTGAACTTCCGCTCGGGAAAGCGCAGCAGGAACGCGTTATAAGCCAGGGACCCGCCCCCGTGGCTCACCGTTGTCAGACCCATGTGATCGCCGATGTGCAGGCCGAAGGCGTAGCCGAGCTTCTCCCCGCTATTGGTCGTGCCCTGTGTCAGCAGGACCGCATTGAAACCGCTGGTGCCGATCCGGCTGGTGTAGAAATTCTGATCCCACAGATACAGGTCCTCGACGGTTGTGTAGATTCCCCCGTACCCGAAGTCGTCGGCATCGAGGACCACAGGCCTGGTGCGGTAGTGACCCGCGCCGTCGGAAATGTGGCCGACGGCCAGATCCCCGGCCGTTCGAGCGGGGTCGTAGTGGTACGCGGTATGCGTCATGCCCAGGGGCGCAAAGATTTCCTTCTCTGCATACCGCCCGATAGACATCCCCGTGATGCGTTCGACGACAAGGCCCAGCAGGAAATAGCCGGAATTGCTGTATCGTCTGAGGTCTCCCGGACGGAAGTTCAACTGCTTCTGGCGGGCAATCAGGTCCAGAAGGACCGGTGCGGGGCGAGGTTCGTCCACAGGGAGCCCCTTGAGAAACGAGAGAATCTCGAAGTCGCGGATTCCGCTGGTATGGTATATCAGGTGTCGTACGCGAACCGGCCAGTCGTACTGCGGCATCTCCGGCAGGTACGTGCGTATGTCGTCGTCCAGCGAGATCTGTCCTCGCTCGGCCAGCAGAGCGATGCATGCGGCGGTGAACTGCTTGCTGACCGACTCGATGTTGAAGGCGCTGCCCGGCGTGAGGGGCCGCCCGCTGTCCATGTCGGCGATTCCATAGGCGCGTTTGAATACGATCCGGCCGTTGTCGACCACCAGCACGGCGCAGCCGGGACCATCGGGCTTGACCTTCTGAGCCACGAGACGGTCGATCTGGTCTTCGGTGGCGTCGGCGGCTGTCGAATCCGAGGGCATCGTACAGAGAGCCGCAACCCCCAGAAGCGAAAAAAGCAGAGCCGCCGAACAAGTGGTTGTCTTGCTCATCTTTGTGCTCCTTTGTCCAGAGGTCGGTCCCCGTTCGGGACCATGTTGGCGCCGGCCTCCTGAAGCGCTGATATCCGCGATGTCGGACCGGCGACCTCAAGAGGTACGTCGCGTCTGGTGGCCCAACATTTCCCCCTCGCTCCACTTTTCCGCAAAAATCCGGCGCCCGCCCTCACGGCGACGCCGGAGAGTGCATGGGTACAAGCGTAAATGCGTGGAAGCGTAGAAGCGGACGATAACAGAGACGCCGCCGGCAAACCCATCCACCCATATACGCTCCGACGCCTCTACGTTGCCCGAGCAACCTGCGACGAGCGACGCGGCCTCGGGCCGCATTTCTTCTTGTCTGTCCGCAAGTGCCGCGCCATAATGAACGCCACCAGAGCCTGCTGCCGGGAGTGGAGTATGGTGGGGCGACCGAGGGGCCACCGGAAGTTCAGAGTTGACTGAAATGGCGAATAAACCGACAAGTGCGGTTGTGAAGAAGTACCCGGCGATTGGCGTGTGCGGCCTCGACTGCGGCCTGTGCCCGAGGTACTACACCGCAGGGCCTTCGCGCTGTCCCGGCTGCGCCGGCCCCGACTTCTTCCACAAGCACCCGTCGTGCTCCTTCATTACCTGCGCCGTCAGGAACAAGGGCCTGGAGGCCTGCGGCCAGTGCCCCGACTTTCCCTGCGCCAAGTTCAAGAGCGAGAAGGAATATGGGCAGGTGAAGGAATCGTCTTCGTACCCGCCGTATCAAAAGGTCATGGCGAATCTGAAGGCCGTCAAGGAGCACGGCATCGAAGCGTTCGCCAGGCAGCAGGCAAAGCGGATCAAGCTGCTCGAACGGATGCTCGCGCATTTCGACGACGGCCGCTCCAAGAGCTGCTACTGCCGCGCGGCGGCCCTGCTCGACCCGGCGGCCCTCGAAAACGAGCTCCGTGCCGCCGCCCGCAAGATCAAAGCCGCCCGCATTCCACCCGACGACGCCAAGGCCAGAGCCAGAGTCCTCCGGGCTCTCCTCGACGCCGCCCGGTAGGCGCGTAAAAGCGTAGACGCGTAAATGCGGACGACAGCGGACACGGGGCCGCACTTTTTTCTTGCCCCGCACCCCATTCCGCCATAATAGACCCCAATGCGAACCAGCCGGACGTGCGGCCCGGCGCGTGTCGAGGCCCAGGCACTCTCAACCGCCCATCCTCAACGCCCCTGTACCCCATGTATGCGAGTCTGATTACTCCAGAGAACCAGGAGAACATGCGGAACCACAAGCTCGCCAAAGTGCGTCGCCAAGGGGTCAGGGCGGAGGAATAGAGGCCTTCTCGGCGGCGTGGTTGTTGACCCTTGCTTTCCGCTCACCTCCGCTGTGCTGCGGCTTGCCTGTCCGGGGCCACCAGTTTCTGGTTCCGCGTCTTATCCACGACATCCAGCATGGTGATTGTCGCCTGGCCCTCTGCAATTATCGGCAAAGGACTGTCTGACTCATAGAGGGAGGCGAGCCAAGCGAGTGTGAGCGGACGCAAGGTTGGAGAGGCAGACGGCTCGCCGGGTTTTCCCGCAGGCGTCGCGCAGCGCGAGCACACAGCAATTGGCCGTCGAGTTCTCCGGCCCCTGTCTGGGCAGGCATCTTGCGCTTTCGGTCTCCATGCCGTGCCTCGCCCCAGCAGGCACATGGCCAGCGGGCGAATCGGCGACGGCAACGTATTGTCACGGTTGATTTTAGTCGCTATGATTTGGTGGAACGCGCTTTTGGGAGGCAGAAGTTGCCAGAGGCACAGGACGCCAGAAAAACCCGGCATCTGTCGCTGGTCGTACGCATCGTGGTGGCGACGCTCGCGATAGTATGGGTCTTTCGCGGCCAGGATTGGGAGAGACTGCGAGAGGTGTTCGGCCAGCTCAGCGGGGGATACTTCGCGCTGAGCCTGGCGGCCTACATTATCGGACAGATCGTGGTGGCGTTCCGCTGGTGGCTGCTGCTGCGTGCCCAGTCGATCCACATCGGCGTCATCGCAGCGGTGAGGCTGTATTTCGCCGGGCTGTTCTACAACAATGTCATGCCCAGTTCGGTGGGGGGCGACCTGCTGAAGGCGTACTACGTGACCAAACATACGCATCGGAGACTCGAAGGGGTACTGAGCGTATTCATCGACCGGCTGGTGGGCTTGGCCGGCATGATGCTGATGGCGCTGGTCGCCTACCTGCTGTTCCTGCGGGGCCGGCCACTGGCGGCGGAAGCGGGGCCGGCCGAACCGGTCCAGCGGGGCGTTGCATGGTGGCACGGAGCAATTCTGTGGATCCTGATACTGGGGGCGTTTGTGCTGGCGGTGCTGCTGGTCCATCCGGTCAGCCGGGAGCGGCTGCGGCGGGCCGGCGGGCGGCTCTGGGACCGCGGCGCCGAACTGCTCGGCAGGGTATGGACCGCCCTGGTGGTTTACTGCCGCAAGCCGTGGACGATGGCCGCGGCGATGCTCCTGACGCTGCTGGGCCAGACCATCGTGATCGTGGCGTTCTGGCCGCTGGGCCGTAATCTCGGCCTCCAGGCCGGGCCGAGGTACTATTTCGTGATCTTCCCTGTCACATGGGTGATTGGGGCCATTCCCGTCAGCATCGCCGGACTGGGCGTGCTCGAGGCGGGCATCGTGACCTTGTTCACGTCGCTGACCGCCGCCACGCGGGAAAGCGCCCTGGCGCTGGCGTTCTGTCAGCGGTTTGTCTGGGTGCTGGCGTCGCTGCCCGGCGGGATGGTTCATCTGCTCGGCGGCCACCTGCCCAGGCAGTTTTTAGTTGACGGCCAAAATGGCGCAAATTAGGCTATGCACATTGGATAGATGCAGTTTTCCGATCGCCTGACGTCTGGGACCGGACCTTCCTGACGGCGGCGAAGGGCTGTTGTAACGGGATGGGCATAACCAAACGATTCAAGAGCTACTTCCTCCGCGGGTTGGCGGTCCTGTTGCCGACGCTGTTGACGATTTGGATCCTCGTATGGGGTTACGGTGTCATCAAAGACAATGTCAGCATCCACATCAATCGTGGTCTGGTCTGGTTGATTCTTCAGTTTCAGGGCGAGCATGGGCTCAGTCACGAGGACCTGACGAGGATCTTTGTCGACGGGATGGCCGGCTCGGCGGTCGGCTTCATCATTGCCCTGCTGGTGGTCTTCGTCGTGGGGGCTCTGCTGGCCAGCGTGGTAGGTCGGGCGTTGTGGCGGCTGGTCGAGGTGTTCATCATGAACACCCCTATCCTGCGACGGGTGTATCCCTATGTGAAGCAGGTGACCGATTTTGTATTGACGCAGGAAGAAAAGCAGAAGATGTTCTCGCGGGTGGTCGCGGTCGAATACCCGCGCAAGGGCATTTGGTCGATCGGGTTCGTGACGGGTTCGGGGCTGACGCGGATCACGCAGAGCGTGCAGAAGGAATTCCTGACGGTGTTGATCCCGAACTCGCCGACGCCGGTGACTGGCTACGTGATCGTGGTGCCGAAGGAGCAGACGATCGCGCTGGACATGACGATCGAGGAGGCGTTCCGGTTCTGTATCAGTGCCGGCGTTATCGCCCCGGATCGTCAGGAGGCGGTGGCGTTGCCGCGCGCGTACACCGAGCGGCCACAGGAACAGTAACGTGGGGATCATGGTTGATTAAGGAGACGAGCATTGGTTTTCAAAATCACGGGCAAGCACATTACGATCACCGACGCCATTCGGGCGTACGCGGAGGAGAAGACGAGCCGCCTGCCGCGGTTTTACAACACGATCAGTCAGGTGGAGGTTCTGGTTGACGGCGATGCGACCGCGGGCAAGGTCAGCGTCGAGATCATTGCCCGGGGCGAGCACAGCAACGTGTTCGTTGCCACGGAGGTGGCCGAGGATGCCCTGAAGGGTGTCGACGCGGCGGTTCGCAAGCTGGAGGAGCAGTTGCGACGCAAGAAGACCAAGGAGCGGAACAACAAGCACACGGGAGGCGGGCACGAGCCGGCGTAGACGGCGGCCCGGCCGGGGGTGTGCCGGACCCCCGGGGGCGACAGACAGATGACGGCTGGAACATAGGACTGGACGCGAAGAATGAAGTTTCAAGACTTTGTGTGTTTCGAGGCGACGATTCCCGTGCTGGCGGCCCACGACCGCAACGGGGCCATCACCGAGTTGGTCTTGTCGCTGGTGAAGGCGGGCAAGCTGCCGGCCGAATCGGCGAACGAGGTGGCCAAGGCGGTGATCAAGAGAGAAAATGAGGCGAGCACGGGCATGGGCAAGGGCGTGGCGGTTCCGCACGTCAAGCACCCGGCGGTTCGTGACGTGGTCGCGGTGATCGGACAGACGGACACGGGGATCGACTTCTCGGCGCTGGATGAGCAGCCGGTCTATTCGGTGATCCTGCTGATCAGTCCGCCGGACAACGCCGACCGACACCTGCAGGCGATGGAGAATATCTTCCGGCATCTGCAAAAGGAGAAATTCCGCAAGTTCCTGCGTCAGAGCCGTACGCCGGAGGCGTTCGAAGACCTTTTGAGAGAAGCCGACGAGAACCCATCGTGGTGATCCGGTTCGGAAGGCCGCCGGGACAGCGCGAGGAGGATCGCCATGTGGGCAGGAGAAGCAACGTTGGACAATCCGGTTTGTCAGATCACTGTACAGATCAAGAGCAAGAACGGCCTTCACATGCGCCCGGCCATGCAGTTCGTCGATCTGGCCAATCAGTACGAATGTGACATTGCCATCGGCAACGGGCCGGAACTCGGCGACGCCAAGAGCATCATGCATGTCATCGGCCTGGCCGCCGGGTTCGGGACGGAACTGAAGATCCAGGCGCAGGGACCCGGGGCCGAGGAGGCCGTCGGCGCCCTGCGTGCCTTCATCGAACGTGAGACGTTCGACTCCGAACCGCCCAAAGACACCCAGTAAACCGCCACGCAGACTCTGGCATGGAGATCAAAAAGGGAATCGCTGTTTCGCCGGGCATATCGATCGGCAAGTGCCTGATCATCGATTCGGAGGACTATCGGATCCCCCGGCGGCAAATTGAGCCGTCCCAGCGGATGGTCGAAGTCCAGCGCGCGCGCAACGCCTTCGGGGACGCGATCGACGAGTTGAGCGGGCTGGAGCAGGCGCAGCCGCAGGCCGGCGGCGGGCGGATCAAAGACATCTTCGCGGTACACCTGCGCCTGCTGCGCGACCGGAGCCTGCGGCGGCAGGTCACGGACCTGATCCACGACGAATCGGTCACGGCCGAATATGCGGTCGCCTCCGTGCTCCGACGGTTCGCCGCACGGTTCGCCGAGGCCAAAGACACCTACATCAGCGAGCGCGCCGCGGATATCTACGACATCGAGCGGCGACTGCTGCGTCACCTGCTGGGCGACAAGCGCGAGGACCTCAGCCGGCTGCGCGAAGAGGTGATTGTCGTGGCGCGGGAGCTGAGCCCGACGCAGACGGCAGGGTTCAACAAGGCGTTCGTCAAGGGCATTGCCTCCGACGCCGGAGGGCGCACCAGTCACGCGGCGATCGTGGCCCGTTCCCTGGGCATTCCGGCGGTTGTGGCCCTGGAGGACCTGACGGAGATCGTCCGCGGGGGCGACTGCGTCATTGTCGACGGCAACCGGGGACTGGTTATCGTCAACCCCGATGCGGCCACCATCGAGCAATACGAGTCGTACTCGCGGGAGTTCCTCGCCCTCGAACACAAGCTCGACGCGATCCGCGAGAAGCCTGCCGAGACCCGTGACGGCGTGCGCATCACCCTGCTGGGCAACATCGAGTTTCCCGACGAGGCCGAAATCGTGCTCGAAAAGGGCGGCGAAGGGATCGGCTTGTACCGCACCGAGTTCCTCTATCTGAACCGGCCCACCGAGCCGTCGGAAGAGGAACACTATAGCGCCTATGCCCAGACCGTGCACATCTGCCGCGATCGGCCCGTGGTGATTCGCACGGTGGACCTCGGCGCCGACAAGTACACGCAACGCAAGCGGTTCGCGCCGGAGCCCAATCCGTTCCTCGGATTGCGTTCCATCAGATTCTGTCTTCAGAATCTCACCATGTTCAAGACGCAGCTCCGCGCGATCCTCCGCGCCTCGGTCCTGGGGCCGGTCAAGGTCATGTTCCCGCTGATCTCGGGCATCCAGGAATTGATGCAGGCCAAGATGATCCTGCACGACGTGATGGAAGACCTGGACGAGGAAGGTATCGCGTACAACCGCGACATCGATGTGGGGATCATGGTCGAGACGCCGTCGGCGGCTCTGACGGCCTCGACGCTGGCGCGGGACTGCGATTTCTTCAGCATCGGGACCAACGACCTGACGCAGTACACGCTGGCGGTGGACCGCGGCAACGAGCTGGTCTCGACGCTGTACTCGCCGGCGGACCCGGCGGTGCTGCGGCTGGTGCGGACGGTGATCCAGGACGCGTACAAGGCGCAGATCGACCTGTCGGTCTGCGGGGAGATGGCTTCCGAGCCGGAATACGTCATGCTCCTGCTGGGACTCGGCGTGCGCACGCTGTCCCTGTCGGCACCGCTGATCCCGGAGATCAAGCAGATGATCCGGTGTGTCACGCTGGAGGACTGCCACATCCTGACGCGGAAGGTGCTGGGCATGAATTCCGAGCGGCAGATCTCGAACTACCTGCGCAACGCGGCGCGCAAGGTCCTGCCGGAGGCGTTCTGACGCCCGAACGGATCGTGCGGCACCGGGACAAAAGACAAAGCAAGAAGACATCCATTCGAGCAGAGATGGGCACAGAGGCGACAAAGGAAAACGGACACGGCCGTTCGGAGGAGGCCTGTACCGGCCGCACGACCGACGCCACGGCAGTGGTTCACTTCGGGATCGGTGGTCTGCTGCGGTTCCTTTCGCATGCCGAAACGCTGCGAGTGTTCGAACGAGCCTGCGTACGCGCCGGCGTGCCGGTCAAGTATTCCCAGGGATTCAATCCGCATCCGAAGCTGTCGCTGCCGCTGCCGCGACCGGTCGGGGTGGCATCGGACGACGAACTGCTGGTCCTGCGGTTGTTCGACGCGGAGGGGATCCCGGTGGCAGAAGGTCAGGACGGTGCGCGGCAGGCGTGGGAGGACCGGACGAAAGCGGCGCTGAGCGCAGCGCTTCCGGAGGGTCTGGTGGTTCACTCGGTTGCCCTGATGAAATCGAGCGTGTCGTTCCGGCCGCAGTCGGCTCAGTACGTCTTCGACCTTGACCGTGCAGACGGTCGGACGGACCTCGAGGCCTTGCGCGAACGAATCGGTGACATCCTGGCCCGCGAGAGCGTGGTGGTCGAGCGGGTCGTGCCGGAGCGGCAGACCGGACGCCGCGTGGACATCCGGCCGTTTCTGAAAACCATGGAGTTGCACGGGACGCGGGCGGTCGTCGAGTGCCGCGTCGGCGACGCCGGCTCCGTTCGCATCGATGAGCTGATGCCTCTGCTGGAGCTGAAGCCCGAGGATCTGAGCGGTCCGGTACGCCGCACCGGCATCGCATGGACGATCACGGGACCTTCGAATCCGCCGGCCGCTCGGTCGGCGAATCGCGATACGAAATGACGAGGACGTAGAATATGTCACGAGAAATGTTGATCAATGTTGCCGAGCGCGAGGAGTGCCGGGTCGCCGTGGTGGAAAACGGCGCGCTCGAGGAGCTTTACGTGGAACGCGCCAGCGTCGGCGCACACGTCGGCAATATCTACAAAGGGCGGGTCGTCAACATCGAGTCGGGGATTCAAGCCGCTTTCATTGACATCGGGATTGACCGAAACGGCTTCCTGCACATCTCCGACGTGCACCCGCGGTACTTTCCCGGCCAGAAGGGCACTGTGCTCGAGAACATCGGACGACGTCAGGCCCTGAAGGACCGCCCGCCGATGCAGAACTGCCTGCGCCGGGGCCAGGAACTGGTCGTCCAGGTGACGAAGGAAGGGCTCAAGACCAAAGGCCCGACGCTGAGCACATACCTGGCGCTGCCGGGCAAACACCTGGTGATGATGCCCTGGATGAAGGGGTACGGGATTTCGCACAAGATCGAGGACGAGGACGAACGCAAGCGATTAGCGGAGGTGTTCGAGGAAAGCACGCCGCCCAAGGGGATGGGCTACATTATCCGGACGGCCGGGCAGGGCGCTTCCAAACGCGACATCCAGAACGACCTGCGCTACCTCAATCGGCTCTGGCGCGCCGTGCAGAATCGCATCGAGAGCGAGAAGGCCCCGGGCGACATCTATCAGGAATCGGACCTGGTCATCCGCGCGCTGCGCGACGTGCTGAACAGCAAGGTCGACAAGATCATCTGCGATTCGGAAAGCACCGTGCGGAAGATCAAGGACTTTCTGTCGATCGCGATGCCGCGGCTGAAGCCCAAACTGGTGTATTACGACGGCAAGATCCCGCTGTTTCACAAGTACCAGATCGAAGGGGAAATCGCGAAGGTCCAGTCCCGTTCGGTCGATCTGAAATGCGGCGGCTCGATCGTCATCGAACAGACCGAAGCGCTGGTCTCCATCGACGTCAACAGCGGACGCCACCGTAAGCAGGAGAGCGCCGAGCAGACCGCTTTTGAGAGCAACATGGAAGCGGCTGTCGAGATCGCGCGGCAACTGCGCCTGCGCGACCTGGGTGGCCTGATCGTCTGCGACTTCATCGATATGCGCAGCCAGAAGCACCGCAAGGAGGTCGAGCGGGCCTTCCGCGAGGCGGTTCGCACCGACCGCGCCCGGTCCAAGATCCTGCGGATCAGCCGGTTCGGCGTCATCGAGATGACGCGCCAGCGGATGCGCCCGTCGCTGCACCTGAGCACGTACCTGGCCTGTCCCCACTGCGCCGGAACCGGGTTCGTCAAGAGCCACGAGTCACTGGCGCTGGAAATCATCCGCCTGCTGAACCTGGCGGTCTCGGAAGAGCACATCAAACGGATCGAGCTGTCCGTTTCGCCGGAGGTGGCCGACTACCTACAGAATGAGAAACGCGCCGCCATCGCCCAGATCGAGCAGTTGGCGGAAAAGCGGGTCGTCATCCATTCCTCTCCCGACTGCGTTGGGGAGGAACGCCAGCTCGTCTGCTTCAATGAACGCGGCAGCGAGGTCAAGCTGTAGCGTCTGCGAAGGTCGTGGCGGTCTGCCGGAAGCGCGCATGTCGAAGTCCGAAATCCGAAACAAGCTCGAAGGACCATAGTCCGAAGTCCAAAACCTCCGCACGCATCCGGACAGTTGGAGGCATTCGCGTGTTGGGATTTGAGTTTGTTTCGGATTTCGTACTTGCCTCGAGGGCGGGTGATTGATCTTGACCGAATCGGCCGGATGGCGTATAAGGAGCCGCTCGGGAGAGGCGTAACAACCGATGGACTCCAACGATCTGGCGGAGCATGAGAACAAAAGAGGTTCACAGGACCGTGGAATTCGATCTTGATTACGCCCGCAGTGTGATCCGCGCCGAGGCCGATGCGATCGCGGCCATGACGCGGATCGTGGACGCGTCGTTCGTCCGCGCCGCGGAGATGATCTATTGTTGCAGCGGCTCGTGCATCGTCAGCGGGATCGGCAAGGCGGGGATCATCGCACGCAAGATCAGCGCGACGCTGGCTTCGACGGGCACGCCCAGCCATTTTCTCCACCCGGCCGAAGCGGTGCATGGCGACTTGGGCCGGTTGCGGCAGAACGACGTGGTGATGGTGCTCAGCTACGGCGGGGAGACCGACGAGATCATTCGCCTGATCAACCTGGTCAAGCAGCTTCAGATTCGCCTGATTGCCCTGACCAGCGACTGGGATTCGACGTTGGCCCGGTACAGCGACGTGGTCCTGTGCATGGGCAAGGTCAACGAGGCTTGTCCGCTGGGCGTAGCGCCCAGCGTTTCGACGACCTGCATGCTGACGATCGGCGATGCGCTGGCGTTCACGGTGATGAAGGCCCGCAGATTCCGTGTCGAGGATTACGTTCGGTTCCATCCGGGCGGCTCGCTCGGGCGCCAGTTGATGACGGTTGAGCAGTCCATGATGTTCCAGCGGGGCGAGAAGCTCCCAATCGTGAACGCCGACCAGACCGTCCAGGCGATGCTGGCCGCCACGCGCGACGTGAAACGCCACGGTGCCGTGATGGTGGTTGACGGCGACGGGCATCTGGCGGGCATCGTCACGGACGGCGATCTGCGCCGGCTCCTGACCAAGCACGGGGCCGCCGCCTTCGAGCGCCGCGTCGGCGACGTGATGACGGCGCCGTGCAAACGCATCCGTTCCGATGCACTCGCCTCGGAGGCTACCGCGATCTTCCACAAGTACCGGATCGACGAGCTGCCCGTCGTGGATGCCGACGACCGGCCGGTCGGACTGATCGACGTGCAGGACATTGTGACGATCAAGGTGGTGGGATGAAAGGATATTGCGTTTCGCGCGACGCATACAGGTTGATGCGACAGAAGATATGGTGAACGAGCCAAATCCAGATCTCCGGGCGATCGAGCTGCTGGTGCTCGACGTGGACGGTGTGCTGACCGATGGGCAGTTGATCCTGCACGGTGACGGGCGCGAGAGCAAATGCTTTCACACGCTGGACGGGCACGGGATTCGCATGTGGCAGCGGGCCGGCGGCCGGACGGCCCTGCTCAGCGGACGCTATTCCGAACCGACGCAGCGTCGCGCCGAGCAACTGGAGATCGCCCACGTGATTCAGAATTGCCACTTCAAGCTGCCGGCGCTGGAAGCCCTGCTCGAAGAGCTCCATCTGAAGCCGGAGAACGTCGCGTACGTCGGCGACGATCTGCCGGACCTGCCGGCGATCCGCTTCGCCGGCTTCGGGGTGGCTCCTGCCAACGCGGTGGATGAGGTCAAGCAGGAAGCCGACTATGTCACGACGCGACTGGGTGGGCAGGGGGCGGTGCGTGAAACGATCGAGTACATCCTCAAGAATTCCGGCCGATGGCAGGCCCTGATGGAACGATACCTCGCGTGACCGCGGGGCCATTGGATGGATGCCGTGAATCTACGCAAATTCGCTATCGGGTTTGTCGTCCTGGGCGCCATGGTTTTGGCGTATCTGGTCTTCCTGCAGGTCGGCGGCGGACCAGTTATGGACGCGGACCTGCGGGACCAGCTCGCGCGAGAGGTTTCCGACGGCAATGCTGCGTCTTCCGGTCGCAACCTGGGACGCATCGGGGATGTCGGGGTCGGCGGCATCCGGCAGACGCACCTGTTCCAAACGGACGAGACCGGGCGCATCGACCGCGAGTTCGGTTTCGAGCAATTGCTGTACAGCGAAGGCGATCAGTGGCGGATCACGCATCCTTGGATGCGTCTGTCTCTGGGCGGGGTCAACTGCCGTATCACGGCCGACCAGGGCGAGGTGCAGCTCGATACCGCGTTCGATCAGCCCTCGCCGGACGATGCGACGTTTACGGGAAACGTCGTCATCCGCGTGACTCCAACGGACCCCAACAACCCGCTGGAGCTGTACGTTTACCTCGACGATCTGGCCTTCATCGCCGACAGTTCGCTTTTCTCGACGACCGGAGCGGTCCGGTTCGTCTCGCGGTATGCGCAGCTCACCGGGCGGGGCATGGATCTGCTGTACGACGAGTCACGCCGGCGGCTGGAGCTGTTCCGCGTCAAGGAACTGGAGAGTCTGCGGCTGCGCAGCGACCTGTTCACATCGCTTCCCGACGCAGCCGCTTCGAGGGCGGCGTCGAACGAGCCCGATGCCGAGGCTGCCGAGGTCGCTACGGCGCACACCGACGCACGCACGGCGGACGCAAACGGGGGCGCGATGCCGGATTACTATGAGTGCGTGTTGCACCGCAACGTGATCATCACGACGCCCGAGCAGAAGATCACGGCGCGGGACCGCCTCGTCATCGACAACATTCTCTGGACGGGGCCCGCCTCGCCCGAGGCCGAGACCGCCGGGTCCGCGCGGGACTCGACGGCGGCAACGGCCGAACCGAATGCGGGCGAACCGAACGGACTGCCCTTTCCTGCGCGGCAGGCGATGGATACCAGCCCGTCGCCGGCGCCGGCGCTCGACGCGATTCCCGCATCGTCCTTCGACGTCGTCGTCACCTGTCACGGGGGCCTGGTGATCGCGCCGAAGGGATCGCCCAGCCTCCAGCCCGACCTGAGCGCACTGGGGCTCGACGTCGCAACACCACCGGCCGATGCGAATGAGCCCACGGCAGTCGATCCAAACCGCCAGACTCTCGTCGCCCATCGCATCGACTTCGACGCATCGACGACAGACACGACGCTGACCGGACCGGTGCGCCTGACGTACGCGCTCGATCCGAACGAGCTGACCGGCCGGGACGGCGGCGGCGAGCGGATGCCCGTGACCGTCAGTGCCGAAGACTCGGTCCGCTTCATCGCGGCCTCGACTCGCATTCAGCTTGATGGCAACTGCATCGCGACGCTCCGCCAGACCGAGCCGAATCTTGCCCATGAATACATGCTCACGGCGCCGATGCTGGCGGTCGATCTGTTCGAGGACCCCAACGTCAGGACAGGCGAGAAAACCATCGGCCTGAAGCGGTTCGAGGCCTCCGGCGGCCCCGTTGCGGTGCGCGCCTACCGCCGTCTCGGCGACGAGTTGATCGGCTGGGTCGCGCTGCACTCAACCCGTCTCGACTACGAGGGCGACGCGAAGACCTTCACGGTGACCGGTCCCGGCGAGATCCGCCTGCACAACGGACAGCCTCCCGCGACGCCGATCGAACCGAACGAGTTCAGCCTGCGTCAGCCGTGCTTCGCCTTCCTGCGGGATTTCGACTCGCTGACGTACTCGGCGCAGACCAACACGATCGTGGCGGATGCGGTCGACCACCAGATTCTGCTGGATTACTTCCCACAGATCGACGGTCGCTATGACAAGCGGCACGTCAAGGCCGACGCCGGACGCATTGAGATCGCGCTGACCCAAGCCGAAGGCGGCCGCACCGATCTGCTCTCGCTGACCGCCTCGCAGGGCATCGCCTACGAGGATCCGATTAACCGCTTCGATGGGGCGGTCCTGTTCTACGACCACCCCCAGACCCTCGTCACCGTCAACGGCGACGGCCGCCAGTCGTGTTCGTTCAATGGCGCCTATGTCGATCGCATTCGCATGAACCTCACTACCGGTGCAACCAAGGCTGAGGTTCTCGGACCCAGCACGATTCAGATTCGTCCCTGAGTGTTGCCGTCTATCCCGGCCAGATCAGGACTTGTGAGATCAGCGCTGGATCAGATACAGGCGATTCTGTTCGGCCCGGGGTTTGCGGGGCGGGGAGGGCCACCAAAGGGGACGGGCGGAGGTCTGCGTCAGGCCGATCAGATTGCCCGTCCGCGTGATGCCGACCGTCCGGACGCCTGCGTTCAGGCCCTCCTCGACGTCGGCAACGGTGTCGCCGACCTTGACGACGGCGGCGGGGGGATAGGCGTTGAGGGTCTCCATGAGGCGGAAGACCATCCAGAGAGCGGGCCGGCCCTTGGGGACATCGGCTGCACACGCGGCGGCGTCCGGAACGAAGCCGCCCTCGGCAGCCCTCGCGAGCACGATCTCCAGCATTTCTCGATTGTATCCGGCGTTGACCGCGACCGGGATGCGTCGTTGTCGCAGTTCCTCCACCGCTTCCGTCACGCAGGGCCGGTTCTTCTTTCCGAAGTAGTAGAACAGGTACAGCGCCGCCATGCTGAAGAAGGCCCGCCCCTGCCAGAGTCTCAGGGCGGCAGGTGGAATTGCCTCCTGGCGGCGGGGGTGCACCGGGTCGAGACCCACAGGGCGGATTGTCGGTGCTTCGACAGCCATAGAGGGATCACGGTAGCGGGACGTTGTTAGATCCCCGTTCGCAGGAGGTTAGGTTTGCATTTCTCCGTGCCACGCTGCGGCCCTGCAAAACGGTTTGGGATTGCTGTTGCCTCAGCCGGGGCCGGCGTGTTACAATAGCATTCGGATTGCGGCAGGCGTCAAGACGACCGTCTGCAATGTGTCCGGAAGGGCACAGGGTTGGCAGAATGCGGCGTCTTACGACGCCGCTACGAACCCATGGTCGATGCGGCGAACAGGTGGCTATGAATCGGAACAGCCTCGCGGCGACTTCTCCTGATCTAATGCGGAATTAGCGTAGCTTTCACACAGTCCAAAGGTTCCCCGGCTAACTTGCCCGGCGTCGATGAAGCAAGGACAAGGAAGGCATCGTGTAAGGGGCAGGCACATGAGAAGGCAAAAGGCTTTTACGTTGATCGAGCTGCTGGTGGTGATCGCGATCATTGCGCTGCTGATGGGGGTTCTGATCCCCTCTCTGAAGAAGGCACGGGATCAGGCCCGAGGTGTCGTGTGCCGGTCCAACGTCAAAGGTCTCGTGCTGGCTCTGCACATGTACCTGGAGGATTACGACGGCAAGACCCATTCGACGCCCAATCGGGGACTGTGGGACAACGCCTGGGAGAATCCGTCCGTCGTGCAGGACTACACGCTGAACGACACGTGGGCGTACTGGGGCATCGCATACAAACCCTATGTCAAGACCAGGAAGGTGTTCCGCTGTCCGGATACGATCCGCAATGACGACTGGCCGGAGGAGGGTTGGGGCGTGCTTTACCAGAAGTACTTCCGGTACTGCTCCTACGGCTTGAACGGCTACATCGCGAACAGGAAGATTAACTCCGACTTCAAGAGGCACAATGAGGTCATCGTCTTCCAGGACCACATCGAGCAGAAGCTCGATGACACCAATCAAGATATGTTCTGTATCGGTCCGGGCGCGCGTGTCAACATGCCGCAGTGGCGTCCGTCTCGTGAGGGAGGAACGGGTTTTGTTGACGGCAACTGGCAAGGACACGATACCGTAAGAGAATGCTTCCGTCATTCAAAGGTCTCCAATACCTGCTGGCTGGATGGTCACGTCAGCGGGATCAAGGAGACAACAGGGGAAGATGTGCCGACCTATTGGTACGACGGGAAACGCCCGGAAGCGAGCATGTAGGTGACTTGTGCATCCGTCCACGAAAGGACTGTCTCGATGAAGAGAAGACCCTGCCAGGGCTGTGTCGCATTTCTGACCCTGCTTCTGGTTTGGTCGGGCTGTGCGAAGAAAGAAGACGGTGACGCACAGAAGGGGGCGGGCCCGGCGCCGGTCAGCGCGGAGGAGATTGCAGCAGTCCGGAACGCTCTGGCCAAGGGGTTGCAACCGGTCGGCCTTGCCAATATCAAGTCGTCCGATGTGGGCAGGCAGTGTCTCGTGGAGGTCCGGACGCCGGAGGGAGGCGTCCAGATCGCTCCGCCTCCACCTCCGCCGGGCATGGTGCGGATGGTTGGACAGGTCACCTTTTATCAAGGCGAGCTGGACGGCGTTACGCCCGAGAGCCTGACCGTTCGCAAGGCTTATCCGACCTCGGGCAACTTCAAGAAGCTGGAAATCCCCAGAGCCGACATCCAGTCGATTCATCTGGCGCCGTGACACGTGTGTATCCCGGTCCTTTGTATCGACTACCCTTAGGTCCATTATGCGAGCCGCTGTCTGTTCATTATGGAGGCGACAATGAGAGCGACATGCCGTTATGCCGTCGTTTGGGTACTTTTTCTGTGTGTGACTGTCGGCGCCCAGGTAAACCAGTGGCAATTTACCAAGGCAGGTCTCAAGGACGGTATTGTCGCCGACCGCATCGGCGACGCGCACGGACGGCTGGAGGGCCGGGCCCGCTTCTTCAAGGACCAGGTCGGCGAGTACCTCGAACTGGACGGCGCATCCGGCGTCGTGCATCTGGGCCGCTATCCCGATGGTCCAGCTCTGCCCGTCGAACAGATCAGCGTCGAAGCGGTCGTTCGTTTCCGGCAGTTCGGCGACTACATGGGCGTGATCGGTGCGTTTCAGGACAACGGCGACTACGAACGGGGCTGGGTGCTGGGCGCTCGCCGCGGACGGCCCTTTTTCGCCCTGGCCAGCGAGGGCACCAAGTCATTGACGTATCTCCAAGCCGAGCGGCCGGCCGAGGCGGGCAGGTGGTACCATCTCGTCGGCACGTACGATGGGAAGGTCCAAAGGCTCTACGTCAATGGCCGGTTGGCGAACGAATCGACCGCGCAGCAGGGCAGGATACTCTACCCCTCACACGCCTGGTATACGATCGGAGCGTATCGCGACGACAACGAATTCAACGGGATGATCGGCAGCCTTCGGATGGTCGCGGTTTACGATGAGGCTCTGGATGCAGGCCAGGTTGAGTCTCGCTTTGAAGAGGCGAAGGGCTCGACCGAACTGGCGGCCGAAGTCGAGGTTCCGTCGATCATCACCGTAGGGCCATACCTGCAGCACGCGACCAGGACGGGCATCACGATCCTGTGGGAGACGTCCCAGAAGGCCACTTCGGTGGTGGAGTTCGGCGAGCAGACGCCGCTGACGGGTTCCGTCTCGGGGGCGGGCGACTGCGATCTGCATGAGGTCCGGCTGGAGAACCTCAAACCGCAGACCAACTACTTCTACCGCGTTGTCTCCGTCGGGCCGGATGGCACCGAATCGCTCAGCGATCTGTACACGTTCCAGACGGCCGTGGAGGAGGGAGCGGCCTTCGCCTTCGCCGGTGTCAGCGATACACAGAACAACCCGCCCGTCTGGGGCCGGATCTCGCAGCTCGTCTTCAGGGAGCGTCCCAACTTTGTGATTCACTCCGGCGATATCGTGGGCAACGGATCGAGAAGGCACGAATGGACCGATGAATTCCTGAAGCCCGCGCACGGTCTGATGAGCCGCGTGCCGATCTTCGCCATTCTCGGTAACCACGACCAGGACGACGCGAATTACTATCGTTACATCAGCAATCCGGTTCCCGAGCATCGCTACAGCTTCGTCTATGGCAACGCCCAGTTCTTCATGATCGACACGAATCGTAGCGTCGCTCCCGACAGCGAGCAGTACAGGTGGCTCGAACAGGAGTTGGCCAGGAGCACGGCAACATGGAAGTTTGCGGTGCATCACCATTCGCCGTATTCATCCGACGAAAACGACTACGGCGATACGTGGAAGGGCAAGTTATCTGCTCGCGGCGACCTGAGACTGCGCCCTCTGGTCGATCTCTACGAGCGATTCGATGTGGACATCTGCTTCTTCGGCCACATCCACGACTACGAGCGCACCTGGCCCATCCGAGACGACCGGGTCGATCCGGATCGCGGCGTGATCTACCTCCAGATCGGCGGCGCCGGTGGCGGGCTGGAGGACTACGCGCCGACCCGTTCGTGGTTCACTGCCAAGGTGCATCGCGACCACCACTTTGTGCTGGTCAACATCTTCGGCAGGACGCTTCACCTCCAGGCGATCGACCAGAATGGTGTCGTGTTCGATCAGCTCACAGTCCAGAAATGAGAGCGCTGGCCCGGGGTGAGCCAAACGAAGAGGCGGAGGAGGGCGCGCCGGTGGCTACACGCGCATACCCGAGATGGTCGCCTCGAAGGCCAGCGTGTCCCCGACGACTCCCTGGACGTCGCAGACATACTTTCGCCCGGGACGGGCGGAGGTGATGTGCCCGAGGAGGTACAGGCGGCACTCGGGCTCGATAACCGCGCGGAACTTGGCCCGGTCGATTCCACCGAAGCCGACAAACCCTTTCTCCTGGTAGATTTGTTTGACGAAAAAGCTCAGCAGTTGAGCGGCCGACTCGATCTGGATCACGCCGGGCATCAGGGGCCGGCCGGGAATGTGGCCGCGAACCCAGAATTCATCCTTCGTCACGTCCTTGTAGCCCAGGATGCACGCCTTGTCCTTGTCGTACCACAGGATGCCGTCGAGATGCTGCATCTCATATCGCTGGGGATTGACCCGACAGATGGCCTCCTTGTCGAACACAGGCTTACCGTGGAGGTCGAACTCGGAAAGGTCAAAAAGCAGGGATGGCGGCATCGCAGACCTCGATATGGACGATTCAATCACCCGCTGCGTCGGTACAAATCACCTCCGACCAACGACAAGGGAGTCGTAAGTTCTTAAAAGGCAATTGTTTGTACAAACTCGCGGTCGGATCGAACGTTTGCTCAGTCGGTGGACCGGATTTCGAGGACGCGGTTGCGGACCTCCTGTGCGGCCTGCTTGATCATCTGCATCTGTTTGCGAACGCGTGTTCCAGCGGCCTTATTTCCCCCCTGCGCCTTGTCAACATCCATTTCGATCTCGGCGACCAACGTCTTGAGCGTTTCGTATTCTTGCATCTATGTTATCCTCCAAGAGTAGGTTGAGGTTGTGAAGAATCTAATCAGCGTCGGGTGCTTTGTCAAAGGAAAATGGCTTCCTCGCTCAAAAAACCGGCATTCTGGCCGTGCTGTTGGCGGTCAGGGGAAGAGGCGTTTGGCCAGTTCGGCCACCCTCTGGCCGCGTCGTTCGCACTGCTGCTTGACTCTGTCGTCCGGGCGGCCGATGGATAGCGGACCGTAGTGGGACCCTTGCGGATCGCCCTGGATGACCATACCGGCAATCAGCATCGCTTCAAGGATTCCCATGATGGTAGTTTCGCTGCCGCCACCAACGTTGGCCGAGCTGGCGAAGGCGGCACCGACCTTGCCGTTGAGCTGGCCATGCCGGCCGACCAGATCGTCGATGAGTTGCTTGACCGACGCGGCCATCTGCCCGTAGTAGCATGGCGAGCCAATGACGATGGCGTCATACTGTGGCAGGTTGTCAGGATGGACGTTCTCCACCGATTTGCACTCGGTCTGCACCCCCGATGCAGTCATCGCATGAGCGATGGTCTCGGCCATTTCCTTGGTGTTGCCGCTTCGGGAGTGGTAGATCACGATTCCACGTGCCATGTCTGCTCCTTTCGTCACGAGTGCGCGCCCGTGTGCATCCTGCCCACCGGCGGTTTTTCTGCCTCCGCCAGGTCCGGCCGGTTCGTTCCGGCGGTCTGGCGTGCGTTTGCCGTCCGATATGAAAGCCTCAAAGGACTCTTCCGTCAAGATGGTGGCTACCGAGGGGGTCTCTCGCCAGGCCGGCGCTGCCTCGCGTTACCGTCTGAGGTAGGCCAGCTTGTCCGGCAGGGCGATGTTGTTGCCGAAGCTGTCTTCTCCGTACCCGTGCTGGGCCAGAAGACGAATGTCTTCCAGCACCCGCTTGTCCCCCACGAATGTGGCGGTGATGTCCGTGCCGATGTCGATCTTGCCCATGGCCAGTAGCCGGCCTGTTTCGCTGGTCACCTTCTCCAGCGCGGTCCCTTCCGTGGGGCACAGCCGGTCGGGCAATTGCAGAGGCTGCTCGTACAGGATCAATTTGCCTTTGGCCGCCAGCGTCAGGATGACGTTGCGAACGAGGCCCACCACGTCGGGGGGCTGGGTGTTCTCGGGCACAAGCCCCAAGCGGACGATCTCCTGCGCCAACCAGCGTCGTTTCTGTGCGTTGATCTGCTCGTTGGCGCGGAACAGATCGAGGGACGAGCCGGCGTCGTACGTCTCCTCGCCCAGACGCATCCGGACGTGGCTGCCGTAATGAAGAACCAGTTTGGATACCAGGGTCGCGGGGCGGACGTGGAATCCGCGATACTTGGGAATGGGGACCTCGATCTGTCCTTCTTCGGCGTATCGCTTCAGCATCTCCTGACAGAGACTGATCGTGCAGCCGATGTACTGGTCGATGAACGTGATGGCGTATTTCATCAGCGAGTACAGCAACTCCTCCCGTTTCACCAAAGGCGTGCGACCGTCGGTGGTGGGACAGCTCGGTTTGTTGACGTGACGCTCATAGAAGTGGGCGAACAATGTGGCGATCTTGAGCAGATGGAAGACTACACTGGCCTGACCCCGCAAGACCGGCAGGTCCGTGTCCTGGCTCTCGACCTGGGTGCCGGAAACGTATGTGTCGTACTGGGACTGGAGGTTGTGGAATCTCAGCTCGAGGGTCCGCAGGGACTCTTCACGCAGCGACGCGGCCATGCACAGGGCATAATCCTCGGGCTTGGCCCGACTGGCAGCGCGGACATCCTCGCTGCTGGAGGCCAGGTTCAGGAATTCCGTGGCCAGGGTGGTCACCGTTTCGGCCACCATGTCGGACCCGGTCTCGGCCAGACGCGTTCCGCCGTTGTGGGGCAGGTGGCCCCGGAGTGTCGGCTCGGCGTATTTCTGGGGGATATCGTCCCGCTGCGGTATGGTCAGCCCGAGAACGCCCGCCTCGGCCACCATCTCCCTCGCGACGTTGCGGAGGATGTGCCCGAGGAACCCCAGGACGTCGTCCGTGGCCGTCACGAAATCACGTTGCACCGGAAGCAGCCGGTAGTTGGGCAGCCGATGCCGGATATGAAGCAACTCGTAACTCGCATCGGCGAAGGTCTTGACCGCTGCCGTTAGGGACCGCGCGTGGCACCACGTACGGTTCTTGCCCGCGTCGTACGAGTCCAGCACCTCCTCCAGCTGAACGGCTTCCGACAGCAGGCTGCCCAGGAGCGGGCGCGTCAGGACTCCTGCCGGCGACTCGCATTTCGACAGATACAGCAACAGGCTCAGCATCGCCTGCATCCGCGTCTGCATCATCGCCAGAAATTCTCGTTCATCGACCAGAGTCGCGCTCATTCCTCACACGTTCCTGCTTTCTTGGCGGTGAAAAGGTACATACGCTGGAGACGTCCGTTATCCGGGCTTGCGGCTCTTGTCCAGGGGGATCGTCTCTACGGAGAAGTCCCGCGGAATCTCGAGGTCGAATACGTTCCTGCGGATCTCCCGATTGACTCGAGCCTCGATCAACAGGATCTCATGAACGTCCTGCTCGGTCGTGACGGCCACCACCCTGGTGGGCAGTCCCTGCTGGGCGTCAATCAGGAAATCGATCGTAACGTAATCATCCTTATAGACGGAGTCGGGTTTGACCGTCATGTGGAGATGCCGTCGCGCAGACGAGTCCGCCCCGGTGGGCTGGACCAGTTCGATGACGAACTGCTTCCGGAGGTCCTCGATCTTGGAGAAGCCGAGAATCGGGACGCGCCGGCTCACCAGCGCAAAGGCGTCCACCGGCTCGTTGGGTTCGGCCATCTGTTGGCGTTGCACGCTTCGTCCCTCGTAGCTGATATAGGTCAGCCAGACACCGTCGAAGAGATACTGCTCGCGGTATTTCTGCTCCTTTTCCTGGTCATATTGAAGGGTGTTGAAATCGATCCGCAGGTAGGATCGGTTGTCAAACCTGGCGTAGTAGAGGGTGCCCGTGCGGCGCGCCTGCGACTCCAGCACAGGCTGTCGGACTACGTAGTCGAGCTTGGACTGATAGAAAGTCAGGCCGGCCGCTCGCTTCTGCAGGTCGGCGAGCGCGGCTTCGATTGCGTTCGGGTCTTCTATCTGATTCTGGCAGCCAGTCTGGTCGGCCGCCGTCTGCAGGCATGCCGGTGCCGACGACAGAGCCAGCAGGGTAATGAGCACTATCGCCTTATACATGGGTTCCATCCTCTCGGGTACCGCTTTCGATGCGTGCTTTCTGGTCGATGATATCGAGTATCTCATTCAACTCCGTGATCCGAAAGTCGGCTTCCGCCGCGAATTGACTCGCTTGGGGGTGATTGGTGATCAGCACGGGGATGGCCCCTGCGGCTCGGGCACACTGGAGATCGAAGAGGTAATCGCCCACCAGAAGTGTCTCGGCCGGACGGACATTGAACTGCCGGCAGAGGTGCCGGACGCCAAACGCATCCGGCTTGACCGGACCGTCTTCCCGGCCGACAACCGCATCGAACGGCAGGCTGTGTTTGTCCGCGATGGCCTGAGCGTTCTGCTTTCGGTTGCGCGTCAACACGCCGATGCGAATCCCACGGCTCTGGAGGGCCACGAGCGTCTCTCTCGCGCCGGGGTTCAGCCTCGACGCGGCCAAGGCCCGGTCCTCATGATCGTGCAGGATTCGTTCGGCGCGTTGACGTTCCTGGGCGGTCATGTGGTCCATCGCCTCCAGAATGGGGCCGCTATTCCTCGGCAATCCGATTTCTTCGCGAATCGCGTCAAAATCAAAGTACGGTTCCGTGATGGTTCCATCCAGATCGAACACTACGGCTCTTATCGGCATATCCCGGTTGCCCCCTTACGCCGAAGTTGGGAAGCGATCCGAAAAACAACGATGTACACGCGCCATGATTGCGTCTATGACCACATACGTTGGCGTGTCCTGTGCCCTCTGTCAAGGGATTGCTGCCGGACCATGCAGCCCTGTCGGCCCACGTTCCTTGACGCCTCCCGGCGCAAACGGATCCGACAGTGCCTATTTCCCCTGTTTTCGCAGCAGCTCGATGCAGTAGCGTGCCGCCTGGCTCAGGACGCGGTCTTTGCGAACGATGATTCCGGTGGGCCGAACAAACCGTTCGTTCGAGAATGGCACCGCCTTGATGGTGCCGCTGGCGACTTCCTGGACGATGGTGGGCTCCGGGAGGATGCTGACCCCTCCGTTGATCTCCACCGCGCGTTTGATCGTTTCGATATTGTCGAACTCCATGACGGGACGGACCACCGTGTTGTACCGGGCGAGGATGGCATCGATCCAGATGCGGGTGGGCAGGGCCTTCTCGAAGGCAATGAAACGCTCGAACTGGAGTCTGTGGATATCGACCTGTGTTTCCTTCGCCAGCGGATGCCTGGGGCTGCAGGCCAGCAGAAGGGGCTCGTCCTCGAAGTCATAGACTTCAAGCCGCCTGTCTTTCTTGGGCACGGCCAGGATACCGATATCGATCTCGCCGCTGAGGATTTGCTCGTAGATGGTGTCGGCACTGAGGTACTCGATATGGACGTTGACGTTCGGGTAGCTGACCATGAACTTCTTGACGTAATCCGGGAGGCTGTGCATGCCGATGCTGAAGATGGCGGCAATGTTGATTCGGGTCTCCGTGGTGGTCTTGAGCGTGTTCAGTTCGCTCTTGAGCAAGTCGTACCGTTCGAGGATGTCCTTGGCTGCCTTGTAGAAGAGTTGCCCGGCGGCCGTCAGCTCGATGGGTCTCTTTTTGCGCGTAACGAACTGGCACTTATGGGCCAACTCCAGCTGTGCCAGTTGCTGGGAAACGGCCGACTGGCTCAGCAGGTGCTTCTCTGCTGTCTTCGAGAAGCTCCGAGAATCGGCCAGGTCGCAGAATATCCTGAGCGTTTCCACATGCATTATAAGTCACCTTGATGCTCGCTATCTCGATTTCACCGTTGGTCAGACAGCGATTGCCACGATAAAATGATACCGCACTCGGGCCCAAACCGCAAGCTCTCCTGAAACCAATATCAGATGTGCTTATCAAGGCGGACCATTTCCTGGTGCTTACCTACTGGCTAAGTGCTTGTCTTTGCCGTGTTTGTGGAGTCTGGGAGAGGGGGATGTCGAAGTCGAGCGATCATCTGTACTGCGGGAAGTTCGCGGACCGGGCTGCGTCTTAGAGCGGGGCAATGCACGAAGGCGAGGTTTGTCTATGGCAACGAAATTGAGCACCGGGTTGGCGGGTCTTGATGCTGTGATCGATTATCTGAGGGAAGGGGACAACGTCGTCTGGCAGGTGGACAGCATCGCCGATCTGCGGCCCTTCATTGCCTCGTATGTGGAGCGGGCTAGGCAGGACGGACGGAAGATCATCTACGTGAGATTCGCCGACCATGAGCCGCTGGTGCCCGAGGACTCCGGGATCAGGATGCACAAGCTGGATGCATATGCCGGCTTCGAGACGTTTTCCACCCAGGTCCATCGGATCATCTCCGAGCACGGCAGGGGGGCCTATTACGTCTTTGATTGCCTCTCCGATCTGCTCAGCGCCTGGGCCAGTGACCTGATGATCGGCAACTTCTTCGGCATTACCTGTCCCTATCTATTCGAGCTTGACACCGTCGCCTATTTCGGACTTCTGCGCAACAGCCATTCCTACAAGACCATTGCCCGCATCCGTGAGACGACGCAACTGCTGCTGGACCTCTACAACTTCAAGGGGAGCATCTACGTCCATCCGCTGAAGGTCTTCCGACGCTATTCGCCCACCATGTTCCTGCCCCATTTGCAGCAGGGGGATCGATTCGTACCGATCACCAGCAGCGTGAACGCCGCGAGGCTGATCTCGCACATCTCCGAAAGCGGACGGGAGTCCATGCAGCGTAAGCTGGATCACTGGGACCGTCTGTTCTTGCGTGCCGAGGAGTTGAGCCAGGTCGAGTCTGCCTCCGTCCAGGACAAGGAACAGACCATCGAGTATCTGTGCCGGATCATGATCGGACGCGAGGAGCGAATCCTGTCGCTGGCCCAGAAGCATTTCACGCTCGATGACTTACTTGAAATCAAGAAGCGAATGATTGGAACCGGCTTCATCGGCGGTAAAGCCGTCGGGATGCTGCTCGCCAACAAGATTCTCGCGAACGATCCGGTTTTCTCTCACAGTGGGCACCTGGAGCCGCATGACTCGTTCTATGTCGGTTCCGACGTCTTCTACACCTACATTGTTGAGAACGGCTGGTGGAAGCGACGTATGGCCCAGAAGACCCGGGAGGGCTACTTCGAGGTGGCGGCCGAGCTGAAAGAGAAGATGCTGACAGGAAGATTCCCGGAGCAGATTCGCGACGAGTTTCAGGAGATGCTCGAGTACTTCGGTCAGTCACCCATTATCATTCGTTCGAGCAGTCTGCTGGAAGACGCTTTCGGGAACGCGTTTGCGGGGAAGTACGAGAGTTTCTTTTGCGTCAATCAGGGCGATCCGGAACAGCGGATGGCCTGTTTCGAGGACATCGTTCGGCGAGTGTACTCGAGCACGATGAACAGAGACGCATTGACGTATCGCCTGCAGCGAGGACTCGACCAGCACGATGAGCAGATGGCTCTGCTTGTCCAGCGGGTCAGTGGCTCGTATCGGAAGACGTACTTCTTTCCCGATCTGGCGGGCGTGGGGGTCTCCCAGAATACGTTCGTCTGGAATCCGCAGCTCGATCCCAAGGCGGGCATGGTCCGGCTGGTGGTCGGGTTGGGGACACGTGCCGTGAACCGCGTGGAGAACGACTATCCGCGCGTTCTCGCACTGGATGCTCCCTTGATGCGACCTGTGCGTGGGATGGATGACATCCGTCGGTTCTCTCAACATCATGTGGACCTGCTGGACATCAACGAGAACACCCTGCGGGAGGTTCCTGTCCACCAGATCTTCGAGGAGGGGCTCGACCTCCGAACAGACTTGATGGGCACCGTGGACCATGAGATGACTGAGCGAGCCAGGGCGCTGGGCAGCAATCGGCGGTACTGGTTGCTGACCTTTGAGAAGCTCCTGACGGAGACGTCCTTTGTTCGGGACATGCAGACGATCCTGAAGACTCTCGAGAGGTCCTATGACTACCCGGTGGATGTCGAGTTCACCGTGAACTTCACGGACGCGGGCACTCCCGTGATCAACGTGCTGCAGTGCCGTCCGCTGCAAACCAAAGGCCGGCAGCCGCACGTGGAAATTCCTTCCGGCGTCGATCCGGCCAAGATCCTCTTCCGCTGTGACGGGTATTTCATGGGAGGCAGCATCTCGGTCGATCTCAAGCGGGTCATATATGTTCGGCCGGAAAGCTATGAATCCCTGCCCAACACGCAGAAGTATGATATTGCGCGCCTCGTGGGGAACCTCAACCGCCAGATTCCCGACCGACTCGAAATGCCCACCCTGCTGCTGGGGCCGGGTCGCTGGGGAACGACTACGCCGTCGCTCGGCGTGCCGGTCAGCTTCTCGGAGATCAACAATATTGCCGTGCTCGGAGAACTTGCCTATGAAGGCGGCAATCTGATGCCGGAGCTGTCGTTCGGGACCCATTTCTTCCAGGACCTCGTGGAGGAGGACATCTTCTACGTCGCCGTGTTCCCAAGTCAAAAGGGCTTCGTTTTCGAGAAAGCCTTGCTCGAGGGCATGCCGAACCGTCTGGGGGACCTGATGCCGGAAAGGGCCAGATATTCCGATGTCGTCAGAGTGTGCGACATCACGGAGGGCCGACTCCGTATGCTGGCCGACGTGGTTTCGCAGCAGGCCCTGTGCTTCTTCGAGTGACTGGGTGGGGAACTATTAGCAGTCCGTTGTCTGATATAAGATTTCTTGATAGGACATATCAGCATTTGGCCTGTTGTTCTCACCCTCCTGGTTGGATAACATCAACCGTGTCAACCTCTTACGAGGTCGTTCTGGCTGCCGCGACGAGTAGGTAGCCTTTCCCAGCAACGGTTACGTCACATATCAGTGGAGGTCACTCACGTGGCAGCGAAGACGGTTGTACAAGAAGTGTATGATCAGGTTCTGCGAAGGAATCCCGGCGAGCCGGAGTTCCATCAGGCGGTCAAAGAGGTGCTCGACAGCCTGGTTCCTGTTCTTGACCGGCGCCCTGAGTACGTCCGGGCGGGGATCATCGATCGCCTGGTCGAGCCGGAAAGGCAGATTATCTTCCGCATCCCCTGGCAGGACGACAAAGGCAACTTCCGCATCAACCGGGGCTTTCGTGTGCAGTTCAGCAGTGCGCTCGGTCCCTATAAGGGCGGCATCCGTTTTCATCCCACAGTCTACCTGGGCATCATCAAGTTCCTGGGATTCGAGCAGATTCTGAAGAACTCTCTGACAGGCCTGATGATGGGGGGCGGCAAGGGTGGTTCGGATTTCGACCCGAAGGGTAAGTCCGACGGCGAGATCATGCGGTTTTGCCAAAGCCTGATGACGGAGCTTTGCCGCCATATAGGGCCGGACACAGACGTTCCTGCCGGCGATATCGGCGTTGGTGGCCGAGAGATCGGTTTCATGTTCGGCCAGTACAAGCGCATCCGGAACGAGTTCACAGGCGTTCTGACGGGCAAGGGACTCGACTGGGGCGGCTCGCTTGTCCGGACCGAGGCCACCGGTTACGGTCTTGTCTACATCATGGACGAGGCGCTAAGGGCGCAGGGTAAGAGCCTCGACGGTTTGACCGTCAGCGTATCCGGCTCGGGCAACGTGGCCATCTTTGCGACCGAGAAGGCCCAGCAGCTCGGTGCCAAAGTCGTGACGGCCAGTGATTCGAATGGCTATGTGTACGATCCCGACGGAATCGACCTGGACACCGTCAAGCGGATCAAGCTCGTCGAGCGGGGCCGCATTCGGGAATATGTCAACACCCGCAAACGGGCTCAGTATACCGAAGGGTGCAGCGGCGTCTGGAACGTCAAGTGTGATATTGCCCTGCCCTGCGCCACCCAGAACGAACTCGATGAGGCCGCCGCGAAGACACTTGTCAAGAACGGCTGCATCGCCGTTGGCGAAGGCGCCAATATGCCTTGTACACCCGAGGCCGCCGATGTCTTCCTCGAAAACAAGGTTCTTTTCCTGCCCGGCAAGGCTGCGAACGCCGGGGGCGTGGCCGTTTCGGGTCTGGAGATGGCGCAAAACAGCCAGCGCATACCATGGAGCTTTGAGAAGGCCGACGCCGAGCTGAAGAAGATCATGGTCACGATCTACAAGAATACCAGCGAGGCCGCCAGGGAATACGGGTGCGAGGGCAACTACGTGGTGGGGGCGAACATCGCCGGTTTTGTCAAAGTGGCCAACGCAATGCTCGCCCAGGGGCTTGTCTGAGGGAAGGCCTGCTTTTCGAGTGCCAAAGGGCGTCTCTTCCAGGGGCGCCCTTTTCTGTTTCATGTTGCCGGGGCTGCCAAGGTGCCGGTGGTGTTTTTCGTTGCGTTTGCCTGCCGGAGGCAATACATTACGGTCATGGCAAAGGAAGTCGACACGGACAAGGTGGTTCGCCAGCACCTCGAAATGGAGGGGTTCTTCACCGGGTACGTGATCCGCGGCGCCAAGGCACGCGAATCGGTCGAGCCGCTTCACCCCGCGCCGCAAGAGAAGCCTTCCATATCGGGACTCAGTTCCAACGCAGCGGAGGAGCTGGAAGCCGTCGCTGCGGAGGTCCGGCGGTGCTGCAAGTGCGGTCTGGGGGCTATGCGTACGCACGGGGTTCCCGGTGAGGGCAACCCGAATGCGCGGATCATGTTTGTCGGCGAGGCGCCGGGGGCCGACGAAGATGCGCAGGGCCGGCCCTTTGTGGGTCGGGCCGGACAGCTTCTGGACAAGATCATCGCCGCCTGTGGCCTCAAACGCGAAGAGGTCTATATCGCCAACATCCTCAAATGTCGGCCGCCAGACAATCGCGATCCCCGCGAGGACGAGATCTTCAGTTGTTTGCCGTACTTACAAAGGCAGATCGAGATCATCCGGCCTCAGGTCATTGTGGCCCTCGGGGCCCATGCCGCCAGGACCTTGCTGGATACGGACAAGTCGATTGGCCAGCTCCGAGGTCACTTCCAGGAGTATTCGCCCGGTCTCGGGCAGCCCTCGATCAGGCTCATGGCGACCTACCATCCCGCCTACATCCTGCGGAACTATACGCCCGACACCCGACGACGCGTCTGGGAGGACATGAAGAAAGTCCTCGTCGAGCTGGGCCTGCCCGTTCCGGACAGGGCAAAGGGCTGATTCTCCCCTGTTGTCCGTCGTCGGAACGTTCGAAATCCGTCAAAGATCACGCAGAATCCGCAATTCCGTAACAACTCGGTAACACCACGCACATGGACTGCCACGAGCAAGACCAAGACGGCTCGATTCGCACGATTCCGGTTGGCCCGGACTACGTCAAGAGGGTGTTGGCACCGGCAGAATCCGCCATTTTCTGCGCAATGCTGGCCCGGCCAAGCCGTCTATATAGAAGAGCGGCAGCCGCGCACTTCGTCGTCCCGGTCAGGCCGTCGATGACGGCGCAAACGCGAATTATTTGAGAAAACGCTCGAAATCGAGCATGAGGTAGGCTTCAGCTTCTACCGGAGGTAGGTTGATCTTCGACGGGTGCTGCTTACTGCGTGCGGATCTCAGAGAAAGGTGAGGACATGAAAAGAATCGGTCTATTCGCAGCCCTTCTTGTCGTCGTCTGTGCCGCGATCGGCGACGGCGAGATACGAAAGGTTCCCAGTCAGTACGCGACCATTCAGGCGGGAATCGATGCCGCCGAGGACGGCGATACCGTCCTGGTGGCCCCGGGTGTGTACTTCCAGAAGATCGACTTCGCCGGCAAAGACATTACGGTAACCAGCACCGACCCCGACGATTCCAGGATTGTCGGCTATACGGTTCTCAACGCAGATGGCGAAGGTTCGGTGGTTACGTTTGCCCGTGGCGAAACCACGCGGGCGGTGCTGGCCGGCTTCACAATTACCGGCGGCGTCGGCACCTACCATCCCGAACTGGGCGACAGCACCACCGAGAGACTTTACATGGGCGCCGGGATCTACTGCAGCAACAGCTCGCCCACTATTACGAAGAATGTGATCGTTCGCAACGCGGGTCTCTTCCGCATATCCAACGATGGAACGCAGGTCGACCTGTGCTTTGGCGGGGGCATCGGCTGCTGGCAGGGCAGTCCCATCGTCACGTATAACACCATCCGAAACAACAGCGCGTATGTCGCGGCCGGGATGATCGGTTACTTTGGAGAGCCCACGGTCCACAATAACGTCATTTTTGACAACTCCGCGTATCTGGGTGGCGGTCTGATTGTGTTTGCCGGCTCGGTCTGCAACAACACCATCGTGCGGAATGACTGCGATTTCGGATCGACGCTCGGCATCGGGCTGGACACCGGCATGGGCGGCAACCTCTATCTCGTTCCCGCCGCGGAGTTCGGGTATCTCCGGGTAGCCAACAATGTTATCTGCGATGCGCGCTCCGGCGGGGGCCTGTTCTGGGAGGGGGATCTGGACTACGCATCCGTGACATATAACAACGTCTGGGGCAACTCTCCGGGCAATTACGGGTACATCGACTCGCAGACCTATTCCGTCCTGTACGACGGGGAGGGGGACCTGACCGGCCTCAACGGCAACATCTCTGAGAATCCGCAATTCCTGTCTGCGGCGAGCAAGAACTTCCACTTGACGCTGGAATCGCCGTGCATCAACGCGGGGGATCCGGAATTCGTTCCTCCGGCCGGCCAGACGGACATGGACGGCGAGGGACGTATCTACGCTGCCCGGATCGATATGGGGGCCGACGAATACGTCGGCTATGTCAAGCCGGTCGCCTCGGCGGGTCCGGACGTCCACGTCCTGGCCGTGAACGAGACTGTCACGCTTGACGGCACCAGCAGCTTCTTCTACGATCCGTTCGACGTCCAGAGTTATCAGTGGACGCAGGTCTCCGGACCGAACGTGGTCCTCGAAGGCGCCGATTCCCCCATGCCCTGGTTTGTTGCCCCGGCCGAGGGTCATTACTCCTTCCGGCTGGTGGTAGCCGACAGTCGGTATTCCAGCGGCCCCGATGAGGTGCTCGTCTACGTCGGGCCCAACGGCCTGCCTGTGGCTGACGCCGGCGAGAATCGGGTCTGGGCGGCTCCCGGGCAGGTCACGCTGGACGGAACGGGTTCGTACGACCCCGACGCCGTCGATCGCCTCCGCTACACCTGGACCCAGTTGGCCGGACCGAGTGTGGCCTTACAGCGCCCGGATACCGCGACGCCGGCCTTTGACGCCCAGCCGGGTGAAACCTATACGTTTGAGTTGGTCGTCAGCGATGGGTTCGCTGATAGCGAGCCCAGCCAAGTGACTCTGGTGGCAGTGCATGTGACGACCGATCTAAGACCCCTGACGATCGAGCCCGTCAGCAACCAGACGCCACGCTACGTTGACGTCTCCGGAACCAGGATCGTTGCTGTGGCGGACCCGGGGAACTTCAACTGGCGGATCGCCTGGACGGATTTCGCGACGGGCCTGACCGAGACCTTCTCCGCCGGAGGCTTCAGCGCGCAGCCCAAGGTGGACGGCAATTGGGTCGTCTGGGCGGGCGGAGCCCCCGTCAGCGGGGCTCTGACGCGGATGTGCACAGGGATCTATCTGCGAGACCTTGCTGGCGAAGACTACATTACCCTGCGACCGTACACGGACAGCGAATCCTACAGCCACCCGGCTGTCTCGGGACATAAGGTGGTTTGGGTCCAGCACGCGGGCATTGACAGGAACGTGGGCAGCAAATGGGCCAATATGCCGTACGACATCTGTGGTGCCGATGTGAGCGACCCGCGGAATCCGATCTACTTCACGGTGGCCACAAACGTGGGTCGCAGGGACCCGTTCCCATATCAGAACCCTGCCAACGACTATGACGACGTGGTTGATATTTCCGGTGACCTCGTGGTCTGGGAAGGCGACGGTGACATCTACGGCGCCAACATCGCGGATCTGAACAACATCAAGGTGTTCACCATCTGTGACGATCCGGCTCGGCAGCGCGATCCGGCGGTTTCGGGGCGGTATGTCGTCTGGACGGATGAATGCAACGACCAGGGCGATATCTATGGGGCGGACATTTCCGATCCGGACCACATCAAAGTGTTTGAGATTGCCAAGGGTCGCAAGGGGCAGCGGCAGCCGGCCGTGGACGGGTGTCTGGTTACCTATCTTGACGGCGAGGAATCCGGCGGCCAGATCAGACTGGCCTGCATCACGGCGAATCATGGCGTGATGAGTCTCACTCTGCCCGGCGCGCTCTACGGGTTGTCTCCCGTCCTGGAGGGCACCTCACTCGTGTGGCTGGGAAGCACCTCCGGGCCGGTCCAAGGCCTCAGACTGGCATTCGGCTATGCTATGTTCGATGGCGTGGTTCAGAATGTCACGACAGGGCAGCGCTACGATTACGTCCAGCACGCGATCGCCGCCGGCGGCGCAGGCGACGAGATCGTGCTGCCCGAAGGCGTTCATCGAGAGTCCATCCATTTCCTCGGCAAGGCGCTGACGGTTCGATCGACGGCCCCGGACGATCCGGCTGTTGTGGCGGCTACGGTTCTCGAAAGCTCGGCGAACGTCGTGACCTTCGACTCGGGAGAACGAAGCGATAGCGTTCTCGATGGCGTGACCATCAGAGGAGGAAACGCGGGAGTCCTTGTCTCGGCCGCTGGACCGACCGTCAAACGGTGCACCATCACAGGCAATCGCAACGGCATGTTTATCATCAACCAGAGCAGACCCGAGGTGGTTCAGTCGCGCATCGTGGCCAATTCCGGCGCCGGCGCGGAGATGTGGATTCCGACCGGGTCGCGAACGGTTCGTCACAGCATCCCGTCGTTCGTCAACTGCGTTGTCGCCGGCAATCGGGGCGCGGGCCTGCTGGGCGGAAGACCGGTCCTGACCAACTGCACTGTGGTGGAGAACGCGGGTGTGGGGTTGGACACCTCCGGCGCCTCGGTGACCAACTCGATCATCTATTTCAATGACAGCACGGGCGCCGGCGTGCAGATTGACGATAACCGCGCCGATGTCGCGTACTCCGACGTCCAGGGAGGCTGGTCCGGTGAGGGCAACCTTGACGCCGATCCGCTCTTCGTTGCCGGCGGGCAATGGGTGGGTTCGGCGTGGGTGACAGGAGACTATCATCTCCGCAGCCAGGGCGCGCGCTGGAGCGAGGTCGCCGGCACGTGGGTCTCGGACGCGGACACCAGCCCTTGCATCGATGCGGGCGACCCATCCGCCTCCATCCGGGATGAACCTGCGATGGTGAACGGTGTCTCCGTGACGAATCTGCGGATCAATATGGGTGCTTACGGCGGCACGGCACAAGCCAGCGTCGCCCCCGGGGGCAATTGACTCGGCGGGCCTCGTTGCGACGGGGCCCGTCGCCCTCATGTCGTCACGGCACGAGGGGCGATCAGGGCGTGCGGCCCAGCAAGTCCGTGAGCCGCTGCAACTCGCCGGGTTTCATATGATAGCTGTGCTCACTGTCGGGGAACCGTCGGGCCTTCACCTCCTCGGCATAGGTGCGGAATGCCTCGACCGATCGCGGCCCGAGGTCTGCATAGACCTTGGTGAACCTCGGCAGTTTCCCATCGGTCAGACCCAGGATGTCCGGAGCGACGAGGACCTGTCCGTCGCACGCAGGGCCGGAACCACAACTGATTACCGGAAGCTCGGTCTGTGCGGTGATAATCTGGGAAACTTCTGCCGCCGCGCCCTCGATAAGCAGGGCGGAAGCACCGGCGTTGACCATTTGACGGGCCAGATCGATTAACTGTATTGCCATCTCTGCTGTCGTTGCTTCGGCGCGAAACCGCCCGACGGTGCTGATTCTCTGTGGCCGTATGCCGATGTGGGCCATTACGGCGATCCCCGAATCACTGACTGCTCGAATCGTATCAAGATGGGCAGCGGCGGCCTCGATCTTCACCATCTGCGCCCCGGCTTCCACGAGGAACCGGCCGGCATTGCGAATCGCCTCACCCGCACTGATCTGGTAAGACAGGAAGGGCATGTCTGCGACGAGATACACATCGGGGGCACCTCGACGGACCGCCGCGGTCAGCGCGACCATGATGTCCATCGTTGCCGGCAACGTGGAATCGAAGCCGAACATGAGCTGCGCCGCAGAGTCGCCGACGATGACCATATCGATGCCCGCTTGCGCCACGTGGCGGGCGGTGGTGTAGTCGTAGCAACTTACAACGGCGATGGCACGGCCATCGCGCTTCGCTTGGAGCAGATCCGAGATTGTGATACGGCCGTTCATAAAAGGGGAGTCCGAAACAAGTAACAGGCTTTCCGTGAAAATAGCAGAACCGATGGGATTGGGCAAGGGTAAAATGAAAGGATTGAAGGTCGGCAATGAGGCTATTGGCAGACCGAGGCACAAAAAAACTGTCGATTTCGGGATTTAGTCCTTGATTCTTGCAGCGAAGTAGGTATTTTCTGAGTATCCTTGCTTTTTCGCTAAAGAAATTCCCAAGGATACTACGATGATAAAGACAAGGATGCGGTTGAGAACAGACAAGGCCTTTTCGAAGGCATCCAAGTAGCTTTTCATCACCCTCCTCCGAAGCCAGATTCTGTTACTTTAGAATCTGGCTTTTTGAAGGCCCTGTGTGTTAATCTGAATAAAGTTTCCTCTGGCTAATGGGGCAAGTGGGATTGGCGGGAGTCTTCGCGGTGTTGCCCCTTGGCTTTCTTGCTGGTTGCGCTCTTCCTCTTCTAACCCTCTTCGCTACCGTTAATGTGCGGACTTCCGAATCTCGGCTCATCGGTCGGTTTCCCATCACGTGGGCTCGACCATTGCCGGAAGGCGGTCTTGCCTGAGGCCACTGTTATCGGGCGTCGTCTCGGCAACGTAGGGGGATTGTGGAGGACTGTGCGGGGGTCGGTTCAGCGGTCCAGGCAGATGGTCGATGAGGCAGCAGACGGGTCCGGGGGGCGAGGCACCGCCGATGCGTGGGCCGGAGTATGAGAACAATCGCCATTGTCAATCAGAAGGGCGGCTGTGGGAAGACCACCACCGCAGTGAACCTGTCCGTGGCGTTTGCCAAAGCGGGCCGTCGCGTTCTTCTGGTGGACCTGGACCCCCAGGGACATGCGACCATGGGCATGGGATTCGACCCAGATGCGTTTGAGAAAACCGTCTACGATGGACTGGTGGACCGGAGGGTCTCGATCGTCCATGTGGCAGTGGCGACCGATGTGGAGTGGCTCGACCTGGTGCCGAGCAACGTGAGTCTGGCGGGGGCGGAACTGGAACTGCAGGGTACATTGGGCAAGGAACTGGTCCTTGGGGAATGGCTCCGCAGCGTGAGCGACCACTACGACATGTGCATCATCGATTGCCCTCCGGCACTGGGCCTGCTCATGCTCAATGCTCTGGTCGCCAGCACCGACGTGATCATTCCGGTTCAGGTTCATTTCTACGCCTTTGAAGGTTTAAAGCGTCTGCTGGAGACCATCCGTGTGCTCAAGAGGCGGTTTCATCCCTGTTCGGCGCGGACGCTGGGCCTGCTGCTGACGTTCGTCGAGGATCGACCCGCCTACACGCGAAAGGTCCAGCTCCAACTGCGTGAGTTGTTCGGTGACCTGGTTTTCGATACGGTGATCCACAAGACGATCCGGTTGGTAGAGGCCCCCGAAGCAGGCAAATCGATTTTCGCGTTTGCACCGGACAGCAAGGCGGCGAGCGAATACGCGGCGCTCGCCGGTGAAATCGAGGCTCGCTTGCGCGCCGAGGTGCCGGTCCTGACCGGGACATAGTCCGGTCGCATGCTCCATTCGGTCGGCTCGTCCGGTTGCAGGCGAACCGGACGGGGCGGTTGTGCCTGTCGTCAAGCTCCTGTATGATGACCGAAAAGACGGATTCCCTGTGGTCGTTCGGAGTGTCATGCGATGGTACCTCAAATCGAGCTGTGCCAGGATGGGCCTCGGTGCTCGCGAATCGTTCACGGCCTTTGGCGGTTGGCGGACTGGAACAAGAGCGAAGCGGAGACTCGGGAATTACTCGCGGGCTGTATCGAGCTTGGCATCACGACGTTCGATCACGCCGACATCTATGGTGACTACACGTGTGAGTCCCTCTTCGGTCAGGCGCTGGCGGCCAGCGGGATCGAGCGGTCGAGCATCCAGCTCGTGACGAAGTGTGGCATCAAGCTTGTGTCGCGCCACCGGCCGGCGCACGCCATCAAGTGCTACGATACCACCGCCGCCCACATCGTCGCATCCGCAGAGAATTCGCTGCGGAATTTCCGTGCCGATTACCTTGACCTGCTGCTGATTCACCGCCCCGATCCTCTGATGGACCCGCACGAGGTCAATGACGCGTTCATGGCTCTGAGGAGTTCGGGAAAGGTCCTTCACTTCGGGGTCTCGAACTTCCTGCCCTCGCAATTCGAGCTGCTGGCCTCCAAGCTGGAGGTCCCTCTGGTGACGAATCAGATCGAGTATTCGGTGATGCATCTCGACGCGCACGCCGACGGCAGTCTCGACCTTTGCCAGCGTCTGGCGATTCGGCCGATGGCATGGTCGCCGATGGGGGGTGGCCGGCTGTTTCATGATGCCTCCGCGCAGGCCGACCGGCTGCGTGACGTCCTGGGCCGGATCGGCCGGTGTGTCGGGGGAGCCTCTATGGACCAGGTGGCACTGGCCTGGGTGCTCGTGCATCCGGCCCAGTTCGTTCCGGTGCTGGGCACCGGCCGTCTTTCTCGCATCCGCAAGGCCGTGGAAGCTCTGGACCTGTCCCTGTCGCGCGACCAGTGGTTCGAAATCTGGTGCGCCTCGACCGGCCGCGATGTCCCGTAGTGGCGGTGTAGAGCTGCGCCGACTGTGCGGACGGTGGTGCCACGCATTCCGGTCCGGGACCGGCGTAGCCTACACTTGGGGCAGGACGATGCCGTCCTGGTGCTGATACTTGCCGTGCCGGTCGCCGTAGGAAACCTCGCAGGGGATCTCCGATTCGAAGAACAGGACCTGCGCCAGCCCCTCGTCCGCGTAGACCTTGGCCGGCAGGGGGGTGGTGTTGGAGATCTCCAGCACGGCCCGGCCTTCCCAGCCCGGCTCGAAGGGCGTCACGTTGACGATGATGCCACAGCGGGCATACGTGGACTTGCCCACGCACAGGGTCAGGACGTTTTTCGGTATACGGAACGTCTCCACGCTCAGGGCCAGCGCGAAGCTGTTGGGGGGAATCAGGCAGACGTCGCTTTCGACTTCGACCAGTCCCTTGGGATCGAACGCTTTCGGATCGACGACTGAGCCATAGACATTGGTGAAGATGCGGAAATGCCGCGAGACGCGAATGTCGTAGCCGAAGGAGGACAGACCGTATGAGACGACGGCGCGTCCGTCTCGCTGCCGCACCTGCCGCTCGACAAATGGCTCGATCATGCGTTGCTCGACCGCCATCTTCCTGATCCACACGTCCGGGCGTATGCTCATGGTTCCGCTCCTGTTCTTATTGTTGTGGCGACGCCATTTCCTCTCGCAGCCTCCGGGCGGCGAGCACCATATTCCTCAACGACGCCTCGACCTCAGGCCACTGCCGGGTCTTGAGCCCACAGTCGGGATTGACCCACAACTGCTCGACAGACAGCACTTCGGCCATCCGGCGGATCAAGTCCATCATTTCTTCCGTCGGGGGTACTCTGGGGCTGTGGATATCATACACGCCCGGTCCGATATCGTTAGGGTACTTGTAGTTCACGAAGGCATTGAGCAGCTCGACGCCCGAACGGGACGCCTCGATCGAGATCACGTCGGCGTCGAGACCCGCGATGGCTTCGATGATCTCGTTGAAGTCGCTGTAGCACATGTGCGTGTGGATTTGTGTGCGATCGTCCGCGCCACAGGTCGCCAGTCGGAAGGCCTTGACGGCCCAGTCCAGGTACTCCGGCCGCTCGGATCTTCGCAGCGGCAGACCCTCGCGAATGGCAGGTTCATCGATCTGAACGACCCGAATGCCGGCCGCCTCCAGATCGCGCACCTCGTCGCGGATGCTCAGGGCGAGCTGATAGGCGGTGTCGCGACGCGGCTGGTCCTCGCGGACGAAAGACCATTGCAGGATAGTGATCGGCCCGGTCAGCATTCCCTTGACCGGTTTGTCCGTCAGCGATTGTGCATAAGTGATCCACTCTACCGTCATGGGCAACGGACGGTGGACATCGCCATAAATGATCGGTGGCTTGACGCAGCGCGAGCCATAGCTCTGCACCCAGCCATTCTCCGTGAAGGCAAATCCCTCAAGCAACTGGCCGAAGTACTCCACCATGTCGTTGCGTTCGGGCTCGCCGTGCACGAGCACGTCCAAGCCGATTTTCTCCTGGAAACGGACCACGGATTCGATTTCACGTCGCATGGCCTGCGTGTACTCGACATCGGTCAGGCGTCCCTGGCGGAAATCGGCGCGAGTCCTGCGAATCAGGGGCGTCTGCGGGAAGGAACCGATCGTTGTCGTGGGCAGCAGGGGCAGCGCGAGTGCGGCCTGCTGGAGGGTCTTCCTGTGGGGGAAGGGCATGCGGCGGCGGAACATCTCTTCCGAGAGTGAGTTCAATCGCTCTTGCACGGCGGCATTGTGCGTCCGGTCGGTCGCCTGCGGCCTGTCGAAGATCGCCCGATTGGCATCCAGGACATCAGCGACGGCCGTTCGTCCCTCGTTGACGGCCTTCGTCAGTACGGCGACCTCCTGCAACTTCTGCTTGGCGAAGGCGAGGCGTTCCTGGACGGCAGGGTCCAGCGTTCCTTCGCTTTCGACGTCCACGGGGCTGTGCAGCAACGAGCACGACGGCGCCAGAATCAAACGTTCAGGCCCGATGGCAGCGGCGGCCCTGTCAACGAGACTGAGTGTCGCGACCAGGTTTGTTTTCCAAATGTTGCGCCCGTTGACGACACCCAGCGACAGTCTCGCGTCCTGCGAGAGCAGCGCTATCGCCCGTTCCAGTTGCTCAGGTGCTCGGACCAGGTCCATGTGGATGGCATCGAAAGGCAGTCTCATTGCCCACTCGAGGTTGTCGCCCAGGCTCCCGAAATAGGTGGTCAGACAGAGTTTCAGGTCTTTCCTGGCCTGAGCGATGTATTCGTAGGCGCGTTCGAAAGCGGCGGGAACGCGCTCATCGAGATCGAGGACCAGCACAGGTTCGTCGACCTGGATCCACGGCGCGCCCGCCGATTCGAGCTGCCGGATCACCTCTGCATATACAGGCAGTGTCTGGTCGAGCAGATCCAGCGGTTCCAGACGGGGGCTCTTGGACTTGCCCAGCAGCAAATAGGAAACCGGGCCCAGCAGCACCGGTCGTGTGACGATGCCCTGGCCCTTAGCTTCGAGGAATTCATCAATGATCTTTGAAGAGGCCAACCTGAATTCCTGGCCTGATTCGAATTCCGGCACCATGTAGTGGTAGTTGGTGTCGAACCACTTGGTCATCTCCATCGCGTGGGTGTTATCGGTGCCTCGGGCCATGGCGAAGTACGTGTCCAGATCGACGAAGGTTTTCTTGAGGCCGAATCGCGAAGGGACCGCTCCGAGCATGCACGTGGTGTCGAGCACGTGATCATACAGCGAGAAATCGTTCGAGGGGATGTGGTCGATGCCCAGGTCCCTTTGAAGCGTCCAATGGAGGGCTCGCAGTTGGCGGGCCGTTTCCTGGAGTGACGCCGGGTCGGTGCGTCCAGACCAGTAGGCCTCCAGTGCCTTTTTGAGTTCTCGGTCTGTCCCGATGCGCGGAAATCCAAGGTTGGCGCTGATCGCCATGTTTCATTCTCCTGAGTACGAGTTGAGGTGATGAGGGATATCGTCGATTACGTCGGGTTCCATTGCCGCAGCGAAACGAAGGGAAGGGTCCAGCGCGTTGTCGGCGACGAACGCCTGCACGGCATACCGGGCTCCTTGGGGCAGGTACGAACGGATCTCGTCGAGGTCGTGTTCCGATAGCAAGGAAGGGACGAACGTCGTGCGAAACTCGCACGGTGTTCCGCTGCCGGCGAGCAACGCGAGGCTCTCCCGGACAGCCTCGACGGGTGCATCGACGCCGGTCAGTTGCGGATACCTTGCGAACGGGGCCTTGATGTCCATTGCCACGTAATCGAGGAGGCGCCGGGCCAGCAGGTCTGCCAGGACCTCCGGGTGACTGCCGTTGGTATCGAGCTTGACCTTCAATCTCATGGTCCTGATCCGCTCGATGAACGTCCTGAGGTCGTTCTGGAGCGTGGGCTCGCCGCCGGTGATAACGACACCGTCGAGGAATGCGGCGCGACTCTTGAGGGCGTCGAGTACGAGCCCTTCGTCTACGAGTTCGGCGACCGGGCGGTCCAGCGGCAGCAACGGCCCGTTGTGGCAGAACGGGCAGCGGAAGTTGCAGCCCTGCGTAAAGACGATGGCGGCAATATGGCCCGCGTAATCACTCAATGTCAGTGCCTGAAAACCACCGATTCTCATGAGGTTGCCTTGATCTGGAAATAGCGTCGCTGTTGGAACTCGGCCTGTTTGCCTGCGTTCCACTGATCCACAGGACGCAGATAGCCGACTACGCGGGCATATACTTCCGTCTTCCTGCCGCAGTGCGGACATTGTTGCCGGCAGCCGCGCAAATACCCGTGCTCGGCGCAGATGCTGAACACCGGCGAGATGGTCAAGTAAGGCAGACGGTAGTTTGTGCAGACCTTGCGGACAAACTGCTTGACGGCGTTGGGATCGGCGGCTGCCTCGCCCAAGTTGACATGCAGGACAGTACCCCCGGTGTATTTGGCCTGAAGATCATCCTGGAGTTCGAGCACCTCCCAGATGTCGTTGGTGTAGTTGACAGGCAATTGCGTCGAGTTGGAGTAGAACGGTTCGCTCCGGTCCACCTGTGGCGATATGTTGGCGGTGGCGCTATCGGGGTATTTCTGTCGGTCGAGGCGGGCCAGGCGGTAGCTGGTGCCCTCGGCCGGCGTGGCTTCGAGGTTGTACAGATTGCCGGTCTGTTCCTGGAACGTCAGCAGCCGATTACGCATGTGATCCAGGATTCGGGCGGCGAAGGTCTTGCCCTCGACGGTTCCAATGTCTTTACCGAGCAGGTTCCGGCACGCCTCGTTCATCCCGACCAGCCCGATGGTCGAGAAATGGTTGTGCCAATATTGGCCGTAGTGCTCCTTGATGCTGCGGAGGTAGAACCGTGTGTAAGGATAAAGGTTCTTGTCAGTGAGCCGTTCGAGCAGCTTGCGTTTGATCTCCAGGCTGGTTCGAGCCAGATCCATGAGCCGGTCGAGTCGTTCGATGAATTCGCCCTCATGGGCGCTGATAAGGCCCAGACGAGGCATGTTGATCGTGACCACGCCGATCGAGCCGGTCAGCGGATTGGCGCCGAAAAGCCCGCCGCCCCGCTTTTCCAGGTGACGCAGGTCCAGCCGCAGCCGACAGCACATGGATCGCGCGTCGGCCGGGGACATGTCGCTGTTGACGAAGTTGGCAAAGTAGGGGATGCCGTACTTGGCGGTGACGCACCACAGACTCTCCAAGTCCGGGGCATCCCATTCGAAATCGGCGGTGATGTTGTAGGTGGGGATGGGAAATGTGAAGACCCGACTTCTGGCATCGCCCTGGGCCATCACCTCAAGAAAGGCCCGGTTGAACATCCGCATTTCCGGCTCGAACTCCCCGTATGTGCGATCCTTCAGTTGGCCCCCGATTACGACGGGTTGATCGGCGAGTGTGGCAGGAGCCTTCAAGTCGAGCGTGATGTTGGTGAACGGAGTCTGAAAACCCACGCGGGTGGGGATGTTGACGTTGAAGACGAATTCCTGAAGGGCCTGTCGCACCTCCCGTTCATCCAGACCGTCATAACGGATGAACGGGGCCAGCAGCGTGTCCACATTGGAAAAAGCCTGGGCGCCGGCGGCTTCCCCCTGCAGCGTGTAGAAGAAGTTGACGATCTGGCCCAGTGCGGTGCGGAAATGTCGGGCGGGACTGCTCTCGGTCTTGCCCGCGACGCCCCGGAAGCCGCACCGCAGCAGGTCGTGAAGGTCCCAGCCGACGCAGTAGACGCTGAGCATGCCCAGGTCATGGATGTGGAAATCGCCCGAGGTATGGGCCTCGCGGATGTTCTGTGGGTAAATCTTGTTGAGCCAGTACGTCTTGCTGATCTCGCTGGAGATGTAGTTATTGAGCCCTTGAAGCGAATACGCCATGTTGCTGTTTTCCTGGACTTGCCAGTCCAGTCGGTCGAGGTAGTTGTCGATCAGGTCGACGTCGGCCTTCTGCGTCAGTTCGCGGATTCGAGCGTGCTGGTCCCGATAGAGGATGTAGGCCTTGGCCGTCTTCTTGAAAGGACTGGTCAGAAGAACATCTTCGACCAGGTCCTGCAACTGCTCGACGCTGGGGGTGTTGGTCAGGAGCGTCATCTGGGCCAGGCTGAGGACGCGAAGGGTCAGTTGCTGTGCCGTTTCCGGGCCAAACTGTCCGGTGGCGGCGCCGGCTTTCGCAATGGCCGCCTGGATCTTCGAGGCATCGAAGGGAACCTGTCGACCGTCCCGCTTCCGGATGGTGGTGAAACCGCCGGACAGGGCGGTCAGTTGTTCTTTGGTGATGGTAACAGGCGTTTCCGTGAGTTGTGGCATGACAGCACTCCTTGCTGGGACGGCAGACTCTCCAATGAGTATGGGTCGGCGGGTGCGCGCGCACCGCGTATCCGATGGAGGCAATTCACTGCGGAAGACAATGTGAAGACGTGCTGTCGGACGCCGGAGAGAGAAAACCTTCCCCGTCGGCGACCGCGCGAGCAATTGCCTTTCAACGCGAAAGCGAAATTGCCGTTGTCCACACGAATCGTGTGGGTTGTTGGCAGGTCTTCGGACTTGCGGGCTTGTCAGAGCCGGGCTCTGCGTTCCTACCGGCCATCGCTTCCCACCCATCCGGGCAGTGCTTGATGATGGCCATCGTTCCCACTTACCGCTGCGCGACAGTTCCGGACTTGCACCGGATTCCCTCTTTTCGGTGTCCCTACCTGGGGGACACACCAACAACAGAATTCCATGTTAGCGAGTCTGCCCATTGCCGTCAACCACGAAACGCCAGGAAATTCTGCGGCCTCTGTGCAGGTCTAGGTGCGCACCGTCGAAGCACAGATGGTGTCTGTCTTGCTCTGGTCCATCCGCTGTCGGGAATCTGTCAGTGGTCGACTTCAGGGCTGGCCATGATGTAGTCGAGCACGTCGCTCATCCTGGCGGTGGCGACAGCCACGGTGCAGTCGGCAGCCCCGTAGTACAGGCGCAGCTCGTCGGTCTCTCCGTCGACCGTAGCGCCCGTCGGGAACACCACGTCCCCGACGTCGCCGACGCGCTCGTAAGGAGCGTGGGGGCCCAGAACCCATTCGTCGCTGCGTCGCAGGAGAATCCAAGGCCGTTGCAGGTCCAGCAGGGCCAGGCCGGTGCGATAGACCTGTCCGGCGGTGGTGCTGCGGACGCCGTGGTAGAAGACCAACCAGCCTTCGGGAGTCTCGATCGGTTGGCACGCCAGCCCCACGCGATGGCAGTCCCAGTAGGCGGCACGGGTCGGAATCAGGAGCCGGTGATCGCCCCAGTGCTTCAGGTCCGGCGAGAAGCTGATCCAGATATGTGCCTCGCCCCGCACAATCGGGCGATGAATCAGCGCAAACCGCCCGTCGAAGCGACGCGGAAACAAACACGCGTCCTTGTCCTCCGGAGGCAGCAGACCACCCAGACGGGCGAACGTGCGGAAGTTCTTGGTGATGGCCAGCGAGACGATCGGTCCGCCTTCGCTGAAGGACACGTACGTGACGGCGAACTGCTTCTGCTCCTGGAGCCAGACGATGCGCGGGTCTTCCAGACCCCACCGTTCCTCGTGGGTGGTCGGGTCGGCGGTCAGTGTCGGCTCGGGGTCTACGGTCCAGTCAGTCAGGCCGTTGGGGCTACGGGCAACCGTCAGATGGGAGAACCCCCGCATATCTTCGACGCGGACCAGCAGCAGGGTCTGGCCGTCCAGTCGGGCGGCGCCGGGATTGAAGACCGCGTTGGCGGCATAGGGCCAGTTTTCGGCCTTCAGGATCGGGTTGCCGTCAAACCGCCTGAAAAGGTCGTGCGCTTTCTTCTCTCTGTCGATTCGTGACATCGCGCTCATGGTGAAGCCTCAGGTTTTGATCAATTGCGTCTCGTACAGACCCTGGTAGATCGGGCAGGTTTGCATAAGCTGCTCATGTCTGCCCTGGGCGACGATCCGCCCCCCGTCCATCACGACGATGACATCCGCAGCAACCACAGTACTGAAGCGGTGGGCGATGATGAACGTGGTCCGGCCGTGCATGATCTCCTCGATGGCCTTGTGGATCTTGGCCTCGCTGTCGGCATCCACCTGGCTGGTTGCCTCGTCGAAGATCAGTATCGCTGGGTTCTTCAGGATGGCCCGCGCGATCACGATCCGCTGGAGCTGTCCGCCGCTGAGCCCGGTGCCGTGCTCGCCGATGACCGTATCGTAGCCCAAGGGGAGCTGGCTGATGAACTCGTGAGCGAACGCCCGCCGGGCGGCTTCGACGATTTCCTCCTGGGTGGCGCCCTGTCGCCCATACGCGATGTTGGCGGTGATCGTGTCGTTGAAAGTAATGACCTCCTGGGTCACCATGCCGATCTGGCTGCGCAGGCTTTCCAACGTGACCTCGGCGATGTCGTAGCCGCCGATGAGGATCCGGCCGCAGTCGGGATCGTAGAAGCGCGGCAGCAGGTTGGCCAGAGTGGTCTTGCCCGACCCGTTGGGACCGACGATGGCGATATTGTGGCCGGCGGTCACCGTCAGGGTGACCCCTTTGAGCGTCGGGCGCTCCGCTCCAGGATACGTGAAGACGACATCGCGAAACTCGACGTTGCCTCGACCCGAAGGGAGGACCACCGCATCGGGCTTCTCCGGTTCCGTCGGATGGTCCAGGACGGCAAAGACGCGTTCGGCCGCCGCATTAGCCTGTTGAATCTTGTTCCAGATATCGCTGGTCTTGCGCACCGCCTCGGCCGCGCCGCCCAGCAACGCCAACAGTGCGATGAACTCCGAGCCCTCCAGGCTGCCCCCCGTGACCCATGCCATCCCTACGATGATGGCGGCTGCTCCGGCCAGCATGCCGAGCACCTCCAGCACCGGATGGGTGGCGGCGTCAACTTTCGACATCGCCAGCAACTGCTTGAGCAGGCGATCGTTGATTCTGCCGAATCGCTTCTGCTCGTACTCCTGTTGGTTGTAGACTTTCACCACGCGCAGGCCGGTCACCGCTTCCTGGAGCTTCGAGAGCATCTCGGCGCCGGCGACCAGCGAACGTCGAGACGCCTTCTTCATTTTTCGTCCGAACGATCCGAGCAGCAAGAGTACGAACGGGGCCGCCGCGAGGAATACCAGCGACAGCTTCCAGTTCAGGGCTATGGCAAACACGAGCATGAACAGGGCGTTGATCGGCTCCCGCAGCGCTTTGCCCAGCATGACCTTGATAGCCGTGGTCATAGTATTTGTGTCTCGCATGATCCGGCTGATCATATCGCTGGGACGTTCGGTGGCGAAGATGCCGATCGGAACGTGCATCAGGCGCGCAAAGACATCCTGCCGCAGCTCGTTGATGGCGACCTGTACGATCTTCTGCCCGACATAGTCCTGGTAGTACTTGGCAACACAGCGAACGATGGTGATCAGGAGCATCACAACCATGATGGCACTGACGGCGCGGATCTGATCCTCGGCGGATTGCCCGCGCGGCAGAAAGGCGACCGCCCAGCGCGCGGCGGCCAGACCGGTCAGTTGAGCGCGCCACTTGATGTAACGAAGCGGACTCCACCTCAAGGCATCGACGGCCGGCCGGTTTTGCGGCGTGCCCAATTCGATGTGGGTGCGGACCCACTGGGTGTTCTCTCGCCGCATCACCGTCACCTGCAAGGTCGGGCTGGCTGCTTCGGCTAGTTCCTCGAGCAAATGTACGTAGGTGGTCTGCGAGTCGGAAGGCGGTGCAGAGGCAGGGCCGATCTGCCCGATGCGATCGTCGATGCGAATACCGGCTTTCGCGGCCAGCCCACCCTCCCGAACACGGTTCACTTTCAGGTGGCTCTGGAGGGAAGGCCCGGTTTCTTCGGCCAGTTCGGTGGCCTCAGGAAAGTGAAACTCCAGGCCGTACGCCGTCTCGCACATCTTGCGGTCCGCCCAGGTGTGCAGACCCTCGTTGCCGATCATGACCGTCAGAAGGGGAATGATCGCCATGAAACTGACCGACAGGAGCAGGGCGATGACCATGGCGCTGATCACAACCGCCACGACGCGGGGCCACTGCGGCCAGATGTATCCGAACAGACGGGCAAAATCCTTCATGTCGGCAGAAGCTCTCCAAACGGTAGTGCCTTCTCAGAATCGTACGATCCGTGTTCCAGGTCATCGACCATTCCTGACGCCTCCACACGGCAAGCGGCCGGCCTGCAAACGGCCGGCGCACACTAACAGAGTTGTGAGATAGGGTCAAGCGCAAACGTGCTGCGCGACGGCTGCAGCCGCGATGATGCTTCGCACCGGGGTGGTTCCTGCGGTCGTCGGCAGAGCCTATTTGACGACTGGGTTTAATACCGCCGGCGGAACCGCGCGGTCGGAATGTTCAACAGCTTGCGGTATTTGGCGACCGTTCGCCGGGCCAGATTGGGGATGCCGGCTTCCGCCAGCTTCTCTTTGATCTGGTCGTCGTTGAGGGGCCTGGTCTTGTCCTCCTCGTCGATGATCTGCTGGAGCTTGGCGCGGATGGCCTCCCAACTGTGGGCCTGCCCATTCTCGTCCTCCGTACCTCCACTGAAGAACTTGCGCAGGGGAAGGACACCCCAGGCACACTGCAGGTACTTGCCGGAGACCGCCCGCGAGACGGTGGCCAGGTGGACGCCGACTTCTTCGGCGACCTTGGACATGGGAAGCGGGCGCAGATGCAGCGGACCTTTCTCGAAGAAATCCCGCTGGTTCCTGACGATGGCTTGGGCGACCTTCAGAAGCGTGTTCTTGCGCTGTTCGATCGCCTCGATGATCCAGCGTGCCGAGCGGATGCTGTTCTGGAGAAACTTGCGGGTCTTGTCGCTGACCTGGGTATCCTTGGCCAAGCGCGTGTAGTAGCTGTTCAGCCGCAGTCCTCGCAGTTCGGATTCGGCCAGGCGAACGGTGAAGTCGTCGGACCCGTTGGGTGATTCAACGATTACGTCCGGCGTGATCGGAATGCTCTCGTTGCGCCCGACCTGGAGCCCGGGCGAGGTGTCCAGCTTGCTCAGACGTTCGATGGCCTCGTTGACCTGCTCGATGCTCAGGCCCATCTTGCGTGCGATCTCCGGCAGGCGGTTCTCAAGCAGGTCGTCCATGTGGTCGGCCACCAGGCGGTATTCGCAGCCCATCTCCTCACCCCTCTGGGCGATCTGGATCAAAAGACATTCCCGCAAGTCTCTTGCTCCGACACCGGGCGGGTCGAGCTGCTGCACCAGGTGCAAGGCCTCTCTGAGATGCTCGGGCTGAAACTCGCTGCGATCCTTGTTATACAATTGCTCCAGCCGGACGCTCAAATAGCCGCGATCGTCGATGTAGTCGATGATCGCTTGGCCGGCCTTCTTGACCGGTTCTTCAGCGTCCACAAGGCGCCACTGGTCGTTGAGATAGTCGTGGAGCGATTGCGGCGGCGCGGCGGCATTCTTGATTGCCTCGAGCTTGCGATCCCTCTCGTCGGCGTCCGCGCGGCTGCGATAGGGTCCCGACTGGTTGATAAACTCCTTGAAGTCGTCCTCGAGGCTCTCCAGACGCTCAAAGTCCTCGGCCTTGGGACTGTCGGGGTCGACGACAAGGGCCTTTTCGGCCAGTGTGTCGTCTGCCGACGGCTCGGACACGACCTCGCCCTCCTCGGGCTCGGACGGCTCGTCGAGTTCGAGCACGGGATTGCTGTTGAGTTCCTGTTCGATGCGTTCGGCCAGCGCCTGGATCGGAAGCTGAAGAATCTCCATCGACTGGATCATGTGCGGAGCGAGCTTCATCCGCTGCTCCATCCGCATCTGTCCTGTCATCTCCAGCTTCATCTAAACACCTTTGGGCACTCCAAACATGGATCTCCAGGTTCCTGCATCGCGTCTATGATAGCGGCGACGGGCATTCCGTCAAGATGGCCGCCCGATTTGCCCTCGCGCCGCAGGAGGCTCGTTCTCAAAGCGTCCAGGGTTCGCGATACGCATAGTGAATGTACTGGTTGGCCTCGGGCAGGTTCGTGACCTTCATCGATGCGCTGTCCCACAGGAGCTTGACCCCGCCCGTGCGGACACAGACGGTGCCCAACAACACCGCCTCGGTCATGGGGCCCGCGAAATCGAAATTGGATTCGGTCGGCGTTCCCTCCTTGCAGGCCTTGATCCACTCCTCGTAGTGGCCGATCGAGCGGGGCAGCGTCTTGGGTGGTTGCTTGTAGGCCTTCATCTTCGTTTCGGGGATCAGGCGCGGGCTGTTGCCTCCCCAACCGGTCACGAGCATGGCGCCTTTGTCGCCGACGAAGATCAGCCCGTCTTCGCGGGGCAGTTCCCGGTTGTCTTCGAGCTCCGGCGGGCGGGCCGGGATCAGTCCGCCGTCATACCAGTGGACCATCACCGGCGGCATGTCGCCCCGCGCCGGGAACTCATAATGCACCGTCGAGGCCAGGGGCAACGTCTCTTCGTACACCGCCGTCGAGCTGGCGTGAACGCTGGTCGGCGCGCCGAGTCTCAAGGCGCTGAAGACCGGCGCCAGGTTGTGGATACCCATATCGCCGAGCCCGCCGGACCCGAAGTCCCACCAACCCCGCCAGCGGAAGGGGACATACGCCGGATGGTAGGGACGGTACGGCGCCGGGCCCAGCCACAAGTCCCAGTCCAGGTGATCCGGCACCGCAGGCGTGTCGGTCGGGCGTTCGATGCCCTGGGCCCACCACAAGGGCAGCTTGCCCTGGTGCGTCGGCCGGTCGGACCAGACGTGGACCTCGCGGACGTCTCCTATGGCCCCGTCCCAAATCCACTCTTTGATCAGCCGGTTGCCCTCGAAGGCCATACCCTGATTGCCCATCTGAGTGGCCACCTTCGCTTCGCGAGCCGCCAGCGTCAGCGCACGCGCCTCGTGGACCGTCCGCGTTAGCGGCTTTTCGCAGTAAACGTGCTTGCCCTTCTTGATCGCGGCCATCGACGCGACGGCGTGGACGTGATCGGGCGTGGCCACCACCACCGCGTCGATCGCGTCGCCCTCTCTGTCGAGCATCTCGCGAAAGTCACGATACTTCCTGGCGTTGGGGTAGCGCCGGAATGCGCCGGCGGCACTCTGCCAGTCCACGTCGCATAGGGCGACGATGTTCTCGCTTTCGACACCTTGCAGGTCGTCGCCTCCGCGTCCGCCGACCCCGATGCCGGCAATGTTCAGTTTCTCGCTCGGTGCGACGCGACGCGGCCCGCCCAGCACATGACGAGGCACGATGGTAAATGCCGCTGCGGCAGCCGCGTCTTTCATGAACCGTCGGCGCGAGATGTCCTTCTTCGGTGTCCCGTTGTGATTGTTCATCCTCGTACTCCCCAATACGGTCTTGTTTCGATATCTGTGCGTCCGTTCTCGCTGGAGACAATCAATCCAGTTCCCGCTGCGCGCACTGAACGATCCGGTCGATCTCCGCGGCAAGTCTGCCATCCAGAGGCTCGACTTCGTGCGCTGCCAGGATCGTATGAACGCATTCGGACACGCGTTGCGCCATGGATGTGGACCCGTCGGCTTCCCAGCCATCCCACGTCTGCCGGATCCAGGCCGGACCGGGCAGCCAGAGCTCCTCTCGGAAGTGCCGGACCGTGTGCTCCTCTACCAGGAAGTTGCCGCAGGGCCCCACGCGACGGACGATCTCCGTCGCCAGGGTTTCGGCATCGGTTTCGAAACCGCGTGCAATGCGCCGGGTATAGGCGGCCAGCTCGTTGTCCAGGTAGAGCCACTCGAGGCTCGCCCCGTGGTCCGTTCCACAGATGCCGCAATGCCCGAACATGTCGGCACCGGCCAGAAGTCCCAGCAGCAGGCTCGAAGCCTTCTCGATACCTGCCTGCGCATCGAGTGTCTTGGCGTCCGTCAGGCCGACGTTAACGTACGCTGGAAGGCCGTAGAACTTCGCCATTTGCACCATGGCGACGGCCATCAATCCCTGCTCCGGCGAGCCAAAAGAGCAGATGCTCGTTCGCGGGTCCATGATGTGTGGGATGCCGCCGTACATGACGGGTGTTCCGCGAGCAAAGAGCTGCGTTACCACCAGCCCAGCCAGAATCTCCGCATTCTCCTGCGCCAGGGTGCCCGCGAGCGTCCCCGGCGCAGTCGCAGACGTCATGGCCATCGGGCCGATGCTCACAGGCTGCCCCGCCTGTGCGAACGCCTTGACGATGTCCAGCCCGTGCTCGGGCAACTGGAGCGGGCTGATCGGTTCGAGGAACGCTTCGGCCATCGGTCGCTGACGCAAGACCTGTTCACCTCCCGCAAGGGTTCGGTAAATCTCCAGAATGGCGCCCGCGGTGCGGCCGTTGCGCACCCAACACCGGGTGGGCTTGGTGGTTCCTTTGATCAGTTCGGCCGTCAGGAAAACGTCGCGCCATGTCTCCGGGACCTCTTCGGGCTGACCCATCGCGCCGACGATGTGGATATGGTCCAGCGCATCGCCCAGTCGAACCGCATCCCGCACGTCCGGAATGGTTGCGTCACGGCGCCGGCCGCTCTGCGAATCGATCCAGGTGTATTGTCCGGGGCTGGACATCCACACGCTGTCGCCATGGCCGAACCGCGCGGTGCGCTGCGGATCGCGCCCGTGAAGCACGTACCGCTTGCGTGTCTGCGCCACGCAATCCATGACGAGCTGGTCGGGCAAATGCGCGATCTTGCTGTCTCCATGAACGGCTGCTCCGGCTTCGTGCAACAGCCTCAGGGCCTCCTCGTGATGAACCTTCACGCCGGTGTCGCGAAGAATGATGAGGCTGGCTTCGTGGATGGCCTGGATACTACGGTCGGACAGGAAGCGCAGCTCGATTCTTGCCATGCGAATCACCACGAATCACGTGGATCAGGTCTTGGGATTCCGCCACAAATCGATGGGTCTCTTGACGCCTTGCGGCCGGAACGGAAGGGCGGTCTTCTGGCCGGTTCCGGCTGATTGATAGCCCGCGTAAAGTGCCTCCTGTACCACCCGACCGTCTTCGCCTGTCACCCGTGGCTCCTCTTTGCCCCGGACGCATCGCGCGAAGTGACGCATCTCCTGGGGGAAGCCGTGATTCCACAGCTCTTCGAAGACCGGCCACGTCCAGCCTTTGGTCGTCGGCGCCTTCTCCACGGCATAGCCGTAGCCGTATTCGCTGTAGGTCGGCAGGGCATTGCCCATATGCAGATCCGCATGGGTCACACCACCCTCGCCGTACACCTCGATCCGGTCTTCCATGCCGCCGCGACGAGCCCAACTGTCCTCGATCAGTCCGACCGCGTCGTTGGCGAACTCGATGATGCAGACGGAGTTGTCCTCGCCCCTGGTCTTGTCGCTGTGGACGTAGGTGCCCATCTGGCAGTATACGTTCTTGATCTTGGGCCGGCCCAGAAACCACCAGCAGAAGGCGATGCCGTGGCAGCCCATGTCCATGAAGACACCGCCACCGGACCGATTCACATCCCAGAACCACTCCGCGTGCGGTCCGAAGTGTTTCTCGCTCTGCTTGACGAGATAGACCTTGCCGAATGCCCCCTGGTCGGCCATCTCTTTGGCCTTGACGTATTTCGGCGTGAAGTAGAGTTCCTCCGCGTACATCAGGAGTACGCCCTGGCGCCGGCACGTATCGATCATGAGGTCCGCCTCTTCGAGCGTCATGCACAGGGGCTTCTCGCAGACCACATGCTTTCCGGCGTTGGCGATGTCGACGGTCATCGGGCAGTGCAGCGCGTTGGGGGCGGTGATCGTCACCATTTCGATGTCGCGCTCTTCGAGCATCTGCCGGTAGTCGGTGAAGACGCGCGGAATCCCGTATCGCTCCGCCAGGGCCTTGGCATGTCCAGGCGTCGGCGAGGCAACCGCTACGACCTCGGCCTCGTCCGGCATGATCTGAAACGAGGCGGCGTGAATATCCGCCTCGAACTGCGAGCCAATGATCCCGACTTTCACCCGTCCCTGATGCGCCATGATTCTCATGCCTCCTTCTTTTCATCGGAAGGTGTTCTGGTGCCGCCGGTCATTCGAGTTCCTGCCGTCCGAGGATGGCATCGGTGAGAATCCGGCCGCTGGCGTATTCGATCGTCGATCCGGTGGGCAGACCGCGAGCCAGCCGCGTGATTCGCACCCCCAACGGACGCAGCAGGGAACTGATGTACAGAGCCGTCCCGTCACCTTCCAGGTTGGGGTTCGTGGCCATGACAACCTCCCGCACCTGGCCGCCGCGGACACGCTCGACGAGCTGGTGGATCGTCAGGTCATCCGCCTCGACTCCATCGAGCGGCGCGATGTGGCCTCCCAGAACGTGGTACAGCCACTTGCACGCGCCGGTCTTTTCCAGACTGATGACGTCTTTGGGTTGCTCGACCACGCAGATCAGGCTCGGATCCCGCTGTGGATCGGTGCAGATCTGGCAGACGTCGTCTTCGGACAGGTTTGAGCAGACCTTGCAGCGTTTGATCCGGGTCTTGACATCCCGTATCGCGTCGGCCAGCTTCATTGCCTCGGACGCATCGGCTCGGAGGATGTAGAACGCCAGCCGCTCGGCGGTCTTGGGCCCGATGCCGGGAAGCCGGCCGAATTCTTCGATGAGCTTGTTCAGGCTTTCCGTGTAAGCGCCGCTCATGGGTTTTCCCTGTTCTCTGGTGATGGCTATTCTGGGAACGCATTCGACGACCACTGAGAGATTATGGCGTTTAACAGCTTTACAAAGGCCAGGTAAGGAACAGTGTGCCGCGTAAGTTCATCACATTTCCTTCGTGAATCGGTCTGTATGGCGTCATCCTCTCTGTGCTCAGCCGGCACACAGCACCTGCCGGCTCGCGGTAGCATAGCATGTCGACGGGGCAAGATCGAGCACCTGTCTTTCGAACAATAGGGTTGCAGTGCCAAACCCGCAGGACGCAGGGATGGTCCTGCCCATAGCTGGCGGAGCTATTCCTCTTCGATCCCGGTGACGGTGGCGCCCAGTTCCAGAAGGACGGTCTTGACGGCGGGATCATTGAGGATCTGACGTTGTCGTTCTGCGAAGGGCTTGCGTTCGGGTTCTTCGTCAGGCACGGGAGGCTCTGCCACCGTGAACTTGACGCGAACGGCTCGGCCCAGGTACTCCCCCAGGACCTCGGCGATCTGGTCGCCTCGCCCGTTGCTCTCGCACATCTGCTTCTGCGTCTTCCCCGTCGGCGGAAATTCGATTGTCAGCGTGTTGCCGGCGATGCCTTTGAGGTTTGATCCGGTCAGCAGACCGGTCGTGGCCGGACCAAGCTGCTTGGCGATCTTGCCGAGGACCTCGGGCCACGGTTCGGTCAGGTTCTCCGCCGGCGCCTCTGCCTGAGCAACCGGTACGACGGTCGTGCGTGGTTCGACCGACCTGGACGGGACAGACAGAATTGCGGGGGCGGGCTTAGGCTCTATCGGGAGTTTTTTTTTGACCGGGACGCCGGCGCCTCCCGATGAGCGCGACAGCAACTCCTCGACGTTCATGAAGTGCTCGCTCAGCGCGAACCGCAGCAAAGAGGCATCGAGCAGGGCCCTCGGCGTATCGCTGTTCTTGACTGCCCAGCGGAGCTTCTCGAGCGCGGTGATGTTGTAGATCAGCGCCGCCGCATCGAATTTCTTGGCCAGTTCGGCCGCCTTTTCCTTCTGGTCAGCCGTCATAATCAGCAGGTCGGTCTCGACCCCGGCCGAGGCGATCACCAGCAGGTCGCGCATCTGCTCCGTCAGGGCGTCGACGATCTGCGCTTCGCCCAAGCCGGTGTTGATCAGATCTTCGGTGGCCATCAGCGTGCCGGCCGCGTCGCCGTCGCCAATCCTGGCCACAAGTGTCTGAATCTTCTCCGCGTTGGGCCGGCCCAGGAAGTCCTCCAGCAGGTTCACCGACAGCGGTTGAATGCCGGTGCTGATGAGACGATCCAACAGACTCAGGCCGTCGCGCATCGACCCATTGGCCATCTTCGCCAGAGCCAGCACGAGGTCGTCCTGGTATTCGATCTCTTCCTTCTTAAGGATGCTCTTGAGCTGGTCGGCGATCTGCTTGGCACTGATGTTGCTGAAGTCAAACCGCTGGCACCGCGACTGGATCGTGGCGATGACCTTGTTGGGCTCGGTGGTGGCGAAGATGAATTTCACGTGCTCCGGCGGCTCTTCCAGCGTCTTGAGCAAGGCGTTGAACGCTTGCGTTGTCAGCATGTGCACTTCGTCGATGATGTAGATCTTGTAGCGGGCCCGCGCAGGCCGGTAGATGGCGTTCTCTCGCAGTTCGCGAATTTCATCCACGCGATTGTTGGAGGCCCCGTCAATCTCGATGACGTCGATATCTTCTCCGCTGTTGATGGCCACGCAACTGTCGCACTGGCAGCAGGGGGTTGTCGTGGGCCCGTCGGACTTCAGGCAGTTGAGGGACTTGGCCAGAATGCGTGCCATCGTGGTCTTGCCGACGCCGCGCGTGCCCGAGAAAAGGTACGCATGGGCGACGCGTCCCGTCTCAATCGCGTTCTTGAGTGTCTTGGAGATCGGGTCCTGCCCGACCACGTCGTCAAACGTCTGCGACCGATACTTCCTTGCCAGAACGGTGTAAGCCATGGGACTTTCGGTTTACGAACTACGATTTACGATTGGTCCTGGTCGTGTGCCTCGCCGAGATAAAGATCGCCTTCAGTTCCTTGCCTTCAGCAAAGAGAGGAGCGACGCGTTTCTTCGGAGGCAGACCCTCAGCAATGATGAATTCCATTCAGAAGCAGGATTCATCCACCTCTTCGATCACGATGCTCAATCTGGCCACGAATGCGGCACGTGATTGCGCCGCGCAGGCCGCTCGTTAATTGGCTGCTGCGCCGGTTGAGCAACGAATCAGTTGCCCGCGAATATGCCGCCCAAGAACGTTTTCCGGCAGAGCAAGAGCCAACTTGACGCATCGACGGGCGAACTGCTTGAGCCTTCTTATCAGCTCGTCCCGATCCACATGCCATCCTCTCCGCTCGGCAGATCATGAATCGAAAATCGTAAATGGCAAATTCAAAAAGATCGGCCGGGTTGACCCACACACAACCAAGCTGCCGCTTATGGCTGCTCGGTTCCCCGCCTGACCAGGTTCACGGGCTCGGCTTGCATGGGACCCGGCCGGTAAAGAGACCTTTGTTTCCGAGTCGGAGAGCATTCTGGCTCTACCAGCGCAGACTATATCATGGGATTTCTGTTTTGACCAGCAAAACCTTTCCAGAATTGTCACGGCGGGCATGGTTGGCGTACGACGCCGAGTCCCTGGGCGGCGGCAGGGGCGAAGCGTGCCTCGCCCCTGCCGATTCGTTTCGTCCAGAGTTATTCGGCCAAGGGCGTGCCGTAGCCGATGTCGTCGATGAAGATCAGGCCGCTGCCGCCGGCCGTCGGACTGGTGCGATTG
>DAOTJE010000029.1:0-62095 GCA_035448545.1 Sedimentisphaerales bacterium | reverse complement strand
GGGTCCACGCTGTTCGTGGCGTTGTTGCCACAGTAGCGGTACATGTTCATGCCGTTGGTGTAGCCGATGGGGTCGGTTTGGAGGAAGCGGCCGATGGTCGGGTTGTAGTATCGGGCGCGGTAGTAGTAGAGGCCGGTCTCCTCGTCGAATTCCCGGCCGGTGAACAGGAAGCGGTTGGGATGGTTCGGGTCGGAGGCGGCCACCTGGCCATAGACGTCGTACTCGTAGACCTGGACGGTGTCGCCGTGGGCGTCGCCTCGCGGCGTCGGGACACAGGGCTGGATTGTGGGAACCTCTCCACGCATAGCTTCCCTTCGCACATCCGGCTATAGCGTACAGGAATCTCGCGGCGGCGTCAAGGGCGAGACGCGTATCTCGGGGACGGGAAAAAAAGGCGGATATGCCGGGTTCATGGTTGACAGGAGGTTGGGTTTCGTTTATTGTCGATCTAACGAGTTGCGGGCCGTCAGTTGCGGCCAGCCTCGGAAGACGAGATGCGAGCGACGAGCGACGAGATACGAGATACAGTCCTGATGTGCGAAACAAAGCCAATTTCGGCGTTCCGGAGCTGAAAATGAGGATCGAGTCATGGAAGCAAAGCCAATCAAAGCCAACTTGGGCGACGTAATGAGCTCACAAGTTCACCATTTTGCGGCGGTTGCGGGGACGCACGACGGACGGGGCGAGCGATGAAGATCGTGATCGCAATGGACTCGTTCAAGGGGACCCTGGCGGCCGAGCGGGCCTGCCGGATCGTCGCCGACGCCATCGGCAGGGCGGCGCCGGGGGCCCGGATCGTGGTCAAGCCGATGGCCGACGGCGGGGAAGGCACGGCGGCGGCCCTGATGGCGGCCTCCAATGGCCGGTGGATCCCCGCGACCGTGATGGGCCCGCTGCCGCAGATGCAGGTCCGCGCCGGCTTCGCGTGGCTGGGTGACGACCGGACAGCGGTCGTGGAGATGGCGTCGGCCAGCGGCATTCAGCTCTTGCGGCGCGAGCAGTTGAACCCTCTGAAGACGACCACCTTCGGGACGGGCCAACTGGTCCGGGCGGCGCTGGAGCACGGGGCCGAGCGAATCCTGCTGGGGGTAGGCGGCAGTGCGACCGTCGATGGCGGGGTCGGGGCGGCCATGGCTCTGGGCTGGGAGTTCCTGGCCGGCGACGGGACGCCGGTCGGCCTCGGGGCCGGGGCCCTTGCTGAGATCGTCGAGGCCATCCCGCCGGACCGCGATATGGACGTCCCCATCGACGTGCTCTGTGACGTGGACAATCCGCTGTGCGGGCCGCAAGGGGCCGCTCGCGTGTACGGGCCGCAGAAGGGAGCCACGCCGCAGATGGTTGAGATGCTCGATTCCAGCCTGGGGCATCTGGCGGAGTTGGTGGGCAGCCAGCTTGGCATTCACATCCGGGACCTGCCCGGCGCTGGTGCCGCCGGCGGTCTGGCGGCCGGCGCAGTAGCATTTATGGAGGCCCGCCTAGTCTCGGGCATCGAGACCGTGATGGCGCAGTCCCGCCTGCGGCAGGAGGTCTCGGACGCCGACTGGGTCGTAACGGGCGAGGGCTGCTTCGATTCGCAGTCGATGCGGGGCAAGGTCGTTTCCGGCGTCACGCGGGTCGCCCGCCAGGGCGGCGCCAGGGTCGGCGTGATCGCGGGGCAGGTTCTGCTCGCCGACCATGTCTGGCGAAACGCTGGGATCGAGGCGGCGCTGGCCTGCGCGCAGCCCGGCATGGACCTCCAGTTTGCCCTGGAGCACTGCGAGGAGCTGCTCTCCCAGGCCGCCGGGCGATTTGCGGAGGTGTACCTCGCTGGGTGATTTGATCCACACAACCGGAACCTCTTTCCCATCTTAACGTACTAAGGGGAGTTGAAAGAGAACCCTTAATGGGATCGCAAGTTCACTCCTGTTGGAGCGATGGTGATATGAAAATCCGGGGATTACTGCGGGCCGCGTGGCGGCACTGGTGTCAGCTCTGGCACTTCAGTTGGGACCACATGCCGGGAATCGACCACCACAGGTGGGAAAGCAAGACGGAGATGCGAACGCGGCTGACCGAGAGGCGTCAGTGAGTTCTGCCGGACCCTTGGCGCCGCACGTTCGGAGGCGGGCAACGGCAAAGGCCGCTCCGGCGGGCACTTGGGCCAGATTCTTCTTGGCTTGCAGGCGATTTTGCTGTAAAATAGAGAAAACGTGGAGTCTGGCGCGTTTGGAAACCAGAATGGTCTCTCGAGAGGGATACCGGATGAATAAGTGTCTGTTTTATGGGACATTCCTGGCTGTGGCGGCCAATGTGTGTCTGGCGGCGCCGGAGCCGGCAGTGGTCCAGAGGCCGGGGCAATGGACTGTGGAGGTGAAATTCGAGCAACCCCAGCAGCTCGTCCTGTCGGGCACCAGCGGCGCGGTCCGGTTCTGGTACATGATCCTGACCGTGACCAACCGGACGGGTCAGGACGTTGAGTTCTACCCGCGATGCGAGCTGATGAGCGACACGTTCCAGATCGTGCCTTCCGGCGTGGGCGTTCCGCCGATCGTCTTCGAACAGATCAAGCAACGTCATGCGGGCCGGTATCCGTTCCTCGAAGCGATGGGATCGGTTGAGAACCGCATTCTCCAGGGTGAGGACAACGCCAAAGACATCGCGGTGGTCTGGCGCGATTTCGACAGTCAGGCGGGCGGGTTCAAGGTGTTCATCACGGGCCTGAGCAACGAGACCGCCGCGATCGATCACCCTGTGGCGGTGGACGGCATGGGCCAGCCGGTCAAGGTGTTCCTGCGGAAGACCCTGCAACTGGACTACGCCTTCCGGGGCGATCCGGCGATGCGCGACAAGGCCGAGGTCGTCTTCAAAGACAAGTCCTGGGTGATGCGCTGACCCTTCTTCGAGCGACCATCGTTTAAGAGGGTATTGGCGGGCGTTTCTTGGCCGCGGCTCTCGTTGTGCCCGCGAAGTCGATCCAGCCTGTCCGGCGGGCTCAACGCCTCTGCGTCTCGTTCTTGAATCGGGCGATCTCGGCGTCAAGTGTCGTTCCAAAGACCCTTTCAAACGACCTCTCCACGTTCAGGGTACGGCTTTCGACCAGGTCCTTGAGGAAAGCTCGATACCGTTGTGCTCCATGGCTCGACCTCAAGAACTCGACAAGACAGCCGAACTCTGAGTAGAAGAATGCCGTCCTGTTCTCTATCGGGCAGGAGAGCGCCGTCCCTTTTTCGCCGTCGAGAACCGTCCCGAAGTCCGCCGGTTCACAGAACACGCCCCGAGCCACAGCATCGTATACTGTCGATCTGTCCGGGTAGATTCCAACTCCCACCTGTCCGGCACAATCCATGGCGGTTCCTTCGAGCAGCCACCTTGGCATCTTCAGCGATCTCACAAGTGACATGTGCTGTTGTAGAAGGCAATGGGACATCTCATGGGTCAGATACATTTGGAGATCGATCCGGCCCTGTCTTGCATCTTCCTGTGCTCGCTTGGACACGAACAGCCGTCCATTGATCGCAATGAACCGAGCCCTTCCACCGGTGAGCCTGTGGTATTCGCGATCGTCCCTGCAAAGGAATATCTCCGGCTCCGACCGGAATGGCATCCCGTGGTAGTCTTCTTCGATAGCAACGACGTCTCTCAAATCGGATAGCTGGGATGATTCCGGCTGCCCGTGATGGTACACGATGAAACGCTCATACTCCTGTCGGGAAAACCCGGCTGCGACCAGAGAGAACGGAAACAGCCGGCCAAACAGCAGCTCGTAGACACCAAACAGGGCAAGCGCTGCGACCGCGACTGCCGCGACCACCCATCTCTTCTTTCTCATGCCGCAAGAGGCTGTCTTATGAACCCAGTTGCAGAGTCTTCTGTCTGTCTTGTTTGTTGTGCCGTCCGATTCGCTCACGGGGAATCTCCACGTACAAGGGCAAGGCGGCCGGTCAGGAAGAGAAGACGGGGTTGACAGGACGGGCAGATCAATCAATCCGTCCGAAGCGCGACCATCGATCGGCGGGCCAGCAGATGTAGTCGGCTCGGCCTTCAATCACGGCGTAGGGGATCGGCCCGAAATGCCGGCTGTCTCTCGACCGGTTCCGATTGTCACCCAGCACGAAGCAGTGCTGCTGCGGTACGACGGTCTCGGGCAAGTCGCGGACGGCATTCTGCTCGGGTGTCGACAGGAAGATGGTGTAGCGTGCAGTTCCGTTGGTTTCTTCGAAGAACTCGCCCTGCAGCGTGCGGCCGTCCACTGTCACATGTCCGGCCGACGACGGTTTATCAATTTTCCTCACCGCAAGTCTCTCGCCGTTGACGTAAAGCGCTCCGTCTTTCATGGCGACGGTGTCTCCTTCGATGGCGACGATCCGCTTGATGTAGTAGGTTCGCCAGTCTTCGTTCGGGGGCCTGAACAGAACGGTGTCACCGCGCTGGGGATCGGTCCTTCGATAGGCGATTCTGTCCACGAGAAGCCGGTCGTTCGGAACGATGGTGGGAAACTCCGACATGCTGGGGACACGGAAGGCCTCAAAGAGGCTGCTGCGGATGTGCAGCGCGTACCCGAAGCAACTGCCCTGGATCAACAGGCCGAGCAGGATATAGACCCCCGGACCGTTGTACGCCTTGAGTTCGTAGTCGCTGCGGGTCCGGCGTGCCAGCCGATACGAATCGACCGCTGCGCCGATCACCACGCCGAAGGCCGCGAGAGCCATCAACAGGCCGAACGTAACCGTCGAGGCGGGGCTGGCCCAGGCCAGCATCCCGAGAACGACGGGAATGCCAATGGCATAGAAGAGGCCGAGGACCAGACCGCGCCGCAGCTTGCCGCAATAAGCGTGTCCCACGCCGGGCATGAGAATCGACAGGGCGACGGCCAGCCAGGGCTGTCGCCTGGTGCTCTTGGGTGTCACGTGTTCCGTCATGGTATCCTCCAGGTGCTTAGGCAAACAACAGCAGACGCAGTGTCAGCAGGATTCGTCCGAGTCCGAGCAGCGCCGCCATGCTGACCGCCGCGGCTCGGGCCCAGGGCGAATATCCGATCCGGTCTATGATTCGCGACCATTCGAATCGACATCTGTCCCGATCGGCTTTCATCCGGTGGACGCGGTTCATCACGCCCTGTGTGAAATCCTCGCCCAGACAGATGTCTCTACGCTGCCGCACCCATTCGTTATAGAGTTCTTCGTGCTTCATTGGTCATCCTCGTGACAGGCTCGCAGTACTTCGCCGAGGGCGGCCTTGGCGCGGTTGACCCTTGACTTGATCGTACCGGTCCGTGTCCCTTCGATCGCGGCGGCCTCCTCATACGACAGTCCTTCGAACTCGACGAGGGTCAAGGCTCGGCGCTGGCGGTCCGGAAGGGACCGAAGCGCCACATCGAGCCGGCCGAACGCCTCCTGGCGTGTAACGCGCTCCAGCGGCCCGACGTCGTCGAGCGACGGCGACGGTTCGGGCGAGACCCTCAGGCGTTTCTTCTTCAGCCAGTTGATGCTCTTGTTTCGCGCAATCGTCAGCAGCCAGGTCGAGAAGCGACTCCGCGCCGGATCGAACGTCCTGAGCTGGGCGAAGGCGGCCAGAAACACCTCCTGGCCCAGGTCCTCACAGCTCTGCGCATCGCCGGTGACGTTACGGACCATGCCGACGACGGCCCTGGCGTAGCGTTCGACGAGGAGCCGGAACGACTCCGTGTCGCCGTCTAAAACGCGCTGGATAATGTGGGGTTCGTCCGTCATATTTCCGATGTGTCGAGGCCTTTTTTTGCCCAGTTATACAATCGAGCGGTGTCGGAGTTCCACGGAATTGCACCGGCCGCAACATTGCCGCACGCGGTCTGACAGTCGACGAATCGCCGATGGTCCGATGCGGCAGGAACAGTCCCGGGAGGCGGCGAAAAAGGGTTTGACGGCCCGAACTAACCCCGCCTACAATCGTATATATTCCTGCCCAAGCGGATGGTTGCGTCGTTGGTTGGAGAGCTTGGTCAAACGTTCTTTTTCGACGGAAGGTCCTGGAGGTCATGTATGTTCACAAGCGCGCGTCAGGCAGTTCGCAGGCACAGTCTCGTCAATGCATCGATCTTCGTTTTGATCGGCTTGTTGCTGGTGCCGCCGGCGGCCTTCGCCGAGGATGATCGCAGTATTGCCACCCTGCGCGAGATGGGCAAAGCGTTTGCGTCGATCGCCGAGAAGGCCTCGCCAGCGGTGGTGGGCATTCAGGCGACACGAGCTGTCCGTGGTAGTTCCACACGCGAGTGGTCATTTGGAGATCCCTCCAACCCATTCGAGGATGAGTTCTTCCGCTATTTCTTTGGCCCGCGCCGTTACCAGCGGGAGCGTGAGGAACCGGAATCACGCCAGGTCGCCCAGGGGTCCGGTTTCATCATCTCTTCCGATGGGTACATCCTGACGAACAATCACATGGTTGGAGGGGCCGAGACGGTTACCGTGCAGTTGGCGGACGGCCAGAAGATGACGGCGGAGGTCGTCGGCGCCGATTCTCAGACGGACGTGGCAGTCGTGAAGATCGACAAGACCGACCTTCCGTACATCGAGCTGGCGAACTCGGATACGTTGGAGGTGGGCGAGTGGGTGATCGCCATCGGCAATCCGTTCGGTTTGAGCCACACTGTTACGGCGGGTATCGTCAGTGCCAAAGGGCGCAACCGGATCGGTGTGGCGAACTACGAGGATTTCATTCAGACTGATGCGGCGATCAACTTCGGCAATTCGGGCGGGCCGCTGTTGAATCTGGACGGCAAGGCCGTGGGCATCAATACGGCGATCATCGGGCCCGGCGGAAATGTGGGCATCGGCCTGGCCATTCCCAGCAACATGGCTCGGGACATCTATGCCCAGCTCAAGGAGAGTGGGGAAGTGGTTCGTGGTTTCCTGGGCGTGCAGGGCAACGATGTCGAGCCCGGCATGGGAAAGTACTTCGGCCTGGACGCGGACAAAGGGGTGGTGATCGTCAGCGTGGTGGAAGATTCGCCCGCCGAGAAGGCCGGCATGAAGCAGGATGATGTGGTGGTGGAACTGGAGGGCCAGCCGGTCTCCGACTGGAACGAGTTCCGCAACCGGGTGGCCATGTACAAGCCGGGCAGCGAGGTCCGAATCGTGGTGATTCGCGAGGGCAAGCGCAAACCGTTGACGGTGACGCTTGACAAACGGCCGGATGGTGAGTTCGCCGTTGGTGGAGGCAGCCGGGCCGTCCAGGACACTCTGGGGATGACGCTTCAGACACTGACGGAGGAATTGGCTTCCCGTCTGGGGTATCAGGATCTCTCCGGCGTGGTGGTCATGGAGGTCAGGCCCGGTTCGCCGGCTGCCGAAGCCGGCCTCCAGGTCGGCACCCTGATCACCGAAGTGAACAGAAAGGCCGTCCGCAACGTAAAAGAATTCAATGAGGCAATCGAAAAAGGTGCGGCAGAAGGTAGGGTCCTCTTGCGAGTTCGAGACGAGGAGTGGACCAGGCTGCTGATGCTTCGTGTGCCGAAGAAGTAAGTTTGGTGTCGATGTCCTCCTTCATCGTAACACCGGCCCCGCCTTGTAGGCGGGGCTTTTTTTTGTCGGTTGCCGGGCGGTTGCGGGGGGCTTCGTCGGGTCGTATACTGACCGACCATGTTGCGCCGAGCTCTGACGTTCTACACGAAGTACTTCGCGGTGTGGGTGGTTGGGTGTGGTCTGGTGGCGTTCCTGTGGAAGGACACGCCGGAACATCCCAACTGGTTCCGCGTTGTGGGTACGTACAGCCTGGTTGAGTTGTTCCCGGCCGATGTCCTCTTTCGCCTGCCACCAACAGCGGTCAAACATCTGAATATCTGCCTGTCGATGAACACTCTGTTCTTCGCCGTGACCATGTTCGGGATTGGCGTGGCTCTCCAGCCGGATGACTTCAAACGAATCCTCAAGACGCCCTCGGCGGTGGCCCTGGGCACGGCGGCGCAGTTCCTGGTGATGCCCTTCGGGGCCTATGCGATCGCGCGGCTCTTCCGTCTGCCAGCCCCTCTGGCGGTGGGCCTGATCCTGACCGGCGCGGCCCCCGGGGCGATGGCCAGCAACACCATGAGCTACGTCGCCAAGGCGGATGCGGCCTACTCCGTATCCCTGACCACCGTCTCGACCCTGCTGTGCCCGGTCCTGACTCCGTTGCTGACGAAGCTGCTGGCCGGCTCGGAACTGCCGGTCTCGTTCTGGGCCATGTTCCTTCAGATCATGGTCATGGTTGCGGTGCCGCTGCTGCTGGGTTTCTGGGTGCGGCATCGCTTTCACCGTTCGGTCGAGCGGATTGTCCCGGTCTTTCCGGCCGTTTCGGCGACGTTCATCATCTTCATCTGCTCCGTCGTCATCGCACGCAACCAGGCCCGCCTGCCCCAGGTGACCGGAAGCGTCCTGGCGGTCGTGCTGGTCCTGAACCTCTATGGGATGGGCGCCGGGTACGGGATCGGCGTCCTGTTCGGCCTGGATACGCTCAAACGGCGGGCCCTGACGATCGAGGTCGGCATGCAGAACGCCGGGCTGGGTTCGGCCCTGGCCCTGGAGCACCTGGGCGAGGAGGCCGCCATCCCCGCCGCCATCTTCGTCTTTGTGTGCATCATCACCGCCTCGGCCCTGGCCTCCGCCTGGCAGCACCGGCACGACCCTCAGCAGAGCGAATAGAAAGTATTAGCAGAGAGGCTCTTGCATGGGAGTGCCAAGAGCGTTAAAATATAAAATTCTGTAGTTTCCACAAAACCAGCCTTTTGGGCGGCCAACCGTTGGCGGCCCTTCAGTGAAAACCGCAGTGAACAGGAGTGTGTGAACATGGCTTGTCATCTGGCAATCGCAGGGGTGACCGGTGCCGTCGGTCAGGAATTCCTACGTATCCTCGAAGAGCGCAACTTCCCGTTCGATACGCTCAAGGTGCTTGCCAGCAGCCGCTCCAAGGGTAAGAAGATCACCTTCAAGGGGAAGGAATATACGGTTGAGGAGTTGACGAAGGACAGCTTCACGGGGATCGATATCGCGCTGTTCAGTGCGGGCGGCTCGCGCAGCAAGGAGTTCGCCCCTGCGGCGGCCAAGGCGGGCGCGGTGGTCGTGGACAACTCTTCGGCGTTTCGCATGGACCCGACCGTGCCTCTGGTGATTCCCGAGATCAACCCCGAGAAGATCAAGGAGCACAGAGGCATCATCGCGAACCCGAACTGTTCGACGATCATCGGTATCGTGCCGGTCTGGCCTCTGCATCAGGTCAATCCGGTCAAGCGGATGGTCGTCAGCACGTACCAGGCGGCCAGCGGCGCCGGTGCGGCGGCGATGGCGGAGCTTGAAGCCCAGTGTCGCGAGATCCTCGACGGCAAGAAGCCGACCTGCAACGTGTTCCCGTATCAGATCGCATTCAACTGCTTCAGCCACAACTCGGCGCTGGGGCCCGACGGGTACAACGAAGAAGAGACCAAGATGGTCAAGGAGACCCGGAAGATCTTCAATTGCCCTGAGATCGCCATCACGGCCACATGCGTGCGCATCCCGGTGATGCGGACGCATTGCGAGAGCATCAACCTGGAGTTCACGCGTCCGATGCCGGCCGAGAAGGTGCGCCAACTGCTCGCCCAGGCGCCGGGCGTCCGCGTGCTGGACGACCGGGAACACAATCGCTTCCCGATGCCGATCGACGCCACGGGCAAGGACGACGTCTTTGTCGGCCGCATCCGGCAGGATCCATCCCTGCCCGATAACCGCGGGGTCAATCTCTGGGTGGCCGGCGACCAGCTCCGCAAGGGAGCGGCGTTGAACGCGATTCAGATCGCCGAAAAATTGCTCGAACTATAGTCCTCACGACGGCCGGCGGCAGCCGCAGGGCAGCGATGCGCCGTGGCTGCGCCGGCCGTCCCTGTTTGTTCCCGGATGGCGCTGCGCAACGTCAAACTGACCATTGCCTACGACGGCAGCGAGTATCATGGCTGGCAGATCCAGCCCGGCTTCACGACCATCCAACAGACGGTGCAGGACGCCGCCCGCAGCCTGCTGGGCCCGAATGTGCGCGTTTGCGGGGCCAGCCGGACCGACGCCGGCGTCCATGCCCTCGGCCAGGTCGCCCTGATCCAGGTCGATTCGCCCGTCCCGACGGAGAACCTTGCCAGGGCTCTCACCGACCGACTTCCCGACGACATCGCCATCGTCAAGGCCGAAGAAGTGCGGATGGGTTTCGACGTGATCGGCGATGTCACAAGCAAGCTCTATCGGTACACGATCTTCTGCGGCCCGACCCGTCCCGTGTTGCACAGGCGGTACTGCTGGCACGTTCCCTCGCATCCGGACACGGCCGCGATGAACGCCGGGGCACAGCGGCTCGTAGGCCGGAAGGACTTTCGGTCCTTTGCGTCGGCTGCCGACAGCCGCACGGATTCCGTACGTACGGTCTTCCGCTGCGATGTCACCGAGGCCCACAAGGACGACGGCCTGTGGGTCTATGTCGAGGTCGAAGGAGATGGGTTCCTCTACAACATGGTGCGCAATATCGTCGGGTCGCTGATGGAGGTCGGGCTGGGGCGGTGGGAGCCCGAACGAATCGCCCACGTCCTGGCCGCCCGCGACCGGACCGCCGCCGGACCGATCGCGCCGCCGAACGGCTTGTGCCTGATGTGGGTCAAATACTGATGCTCGTCGAACGCGATCAGATCGGGATCTTCGGCAAGATGAACTCGGGCAAGAGCAGCCTCATGAATCTGCTCACGCAGCAGGTTACCTCGATCGTCGATGCCACGCCCGGGACGACGGCCGACACGAAGATCGCCCTCCAGGAAATCCACGGGATCGGTCCGGTCAAGCTGTTCGACACCGCCGGATTGGATGAGGCTTCCGCTTTGGGACGCAAGAAGCGGGCCAAGGTTCTCTCCGACCTGAAAGAGTGTGACCTGGTCCTGCTGGTGATCGACCCCGATACGGAGGACTTCGCCACGGAGAACGAGATTGTCGAGAAGGCCCGCGCGCTGGATAAGCAGATCCTGGTGATCTATAACCTGTTCCGGCCGGAGGCCGCCGGGCGGATCACGCGGGTGGAAGAACAGGTCCCTCTGCTGCGGTTCCATCCAAAGATCCGGCTTGCGGCGGTCGATCCCCAATGCCGCCCGGCGCTGCTCCAGTTCCTCCTGGAGAACTTCGCCTCGAAGAACGTCCCGATGGAACTGCTGCCGTTCCTGCGGCGCGACGAGTTCTACGTGCTGAACATCCCGATGGACGCCGAGACCCCACCCGGGCGCTACCTGCGTCCGCAGGCGATGGCCGAGGAGTACATCACACGCCACTGGGCTTGGCCGGTCTCGTATCGCATGGATTTGGGCAAGGCCCGCTCCGGCGACGCGGGCGAACGGAAACGGTTCGATGCGTTTCTGGCCGGCTTCGGCAAGCGGCCCAAGGCGATCATCACTGACTCGCAGGCCATGGACCTGATGCATGTCTGGACGCCCGACGACATCGGGCTGACGACGTTTTCGATCATGATGATCAACTACGTCAGCCGGGGCCGACTCGCTTCGTTCGTCGCGGGGCTTGAGGCGGTCGCGACGCTGAAGGCAGGGGACAAGGTGCTCATCGCCGAGGCGTGCAACCACTCGCGGATCGCCGAGGATATCGGCACCGTGCAGATTCCAAACTTCATCCGGAAACATTGGCCCGACGTTCAGATCGACCACAATTTCGGCCGGGAGTTTCAGGAGAACGAGCAGCTCCAGTCCTACAAGCTGGTGGTCCATTGCGGCGGCTGCATGATCAGCGCGCAGAAGCTCCTGGCCCGCATTCGGGACCTCGAATCCATCGGTGTGCCGTACACGAACTATGGGCTGTTCCTGTCCTACATGCAAGGTCCGCAAGCCCTTCGCAAAGTGCTGCGGCCCTGGGGCATTGACTACCGGGCAGGTGTCTGACAGAATGGACTTTGTCGGTCCCATAGGACCTGTTCGACGCATGAACGCGGAGACGGCATCGTGAAGATCGTCCACATCATCACGCGGCTCATTCTGGGCGGTGCACAGGAGAACACGCTGATCACCTGCAAGCTGCTGGCCCAGCGGGGTCACGAGGTCACACTGATCACCGGCCCGGCCCTCGGACCCGAGGGGGAGCTGTTCCACCAGACGAAGGGGCAGAAGTACCAGACGATCGTGATCGACGAGATGCGGCGGGCCATCGAGCCGGTCAAGGATTTCGTCAGCTATCGCCGGCTCAAGAAGCTGCTGCGCCAATTGCAGCCCGACATCGTGCACACCCATTCGGCCAAGGCCGGCATCCTCGGCCGTTACGCCGCCAGTGCGTTGAAGGGCGTATGGGACCCAAGACGGCCCGCCATCGTTCACGGCATTCACGGCCTGGCGTTCCATCCGTACCAGAGCCGGTGGGTCAACCGTATCTATGTGGCCATCGAGAAGGCCGCCGCGAAGCACACCGACTATTTCATCAGCGTCGCCGATGCGATGACCGACCAGTGCAAGGCCGCCGGTATCGGCGTCGACAAGCCCTATGTCACGGCGTACTCTGCGATCGACGAACGGCAGTTTCTCGAACCGATTCCCCCCGAGCGGATACGGGCCTTCCGCTACCGGCACGGCATCGCGGACGATGCGGTCGTTCTGATCACCATCGCGCGCCTGTTCATGCTCAAGGGACACGACTACATCATCGCCTCGGCTCCGGAGCTGGCCAAACGTTTCGCCAACGTCGTCTGGCTCTTCGTGGGCGACGGCAACCTCGCGGAGCGGTACCAGCAGCAGGTCCGCGAGATGGGGCTGGCTGAGCGATTTCGTTTCACGGGACTGATGCCCCCGAGCGAGATCCCGCTGGCGATCCAGGCCTCGGATGTCCTCGTTCATTGCTCGCTGCGCGAGGGTCTGGCCCGCACGCTGCCTCAGGCGATGCTTTGCGGCCGTCCGGCCGTCAGCTTCGATGTGGACGGCGCCCGCGAAGTCGTCAACGAGCGTACCGGACGGCTCATCGAGCCGAAGAACGTCCCGCAGCTCATCGAAGCCTGCGCCGAGCTGATCGCCGACCAATCACTGCGGGAGCGACTCGGTCGGGCCGGCCGCGAATCGGTCACGCGGAAGTTCGCCCCCGAGACGATGGTCGATGCGATCGAGCGCGTCTATGAGCAACTCGTGAAATAGACTCTCCTGGTCCTGCGCGTCCCGGGGCCGTGGGGGCGAATAATCATTCGCCCCTGCCCGGCATGGCAGCGAACTCGACGGGGTAGGTCGCTGGCTTGCGGATCGCTTTGACCGCATCCGGCAGGGCCGCAATCTGGCTTCGCAGTCTCTCCTGCACAATCGCCATGGGCTCGGCAGATTCGAACGGGCCAAGCAGGTCTTCCGCGTCCGGATCGAAGGGGAGGACCGTATCCTTCTCCAAGCGGCTCTTGCCGGTACGCAGGATCGTCTTGCGGCCGGGCAGCGTCGCCTTATCGGGGGAGGTCTTGTTCACGGGACGATCGGCGTATTGGACGAGTTTGTAAATGATGCCGATGGAGGGAGCGTGCCGGGAAACCGCGAAACGGGTGCCGACGCCGAAGCCGTCGAACTGCCCACCGGCGGCCAGCATATCCTGGATCTTGTACTCGTCGAGGTCGCTGCTGGCGAAGATGCGAAGGAAGTCCACTCCCTCCCGGCGGAAGTGGTCCCTCGCGAACCGGCTGTCCGCAACGAGGTTGCCGCTGTCCAGGCGGATGCCGCGCAACCGGACGCCACGTTTGAGGAACTCGCGGGCCACGCGGGCGGCGATCTTCACACCCTCGATCGTGTCATACGTATCGACCAGCAGGATCGTCTTGTCGCCGTAAGCCGCTGCGAACGTGCGGAAGGCCTGCTCCTGCGACGGATGGGCCTGAATGAACGAGTGAGCCATGGTGCCCGACGGCGGCATCTCCAGAATCCGGGCGGCGAAGACGTTGCTCGTCGCCCTCCAGCCTGCCATCTGCGCGCCCCGTGCGGCACGCAGCGAGGCGATCGGCCCCTGGGCACGGCGCATCCCGAAATCCAGCAGGGGAATGCCTTTGGCCGCGAGCGTCATTCGGGCCGCCAGGCTCGCCTCGATGATCGAGAACCCGAGGATGTTGAGAACATAGGTTTCCAGCAGTTGGGCGTGCAGGATCGGGCCGCGCACTTCGAGGATGGGCTCGTTTGGAAAGAACACGGTTCCCTCGGACAGGGCCCGGGTTGTTACCTCCAGCCGGAAGTCGCCGAGATAGTCGAGGAAATCCGACTCGAACAGCGCCGTCGATCGCAGGTAGTCGAGGTCGCTTTCGGAGAATCGAAAGTGGGTCAGGTACGCTTCCACTTCTGCCAGGCCCGCCATCACGAAGAAGCCCCAGTCCTGGGGCAGATGCCGCACCGTGACCTCGAAGTACGCCGGCGCGGTCATCCCCTGTCTGAAGTAGACCTGGGCCATCGTCAGTTCGTACAGGTCCGTCAGCAGGGCGGGCGTTCCGTCGATCAGCCACATGTCTGTCGCCTCTTGAACTCGTCAAAGGTCGTGACGGTGACCCCCATCCGGCGGAACTCCGCATAGATTTCGTCGTCGGGCCTCGATTGCAGTCCCTTCGTTGCGTCTTTCAACAGAGTCAGTTCGATACCCGGCCGCTTTGCCAGGCCGTTCACGACGTACGATACGCAGAAGTCCAGCGCCACGCCGAACACGACAACCGATTCAGGCCGGATCAGGTCCAGGAGCTTGTCCGTATTCGGATTGTCGAAGACGCTGAGGCTCTCCTTGCGAATTACGATGTGAAACGGCTCCTTTTGCGCGAGCCGCCGCAGGTTCGCTGTGTCCATCTCCTCGACCGGCACGGTGTCGATCAGCCGCGTCCCCAGGTATCCGACCCGCTCGCTGCCCGGTTCGCCCGCCATGCAGTGGGGCGGAAACGTCGCTTTGAAGTCGGGTGTGTCCGAGATCTCCGGGTTGCCGCGGCGGTGCCAGTCGACGTCGGCCAGGATGGAGAAACCGTGATCCAGCGCGAATCGCCTGACCTCGCTGACGGTGTCGATGATGGTCTCGGCTCCCGGCACGTACAGGCGGCCTTCGGGTCGCATGAAGTCGTACTGCGTATCGACATCCCAGAACAGGGGATTCTTCTTCATGGTCTATTCCTCTGTCCCTGCCTGTTTGTCTCGGCGGGCCGCCATGCCCATCCGGACATGGGCAGGAGGTTGTTCCACTTTGCGTGCGACGATGCTACAATTGCTACCTTGGTATGTACGCCGGGGTATCCAGCCCGTTCGCTCCATTTGTGTCACGACGAAAGGCCGGTCATGAACAGCTACAGGAAGGAATTGTGGTTTGACACCACGCGGCGGAGGGAGTTCATCAACATCACGCCCCAGGTCGAGCAGTGCCTCGCCGAGAGCGGTATTCGCGAGGGCCTGCTGCTGTGCAACGCCATGCACATTACCGCCAGCGTCTTCATCAACGACGACGAGTCGGGCCTGCACCAGGACTTCGAGACCTGGCTGGAGAAGCTCGCGCCCGAGAAGCCCTACGCGCAGTACAAGCACAACGGATACGAGGACAACGCCGACGCCCACCTCAAGCGGAGCGTCATGGGTCGCGAGGTTGTCGTCGCGGTCACGGAGGGCAAGCTGGACTTCGGTCCGTGGGAGCAGATCTTCTACGGTGAGTTCGACGGCAAGCGCCGCAAACGTGTCCTCGTCAAGATCATCGGCGAGTAGGGATTCGGGGGTCTCGTGGGGCTGACGGCTTTTCTTCTCAAGGCGGTGGGCATCTCGCTGTCCGGGGTCATGGCCCCGGGTGCGGTGACGACCGCTGCCATCGCGCAGGGCGCGCAGCGCCGGTGGGCGGGCGTGTGGATGGCCATCGGTCACGGCATCGTTGAGATCCCCCTGATCTTCCTGATCATGTTCGGTCTGGGCGTGCTGTTCCGGGCCGACTGGTTCAGGATCACGGTGGGACTTTTCGGCGGCGCCTTTCTCGTCTGGATGGGTGTGGGCATGCTGCGCGCCAAGGGCGGTGCGGATTCGCCGTCGGGCCAGGTGACGAATGCCGGACCGCTGATGACCGGCCTGATCCTGTCGGTCGGCAATCCGTACTTTCTGCTGTGGTGGGCGACGGTCGGGCTCAATCTCGCCCTGGAGGCGCGGACTCTCGGCTGGCTCGCTTTCGTGCTGTTCGCACTGGTGCACTGGCTCTGCGATCTGGTCTGGCTGACGATTCTTTCCTTCGGCAGCTTCCACGGGACCAACATCCTCGGCCCGCGTGCCCAGCGGATCGTCCTGTACATCTGCGGCGTCGCCCTGGCGCTGTTCGGGGCGCACTTCCTTTATCGCGCGGCCGTCTTGCTTCTCGCTTGCCGTTGACCTGTCGAGGCCGACAGGTCGCAAGCGCATCAGGATTGGGATTCCTGCCCAGGTTTGGCGGAAGCGTCTTCCTCTTCCCGGAGCGGCGTCGGCACCAGGATTTCACGCAGGCTGTGTTTGGCGAGGAACTGCTGCTGGGTCTGCACGAGCCGGCCGAATGTTTCGGATTCGTTCAGGTCGGGCTGGGCCAGTGCAACGGCTGCCAGCGCCGCGGTGATTTCCGAGAGCCGGATCTGGTCAAGATCCCTGGCCGGGACGAATCCGACCTGCGGTTCCGATGTCTTGACCAGGAGCCTGCTCCTGACGAGGTGTTCGAGAATGTCGTCGCCCAGCTCCAGAGGCAGACCGAGCCGGGTGCAGAGCGCCTCGCGCGACAGCGGGCCTTGATTGCCCGCGAACGCCCGGGCGATCTCCCGCGCGACGTTGATCACGGTCAGGTCGTTGGTGATGAAGGATTCCTGTTTGCGTTCCCGGGCGGCCTCGATCTCGGCCGCATCGAGTGTTCTGAGATGCTGGGTGGTGTAGGTCAGTTGCAGCCCGAACAACGCGATGAGCCAGGTGATGTGAATCCAGAAGACGCTCAGCGGGACCAGCCCGAGAACGCCGTAGATCTTGCTGTACGGGATGAATCGCGTCACGTACGTACTGAAGCCATACTTGGCGAAACTCCAGACCAGGGCGGCCACCGCCGCGCCCCAGAGCGCTGCACCCGGGTTGACCTTCGTGCTCGGCAGCAGAAAGTAGAGCAGGAAGAACGCCAGCAGGCTCAGCAGATACGGCAGGATCACCGGCACGATGCGGTAGGCCAGCACCATCGTTTCGATGTTCCGGATCGCGGCGTACTGCGTGGTCGCGTAGATGCCCACGCCGACCAGGAGAGGGCCCAGCGTCAGCAGCGCCCAGTAATTGATCATCCGATGCAGGAAGCTGCGCCCCCGTGAGACGTGCCAGATGTGGTTGAAGGCCGTCTCGATGGTGCTCAGCAGCGCCAGAGCTGCCCAGATGACAAGCACAGCGCTGACGAGACTGAGCGACTTGCTGTTGAGCCCGCCGAAGAACCGCTTGATCGTGCTGTCGAGATAGTCCGTGAGCATCACCTTGTCTTCCGGGTGCTCCTCGTCCTGGCGGTACTCGATCTTCGTCAGGTGCAACTGCTCGTAGGCGAAGTGCTTCAGTCGCTCGCCGACGTCCTGATAGGCGGGGAACGACTGGAAGATCAGCAGCACGACGATGGCCAGCGGAACGATGCCGAAGATCGTGTAGTAGGACAGCGCCGCAGCCTGCTGTCCGGCGCGGTTGTGTTTGAGCAGTCGGACGCAATGCGACCACAGCTTGATCTGGAATGCGACGAAGCGGCTGGCCCGGCCGAGCTGCACGGTGGGCGTCGTCGACAGGTTTCGCAGCGTCTTCATACCCGCCCATTCATCAGAACAGATCTCCGAGTCCTCTGAACAACTGCTCTTGCAGGAATTTCTTCAGGTCCAGCTTGGGGCTGCTGATCGTCCCGGTCAGGGGGACGCCGATTCGCTGCCCGGCCTGACCCTCTTTATCGACCCGTGCCGTGCGTCCCTTGAACGTCCAGGGCAGGGTGACGGTCATATCGAGCGTTTGATCGAGGCCGATGGCCCCGCTGAAGCTGAGCGGGTTGTCGCCCACGTCGATCTGCATGTTGTCGTATCGGACGATGCCGTTCTGGAGCGACAGATTCGTCGGGCGAATGGTCAGCCTCTGGCCCCGCAGGCTCTGGCCGGTGGCCTTGAGGATCTCGTCGAGCAGGCCGGAGGCTTCCAAGAGCACGTTATCGGCCGAAATAGTGCCTGCCACCTCCGCCTTCCGCTCCAGGCCCGCCGCCAGCGGGATGACCAGTTTCTGGCATTCGAAGTTGGCAATCCCGCTGATGCCCGTGACGTTGGCGAACAGCGGGTTGACGTACTGGAGCAGGGTCCCGGTCATCTCCTTGTTCAGTTCGATGCCTTTGGCCAGCACCAGTGGTGCGGACGTGCGCAGCATCGGGTGCCGCTCCTTGAAGTCGGCCTGGCCGGCGAAGTTGAGCTGTCCGTTGTTGACCGTGGTGCTGAACGGCTCGATCTTCATCAGGCCTTTCTCGACGTTGACCTGGACGTCGGTGGCGCCGATATTCAGCCCCTTGTAGCTGGCGGTGTCGAAACCCACCTTCGCCGAGCCGTCGAGGTTCGCCAGCAGTCCGTTGGGATCGTCGGCGGGGTAGTTGCTCGCGAAATTCAGCGAGACTTCCCGCCGGCCCGACATCTCCAGCCCTTCGGGCAGGAAGGGCGAGGCGAGCTGGCCGACGGCCGCCCAATCACATTCCCCCTGCACCTCGCCCTGGACCCGGATGCGGTCGCCTATGCGCGCCTGCTTGATCTGGCCGAATCGGATCTTGATCTGCCCGCTGTCCAGCACAAACGTCTCAATGTCGCGAGTCATGGTGTTCGGATTCACCACCACGTCGAACGCTGCCGTGACCTGCTTCTCGCTGAACGGTTTCTTGCCGGGAGTGGAAAGCATGAAATCCTGGATGCGGGTGTCGTCTGTGCGGATACGATACGCGCCCTCCTGCCCGGTCACGGTCAGGACCGACTGGGCGAGGCCCTGCAAGCGGAGGGTCTGGGGAAGCGATGCAAAGAGGACCGCGTACGGCGTGATCTTCTGGAGATCGATATTGCGAGCCGAGACTGCCACGTTCATCGGAACGGGCGACGTCTTGTCCAGGGGGATCGACGCATCCTTAACGGCGACGGCGCCGAAGCTGCCTTCGGCGTCGAGACGAGTCACCGCCAGCGCCTGCCTGGCCTGATCCAGAGCGAATGCGAACGTCACATCGGCCGCCGGCTCCGAGACGCTGTTGCCGTCGGCGCCCGTCAGCACGAGCTGACGCAGGGAGGCGGTTCCAGTGGCTCCGATGCGTTGGTCCTGAATCGCGACCTGTCCCTTGCTCGTCACCTGGCCCGTCATGCGGTAGGGGCCCAGGTCGGCGAACTGGCCCAGTTCCGATTGGAACTTCGCGAGATCCACTCGCCCATCGTAGGTGATGTCGTTGAAGTCACCTTGGGCGGTGAGCTGAGCGAACGCGGCGGACAGATCCATCGCGTCGAGGCGCACGGTCTTGTCGTCGGCCGACAGCCTGAGGTTGGCGGCGACGGGTTCGGTGAGGGCCAGCGGTTTGCCGTCCACGATTCCTGCCAGTCCCGTGATCTGCGTCTGGGCCCGGACGATGGCCCGGCCGCCCTCGGTGGTGGTGCTGATGTCTCCGCGGGCCTGACCGCGCGTGATCTGCATGCCTTCCTTCAATCCGAATGTCGCGGGCATCTGCGACAGCAGGGCAGGCAGGTTGCAGTCGAAGTTGCCCTTGAGGTTGTAGCTTGAATCGCTCTTGAGCAGGTCGGTCAGCGAGCCGACCGTCATGGGAACCGCTCCGGCCGCTGTGACGTTCGCCCAGTCCGTGCGGGCGTCCAACTGCTCGACCTGGACGGTTTGACCCTGCCGCATCAGCCTGACATCGACCGCCAGCTTTGAAGTCTGTATGTGGTCGCCTTTCAACAGGGCACCGGTGATATCCATGTTCCGGCCTGCGACGGCGGCGCGGAGTGTCTCCAATTCCCCATCCTGCACGGCGGTGGTGATGTTCGCGGAGAGGCGGCCCCGGGCCTGCACTTCGACTCCTGCCAGCTCGAAGATGGGCGCCAGCGACTCGAGATCGAGGTCGTTGACCTCGATCACCACGTCGCCCGTGGTGCCTTTGAAGGTCCAGCCGGCGGCTTTGTCCGGTGTCACCGAGCCGGCGGCACGAACGGTGGCGGTGTCCGCCGCCTCGCCGACGGTCATCTTCGCCTCGAAGCGCGAGGGCTGTCCCGGCAGCCGGAGGTTCAATGTCGAATTCAGTTGTGCGATCCGGACGGCCTTTCCGGCCGTGTCCGTGACGTGAACGCTGGCGTCGTTGATGGTTATGTCACCGAGCATTGCCAGACCGGCGGCCGGCGGGACCGATGTCTTGGAGTTGCCGGCCGGCACAGGGGGTGGAGCCGGCCTTTTTCGCAGGTCGATCTCGACCGCCGGCCTGTCGATGACGGCCCGGCCCAGCGAAATCGTTCCACCCAGCAGCGAGGCCAGATGAGGCTGGACATCGATCCCGTCGATGCTCACGGCGGCCCAGCCGCTTTGTTCGCGGAAACTGAAGTCGGAGATCCGCACCCCTTTTCGCCAGCCCACCGAAAGGTCTCCGATATCCGCCGTGCCCCCCGTCGACTGACTGATCTTCGCCTGGATCATGCGCCGGAATCCGTCCGAAGACAAATACACCGGGACCAGGGCCACCAGCACCACAACGATCAGTATCACGCCGAGCAACACCCATGGCCATCTCCTGGATCGCTTCGTTCTCGCTGTGCTCTGATTGCCGCCTTGAGTCGCCATCTCATTTCTCCTTATGGCTAACGCTCTCGAAGAGGACCGTCGGCTATGATCCGCCGTATTCCGTGCTGTTTCCAGCGCAAAACCACAGAACCGATGAATCTGTCCGCGCAAGTTGATCCATCCTGGCATTACGTGGCGGCGGCGGCGCGGTTCAGGCTGTCGGGGACGTCGGAGGCAGACGGCGACCCGCGCCCGGACCTCGCACTCATGGCAGGGAAGAACGCTGTGCCAAAGGCAACGCGCAGACCCTCGCCCGCGGGACCGCGCAAAGGCAGACCGCGGTCACGGTCCTTCTTCCGGAGGCGGTTTGACAGGTCAGGACGGGGGAACGCCGCCGCGATGCCGCATGGGAGGATCAGCCCTCCATGATCTCCTTGGACTTGTGCGCGACCAAGCTGTCCACTTTGTCCGTAAACTCCTTGGTCATGTCATCGCACTGCTTCTTGCCCAACTGGAGATCGTCTTCCGTGATGACCTTGTCCTTCTGCTGCTGTTCGAGCTGCTTGATGGTGTCCCGGCGCACGTTGCGGATACTGACCTTCGTCTGTTCGCCGGTCTGCTTGGCTTGCTGCACGAGCTGTTTGCGCCGTTCTTCGCTGAGAGGGGGGATATTCAACCGAATGAACTTGCCTTCCACCAGTGGTGCAATGCTCAGATCGCTGCTCTTGATGGCCTTTTCGATGTCTCGAACCGACGCCGGATCGAATGGCTTGATCACAAGCTGGTCCACTTCCGGAGCCGACACGGTGGCCAGAGCCTTGAGGGGGGTGGGGGTGCCGTAGTATTCGACCTTCAGATGCTCGACCAGCCCCGGGGTGGCCCTTCCGCCTCGGAAGGCTTTCAACTCATCCTGGAGCACTTCGACGGCCTTCTGCATCTTGGACCTGCTCTCCGCAATCATTGCTTGCACTGGCATGGCTTACCTCTCTGCTATGGATTCCGTCAAACCAACCGTCGTTTCAGGCCGGCCCGATGGTGGTGCCGACCGACTCGCCGCAGATGGCTTTGGCGATGTTGCCTTTCTTGAAGATGTTGAGTACTGTGATGGGGATTCCGTTGTCCCGGCACAGGCTGATCGCGGCGTGATCCATGATGCGCAAACCCTGCTGCAGTACCTCGTCGTACGAGATTCGAGCAAAGAGCTTCGCATCGGGATTCTTCTTCGGGTCGTCGCTGTAGACTCCATCGACCTTGGTCGCCTTGATCAGCAGGTTCACGTCCAGCTCGGAGGCCCGCAGGGCCGCGCATGTGTCGGTGGTGAAGAAGGGGTTGCCCGTCCCGCCGGCCAGAATGGTCACTCGGCCGTGCTCCAGATGGTGCAATGCCCGGCGTCGGATAAACGGCTCACACATGGCCGCCACTTCGATCGCGCTGAGGACACGCGTCGGCTGGCCCAGCTTCTCCAGCGTCTCCTGAAGCGCGCAGGCGTTGATGATCGTGGCCAGCATCCCCATATAGTCGGCCGTGTTCCGGGGGATGTGGCTGGTCCGCGAAAACGTCTCCCCTCGCAGGATGTTGCCCGCGCCGACGACGACCGCAACCTGGGGGCCCAGCCGCCCGATCTCCGCGATGCGCTGGGCAATGGACTCCAGACAAGCCCCGTTAATGCCGAATTCGCCCGGCTCACAGAAACTCTCGCCGGAAAGCTTGAGCAGCACGCGCTTGTACCGACATTCTCCCATCAGTGCGACGGTCCTTCCGTGGCCTGCGTCTTGTCCGCGTGGCACGGCGCAAGAGAGGGCCTGCGCCACTCACCCGACCTCGAATCGGGCGAAACGCTTGATCGTGGCGGTGCCGCCGGCGGCCTTGGCCGCCTCGGTCAGCACCTGCCGGACGGTTTTGCTGTCGTCCTTAACGAACGGTTGCTCGAGCAGGCAGTTCTCGGCGAAGAACTTGCCCATCTTACCGTCGACGATCCGATTGACGATCTCCGCCGGCTTGTTCTTGACCTGCTCGGCGTAGACGGCTCTCTCCCGCTCGATCACTTCAGGATCGATGCCACTCTTGTCCAGGGCCAGCGGCTTGCTGGCGGTGATATGCATGGCAATGTCCATCATGGTCCGTTGGATGCCCTCGGCCTGTGCCATCTTCGGATCGCTCACGTCGAGCTGGACCATCGTGCCGACCTTGCTGTTGAAGTGAATATAGGCGGTGATCAGCCCCGGGCCGTCGAGTCGGAACCGTGCATAATCGCCGACCACGGTCTTCTCCCCCGTCTTGCTGACGAGCTCGGTCAGGATATCCTGGAAGGCTCTGCCGTCCCTGGTGGTGTGCAGCAGGGCGTCGGTGCCCTCGTCTGCGGGACAGGCCAGCGCGTACTCGGCCAGCAGATTGGCGGTGGCCGCGAAGTCTGCGCCTTTGGCGACAAAATCGGTCTCACAGCACAGCGAGACGAGAACGCCGGTCCGCCCCCCATCGGCGATCCTGGAGACGACCAAACCGTTCGAGGTCTCTCGCTCGGCCCTTTTGGCCAGCGTGGCCAGCCCCTTCTTGCGAAGGATCTCCATCGCCCGATCGACGTCGCCGGCGGCTTCCTCCAGGGCTTTCTTGCAGTCCATCATGCCCTGTCCGGATCTGGTGCGAAGTTTCATGACGGCCGAAGCTGAGATCTCTGCCATTTGATCGACTCCTGTTTCTCTGTCTTCTCAAAGGTTCACACGTTGCGGCGGGGGACTGACGCATCAGCACCCATCCCACGTCCCTCCGTCACGACGTGGCAAACGTGTTTCCGGGCTGCTGCCGCGTCGGCCCAGGCGGCCTATTCGGTCCGCGTGGTCGTCCGGGTCGGACGTGGCACAGGGCAAAACCTGTTGCTACGTGCCGGGGGCGGGCTGATCGGGTTCCGATCGCCCGGCGCTGTTGGTGGATTCCGGCGAAGATTCGATGTCTCCGGCCGGTTCGTCCGTCGCGGCCGCGCCGGGCCCCGAACCCCCGTCGGCGCGGCCCATGACCGGTCGGCGGCTTGGACGCGCCCTTCGGGGACGCGGCTCGACCGATTCCTGCTGACGCACGGCAACCATCGTCTTGCCGACCGCTACCGCGTCGGCCAGCTCGTTCAGGATGATCTCGACGGCGCGGATCGAGTCATCGTTGGCAGGGATAGCCACATCCACCGTGTCGGGATCGGAGTCCGTGTCGAGGACGCCTGCCGTCGGGATGCCCAGCTTGGCCGCTTCGCGCAGCGCCAGGTACTCTTTCTTGGCGTCGACGACCACCACCGCCCCGGGCAGACGCGACATCTTTCGCACACCGTCCAGGTTGGTGCGAATCTTTCGCATCTCCCGCTTGAGACGCGAGGCCTGCTTCTTGCTTTCGGCCTCCAACGAGCCGTCCTGCTCCATGGCTTCGAGCTGCTCCAGACGCTGCAGGCGGGACCGGATCGTGCGGAAATTCGTCAGCATTCCGCCGAGCCATCGCTCGGACACGTAGTGCATCCCACATCGCTTGGCGGCGGCTTCGACGGCTTTCTGGGCTTGTCGCTTCGTCCCGACGAAGACGACGTCGCTGCCGGAGGCAACGGTCTCGGCCAGCAGCTTCTTGGCCACCAGTACGCCTTTGAGTGTTTTCCTGACGTCGATGATGTGAATGGTTCCCCGCTTCGCGAAGATATAGGGGGCCATTTTCGGGTTCCATCGACTCACGCCGTGCCCGAAATGCACTCCTGCGTTGATAAGCTCCCGCGCCAACTGTTTAGCCACAAAAACCTCCAAACTGCCTCTGACTCATCTCACATGGGTCACGCAAACTGCTAAATCTCAAAAACTTAATGGAATTCTCCGGGGGTGTCAAGTTTTTGTGGCGAGAATTTTGCCGAAATCGGGTATGCACCGCCGGCGCTGCGGCCGGGGGCTGCGTCGCCGACCCAGGCACACCCTGACGCTTCGGCCAGGCGTACCAGGCGGCCGGCTCGCCTTCCAGCGGGCCCGAGGCCCCGGGAGTTTCTGCTCCGTTCTCCGTCGGGGGCCGGACGCTCAATACCACAACGTGATGATGATGTTGGGTTCGGTCTTCTTGGCTTGGACCTCGCCGGTGGTGATGTTGGTGTGCTTGATGTGAACCTCCGGATGCTCCTTCAGCCAGGCGCCGATTTGCTCGTCCATGAACTCCAGCGCACCTGGGTGCAGCTTGGTGAAGAAGGTCTTGACGGCCGTAATCCTGCCGCCGGAAGGGGTGGGAACCTCGGGGGCAGGCCTGCGAACGGGCACGGGAGCAGCGGGGCGTGGCGCCGGCGCCGCTGTCGTTGCCGCTGTTGGCGCTGCGGCAGTCGTCGCCGGGGCTGCGGCCGCAGGCTTGGCTGCTCCGCCCAGGTTCAGCGGGGCGCGCGAAACGCCGGGGGCCGCGGGCGCCGGACTTCCGGGCGGCGTCGCTTTCTCCGCGTTGTCAAAAGGAATGGGCTTTTCGACGGGATTGCCTGTGTTGCTGTTGTTGCCCAAGTTGTCCATCTACTGTCCCTCCAGAAAGGTCAGTGTGTGAGTTCCTGAGCTACATGCAATTGACGTACGGCAATACTGGCAGGATATACAAGACGGCCTACACGGGCAGCGGCATAACGCCGTGAATGCGGTCCGCTCGTCCTGCTGCTACTTCGCCTCCTGCGGTGGTCCTTGTGGCGTTTCCTGTGGCGGCGCCGGCGGCGGCTCCTGTGGGGCAGCCTGCTGTTGCGGCGGTTCGGCGGCGTTCTTGCCGGCCTGCTCGGCCCGAACCTTGGCCTGCTCGGCTTCCGTCTTGGCCTTCTCGGCCTCCGTCTTGGCTTGTTGGGCTTCTGCCGTGGCCTTCTCGGCCTGCGCTTTGGCCGCCTCGGCGGCCGAAACGGCAAGATCGGCCTTTGTGCTGGCCTGCTCGAGCTGGGCCCTGGCCTCCTGGAGTTCGGCGCTCAGATCCTGGATCTGCTGGCCGGTCTCCATCGCTTCCAGACGGGCGGCGTTCCTCTCCGCCTCCGACTGCATCCGCGCCTCGTAAGCCGCATCGATCTTCCGCTCCTGCTCCTCCTCGCGGGCCTTGATCCCCAGCGGGTCCATCACGGTCTCGTGCAGCGCCTGGGTCATCGGCGACGAATGACGCACCCTCATCGTCTCAACGATATCCTGATTAGGCTTGCCGCCCGTCGAGATGGTTGGCGTCAGGATGAAAATGACCTCGGTGGCCCGTTCCTCGAAGTCCCGACCGGAGAACAGAAGGTTCAGGCCCGGGATGTCCTTGAGGACGGGCACGCCGCGAATCACGTCGCGCTTCTCGCTCTTGCGAATGCCGCCGATGATCAGGCTCTCGCCGATGCGAATGCGGTTGTCTTTGTTGGTGACTGTCCGCTCGGTGACAATCGGCGTCTGCTTGATGCCCTCGGGCGTCATGTAGGCCGCGAGCTGTACCTGTGTCTCCAAGCCGATGTAGCCGTCCGCATAGACATGAGGCGTGATCTCCAGTTGGTCGATGATGTCGTAGTACTCCGTTTGCGTCCGCAGGACCGGTGTTCCTCCAAACCCGCCGCTCTGGACAGTCACCTGCTGGAGTGGTACGTGCTGCTTGGATTGGATCTTGGCCGACTGGCCGTTGACGACCTCCAGCGTGGGGTTCATGAGGATCTTCATGTAGCCCCGCGAAACGAGGATGTCCACAAGGGCCATGATCCGGTGCCCGGCGTCGCCTTGATCGACACCGATCTTCAGCCCGAATTTCTCTCGGGCCGGATCCCGAAGAGCCGCACCCGGGAAGGCCAGGTATTCATTGGTCGGTTCGCCACCGACTGCCATCTCGCCGAACAGGTTCTCGATCTGGACGGACGTCTCGCGGTCGACGGTGAGGTCCGCGTACAGCTCCGACACCAGGCATTCGATCTTCACCTGGATCGGGGGAATGTCTGTCTCTTTGATGATCTCGAGGACGGCGTCGATGTCCGATTCCAGCGGGCAGCGGACGATGAGCTGGTTCGTGGCGGGGTTGGCGGTGACGGTGTAGTCCTGGATGGTTGTGGATTGACCCTTCTGGTTGAACAATTGCGTGGCGAACTGCTCGTGAATGACCTGCTTCATGTTCTCGGCGGTATGGTACCGACAGAAGTAAACCAGCTTCCATTCTTCGGCGCCGCCGACGATCTGCTTGAATTTCTTCGGGGGGTTTTGATAGACGCTTGGTCGCGGGATGTTGGGGTCCGCGACAGACTCGATCCGGCCGATATCCCTCAGGATATTCTGGGCCTCGATGGCGGTACCCCTCTCGTCCGGCCAGTCGTGGCAGCCCTGGAGAATGACTGCTCCCAAAATGACAAAAGCCACGAACAGTAACTCCCTGTTGTGGCTGATTTTGTGTTTGGCATCAGTCATTCGCATAATACCTGTCGCTTCTACCTACGACCTTACATCCCTGTAGATCTACCCTGACAATTTCCTCCCGTGCAGGTAGACGCCAACTATCGCTATTCTATTTCCATGAAGTTTATCGTCAAGGGCAATTTGAAAGGATTAACGAAAATGGGGGTTTTCATCTTACCCAACTTAAAAGAATGGACAAACGTCATCGCCTGGCGTATGAGTACGTTCCATGACGAAGAGCAGAAACAAGAGAGTCACGGTAGGGTTTGTCGCGTTGGGCTGTCCGAAAAACGTGGTGGACAGCGAGAGGATGCTGGCCCAGATTGTGCAAGCCGGCTTCCTGATCGCGGCCGAACCGTCGCAGGCGGACGTGGTCATCATCAACACGTGCGGCTTCATTGAGCCGGCGAAGGTCGAGTCGCTCGACGCCGTGACCCAGGCGGTGGGGGGCAAGCGGAGTGGTCGCGTCCGAAAGGTGATCGTCGCCGGCTGCCTGGCGCAGAGGCTGGGCGCGCAGCTTCTCGGTGAAGCGGAAGGTGTCGACGCCGTCGTCGGACTGGGCCAGAGGGACAACATCGTCGAGATCATCCGGCGCACGTTGTCGGCCGACGAGCCGGGAGTTTACGGTGACCGGAGGTTTCTGTCTCCAACCGATGACCGGGTCCGCCTGCGAATCGGGCCGGCCCATTTTGCCTATCTTCGCATCAGTGAAGGGTGTGACCATCGCTGTTCTTTTTGTACGATTCCCGCTATTCGCGGACCATTTCACAGCAAGGCCCCGGAACGGGTCCTCGAGGAGGCGAAGGAACTGGTCTGTTCGGGGGCGGTGGAACTGAACCTCATCGGGCAGGACACGACCATCTATGGTCGCGATCTGAAAATGCGCGATGGTCTGGCTCATCTGCTTCCTGAGTTGGAGGCGATCCCGGACCTCGTCTGGATTCGGCTGTTGTACGCCTACCCGAAGGGCATCACGGACAGCCTGATCGACGCGATCGCCCGCAGTGACAAGGTCCTGCACTATCTGGACATCCCCATCCAGCACGCCAGCGACAAGATCCTCCGTGCGATGAGACGTCCGGACACGGCGAACGGACTGCGAACCATGATCGAGCGTCTTCGTGCGGCGATTCCCGACATCGTTCTGCGGACGACGGTGATCGTGGGCTTTCCCGGCGAGACCGATGCGGACTTCGCCGAGCTGCTCGACTTCGTCCGGTGGGCGCAGTTCGACGCGCTGGGCGCGTTCCCGTTCTATCCGGAAGCCGGGACTGCGGCGGCAGACTTTCCGGACCAGATTGCGGACCACGTCAAACAGGCGCGGTTCGATGCCCTCATGCTGACGCAGCAGGAGATTGCCTTCGCGAAGAACCGAGCGCGCATCGGCCAGCGTCTGAGGTGCCTGATCGATTCAGTCGATCCGCAGGGCATCGGTTACGGCCGCTTCTACGGACAGGCGCCCGACATCGACGGGATTTGTGTCGTGACCAACTGCATGGCCGGTCCCGGAAGCTACGCCGATGTGAGGGTCGACGGGGTCAGGGACTATGATCTGCTCGTCGAGCAAATTTGCTGTTGAAGCAGGCGATGCCCTTCAGTAAACTTGTCCCCATGCTGAAACAGCTCCCGAACATTCTGACCTTTGCGCGCCTCGGCCTGTCCATCATTTTTCTTGTGATGATCCTGTATAGCCCGCAGGTTGCACATCGCACGGTGTTTCTGGACGGGGCTTTCGTTCTGTTCGTCGTCGCGGGACTGACCGACGTCGTCGATGGCATCGTGGCACGTCGCTTCAACGCCACCAGCAAGTTCGGACGCATGGTGGACCCGCTGGTTGATAAGGTGCTCGTGGTCGGGACGTTCACGTGTTTTGCCCTGATCGGCGAGCCCACGCTTTTCGACTGGTCGCCCGCAACGCTGGCGGTGGTCCACTGGCTGGTCGTCGCGATTCTCGCGGCCCGAGAGGCGTATGTCACGGTTCTGCGGCATGTGGCGGAGGCCAAGGGAGTCAACTTCGCCGCCACCCGCTCGGGCAAGCTCAAGATGCTGTTGCAGTCCTTTGCGATCGGCACCGTTCTGATCAAAATGGCTCATGTTCCGGATCAGACCTGGGGTTACTGGTTTACCTCAGTGACGTTCCTCGCCATGATCGTTGCTACTATCGTCTCCGGCTTCCTCGCAACGCGGCGGCCCAGTTGGAGACAATACAAACAGGAGGGAACACATCATGACTCTTCCATCCCGCCGTCCTGATCGCCTCATTGTCGTGTCAGTCCTTCCGGCCGTTGTCGTTCTCGCCGGCCTGGCACAAGCAAGTGACGAGTTTCTTCCTCCTTTGCCGGCGGGCCAGCAGTGGAAGCTCGCCTGGAGCGACGAATTCGACGGCACCCAGATCGATCCATCGAAGTGGGAGGTGATGGGCGATTGGAAGCGACGCGACGGGTTCTGGGTCAAGGAGGATTCCTACGTCGACGGCCAGGGTCATCTGGTCCTGCGAACGAAGAAGGATGGGGACCGGTACACCTGCGGCGCCGTCCGTACGCGAGGCAAATTCGAGCACCGCTACGGCTACTGGGTCTGCCGCTGCAAGTTCCCGACGCAGCCGGGACACTGGCCCGCCTTCTGGCTCCACTGCGACACGGTGAACAAGATCGGCGACGGCGGCCGCGACGGTACCGAGATCGACATCATGGAAAAGCCCTGGCGCGAGGACCGCACCACGCAGAATCTGCACTGGGACGGCTATGGCAAAGAGCATCAGCACGTTGGGACCACGTTTACCGTCCCTGGCATGAGCGAAGGCTTCCACACGTTCGGCCTTTACTGGACCCCGCAGGAGTACGTTTTCTACGTCAACGGGCAGGAAACCTGGCGCACCCGCGGCGGGGGCGTCTCGCAGGTCCCGGAATACGCGAAGCTGACCGAGGAGATCGGCGAGTGGGGAGGGGACATCGCCCAAGCCAGGCTGCCCGACCATTTCGTTGTCGATTACGTTCGTGTGTACGACGTGGTGGGCGAGCCCCAGACGGTCGAGCACTTCAAGCGCAAGGCGCTGATTGCCCAGGCCGCCAACGTGAAGCCTTCGCCCCAGCAACTTGCCTGGCAGCAACTGGAGTTCATCGGGTTCATCCACTACACGGTCAACGCTTTTACCGACCGGGAGTGGGGCGATGGCACGGAAGACCCGGCCATCTTCAACCCGAGCGAGCTGGACGTCCGCCAGTGGGTCCGGACGTGCAAGGATGCGGGGATGAAGATGATCATCCTGACGGCCAAGCACCACGACGGCTTCTGTCTGTGGCCCAGCAAGTATACCGAGCATTCGGTCAAGAACAGCCCGTACAAAGGCGGCAAAGGCGACATCGTCGGCGAGCTGGCCGCCGCGTGCCGCGAGGCGGGCCTGAAGCTGGGACTGTATTTGTCGCCCTGGGACCGGCATGAGCCGACCTACGGCGACAACGAAGGCTACAACCGGTTCTACACGAATCAGCTCCGCGAGCTGCTCACCAATTACGGCGAGGTCACCGAGGTCTGGTGTGACGGCGCCAAGGGGCCCGACGCCAAGGATATGGAATACGACTGGGCCGGCTACTTCGGTCTTGTTCGCCAGCTTCAGCCCGGCGCGGTGATCTTCAACGGGCCGGACATCCGCTGGGTGGGCAACGAGCGAGGCTATGCCCGCGAAAGCGAGTGGAGCGTGATGAACGGCAGCGGCAGCCTGTTCGCGCCGGTCAACTGCACCGCGAAGGACCTGGGCAGCCTGGAGGCGCTGGGCGAGGGTGAGCGCCTGATCTGGTATCCGGCGGAGACCGACGTCTCGATCCGTCCGGGCTGGTTCTACCACGCCAAAGAGGACGACAAGGTCAAATCGGTCGAGCAACTGCTCGATATCTACTTCAGCTCCGTCGGGTACAACAGCGTGCTGCTGCTGAACCTGCCGCCGGACCGCAGGGGCCTGATCCACGAGAACGATGTCCGGCGTCTGCGCGAGTTCCGTAAGGTGCTCGATGCGATCTTCGACGAGAATCTGGCCGCAAACGTTTCCGCGAAGGCGTCCAGCGTCAAAGGCGGCAACCCCGCCTTCGCCGCGGACAAGATCACCGACGGCAACAAGGATACCTACTGGACGACGGATGACTGGACCACGGCTGCGACGGTCGAGTTCGATCTGGGCAAGGACTGCACGTTCAACGTCGCCGAGTTGGGCGAGTGCATCGCCGTGGGCCAGCGGATCGAGGAGTTCGCCCTCGATGCGCTCGACGGCGGCAACTGGAAGGAATTTGCTCACGGCACCACCGTCGGCTACAAGCGCCTGCTGCGGTTCGACGACGTCACGACCGGCCGCGTTCGCCTGCGCATCCTCCACTCCCGCGTCTGTCCGACCCTGTCGGGCTTCGGCCTCTACTACGCGCCGCCGATTGATAAAGTCCTCGGCAGGTGATCGACAGCTCTGCGTAACGGTGATAGAGAGGCTTCATCCGGTGCAGTGTTGGGTGCCGGTTGAGTTACGGGCGATAAATTCTTCCGTCACGTCGTCGGGCGACAGGCCGATGGCGTCGAAGATCTCCGCCTCCAGTTCGAAGATGCGAGCGTCCACCGCTTCTTCGGTTTTCTCGCAGCGGGTCTTGCCTTCCCTGGCCAGGACGAGGGCGCTTCTCTGGTGCGCCTCTTCGAGCCGCTGCTTCAGCGGGACGATCCGGTCGTGCATCACTCGCTTGTCGGCGTAGTAGACGAGCTTCTCCTCCCAGGACTGCGGGCAGTCCGTCTCGTCCAGGACCGCGACATACCGGTGCCGCCGGATCGTGGTCGCCAGCACGGGGTACTTGTCCCTGAGGAACGCGTCGGCGGCGTCCTCGTGCCGGACGTGACCGTGGCGGGCCTTCAGCCGGCGCCATCGGCTCTTGTCCTCTTCGGTCACCGGCTGCTCGAACCACGTGAAATCCTCGAGCGGGAAATCGCAGACACGGAACAGATCGTGCAGCAGGCAGGCCCGTTCCACCAGCTCGACGTCGATCTCGATTCCGCGATCGGCGAGCTTCCTCGCCAGAAATACGGCCATCCTGGCGACCGTTGCGGCGTGCCGGACAATATGAGCCGGGACGTGGCAATCCCGAATCAGCGACAGGCATTCTTCATGACTGGGTAATGCGTAATCTCTCATGGACGCGAGTTCCGAGGCAGGTTCGATCGGTTTTGCAGCGATGGGTTCGGTCTGGTCTCCCATGCGTCGAGCCCCTGTGCGGTCAGACACTCACAGGTTGGCCTCGATCATCTCTCGCGTGATGATGACTCTGCCCTCATCGCATTCGTCACACCGCCGGACGATGCGTGCGGGAATATCGCGTCCGGTGAGAATCGGGCTGCCGTACAGCACGACGTCGCTGCCGATCACGTCTTCCAGATCGATCTCATTGACATGTTGCTCTTTGCCTGTGCATTGCACCTTGATGATTTTCGCCATGCGCGTTTCCCCGCGAATCGAGCCACGAAAGAACGGTCCACCGGGCGTAGGGACGAAGCACGCTTCGCCCGCCGCCGGACCGATCCTATCCGCAAGGCACGCTTCTGGCTACAGCAAACTGTCCGGAGAGGCGGCATTGCCTCTTGACCTCTGGCGGTTGTGATCGTACGCTTTCCGTAGAGAGATAAACTCTGTCGTGCATCTGGATAGGAGTGCATGGGTCTTCGCGAATTGATTCTTCGTCATCTCCCGGACCGGGACAGACTGCGGCGGTCCTTCCTCTATCGCGTCTTCGGGAAGAACATCCTGGCCCGGGACCTCTGGCATTTCGACGTTCGTTCGCTGGCCGGAGGCATCTCGGTTGGGCTGTTCATCGCGTTCACCCCTACGATCCCCTTTCAGATGCTGCTGGCCTGCGTGGGCACGCTCTACTTCCGCGTGAACCTGCCCATCGCTCTGCTGGCCTGCTGGGTCACCAATCCACTGACGGCCGTTCCTATCTACATGACCGCGTGGCGCATCGGCCATTTCGTCCTGTACGCGATTCCCTATGCCGACGAGTACATCGCAGCATACGCCCAGGCCAGACCCGGCAGGATCATCATGGGCTCGTTCTGTTTGTGGACCGGCTGCCTCATTTTGAGCGCTGCGGCCGCGATCGTCGGCAACGTCATCGTCCGATGGCTCTGGAAGGGAACCCACCTCTATCGCCCGCGTCGAGACCGATCTGAGTGTGTTCCTCGCTGACCATGATTTAGCCGGCCCGCCGGATGGCAGCACAGCAGTCGGCGGCACAAAGTGCATCAATCCCATACTGGCGTTTCCGGTCGCACCGTGGTAGAGTAGGGCGGATTCCACGGTTTCTCTTCACGGCCCGCGCCGCACGGGCCGGAACGTCAACGAATCTCTCGGTGATTGAAGGGACCTCGCCATGAAGAAGAGCAGTCGCATCTCCAGACGGGACACGCTGGCCGGCATGGGCGCGCTGGGCGCCACGACCATCCTCGGATCGAGAACGGTGGAGGCAAAGGACGTGACCCTTCCCGGACGCATCCATCCGGCGATTGCCGAGAAGGTGTCGGGCACGCCTCTGATCGACACGCACGAACATCTGCCGGAGGAGAAGGAGCGTCTGGCGGCGGCGTCTCGCGGCGATGCGGACGACTGGAGCGTACTGCTGAGCCACTACCTCGATTCCGACCTGGTCGTCGCGGGCATGTCTGGGCAGACGTACGATCGGTTCTTCTCGCCGAAGACCGATCCTGTGGAGAAGTGGCAATTGCTGGCACCGTACTGGCCCGCCGTGAAGAACACCGGGTACGGGCAGGCGGTGCGGATCGCGATGCGCCGGCTCTATGATGTGGACGATCTGTCGGCCGCGACCGTCGAGAAGGTGCAGGCCGGCTACGTGCAGACGCGGCGTGCGGGCTTCTACCGGCGGATCCTCTGTGAGATGGGCAAGATCGAATCGTGCCAGGTGAATTTTCTCGGCGCGCCGTTCGGCGAGTCGGACATGCCCACGCTGTTGATGCAGGATCTCAGCATTCTCGGCATGTACGCCGGCCCGAACCTCGACGCGTTTGGCAAACCGACCGGAATCGAGGTCGCCTCGCTGGCGGACTGGCACCGCGTGATCGACTGGTGGTTCGCCAAGTACGGCAAGTACGCCGTCGCCGTCAAATCGCAGGATGCCTACCACCGCGACATCAACTACGAGCAGGTGCCCGCCGAGAAAGTCGAGGGCATCTTCAAGAAGAGGCTGGCCAATGAACCGCTGGCCGCGCAGGAGAAGAAAGCGCTGGAGGACCACCTGTTCTGGTACGCGGCCGGCAAGGCGACGGAGCACAAGCTGCCGGTCAAGCTGCACACGGGCTACTACGCCGGCCAGAACTACATGCCGCAGGGCCGGCTGCTCCACAATCCCGGCTCGGCCAGCGACCTGTGCCGCGCCGCGCCCGATACGCCGTTCGTGTTCATGCACATCTGTTATCCGTACTATGAGGAGCTGATCTCCGTCGCCAAGCACTATGCCAACGCGCACGTCGACATGTGCTGGTCGTGGATCATCAATCCTGTGTCGGCCAAGGAGTTCCTCAAGAAGTTCCTCGTGACCGCTCCGGCCAACAAGGTCCTGACCTTCGGAGGCGACTACATCCCCGTCGAGCCGGTCCTTGGCCATGCGACCATCGCCCGACAGGGCATCGGCCTGGCGCTGACCGAGCTGGTCGAGGAAGGCTGGGTCTCCGTGCCCGATGCGCTGGAGCTGGCCGACCTCATCATGCACCAGAACGCCCGCCGGATCTTCCACCTGCCCGAGAAGACCAAGGCCCTCCAAAGCGTCCCGTGGGCCTGACCGGATGCGCGAAGATTTTGCACCACATGTGGGCGGAGTGTGATGGTGCCCGAACAGACGTGACGGGCGCAATGCCCGTGGTTGTCATTCCGAACGCAGCGCATCGGAGTGGAGGAATCTGGCCACGAATCTGAGGGATGCATGGTCTATGGCCAGACCCCTCGGCTGCACTTCGTTCCACTCGGGGTGACAAGCAGGAACACGCGGCCGGAGGCGGTTTCTGTTGCGTCTGACTGCCGAAGGGCGCCGGCGCACGCTGGCCGCATTGTCCGTGGGTTTCTCCCTAATTCTGTTGTATTGGCCGGCGCGATGGACTATCATGGGCAGTGCAGGCGAAGGACGATCAGGTGATGCGATATAGCGAAGACAGCGGGTAGTCCTGGGAGATTCGCATGGACGAATTCACGTCGGCTCTGACAATTGCTGCCCCCTTCCTCGTCCTGCTTAACTGCGTCCTGCTCTATTCTGTGACGCAGAAGGCCAGACATTCTGAGAAGGCCCTGGCCCGTTTTGAGGACAGAGGCCGCCGCAAGCTGGAACGAGACACGATGGAAGCTTTGACCCTCCTGCGTACCGGCAAGACCGAAGAGGCCAGGGCCGTCGCCGACAGGATCGTCAACGTCTGAGACTACAACTGGAGACGACGTGAGGGACGCTACGAAGGCATGGCTGATCAAGGGCACGGTCATCCTCGTGATAGCCGTGATTTGCGGCAGCATTGCGGGCGTGCTCTTCTCGTTGTTCTTCTACGGTTTCATTCCTGCGCCGTGGCGGGCGGACATGTACCTATCGGATACCGAGGCGAAGATGAAATTGCGTTTCTGGGCTGCGTTCGCCGTCGGAGCGATCTTCGGTGCGGTGTGGTCGTACAGAATAGTCAAGGATATGGATTTGTAGCCGGCCGGGTGTAGCGACGCGGCATGCTGCGGACGAGAGCAGGTTCTTCTGCTGGAGCCGGATCCTTCACGGGCTCAGGATGACAAGGTCGTTCAGGCGCGAGGGCCTTTTTCGATCCGTACCATACAGGACACGCTGTCCAGGGAGGGCATTATGGATGCGCAGATTACTCAGGATGATGTGATCTATTTCATTGTGACGGATCGGTTTTTCGGCGCGAACAAGAAGAGCGTCGAGCCGTCGGATACGAGCATTCATGGGGGGACGCTCGACGGGATCGTCGAGAAGCTCGATTATCTGGCCGAGCTGGGGGTGACGGCGATCTGGGTGACGCCCGTCTACGAGAACATCGCCAAGACCGATTCGTCGGAGCCGTACCACTACTACTGGCCGCAGAACTTCGAGAAGATGGACAAGCGGCTGCTTGACGGCACGCACCTGCCCAAATCAACGGCCATGAGCACATTCGGCAAGTTCGTCACCCTGTGCAAGAAGAAGGGGATGAAGGTCGTGCTCGACATGGTGGTGAACCACGCGGGCTACGGGGCCAAGGGCAAGTTCAAGCCGGACTGGTTCAACGAAGGCGGCTCCCGCGACATCAAGGGCGAGCTGTCGGGCCTGCCGGACTTCAACCACGACAACCCCGAGGTGCTCGACTACTTCGTCAACAACATCGAAGACTGGATCGAGAAGGGCAAGGTCACCAACATCCGCATGGACACCGTCAAGCACGTCGAGCCCAAGTTCTGGCACTACTTCAAGTCCCAGATTCGCGGCGAGCACCCGGACGTGTGCCTGATCGGCGAGGTGCTGTGCGAGGGCAAGGATGACGTCACCCGGCTCCTGGAGTACCAGAACTACCACGACTTCGATTCGATCTTCGATTTTCCGCTGTGCACCGCGTTGCGCGCGACGCTGATCTACGATGAGAGCCTTCGCTACTGGCTGGCCCGGCCGCGATTGAACGACAACGAGCCGCTCGGCGTGCTCGACAACGACAACCCGTTCAAAGGCGGATACCGCAACGCGAACCGGCTCGTCACGCTGCTGGACAACCACGACCTCCAGCGGCGGATCATGAGCCACGCGCGGACCAAGCACCCCGGCATCGGCGCCGGACTCGACTGGGCCATCCGCGTCACGAAACTCTGCCTGGGCGCGCTGTTCACGATGCGCGGCATTCCGCAGCTCTATTACGGCACGGAGATCGGGCTGGAAGGCTGGAAGGGCGCCGACGACCGCGACCTGCGCCGTGATTTCCCCTGGGACGCGATCGGCAACGACCACCACGCCAAGTGCCACCTCTACAAGGAGCACCAGATCTACGAGTGGACGTGGGACCTCATCCGCCTGCGAAAAGGCAACGCCGCATTGAAGTACGGCACCACCGTCACGCTGTGGTCGGACGATCTGGTCTACGCGTTCCTCCGCGTCGCCACGGACGACGTCGCCCTGGTGATCATCAACAACGGCTACAAGCCGATGGCCGGCCCGATCCACCTGAAGCTGAACACCTCGGTCATCCCGCAGCGCGTGGCGAATGCGGTGGCAGGTCTGAAGCACTGGAAAACGGGCCAGCCGTTGACCGTCCAGAACGGCGAGGTCCTCATGGCCGTCGACGCCAAGACCATCGACATCTTCTGCCGCAACGGCGCGTAGGCAGGCCCTCTGCGCGGTCAGCGGATCTTGTAGCTGATGGACATGCCGTCGTTCTTCTCCATCGAGGCGCGGATGATGACGGTGTCGTAATCGGGGCTGGTCTGGAGGTAGTCGAGGAAGTCCTTCATGGCGCGGGCCGACTGGATCACGTTGTCGCCGACCACGACGGCGCCTTTGGCGAGCTTGGGCTCGATAATCCGGAGGTACTTCAGGTAATCGCTCTTGACCGCGTCGAGGAAAACGAAGTCGATCGGGCCTTCGATCTCGTGCAGCGTCTGGAGCGCATCGCCTTCGACACAAGTGACCGTCTCCTGAAGGCCCATCTTCGCGACGTTCTCGCGGGTCTGGCGGACCATGCGCGGATCGATCTCCAGGGTCCAGAGGTGGCCTGCGGTCCGTTCGAAGGCGATCCCCATGTTGATCGCGCCGTAGCCGCTGGCGGCGCCGACCTCGACGCCTCGCTTGGCGCCGCAGGCTTCGACAAGGATGCGGAGCATCATGGCGTCGCCGGGCGCGGTATTCAGGCCCGTCCGCTGGAAGTTGTCGATGAACTGCTTGCGGAACTCGTCGCTGGGCTTGGTCTGCTCGGCGGCATAGACCGCCAGAGCAGCGAGCGACAGGATGGCGATGGAGAGGGTGGAAGCAATCAGGTTGGGACGTCTCATGGTGCGCTCCGGGATCCGTTTCGCGATTTTCGATTTGCGATCCACGACTGGGGGAGGGTCCGTCGATCATGCGTTTTGTTTGTCACGTCATGACGGCCAGGGCGGCGTTGACCGTCTTGACCGCCTCATCGATCTCGTCGGTACTCTTGAAGCCGATGACGATCGCATCGACCAGGTTCGACTGGATGGCGAAGCGGATCGCGGTCCGGCGGTCGGCGGCCTCGGTGAAGTCCCCGTCCCCGATCAGCTTCATCCCGATGACGCCGTGGCCGTTAGCCCGCATCACTTTGATCTGCTCAATCACCGGCAGCACGTGCGAGGCGTTGCTCGTGGCGTTCCACGTCAGGGCGGGGGTGTCCAGGTGCGCGCCTTGGGGATTCAGACGCACCAGGTTGACATCGACCCAGTCCAGGCGGGCCGCGAGCGCAAGCGCCGGCAGGCTGTGGCATGAGACGCCGTGAGCGCCGATGATCTTCTTGGCCTTGGCCTCCTCCAGTGCATCCATGACGCGCCTGCGCTCGTTATCCCAGTCCGGCGTGACGGTGCAGTGCGTCAGCACGCTGTCGATATAGTCGGTCCCCAGCTCCTGGCGGAAGCGGTCGAGCACCTCCAGCGGCTTCTCGGGGTTACCGCTCATCTTGGTCTGGATGAAGAACTTCTCGCGCGGCAGGCCCTGGATGGCCTCGCGAATCCACTCGTGAGTCTGGTAGGATTGCGCGGTGTCGAGGTAGGTCAGTCCCTGATCGTAGGCGTATCGAATCAGACGGTTGAAGCCGTCGTGGCCGAGGGACCGCTGGACGTTGCCGCTGTTGCTGCCGCAGCCGACGCCGAGCCGGCTGAGCTTCAGGCCGGTCCGGCCCAGGGCGACCTGGTCGGCGGCTGTCCCTCGGGGGGCCCCGGCGGCGCGAGCGGCCAAGGGTGACAGGGCCAAACCCCCGGCGATGGCGGCGGTCGTCGCGATGAACTGACGTCGCGAGATGTCGATGCTATACATGGGTGTGTCCTCTCAATGGCATGTTGAATGGCTCCGTGTCGACTCCGATTGCTGCCGTTCCAAAGGCACTGGTCCGGCACGAGATACAACCTGATGGTCCCATGATCCCAAACCGGGCCTCAGACTGCAACGGCTAACGCTCCGTTCCTCCAGAATACTGACGCCAGCGCATAAGGTTCAATTCAGCAGACCGGATCGTGATAGGGCGTCCTTTCGGGCAGGATCGCCAAATCTCCTTCCGGCTGGCGGGCTTTGCGGCCGGCGCCGAGCAGGGGAGGCAACTGCACGACCATCAGCCCGGCCAGCATCAGCGCGCAGCCGGCCAAACCCCGCCAGCCCATGCGCTCATCCAGAAGCAGCCGGCCCGCCAGGGCGGCGAAGACGGTTTCGAGGCTCATGATGATCGCCGCGTGGGCGGGCGGCGAGGTCCGCTGGCAGATCACCTGTAGCGTGAAAGCCACGCCGGCCGAGAGAATGCCCCCGTAGAGGATCGGGATCGTGGCGGCGCGGATGGCCCCGGCAGTGATCGATTCGCCGGCCAGAGCCGCCAGAAAGCTCAGCGCCGAGCAGACCAGGAACTGGATGCAGGCAATCCGCAGCGGGTCGCCTCGCCGGGCCAGATAGCCGATCAATTGCACGTGGATCGCCCAGAACAGGGCGCTGGCGAGCACCAGCAGGTCGCCCCGCGCGATGGTGAACGATTCGGTGACACTGAGCAGGTACAGGCCGGCAACGGTCAGGCCGACGCCAAGCCACAGCGACGGGCCGCAACGGTGCCCCAGGAACAGGCCCATCAGGGGAACCAGCACGACGTAGAGGCTGGTGACGAAGCCGGCCTTGCCGGCGGTGGTGGATTGCAGGCCCATCTGCTGGAGCGAAGCTCCTCCGAAGAGGGCCACGCCGGCCAGGAGGCCGCCCCAGAGCAGAAGACGCCGCGTGCCCGTCCGGACGCCTGCCAGCCGAAGGCCCGGCTGGAGGATCAGGGGCGCCAGTGTCACGGCGCCGAGGAGGAAACGCAGGGCGTTGTACAGCATCGGACCCATGTGGTCCATGCCTCTGCGCTGGGCGACAAAGGTCGTGCCCCAGAAGAAGGCGGCCACCAGCAGCAGCGAGTCACTCTTGAGCGTTTTGGTTTGCATCGGTTTGCTGTACCTGCGTAAGGGCGAGGCATGCCTCGCCCCTACCGGATCGACACGCCCAACTCCTTGAACTGGGCGGCCGCATTAAGGAAGTGTGCTGTGATCCAGAAGACGGTCCACTGCTCCACGTAGTTGCCGCGCACGCCGGCGATGTTGCCGGCCTCCAACTGCTTTCGGAACTCGCCGTGCTGGGCGTAGTTCGTATGGTGGGGCTGCTCTCCCTGGCTGCCGAAGGGGTCGATGAGCTGGCCGCAACTGCGGTACATCAGTAGTGCGGTCTTCTTCAGGTCATCCCGTCCGAGATGTTGTCCGAGGCGATAGATGTCCGGCGCGATGAGCACGCCGAAGACGTCGATATGCTGGTTCTGGACGGAGACCGCGGTCCAGCCGCGCGTCTTGAAGTTGTGATCGCGCAGACGTCCGGGGGGCAGGTCGATGTCCCAGACCACCACGTAAGTCAGCACGACGTCGCCCGCGTGCGCCGCCCACGTGAGATACGCGGGCTCACCGGTCAGATCGTACAGAGCGAGAAAGCCCTGAAGCGCCGCAAACGCGCCTTCCTTGTCCTCGCAACTGGCGTCGAGCGTGCCGCCCCAGTAAGGCTCGCGCATGCTCAGGTGGCGGGAGGCGTACACGCGTCCGGCCTTCGCGGCGGCCTCGCGGTACTCCTCGACCTGGAAGAGCCGCCAGGCCTGGCACAGCGGCGCGATGAAAAAGGCGTCGTTCGTAGACACCGGACGCCACGCTTCAGAGAGAATTCGCCTGGCGTGGAAATCGCAGGCGCGACGAAGGAACGTCTCCCATCGAGTGACGTCAAGTCCCTTACTCTTGCCCACACGCAGAGCGTTGGCCACGTTCAGCATCGCCTGGCCTTGCGAGAGCAGTTCCGGATTGTCTCGGTGCAGCCATCGCTTCTCGTCGCAACTGTACCACGTGCAGAAGCCCTGATCGTGAAACTCCGTGGTCGAGATGAAGTCGAGCGATTTCTGTGCCAGGAGCAGGGCGTTGGGGTCGTTCAGTTCGTCTGCCAGAGCCGTGAGGGCGTAGCCGCACGCGGCCGCCTGTCCGCACCAGCCCAACACGAAGAAGTTGCGGTCGGGGTACTTCTTGAAACCGGCTTCCGTCTCGGTTTCGTACCAGCGCGTCTTGGCGAAGCGGTGTTTCGAACGGACGATCTCGCGAAACGTCGGCATGCCGTCCGTGCTGAAAGGTGCGAACAGATGCAGCGAAGTTCGCGTGGGGTGCTGGAAGCCCGAGCCTTCCGAATCGACGTCGTAGACCTGGAGGTAGAAGGTCTTCTCGATGATCGCTCCGGAGGGGACGTCGAGGCAGGCATCGTCGTAGGGGATGAAGCCGTCCTGGGTTGCCTTGATAACACTCTTGCGGCCGTTGGATGCGCAGGGGCCGGAGAGCAGAGCCAATTCCGTGCCGTCCTCGTGTGCGGCCAGGCCGAGCGACCACCACTGGTCCGGCCGGTGACCGAAGGGCACCGGCGACGGCACGCTGTGCAATGCCGCTCCGCAGCGTCCGGCTTGGTCGGGCCATTCGATGCTGACGTACGGCATCGGGAAGCGGTGCTCCTCGAAGAAGGCAAGGTCGCCCGGCCGGCCCTCATAGACGGGCACGCGTCCGCTCCTGCGGCCGGAAGGATTGCCATAGTAAAGGATGCCCGGCAGCAGCACGCCGGCGCCTCTGCCCGGACACTGGAACCGGACCGACAGGGTGGTCTGCTTTGCGGTCTGGGGGCCTTGCCACATGAAGCGCCGCACGCATTTGATGATGTTGCCTTCGACTCGGTATGCGTCTCGAAGCTGCCAGGTGCCCGAGGCGGTGCGCAACGCGCCCCGCAGGATCGTCCAGTCCCCCGCCCGTTCCATCTCGGTCGGACCGGCGTGGACCCAGTCGGCGGGCCAGCCGTCCCTCCAATCGGTGGCGATCGACCAGAGCCCCTCGGCTGGCGAGGTCAGCATCGCTCGGCCATCCAACAGAACGCTCACGCCGTACCCGGATGCGGCGCGCTCGAATCGCAACTGTAAAGAGGTGCCCCGTGCGACGCTTGAAGTCAGGAGGCTCAGGCCGAGTGCCGCAATGAGCCGGCAGGTGTGCATACGATGGTTCATGGGGGGTCCTGAGAAGGCATCGCCCGATATCTTCGACTATCGCCGGACGACGGGCAGCACGATGTGGGATGGGTGCTGGGCGTTGATATAGACCGTGTTCGTCGCCACCTCCGTCTGGGCGTCGAGGCCCGAGGGTTTGCCCGTGTTCGGGTTGGGTTCGAAACGCGGCGCGTTGCTCGAAGATAGCGCGACGCGCATACGATGGCCGGGACTGAAGACCAGGCTGGTGGCCCACAGGTCGATCTCAATCTCGTAGATCTTATCGCGCTCCAGCGGCACGCTCGTGGCCATCGACTCGCGGTGCCGGGCGCGCAGAATTCCGTCCAGCACGAGCATGCTGCGTCCATCCGGATAGACGTCGCAGAGCTTGGCGGTGAAATCGGTGTCCGGGGCCGTCGACGACACCCAGAGTTTGACCGTGACCGGGCCGGTGATCTCGATGTGCCTGTCGAACACCGGCGAATCGAACAGCAACACATCGGGTCGATTCTCGACCGGCCGCTGGTCCATCGGACCCTTGGAGATCGTCAGGTTTGCTCCGCCGATCGTGGGGACCGGGTTCTTGGGGTCGTACGTGTACGACAGCGAACCGAACAGTTCTTCGGGCGGGCGGAGGCGAAGCCGTTTGTCGGTGCGGAAGTAGATCTTTCTCGTCTCCGCAGGGACGGGCCAGTCGTCGGCGGTGCGCCACCGGTTGCCGGGGGTGTTCGGGTCGTTCGGGTCGCCCATTACGTAGTACTGGACCACGGGGATGTCCTGGAGACCCTGACCGTCGTTCTTCAACCAGACGTCGAACCAGTTCCACAGATCGGCTGCCTGGGGATGGCCGGCGTTGGGGAAAACGAGGTCTTCGTTGCGGCCGTGACCGTAGGGCTCCATCACGAGCCGGCACTTGCCGCGGGCGCCCTGATCGCCCCGGTGCTGGACCGTTACAAAGCTGTTCAACGCTCCAGTGATGAAGATGTCGTACCAGCCGCCCACGTACATCGTCGGGACGTTGACGCGATCGGCCACACGCTCGCAATCGAACGCCTGCCAGAAGTCGTCGTAGTCCGGATGGGCGCGAAACAACTCCAGATTCCTGGGGCTGAATTTGCTCAGGCTCAGCCATGTCTCCAGCAGGGCCTTGCGGAAGGCGCCGCCCTGATAGGCACACTGGTGGTACATGCTCGAAAACGCGACGCTCACATAGCAGCAGACCAGGTGCGGCGGCCGGCTGGGGGCCATCATGTTCAGCGCGATTCCCGGCGCGCTCATCCCGAATCCGCCGACCTTGCCGTTGGACCATTCCTGCTTTGCGATCCATTCGACCGTGTCGTAGCCGTCCTGATGCTCGCCCCAGCCACCGGCCAGGAAGACGGGGTAGTCATCGCCCTCGGAATCGAACCGCCCGCGAAAGTCCTGGGCGACCAGGACGTATCCCCGCTCGTTGGCCTGTCTGGCGAATCCCTGGGCGCCCTTGCGGCTATAGGGTGTGCAGATCAGGGCGGTCGGCCAGGGTCCCTGTCCGGCAGGGATGTAGACATCGGTGGCGAGCTTGACCCCGTCCCGCATGGGCACCATGACGGTCTGAGGCGACTGCGCCTCTGCGACCGATGGTGGGGCGACAACTGCCCCGATAGACATCGCGGCTGCGATTGCTGCTACGGCCAGAAATCTTGAGCGCGCCATGGAAGACCTCCAATCTTCTGCTGCATGCTGACCCGGTCAGGCGGGACTATTCTATGGGCTGACTTGCGCGCGTGCAATCCCGCTTCGGTGCCGAAAGGGCGATCTTCTCGGGCCTTCCATGCCGAGGCCGAGCGGGTCGCAGGACGGGTGGCGTGGGCATGGGCGCTTCCTGTTGTCACCTTGGGATCGCGACGGTATGCTGTCGGGCGAGAAGCCAAGCGTTGGGTCCAGGCGCTTTGCCGGGGCGATCGAAGGGGCCGGATGTGATTACGGATATCTTCATTGTCGTGATGACCGTCGTGCTGACAGAGGCGAACGTCACCCCTTTGGCACGGGCCCATGCGCACAACGATTACCTGCACCAGCGGCCGCTCTTCGATGCGCTTTCGCACGGTTTTGCCAGCGTGGAGGCAGATGTCTTCCTTGTCGGCGATCAGTTGTGCGTTGCCCACGGCGCCCCCGCGATCCGGCCGGATCGAACGCTTCGATCCCTCTATCTCGATCCGCTGCGGGAGCGGGCCAGGCAGAACGGCGGGCGGATTCACCCCGGCCACGAGCGGTTTCTGCTGCTGATCGATCTCAAGTCGGCCGCCGAGCCGACCTACCTGAGACTCCACGAGACCCTGGCGGAATACCGCGACCTCGTGACGAGCTTCGGGCCGGAAGGACGCCAAGACAGGGCGATCCTCGTGATCGTCTCAGGCAATCGTCCCTTCGAGCTGATGCGGTCGCAGAAGACCCGATACGCCGGTTGCGATGGTCGCTTGGCCGACCTGGATTCTGATGCGCCCGCCGACCTGGTCCCGCTGATCAGCGATCGGTGGTTCAGTCATTTCACGTGGAGGGGCGAGGGGCCGATGCCTGACGTGGAGGCACAGAAGCTCAAGCAGATCGTCGATGCCGCCCACGAGAAGGGACGGCTTGTGCGGTTCTGGGCGACGCCGGAGGTGCGTTCGCTAGCGCGGGACGCGGTCTGGCGGCAACTGCTCATGGCGGGCGTTGACCTGCTCAACACGGACGATCTGGAGGGGTTGCAGGCGTTCCTTCTGGCTCATGAACGGTGACGGTTTCATCCAGGTGCAGGATTTGACCAAGGTCTACTCCTTAGGCTCGGTCGAAGTGGTCGCCCTGCGCAACGCGACGCTCTCGGTGGATCGCGGTCAGTTCGTGGGCGTCACGGGGACATCCGGCTCGGGCAAGTCCACGCTGATGAATCTGCTCGGCGGACTGGACAGGCCTTCTTCGGGCAGTATCCGTGTCGATGGCCGACGGATTTCCGATCTCAGCAAGGCGGAGCTGGCGTTGTTTCGACGCCACACGGTTGGCATGATCTTCCAGTCGTTCAACCTGGTTGCCTCGTACTCCGCCCTGGAGAACGTCGCGTTTCCGCTGTTGTTTGCCGGCGTCGCGAAGAAGGAGCGGATACACCGTGCGGCCGAGCTTCTGCATCTGGTCGGCCTTGGTGCCCGTCTGAACCACCGGCCCACCGAGCTATCCGGCGGTGAGCAGCAGCGCGTTGCCATCGCCCGGGCGCTGGCGAACCGGCCGCGAATCCTTCTGGCCGACGAGCCCACAGGCAATCTCGACAGCAGGACGTCGCAGCAGATCGTCCGCCTCCTGGCCGACCTGAGGGCCGAGCGCGGATTGACGGTTGTGATGATCTCCCACGAAGAGGCGCTGCTTCGCGAGTTTGCCGACAGAATGGTGTATCTCCAGGACGGTGCGGTGGTCTCGCAGGAGACCTTGAGAGGCGGACCATGAGAGCGTCGGACTACATTGAGCAGGCCTGGACGAACCTGTGGAAGAAGAAGCTGCGTACCTTTCTGACCACCGGCGGCGTGGTGATCGGTATCGGCGCTCTCGTGTGCATGTTTGCGTTCGGGCAGGGCGTGCAGCGGAACATCCGCGACCAGTTCAACGACCTGGAGTTGTTCAACTATATCAACGTCTACCCGGCGCACAGCACCGGTCCGGCGGGCGCCGATTTCGATCCCGACTCGCCCGAAGGGCACGCTCCGCGGGCGTCTGCCGCCGCCTCACAGCAGAAAGTCGAAGTTCTGGACGATGAATTCCTTGGTGAGCTGACACAAATCGAGGGTGTGGAGGCCGCCTTTCCCGAAATGCGTTTCCCCGCGCAGATTCGCCTGGGCGACGAGGAGCAGTTTACCCTCGTCCAGGTGGTCACGGCCCAGGCCTGTCGATCGGAGCTCGTCCAACTGCGCGCCGGGGCTCCCTACGCCGGCGATGAACCCAATGAGGTGATGGTCAGCGATTCGATCCTGAGACGGTTGGGTGTCAAACAGCCCGACAGCGCCGTCGGCCGCGAGATCGAGGTCCGCACCATCATCCTGGACTTCCGCCTGGCGAGCCTGATACGGATGGCCTTCGGGCGCGGCGACCAGCGGCTGCCCATTTCCGATCAGCGATACACGTTCACCGTTGTCGGCGTGATCGAGCGAATGGGCTTCGGCGGCCCGCTGCCGATCCGCAGCGACGTCTTCCTCCCGCCGGGCGCGGCGCGCCGGATGCGGAAGCTGGTCCTCACCGGCCTGTCGGACCTGTTCCGGCCCCCCGAGAAGACGGCCGGCTATTCCACCGTCACCGTCAAGGTCACCTCGACGAACAAGGTCGCGCCAGTCAAGGCCCGGCTCGAAGAGCGCGGACTGCGGACCTTCGCCCTGATGGACCACATGGAGCAGATGCAAAAGGGCTTCATCATCATGGACATGTTCCTGCTGGCCGTGGGAATGATCGGCATCACGGTCGCCTCGCTGGGCATCGTCAACACGATGGTGATGTCGATCCTCGAACGCTATCGGGAGATCGGCGTCATGAAGGCCGTCGGAGCGACGGACGGCGACGTGCAGAGAATCTTTCTTGTTGAGTCAGGACTGATCGGCCTTCTGGGCGGTGTGTTCGGCCTGGCCTTGGCGTGGGTGGTGAGCTTCGTCATCAATCAGGTCGTGAACGGCTTCACGGCCCGGGAGGGTGTGCCCTTCATCCAGTACTTCAGCTTCCCCTGGTGGCTCTGCCTGGGCGGCATCGGTTTTTCGGTGCTGGTCAGTCTGATTGCGGGAATCTACCCGACGCGACGCGCGGCCCGCGTCGATCCGGTGGTTGCCCTGCGACATGACTGATATGTGCCAAATGGAGCGGTTCCGCCGCGGCTAAACGATGCCTGCGCCGACAGGCCTGTTACGGTGGCGATCTCTCTCCTGAAGTCCGCGTTCGAGATCAGCCGGGTCGTACAGGAACGTCTGGATGCGCGATCGCACGCCGTGAAGGGTGGCGCCCGTGTTGTGGAAACGCAGTCCCTGGCAGAGGAAGTTCGAGTGCGGCTTGTGGGTATGGCCGTAATAGACGTCCTGCACGTCACCGAAGCGAGGTCCCAGTTCCGCCTTCAGATATGTGATCACGTCCGCGGTAGGCCGGTGCGCGGGCGTCAACTCGTGAATCAGACGCGGGATTCGCAGCCATGCGAACACGAAGTACGCCTTGTGGGCCCACGGCTTGTGAGGCGGTCCGTGCCACCTTGACCGATAGGCCGCGAGCGTCTCCGGCGTCGGCGAATTGTGCACGTCGCCATGGAGGAACACCTTCTCGCCGACCTTCAGATAGAACGGGTCCCACGCCAGGTTGGCGTGCCGCCCGGACAGGTTCTCCAGAAGCTCCTCATAGGCCGGCAGACTGTCGTGGTTGCCCGTGATGAAGACGAACTGGCAGTGCGGGTGCCGCTCGACGAGGTCGCCGATCCAGTCTTCGACGTACTGAAGCGACCGATTGAGGTCGGAGTAGACTGACCATTGAAAGTCGAAGATGTCCCCGTTGAGGACGAACAGGCCCGCCTCCGATGCGGCGTGGTGCAGGCTGGGCATCATCTTCGCGGCCGAGCTGCGGGTGGTCAGCAGGTGCAAATCAGAGATCGTATGACCTATCGCGGTCTGCATTCGTCGTTGTCACGTCCTGACGCCCAAGGGCCGCAGCGCCACGCGTTCCCGGCCCCGGACGCAAAATATTAATTATACCCGCTTCTCGTTGGCGTCTCAAGCATCTCTTTCATTTCGGCAAGGGAGGCCCGAAACCTGCAAAGATATTAGAGTTTCTCGTGTCGCAACGGCGAGGGCCGCCTTGCCGAGGTCGTGCCGGAGAGCCATAGACACGAGTCGCTATGGGGCTATGCCCAACCGCACACCGGGGACGGTTCCCTGCGGATAGCAGCCCATCGCGATCGCCTCGCTGCCGGCTGGGACACGCAGGTCCAGGTCGAAGTAGTCTGCGACGGCGAATTCGGCCACTGCGCTGCCCTGGCCTAATCCCAGCTCCGTCCGCACCTCGTCGAGCGTCCGGTACTTCTTGTGCCTCTTCCAGGTAACTCCCCAATGGAACAGGCCCTGGCCGCCAGTGGGGCAGTAGAGGTTGTTCTCGAACGTCAGGTGCAGCCCTTCGAGCGAAAGGTCGCCGGCCTGTTCGCTCTGCATGGCCTTGGGCCAGTGCCGCTCGTCGGCGATGTCGAACCAGCCCCAGACCTGGGCGTCGCGGTTATAGGCGAGGATGTTGTGCCGGACGATCTGGTCGTGGTTCCAGACCGGCTCCGAGCCGCCTGTGATCCGTGGCGTCGAGCGGGTCTGCTCGCGGAAGTTGAACCCCTCCTTGTTGCCGATCAGCAGATTCCGTTCGATGGTGCAGCCGGGCGAGCTGGACAGGCTGATACCCGCGGCGGCGCCCCAGGCGCCGGGCGAATCCGCCAGGCCGTTGCCGACGATGACGTTGTCGTGGGCGTGCAGCGCGTAGGAGATCTCGTAGAAGATGCCCGCGTCCTCGTTGTGCGCGATCAGGCAGTTGCGAACGACGCAGTCCTCATTGCCGATGTCGAACCAGATGCCGTTGCCGCGATTCTCGACGAATGTGCTCTGTTCCAGCAGCGCACCCCGCGTCAGGCAGATCTTGTTGCCGCCTGCCTCCCAGCCGCGATCGAAGCCCTTGGTGTTGTTGTCGCGAATCGTGCAGCCGGTCAGGTGCAGGCGGTGGGCCCGGCTGGCCCCGAAGCCGAGTTGGCCGTTGTGCTGGAACGTGCAGTTCCGGACGGTGATGTCCTGACCTGTGAACTGCGCGCTGCTGCTGTTGGTGTGCTCGAAGGTGCAGCCGTCCAGCGTAATGTGGTCGCCGGCGAACTCGACGGCGCCCTGCTGGGCGCGGTTGGCCGCGTAACGGAAGCGAAGGCCCTGTACGACGATGTGGCTGCCCTTGACACTCAGGATGCGGTCGCGCGTCGACGCCTCGACGGCGACCTTGTTGCCGGCGATGTCGCGGTCGTCATAGCCGCAGACGTACAGACGCCCGGCGTCGAGGTCGACGTAGAACGCGCCCCGAGTCAGCTTGTCCTGCCGGAGCACCTGTCGCAGGGCATAGCCCCCGACGAAGACCTGCTCGCACCGGCCGATGAGCCGATGGAATTCATCGGCCGGATGCGTGTAGCTCTCGTTCCACGCGACGAACTTGTGGGGCCACGGCGTGCTGTAGACCCGCCCGTCGCCGTCGGGCGATTGCTCGGCCGTCCACTCCGTGATGCGGTCCGCTCCCGTCAGGACGACCGTTTCGCCCTCGGCGGCGCGGATGGTGATCGGCTTGTCAGGCGTGCCGCTCCTGTCGATTCGGACAGCCTCGCGATAGATGCCGGCGTGGATGACGACGACGTCGCCCGCCTCCGCGCGCGAAACCGCCTCTGCGATGGTGCGAACCTGCTGGTCGGAGGCGATTCCCGGAACCTCCTTCGGCGCAACGTGCCATTGCCTGGCCGCAGCGGACGAGGCGCCGGCCAGGACGGTCAGGAATAACGATAGCCATGTCTTGCCGTGTGCGATCATAGGTGCCTTCCAGCTTGAGTTTTCGGGCGATTTCGATATACTTGGCGCCCGTGAATTCTATGATGGACGCGGCCCGGACGCCAGAATGGTTTCGGGCCTTACCGATACATGTGGGGCATGGTTTGGCGGGCAAGCACAAGAACTTTATTCGCTTTCTGGGGTACGTTCGGCCGTATACGAAATACCTGATCCTGGCGATCCTCGGCGGGGTGGTCAAGTTCACCGTGCCGCTGCTGGTCCCGCAGGTGACGCGCCATCTGCTGGACGACGTGTTCCTCAGTGAAACTCTGACGGCGACGCGGAAGTACCGCGAGCTGTTTCTCTACGCCGGCGGGATGATCGCGGTCTTCATCTTCGTCTATGCCCCGTTCACGTATCTGCGTCATCTCTATGCCGACAAGGCCAGCCACCGGGCCGTGTTCAACCTGCGCTGCGACCTGTACCACCGGATTCTGCGGATGAGCGCCTCGTTCTTCCAGCGGAACAAGAGCGGGGCGATCCTCACGCGGCTGATCAGCGACATTCAACTGGCCCAGAATCTCGTGGGCACGGCGCTGACGAACACGTGGATGGACGCGGCGGCCCTGCTGGTGGTGGTGTACTTCCTGCTGCGGATCGATGCGCTCACGACCCTGGTGGCGCTCTCGACGTTTCCTCTGTACCTGCTGTTCTTCCGCCGGTTCCGTGACGAGATTCGCACCACCACCCGCCAGGTCCAGGATGAGCTGTCGGCGATGAGCAGCAGCGCCCAGGAGCGCATCAGCGGCAGCGTCGTCGTGCGGGCCTTCAACCAGGAGCGCAGCGAGCGAAAGCGGTTTGTGACGGACTCGGAGAAGCTGTTCACTACGAACATGCGCCGGGTCTTTATCCAGAGTCTCAATCAGGCAGTCACCGGGACGCTCATGGGAGTCGCCCCGCTGATCGTCGTCTGCTTCGGGGGCTACCGTGTCATCGCGGGCACCATGACGGTCGGCGAGCTGATCGCGGTGACGATGTACCTCAGCCCGCTCTATTTGCCGTTGCAGCGGTTCAGCGAGCTGAACGTGGTGTACGCCAACGCGATGGCCGCCCTCGACCGGATCTACGAGATCATGGACGAGAAGCCTGAGATCGTCAGCGCGCCCGGCGCGGTAGAGCTCAACGACGTGCAGGGCAGCGTCGAGTTCGACCACGTCAGTTTTTCGTACGACGGCACGTGTCCCGTCCTGCACGATGTCACGTTTCAGGTCGCTCCCGGCGAGAAGGTGGCCCTCGTCGGGCCCAGCGGCTCGGGCAAGACCACGATCGTCAGCCTGATCCCGCGTTTCTACGACGTCAACGCCGGATCGGTAAAGATCGACGGCCACGACGTCCGCGACGTGAAGGTCAAGTCGCTTCGCCGCCATATTGCGATGGTGTTGCAGGACCCGATCCTCTTCAGCGGCACGATCCGCGAGAACATCCTCTATGGCGACCCGACGGCCTCCGACGCCGACGTCGTCGAGGCCAGCAAGGCGGCCAATGCCTACGAGTTCATCCAGTCGCTGCCGGGCGGGTTCGACGCCGAGGTGGGGGAGCGGGGCACCTCGCTTTCCGGCGGGCAACGCCAGCGCATCACGATCGCCCGGGCGTTCCTGAAGGACCCGAAGATATTGATCCTCGACGAGGCCACCGCGGCGCTCGACACCGAGTCCGAGCAGTTGATCCAGAGCGCGATGAGCCGGCTGATCGCCGGCCGCACCACGTTCACCATCGCCCATCGCCTCTCGACCGTCGTCAATGCCGACCGCATCTTCGTCCTGTCGAACGGCCGCATCGTCGAGTCCGGCACCCACTACGAACTCCTCGCCCAGGCCGGCCTCTACCGCGACCTCCACGAAAAGCAATTCGCCTCCCCCCAGCCTCCTCCGCCTTGACCTCGCCGCGCCAGACGCATCCCGCCCAGAGTCGAATATGACGGCCCGCCGATTCTGGAGAGAACCTTTTCCCGTGAATTTGTTCCGAAGAGTGCATAGAATATGGTTATGAAGACAGTCTACATTGAATCCACGGTCATCAGCTACTATGCCGCGCGCGGGACGAGGGACCTCATCGCAGCGGCGCATCAGCAGATTACCACAGAGTGGTGGGAGAAGGCTCTGCCGTCGTTCGAGCCCCACGTTTCTCAGATCGTATTCGACGAAATCTCTCGCGGCGATGCAGAAGCGGCCAGACGCCGCCTTGCTGCAATTCAGAGATTCGCCGTGTTGGCGATGACTCCCGATGTGGCGGCACTGGCCGACGCGTACTTCAATGCTCTGGACATACCCTCCAAAGCGAGGAATGATTCGTATCATCTGGCTCTCGCCGTCTATCACGGCATGGATTATCTGGTGAGCTGGAACTGCACGCACATCACGGCCGGACGCGTGCGGGCAATCGTCGAGGCCCTCAGTGCTGAAAGAGGCTACCAGAGCCCGATTATCTGCACGCCGGAAGAGTTGATGGAGGCCTGAGATGAAAGACCCGATTGTGGAGCAGACACGTCAGACCAGGCATGAGATCGAGCGGGAATTCGGCCACGATCCCCGGAAGTATCTCGAACATGTGTACGAAGCTCAGAAACAGCACGGCGACAGGCTTGTCTGCCGTCAGCCGAAGCCTTCGCGAAGACGCAAGGCCGTATGACTTTGTCAGAAGTGCTCTCGATGCGCCCAATGTGAGTTCGACCTTTCCTCGATCCCCAAGAGGTCCCCGGTGGTCCGGGTGTCAAAGGAATAGCTGTGGCACGACAAGAAGCAACCGCGCGCGACCCCATCGTCGCCGAGGTTCGCAGAGTCAAGGATCAACTGGCCGCCCGACACCATTACGATGCCGAGGCGATGCTGCGCGACGCCATGCGCCGTCAGAAACGCCGAGGCAGAAAGGTCGTCAGCCTCTCCAAGCATTCCGCGTCTCAGGCACCGCCCCGAGCGTAACCGCCTGGGCGATTCCGGCCGCCCGGCTGCGCAATTCCGAGATCTTCTGCTCACCGCGCTCTTGGCTTGAGTATGGCGTCCCTGTAATTCCCGGATAAGGATGCTCGTACGGACACACGACGTAGGGCTCTTTTCCACTCCCGCCAGGAAACGGGTAATCGCGTCCATTTTGGAGGTTGACGGCAGGTCGGCGGTATGCTATCATTATGATAGCAACGACCAGGAGTGTGTTCTATGGCCCAGATACTGATACGTGATCTGGACGAGGAGATCGTCCAGCGGCTGAAGGAGCGGGCCCGGCGGCAGGGCCGGAGTCTGGAGGGAGAAGCCCGGCTGATTCTTACCCAGGCGGCGGGACTTGGCTTCCAGGATGCCCGCAGACTCATGCGGCAGTGGCACCGCAAGCTCAGCGGTCGTCCACTGCCCGACAGCACCGAGTTGCTGCGCGAGGATCGCCGGAGATGACCCTCCTGGTGGTCGACGCGAGTGTGGCGGCCAAGTGGTTCCTGCCGGAGCCCGATGCGCCGGCCGCCCTGCGACTGATGGATGGGCGCCGCCGATTGGTTGCGCCGGACCTGATCCGGGCCGAGGTGGGCAACATTATCTGGAAGCTCCACGTCCGGCACCTGCTCAGCGCAGACGAGGCTTCTGAGATCATCGGGCATTTCTTGTCCGTGCCGCTGGAGATATACGACAGCATTTCCCTGCTTGCCGACGCTCTGGAAATCGCCATGGCGACCGGGCGCACGGTTTACGACAGTCTCTATCTGGCACTGGCTGTTGAGTTGGACGCGAAGGTCATCACGGCCGACCAGAGGTGGGTCAATGCCCTGAGAGGCGGTCCATTCGCTGCCTTTGTGCGTCCCCTGAAGGCCCGTTGACGTCCGCCCGATGTGCCGGCGGAACCCCATCGCCGAACCCGCGAAGAACCCCGAGATTTCCCGCAGATACTGCTTTACAGCTACGATGAGAGTGTTTATTATCAACAGAACCAAGCTCTTTACATAAAGTGAATAGCAAATGGCGAATCGGCGGACACCGGTTGCGGGTGGTCGGATGCCGGCGGGTGCCTGCGGCGCCGCGAGGGCTTGGCGTTTGCCGCCCCGGCGTTCCAACGTTCCACCATTCCAACGTTCCATCGTTGTTCCCTTCCGGGCGGGACGGGGAGAATGCGAAACAAAGCCAATTCGGCCGGTTCCGCACGGGCGGAGCGGTTCGGAACCGGCAAATCCGAAGCACGAAACCCGAAATCCGAGACAAGCCCAAAAACCGAATGATCCAAACGAGGCAAGCGTGCGAAACAAAGCCAATTCCCAGACGGGTGGGGCGTCCGGGGCGGAGGATCACGCGGCGCCGGCGTCGTCGGGGGTTGGCTCGGTGGGCTCGTCTTCGACGGGGTTCTTGGTGATCTCGGCGATCAGGGTGGTGGCGTAGCAGCCGGAGTCGAGCTCGAACCGCAGCTCCAGGTAGGGGCCCAGGTCATCCGTGCCCGTCGCGACGGCGACCCCTCGCGGCTGGAACCGCAGGGGCCGGCGGCCGCCGCGGGCGCCGAGCTTCTTCATCTGGCGGAACTGCTCTTCGCCCAGCCCTTCGGCTTCGAGGATGGGTTCCTCGATCTGGGCGGCAGGGCCTTCCAGGCGGGTCGTGCGCTGGCCCAGCAGGGGGCCGGTCGGACTGATCTCGAACCGATCGCAGCGGGGTTGCTCGGCCGCCGCGTCTTCCACACGGAAGCACGCGCCGTTCTCGTGCTTGTAGGCCATGTCCCCCGGCAGGAGCTTGTCGATGTCGGGCATGCGGGCGGTGAGTACGCGGTTGAACACCGCTGACTGGTACGCCGAGACGAAGAAGCCCTTGAGGTGCCTGTCCATGACCTTGAAGGTTCGCTTCTTGTTGCCGCGATTGGCGATGAGGGCCTTGAGGATGCGCCGCCGCTCGACGATCTGTCGCGGCCAGGCGTCCAGAGCCTCCTGGTACCGCCCATCCAGGTAGAGCTGCCGGGCCTGGAGCATCACGGCGCTGTCGAGACGCGGATCGGGCGCGCCGATGAACAGATCGATGGCGCGATGGGCGTCGTTGTCAATGATCGCCTTGCCGATAAGGTGGTTGTCGACGCGGTTACCGAACCGCTGCGGGCCGTAGTAGTTGGGCACGCCTTTCTGCGTCAGGATTGACAGCACCTGCTCGGCGGTGCGGGCCGCCTGGTCGAGTGGCATCGTCAGCTCGCGAAGCTTGATGACGAAGCGGTTGCCCGCGAGGTGACCCAGCCTCAGCTTATTGGTGTGGCGGGTAACCTGGCGGACGCGGATGTCTGCGACGTCGAGCCCCCGCAGTCGCTCGGGATCGACGTGCTCGACGGAGACCCACTGGCGTGTCACGGCGTGCGTGTCCTTCAGTCCCGCCGAGCCGATGTGACGACGCGGGATGTTGAGCGCCCGCGCGAGCCGGTCGATGGCGTCCCGCGTACCCAGGCCGCGTTTCTCCAGGAGGATGTATGTGTGGTCGCCTGTGCCGGCCGCCGGATAGAGAGGCAGCTCCTCGACGAAGAAGTCCTCCGGCCGCGTCTTGATGACGCCTCCGGTGCCGGAGATGGCCGCCGTCAGGAACATGGGGGTACCGTTCATGTCTATGCTGCAATCGTTCTTCTATCGAGAAGCCTGCTTTTTCGGGCCATCCCCAATCCTTCGGCAGGCTCAGGAGAGCCGCTGCGCTTGAGGCGGCCACACGCGGCTGCCACCGCCGTTCGGTCCGACGGGAGGCTTTCTTTGGCCGGTCGCCGATGGTATAAGTACCCGCAAACGCGACAGAATACAAGAGAAGGACATGCTGGGATTCAAGAAGCGTCGACGAGCTAGGATTGCAGGACAGCCCTTTCCGGCGGAATGGCTGGCCATTATCGAGAAGAACGTCCCGATCTGCCGGCGTCTGCCGGAGGCGGACCGGCAGGAGCTGCGCCGGCACATCCTGGTCTTTCTTGCGGAGAAGCGGTTCGAGGGCTGCGGCGGGCTGGAGATCACCGACGAGATTCGTGTCACCATCGCGGCCCAGGCGTGCATCCTGCTGCTGCACCGCCAGACCGACTACTACCCGGGCCTGACGTCCATCCTGGTGTATCCCCGGACGTACGTCGCCGGGCGGGTGCACCACATGGTTGGCGACATGGTCCTCGAAGGCGAGGATGTGCGTCTGGGCGAGTCCTGGCATCGCGGGTCGGTGGTGTTGGCCTGGAACAGCGTGCGGCGGGGGGCCGCCAACCCGCGCGACGGCCAGAACGTCGTTTTCCATGAATTCGCCCACCAGCTCGACAACGCCTATGGCAGGGGCGACAACACCCCGGTCCTGCGGGACCGGTTCCGCTTCGCCTCCTGGGCCCAGACCTTGGGCGAGGATTTCGAGGAATTCCGCCGCAGCATCGGACGGGACGACGAGCAAGTGCTCGACGAGTACGGGGCCACCGACGAGGCCGAGTTCTTCGCGGTGGCAACCGAGTGCTTCTTCGAGAAGGCCGAGGAACTGCGGGACGTCCATCCGGAGCTGTACGAGGCGTTGAAAGACTTCTACCAGCAGGACCCCGCCTGCTGGCCGCCGGGTCCGGCTCCTGGGGGACGGCCGTAAACAAAATGGGGCGCGCCGCCAGCAAGACTCTTGCAGTCCGGGCAACGTGTGGTATGCTCTGGGGCACTGTGATTCCGACGCCGTAGATCCGCGAGGCATCACAGTCGGGGCACGAAACTTCTGCGTTTCGGCTGTAAGGTTCAGTGGGTCTTGGGTTGGAACAGGACAATGGAAAACCATCGTAAGAGTCATATCAAGAAGAAGCGTGTCAGTGGGTTCCGGGCTCGCTCGCGGACGCATCACGGCCTCAAGATTCTCGCCAATCGGCGCCGCGCCAGGATTCAGGCCAAGCGCGGCTGACCGTCCCGACAGGTTCCACCAGTTCTGGAGTCGCCGGCCTCAGACGGCGGCGGCTGGCGCGTGGAGGATCGCTTCGATCTGGCGGATTGTGGTCTGCGCCAGCATGGCCTGCGCGGTCGCTTCCGCCTGGCGAATGGATGTGCTGGCGACCGTCTGCTGGGTCCGCAGCAGGTAGGCAGGGTCCACGCTGAGCGTGCGGACCCCGATGCCCAACAGGAACGGGATGTAGGGCGGCTGGTGGGCCATATCGCCACAGACGGACACCTCCCGCTGGTGGTCGTTGGCGACACGAACGATCCGGCTCAGGGCCCGCAGCACGGAGGGATGGTGCGGCAGATAGAAATCCGCCACGCTGTCGTTGGTGCGGTCCACCCCCAGCATGAACTGAATGAAGTCGTTGGTGCCGATCGAAAAGAACTCCACCTCTTCGGCGAAGTCTTCGATCAGCTCGATCACGGAGGGCAGCTCCACCATCATGCCCAGTTTCGGTTTGCTGTTGTGGGCGATGCCCTGTCGCGTCAGCGTGTCGATCGATTCCATGACTACGGCGCGCGCCTGGCAGAACTCGTCGATTGAGGAAATCATTGGGAACATGATGTGCAGGTCGGCGCCCGCTCCGGCCCGGAGGATGGCCCGGACCTGCTCGCCGAAGATCGAGCGGTTCTGGAGGGAAAACCGGATCGACCGCATGCCCATGGCGGGATTCTGCTCCTGGACGTCGTGGTAGTACGAGAGGATTTTGTCGCCGCCGGCATCGAGCGTGCGGAACGTCACCGGTTTGCCCGGCATGGATTGGACGAGCCTGCTGTAGATGACGAACTGTTCAGCCTCGGACGGAAACGTCGTCCGCACGATGAACGGAAACTCGGTGCGGTACAGGCCCACGCCGTTGCACTGCAATTCGGCCGCGAGGACTGCGTCGGTCAGCAGATTGATGTTGGCCAGCAGTTGCACCGGCACGCCGTCGGAGGTGCGGGTCTGAGGCTGGACGAGCTTCTTCTGCTCGTCCAGGCTCAGTCGGACCTTCTGCTGCGACTGGAATCTCTCCAGCACGGTGTCGTCGGGATCGACGAACACGTTGCCGATCTGTGCGTCGACGAGGACCGGGATCCCATCCGGCAGGCCGAGCAGGTCGAAGTTGTCCGCGATGACCATCGGCATGGCCAGCGAGCGGGCCAGGATCGCGATGTGCGAGGTGACTCCGCCGCCGACGAGGACCACGGCGCTGGCTTCCTCGCCCGACAGCTTCAGCAGGTCGGAGGGGAACAGCTCGCGCGTGATGACGACGTGACCCCGATAGACCTGGGTATCCTCGCCGGCGCTGACCAGGTTGTTCACCAGACGAATGGCCAGGTCCTCGATGTCGTTGACCTTCTCCCGCATGTACGCGCTGTCGCTGGCGAGGAACGTCTGGATGAATTCGCCGCTGACCTCGGCTACGGCGGCGGGCGGGTTGACGCCGGCCTCGATGCGTCGGACGATCCTGTCGAGGAAGGCCTTGTCTTTGAGGATCATCAGGTGGGCAGCGAAGATCAGAGAGGCCGCATCCGATAGCCTGCTCTCGACACGCTCCTGAAGCTTTTCGAGCTGATCGGTCGTGCGGGTGACCGCCTCGTGGAACTGCTCGATACTGTACTGTCCCTCAAATTCGCGGTGCAGCAGGAACGACAGGCTCTTTTGCTTGTCGATCACCATCGCCGGCGCGTAGGCGAACCCCTCGGAGGCGACCCGGCCTTTGATGAATTTCAGTTGGGCGGGAACGGTCCTCCGGACCTCGGGATGCTCCAATCGCGGCTCATGCATCCCCAGGAGGAACTGGGCGTTCTCAATGATGTGGGCCAGTTGCGACGCCACGGTCTCCAGGGCCTTGACGTCGGCGTCGGTGAAAGACTCACCGGTGCTGCGCTGGAGAACCAGCACCCCCATCTTGGAGATGCCGCGTGCGATGGGCAGCGCCAGGAACGCATCGAACCGCTCCTCGAACAGGCCGGGGAAGAACTTGTAGTGGGGATGGCGGCTGGCATCTCTCTCACAGACGGTCTTCATCTCCTGGAGCGCCAGGCCGGTCAGTCCCTTGCCCAGCCTCAGCCGCACCTTCCCCACGGACGCGGGGTTCAGGCCGCGCGTGGCGCGCAGCGTCAGCATGCGTTCGGCCGGATCGTACAGATAGATCGAGCAGACAGCCGAGTGCGTCCGGTCGGCCACCATCTCGACGGCTTTGTTCAGCAGCGTCTCGACGCTGGCGCTCTCTCGGAAGAGATGGTTCAGCTCGTTGACTTCATACAACAGTTGCTCACTGTCCATGCGGCGACCTCGGTTCCCCTGTGCTCGGTCGGTCTTTCCGATGCGGTGCGTGCCGCCATCTGTCTACCGACGGCGATGGCGACGGGTTCATCCCGGGCCCGCGACCGCTCCCGCCGCGCACGAGCGAGTACTTATAGCGTCCGTTCGGTTCCCACGCAAATGACTTATGACGCAAATCCCGCGCCGCCCGAGGGAATCGCAGCCGTTCTGCGATGACGGAGGTGGTTGCAGGCGGATACGGGGACCTTGTACCGCACACCCTTCAGGCGGAACGGACAAGATTGTATCAGGCCGAGCCGATGTCTACGGAATTGTCGTCCGCCCGCGCGGGCTTATCGCTCGATGATGAATGTGACGTCGTAGGGGAGGTCCTCCTTCTGGCCGGATCGCTTGGGCCGGCGCTCGGTGCCGCCGTCGTCGGTCCCGTCGGGTCCGATGCTGTAGACGACATATCCCCCGTCACGCTTGCCGTATCGTAGCGATTCGCTGTCGAACGGGTCTTCCGGAACGGCCTCCAGGAAGCGAGGGACGACATCTGCGATGCTCTCGGGCAGGCGGTCGTCGGCGAGACGATATCGCTCGATGGCTATCGCCGCACGAGCGACGTGCACCCGTGCCATGTCCTCCACATCGATGCGGATGATCTGTGCCAGATCGTCCAGCAGCCAATTCAACCCCGGAGGCAGGGGATTGGCTTCGTACCTGGCCTTGGCCTCTGTGGCGGCCTCTAGCCGTTGAGCGGGCGCAAGTTGCAGGATCTTCATATGCTGCTCCACGCGGTCCAGGTATTCGAGCAGACTGAGATCGAGTGTCCCGAGAGCCCGGCCGATGGCGATGTGGGCCACGGACGGCGCTTCCTCTTGCGTTTCCTGGACTAGGTCGGGGTCTCGAGGCTTGCGGAACGCCTCATATCCGCTGCATCGCCTGTAGACCAGAGGTAGGACTGATGCGTTGGGGTCGTGGGCGGCCGCCAGCACGGCGTCAATTCGACGCAGTTGAGTGTCGCTCAGGCGGATCTTGTTCAGAATGCGTTCGAGCCCGGAGCCTACGAATCGATGGAGTGACATGCGAACGATTTGCGATATGTCGGTCGGCTCGTTCCGTAGGGAGTGTGCCAGACCATACGCGGACAGAATGGACTGTACGGCGGGCTCGGCGTTGTGCTCTTCGGCCTGGAGCATGGACTCCAGAACGAACAGGAACGTGGCTTCGCGCAGTCCCGGCGGAAGGTGTGGTATGCGACAGGAGAAGCCTTGGGCGAGGTCCACGGGATACCGGCAGCCCGGGATCGCGGCGCCCTCTCGCAGCAGCTCCAGGGCGTCGTGATTGTCGGCAAGCAGTTGGGCTATCAAGGCCCTGGTCTCTCCATCCGTCCGGTAGGTTCGCAACGGGAGCGTATTGGAGCCGAACAGGGGCAATCGCTCCTGCTGTTGCTTGTCGGGCAGATGAAGGTGCGTGAAGGCGGTTGTGATGTAGTCGGCTGCATTCTCACCGTCAGGCGGACGATACCAGTCATCGAGTTCGGCGAAGGTGACAGGGTATCCGGCGGCGCGAATCGCGTCGATGCGACGGTTCACCTTGGTCCGAACGATGATGCGAAAGACCGCGAAGGCGACGATCAACAGGCACGGTACGATGGCCGCGATGTGCCAGCCCCGAATTCTGTGTTTGCTGCTTCTCTCGCGTCGCTCGGTCATGTCCACTCTCTGTCAGGAGGTTGGTACTCTTGTCGAGTTTCCGCGTGGCCGAATATACCAGATCGCGGGCCGACGCGGAATTGTCAGTTCTTCGGCAGGCGGAAGAGGCGGATTTCATGGGACTCGTTGGGTCTGGCGACTTCCGCATAGACCCAGAGTTCGCCATCGACCCACATCCAATGCGAATAGCGCCACGTGGCGAAACGTTCGCTCGGTGTCGTGCTGGCCAGCAGAGGGTGATCCGGTGTCAGGTCGCTGACGTGATGCAGGTCGAAGGTGAAGCCGACGCCGGTGGCGATGTTGTAGACCGGGTCGTGCCAGTCGCAGGCCGAACCCTCATAGATGAACAGGTGTCCCAGACCCACCGGGACCACGCTCGCCGGGCGGACGTAGAAGTCGTGCCAGCCGGTCAGGTCCATGATCGACTGATAGGGACTGCCCACCGGCTCCCAGACCTCCCCGTCGCGGCTGCGGAAATGATAGATGCGCTCGGTTCGACGCATGACCCCGATGACATAGCAATGGTAGACCCCTTGTGCACAGAGGATGACGGGGTCCTTGTATTCGCTTGGGATCACGTCGCGGTCGTCGGATCGGGGCAGGGGGGCGATGACGACTTTCGCGGAGCGCGGATCGAACGCGGTCGGATCGACGGCGTCCGTGAATTTGATGATCGACCAGGGGCCATCCTGCCAGGGGCCACAGGCGTAGAGCTTGAAGAGTCCGGTCTTCGGATCGATCAGCAGGGCAGGGCGCTCGAAACCGGGGATCGGGATGTCTTCTCTTCGGATGCTGTGCACCTTCTCGAAGTGGATGCCGTCGGCGCTGCGCAGGATTCGAATCTCGTAGCCCCGCAGTCCGCGCGGCGCCTCGGCGGTGCGCATCCGGCAGGCCAGCCAGAACGTGCCGCTCTTGTCCCGCACGACCGACGGCGCCCCCGCCCACCATTCGGCTTCGTTCCGGTCCGGCTCGACGATCACCTGATACTCGCGGAAGCTCCTCGCGATGTCATCGAGCAGACCATCGAGAGCGGGGATCGGCCCGCTCCGGTTCGCGAGGCATGCGTGGGCGGCCACGAGCAACAGAAAGGCAAATGCAAGCAGGCGCGCACTCGGTCTCATCATGCAGTTCTCCTGCGACCCTTCGATGAACTCCTGGCCAGATGGTATACCGCCGCAGCGGATGTCGTCAACACCCGTCGAAATCACAGCGGACGATCTGACCGCGGTGACCTGCCCCGGGGCGGATGCGGGACGAGCCGGGGGTTCGAAAAAGGTTGACGGCGCTCCGCCGGGCCGGTATAGTGCCTCGCACCTCGATTGCTGCGCCCGTAGCTCAATTGGATAGAGTCGCGGACTTCGAATCCGAAGGTTGCAGGTTC